>NZ_JAJEJT010000003.1:0-1200000 GCF_021390645.1 Paraburkholderia flagellata
GCGGATATCGACCCCACCGGTCGTGTAGAACGGCGGAATCAGTAGAACGCTGTCGTCGACCTTCTTGCCAATGAGTTCGCTGAACAAGGCCCGGACTTCATCGGCATCGTTGAAGGTCAACCGGTTCATCGTGGTGGTGATCGCCATCGCGCGTCTGAGGTTTGCGGTCATGGCCGCGGATTCCGGCGTTCGCCTGGGAATTATTATGGTCGGGTCATCATTCGCCATGCGTTGTTTTTCTCCAGTGATACGCCGTATTGGGTGCCTTAGAGATTGATCTGTCCACCCATCTCGACAACCCGGTTCGCGGGCAGGCTGTAATACTCGGCCGCTTGCGCCGCGTTGCGCGCCATGAACGCGAAAAGCTTCTCGCGCCATAACGACATGCCTTTGCTCTGTGCGGTGGCGAGGATCGTGTCGCGGGCCAGGAAGAACGATGTTGCCGCCGGTTCATACTGCCATGAGGGTATCTGCTTCTGCACGAGCAGCAGGAGTGCCGGGACGTTGGGCATTTCCATGAAACCATGGCGCGCCGCGACGGCGTAGCATCCGTGCCCAAGATCGCTAACCGAGACTTTCTCGCTTTCGGGTACGTGCGGAACGTTTTCTGTCGTGCCGGCCAAAAAGATATTGGTCTCGTGCATCACGCCGTTATGCTTGAGATTGTGCATGAACGCGCTCGGCGTCATGCCGGGCACGCCGCCGGGAAACACAGCCGTTCCGCCCACGCGGGGAGGCGGGTGCGATCCATCACACAACGAACGAATGAATGACGGCAGCGGCAGGTTGTCGCTTTTCACGCGCTCGACGACCATTTCCCGCCCGCGATGCCATGTTGTCATGATGGTGAACAGCACGGCGCCCGCCAGCAGAGGAAACCATCCGCCATCGAGGATCTTGCCCGCATTGCTCGCGACGAATATCGCATCCACAACGGCCAGCGGGCCGATCACAGCCGCCGTTGCGAGCGGTTTCCAGTTCCACAGGCAGTGGGTGATGAAATACATGAGCAGCGTCGTCAGCAGCATCGTCGAAGCGACGGCAATGCCATAAGCGGCCGCGAGATTATCGGAAGACCGGAAGAACACGACGAGGAATACGACGGCGGCATAGAGCGATACGTTGATGAATGGCACGTAGACCTGACCCACTTCGTGCGTCGAAGTGTGTACGACAGGAATGCGGGGCAGCAAGCCCAGCTGGACTGCCTGCTTCGTCATGGAAAACGCGCCGGAAATGACGGCCTGCGACGCGATGATCGTTGCCGCCGTTGCCAGCAACACCAGCGGAAGCAGAGCCCAACCCGGTGCCTGAGAAAAGAATGGCTGCGTGAGCGCCGAAGGCGTCGAGAGTACGAGCGCGGCCTGGCCGAAGTAGTTGAGAATGAGACTTGGCAGGACGAGCAGCAGCCACGCGAGCCGGATAGGCGTCTTGCCGAAGTGCCCCATGTCCGCATAGAGCGCTTCGCCTCCCGTCAACGCGAGGAAAACGGAGCCGAGGACGACGAACGCCGTACCGGGTGCGTGCGCAACGAAGCTCAACGCGTAAGACGGCGATGCGCCTCGCAATATGCCAGGGTTGCGTGCGATATGAAAAACGCCGAGTACGGCAAGCGTCAAGAACCATATGATCATGACCGGTCCGAAAACGCTTCCGACCGCGCCTGTGCCGCGTTTTTGCAGCTTGAACAGGCCGGTCAGGATGATGAGTGCAATCGGCACGACCCACGTGGCCAGATGAGGATCCACGAGTTCGACGCCTTCCACCGCCGAGATGACCGAAATCGCCGGTGTGATCATCGAGTCGCCGTAAAACATCGCGGCGCCGAAAACGCCGAGCGTCAGAAGTACAGCGCGTAGCCGCACGGGCGCCACGCGAGCGGCCAGTGCCGTAAGCGCCAGAATGCCGCCTTCGCCGTCATTGTCCGCACGCATGACGAAGCTCACGTACTTGAGCGTCACGACGATGATGATCGACCAGAGGATCAGCGACACGATCCCGAATACGTTGGTCTGGCTAATTCCGCCGGCGGCTTTCAGGCATTCGCGCAACGTGTAGAGCGGGCTGGTTCCGATGTCCCCGAAAACCACGCCTATGGCACCCAGAATAAGGGCGGGAGGGACGTCTGTCGTTTGAGTGGAAGAACGCGCGGGTATAGAGGCCATGGGTAAGGGAAATGAAATTCAACGACCCTCGGGTCGGGGCGTGGAGTGGGAACGTCGGGCCTGGTCTCGCGGCTGGTGCGGGCAACGCGGCGTCACGAAGGCTGTGATCGGGAGACAGGTGTCTCGTCTGCAACATCCTCCTGATTCGCGTGGGCGTCCGGTTGCCTGAGATTCCATATGCCCCAGATTGCCATCAGAAGGCCCCCACCAAAGCCGCAACCCAAAAGGAGCCAGGTCATCGTCATGTCATATCCCCGAAGTGTGGTCGAAGGCGCTGCGGGACAGCGCGCTCTGACTCGCACGCTACAATCGCTCGTCAGATACTACAGGCGCATCCTTTCAGAACGCATGACCCGTCTCCCGACGCTCAAGGAAACCGCTTCGCGAGGACTGCGCCGGCTCGCCCTATGGGGCCCTGGGCTCCTCGTGATGCTTGCCGACTGCGACGCCGGAAACGTCGTTGCGGCCGCACAGGCCGGCGCGCAAACGGGGCTGCGGCTCTTGCCCGTGCTGCTTGCGCTCGTCCCGCTGCTTTACATGGTTCAGGAGTTGACTGTGCGCCTCGGCATTTTCACCGGGCGAGGCTATGGCGAACTCATCCGCTCGCGCTTCGGACCAGTTTGGGCGGCGCTGGCCGCGGCCGGACTCGTCGTGGCTGTGCTGGGGTCGCTCGTGACGGAGTTCACTGGCGTTGCTGGCGTGGGGGAAATGTATGGCGTATCGCGCTCCATCACGTTGCCGCTCGCCGTCATTCTGTTGACAGGCATCGTGCTCACCGGCTCGCACAAGCGCGTGGACCGGATCGCCATTGCCATCGGCGCATTCGACCTGACGTTTTTCGCCGTCGCATGGAGCGCGCGCCACAATCTTCGGGTCATGGTTCCGCAGATGACTCACCTGGCAACCGGTGGCCACGAAGCCGGCTATCTGGCCGCAGCCCTCATTGGCGCGACGTTCAATCCGTGGATGGTGTTCTATCAGCAGGCCGCGGTCGCGGACAGCCTCACAGCGAAGGACTTCACATCGGCGAGGGTCGAGACGGCGGTCGGCGCGGTTCTCACGCAGTTGCTCACGGCAGCGGTGCTCGTCGCTGCGGCCGCGACGTTATCGGCGCATGGTGAGCCTCGCTCGCTCGACAGCATTGGCGAAATCAGCAACGCGCTCGTTGCCGTAACGGGCCCGTTTGCGGGCCGCCTGCTATTCGGCGCGGGCGTGCTCGGTGCGGCGCTGGTGGCGGCCATCGTGAGTTCTCTCGCGCTGGCATGGGGGCTCGGCGATGTGTTCGGGTACAGGGCGTCGCTCGAGGACCGTCCCGACCGTGCGCCCTGGTTCTATGGCGCGTATGCGCTGGCCGTTGCAGGCAGTGCGTGGGCTGTCTGGCTCGCGCCCGACCTCGTTTCCCTGAACGTTGCGGCGCAGGTGGTCAACACGCTGATGTTGCCGCTCGTGTTGGGGTTGCTTGTCGCGCTCAGTGTCACTGCGCTGCCACAACGGTATCGGCCTCGCGGGGTTTATCTGTGGCTCGTTGTTTTCGTGGGGGCGGTCGTGTGTGCAATGGGTGCCTGGGGCGCTGTGCAGGGTCTGCGTCCTTCACCTGCGGCGACAGGCTCACAGATCCTTTAATAATGCGAAATAGACGGCGGCAAACACAAGGACAATGCCGATGTTCACGGCCAGCCGTAGCCAGAAAAGATGCTTGAGGAAAATAAAATCCACGCCGACGACAACGGCAATCAACAACAGGATGTAAATCGCAACATAGACGTTTCTCATCACTTCAATCGCCTGGCAAAAGATCCCGGTTGCCAACTACCAGAAGTCAGGATACGCCTGGTTCCCGCGCCTCCGCCCATCGCGAACGTTTCCATTCATTTGGCCGCCTGGTGCGGCGCATCAGCCAACGGTGCCCGACGCTGCCCTGCGCGTGTTTCCCGGTTTCCGAAATTGTGTTGCTATCTTGCTGAAATTGATATTGTGAAAGGCTTTTCTGTCTATAGTTAAAGTGCTTTCTCAAGCACTTGATGCGGCGCGGTAAGAATTGCGCCATGCATCAAGCGCGCCGGTTTGCGCAGGTTTTTTCGCCACTTTTGGTGAAACGGCCGCAAAACCAACCGATGTCTGGGAGGACCAGATGAGACGCACGAAGACGCAGTCACTGCGTTATCAGGTCGAAAAATGGCTCGCACCCACCGCGCCGGTGCATGTCACCGCGTTTGGCCATACCCCCTCGGGCAGGGCACGCTATGTGTGCGTGGAGACGCGCCAGACAACGGGATTTCACGCGCTGTTCTTCTTTCAGCACGACGACGGCTACTGGAATGTGTTTCCACCCGTGGGTGAATAGGCGCTGTAACGCGGATAATATGATTAGGTATCCAATGTAACCGCAAGCGCTTCACTGAATGGCCGCTTCCTCGACGCAGGCGAGAAAGCACGCTGCCGCCGTGGTGAGCGGACGCTCCCGCCTTTGCACGACGTAGACGTCCATGTCGGGAAACTGCTCGTGGATCTTCAGTTCGCGGATCCTGCGGCGCTTCATCTCGAGCTGGAACGTCGGCAGCGTGGCCACGCAAATCACATCGGTCTTCGCGATCAAGGCGACGGACGGCGCCAATGCCTGGCAGCGCATGATCCTGCTGGGTGCGGACAGCCCGAGCGAGTGGAAGTAGGCGCTGAACCCCTTGTCGATTTCGTCGCCGGGCTCGCAAGGCACGAGCCATTCCGCTGCGTGCAGCATCGACATCGAGCGAGCCTGCGCGAGCGGATGGCCCTGGCGCGCCACGACCAGCAACGGCATCGACATGATTTTCCGATGCTCGACGAAATCGGGCCATTGCGTGTCCGCGACAGCCGTGATGACCGCGAAGTCGGTGTCTCCGTCGCGCAGCGCATTGAGCGCGGCGGGCAGCGCCAATTCGCGCACGGTCACGGAGGTATCGGGATTCTGTGCGCGAAACTGCCCAAACGCCTGGGGCAGCAACGCGCAGGCAACGGCCGATGACGCGGACACGGCGACCTCGCCGCCAGCGCCATTGAGCATGGCCGACATTTCTTCATGAATGTGCCGCACGTCGTTGACCAGCATGCGTGCGCGGCGCTGAAACACGACGCCATATTCGGTGAGCGCAATGCCGTTGACCGAACGCACGACGAGCGGTACGCCCAGCGTCCGTTCCAGTTCGCGGATCGTGACCGTGACGGCGGGTTGCGTCAAACGCAGTGCGCGCGCGGCGCCATGCAAGCTGCCCTGCTCGGCGACACTCAGGAATACCCGCAATTGACGAAGTTTCATTCTGCTCCAGGGGATAAAAAAGCGTTATCAAGGCGGTTTTTTTATTGCCTTGTGCGCCGGTGCGTTAGTCATGATCATTGTGGCCGAACGCACGCCTCGCGTGCATCTCATCGGGGTCACTGCATGGTAATAAAAAAATATTTCTCCGCTTCCTTTGCGCAGGCGCGCGAGCGATTCACGCAGGCGGCACGCGCTGGCGGGTTCGAACTGAAGCAGGCCGTGCACCCAACGGCTGCCGGCCCCGATGGCGGGTGCCTGTCAATCGATCTCGCGGTCCACGGACCTGCCGGCGCTCGGTCGTTGCTCATCATCACTTCGGGCACGCATGGGGTTGAGGGTTTCTGTGGATCGGGTTGTCAGGTTGGGTTGCTCGAGGACGCGGCCTTCCTTGCCGACGCGAAACGGCGCGGCGTCGCGCTGTTGATGATTCACGGCGTCAATCCGTACGGATTCGCGCATCTGCGCCGGGTGAACGAAGACAACGTCGATCTGAATCGCAATAGCGCGGACTATTCGGCGCTCGCCGATTCAAATTCTGGGTACGTAGCGCTCGATCCCTTGCTGTTGCCGCAGGTTTGGCCGCCCGACACGGCCAATCAGGCCGCTCTCGGGGCTTACATCCAGACGCACGGCGAAGAGGCGTTGCGCAATACGGTGTCGAAGGGACAGTACGCGGTACCGGACGGCATGTTCTACGGCGGCGCGCACACGAGCTGGAGCACGCGGGCCGTCCACGCGATCCTGCACGCGCACGCAAGCGACTATCGGCGACTCGCGTGGATCGATCTCCATACGGGACTGGGCCCATACGGTCACGGTGAAAAGATCTTCATGAGCACCGATTGCTCCGAACTGGAAAGAGCGCGCCGTTGGTGGGGCAACGATGTGAAGCCGATCCATGAACCGGGTTCGATTTCGGCCGACGTGCAAGGCCCGATCATCACGTTTTTGTACGACGAATTCCCGGACGTCGAAAAGACGACGCTAGGCCTCGAATTCGGCACTTACGAGCCCTTGCAGGTGTTGCAGGCGTTGCGCGCCGATCACTGGCTTCATCGTCATCCGGAATGCGAGGCCGCCACTGCCGCGCAGATCCGGCAAAACCTGAAGGATGCGTTCTTCTGCGACAACGACGAATGGAAGGGGCTGGTTTTCGGGCAGATGCGCGTCGTCGCCTCGCAGGCCGTCGCCGGGCTCTGCGAAAGTCATTCGGACGTAACCGTCTAGGGACGTCGCCAGCTTCCGTTCAAAAGCGTAGCGGGGACATGAAGCATCGGGATTTCATCGAAGCGTGAACGATAGATGTTATGGAATCCGAAATGTATGTAACGGAATAATCATCAGCAAGACAACACATAACTATTTTAAAAACCATCTCTAAAGACAGGAGACTCACGAAGATGGCGAAGCAACGGAAATGGCCACTTAAGGCATCTGTGGCCGCCGCGGCGCTCTGTGCGGCCAGCGCGGCGTATGCGGACGGGAGCGTGACGCTGTATGGCATCGCCGATGTCGGCATGATGTATCTGAGTCATTCGACACCGGAATTCAATGGCAGCACGGGCACGGGCCACGTGTTCCAGCTCACGAACTCGGGCTATTCGCCTTCGCTCTGGGGTTTGACAGGAAAAGAGGATTTGGGCGGCGGCCTCAAGGCGGAATTCAAGCTCGAAAGCGGTATCGATCTCGCCAATGGCGGCTTCGATAACCCGGGCGGCAACAACGGGCTGTTCAACCGTATCGCCGAGGTCGGTTTGTCGGGCGGCTTCGGTACGGTCATGGCCGGCCTGCAGATCTCGCCATTCTTCAACATCATTTACACGCTCGACCCGCGCGGTGCCGGAGAATTCGGCAGCATTCTCACGCCCGTCAGCGAAAACAGTCTGATCGCGGCTGTCTTCATGCCCAATGCGGTGTCGTATACGTCGCCCGACATAGGCGGGTTCCAGGCGGCGGGCCTGTTCGCGCTCGGCGGCGTCGCCGGTTCCTTCCAGACTGGCCGTGCATGGTCGGTCAGCGCTCGCTACACCAACGGCACTTTCCTCGCCGCGGCGGCGTACATCAGCACCAACAACGCAGCCGACAGCGCGCTCGCGAGCATTGGCCAGCTTTATCCAATCAACGTGCGCGCTTATACCGCCGGGATGAGCTACAAATTCGGCGGACTGATTGCCAAGGCGGCGTTCGCCAATTTCAAGGCAAACAGCGTGCCCGTCTCGGTGAATCCGTCGCTGATGTATTCGACCAATACGAGCGTGAACATCTATAGCGGCGGTTTCGATTATTTCCCGCTGCCGTATCTCGATCTGAATGCCGGCGTGTACTACCAGCAGGATCGCGTGAACTCCGGCGGTCATTCGGTGATGGGCGCGATCGGCTCGCAATTCTTCCTGTCGAAGCGCACGTCACTGTATGCGCAGGTCGGCCTCGTGAATAACACTTGCGCGCACAACGGTGTCTGCCTGGGTTCGGGTCTGACGGTGGACAGCGGCGGTAGCGGAGTGGGCGGGCTGCAAGGTCTCGGATTGGCTGCGGAAGGCCTGGGTTTGCCGCCGGGCACGACGGTCGGCGCCAACGTCGGCATTCGCACGACCTTCTGATCGGAGCAACCGCCAGGATGACGCGCGGATCGACTTTCGATCCAGAGGATTCCAGAGCAAATTACCGTGTGCCCGGACCGTTTTCATGGGTGCGTCGATGCAGCGGTCCGAGCGCGGTCGAGAGTAGCGCGCAAGGCAGCAGGATCGCGGCGAGCACGAACATCGTGGTCCTGAACGCCTGAGCGTAGTCGAGCGCGCCGGGCGCCGCGCCGAGCTTCGAGAAGAACAGGCCGCCTAGCGTGGCCGCGCCAACGGCGGCGCCGATCTGCAGCGTTGCCGTGACCATGCCCGAGGCGATACCCGCGCGCTCGGGCTCGACTTCGGCAAGCACGATGCGCACGACAGAGGGCAGAACGAGCCCCTGGCCGATGCCAATCGCCGCAAGTCCCAGATAGAACCCGGCGCCGGGTTCGGCCACGCCCGCGAGCGCTGCCGCAATGGCGAGCCCGCCCGCGAGCAGCACGAAGCCCAGCGTCAGCACGCGGTAGCCGCCGAAGCGGTGCACGAGGCGCGGCATCAGCAACGGGCTCGAAAGAAAGCCGAGGCCGAACGGCAGGATCGCGAGTCCCGATGCGAGCGGCGTCCAGTGCAGGCCGCCTTGCAGATAGATGCCGTAGGTCAGGAAAAACGCGCTCATCGTATAGAAGAGGAACGCCAGCACGAGGCCAAGCGCGATGACCGGATTGCGGAAGAGGCGTACGTCGAGCAGGGGATCTTTGCCGTTGACGAGGCTGCGCCATTCCACGCGCAACAGCAGGCCCAGCATGGGCAGCGAGCCGATGAGGCAGGCGAGCATCCACAACGGCCAGCCGGACTCGCGCCCGCGCGTGAGCGGATAAACGAGCATCAGCAGAAACAGCGAAAGCAGCAGGGTGCCCGGTACGTCGATGCGCTTGCCGCGCGGCGGCCGGCTTTCCGGTATGAAGCGCCAACTGCCAATGAGCGCGAACACGCCGATCGGCAGGTTGACGAGAAAGATCGCGCGCCAGCCCAGACCGAACGGGTGCAGGCTGATGAGCGCGCCGCCGCCAAGCTGGCCGATCACTGCCGCAACGCCGAAAACGAATGCATAAAGGCCCATTACGCGCACCTGCTCGTGCGGCGTGAACACGCTGCGGATGGTGGCGAGCACCTGCGGCGCGAGGGTCGCGGCGAACAGGCCCTGCAAGATGCGCCCGGCAACGAGCGCCGTGCCGCTGGTGGCGAGGCCGCAGAACGTGGAGGCGACGACGAAACCCGCCATGCCGATCATGAAGATGCGCTTGCGGCCGTACAGGTCGCCGAGGCGCCCGCCGGTGATCAGCATCACTGCGTTCGCGCACGCGTAGGCCGAGACGACCAGTTGGAGTTCCGATGCGTTCGCCCCGAGTCCGTCGCGGATGGCGGGCAGCGCCAGGTTCACGATGAAGTAGTCGAGCGGCGGCAGGATGGCGCCCACCAGCAAAACGACCAATGCCCAGCCGTGATGGCTGCGGCCCGCATCGGCGGCCGCGCGGGGCGCCGCGGGGCAGACGGCGTACGTATTGTCAGACATGAGTGTGCTCAGTGAAAAAGGGTCGGACTGCTCCGCCGGGCGCGCAGCCTCGCTATCGAACCGACATTCTGACGACACTCGAAGGTCCGGAAAAGCGGGAATAAGTGGTACCATCCATCGAGTTATTCGATGGATGGGGAATGGCATGCGCGGTTTCGAATTCGACCAGTTGAAGACGTTCGCGGCCGTGGCGAACGTGGGCAGCCTTTCGGCGGCGGCACCGTTGCTGCATCTTTCGCAATCCACGATCAGCGAGCAGGTGCGCAAGCTCGAGGTGCGCGCGGGCGTCCCGCTTTTCCTGCGCAGCAAGCGCGGCGTCGAGCTCACGCCTGCGGGCGTGCGGCTGCTGGAGCACGCGCGGCGCCTCGTGGCGCTCAACGAAGCCGCGTTCGACGAAGTGCGCGGCCAGGCCATCAAGGGAGAGTTGCGCGTCGCGATTACCGAGTACTTCCGCACCAACGAGGTGGCGGGTCTGCTGGTGCGTCTGCGCGACTGCTATCCGCAACTGAGCTTGCACGTGAGCGCGATGAAGAGCGCCGACATCGAGGTCGCGTATGCGAAGCGGCAGATCGATCTCGGCGTGGTCATGCACCTGTCGAGCGGCCCGTTCCGGCCCGCCGCCACCGACGCGGATACGCGCTGGGAGTTGCTGCGCGAGCCACTCTACTGGGTCGCGTCGCCCGCGCTCGTAGAACAGTTGCCGCAAGCGCTGCCGCTCGTGCTGCTGCCGGGCGACTGCATGATGCACCAGGTCGCGGTGCGGTCTCTCGAAGAAAACGACATACCGTACGTGCTCGTTCACAGCGCGTCGGGCGTGGCCGGGCTGCAGTCCATGCTCGCAGCCGGTCTCGGTGTGGGATGCCTGTGCGCATCCGCAATTGGGGAGGGCCTCGTACGTCTCGGCCCGAAGCATCGGCTGCCGGCCTTGCCCGACGCCGTGTTCTCGCTCATGCCACCGCATCCCGGCGAAGGGGACACCGTGACGCAGGCGAGGGAAGTGCTGGCGCGGCAACTGCTGGTGTGAGGCGCTTGCCGCGCCAACTTCCTTCGCACCTCAATGCGGCACGTTCACGACGCCATCGTCAGCGCGAATCGCATTGCTGCCGGGATTGTCCACGATGGCCGGCAGGTTCGCGAGGCCGAGCGGCGGCGCGGCGCCCGGACTGCCGCCGCGCGGGATCGTGCGGATGACCTGCGACGGCGGCAGCGGCGTGCCGTTCTTCAGGTGACTCCACATCAGATTGAGCGCTGCGATGTTGTAGTAGTGAACCGGCACGAAGCGCGTATCGAAGCCCGGCACGGCGAGGAAGGCATCGAAGTGCTGCCCGTTCATCACCTCGTAAAGCGACACGCGGCTGCGCGAGCCTTCTCGTTCGCTGTTTGCGGCGAGATACGCGCGCGAAGCATGGTTGATCGGCACGAGCGCATCGCTGCGGCCTTGCACGATGATCGCGGGCTTGCCGTGCAGGTTCGCATTGACGCTGATCGCCTGGACGCTTTGGTGCATGCGCGGATTTTCCTTCGTCCACAACGCACGCAGGCAGGCCGCGCCCGCGAAGCTGGCATCCGGCGTGGCGAGCCGGTGGTCGGCGCCGCCCGGCGGCGTGACGTTATAGACGAGATTGATGCCATTGGTCGGCGGCACGCCGTTACCGACGCCGAAGATCGTGAGCATCGGCGAGACGGCGGGCGCAACGCCCGCAGCGCCCGTCGCAGCGTTCGTCGTGCCGAAGTTGAAGCCGCACAGGTTGTCCAGCACGCTCGACCTCGTGTAGGCATCGGCGTAAGTCACCGCGACGGCAGGCACGGCTTGCGAATCCCACATCGGCGCCTGTAGCAGATCGGAGTCCGCTTCATAGCCCGCTTCGTGCAGGCGTGCGAGCGCATCGTTTGCCTGCGCTTGCGTATCGCCGCCGTGTATGTAGCCTGCCGACGCGAGCGACGTGCAGCGTGCCTGGCGAATCGCGGTCGTGGTCGCAACGGGCAGCGCTGTGAGATAGGGCGCGCCAGCGGCGGCGTCAGCGAGCGCGGCGCAGGGTTGCAGCAGATTCGCAAGCGTCATGTAGTCGGCCAGCGGTTTGCCGGCCGCGGCAATACGCTGTCCGCCTTCCCTGACTTGCGCGTCGCCGGGCATCCGCACGTTGATCTGCGGCTCACCAACGACGACAGCCGTGATCCACTTGCCCGTGTCCTGTTCGGCCGCCGCGAGCGACGCGCCGCCGCCGTTGCTCACGGAAGCCGCGATCGTCGTGATGTCTCCGGGCGCGTAGCGCACGCCGTGATTCGATGCATCGACGCGCGGCGCGAACTGCTGGTTGAGCACCCAGTATGCGAACTGGACTGCCTCGAGGGTGTCCTTGCCCCAGTCTGCTTCAGGGTTCAACTGGGAATGCGCATGCTTGAACGCGTAGCGGTTCGGAAACTTCTGGTTGTAGGCGGCGAGCGCTCCCGCAGGCGCGTTCGCGGTGAAGAGGCTCGTGCGTCCCGCCGTCGCGGCGTCGGCCGTGCGGCCATCGATCAACGTAACGAGACCGCTCATCAGTTCTTCTGCGCCGTTGCCGGTGCCCTTGTCGGTATAGGCAACCGCGCAGCCCCGCTTGAGTCCCCACTCGCCGGCCGCGGAAATCGCGCCATACACGCCGCGCGAGCCAGACGACGTGGCGGTCACGATGCACGGGTTCGCCGGATCGAAACTGGTTGGCACCTGCACGAGCAGGCTGACGTTCTGGCGGCCGCTGCCGTCGTCGGCAAACGCGAGATATTCGGTGCCGGCAATTTTTCCTTCGCCCAGTGTGTCGTTGCCGTACAGATCGACATTGGGCCCCCAGAAGCGGCCATAGCCGCCGTTCGCACTGATGTCGACGAGCGCGCGATAGTTCGACCAGATCGCAAGCCTGCGCAGTTCCGCTGCCGTCGGGGCCGCGGGATTCGCGATGGTCGGCTGCCCACCGGCGAGCCCGGTCTTGCCGAGGCCGGCGGTCAGCAGATCGTCGCTGACGCCATCGTAGCTGGTGGTTTGCAGGCTGCTCGCCACCACGAATGGCGGCAGTCTGTTCAATGCTGTGTGACTGGCGTTGTCGCCGGCAGCGTGCGCGCCAGGCACGAGCGCCGCGCTTGCCATTGCGATCGCGGCACTGAACCGCGCCGTTTTACGCCGGACTGCGAACGGAGTATCTCTCATGGGTGTTTCCTTGTTTGTTGTTAGGGTAGGACGCACTGCATCGGGAAGACCGTCTCGAGGTGCCGGCATCGCGGCACCCATGGACATTAGGACATCCTGAAAGCAGATACCAGGAGAGATTGCATGCGCGCGCAAGGGGACCCGCTTCCACGTCGTGCTGACGTTGGAAGGCTGGACTTGCGCGCCGATTACGCGTTTCGCGGATCGCGTTCCCGTGGGGGATGACTGGCGGGGTTATTTGCAAAGCAGGAGCAAGCGCTCCTGATCCGAGCATGGCCGCCCATCGGCTCTTTGCGCGGGTGCGGGGCCTTGCGCCGTCGCCGGTGCCTTTGTGGTCTGCGCCGCGGCGCGATGGGCGAAACAGGCCTTCAGGCGTCGCTCGACGGGCTGATAGTATTGCCAGCCTTTGCCGAGGCCGGGTAGCTCGAGTTTCACCTGCTTCCACTTCGGATGGCCGTGCTCCTGCAGGTTGTCGAAGTTCTCGCAGAGCGAGTCGGCAAAGCGCTTCAGGTTGCCGACCGTATCGCGCAGGTTGTAGTCGTACGTGACGAGAAAGGCCTTGACCGTCCAGGTCGGCACGTCTTCTTTCAGCCAGTTCGGGTAGCTCGAAACGTGAATCGTCGCGGGATAATAGGTTTGCTTCGCGCGCGCCGTTTCTGGCGCGTTTGGATCGACGCGCAGGAAGCGGATCTGCTGCAGCAGTTCGGGGTTCATGTCGGTAAAGAGCTTGGCGGGTTGCCCGGCGACGACGATCGCCACATCGATCTTCTTGACGATGAGCGCGGCCAGCGCGTCTTCGTTGCTCAGGTGCTGCGCGTTCTGATCAGGAATGGTCTGGCCGAACATGAGGCGGTAGAGCGTCGTTGCCGACTGCGCGGTGCCGCTGCCGATCAGGCCGACGCTGATCACCTTGTCCTTGATCTCGTTGATCGTCTTCATCGGCGAGTCGTTACGCACAACAAAGTAAATCTCCTCGTCATAGAGCGGCATGATGAGCCGCAGCGGCCGTATCAGCGTGCCGGCCTCTTCGTTGCCGGAATTGGCCATGTCGACGTAGGCCTGGTAGACGTCGGACTGCACGAGCGCGAGCTTCACGCCCGGCTCGAAACGCATGCGCTGCACGTTTTCCGCCGAGCCTTTCGAGGGAATCACTTCGAGGTCGATGCCCGCCGGCGGCGCTACCCATTTCGCCAGGTCCTGGCCGATCTGAATGTACGTGCCGCGCTCTGGGCCAGTCACGATCCGGTAGTGCGCGTCTGCCTCGGCGGCGACTGCGAGCGCCGAGAAAAGCAAGGCGATCAGCGCCGCCACTCCCGCTAGTATCGTTTTCAACATGGTCTCTCTCCCGCCCTGTTTGTGATGTACGGCTGACTTCGTTATGTTCCGGAATCCTTCTCAATGCGTGGCGCCTTGTGGCGCAGGGTGCGTCCAGCCGTTTTGCACGATCGCCCGCGCCTGTGCGTCGGGGCTGTTGTCGTCGCTGGCGGGACTGGCGGGCGTCGCCGCGTTCGTCCCATTCGCCGCATTCGTTGCATTCGTTGCATTCGTTGCGTTCGTCGCCTTGGCCGCGTTCGTTGCATTCGTCGCACGCGGCAGTGGCGGCGGCGATGAGTTCGCGTTCCAATCCTCCGACGACGGCAGTCGTACGGTGTTAGCCGCGCGCGGCATGGGTGCTGCGGCGTTCGCTTGCGGGGCGCCATTGGGCGGGTTGAGCGGTTTCCACGCGTTCGATACGATCGCGCGCTGCATCAACGATTGCGCGGCTTGACTGCTCGAATCAATCGCGAGCGCGTCCGAAGCCTGTTGCTGCACGCAGGCCCAGTCACGCTGCGCGGCACAGCTGTCCGCGCTTTGCAACGCACTATCGCGCCGTTGCTCGCGCGCCGCGATATCGCCTTGCAGCGCGTGTGCCTCCTCGTTCTCCGCGTCGCGCGCGAGCACGGCATTGACCGCTGCCTTCGCGTCGAACAGGTTGCTTTGCGTAAGGCTGTTACGCGCCAATCGCAATCCGTTGGGCACATCCGTGAATGGCGGCGCAGCCTGCACATTCGGCGGAGGCGATTGAGGCTCGGCGGTGGTCACTGTGTGTGCAGCAGCGGGCGTTTCATCCGTCTGTTGCACAGGCGAGTGGGTCGAAACCGAGCCGCCCGAAGAATGCAGCGTCGCTTCGCTGGCCGTGCCCTCCCGCTGGCGGTTCGTACCGAGCAGCAGATACGTACCGTACGCGAACGCAAGAATCAATGCGATGACGAACAAACCCCTGGGAAAGATCCACGGCCTCATCTGCGAAAACGGCAAGCTGTGCGCGAAATGTATGGCGGGCTGCGCGGAGTGAGGGTAGCCAGGGTTTAGCGGTGGTCCATCGGCTGCGGGCACGCCTGCCGGCGCAATCTTCGCGGCTGCGGGTGCAGGGGGCGCCGCCGCAGTCGCACCGAGGGGTGTCAGCGTGGCTTTCGGAGGGGTGCCTGGCAAAACTTTGTCGAGCGGATAATCCGCGCCGCAGTAAGGGCAGAATTCGAAGTTCTCGTACAGCAACCCGCCGCAACGCTTGCACGCGGAGGGGAAAGTATGGTCGCGACCAATCTGAGCGGACATGATGTCGTCCCACCGTTATGGCGATGCCATTTCGGCATGCTCAGAATCGCCGTTGAAGCGAAGCGCGACGCCTCGCGGAACTCACGATCTGCATGCGCAGGAAGGCGGCTGGGCCGGACCGAGCGCAGCCACGTAAAGAAAATATGGTTGATTTCCCACAGCGCGTCAATCTCCGTTGTTGCCTGGCGCACATATGCGTGGTGGGTTCATCCTGGTGAAGATTGAGTTGCGGAACTTTTTACCGCGCGCTCACGTTTTGAGTGCGTGCTGCTTTTATTTACAAGGCTAGCGAATTGACCGAGCGTGCTTCTTTACGGTCCTGCACCGAGAGAGAAGTATGGCCCCAATTGAACACGCCGCCCGGCGGCCGCCAACCACGGATTGCAATCATTCAGAAAAACTCAAACTGCGCGGCATTGTCGAGCCCGCAATTCGCCATTCGATCACGGTCGCGTTGCAGCGAGATCGCGCATCGCCGACACGCATGCATCCGTGCGTTTCGTGCTTGATGGAATTGCTGCGTGCGCAACGAATCAGCACGCATAGGTTCCGAAACTATCCCTTGACAAAGTACGGCGGCGCCTCCTATTTTTCCTCTGCCATCCTTCATTACAAAATATTTCCAGCGAAATCATGTCGGCGAAACTCAATGTTTTCGCCTCATGCTCTATGGATTATTTAGCTATCCATATTAAATAAATAACGTTCAAATTGAATCGACTTTGTCAGGAATGGAAAGTTAAATGTCAGCCGCTGCATACCGGTAATTGCATTTGAATTTCGATGCCTTTTTCAAGGCATCATTTCCGGAGAAGGCGGCCCCCGCGTAGTGCGGCGTCATCATTCGAAGGGGTATAACAATGCATCCGGACAGTAGACCCAGTGTGGGTTGTAGCCGTAGTCGGAGCCAGCTACGCCATGCAGGCGCAATCGCTATTGGCGTGCTGATGCTTGCGGGTTGCGGCGGCGGCGATAGCAGCCCGTCCTCGTCTGCCGCGAGCGCGCTGAACCAGGTTTCGGCAAGCGCGAAGGCAGCCGCGCAAACGCCAAATTCATCGAACGCAAACCAGCCCTACACGGACCCGATCGCGTACTCGCCAAATGCCAACGATGGCCTTGCCGCGTCGCAGGTCGCCGAAAAAGCGGCGATCATGCATTACCAGTGGACCTCGGGCAAAACGACCGTCAACTACACGACGACAACCGGCCATTTGACCGCTTCTGACGCGAACGGCAATCCGGAAGCGACGATGTCATACGTCGCCTATACCGCGCCGAGCACGAACGGCTCGCCGCGGCCGGTGACGTTCATCTATAACGGTGGGCCGGGTTCGTCATCGATCTGGTTGCGTCTCGGCTCGTTTGCGCCAACGCGTGTCGCCACTCCCGATCCGCTGCTCACCAACTGGCCGAACTTTCCGCTCGTCAACAATGCAGAGAGCCTGATCGACACCACGGACATGGTGTTCATCGACCCGCCGGGCACGGGGCTTTCGGAGGCCATCCTGCCGAACACGAACCAGAAGTTCTGGGGCTGCGATCCAGACGTGGACGTGATGCGCGATTTCATCAAGCGCTATCTGGCGGTGAATAATCGCAGCAGCTCGCCGATCTATCTCTACGGCGAATCGTATGGCACGCCGCGCACCGACATGCTGGCGCTCGCGCTCGAAGCGGCGGGCGTGCAACTGACCGGCATCGTGCTTCAGTCTGCAATCCTGAACTACTTTGCCGACGCGATCGAGGCGACGGCCATCACGGATTCGACGGCAGGCTTGCAGCTCGACACCGATACGCTCGCGGGCTATTACCCTGGCTACGCCGAGGTGGCCGCCTACTTCAATCTGGTTTCGCCGCCTTTGATCGATCAAGGGCTCTTTGCGCTGCAGTCGGAGATCTTCGCGACAGGCCAGTACCAGCATTTCAGGAAATACGCGCAATCTTGGGTGCTGAGTCAACTCGGCATTCCCGACGCGCTCGGCAAGCCGGTCTTTCCGCCCGAGAAAACGCTGGATTCGTGGCGTTGGCCTTCGAGCCTCTCGTTGCAGGCGCTCAATGGCTACTTCAACGTGAATCCCTTCAATAACGAACTGATCCCGGGCACGACGATCGGGCGTTACGACGGGCGTGTGTCGTTGCCGGATTCGGATCCGCGCTTGCAGAGCGACGGCGACCCATCGGATATCCTCATCTCGCAGCCGTTCACGACAGCACTCGCGACGCAGATGCCGGACTATCTCGGCTACACGGCGCCGAATGCGACGTACATGCCGCTGAACGACAATATCATCGGGGTCTGGGACTTCTCGCACGACGGCCAGCCACTGCCCGATACGCTGCCCGACCTGCTCGGCGCGATCCAGCTCAATCCGCAACTCAAGGTGCTCTCGGAGAACGGCTATCACGATCTGGCTACGCCGTTCTTCAATACCGAGAAGCAGCTTGCGCGCCTGCAAACGGTGGCCGGTTTGAGCCCGAACCTGCAGGTCAACTTCTTCCAGGGCGGCCATATGATTTATCTGGACGACGTCGCACGCCCGAAGATGAAGGCCGATCTCGTGAGCTACTATGGTGGTCGACCCATACCATTGGCGCTTTCGCTCTGGACGCTTCCGCAGCCGTGGCCCGACGAGAATCCCGCGGGCACGCCGACTTCCACGGCAGTCGCGGCAGCGGGCCAATAACGTCGCAGGTCGGGGTTGCCGTCGAGCATCGATAATCGATATTCGATTGGAGGCCCCGCTCCTCACTCATTGAAGGCGAGCGATCATGTCTATATTCAAAAAGCTGTGGTGCATTACGCCGCTCATGATTTGCGCGGTTGCCGCGGTCACTTCGGCCAACGCCAAGGCTGCAACGCAGGCCGTGGCGCCCGTTCAACTCCCGAAGGGCGGCCACGGTGTGGATGGCCCATTTTTCCCGTCGAATCGGCCAACGCCGCTCACGCCCTCCACGGGTACGCAATTGCAGCAGCAGGCACAACAGCGAGTGGCGGCTCGACTGGGCGCGAACTCGGCGTTGAGCAACGGTGCTTCGATCACGAAAGCACAGGCGCAAAGCAGCGGGCTGGGGTATATCGCGCAGCACTTCGATCAGATCGACACGGCGCATACAGGCCGTGTGTCGATGAGCGACGTGCAGCAATATCTGAAGAAGCAGGGCCAATGAAGGCAGATGCGCGTCGCGCCGCAGCGATCGGCGTCGTGTGCGTGCTGGCGGCGGGGCCGGGCGCCCCGTCCAGTTTCGCACTCGACGCCGCTTCCGTTTTGTTGCCTCAGGAAGCGCCGCAGTACAAGGTGGGGGACAACTGGACTTTCGAGCGGTCCGACCCATTGTCCGGTAAGAGTCGAACTTTCACGCAAACCGTGACGTCCGTCCACGCAGACGGCAGCGCATCGCTTCTGATCGGCCCTGGCGGCGGGCGCCTGGAACTCACCTCCGAAGCCAACGTGATCCCCACTGGCGCCGACGCGCACGCCTGCGGAATCGCCCTGCATTTTCCGCTGCGGGCCGGCGAGCGCTATGAGGCGGACTGCATGGCGACCGCCCCTTCAGGCATGAGGGTGCAGCGCCGAGCCCAATGTGAAGTGGACGGCGTGGAGACGGTCCAAACAAAGGCGGGCGCATTCTCCGCGATCAAGATCACGATGAGCGGTGTCTGGCAGCCGCAGTATGGCCCGGGCGGCGGCCCGATGGAGGAGACGCTCTGGTATGCCCCGAGCGTCAAACGCGTGGTGCGTGAAGCGTTTCAAGGGCGTCTCGCCGGCAGGGGCGCGCCCGCGACGAACGCCATCGAACTAGTGCATTACACGGTGAAGCCGTAACACCCTTGCACGTTTCTCGTGCAATTTGTCTGCGCACGAAATCTCCTTTTGGCTTGCTCTCTCCATCAATTGATGGAGGCGAGAGTGCGCGCGGTTCCATAGGCTTAGGAAGCGGAGCGCTTACCGGCACATGTCGGGGCCTCTGCCGACGAGTGCTTTGGCCCGCTGCGCGTTTTGAGGCCCGGCGCCTGACACGGTGACAAGGAGATGACCATGAAGATCAAGCATTCACGAATTTTGCCCGTAACAGCCTTCGCACTTCTCTCTCTCAGTAGCGCTGCACAAGCCGGCGGTCTTTGCTCGAACGCAACGCTAAGTGGACCTTACGGATTTCACGGTCACGGGGAAATTCTCGGCTTGCTGGACGGCAATAACAAGCTGCACCCGTTTACCTCACCGTTGACGCTCGATGACGTCGCCGTGGTGACGTTCGACGGCAAAGGTAAATTCACACGGACCGACTTCGGCATGATCAATGGCTTGCCCAAAGGCGGGCAGACCGCGTTCAATCCCTACCAGAGCGGCACCTACACAGTGAATTCCGATTGCACCGGCATCATGAAAGTGGTTTATGGCAGTGGCGGCCCGGTGGCGGCCGGTGTGGAGACCGACCTGCAAATCGTGGTTTCTGACGACGGTACGCTCATCGAATCCGTTGTCTACAGAGCGTATTCGCCGTCGTCTGGGCCCACCGCCGATGGCACGACGTGCCCGCCCAATTGCGATCAAGGTGTGCAAGAACAATTCGAGGGGAAGAAAGTTCTCGTTTATGGATTCCGCTAAGCGAACGACTCGTTTTCAGAAAGGCCACTTTGCACGTTTTGGTTTTGTGCAACGTGGGCCTTTCATTGTCGCGCTTCTTCGCTTCTGTGCCTTCGATATCGTCAGCGCTTAGCGCACCGAGTAGCCCCGGCCCTGCATGCAAGCATCCCACGCCTGGTGATAGCTTGCGAGCGCCTGTTGCTGCGCTGACTCCATCTGTGCGTTCTGCGCCTCGGCGGCACGCTCATCGCGCCGGTGCGCAACGCCGCCGGCAACCGTGCCAGCCACGGCGCCGACGGCGGCGCCGTGACCTGCGTTGCCACCGATCGCACCAGCGGCTGCGCCGATGGCCGCGCCTCCGGCGGCCCCCCGGACGCGCTGTCCGTTCTGCGCTTGAGCTTGCGGCGCAGCGTTTGCAACTACAGCCGGGTCAATGCCCGTTTTCTGTTTTGCCCACGCATAGCAAGCACCCTCATCAGCGCTTTGCTGTTGAGCGCTTTGACCTTTCGACGGATACACGACGGTTTGCTGGGCACGAACCGGAAGTGCCGATGCCGCGATCAGAATTGCGGCAGGAATAAGTGCGATGCGATTGACTCTCATGGAACTCTTCTCATAGTGACGTGGATAAGCCGGCAGAGAATATCCTGTGAGCGTTCGATAGCGTAGGTGGATGAGTCAAGAAGCACTACGTTCTCGTTGATACATGTCAACGGAACTTGAGTCGAGCGGCGAGATTGCGGGGCGCGGCTGTATTTAATTTATTTACTTTTGCATAAACAGAAAGATGGCATGGGGCAGAAATTCCGCTGCCCGCCAAACTCAGTGACGATATTGATTTGAAAATAGCAAGCAAGGTGTATGCGCACTTGCGCACGGCAGCGGCTGGGCCAATGGTACGCTTGGGCTTCTCGAGATCACGCGGTTGGAGATTGCCCATCATGAAGCGTTTGTGCTGCGCAACGTGCTTCGCTTTCCTTGTTGCCGGTTGTGCTTCATCGCCGCCGCCCGCTGCCGACACGGACACCTACATACTGCACACGCCCGATGGCGCGAAGCCCGGAGCGCCCGCCTCGAAGCCGCCACGGCTCACCGTGGGCGTTAGCGATCCCGACACGCAACTGATTCTTCCGTGGTTCCTCAACGACATCATCAACTTCGTGAACTACCGCTAGTTTTCGCTCTTTCTGCGGGTGCCCAGGTAAAAGCCTTGCTAAAGCCTGAAAGGACGATCGCAAGAAGGGTGCCAGTACGCCAAGGATGCTGCGCGGCAGCGGTTACCCGCTCATCCTCGCGCCCAGGAGGACCCGGACGTGATTGCCGTGTTTCTGCAGCAGACCGACTATGGGCGCGGCGGCTGGATCAAACGGATCAAAAATGCCAAACCTGCCATTACGCGGCGCGATCAATAAATAAAGAGCGGCGCGCGGACGATACAGGCCGCGTCCGCGCGCGGCGTTCCGTTCAATCTCACCGGCTTCAGCGGCCACGCGCAAGCCAACTGTCCACCGATTGCACGCCCGGCACGGAAGCCGCAGTGCGTTCGGCCAGCGCGACCTGTTCGTGCTCGGGTACGAATCCGAGCAGCGTGACCGTGCCTCCCCGGGCAAACACAAATACATGAGAATTGCTCACGCCGTTGCGCGCGAGACTGACCCGGACGTCGTGTGCGAGTTGCGAGTCGCTTGCTCCCGAGTCGGTTTGCGCCTGAACGACCGGCACCATGGCGCTGGAAATCAGTAATGCGAGCGTGGAAGTGATGATGGCTTTCACGATACCTCCTTGCAGTGTGGCAGAAGTGCCGGTCAACTCCGGCAGCAAGCCTTTCGGCCCGCTTCAATGCCGGGCCGCGGAAGTCTGAGGGCAGACCATCTCGCGCGGCGCGCGGCACTGTGGTCACCGCAAAGGCGCGCCGAGGTTTTTGCCAGCCGGGCGAGGAACGGCAACGCCGCTGTCCGGCGAAAGTTATGCTGGTGCGTGCTGCTGCATTGCGTTCGGACGGGACGTCGCGCGCGCGACGTGGCGGGGAACAGCAGGAGTCGAGGCGCGGGGGGGCGCGATCGTATGAAGCCGGAAAGCCCGCGGGATTCATGCACAGTCCCGCGCTGAGCGTGTTTACCGGCAAGTCCCAACTCGTAGCCCGGCAGGGTATACCTTGATCATAGGCGCTATCGCCCACGCGTGCTGGTGACAGCGCTGTCAAGCCCCTGCAGGAAAGCTCCCGACGCTACGGGCAAGAATTTTCGTATCGCCGTTGCAACTTCACAACATCGAGGCGCGGCGTTTGAAAGCGCTGTCAAGCGTAACTTGGCCGATGTAGCACGGGTGTTCGGTACATTTCCCGCACCGCGCATATTTTCCCCTACGACCGCAAATGGATTTGCGACGCTTGTGACCATAACGGAATGGTCACAAAGCAGGGGCCTACTCCGGGACCTGGCGGCATGCAACTGTTATCGGTAACAGAGTTTTCCCTAACCTGCCGGGTCGATACACGGAGCAGGGGCGTCCCTATAATCGCCTCGAAATGTGATTCGGGACATTTCAGTGAGGCAGCCTGGTAGGTAACGTGTTGAGCGCACGCGACCTGCGCGGTTTGGAGACGCTAAAATATATATAGGATAGCTAATGAAAAGGAAGCTTATTGCTTTGTCGGTGATGGCAGCTGCAACGACGATGGCGCACGCGCAGAGCAGCGTCACGCTGTATGGTCGTATCGACAACGGCGTGCAGTATGAAACCGGCCTGCCGGGCGGTAACAAGTTCTCGGCACAGAGCGGCGACTGGGGTTGCTCCTGGTTCGGCCTGCTGGGTTCGGAAGATCTCGGTGGCGGCACGAAGGCTGTCTTCCAGCTGGAAGGCCAGCTGAATACGATGACGGGCGCTTCGGCGGGCAACCTGTTTGGCCGTCACGCCACGGTGGGCTTCTCGAACGATCGCTTCGGTCTGTTCAAGGTGGGTAATCTCGGCGCTGGCGAACTTTCGCAGGACAGCTGGGGCGCCGACCCGCAGTTGATGCAGCGTTACGCCATCTCGACGCTGGTGCGCGGCCGTAACTGGGCGAGCACGACCAACGGCGCCGAATATGACTCGCCTACGCTGTTCGGCGGTCTCGTGTTCAAGGGCCAGTATTCGCTGACCAACAACACGAGCTGGAACTCGGCGCCGGTCAATGCACAAGGCGTGCCGACTGGCCAGGGCCGTACGAACGCGGTTGAAGGTATCTACACGTGGGGCAGCGGCGATTTTCGCGTGATCTATGACGAAGTCCGCGGCGCAAACGGTTCGTTCAACAACGTGTATTCGGCGTCGCGCTCGATTCTTGTTGGCGGCACGTACGTGCTCGGTCCTGTCAAGCTGTACGCGGGCTACCAGCACTTGAGCGCACCGGACGCCACCGACGCAAGCATGGGCGTGTCCGGCACGCAGCCGGCTGGCGTGAGCGCGCCGACGGCGGTGAACCACGAGTGGATCGGTGCTGGCTGGCAGGTGAACGACGCTTCGGCGATCACCGCTGCAGTGTTCCATGCGAACGCGAACAACGGCAACGGCAATGCCACGCTGTTCACGCTCGGCACGACGTACAACCTCTCGAAGCGCACGTTCCTGTACGCGGAAGCCGGCTACGTTCACAACAGCTCGACGTCGAACATCAACCTCGGCAACGGTCCGTACGGCAACAACAACTTCGACGCGGCGACGGGCACGTCGTCGAACGACAACCCGAACTACGGCCACAGCCAGACCGGCGTGTTCACGGGCATCATGCACATGTTCTGATTTGACTTTGTTTGACCTGTAGTTGTTGTGATCTCTTTGTGTCAGGTATTGCTTAATTCTCTTTCATAGAGAGGCCGGTGCGATCTCTCCTCCACCCTGGTCGCACCGGCTGCTTTTTCTACGCTTTGTTGTTTCAGTTAATCCCTTCGAATTCGTATCGGGAATCGCTTTTCTCAGTGTTTGAAAGCGCTTTCACGGAAATGTTCAGGCGGAACTCATGACCGATGGCACCAACGAAGCACCCGGCGCGCCCAGTGTCCCCAGTGGTCCCAATGCGGGTCCCAATGTGACGCTGGAAGAAATCGCGCGCGCAGCCGGTGTTTCTCCGAGTACGGTGTCGCGCATCCTGAACGGCACCGCACGTGTACTTCCCGAAAAACAGCGCGCGGTGGAAGAGGCGATCGCGCGGTTCAACTATCGGCCAAATGTGCTGGCGCGCAGTCTTGCGAGCGGCCGGACCGAAACCATCGGCGTACTGACGCAGGCCGTGTCGAGCCCGTTTTACGCCGAGTGGCTGCGCGGGATCGAAGAGGCGCTTTCCGAGCCAGGCTTCACGCCGATTTTCGTGAGCAGCCGCTGGAATGTCGTCGACGAAAAGGCTCGCCTCGAAGAATTCGTCGCACGCCGCGTGGACGGCATCATTTTGCTGCACGCACAACTCGACGAGCCGACGCTCACCGAATATTCGCGCTACGCACCCATGCTCGTGCTGGGGCGCTCGGTGCAAAACGGCATGGCGCTAGCCGGCCTGCCGATCGACAACCTGCAGGGCGCTCGCGACGCGACGAGCCATCTGATCGAGCAGGGCCACCGCGAGATCGCGTTTATTGCTGGCCCGAGCAATCACGAGGACGCGATCGAGCGTCTCGAAGGCTACCGCATCGCACTGGAAGAAGCAGGCATCGGCTTCGACGCCGATCTGGTCGAGCAGGGCGATTACCTCGAAACAGGTGGAGTCGCGGCGATGGAGCGGTTGCTGGCGCGCCGGCCGTCGCTGAGTGCGGTGTTCTGCGCGAACGACCAGACCGCGTACGGTGCGCGTCTTGCGATGTTTCGCCGCGGCGTGCGCGTGCCCGAAGACGTATCGCTGGTCGGCTTCGACGATCTGCCTACATCTTCGTATATGACGCCGCCTTTGACGACGGTCAGGCAGCCGACCTATGAAATCGGCCGACTCGCGGCGCAAGGCATCGTGCAGATGATCCGCAAGCAGCCCATTGCGCTGAGCCCGATTCCGCTCACGCTCGTGACGCGCGAAACGACGCGTCGCATAGGGCCTTCGTTGAACAAGGGAAACACACATGCGTGAGGTTCGCGATCACGCTTGTGTCCCTGGCGGGCCGTTTTTTTAGTTTTACAGTGAAAGCGCTTTCAAACAACAGCGCAAGGTGAAAAGTTCATCAAGCACTGCGAAGCAATACAACAGGGGAAGTAGTTCGTAGCAGCAGGGGAGCATCTGAACGTCACTCACAAACGTTTCATCAGGAGACATGTAATGGATTTCCGTTTTTCAGGCACTGCCGCCGCCGTTTTGCTCAGCCTGGCTACAGTGGCTGCGCATGCCAACACCACGCTGACCGTCGCGGTGTTTCCGAAGCTCGACCAGGAGATCAAGGACGCGATTCCCGCGTGGAAGAAGCTGCATCCGGACGTCGACATCAAGGTGACGTCGCTCGCGATCGGCGATCACCACAACGCGATGACCACCGCGCTCGCAACCAGTTCGGACCTGCCCGATGTGATGGCCGTGGAAGTCGGCTTCATTGGCCGCTTCGCGGCAGGCGGCGGTCTCGAAGACCTGGCCAAGCCGCCTTATAGCGCGGGTCAGTACAAGAGCCAGTTCATCAACTACACGTTCGCGCAGGCCACCACGCAGGACGGCCAGATTGTCGGCATGCCGGGCGATATCGGCCCCGGCACGCTGTTCTACCGCAAGGACATTCTCGACAAGGCCGGCGTGACCGAAGCCGATCTGACGAAGTCTTGGGACTCGTATCTCGCGGCAGGCCAGAAGATCAAGAAGACGACGGGTGCGTACCTGATGGCGTCGTCGCGCGATATCGAAGACATCTATATTCGCGCGGACCTGAAGGAAGGCGATGGCGTGTACTTCGACAAGGCCGGCAATCCGGTCGTGACGTCGCCGCGCTTCGTGAAGGCGTTCGAGCTTGCGAAGAAAGCCCGTGATCTCGGCCTCGACGCGAAGATCACGCCGTGGTCGAACGAATGGGCCGAAAGCTTCAAGCGCGGCACGGTCGCGACGCAAATGATGGGCGCCTGGCTTGGCGGCCACCTCTCGTCTTGGATCGCACCGGACACGAAGGGTCTCTGGCGCGCGACGAATCTGCCTGGCGGCGCTTATGCGTCGTTCGGCGGCACGTTCTGGTCGATTCCGGCGAAGGCCACGCAAAAGCCGTTGTCGTGGGAGTTCATCAAGTTCCTGACGACGCGCACGGACGAGCAGCTCGCTTCGTTCCGCTCGATCGACGCCTTCCCGGCACTGCTTTCCGCACAGCACGACGACTTCTTTGCGCAGCCCGTGGCGTTCCTCGGCGACGAGAAAGCGCGTCTGATCTGGCGTGATGCGGCGGCGCATATTCCGGCGATCCAGCGCAGCAAGTACGACCAGGTTGCCGAAGAGGCGGTTCACTCGGCGCTCGACAAGGTGGTCGACAGCAACGAGGACATCCATCAGGCGCTGCAGGAAGCACAGGCTGAGATCACACATCGCGTCCGCCGTTAAGCGGTTTTGACGCAACGGCGCGGCCCCTGGCCGCGCTCTGAAGCCCGCTGCAACAGCGTGGTCGGCCACCGAGGCCGGCCACGCCCGAATGGACGGAACTATTGATGAACTCTCCTCTGCCCACAACTGAACAGGTCTCCCGGGAAGGGCTCGTACGCGACACGCTCGCGCCGCTCGCCCACGCTCGTGGAAAGCCGCGGGTCAACCCGGTCAAGATCGCGCCGTACCTGTTTCTAGCGCCGTTTTTTGTGCTGTTCGCCGTGTTTTTGGCCTTTCCGCTGCTGTTTTCGCTGTATCTCTCATTCCAGAGCTGGGACGCGACGGCGGGACTGGCGAGCATGAAGTGGGTGGGCCTGTCGAACTTCACATTTACGCTGACTGACCCGTGGTACTGGAAATCGCTCTACAACACGGCTTCGATGGCGGTCATGTCCGGCGTGCCGCAGCACCTCATTGCCCTGCCGCTGGCGTTCTTTCTGCAGACCGCGTTCCGCCGCTGGCGCAATTTCGTGGTGGGACTGTATTTTCTGCCCTTCATCACGTCGAGCGTAGCTATCGCGCTGATTTTCTCGTCGCTGTATTCGACCGACTTCGGCATGATCAACCTCGCCATTACCGAAATAGGCAAGATTCCGGGGCTGCACTGGATCGTGCCTTCGAAACCGATCGAGTGGCTGTACAACCCGGCCAATGTGAAACCGGCGGTCTCCGTGGTCGTCTTCTGGCGCTACGTCGGCTGGAATACCGTGCTTTATCTGTCTGCACTGCAGACCATTCCGAAGGATATTTACGAAGCGGCGCGCATTGACGGCGCGAACGGCTGGCAACAGTTCACGCGCATCACGATTCCGCTTCTCAAGCCGATGATCTTTTTCGCGGTCACGCTTTCGATCATCGGCGGGCTGCAACTGTTCGAAGAGCCTTTCATCCTGCTCCCGAACGACGGCATGGGTACGAGCCAGTCCGGCTTGACCACGGCGGTCTACATGTACCGCACGGCATTCCACGACGGCGACTTCGGCACAGCCAGTTCGATTGCGTGGCTGCTCTTCATCACGATTTCCGCGCTGATGTGGCTCAACACGCGCATTTTCCACCGCAGCGGCATGAAAGAGGAGGCACAGCGATGAAACTGTCCAAAAACAAGGCACGTTATACGGGTTACGTCGTCGTGCTGACTGGGGCGGTGCTGATGTTCTCGCCGTTCTGGTTCATGTTCGTCTTCGCCACGCACACGAGTTCGGAGATTTTCTCGATGCCGCCGCCGCTCTGGTTCGGCAACGCGTTTCTCGACAACATGGCGTCGCTCATGCGGCACATTCCGTTCTGGCGCAATCTGGGCTGGAGCTTTTACACGGCCACGATTCAGACCGTGCTGACGCTGCTCGTTACGTCGATGGCAGGTTACGCGTTCGCCATGTACGAGTTCCGCTTCAAGAAGACGCTCTTTGCCGTTGCGCTCACAGCCATGCTGGTGCCGCCGTTCCTCAGCATGATTCCGACCTTCATGACGATGAACCTGCTCGGCTGGATCAATCAGCCGCGCGCGCTGTATGTGCCAGGCGCTGCCGCCGCGCTCGGCGTGTTCCTCATGCGTCAGTACATCTCGTCGGCCATTCCGTCCGACCTGATTGAGGCGGCGCGCATCGACGGCTGCGGCGAGTTCCGCATTTACTGGAGCATCGTGCTGCCGCTGCTCGGACCGGCACTCGGCACGCTTGGGCTCATCAGCTTCATTCAGGCCTGGAATAACTTCCTCTCGGCGCTCGTCGTACTGCGTTCGCCTTCGATGTACACGCTGCCCCTCGCGCTGCGCATTTTGCAAAGCCCGACCAATTCGGACTGGGGCGCGGTGATGGCGGGTTCGGCGGTCGCGGTGGTGCCGTTGCTCGTGCTGTTCGCTTTCACCTCGCGGCGTTTGATCGACGGTTTGACGACCGGCGCGGTCAAGGCCTGAGTTTCTCTCCATTCGTTTCAAGCCCGTTCGCTAAAAAAAAGCGGACACGACTAATCAGGATACCTATAGTTATGTCGACGTTTCGATTCAAGGAAGACTTCGTTTGGGGCGTGGCCACCAGCTCGTATCAGATCGAAGGCGCAGCGCGTGAGGACGGCCGTGGCGAGTCGATCTGGGACACGTTCTGCCGTGTGCCCGGCAAGGTCGTCAAAGGCGAGAGCGGCGACGTGGCCTGCGATCACTACCATCGCTTCGAGGAAGATCTCGATCTGATGGCGCAAATGGGCGTCAATGCTTACCGCTTTTCGATTGCATGGCCGCGTGTGCAGCCGGATGGCCGCGGCGCGTACAACGAAAAGGGCCTCGCGTTCTACGAGCGTCTAGTCGACGGCTTGCTCGAGCGCGGCATTCAGCCGTTCGCGACGCTCTATCACTGGGACTTGCCGCAAGCGTTGCAGACGTCGCAAAACGGTTGGGAAAGCCGCGACACGGCGTATCGTTTCGCAGACTACGCACGCAAGATCGGCAGCGTGCTCGGCGACCGGGTGGCTTCGATCGCCACGCACAACGAGCCCTGGTGTACCGCGTGGCTCGGCAATGCAACGGGTTACTTCGCGCCGGGCAACGCGGACCTGAAGAAAGCGGCCCACGTGGCGCATCATCTGCTGCTTTCGCACGGCCTCGCGGTTCAGGCCATGCGCGCCGATGGCGTGAAGGCGCCGCTTGGCATCGTGCTCAACCAGTCGCCGGCACACGGCGCGACCGACGCGCCCGAAGATCTGGCTGCCGCATCGCTCGAATACGCGAAGTTCGTGCGCTGGTACATGGACCCGATCTTCAAGGGCGAATATCCGGCCGAAGCGTTGCAATGGTATGGCGCGAACGGCCCGCAGGAGGTGATTCGCGAAGGCGACTTCGACATCATCGGCACGCCGCTCGACTTCCTCGGCATCAACTATTACACGCGAATTTTCGCAAGCGCTTCAGGCGAAAAGCGTCCACCGGGCGTGCACGGCTTCACGGACATGGACTGGGAAGTCTATCCGGAAGGCCTCACCGAACTGCTCACGAAGCTCAACGCCGAGTACAAGCTGCCGCCGATTTACATCACCGAGAACGGCTGCGCGGCGAAAGACGTGCTCGAAAACGGCCGCGTGCAGGACACCGACCGCATCCAGTTCCTCGATCTGCATCTGGCCGCACTGTCCGAAGCCGCACAACAAGGTGTGGACGTGGCCGGCTATTTCGCATGGAGCATGCTGGACAACTTTGAATGGGCGTCCGGTTACGACAAGCGCTTCGGCATGGTGTATGTCGACTACGAGACCCAGAAGCGCACGCTGAAGGACAGCGCGCACTGGTATAGCCAGGTCATCGCGGAACATGCCGCCGCTGAGGCAGCCCGCTAACGCTGGCACACAGACAGCACCGTAACCCGCGCGAAGAAGGCACAGACGTCAACCTCGCGCGGGACGACAAGCAAGAGCACTAAGGAGGACGTAACAATGGGCGAACTCGTATTGCGCAACGTCGCGAAGACGTACGGCGAAGGTCCGCAGATCATTCAGGGCATCGATCTTCATATTCCGGACGGACAGTTCACGGTATTCGTCGGGCCCTCGGGTTGCGGGAAGTCGACCATGCTGCGCATGATCGCCGGGCTCGAGGAAGTGAGCGGCGGCGACATTCTGATCGACGGCGTGCGTGTGAACGATTTGCAGCCGGTGGACCGCGGCGTGTCGATGGTGTTCCAGAGCTATGCGCTCTATCCGCATATGACGGTTGAGCAGAATATGGGCTTTTCGCTCAAGCTCTCGGGCAAATCGAAGCGCGAAGTGCGCGAAGTAGTGGGCCGTGCCGCCGAAATCCTGCAGATCACGCACCTGCTCGATCGCAAGCCCAAGGCGCTCTCGGGCGGCCAGCGGCAACGAGTCGCGATCGGCCGCGCGATCGTGCGCAAGCCACGTGTGTTTCTGTTCGACGAACCGCTGTCGAATCTCGATGCGGCACTGCGCGTGCAAATGCGCATCGAACTGGCGAAGCTGCACCGTGAACTCGGCACGACGATGATTTACGTCACGCACGATCAGGTCGAAGCGATGACGCTAGGCGAGCAGATCGTGGTGTTCAACAAAGGCAACATCGAACAGACGGGCGCACCGCTCGATCTGTACGACCGGCCCGCGAACCGTTTTGTCGGCGGCTTTATCGGCTCGCCGCAAATGAACATGCTCAGCGCCACGGTCGTGTCGCAAAACGGCGTGCAAACCGTCCTGGCGCTCGCGGGTGCGAGCCACCGCATCGCGCTGTCGGGTCGTCCGGACCGTGCGCTCAACGGCGAATTGACCTTGGGCGTGCGCGCCGAACACCTGAGCATCGGCTTGGCGGACGAAGGCATCGCCGCCCGTGTCGAACTGGTCGAACATCTGGGCGACGTGTCGATCCTGCACGCGCGTCTGGATGGCATGGCGCACGCCATTGCACTCAAGCTCGACAAGAAGGACGCGCAGTACGAACCGGGTGCACGCGTAGGCATCAAGGTGGCGTCGTCCGCGGTCACGCTTTTCGACACGAAGGGCGCGGCGGTGACGTTCGAGCGCCCCGAAGTGGGGGAGCACGTTCAAGCCGTCGTTTGACGTGCGCAATTGCGATGGAGATGAGTGCAATGGCGAACAAAGGGTCGAAGGGCGATTTCGAGTCCGCTGCGAAGGCGCCGCCCGGGCGTGCTGCGACGCCTGCGCAAGCGCCTGACGTGACGGACGGGGAACGCGATCCGACGCGCAGGCGCCCGGAGAAACGGCGCGAACCGCTGCATGCGTTCATCGTCCATTTCGATGCGGAGCCTTCATCGAAGCCGCTGTCCGCGGATTATCCGGACCAGCAAACGTGACGATGTCGGGACAGGGATGATTGCGAGTGTCGCGAATAGGCGTTACGACTTTTGTTACCGCATATTTAACGTTAGCCGGAACGGTACTTTTTTGCAGTACCCTGTGGTGAGCCCGCCGAGTGCGCTTTCCTTGCTGGGCCGGGTTCTGGCGGGGTTTACGCGCACGCTGCGGTATTTCGCCGAGCCCAGGTAAACCACGCATGGCGGCACCGGAACGGTGGATTTAACATCGTTTAACGTTAAGGGTAACGTTATTATGTTTCTGCTTAATCGACGGTCTGCAGCAAGGGCAATCATCTCCCCCAACGCTCCGCTTTTCTGCGGCAGCGTCCGTACCGGCAAGCGAGGCGTACACCGCCCCCGCACCTGGCCGCCGGCAAGCGACACATCCTGTTGTCTTGCCTCGCGGTTCGCTCGATCACAACTCGGGCTACCTGACGGGCATTCACCAGACAGATCGATTATATGAAAGCGCGAGGGCCGCCGGGGCGTATTCGAGCGAAAGATGTTACCGGTAAAAACCCGCAGGTCGCTTGTGCGGGGTGCGCCGGCGTCAGGACGTGTTTCAGGCAGCAAACCGTTGGGCAACACCGATAAAGAGTCATTGGGGCACGAAGCGCAGGCATTCGATTGCGCGCGCAACGACCCGATGCAATAAAAATCCGAATGAATTTTGATGGGTGGAGATCGTCATGGAAAAGCGAGTATCTAAAGCCATTTTCAAGTCCCGGGCCTGCGAGCTGTTCCGCCAGGTCGAAACGCTGGGCGAAACTGTCATCGTGACGGACAGGGGACAACCCACCATTGAAATCCGGCCGTATCGCAGCAAGACGGAGAATCCGCTCGAACTGCTGCGCGCGTCGATCACGCATTTCAATCTCAAGCACGCGCTTGCACCGGTCCCCGCCGAGCAGGAAGAGTAATGATCACGCTCGACACGCTTGCGCTCGTGTGCTGGCTCGGCAAGCAGAAAGCGTTGAGCCAGGCCGCGCACGATGCGATCGACCGCGAACTCGACGGCGGCGAGATCCTCATTTCTGCAATCAGCGCGCTGGAAATCGCGGAGTTCGTGAAGGCCGGCAGCCTCGGGCTTTCCATGGACGCCCGTAGCTGGCTCTCCACTTTTCTGAAGCTGGATGGCGTGCGCCTGATTCCGGTCGATTCCGAAATTGCGTTTCGTGCGGCGACGCTGCCGCCCGCGCTCACTTCGCATCAGAGGCTGATCGTCGCGACCGCCCGCACGCATGGCGGCGCGCTCGTGACCTCCGATGCGAAGGTGCGCGCTTCGACTTACGTCGAAACGATCTGGTGACGCGAGCGGCGGTGCCGCGTCTTGACCGGACCGGTCGAGTCGCGCACCACCAGTTCCGCGGGCAGCGTGATGCGCTGCGAAGCGGCGTCGATGCCGGCGATCTGCGCGAGCAGCGTATTGACCGCCGAGCGCGCCATTTGCTGGAACGGCTGGCGAATCGTTGTGAGGGCGGGATGAAACTGCTCGGACATGGGAATGTCGTCGAACCCGATCACGGAAATGTCGTCGGGCACGCGCAGGCCCGCTTCCCTGACCGCGGCGATCACGCCGAACGCGCTCTGGTCGTTGGCCGTGAAGATCGCGGTGGGTGGATCGGAGAGGTTGAGCAGATCGAACGTGACGTCGAACGCCATCATTTGCGAGAGATCGCCCGCGGCGACCAGCGCGTCTTCGCGCGGCAAGCCGAGCTTGGCGAGCGTGTCGCGATAGCCGCGTTGACGGTCGCGCACCCCCTCGATGGTTTCGTCGCCGGCGAGAAATGCAATGCGCTTGTGACCGAGTTCCGCGAGATGTTCGACCGCGAGACACGCGCCGCCGTAGTTATCGACGGATACCGAAGGAAAGCCCGTGAGCGTGCCGCGCTGATCGACCACCACCACCGGCACTTTGGCCGTGGCGAGCGCTTCGAGGCAGAGCGATTCGCGCGGCAGGATGGCGAGAATGCCGTCCGAAAACTGTTGAATCAACCCGAGCAGATCATGATGCGCATGGCGGTCTTCGTCGAACACGGTGTACACGAGCATTTCCATGCCCGCGCCGCGTGCCGCGCGGCCCGCGCCGAGCACCAGTTCGCTCGAGAACTGCGTGTCGAGCGTGGGCGTGATGATGCCGATGATGCCGTTGCGGCCGCCGGAAAGTTTCTGCGCAGTGCGGTTCACGACATAGCCGATATCGGAAGCGATTCTCAGCACTTCGTCGCGCGTTTCGCGCGACACGCCCGGGCGTCCGTTGAGCGCGCGCGACGCGGTCATCTGCGACACGCCGGCCAGCTTGGCGACGTGCTCAAGCGTGGGAGTTTGCTTTGCCATGCGTGGTGTGGGCTTACGAGAGGTCATGTCTGCGAACACTCGCCCGTGACTCGCTTGTTGCTCCGCGGGTTAGTCACTAGTCACGTTAGCGATACCGTTTATGTGCTGGCTATTCTATCAGATGCGCGGTAATTCAACCGCTCCCGAGCGCGCCAACCTTGCGCGCGGCGCAAGCTCCGGCGGGGGCTTCCGCGGGGGCCCACCAGGAAAATCCCGCATAGCCGTAGTACGCGTCTCAGCTTAACATCCATTAACGTTAAGGCTAACGTTAAATCCGCAGGCAACTCAGGTAGCTCTCAAAATTCCATAAGAGGGGACAAACATGGCGTACCCAGGTTTCTCAAAGGCGCGGGCGATAGCCGGCGCCACGGCACTGCTGTTTTCACTGTCCGCGGTCGTTTCGAGCGCCGTTGCGGCGGATTCCAAAACGATCACGGTATGGGATCAACAGACCAATGCGTCGTCGAGCAAGATCATTCGCGACGCTTCGGAGCGCTTCGAAAAGTCGCAGCCGGGCTACAAGGTCGAGAATTCGCACGTTTTGAACGAGGCCTACAAGACGAAGCTGAAGGTCGCGTTCGGCGCGAACCAGCCGCCGTGCGTGTTCGAGAACTGGGGCGGCGGCGGTCTGCAGGAGTATGTGAAATCCGGCCAGATCGTCGACCTCACGCCGTACCTGAACAAGGACCCGGCGTATCGCAGCCGCTTCATGCAGTCGTCGTGGAACGTCACGACGTTCGGCGGCAAGACCTACGGCGTAGCCGCCGAAAACGCGGCTGCCGCAGTGATCTTCTACAACAAGGAAGTGTTCAAGAAGTACGGCATCACGCCGCCGAAGACGTGGGATGAACTGATGCACGTCGTCGATGTGCTGAAGTCGCACGGCGTGGCAGCGTTCTCGCTCGCGAACAAGAACAAGTGGACGGGCTCGATGTACTACATGTACCTCGTCGACCGTATCGGTGGTCCGCAAGTCGTGAGCGACGCGATCGAAGGCAAGGGCAAGGGCTTCGAAGATCCGGCGTTCATCGAAGCCGGCAAGCGCATTCAGGAACTCGTGAAGGCAGGCGCGTTCGCGCCGGGCATCAACGGTCTCGACTATGACTCGGGTGCTTCGCGCCGCCTGCTGTACACGGGCAAGGCTGCGATGGAACTGATGGGCGCCTGGGAAGCTTCGACGATCGCGAACGAAAATCCGACGTTTTCGAAGGATCTCGACTTCTTCCCGTTCCCGAGCGTGCCGGGCGGCAAGGGTGACCCGCGCGACCTGATCGGCACGGTGGGCGACGGCTTCCTGAGCATTTCGGCCGAGTGCAAGACGCCTGACGCCGCCTTCAAGCTGATCCAGTCGCTCACCGACGAGCAGGCGATGCAGGCACGCGCGTCGGATGACCACAAGCTCCCGCCGGTCAATAACGTCAAGATCGAAGATCCGTTCACGCAGCGTCTGCAGCAACTGCTCGCGGCGGCGCCGAGCGTGCAGCTCTGGTACGACCAGGCATTGCCGCCGGCACTGGGCGAACTGCACAAGGACACGACGCAGGCGCTGTTCGGTCTGTCGCTCACGCCTGAGGCGGCTGCGCAGCAAATGGAAGCCGCTTCGAAGAAGGGCGGTTGATCTCCAGCACTCAAGAAAAGTCCGGCTGGCGCCGCGAGGCGCCGGCCGGCAGAAAAGCTCGTGAATATCGCACTTTCCGCTACACCTGAACGCCGGCTGAAGCTTTCGTCGCAAACGCTCGTGACGGTCGTGTTTCTTGCGCCGTCGCTGCTGCTGCTGGCCGTGTTCCTGCTTTATCCGCTCGTGTCCAGCCTGCGGCTGTCGCTGCTCGACTGGAACGGCCTCGGCAACACCGCCCGCTATACCGGGCTCGCGAACTGGGCGCGGCTCGCCCACGATACGGTGTTCTGGCAATCGCTCAAGAACAACGTGATTCTCGCGGTCGCCTCGATCGTCATTCAGCTCCCTATCGCGCTCGCGCTCGCCGTGCTGTTGGAAAAGGCCGGCCGTGGCTCGCGCGTGCTCAAGGTGCTCTATTTCCTGCCACTGCTCATGTCGAGCGTGGCAATCGGCGTGCTGTTCAAGCAGATCTACGATCCGAATTTCGGACCCCTGAACGTCGCGCTGCAGGCGTTCGGGCTGGATGGTCTCGCGAAAGACTGGCTGGGCGACCCGCACTTCTCGCTTGGCGCGACCATTGCCGTGATCATCTGGCAGAACGCGCCGTTCTACATGATTCTGTTCCTCGCCGGCCTCTCGTCGATGCCGGCCGAAGTCAACGAAGCCGCGCTGCTCGACGGCGCTTCCGAGTGGACCATTTTCTGGCGCATCAAGCTTCCGCATCTGCAAGGCACGGTGCGCACCGCTGTGCTCCTGTCCGTGCTCGGCTCGCTGCGTTACTTCGATCTCGTCTTCGTCATGACCGGCGGCGGCCCCGAAGGCTCTTCCGAAGTGATGGCCACTTACATGTATCGCACGGTGTTCAGTTCGTTCCAGCTCGGCTACGGCAGCACCATCGGCTCGGCGATGTTCCTGATCGTTATCGCGGTGGCGGCGGTGTCGATGTACTTCACCCGTCGTTACGCAACCGAGGTCTGAACCATGAAGAAGAAATTCCGCTTCCCGCGTGTGGGGATTCCGCTCCTCGCGCTGATCTGGCTGGCCGTCACGACGATCCCGTTCATCTTCATGGTCGTGTCGAGCTTCAAGAGCCAGGAAGAAACCTTCGCGACGAACGTGTGGGCGCCGCCGACCCATCTGTTCTGGGGCAATTACGCGGCCGTGCTGCAGGGACCGTTCTTCACGTATTTCCGCAACAGCGTGTTTACGGTGGGCGTTTCCGTGGCGCTGATCGTCATCATCAGCGCGATGGCCGCCTATGTGTTTGCGCGCATGCGCTTCACGCTGAACAAGATGCTCTTCGGGCTCGTAGTTGCCGGCATGATCGTGCCGCTGCATGCCACGCTGGTGCCGATCTATCTGCTCACGCGCAATCTCGGTCTCTACGACACACCGTTCGCACTTCTCGGCCCTTATGTGGCTCTCAGTCTGCCGGTGTCGATCTTCATCCTGACCGAGTTCATGCGCCAGATTCCGCGCGAGCTCGAAGAAGCCGCTCAGCTCGACGGCTGCAGTCCGTTCCGCATTTTCTGGCGTATTTTCTTCCCGCTTTCGGGGCCGGGGCTCGCCACTGTGGCCATTTTCAACGGCATTGGTCTCTGGAACGAGTTCATCTTCGCGTACATGCTCACATCGACGGCCGAGCACCGCACGCTGCCGCTCGCGATCTGGGATTTCATGGGGCAATACGCGTCGAACATACCTTCGATGCTGTCTGTTCTCGTGCTCACGTCGTTGCCGCTGATCGTTGCCTACGCATTCGGTCAGGAGCGCGTGATCAAGGGGATGATGGCCGGCTCGCTCAAGGGCTGATCCGCTTCGCACACCGAACTTCGCATAAAACGATATGGCAAGCATTTCTCTCAATAACGTACAGAAGGCCTACGCGAGCGGCAACGCGGTGATTCGCGACGCCAACCTCGAAGTCGGCAAGAACGAATTCTGCGTGTTCCTCGGGCCGTCGGGCTGCGGCAAGTCCACGCTGCTGCGCATGATCGCCGGTCTCGAATCGATCACTGACGGTGAGTTGCGCATCGACGGCCAACGCATGAACGAGGTCGAACCCGCAAAGCGCAAGGTCGCGATGGTGTTCCAGAATTACGCGCTCTATCCGCATATGAGCGTGTACGAGAACATGGCATTCGGTCTGCGTCAGGCGAAGGTCGACAAGGCCGTGATCGACAAGAAGGTGCGCAGCGCCGCTGCGGCACTGCAACTCGATACGTATCTCGAACGCCGCCCTGCGGCGCTCTCCGGCGGCCAGCGCCAGCGTGTGGCGATCGGGCGCGCCATCGTGCGCGAGCCGGGGGTGTTCCTGTTCGACGAACCGCTGTCGAATCTCGACGCCGCGCTGCGCGTGCAGACGCGCACGGAAATCGCGCGTCTGCATCGCGAGTTCAGTGAAGCGAGCGCCGTGTATGTAACGCACGACCAGGTCGAAGCGATGGCGCTGGCCGATCGCATCGTGCTCATGCAAGCAGGTGCGCACATGGAGCGGCACGGCAGCGTTGCGCAGGTCGGAGCGCCGCTCGATCTGTATCACCATCCGAAGAGCCGCTTTGTCGCGGGCTTCATCGGCTCGCCCAAGATGAACTTCTTCGCCGGCACGCTCGTGGGCGGCGACGATGGCGGCGTGGTCATCGACCTCGAAAGCGGCGAACGCGTGCGTGCGCGTGTGGACGGCTCGCGTGCGCGCGCTGGCATGAAGGTGACGCTTGGCGTGCGTCCGGAACATCTGCGCGTGGCCGTCGATCCGCGCAATGAACAGACGCTGGCGAGTCGTGTGAAGCTTGTCGAGCATATGGGCGAGCACAGCTATATCCATGCGACGCAAACGGGCCAGGCCGCAACGACCCTGATCGCCAAGGTGCCCGGTGACAGCGCGTTGACGCACGACGAAGCGGTCAGCCTCGCGCTGCCACCCGAGGCTTGCCACGTTTTCGACGATCACGACATGGCGCTGCGGCGTCTCATCTAGGCTGAGCGCGGCTAGCGCGGCGCGCCTGCGCAACGTCAATTTCAAAAGCACAACTAAGCAGACGGTGGGGAAAAGCACCGTCTCGTGCAATACCAGGGAGTGAATCGATGTCGCTTGAACACACCACTGAGGTTCCGGTTTATCGACGCGCCGACGCGCCGACCGGGCAACGCGTGGCCGATCTGCTCGCGCGCATGACGCTCGACGAAAAAATTGCCCAGCTTCACGCCGCGTGGCTGAAGCTGTCCGCCGACGGCGAGCACAAGGCGCGGAGCATCGATTTCGCGCAAAGCGCCAACAGCCTCACTGTGGACCAGATTCTGGAGCATGGCCTTGGCCAGATCACGCGTCCGCTCGGCACGCATACGGTCGACCCCAAAGAGGGCGTGCGCGCGCTCAACGAGCTGCAGCGCAAGATGGTCGAAGACACGCGCCTGGGCATTCCCGTCATGTCGCACGAGGAATGCCTCGTCGGCCTGATGATCAAGGACGCTACGCTCTTTCCCTCGCCGCTGAACTACGCGGCGACGTGGAACCCGAGTCTCGTGGGGGAAGTCGGGCGCATCATCGGCGAGCAGGCGCGCTCGATTGGCTGCCATCAGGGTCTGGCGCCCGTGCTCGACGTGTCGCGCGATCCGCGCTGGGGCCGCACGGAGGAAACGCTCGGCGAAGATCCGTATCTGGTTGGCGTGCTCGCGTGCCACTACGTGAACGGCCTGCAAGGCGAGCGGCGCGATGTGCTCGCCACGCTCAAGCACTTCGTCGGTCACTCCGCAAGCGAAGGCGCCCGCAATCATGCGCCGGTGCACGTCGGCCCGCGTGAGTTGAACGACGTGTTCCTGCTGCCGTTCGAAATGGCGGTCAAGCTCGCGCACGCGGGCTCGATCATGCCGGCTTACCACGATATCGACGGCGTGCCTTGCCACGGCGACCGCACGCTGCTGCACGATACGCTGCGCGAGAAGTGGGGTTTCGAAGGTCTCGTCGTCGCGGATTATGCTGCCGTAGACCTGCTCTACAGCCATCATGCGGTGGCGCACGACAGCGCGTCGGCGGCGGCGCTCGCGTTCAATTCGGGACTCGACGTCGAGCTGCCGGGGCACGAGTGCGCCGTCCATCTGAAGGAAGCGCTCGAACGCGGCGAGATCACCGAAGCGACGATCGACACCGCGGTTTCGCGCGTGTTGCGCACGAAGTTCGAGCTTGGCCTGTTCGAGAATCCGTACGTCGACCCGGAGCGCGTGGATGTGAAAGGCACGGCGGCTGCCGATACGGCGTACCAGGTCGCGCTCGAGTCAGCGGTCCTGCTGCGCAACGAAGGCGGCGTGCTGCCTTTGCATGCAGATGGCGCGGAGAAAATCGCGGTGATCGGCCCGACCGCCGACGACCCCCTTGCGCTGCTCGCCGGATACAGCTTCCCGGTGCACCTCATCAACTCGGGCGAGCAGTCGGTGGCTTCGATCGCGACGCCCCTGGGCGCACTGCGCGCGCTGCTCGGCGAGGAGCGCGTGCTGCATGCCAAGGGTTGCGACATCATCAAGGAACGCCGTGCGGGCGCGCCGGTTTTCCCGGGCGACGTGTCGCTCGACCTGAGCGGCAGCGCCAACCGCGACGAATTGATCAGTGAGGATACCGAAGGCATTGCGGGCGCAGTCGAAGCCGCGCGCCAGGCGGGCGTGGCAATCGTATTCGTCGGCGATCTGGCGGGGTTGTTCCAGTCCGGTACGGTGGGCGAAGGGTCCGACACGGACAGCCTCGAACTCCCGGGCGTGCAACTGCAATTGCTCACGGCCGTGGTCGAGAGCGGTACGCCAACCGTTGTCGTGATGACGGGCGGCCGCCCGTACAACCTCGGTGGTCTCGAAGATCGCATTGCCGCGCAGATCATGGCGTTCGCGCCAGGCGAGCGCGGCGCCGAGGCGCTTGCCGATCTGCTGGTGGGCCGCGCCAATTTCAGCGGCCGCATGCCGCTCTCGGTGCCGAAGAGCGCAGGCGCCGTGCCGTATGTGTACAACCATCGCCTCAAGAGCGCGGGCACGCCGGTTGCCTACCACTTCGGAAGCCGCTATCCGTTTGGTTCCGGCCTTGGCTACACGCAGTTCCGCTACGGCGATCTCGCCGTGGCGCAACGCGAAGTCGCGCTGGAAGACGGCACGGTCGAACTGAGCTTCACGGTTGAAAACATCGGCGAGCGCGACGGCACGGAGATCGTGCAGATCTACGTGCGCGACCAGCACGCATCGGTGGCCCGGCCCGTGCGCGAACTGAAGGCGTTTGCGCGCGTGCCGCTCGCGGCGGGCGCGTCGGCGCGCGTGCGCGTGACGCTGCCGGTCGACATGCTCAATTTCACCGATGCTCGTGGCGAGCGCATCGTCGAGCCGGGCGAATTCGATTTGATGGTGGGCAGTTCGAGCCGCGACATCCATCTGCGCGGCACCGTCACGGTCGCGGGCAACGCGGTGCGCACGCTCCCGCGTGACTGGCGCATGCTGAGCGCCGTCGAGGTCGTATCGTAAGGGGAAGACGCGCGGCAGGTCAGGGCGGTGAGCGAGTCATGGCTCGCCGCCCCGTTTGGGATCTTACAAGTCAAAACTGGAATATCTGATGTCGTACGCAATCTATCCGAGCCTGGCGGACAAAACCGTCGTTATCACCGGCGGCGGCAGCGGTATCGGCGCTGCGGTCGTCGAGGCGTTCGCGCAGCAAGGCGCCCGCGTGTTCTTCCTCGACGTGGCCGAACACGATTCGCTCGCGCTTCAGGAAACGCTTCGTCATGCGAAGCATCCGCCGCTGTTCAGGCACTGCGATCTGCGCAGCGTCGACGCGATCGAAGGCGTGTTCGCTTCCATTGTCGATGTTGCGGGCCCGATCGACGTGCTCGTGAACAACGCGGGCAACGACGACCGCCATGATATCGGCGAACTCACTGCGAACTACTGGGACGAGCGCATCGCCGTGAACCTGCGCCACCAGTTCTTCTGCGCGCAGGCTGCCGCGAGGGGCATGCGCCAGGCGGGGCGCGGCGTGATCCTGAACTTCGGTTCGGTGTCGTGGCACGTCGCATTGCCGAATCTGCCGATTTATCTGACTGCAAAGGCCGGCATTGAAGGCCTCACGCGCGGCCTTGCGCGCGATCTGGGCGGCGCGGGTATTCGTGTGAACTGCATCATTCCGGGCGCGGTAAAAACGCCGCGGCAAATGAACCTGTGGCAAACGCCGGAGAGCGAGGCGAAGGTGGTCGCAGGACAGTGTCTGCCACTGCGCATCGAGCCTGAGCACGTCGCGCGCATGGCGCTGTTCCTCGCTTCCGACGACGCCTCGCGCTGCTCCGGTCGCGACTACTTCGTCGACTGTGGTTGGTACGGAGAATGACGATGCCGGTTCCTGTGTGCGTATGGCCGATCGGCGCAGAGCTTGCCGAAGGACCGCTATGGCAGGCCGCGGAAAACGCGATCTATTTCGTCGATATCAAGGGCCGCCGGATTCATCGCCTCGTGGTCACGACCGGCGAGCGCACGACGTGGTACGCGCCCGACCAGGTTGGCTTTATCGCGCCGCTCGGGGACCGGGTATTCGTGTGTGGCATGCCCGACGGTCTGTATCGCTTCGATGCGGTGAGCGGGGAGTTCGACAAGCTGATGGACGTCGAGCCGCATTTGCCGGGCAATCGTCTCAACGACGGTTTCGCCGACGCGCGCGGACGCCTGTGGTTCGGCTCGATGGACGATGCTGAGGAAGCGCCGAGCGGCACGCTGTATCGCGTGGACGAAGGCGGGGAGTTGAGCGCGCAGGACGGCGACTACGTGATCACCAACGGCCCGGCCATGAGTCCGGATGGCCGTACGCTCTATCACAACGACACGATGCGCCGCGTCGTCTATGCATTCGACGTTGCCATTGACGGCACGCTGTCGCGAAAGCGCATCTTCACCACGATCTCCGGTGACGGCCACCCGGACGGCATGGCGGTGGACGCCGAGGGCTACGTGTGGGTCGCGCTGTTCGGCGGCTGGCGTATCGACCGCTATTCTCCCGAAGGCGAACTGGTCGATCAGGTCGCGTTTCCGTGCGCGAACATCACGAAGCTCTCGTTCGGTGGCGACGATCTGCGAACGGTTTACGTCTCGACCGCGTGGAAAGGACTCACGGCCGCCGAGCGCGCGGAGCAGCCGCACGCGGGCGGCTTGTTCTCGTTCCGCTCGCCGGTGCCGGGGCTGCCTCAGGCACGCTGCGCGGCGGCCTTCGCGCGTTGAGTTGTATCGGCCGTATAGGACCAAAGTCCGATGGTCGGGGCGTCATGCGGTGTTAGGCTCCGAAAAGCACACGCCATGGTCCCTGACCGGCGCAACAAGCGTGGCACCTGATGGTTTCAAGGGGACTACCATGCTCTATCGATCGAATACGTGCATTTCGTTCGCGCGGTGCCTCGCGCTCTCCGTTGCGGCCTTTGGCTTCTATGCCGCGTCGCTACCCATGTGCCACGCCGCCGACACGGAGGCGTCCGCCGCGTCGGATGCCGTGCCGGCTGGGGCATCCGTCGACACGGAAAGCGGCACGATCAGTTTCATCGATCGGAAGAATGCACTCATCGTCGTGACCGTGCCAGGACGCGACGACCTGAGCTTCAGTGTGAAGGATCATCGCGACGTGCTCGATGTCGTCAAGGTCGGCGACAAGCTTACAACGCACTATCTGGAGCCGTACGTCACCGAATTGACGCCGGCCAATGGCGTGGCAGTGACGCGCCTGAATCACACGGCAAAAATTACCCAGCATTCCTCTGGCGCGGACAACGAAAACTTCCAGGTGCTCCGGGTCTTCAGCGGCGTGGCGCAAGTCACCGCCGTCGACCGAAAGCTCAACCTCTTGACCATCGTGGACAAGTCGGGCACTGCGCGCTCCGTTCGGGTTAGCCGCCCGGAGCTGGTCGAGGTGATGAAGACGCTCAAGCACCATAGCCACGTGAAAATCTCGTACGAATCCGAGATGACAGTCATCGTCGCCCATTAGCGGCTACGCCGCGGGCCGCCCCCATTCGCACGCGTTGCCGATATCGATCGTTGCGCGCAGTCGAAAATTTTTTCGAGCGGACCGATCCGTTTTCGTTTGCCCATCCGTCTTTAGCATGCCGGTACGCAGAGTGCGCCGGCTTCGACCAGACTGGAGGGCACGATGGAGACGATTCAGAATCAAGCGGTGCTGATTACCGGAGGAACCCGGGGATTGGGTCTTGCCATCGCGCAGGCGTTCCTTCGCAGGCAAGCGAAAGTGACCGTTCTTGCGCGCGATAGCGAGGGCCTTGGCGCAATCGAGCGGTTGGGCGCGAAGGCCGTACAAGGCGACGCGACGGACGCGGCGCTAATGGACCGCCTCGTCACGGACCTGCAGCCCAGGGCGCTCATTCTCAATGCAGGCGCGACGCCGTGGATGGGGTCCATCGAAGAGCAGACCTTCGAAAGTTTCTCCATCGTGTGGAATAACGACGTCAAAGCCACGCTTCACGGGATTCAGGCAGCACTCAAGGCGCCGATGCCCAAAGGCGCTCGCGTGCTGCTCGCTTCGAGCGGCGCGGCGCTCGTGCTTTCCTTGCCTGCCATCCGCCCCGAGGGGATGCGGCTGTCGGGCGGTTACATGGGCGCCAAGCGGATGATCTGGCTGATGGCGCACAACGCGAACAGCGTGGCACGCACGCGTGAACTTGACCTCCATTTCCAGGTGTCGTTGCCGCTGCAACTCGTCGGTGCAACCGGCCTCGGGCGCGCGGTTGCGATGGCGTATGCAGAACGGGAGGGCACGACGGTCGAAGATCATCTGGCGCGCTACGGAGCGCCGCTGCTGCCGGAACAATATGGCGAGGACGTCGCCACGCTGCTGACCGATCCGCGCTACGCCGATGGCGTAGCCTACGGGTTCCGGCGCGATACCCCGATCGCACCGCTGGACGTTTAGCCGCGACCATCGACGCGGAGTGCTCTCATGCCGGACAAGCCGACGAACCTCGAAGACTTCGATACGCTGCTTGGCACGTTGCGGCCAAGATTGCACCGCTACTGCGCGAGGATGACGGGTTCGGTCATCGACGGCGAGGACGTGGTGCAGGACACGCTGCTCAACGCATATGAAGCACGTTCCAGCGCCGGCGCGATTGCGAATGTGGAGGCCTGGCTATTCCGCATCGCGCATAACGCGGCGATGGACTTCCTGCGCCGGCACGCGCGCGCTGGCACGCCTGTCTTGCTGGAGATCGACGAGACGATTGCTGCGCCGGGCGACGAGGAGCAGGACCGCGAGATCGCGGCGGCTAGTTTGCATACGTTCATGCGTCTCGCGCCTCCCCAGCGTTGCGCAGTGATCCTCAAGGACGTGCTCGGGTATTCGGTGGAAGAGGTCGGCGAGGTCATGGACACGAGCGTTCCTGCTGCGAAGTCGGCGCTGCAGCGAGGGCGCGAGCGTCTGCGTGAACTGGGCGGGGAGCGGGAGCCACCGGCCGGACCGGTGCTCGCCGAACCGGAGCGCAGCCAGCTTATGCGGTATGTCGCGTGTTTCAACGCTCGGGACTTCGACACGCTGCGCACGATGCTGGCGGACGATGTGCAACTCGACCTCGTGAACCGGCTGCATGTAAAAGGCCGGGACAAGGTGGGCGAATACCTGCACCGCTACGCGCTCGCGCAACAGTGGCGCTTCGAAGCCGCATGTGTGGATGGACGGCCCGTCATGGTGGTGTTCGACCGCAACGATCCGGCTGACGGGCCGGCGTATTTCGTGGCGCTCGATTTTGCCGGCGATGCGGTCACCGGCATTCGGGACTTCCTTTTTGCGCGCTATGTGCTGGATGGCGCGGCGTTGCGAACGCTCTGACCCGTCCCTAAAAAGAGGTGACACGATTGCGATCGGACCGATAATGGTCTATATTTAGTCTTGTTCGACCTGCCATGGGAGCACCCGATGCATCTCGCCGATCATGTGAAGCCGATCAGCTATCTCAAGAGCGAAGCGGCGCAAATCGTCAAGGACCTGACCGACTCAGGAGAGCCGCTCATCATCACGCAGAACGGCGAAGCGAAACTCGTTGTTCAGGACGTGCGGACCTACGAATCGACTCAGCAGACTCTCGCGTTGCTGAAGATCCTGGCGATCGGCCAAAAACAGATCGAGCGCGCTGACCATATGGATGGCGACGATTTCTTCGCAGAGCTCAACGAACTCGACCGCCAGGAAAAGCTTCGCTAATGCAGGCCCCGCTGCTGAAGTACCGCGTCCTGCCGACCGCGCGGATCGGCATCGACGAGCTGAGAAGCTACATTGTTCGCGCATTCGGGTGGGAGACCTGGCGTCAGACGTCGGCTCAGCTCCAGGACGCCATTGCGCAGATCCGCCAGTTCCCGGAGAGCGGCCACTTGCCTGCCGAACTTGAAGGCTTTGTCGACGACACTTTTCGACAGGTCCTTTCGGGCAAGAACCGGATCATTTATCAGGTTCGAGACGACACCGTTTTTATTCACCTCGTGATCGACTCGCGACGCGACCTGCAAGCGCTGCTCCAACGAATCGTGCTTCGGCTGATGTAAATAGCGTGCGGTGCATGCAAATATCTTCGATTGGTTGCTAGCTCAACCAATCACTACCCACCCGCCGCCTTCCTAAAGTTTTCCTTACAGCCTGCCGTTATCGCAGTTGGGTGGCGGCGCCCGTTGTTTTCGCTCGGCCGTACGCCCCCGACTTTACAGGGCGCGAGAGACGAAAACGTCTGGCGCGCGGTACGACCGACGGTGACGCATGTGAGCTCCCGCAACGAAATCTACTCTTTGCCGCGTGGCAAGCTGGCCCGTTGGTTGATCGAGCCCGGACAGGACACGCCGCACGACATACGTGTCGCCCTTGTCGGCACCTTGTTCGGGACCCTGCCGATCTTCTTCGGCGGCGTATCCAATACCGTGGCCGTGGCGTGGGTCCTGGCGCGCCGTCATGGAACCCTTCCGTTCAAGTTCTGGCTCATCGCCGAAATCGTCGTCTGCGTGGTGCGGCTCGCCACGCTCACCCTTTCGCGCCGCCGCGCGCGGGAGGGTAAGAGCACGCCCACCGACTTCTATATTCTGCTGGCGCCATTGTGGGGCGCGACGGTGGGCTACGGCGCGCTCGTCAGCGCCATGAGCCGGGACTGGGTATCCGCTACGCTCGCCTTCCTTTCCGCTGCCGCCATGGTGGGCGGGATCTGCTTCCGCAATTTCGCGGCGCCTCGGCTGGTGGCGGTCATGATCTGCCTGTCGCTCGGCCCGTGCTGCATCGGCGCGCTGCTCGGCGGCGAGCCGGTTCTCTTGCTCTCGCTCCTGCAAATTCCCTTCTATCTGTTCGCCATGAGCGCCGCCGCGCGCCACCTGAACGCCATGCTCATCTCGACGATGAAGGCTGAACGGGAAAACAGCCATCGCGCGCGCCATGATGCCCTCACTGGGCTGCTGAACCGCGATGGCCTGTTCAGCGCGGCGGGACCGGCGAGCGCCACGCCCATCAAGGCGGGCATGACGGTGTTCTTTGTCGATCTCGACGGCTTCAAGCTCGTCAACGACGCGCATGGCCACAAGGCCGGCGACATGCTGCTCGTGCAGGTCGCCAGCCGCCTGCGCATGCTTGCCAGCGCGGGCGCATGGGTGGCCCGCATGGGCGGCGACGAGTTCGTGATCATCGATCCTCAGGTGGAGCGGGCGCCGCGCGAACGGGCCAGCCTCGTGACCGAAGCGATCGAGCGGCCGTTCGAACTCGCGCCAGGGCTGCTGGTGAGCGTCGGGGCGAGCGTCGGCTTCACGACGGTCGCAGCGGACGACCTCGACGTCGATCTGGTCTTGCGCCGCGCCGATCTCGCGATGTACGCCGTAAAGCGCGAGAAGGCGCCGGGCGAAAGCGCCCCGGCGGTCGAGCCGCCCGCGTGACCGTGGCCGGGTGGGCGGCTTTCAGGTCTTTGCAGCGAGATCCAGCAGCCGCACCGCATTCTCCTTGAGGATCAAGGGCCGCACTTCCGGCTTGATGTCGAGCGTATCGAAATCCGCGAGCCAACGGTCGGGGCGGATCAAGGGAAAGTCCGAAGCGAACAGCACCCGCTCGCGCAACAGCGTATTCGCGTACTTCACCAACTCCGGCGAGAAGTATTTCGGCGACCAGCCCGACAAGTCGATATAGACGTTCGGCTTGTGCAGCGCGATGGAAAGCGCCTGCTCCTGCCACGGCCACGAGGGATGCGCGATCACGATCTTCATGTCGGGGAAGTCGGCGGCCACATCGTCGAGATAGATCGGCTCCGAATACTTCAGGCGCAATCCGCCGCCGCCACGCATGCCCGAGCCCATCCCCGAGTGGCCGCTATGAAACACGGCGGGCAGGCCAAATTCGGCAATCACTTCGTATAGCGGATACGCTAGCCGGTCGTTGGCGAAAAAGCCCTGCATGGTGGGGTGAAACTTGAAGCCGCGCACGCCGTGCTCCTCGATCAGCCGCCGCGCCTCGCGCGCGCCGAACTTGCCCTTGTGCGGGTCGATGCTGGCGAACGCGATCATGATGTCGGGGTTTTGCTGCGCGAAGTCGGCGATCTCTTCGTTGTCGATGCGGCGCCGGCCGATATTCGCCTCGCAATCCACGGTGAACATCACGAAGCCGATCTTGCGCTCGCGGTAGTGCTCGATCGTTTCCGGAATCGTCGGGCGGCGGCCAAGCTTTAGCACGGTGCCGAAATACTTGTCGGCGGCCTCGTCGAATTCCTTCGCGAAGAGGTCGGGCGGCTGGCAGCACGACACTTCTGCGTGAACGTGCGTGTCGATGGCGACGAGCTGGTCGATGTTCAAGGGCGTCTCCTCCTTTTTGTCGCTCGCAGCGAGCGCTTACGCAGCGCGCAGATTGCGCACACAGGCATGCAGCAGCGCGTGTAGTTTCTGCGCTGTTTCGGTGTCCATATTGTCGAGCATCGCGCCTTCCACGTGATCGGCGGCGTCGTCGCATTCGCCTAGCAGCGCGTTGCCTGCCTCCGTGAGCGAAAGCAGCACCACGCGGCGGTTCATCGGGTCGGCTTCGCGCATGACCCAGCCGTTCGCCTCCATCGTCTTCACGACTTCGTTGGCCGCCTGCGGCGTGATGAACGAGCGCTCGGCGAGTTGTGCGTTGGACGAGCGCCCACGCGCGCGCAGCACCGAAAGCGCGGTGTATTGCGGCAGCGTGAGACCGTGGCGCGCGAGCGCTTCCGTCAGGCGGCGGGAGACGACGCGGTCGAGCTGGCCGATCAGGTAGCTCAGGCGCATGGGCGGCACGGCGTGCGGGCTGCCCTCGTCGGGGTGCTGCGCAGTTCGGGCGCGCGGCACGGTGGGGGAAGTTTTCTGGGTCATCGCGTTTTACGGGTTTGTACCGACGAGATCATATTCTACTTTACATATCAGGTAGCCTGATAGTAAATTGATTTCAAGCCGCGAGTGCGGCAGTGTTCACGGAGATAGAGAATGAGTTACGAAGGTCGCTGGAAAACGGTCAAGGTTGCGGTTGCGGGCGGCATCGCCTGGGTGACGTTCAACCGGCCGGACAAGCGCAACGCCATGAGCCCGACGCTCAACAAGGAGATGATCGACGTGCTCGAAACGCTCGAGCTCGACGCGCAGGCGCAAGTGCTCGTGCTGACCGGCGAAGGCTCGGCGTGGACGGCCGGCATGGACCTGAAGGAGTATTTCCGCGAAGTCGACGCTGGCCCAGACGTGCTGCAGGAGCGCATTCGCCGCGACGCGAGCCGCTGGCAATGGCAACTGCTGCGCATGTATTCGAAGCCGACCATCGCGATGGTCAACGGCTGGTGCTTTGGCGGCGGTTTCTCGCCGCTCGTGGCGTGCGATCTCGCCATCGCCGCCGACGAAGCCACGTTCGGCCTCTCGGAAATCAACTGGGGCATTCCGCCGGGCAACCTCGTGAGCAAGGCGATGGCGGATACGGTGGGCCACCGCGAGGCGCTTTACTACATCATGACGGGCGATACGTTCACGGGCCAGCAGGCCGCGAAAATGGGTCTCGTCAACAAGAGCGTGCCGCTCGCGCAGTTGCGCGAAGAAACGCTTGCGCTCGCCGCGAAACTGCTCGACAAGAACCCGGTAGTGCTGCGCAACGCGAAGCATGGTTTCAAGCGTTCGCGCGAACTCACCTGGGAGCAGAACGAGGACTACCTCTACGCGAAGCTCGACCAGGCGAACTATCGCGACAAGGAAGGCGGCCGCGAGCAGGGCCTCAAGCAGTTTCTCGACGAGAAGAGCATCAAGCCGGGCCTGCAGGCCTACAAGCGCTGATCGTTCGCAACTCACAAGGACAGAGGAGACAACAACATGCACGAAACCCGCCTCTTGATCGGCGGCGCGGCGCGCGCCGCGTCGAATGGCAAGACCTTCGAGCGCATCAATCCGGCGACGGGCGCGGTGGCCACGCGAGCGGCAGCCGCCACGCTGGAAGATGCCGACGCGGCCGTTGCTGCCGCAGCGCGCGCGTTTCCCGCGTGGGCCGCGCTCACGCCCACGGAGCGTCGCAAACGCCTCTCTGCCGCCGCTGAGCGCATGGATGCGCGCACAACGGATTTCATCGCCATTGGCGCGGCGGAAACGGGTGCGATGGCGAACTGGTATGGCTTCAACGTGATGCTCGCGGCCAACATGCTGCGCGAAGCGGCTGCCATGACCACGCAGATCGACGGCGCGGTAATTCCCTCCGACGTGCCCGGCAGTCTCGCGATGGCCGTGCGCCAGCCGTGCGGTGTCGTGCTCGGCATGGCCCCCTGGAACGCGCCGGTGATCCTCGCCACGCGTGCGCTTGCCATGCCGCTTGCGTGCGGCAATACGGTGGTGCTGAAGGCTTCCGAAGGGTGTCCAGGCGTGCATGCGCTGATCGGCGAAGTGCTTAACGAGGCAGGCCTCGGCGAGGGCGTCGTGAACGTGCTCACGCATGCGCCGGAAGATGCGCCGGCCATTGTCGAGCGTCTGATCGCCAACCCCGCCGTCAAGCGCGTGAACTTCACGGGCTCGACGCGCGTGGGCCGCGTCGTGGCGGAGCATTGCGCGCGGCATCTGAAACCGGCGCTGCTCGAACTGGGCGGCAAGGCCCCAGTGCTCGTGCTCGACGACGCCGACCTCGACGCGGCGGTGGAAGGCATCGCGTTCGGCGCGTTCTTCAACCAGGGGCAAATCTGCATGTCGACGGAACGCGTGATCGTCGATCGCAAGATTGCCGATGCGTTCGTGGAAAAACTCGTTGCGAAGGCGCGCACGCTGAAGGCCGGAGACCCCACGCAGCCGGGCTCGGTGCTGGGTACTCTGGAGAGCGAAACATCTGCGCGACGCATACGCGCACTCGTGGAAGACGCTCGCGAGAAGGGCGCGAAACTGCCGCTGGGCTGCGAGGTGAACGGCGCGATCATGCAGCCTGTGATCGTCGAAAACGTCACGCGCGAAATGAAGCTTTATGCCGACGAATCGTTCGGCCCTGTGGTGACGGTGCAGCGCGTGGATGGCGACGGCGAAGCGCTGCAGGTGGCGAACGACAGCGAATACGGTCTCTCGGCGGCCGTGTTCAGCCGCGATATCGCGCGAGCGATGAACGTGGCGAAGCGTATCGAGTCGGGCATCTGCCATATCAACGGGCCGACGGTGCACGACGAAGCGCAAATGCCGTTCGGCGGCGTGAAGGCGAGCGGCTATGGGCGCTTCGGCAGCAAGGCTTCGATTGCCGAGTTCACGGATCTGCGCTGGATCACTGTGCAGACCGGCCCGCGCCACTACCCGATCTGAACGCGCTCACAACATGAACCACCGGGCCGGCTGCGTCGACACACGGCGCTGCCCGGCACCGCCCAGGCAAAGGAGACAGGCTTTGGATTCGGAGCCGACCCAAACCCATGCTCGCGCCGTCGTGCAGCCGGACTTCGCCGGCTACCGCGCCGTCGCGATCGGCTCGTCCGCGCCGCAGATCGAACGGCGTGGCGACTGCTGGTATTTGCGCTCGACTGAGGCGCTTGAAGAATTCCCCGAGCGCTTGACCGACCGGCTCGTGAGCGGCGCGCGCGCACATCCGGACCGCTGGCTCGTGGCGCGCCGTGGCGCCGATGGGCAATGGCAGGGCATCAGCTACGCGCAGATGCTTGAACGCGCACGCGCGATCGGGCAGGCGTTGATCGAGCGAGGTTTGTCCGCGCAGCGCCCGGTCGCGCTGCTCTCGGGCAACGATCTCGAACATTTGCAGATGGCATTCGGCGCGCTGTGGGCAGGCGTGCCCTATGCGCCCATTTCGCCCGCGTATTCGCTCGTGTCGAGTGATTACGGCAAGCTGCGGCATGCGCTGGATTTGCTCAATCCTGGTCTCGTATTCGCCGCCGACGGCCCCGCTTTCGCGGCAGCGCTCGATGCCGCCGTGCCCGACCATATCGAGCGCGTGGTGGTGACGCCCGCTGGCGGCGCGCGCCGCGAGACGCCGTTCGAGGCATTGCTTCATGCGCAGCCGGGCAGCATCGAAGAGGCGCAAGCGCGCGTGAATGGCGACACGATCGCGAAGTTCCTCTTTACCTCGGGCTCGACGCGCCTGCCAAAGGCCGTGCCCACCACGCACCGCATGCTGTGCAGCAACCAGCAGATGCTGCTGCAAACCTTCCCGCAGTTCGGCATGGAGCCGCCTGTGCTGGTGGACTGGCTGCCCTGGAATCACACCTTCGGCGGCAGTCACAATGTGGGCATTGCGCTCTACAACGGCGGCACGCTCTATATCGACGATGGCAAACCCGTTGCGGGCCGCTTCGAAGAGACGCTGCGCAACCTGCGCGAAATCGCGCCGACGCTTTACTTCAACGTGCCCAAGGGGTGGGAAGAACTGACCGCGGCGCTCGAGACCGACGCGTGTCTGCGCGAGACGTTTTTCTCGCGCGTGAAGATGTATTTCTTCGCGGGTGCGGGGCTCTCGCAGGCGGCGTGGGACCGGCTCGAACGCGTGACGCAGGCCCATTGCGGTGAGCGCATCCGCATCATGGCGGGGCTTGGCATGACAGAGACCGCGCCGTCGTGCCTCTTCACGACCGGGCCGGTGATGGGCTCGGGCTATATCGGCCTGCCCGCGCCGGGCTGCGAGACGCGTCTCGTGCCGGTGGACGGCAAGCTCGAAGCGCGCTTTCGCGGACCGAACGTGATGAGCGGCTACTGGCGCACGCATGAGACGGACCGTCACGACGTGTTCGACGAAGAGGGCTACTACCGCACCGGCGACGCCGTGCGTTTCGTCGATGCCGCGCGCCCCGAACTGGGCCTGCTGTTCGACGGGCGCATTGCCGAGGACTTCAAGCTCAGCTCCGGCACGTTCGTGAGCGTGGGGCCGATGCGCGCGCGAATCGTCTCGGGTGGCGCGCCGTATGTGCAGGACGCGGTGATCGCAGGCATGGACCGCGACGACATTGGCGTGCTGATCTTCCCGCGTCTCGACGAGTGCCGCCGCCTCGCGGGGCTCGACGCCGGCGCGGCAGCGCGCGACGTTCTGGACGCGGCCCCCGTGCGAGATTACTTCGCTAACCTGATGGAGCGGCTGAACCGCGATGCAACGGGCAGCGCGACCCTCATTACGCGGCTTCACGTGATGGATGCGCCGCCTTCGCTCGATCTTGGCGAGATCACCGACAAAGGGTCGATCAATCAGCGCGTCGTGCTGAGCCAGCGCGCCGCGCTCGTGAACGCGCTCTATGCCACGCGCGGTGACGCTACCAGCGCACGCGTGATCTTCGCGCGTCATTTGCAGCAGGTTGAGGAACGCTCACGATGAGTCTCGACTATCAGGTTCCGCTGCGCGACATGCGCTTCGTGATCGACGAGTGGATCAGCGCGCCCGCGTGGTGGCACAGCGTTCCCGCATGGGAAGACCTCGACAGCGCGATGGCGCAGCAAGTGCTCGAAGAAGCCGCACGGTTCGTCACGGAACGCATCGCGCCGTTGAATTCGGCTGGCGACCTCGAAGGTTGCCGCTTAGAGGGCGGCGAGGTCACGATGCCAGCGGGCTTTCGCGAGGCGTATGCGGACTTCGTGGCGGCAGGCTGGCCCACGCTTGCGCTCGACAACGACGCGGGCGGTCAGGGCTTGCCGCAACTGCTCGAAGTCGCACTTCAGGAAATGCTTGCGGCGGCCAATCATGCGTGGCTGATGTCGCCGGGCCTCACGCACGGTGCGACCGCGTGCCTGATGGCGCACGGCTGCGATGCGCTGAAGCGCGACTGGCTGCCGAAGATCGCAAGCGGCGAGTGGCTCACGACGATGTGCCTGACCGAGCCGCAGGCGGGCAGCGATCTCGCACTGCTGCGCGCACGTGCGGCGCCCGACGCGGCGCACGAAGCGTGGCGTATCGACGGCAGCAAGATTTTCATCACGGGCGGAGATCATGATCTGACCGAAAACATCGTGCATCTCGTGCTCGCGCGCCTGCCTGACGCGCCACCCGGCACGAAGGGCCTCTCGCTCTTCGTGGTGCCGAAATGGACCTTTGGCGAGACCGGCGAGCGCGTGCGCAACGGCGTGCGTTGCGAAGGCATTGAAAAGAAGATGGGCCTGAAGGCGAGCCCGACCTGCTCGATGCGTTTCGAGCAGGCGCTGGGCTGGCTGGTAGGCGAGCCGCACCGCGGCCTCGCTTCGATGTTCGTGATGATGAACGCGGCGCGCCTGCAGGTGGCGATGCAGGGCGTAGGCCATGCGCAGCTTGCCTGGCAGCGCGCCCACGCCTATGCGCACGAGCGCGTGCAGATGCGCGCCGTGAGCGCGCCCGCGCACTACGAAGGCGAGCCGGGCAAGGCCGCACCGATTGCGTTTCATCCGGCCATGCGCCGCACTCTGCTCGATTTGCGCGCGACGGTGGAAGGCGAGCGGGCCATAGGCTACTGGATCGGTTACTGGCTCGACGTGGCCGCGCGCCATCCCGGCGCGCATGAGCGCCAGGCGGCCGCGCAGCTTGCCTCGTTGCTCACGCCTGTGGCCAAGGCTTTCTTCACGGCCAATGGCTTTGCGGCTGCGTCGAGCGCACTGCAGGTGTTCGGTGGCTACGGCTACATTCACGAGTACGGCGTGGAGCAGACCGTGCGCGACAGCCGCGTCGCCATGCTTTACGAAGGCACGAATGAAATTCAGGCGATCGATCTGCTCGTGCGCAAGGTGCTGAGTGATGGCGGTGAGGCATTGCGCGCCTTGTTGGCGCATATCACGGCGGAAGCCGCGGGCTGTATGGCATCCGACAATCCGGCTCTGAACGGCACGGGCGCACGGCTCGATGCGATGGTTGCCGACGTCGAGCGCATCACACGCGAAATCGGGCAAGGCAGTGCAGACGATCGCGAGTTGCCTTGCCGCGTAGCCGACGACTACCTCGCGCTCCTCGGCTGGCTGCTGCTTGCGTTCGCCTGGGCTCGAACGCTGCGTATATCGCTAAATGCACCCGCCGGCGATCCGTTCTATGCCGAAAAGCGCACCACGGCGCGCTACTTCTTCGCTTACCCGCTCGCGGCGTTCGATCACCGGTTGCGGCTCGTCGAGGCGGGCTGCCGCGCTCCGCTACCGCACGTCTGATCATTTTTCAGTGTTTAGGTTAGGGTAACTAACTAGCGCCAGCGCGGTGAAAGGCCGCGACATTCCATTGCAAAACGAGGAGGCAACGTGTCGTCATCGACTACGCAGGTGAGCGCGCGCACGGCGGCGGGCGCCGCATGGGTGTTGGGTTTGTGTCTGATCGTGGCGGTGCTGGAGGGCGTCGATCTGCAATCCACTGGGGTGGCCGCGCCGCGCATGGCGCGCGAGTTCGGTCTTTCGGTGAGTCAGATGGGACTCGCGTTCAGCGCGGGCATGCTCGGGCTCCTGCCCGGCGCGATGATCGGCGGACGCCTCGCCGACCGCATCGGGCGCAAGCGTGTGCTGCTGCTCTCGATGGTGGCGTTCGGCGTGTTCTCGATCTTCACGGCCCACGTGTGGAGCTTTGCCACGCTGCTGGTGGCGCGTGTCCTGACCGGCATCGGCCTTGGCGGCGCGATGCCAAACCTGATCGCGCTCTCGGCCGAAGCCGTGGCGCCGCGGCTTCGCAATACGGCTGTCAGCATCATGTATTGCGGCATGCCGCTCGGCGGTGCGCTTGCGGCGCTGATCGGCGTGCTCAGTGCGGGCGATACCGAATGGCGGCATATCTTCTACGCGGGCGGCGTTGGGCCGCTCGTGGTCGCGCCGCTGATTCTCGCTTGCCTGCCAGAGTCCGCAGCCTATGAAGCAGCCGCGAGCCGCGCGCAGTCCACGCAAGGCGGCCCGCCGCCCACGTGGCGTGTGCTGTTCGGCGAGGGCCGCGCCGCGGTGACCGCGCAGATCTGGATCAGCTTTTTCTGCACGCTGATCGTGCTGTACTTCCTGCTCAACTGGCTGCCCTCGCTGATCGTGAGCCGTGGCCTCACGCGCAGCCAGGCCAGCGTCACGCAGATCTTCTTCAACGTAGGCAGCGTGATCGGCGTGCTTGGCATCGGCATGCTGATGGATCGCATCAAGCCTGGACGTGTCGTCGCCGCTGTCTATGCGGGCATTGCGATCTCGCTCTTCATGCTCGCGGGCGCGGGCACCCTGTTCTGGATTTCGGTTTCGGTGCTGCTCGCAGGCATGGGCGTGGTGGGCGCACAGTCGATGCTCTACGCGCTTTCCGCCACGAGCTACGCCACCGTCATGCGCGGCACCGGCGTGGGCGCGGCCGTGGCGGTGGGCCGCGTGGGTTCGATCGTCGGTCCGCTCGCGGCTGGACAATTGCTGGCGGGCGGCGCGAGCGCCACGACGGTGATTGGCGCGAGCGTGCCGGTCACGGTGGTGGCGGCGCTCGCGGCGCTGCTCGCGGTGCGGCGCGCGCGTGCGTCTTGATGTGCGGCGGTGACGCGCGGCGCCGTATCGGAGGGTCAGAGATCGAGTACGAGCATGGGTGTGCGCGAGCGCGAGCAGCACGGCAGCAGTTGGTCGTTTGCAGCGCGCTCCTCGTCGGTCAGATAAAGATCGCGATGGTCCGGCTCGCCGGAAAGCACGCGCGTGATGCAGGTGCCGCATACGCCTTGCTCGCATGAGACCGGCACCTCGACGCCGCCGTCACGCAGCGCTTGAACGATCGACGTCCCGGCGGGGACGTCGATCACGCGCTGGCAGCTCGCCAGCGTGACCTGGAAAGGACCGTTGGCGTCGGCGTCGGTGGTTGCGGGCGGTTGAGCCGCGCCGAAGTACTCGCGGTGCGCGTTCTGCGCGGGCCACCCCGCGCTGGCCGCTGCGCTGAGCACGGCATCGATGAAGCCCGCGGGGCCGCATACGTAGGCATGCTTATCGTCGTGCGGAGCGCGAAGCACGCGTGCGAGGTCGATGCGGGCATCGGTTCCTTCGCTGTCGAAATAGAAGCGCGTGTGTTCCGCGAAACCCGCTTCGGCAAGACGTTCGCGAAACGCGGCGCGCTGTGGGTCGCGGGTGCAGTAGTGCAGCTCGAACGTGCGGCCTTGCTCGCGCAACTGCTCGGCCATGGCCATGAGCGGCGTGATGCCGATACCGCCCGCGAGCAGAATGGTATGCGTGGCCTGTTCGTCGAGCGGGAAATGATTTTTCGGAGTGCTGATTTCGAGGATCGTGCCTGTGTCGAGCGCGTGCATCGCGACGGAGCCGCCGCGCGAGGCCGCGTCGCGCAACACGCCGATGCGGTAGGTGCGCGCGTCGGAGGGGCGGTTGCAAAGCGAGTACTGGCGCACGAATCCATCGACATGAACGTCGATGTGTGCGCCTGCCTCGAACGCCGGGAGCGGCGCGCCGTCGGCGCTCGCCAGTTCGAAAACGCAGATGTCGGTGGCAACGGGAATCTTGCGCAGAAGGGTGACTTTCATGATGCGTTGGGACAAGGGAAGGAGAGCGGCCGCGCGCGTACGCGCGACCGTGGCTTCAGATCGATCAGGCAGCTGCAGCCGTAGCCGTTGCGTTGCGTTCGGCTTCGGCTGCGATCAGCCGGTCGAGCACGCGGCGCGACTGCACGCCGCCCGCATCGATGTTGAGGCTCAGAATGCGGCGTTCGGGCCATGTGAGCAGATTGCGCTGCTGCGATTCGAGCATGTCGAGATCCTCCGCGAAGATCTTGCCCTGGCCCGTGCGGATCGTTTCGGTGAGCGCCTGATCATGCACGGCGAAGCTGCGCGCCATGCCCCAGAAGTACCAGATCGACGTTTCGGTTTCCGGCGTGATGAAGTCGACGACGATGCTCGACGCCTTGTCGCGCGCATCGGCGTCGTATCCGCCTTTGCCCGCATGCGCCACGCCCACTTCGATCATCACGTGGCTGGGCGGCGAGAAGTGGCAGATTTGCCAGCGGTCGCAGGGCACGTTGTCGGCGAGGCCGTTGCCGCGCAGCGCCGCGGCCCAGAACGGCGGCGGCATGATGTTGTGCATGAAGCGGCTCGTCGTCACCACGTCACCGTTCACCGCGGTCTTGGGCGGCGCTTCCTCGATCTCGGGCTGGCCGATGCTCGAGGCGTGCACGTAGGTTTCGTGCGTGAGGTCCATGAGGTTGTCGACCATCAGGCGGTAGTCGCACTGGATGTGATACAGGCCGCCGCCATAGGCCCACGCGGGATTGTCGGCCCATTCCAGGTGATGGATCTTTGCGGGGTCGGCTTCGGCTGCATCGCCGGGCCACACCCAGATGAAGCCGTAGCGTTCGACCGCGGGATAACTGCGCACGGACGGAATGCCGCCCACGCGCTGGCACGGCATGCTCACGCATTTCCCGCTCGCCCTCACGGTGAGGCCATGATAGCCGCATACCAGGTGCCCCTCGCGCACGCTGCCGAGCGAGAGCGGCGCGCCGCGGTGCGGGCAGAAGTCTTCGAGCGCAGCGACGCCGCCATCGGCCGCGCGCCAGAACACCATGCGCTCGCCGCAGATTTGCCGGCCAAGCGGTTTGCCGTCGATTTCATCGGGGGTACACGCGACATACCATGCGTTTTTCAGGAACATACGTCTCCTCCAGGGCGCTTTGTTGCGCCTTCGTTCAGGGTGAGGGGCGGCACGCGTGCCGCCGTTCAGATCAAGCCAGGGCGCCGCGCATGGCTAGCGCGGATTGCGGCGAATGAGGTTGCCGCCAATCAGCCTCGTCATCGCACGCTGGTTGTCGAGCACGCGCTTGAGGTTCTGATGGGCGATATGCGAGTGCTCGCGCATCAGCGCTTCGGCACGCGCGCCTTCGCGGCTTTCGATCGCTTCGAGCACCGCGCGATGCTGGGCTTGCGCCACGATCAGCGTTTCGCGCGCACGCGGGTCGAGCGACTGCACGACCACGAATGCGCTTGCCGACGCGAACGGCAGGGTCGCGACTTTTTCGATCTGCCGTGCAACCACTTCGCTGTCCGAAGCAGCGGCGAGCAGGCGGTGAAATCGGCCATTCACTTCGACGTAGCGGGAGAAGGTTTCCTCGCTCAGTTCGCCCACGAGCAACTCATCGATCTCGTCAATGCAATCGTGCAGGTCGCGGAACATCGAATGGGTGATGCCACGTTCGGCGGCAAGGCGTGCGGCCAGCCCTTCGAGCGTGCCGCGCAGTTCGATCGAGTCGCGTATTTCGTTCTCCGAAAACGAGCGCACGGCGTAGCCGCCGCTCGGAATCGGTTCGAGCAGTCCTTCTTCCTGCAGGCGCATGAGCGCCGCGCGCACCGGCGTGCGCGACACGCCAAGGCGCTCGACCACGCCCAGTTCGGAAATGCGCTCGCCGGGCGCGAGTTCGCCGCCGAGTATCAGTTCTCGCAGCCCGAGTTGGGCTTTGACGGTCTGCGAAGCGGCGGAGCCGGCGCGCGTGCTGGTGGGAGTGTCGTCGATGCCGGTCATGCGTAGGGAAGCGTTGAAAAACGAGTGTGAATGCGGCCGGATGCAGTCTGCGATCAGCGCCGCGATGTGTACAAATTGTATACATCTATTTGATCGATTCAAGAAAATAGTCCACAAATTCAGGGTAAACGTGGAAAAGTAAGCCGAAAGTAAAGAGAAATTGTGTACAGCGAGGGTCTTTTTTGATTGACATCATTAGCTGAGGTTTCCTACGATCTCGCTCGAAGTTCGATAAACGAAGTGACGTTCGCAATACGAACGCGCGACACAGTCAAGGAGACAGACGTGACGAGGCATGCCCAATCACACAATCCGCAAGAACCACACGATCTGAAAAACGAACGCAGGACGCTGATCCTGCTCGCCGTCGGCTTCGGTCTGGTCGGGCTCGACCGCTGGATGATCGCGCCGCTATTTCCCCACATGATGAAAGACCTCAACCTGAGCTATCAGCAGCTCGGCCAGTTGATCGGCATTCTCAGCATTGCGTGGGGCGTGTTCTCGATTCTCATGGGCCGCCTTTCCGACAGCATCGGCCGGCGCAAGATCATGATCGCAGCGATGGTGATGTTCTCGCTGCTTTCGAGCTTCTCGGGCTTCGCTACCGGCTTCGCGAGCCTGCTGCTTATTCGCGCGCTCATGGGCGTCGCGGAGGGCGCTTTCACGCCGACGAGCGTGGCTTCGGTGGGCGAGGCCTCGCATCCGTCGCGCCGCGGGCGCAACCAGGGGCTGCAGCTCAGCATGTTCGCGCTGATGGGCCTCGGCCTCGCGCCGATCATCGCGACGCAACTGCTGCGCGTCGTGCCGTCGTGGCACTGGGTGTTCGCGGTATCGGCCGTGCCCGGGCTCATCGTGGCGCTGCTGATCGCGACGATGTTGCGCGACGCGCCCCAAGTCAAGCCCGCGCACGCGACGGTTGCGCATGCAACGAGCGGCCCGCGCTGGAGCGCGCTCTTCGGCAGCCGCAACGTCGTGCTCGCCATGCTGGCCACGCTGTGCGCGATGGCCGGCATTTTCGTGATCGGCGCGATGGTGCCCAACTATCTCGTGGATTACCTGCACCTCGACACTTCGCAAATGGGCTTTGTCGTGTCGGCCATCGGCTTCGGTGGATTTCTCGGTGAGTTCGGCCTGGCCAGCCTCTCGGACTTCGCCGGGCGGCGGCTGACTTCGGTCGTCTCCTTCGCGGGCGCGGCGATTTCGCTCTATGTGTTCGCCCGCATCGGCGCGAACCCGTGGATGCTCTTCGCTGTGCTGTTCGTCGTCTCGTTCTTCGCGCTCGGCATGCTGGGCGTGCTCACCGGGCCGATCGCGACTGAAGCGGCGCCGGCGGGACTCGTCGCTTCGGCCATTGGCATTACCTCGGGCGCCGGCGAGATTTTTGGCGGCGGCATTGCACCGGCCATTGCCGGATATGTCGCGCAGCACGACGGCATTCAGTTCACGCTGCAGTTTGCGCTCGGCGGGCTGATCTGCGGCATCTTCGTTTCGATGTTCCTGATCGAAACCGCACCGCGCGCGCTGGCGCGGCGTTCGGCCCCCATCGCGCTGCAATCTGACTGATGTTGCGGTAACGGCGCTTGGGCGCCGTTACGATTTCCCCGAAGTTCGAAGTTTATTTCAATTAATTAGGTATCCGTAATAAATGGATGCCGACGCAGAGATCAAGGTAAAGGAGACGTCAACATGAAGAGCCTCGCACTGTGGTGCACGGCGGTTTCGGCTATGGTTTGCGCCCAGGCACACGCGGAAGGCGGCCCGGCGGGCGACAGCGTGACGCTGTACGGCATGGTCGACGCGGGCGTGTCGTGGGTCAGCAACCAGGGCGGCCACTCGGTGCTGAAGTTCGACGACGGCATTTTCACGCCGAACCTGCTCGGTATTCGCGGCCGCGAAGATCTGGGCGGCGGCTTGCACGCGGTGTTCGACCTCGTCGATCAATTCTCGATGGGTACCGGCGCGATCGTCTCGGGACAAGGAATCTTCGGACGCAACGCCTACGTTGGCCTCGACAGCGACCAGTACGGCAGGCTGACGATGGGCAATCAGTACGACTTCATGACCGATTCGCTGTTTTTCGGCCACGACGACGCGGCGATGGAAGTAGGGGGCCTCTACAACTTCCGCGCAGGCCCGTTCGCGAAGATCGCGATTCCGGGCAATCCGCCCTTCGCGCCGCAATTCGACTGGGACCGCATGGCCGGCGCCACGGTCGAGAACTCTGTCAAGTATCAGTCCCCCAAATTTGCCGGATTCAGCTTTGGCGGCTTGTACGGCTTTGGCGGCATTCCGGGCGCATTCGGACGTGGCAACACGGTCAGCGCCGGCGCGAATTACACCAACGGTGCGTTCGGCATGGCGGCGGCCTATACGGAAGCGAAATATGTCGAGGAAGGCGAACCCGATGTCGGCATTCGCAACTGGGGCGTGGGCGCGCACTACGATTTCGGCAAAGTCATGGCGACGCTGCTCGTGACGACCGTGCGCAACACCTACAATGGCGGCGCGATCGCACAGGCCGAAGCGGGCGCGAACTGGCTGCTCGCACCAGACTGGGCGATTGGCGCCGACTACATGTACATGAAGGGCAACGCGTATCTCGACAACAATCACGCACATCAGATCACGGCGATCGTCGATCACTTCCTGTCCAAGCGTACCGTCGTCTATGCGGAGACCGTGTATCAGCGGACCAACGCGGGAGCCCAGGCGCTGATCAGCGGCGTGCTCGATCCCGATGGCACATCGAGCGGTCCCAATCAGTTCATCGCACGCGTAGGCGTGCAGACGCGGTTCTGAACTCAGGCGCTAGACTCAACATACCGGTTTTTCTGCAATTCCTCACGGGGCGCCTTCCCGGCGCCCTCGGCCTGCTAACCAGCGACGACCATAAGCAGCAAATCGATGCTTAATTTGTCCCCGGAAAAATATCGCTTATTTTTCCGGCGCTGAAATGACATAATCTCCGCCCCGCTGGCCGCCGCGCGGCAGGCCACGTCACATTCCGTTCATAACCCTTTTGCCGACCCCGCTAATCGCAGGGCCGCACGCGTTTATTTTTTTAATGTTAATTTAAACGTAATTCCCGATTAGCCATTTAAACGGCGATTTTCCCCATTTTTTGGTGTGAAATTGCCGAACAATGGCTTTTATTATTCGCCACACTCAAAACAGTCATCGAAACATGAACGACCGTTCTCCCAATCTCGCGCCCGCGCGTCTCGAAGAGACGACAGTGCGCCAGTGGCTGTCCGTCTTTGCCGTGGCGATCAGCGCCTTCGCATTCGTCACGTCCGAGTTCCTGCCGGTTGGTTTGCTCACCGAGATCGCACGCGATCTGGGCGTGACGCCGGGCACCGCTGGCCTCATGGTGACCACGCCGGGTGTGATGGCCGCGATCTTCGCGCCGGGCCTGATGATGTTTGCCGGACGCATGGACCGGCGGCAGGTATTTCTGTTGCTCACGGCCATGCTGCTCGCATCGAATATCGTCTCTGCGCTTTCGACGAATTTCGCGCTCATGCTGGTTGGCCGCGCGATGCTCGGCGCGGCGCTCGGCGGCTTCTGGACGCTCGCGACCGCGGCGGCGGGTCGCCTCGTGCACACGAGCGACGCCCCGCGCGCGACGGCCATCATCCTGACCGGCGTGACCTGCGCGACGGTGATCGGCGTGCCGCTCGGCACCTTTATCGCTGGGCTCGCGTCGTGGCGCATGTCGTTTTTCGTGACGGGCGGGCTCGTCGCGCTCGCGCTGATTGCTCAGGCGCTGCTGGTGCCGTCGCTGCCTTCTGCTGCCGCATTGCGCCTTGCCGATTTCGCCACGCTGCTGCGCCGCCCGTATATGCGCCTGAGCATGCTCATGGTCGCGCTCGTGTTCGGCGCGCATTTTTCGACGTACACGTTCATTTCACCGCTGCTTCAGCAGGACTTTTCGATGAGCGCGATCACGCTGCTGCTGCTCGCATTCGGCGTGATCGGCTTTTTCTCTAACGCATTGACTTCGGCCTTTGTCGCCACGCGTTTGAAGTCCGCAGTGGCGACGATGACGGCGCTGCTGTTGTGTGCGCTGTCGGCGATGATTCTGCTCGACCACGCACGCATCGGCGAGATCGCGGCGATGTTGATGTGGGGCGTGGCGTTCGGCGCGATTCCGCTGTGCTTCTCCGTGTGGATTCAGCGCGGCACGGCCGATCAGGCCGAAGCGGGGTCGGCCATGTTCGTGAGCGTGATCCAGGTGGCGATCGCGCTTGGCTCGTCGGTCGGCGGCGCGATCGTGGACCGTGCGGGCATACGTGCCGATCTGGTGCTCGGCTGCGTGCTCGCGGTGTTCGGCCTCGTGACGTTGCAGCGGCTTGCGGCAATGGAGCGGCCGGTGCGCGTCGCGGCACTCGACTGCGAGTGCAGCCCGTCCCTCGACTGAAACGAGAAGAGAGCGATTGAAGGCGGCGACCCGTCGAACTCGCCGCACCGTGATGCGCTAAACGCGCACACGCGTTCTATGTCTGCGCAAAAAATACTCGATGCAATTGGACTACGTTAGCGCAGCGCACAGCGCCAACGTTTGCGAACGGGCATAAAGGCTCGGCCGCAAAAGCTCACCGGTTGTCGCGTGCCGGGCTCGAGCGCAAGACCCCTCAAGTGATGCCCGGTTTCGGCCGATATGCAATCTGGCTCCCCTGCGTTGTGCCTGATTTGCTACTCCCGAACTGAAAGCGAGCGTTACGTGCACGGAATCAAGTTTGCCTGGCTGCTATCTGGTTTGATCGGCATGCTGCTACTGCTGGGTTGCGATCAGCAGAAGAACGCCCAGAGCAGCACGGCCGCGCCGGCACGGACCACCATCACCGCCCTGATCTGGGCGCCGGACTGGCCGCAGGAGATGCTCCAGATCGCCGCCGAGTTCGACAAGCTCAATCCCGACTTGCACGTGAACGTGCAGTTCATGGTCGGCAACTCGGTCGAGGAGAACATCAAGCCACGCGTGGCGGCCGGCACGCTGCCGGACCTCGTCAGTATCAATCCGAACGCCTATGGCGCCGAGCTGGCCGACCAGGGCGTGCTCGCCGATGTCCGCCAAAGCGCCGCCTGGAAGCACATGCTGGATCCGCTCAAGTCCGACTGGACCAGTCGCGAAGGCAAAGGGTTTGGCGTGTCGGGCGGCGTGGCGACGACGATGATCTATTACAACCGGGCCATGTTCGCCATGGCCGGTATCGATACGCTGCCGACGAATTTCGATGAATTTCTGGCGGTATGCGCCAAGCTCAAGCAGGCGGGAATGATTCCGGTGATGTGGAGCGGCGGCTTTCCGAACATGCTCGGCAACGGGCCATTCGCATCCGGCTTCGCTAACAATGTGGTCGCGCACGAGCCGCACTGGAAAGAGAAGATGGCGGACGGCACGTTGAACCTGGATACGCCGCTGGTGGCCGATATCTTCGCGAGGATCGCACTGATTCCCGAGCGCGGTTACGCCCAGCCATCATTCATGACGACGGGATACGACGAGGGCATTCGCCTTTTCAGGGAGGGCCGGGTGGCGATGGCGTTTCAGGGCAGTTGGGCCGCCGGCCTCATGCTGCATGGAAACGATTTCTCGGTGGGCGTGTTCGTGCCGCCATGGAACGCGCGCGGCGAACACGTAGTGCCCGTGCTCGGCAGCGAAACGGGTTTTGCCGTTTGCGAAACGCCCAACAAGGCCGCAGCCATGCGTTTTCTGGAATTCATCGCCAGCAAGGGATTTCCGATTCTTCAGAGGAAACGCCACAACGTTTCGCCGTTTCAGCAAGGCATGGGCACCGTGGTGAGCGACGTGGAGATCATGGACTACACGAACGCGGTCAGCCGCTATCCGGTCACGGCGAGCCCATATTATTCGTCGCTTCCTTCCAACACGATTGAGCTGCTGCACAAATTGATGCAGGATGTGCTGCTCAGGAAAATCACGCCCAGGCAGGCTGCGCAGCGCCTGGACATCTCGGTCAAGACTGAAGCGAAGATGCATTACAAATGAATGCGATCTCCGCGTCGCTGCGACGCGCTTTCGACTACCTCTGCCAGGATCTGCTTCGACGCGTCGAGATTCGCTATCGACTGATTGGCGCTTTCATTCTGTTGGCGCTGTTGCCCATTATCATTTCGGGCTGCATTTCCTACGTGAAGTCGGTCGCGGCGATCAAGGAGAACGCGGAGATATTTTCGAAAGAGGTGGTGAGGCAGGTTTCGAGAAACGTCGAGCTGCGCATGCAGCAGATCGAAACGGAAAGCAATCTTCTCGTACTTTCGGATCGGGTCCAGGGCGCGCTGGCGCGAGCGGCAAGCGGCAGCGCCAGAGAGCAGAGCGAGGCGCGCGAGGACATGACGCGTTTGCTGCTGGAGCACTACGGGTCGGTCGATTTCATCAATCAGAAATATTTGCTCGACCAGAAAGACCAGATGCTGGATACGCAGGCTTTTGCGCAGTTGACTACAGGTGTGACGGCGCTCGTCGGCCTCGCGCAAGAGTCGCAAGAACGCACCTACTGGGGCAGCTACGACGATGGGGTCGGGCAGCAGAACCTCGGGATGGTGCGCGCCATCTACAACAAGAGTGACAACACGAAGATCGGCAGTCTGGTTCTGGTCGTTCGCCCTGAATACTTCTCGACGATTTTCAACGATGTCGCGGCGGGCAGCGGGACAGAGATTTACGTATTCGATGCGAGCGACAACAAAATCATCGTAGTCCCAAATAATGCTTCGTCGCCCAACGCGGGCACCACGCCCGAGCCTGGCCTGATCGAGGATATCGTCCGCCACCGCATATCGGGCGAGTCGAGCCGATTCGTCAATTTCGCCGCGAAACGTGGCGGGCACTATCTTGCCGCCTACGCACGGATTCCTGGCACGAGCTGGTTCGTGATCAGCACGATCGCTGAACAGAGTCTCACTGCGGAGGCACAGGCCGTACGCAACCAGATCGTGGTGGTTGGCATTTCCGGGTTTCTGCTTTCCATTTTTCTTGCCTGGTTTATTTCGCACAGTATTTCGGCGCCGCTGCGGGACCTCGTGCGCCGGATGCACGACACGGGCGAAGATGCCGGCGCCACTGGCGACGAAGACTCGGAAGGGGAAGGCTCGCTTGGCGGACCGGACGAACTGGCCCGGCTGGCACAGCGCTTTGAGCGCATGCGCTCGGCAATCAGGCAGAAGATTCAGAAGATCAACGAAATCAATGCGACGCTCGAGCAGACTGTCATCGACAGAACGGCGGAACTCGTCGCCCGCGAACGCGAGTCGCGCACGCTGATCGAGAACTCGCCCGATACGATCACCCGATATGATCGCGAGCTGCGCCGCACGTTTGCCAATGCTGCCTTTTGCGCGCAGGCCGGATGCGATCTTGCCAGCGTCCTCGGCAAGCGGCCCTCGGAGCTTCCTGGCGGCCCGAATGCGTTGGTCTACGAACGGAAGATCGGCGAAGTCATCGCGACGGGAAAAAGCGCGCAGTTCGAACTGAGATGGGCCGGAAAGAACGGGCAGGAGCAATGTACCCACATTCGCATCACGCCTGAGATCGACCGTTCCGGCCATGTCAGTTCCGTGCTCGCAGTGGGTCGCGACCTCTCCGACCGGATGGCGTTCGAGGCCACCATCTGGAAACAGGCCAATTTCGATGCACTGACGGGTCTTCCGAACCGGCAGCTATTTCACGATCGTCTGACCGAGGAGGCCGCGCTCGCGCGCCGTTCGCAAAGGCGCGTGGCCCTGATGCTGATCGACCTCGATCGCTTCAAGGAAGTCAACGACTCGCTGGGCCACGACCGCGGCGACGTGCTGCTAATCGAAGCGGGGCGCCGCATTAGCGCATGCGTGCGAAATCTGGACACTGTCGCGCGACTTGGCGGCGACGAGTTCACGGTGATCCTGCCCGATCTGGAAGACATGGAAGCGGTCGAACAGACCGTGCGCAGTATCAATCGCAAACTGACCGAGCCGTTCAAACTCGGCGCGGAGGAAGTCTATATTTCGGCGAGCATCGGCGTCACCGTTTTCCCCGACGACACCGTGGAACTCGACGCGCTGTTCAAGAACGCCGACCAGGCCATGTATGCGGCAAAGAATGCCGGACGCAATCGCTTTAGTTACTTCACGCCCGACATGCAGCTCGAGGCGCAAACGCGCTTGCGCCTGACCAGCGACCTGCGTGCAGCGCTGCCTCGCAATCAGCTTCGGCTGCTTTATCAGCCGGTTGTCGACCTGGCAACGGGGCAGGTCCGCAAAGCGGAGGCGCTGATACGCTGGCTGCATCCCGAGCGGGGCATGATCAACCCGCTGGAATTCATTCCACTCGCCGAAGATACCGGGCTGATCATTCCGATTGGCGACTGGGTGTTCAGGCAAGCCGTGCAACAGGCGCGGCTATGGCGTGAGCAATTTGATCCGACGTTCCAGATCAGCGTCAACATGTCGCCGGTGCAGGTCCGCCAGGACAGCACGCTTGGCGTGAGGTGGCATGACTATCTCAATCGTGAGGGCATGCCGGGACAAAGCGTGGTGGTGGAAATTACCGAGGGGCTGCTGCTGCAGGCTGAATCGAATATCGACGAGCGGCTGCTGGATTTCCGTCTTGCGGGCATCGGCATTTCGATCGACGATTTCGGCACCGGTTATTCCTCGCTTGCCTATCTCAAACGCTTCGACATCGATTACCTGAAAATCGATCGTTCGTTTGTCCAGAATCTGAGCGTGGACGAGAACAATCAGGTGCTATGCGAGGCGATGGTGGTGCTTGCGCACAAGCTGGGCATTCAGGTCATCGCCGAAGGCGTGGAAACGGTCGAGCAACGGGAATTTCTCAAGACCATGGGCTGTGATTTCGCGCAGGGCTATTTGTATTCCAGGCCTATCGCGCCAGAGCAGTTCGAACATCTGGTCTGGCCGCTGGTCGCAGAACGGTCGGCTGGCGAGCAGGAGCGAAGCGATAGCTAACGAATGTATGCGCAAGCGTCGTATCGGCTCGTTGCGAAACGACACGAATTAACCATCCGGCATGTAAATCGACGCGTTCAGGCGTTCTGTACGAAGACGTACGGAACACGAAAGTTTTTTCCCTCAGTCTACGGTCTGCATTGACCGTGTGCCTGTATTCACCGATCAGGTTGCGCGAGGGACCACAATGAACGCATTGGACAACGAACGGCCGCTCGATGAAATCGCGCGGGTAGAAGTGCAGAGTGCGCAGGCGCTCGCCCAGTCGATGGACGACGACGGAGTGGGCGTGCTTTACGACATCGTGCCGGCCGCGATTCTCGCAAAGCTTCGCAACGGGGTAGCCGAACTGGTCGAACAGGACGGCAACCGATACTTCGGCTTTAACGGCGCGCAATGGATTAGCGGCACCTGTCTTGCACCGCTTTTCGAAGACGCGGGACTGCACGCGTTATTGCGCCAGCTGTACGTGCGCAAGATGGGGACACTTCCGCCCAGTGACCGGATTTACCCGGTAATGCGGGTGCTTTCAGGAAAACAGGGAATCCGTCATTCGAACATTTTCCACTACGACTCGTATGCCGTATCGATCTTGCTGCCGGTTTTGATTCCCAATGACCCAGGCAAGCAGACGGGCCATCTCGTGATGTTTCCGAATCTACGCAATGCGCGGCGGTTTGCGATCATCAATATCGTCGAGAAGGCGATTGTGGAAAAGCTGCTCGGAAGGATTTGGCGCTTACCGCTTATTCAGAAATGGCTTGCGGCCAAAGTTGTGACATTGGAGCCGGGCAATCTTTACTTCATCTGGGGCTTGCGCTCGTTGCATGCGAATCAGGCCTGCGCGCCATCCAGCATTCGGTGCACGGTGCTATTTCACTTCGGCGACCCGCACGAAAGCAGTGTATTCAAAGGGCTCAGCCAGCGGCTGCACGCCATGAAGCTGCGGCGCATGGCGCGCGAATGACGCGTTGTATTGCCAACGCGCCAACACGCATCGCTCACGCGCCGCTGCCGCTTTTACTGCGCGAGCCAACCTCCGTCCACCTTGAGCTCAGCGCCGCGCATCTCGTTGGCCGCCTCCGAGCACAAAAACGCCGCTACGCCGCCAATTTGCTCGACCGTCGCAAAGCTTGCCGACGGTTGCTTTTCGCCGAGTAGTTTCAGCGTGGCGTCTTCGATGGAAATCGCCTCGCGGTGGGCCAGATCGTCGATCTGCTTCTGTACGAGCGGCGTGAGCACCCAGCCCGGACAGATCGCATTGACGGTCACGCCGCTGCGCGCCGTCTCCAGTGCGGCGACCTTGGTGAGCCCGATCACGCCGTGCTTGGCCGCGACATAGGCCGACTTGCCAACCGAGCCCACCAGCCCGTGTACCGAAGCGATATTGATCACGCGTCCCCAACCCGCCGTGCGCATGATGGGAAGTGCCGCGCGCGTCGCGTGAAACGTCGCGCTCAGATTGATTGCGATGATCTGATCCCAGCGCTCGACCGGAAAGTTCTCGATCGTTTCGACGTACTGAATGCCCGCGTTGTTGACGAGGATATCGAGGCCGCCGAACGTGCTCGACGCGAAAGCCACGAGGGCTTCGATTTCGGCAGGACGGCTCATGTCCGCGTTGTGATGCGCGGCGCGCACGCCGGTCGCTTCGATCTGCGCCAGCGCGGGTGCGGGATCGCCGAAACCGTTCAGGACGATATTGGCGCCTGCGCGGGCCAGCGCCGTCGCAATGCCAAGACCGATGCCACTGGTTGATCCGGTGACGACGGCGGTTTTTCCGGCGAGGGAGAGCGTGTCGGGAAGATGCATAGTGAGCCTGGAATGAATGCCGGTTAGACGATGCCGGTCAGATAGAACACGGCGATAACGAAGAAGACCGCGAGCGTCTTGATGATGGTCACGGCGAAAATGTCGCGATACGACTCCCGGTGCGTGAGGCCCGTGACCGCGAGCAACGTGATGACCGCGCCGTTGTGCGGCAGCGTATCCATGCCGCCACTCGCCATCGCCACTACGCGGTGCAGCACTTCCATCGGAATGTGCATGGCCTGCGCGGTCTTGATGAAGGTGTCCGACATGGCGGCGAGCGCAATGCTCATGCCGCCCGACGCGGAGCCCGTGATACCGGCGAGCGCCGAAACCGACACGGCCGCATTCACGAGCGGATTCGGAATGGCCTTGAGCGCATTGCCGATCACGAGAAAGCCGGGCAGCGCTGAAATCACGCCGCCGAAGCCATACTCGGATGCCGTATTGAGCGTGGCGAGCAGTGCGCCGGCGACTGCGGTTTTCGTGCCGGTCGCGAAGCGTTCCTTCACGCGGCCAAACGCCGTGATGATGGCGAGCAGAATGCCGAGGAGCAATGCGCCCTGAACGGCCCAGATGGCCACGACGCTTTTAACGGGCACCGTAACGGGCGCATGAATGCCGGGCAGCACGTCAGGCGCAACGGTGAAGCTGTCACCGTACCACTGCGGAATCCACTTCGTCAGCAGGAAGTTGGCGACGCCAACGAGCACGAGCGGCGCAATGGCCAGCGCCGGATGCGGCAGATTACCGGTTTCGACGCGTTCCGGTTCGTTCACGAGCGAAGTGCCATAGCCCTCACCCTTTGCCACGGCGCTGCGGCGGCGCCATTCGAGGTAGGTGAGACCGACCACGATGATGAAGACCGAGCCGATTACGCCGAGCCACGGTGCGGCCCACGCGGTGGTCTTGAAGAACGTGGTGGGAATGATGTTCTGGATTTGCGGCGTACCGGGCAGCGAATCCATCGTGAACGTGAATGCGCCGAGCGCGATGGCGCCAGGCATCAGGCGCTTGGGAATATTGCTCTGGCGATAGAGTTCGGCGGCGAAGGGATACACGGCGAACACCACGACGAAGAGCGACACGCCGCCATAGGTGAGCAGCGCGCAGACCGCGACGATCACGGCATTGGCGCGCGAACGGCCAATGTAGCGGATGGCGGCGTGCACGATCGCTTCGGAGAAGCCAGATAGTTCGATCACCTTACCAAAGACCGCGCCGAGCAGGAACACGGGGAAGTAGAGCTTGACGAAGCCGACCAGCTTTTCCATGAAGATGCCGGAGAAAACCGGTGCGACGGCGGCGGGATCGATCAGCAGCACGGCGCCTAGTGCGGCGATGGGCGCGAAGAGAATGACGCTATAGCCGCGGTAGGCCACCAGCATCAGGAACGCCAAAGCGGCGATCACAATCACAAAGGACATCTTGTCTCCAGTTGGTTTATTCGTGCAGGTCTGTTTATTGTTCGCGCGCGCCGAAGCCGGCGCGACCGCGCAATAGAGCACGATATGTGCCAGCGGCCGGGGAGCCTTGCGCGAAGCGTCGCGGCGAAGGGCAGAGCGCGCGCAGGGGGTGCAGCGGGAAGGTTGCGGCGGCAACGCGTCTCGTAACTGAGACGATATTGGCGACGAAGCGCGCCGCCGCCCGCAATTCCCCACGAAAAGCCCCGAAATTTCAGAGCGCATGCGGCAATCTCATTTCTGGGATAATTCGTCCCGAAATTGAGAATTCGCGGGCCATGCCCGGCCACGACAGAAGAAAAGAATCGAATGGAAATCGAAACGAACGCCCTGCTGGCCGACTACGACCACGTGCGCAAACTGGCGATGCAATCGCTCTTTCAATCGCTCGACAAGTTCAGCGAAGGCACCGTGATCGTTGATCGCAACGCTCGCGTAGTGTGGATCAACCGGCACTACGCGGCGCGCTTCGGCTTTGACGATCCCACGGCGGTGATCGGTCTCGATTGCGAAACCGTCATTCCTAACAGCATGATGCGCGACGTCGTGAAAGGGGGTGAACCCATTCTGCTCGACATTCTCGAAACTGATAGAGATCCGATCGTCGTCACGCGTTTGCCGATCAAGGACGATAACGGCGAAACGATCGGTGCAGTGGGCTTCGTACTATTCAACGAACTCAAGGGGCTGTCTCCGCTTTTCAGCCAGTACGCACGGCTGCGTGCCGAACTGATCAGCACACGCCAGTCGCTCGCGCAGGTGCGTCGCGCGAAGTACAGCTTTTCAAGCCTGATCGGCACGAGCGCCGCAAGCCTCGAAGTGAAACGCCAGGCACGCCGGGCCGCGCGTCTGGCATCGCCGGTGCTCCTGCTCGGTGAAACGGGCACGGGCAAGGAACTGCTTGCGCACGCCATACACGGCGCATCTGGACGCGCGGACAGTCCGCTTGTGACGGTGAACGTCGCCGCGATTCCCGACACGCTGCTGGAATTGGAGTTCTTCGGCGCGGAGGCGGGCGCGTACGCGGGTGCGGAGCGCAAGGGGCGTATCGGCAAGTTCGAACTGGCCCAGGGCGGCACGCTCTTTCTCGACGAGATCGGCGACATGCCGCTCGCGCTGCAGGGCAAATTGCTGCGGGTTCTGCAGGAACAGGAGTTCGAACCGCTCGGGTCGAATCGCATCGTGCGCACCGACGTGCGCATCATCGCGGCGACGTCGGCGGATTTGCCCGCGCTCGTGGCGCAGGGCCGGTTTCGCGCGGACCTCTATTACCGGCTCAACGTGCTGATGATTCGCGTGCCGCCGCTGCGCGAGCGCCTGGCGGACATCGAGGCGATGGCCTATTCGATCCTCGACAAGCTGGCGGTGGAAAGCGGAGCGGGGCATCTCGAACTCGACAAAGATGCGCTTGCGGTGCTGTGTGCGTATGGCTGGCCCGGCAACGTGCGTGAGTTGCGCAATACGCTCGAGCGTGCGGTGCTGTTATCGGATAGCGAGCGCATCGATGCGCGTTCGCTCGCGCGCTTCATCGGCGACGGGCGTGGGCAGCGTGTCGAGAGTGAGGCACGCGACGCGGCGGCCAATCTGCACGTCACGCCCGACCATGCCACTGCGCAGCAATATCAACAGTACGACGAAGCGATGCGCGATTTCGAACGCCGCTTGCTGACCGATGCGTTACGCGCGGCAGGCGGTCAGGTGACGAAAGCCGCCGCACAGATCGGCATGGCGCGCGCCACGCTGTACCGGCGCATCGTTGCGCTCGGCATCGAGGTTTAATGCTGTTCATCCAGGGTTTGCCCCGATCAATATATGCAAAGCGCACGCCGTAATACCTGTTTTTAGATCGAGGCTGACCCGTTGGAGATGAAAACGCTAACGTTTGCGCGGAGACTACGGGTAGGCGGCGACTGCGCTCGCCTCACGCTTGCAGTTTTTGTCGGCGTCCTCGCGGGATGCGGAAATTCCATTTCAGATTCGGACATCCAGTTCGTCACTGCCGCAATGCCAACGCAGTTCGAGGCGTTGCGCATGTACGGCGCAGTGCCCTTTCGCGACGGCTCAATCGGTCTGTCCACTCATGGTCCAGCCCGGCTCCAGCAGGGCTGCGAAGCGGTCATTCGTTCGGCAAGGGGCCCTTTTCGTGAGTCGGTGGTCCTGGATAGCGAATCGGCCGAGTACTTCGAACTCGATATTTCTCGTACGCCTGGCGGATGGACTGTGACAACGGACGGCCTTGCCGAACCGAGTAGCAACTCTGTGGGGCTTCGCACCCAGTTCACGAACTGCCTGACCGCTATAAAAGACAAACTTCGGGCTCAGCCGGATACGGTGCAGTGAGCCACGGCATCTATGTTCTAGCTAACGTGTACCGCATTGCGAACAGATACCTGAAGCCGTGGGCGGAGCATTGGACTGAAAAATCAAAAAATCATAGGGTGTGATTTTGCTGACGCTGTTCTGGATTGTGACACGGGCAGAATCTGCAACACATCTTTCGCCGCGTTGGCCTACGCTGTTTGGTGCAGGGATGGATTACGTCTCCGTCCGTTTCTGCGTCGTTTCAGCAAGCTGTGACGACTTGTTCGTCTGTAATCCTCGTTGAAGGGCGGCTCTTCAGGGCCGCCTTTTTTTCTTGACGGCGCGCTGTACGAGCCAGTCTGTCAACGCCCGCTTACCTTCACTCTCCCTGTTTCGAGCGGGAGGACCTGAGCCGGAGCGGGTGCGGTGTCACACCAAAGTCCTTTCCCGGGCGCCTGCACCAAAGAAAAACTGGCTGGCGAGATCGCACGATCTGTATGTCGTACTGGACCCGCGTGACGTTTGCTTCGAACGTATCGCCATGCTGTTCGACAGGGCCGTACGCGCACGTGACTGTGCGGGAGCAGCTGAGGTGCGCGTCGCGCATCGTTGAGCTAGCGAGGCAGGCTGCGAGGGATTACCCCGAGTATCAACTGCATATGCGTGCTTGACTGGAATCAGGCAGCGACCTGCTTCCTTTCTGTTCCATGTGAAATTCATCGTACTACAAATCAATTTAGGAGTAGTCCGATTGTCGGTTTCCAGTCTGTCCGCAGAGTATAAAACTTCGCCGGGCGCATTGCCGCGCTGGTTTTCTACACGGAGGTACGGAAATGCTGGAGCAGCAAATGCATAACAAGTGGAGTGCGGAATGAGACGAGTTTGGTGACAAAAAACGACGGCGGGCGGTGTCGTGCTCGACGGTATCGATAACTGCACGCGCCACGGCACGCCAATCACGTTCATCGGCGCGAAGATAGCCGTTTATCTCGGACACCGGGAGTAAGCATGTTTGATCGACTTGTAGCGGACTATGACCGCACCACTACGGGCGGGGTGTTGATTGGCCGGAGCAACTACTTTAACGAAGAAGGAAAAATGTACGCCCGTAAGGAGAGTCATGCGACGTGCGGAAACTGCAAAGGCGGATGGCCGATTTACGGCACTACTGGCGACTGGATGGATGAAGGCTTCCCGTTAGCGAAAGACATGGACGGCGTTCTGTGTCCATGCGGAAAGAACTTTGTCCTCGCGGCGGGTAACTCCAATGCGTTCTATTCGGAAAGCAAGGACAAAGCGCAAACCGAAACGTACGTAATATTGCGCAAACTGACACTTACGACGAACAGTTCACGCTTCGCGATGCAAAGGGGTTGCGGCTTGCAGAAATGTACTACACCGTGCGCATGCCTTCGGGCGAACTGCGGCACGGCGTAACAGATTCGCAGGGACGCACTGAGCGCTATGAAACAAAAGACGCTCAAGCCATCCGAATCTATCTTGGTCAAAAGCAGGAGTCGTAATGCCTGACGCACTCGCAACCGCAGTATCAAACACCGATCCCGACTCGAACGTCACGGCATATACGCAACGCTTGGGCAAGCCGTGGAAAATGTCCGAAGACGGCGTTAAATTTCTTGAGGGCTGGGAAGCGTATAGCGCCACCATATATGACACGGATGGAAGCAAGGCCGGGAACGCCACGGTGGGCTATGGTCACTTGGTACACTTGGGAAAAATTTCCGGCGCTGCGTCCGAGAAGCCTTTTCAAAAAGGAATTAGCGAAGCGCAAGCGGAAGCGCTTCTTCGGCAAGACATTGCATGGGCTGAGAGGACCATCAACGACGCGATTAAGGTGCCGCTGTTTCAGTTCGAATACGATGCCCTGGTATGTTTTATGTATAACTTGCAGCATCACGGAGACGCACTCCTCGATTTTGTCAATACGGGGCAATACAACAAAGTCGGCGACAGGATGCGGACATACGCAACGTCAAAAGGCCACCCAATTAAGGGCTTGCTCAGGCGTCGTCATCGCGAAGCAGAGATGTTCGAAGCGGGGGTTTATGATTCTTCGCACTAAAGTCCTATATGCGCTTGCACTACTGCCTATCATTGCTAGTGCAAAGACCGTGTACTCAGGCGAGTTTGATTACCACAACTTCAAGTCACCAGTAGCTTCATTTTCCGGCCGAACACAGGCGGAAGTTGCGCGTATGTGCAACACAGGCGAGCACGCGAGCAACGATGACTTGGCGCAGTGCTCGCACCTGAAATTTAACTACGCGAGCAGCCAACTGGAAAAGAAGTTGAAGGCAATACGTTCCAGGAGCGAAAACAACGACAAGTCACTAAAAACCGATGGCGAACCGCCATCGTCGCCTTACTTCGAAAAGGCACAAGCTGCTTGGACAACGTATCGTGACAACGAATGCTATAGCGAAACGTACTCTATGGGCGCAGCGGCGGAGCGTTACATTTTCTTTTGGGAGTGTATGGCGAACATCACGAAAAGCCGCGTAAAGGAGCTAGACGAACTGTTGAAGTATTAATCGATGGCCCGACAGTGCACCGCCGTCCCGGCCTCGCTCGTACCCGTGCGGTTGGTCATCAAAAAACGGGGACATATTCCCACGCATATCCGGTAATACCCTGGGTCTATTTCACCCGCGTGAGGACTCTGGTATAACTGCGCTCCCAAGCTGATTACGTTTTAGCACGGCAAAAAATCGCAGATGCGGGAAGCCGTGGAAAGGGAGTGCAATGGCGCGCGTAGTGGTGGTGGGCAGCATCAACATGGACATGGTCGTCGCGACCGACACGTTTCCCCGGCTCGGCGAAACGCTGTTCGGCACGCATTTTTCGACGCATCCGGGCGGCAAGGGCGCGAATCAGGCGGTCGCCGCGGCGCGTCTTGGCGCCGAAGTCACGATGATCGGCTGCGTGGGTGCAGATGCCTTCGGCGGCGAAATGAAAGCGACGCTCGCGCGTGAAGGCGTCGATATCGCCCACGTGAGCACGGGTCGTGAAGCGACCGGCATTGCCTCGATCACGCTTTCGGGCGGCGACAACGCGATCATCGTCGTGCCCGGCGCGAACCACGAGCTTTCTGCCGAAGACATCGACCGCGCAAGCGCTGCGATCGCGCAGGCCGACGTCGTGCTCGCGCAACTCGAAGTGCCCTACGCAACAGTGCTGCACGCCGCGCGGCGCGCACGCGAGCATGGCAAGCCTTTCTTTCTCAATCCTGCACCCGCAGTCGAACTGAGCGGCGAGCTGCTCGAGCTGACCACGCTGCTCACGCCAAACGAGCATGAACTCGCGACCGCGCTGCAAACGCCAGAAGGTGCGTGGGCCGAGGTCATCGCGCGTTCGCCCGTACGCATCGCCATGACGCACGGTAAAGACGGCGCGTATTACACCGACGCGAATGGCGAACTCGTGCATCAGCCGGGCTTCGCTGTCGAGGCCGTCGATACGACCGGCGCCGGCGACACCTTCAACGGCGCACTCGCGGCGTTCTGGCATCTCGGCATTGGCGAGGCCGTGCGGCGCGCGAACGCCGCGGGCGCGCTTTCCGTGACGCGCGCCGGGGCGCAGGGCGGCATGCCCACGCTCGCCGAACTCGAAACCTTCCTGAACACGCAAGCCCGAGATTCGCAGTGAAAAAATACGGACACTTGAATCGCGATATCGCACGCGTGCTGGCCCGCATGGGCCACACGGACAGCCTCGTGATCGCCGACTGCGGGCTGCCGGTGCCCGACGGCGTGGAATGCATCGACGTCTCGCTTGCGGCCGGCGTGCCCGACTTCTTCGCCGTGCTCGACAGCGTGCTCGCCGACTTCAAGGCCGAGCGCGCCGTGTTCGCGAGCGAGGCGCAGACCCACAACGCGGCCGTGGTGGCGCGCAGCCGCGACATGGCCGCCGCGCGCATCGCCGTGGAAAACGTGCCGCACGAGGAGTTCAAGCGCCGCTGCCGCGAGGCGAAAGCGGTGATCCGCACTGGCGAGTGCAGCCCCTATGCGAATGTGATCCTGCATTCGGGCGTGATCTTCTGAGAGGTCCAGGATGCAAGTGATGATGCAGGGGATCGGCAAGGCGTTCGGTCCGGTTCGGGTGCTCGAAGGCGTCGATTTCCGCATCGAGGCAGGCGAGATCCACGCGTTGATGGGCGAGAACGGCGCAGGCAAATCGACGCTCATGAAAATCCTGAGCGGCGTGTATCAAGCCGATGCGGGCGAGATCCTCGTCGATGGACGCGCGGTGCTGATCCGCAGCACGGTCGAGGCCGAACGCGCGGGCATTGCCATCATTCACCAGGAATTGAACCTCATCCCGCAACTGACGGTGATGGAGAATCTCTTCCTTGGCCGCGAGCCGAGCCGCTTCGGCATGGTCGATACCGCAACGATGCGCAAGGAGGCGCGCAAATGGCTCGACAAAGTCGGCGCGCAGCGTATCGATCCGCAGACGGAGGCTGGGCTGCTCTCCATCGGTCAACAGCAGCTCGTGGAAATTGCCAAGGCGCTTTCGCTGAACGCACAGGTGCTCGTGATGGACGAGCCGACCGCCGCGCTCACGAACCGCGAGATCGAAACGCTCTTCGAGATCATGCAGTCGCTCAAGGCGAGCGGTGTGGCGATCGTCTACGTCTCGCACCGCATGGAGGAGATCTTCCGCGTGTGCGACAAGATCAGCGTGCTGCGTGACGGCCATTTCGTCGGCGAGCGCGCGATTCGCGAGACGGGTTTCGATGAGATCGTGCGGCTGATGGTGGGCCGCGAGATTGGCGAGCGTTTCCCGAAACGCAGCCATGCGCCGGGCGAGGTGCGCCTGAGCGTGGCCGGTCTGGCGGACGAAGGGCATATCGAAGGCATTACGTTCGATGTGCGCGCGGGCGAGGTGCTCGGTATCGCGGGTCTCATGGGCGCGGGCCGCAGCGAGATTCTGCGCACGCTGTTCGGCGCGAACCGCAAGACCGCGGGCTCGGTGACGCTCGACGGCAGCGCGCTCGACGTGCGTGACGCGTCCAGTGCGATTGCGGCGGGTATCGGCTTCGTCACGGAAGACCGCAAGCGTCAGGGCCTCGTTCTCGGCATGTCGGTGCGCGAAAACGCGACGCTCGTGCATCTGGACCAGTACGCCACGCTCGGTTTCGTCAACGAGCGTGCGGAGCGCAGCGCCGTCGACGGCCTCATCAAGCAGTTGCGCGTGCGTACGCGCGACGCGGAACTGGATGTCAAGGCGCTCTCGGGCGGCAATCAGCAGAAAGTCGTGTTCGCGAAGTGGCTCGCGCAGCCGCCTAAAGTGCTGCTGCTCGACGAGCCCACGCGCGGCGTGGACGTGGGCGGCAAAGCCGAGATCTACACGATCATCAATCAGCTTGCGGAGCAAGGCGTTGCCATTGTGATGGTGTCGTCTGAACTGCCCGAAGTGCTGGCCATGAGCGACCGCATTCTCGTCATGCATCAGGGGCGCCAGAACGGCATCTTCGAAGCGGCCAACGCCACCCAGGAACTGATCATGACGGCCGCGGCGGGCGGCGATGTGGCTGCGGCGCGCGCCGTCGCTGCCTGAAGCGCTCGCGCTTACCTATTCACAGCAATCTCGAGAGACATGACATGTCGCAAGTGACCCTCACCCCCGGCAGCAGGGCGACGCTGCAAAAGCTCGGCCCCTTCGTAGCACTGCTGATCATTGCCGTGGCGCTCTCGATCGTGAGCCGCGACTTTCTCACGGTCGACAATCTGCTCAACGTGATGCGGCAGGCGTCGATCAACGCGCTGATCGCGTTCGGCATGACGCTCGTGATCCTGCTCGGCGGCATCGATCTCTCGGCGGGCTCGGTGCTCGCGCTTTCCTCGGTGATCATCGCGACGCTGCTCAGCGCCGGCACGCCCGCCATCGTCGCGACGCTCGCCGGTCTCGTGGCTGGCGGCGTGATGGGCTTCGCCAATGGCCTCGTCATCAGCAAGGGCAAGGTCGCGCCGTTCATCGCCACGCTCGGTTCGATGACGGTGCTGCGCGGTCTCGCGCTCGTCGTCTCGAACGGCAGCCCGATCAGCAGCTTCAACAGCGACTTCTTCTCGCTGCTCGGCGGCGGCTATGTCGCGCGCCTCGTGCCGATTCCCGTCGTGCTCATGCTCGTGATGTTCGGCGTGTTCTGGGTGCTGTTGCGCAAGACCGTATTCGGCCGCCATATCTATGCGACGGGCGGCAATGCCGAATCGGCAAAGCTTTCCGGCGTGAAGGTCGATCGCATCCAGCTGTGGGTCTATACCATCGCCGGTGTCATGTCGGCGCTCGCAGGCGTGGTGTTGACCTCGCGTCTGAACTCCGCGCAGCCAACCGCGGGTACGGGCTACGAGCTCGACGCCATCGCGGCGGTCGTGCTGGGCGGTACGAGCCTCACGGGCGGCCGTGGCTGGATCTTCGGCACGCTCGTGGGCGCGCTCCTGATCGGCGTGCTCAACAACGGCCTGAACCTGCTCGACGTGTCGTCGTTCTATCAGCAGGTCATCAAGGGCATCGTGATCCTGCTCGCCGTGCTGATCGATCGCGGCAACAAGAAGTCGTCGTAACACCCATGCCACGCCACGCTCGATTCGCGTGGCGCGGCAGTTTTGTATCGATAGTTATCCTGAGTTTTTTGTCTCCACACACTCCACATATAACGAGGAGGAAGACTATGCATAAGCACACTTCGCCGTCGGTCTCGAAGCTATTTGCGGCGCTCGTCGCCGGCTCGCTCGCGCTGGGCCTCGCGGCCTGCTCGAAGGAAGGTCCGGGCAGCGCTGCCGACGCGGGCGCGAGCGGCGCGTCCGCGGCAGCGCCGGCTTCGGGCGGCGCGGTCACGGTCGGCCTGTCGATCTCGACGCTCAATAATCCGTTCTTCGTCTCGCTCAAGAAGGGCGCCGAAGACGAAGCGAAGAAGGACGGCGTCACGCTCATCACCGTCGATGCGCAGAACGATCCTGCGAAGCAGCAGGCGAGTGTGGAAGACCTGATCGAAAAGAAGGTCAACGTCATCCTCATCAACCCGACCGATTCTTCGGCGGTGGCCAACGTCGTGAAGGAAGCGACGAGCAAGGGCATCAAGGTAATCTCGCTCGACCGCAGCGTGAACGGCGCCGAAGTCAGCTCGCATATCGCTTCCGACAACAAGGCGGGCGGCAAGATGGCCGCAGACTTTCTCGCCGACAAGCTGGGCGGCAAGGGCAACATCGTCGAGCTGCAAGGCATTCCGGGTTCGTCGGCGGCCAACGAGCGCGGCGCCGGTTTCGACGATGAAATCGCGGCAAAGGGCGGCGTGAAGATCATCACCAGGCAGCCTGCCGACTTCGATCGCGCCAAGGGCCTTTCGGTGATGGAAAACATCATTCAGAGCAACAAGGACATTCAGGGCGTGTTCGCGCAGAACGACGAAATGGCGCTGGGCGCGGTGAAGGCGCTGCAGGCGGCTGGCCTGAAGAATGTCGCCGTGGTCGGCTTCGACGCCACCGACGACGCGATCGCCGCAGTCAAGGCCGGGCAGATGGCCGCCACCGTGCAGCAGCAGCCCGAACTGATTGGCCAGTATGGCGTGCAGACCGCGAAGCAGTTGGTGGACGGCAAGCCGGTCGACAAGTTCATCCCGGTGCCGTTGAACCTGTACAAGCAGTAAGCGCATTTTCAGGCGCGCGCGAAGCGTAGTACCATTTGACGCGAAGATCTTCGCGTATGCGCGCGCTTGGGAAGCACTGAGCGCCCCGTGCCACACGGGGCGTTTCGTTTGGGGATTTGCCCTTCCTCACAGCCGGGTTGCCGGCTCTTTGCTCTCGCGTTCACCCGATCCCAAACCCACACCCAGCAGGAACGCCGCGTGTCCCAGTTCGAGCGTCTGACTATTGACGACATTGCCCGCCTCGCGGAGGTCTCGCGCACCACGGCCAGCATGGTGCTCAATGGCAATGCCGAGCGCTACCGCATTTCGGCGGCAACGGTCGAACGCGTGCTGCAGGTGGCGAGGGACCATCATTTCACGCCGTCGCAATCGGCACGCTCGCTGCGCTCGCGGCGCAGCAACACGATCGGCCTCGTGATTCCCGATCTGACCAACTCGGCGCACGCCGCGCTCGCTCAGGCCATGGAGTGGCAATGCCGCGAGCGCTACCGGTATCAACTCGTGATCGTGACGAGCGACGAAGATCCGGTGCGCGAGACCGAGGGCATTGCGCACCTGGTCGCGCAGCAGGTGGACGGCGTGGTAGTCGTGCCGTGCACGGCCGATGCGCCGCGCTACGACAAGTGGGTCAAGCGTTTGCCGATTGTGTTCGCCGATCGCCGCGTGGCGACGAGCGCCATTCCCTACGTGATCACCGACGCCGCCGAAACCGTGGCCGCTTTGGTGGGTGAGACGATCGAGCAAGGCGCGCGTGAAGTGGTGTTTTTCGGCGGCCAGCCAGAACTCTCGCCGAGCCGCGATCGCCTGGCGGGCTATCGGCTCGCGCTCGAACGGCATGGCATTGCGGAGCAGGGCGATTGGGTGTTTCAGCGCGACTATCAACGGGAGTCGGGCTATGCGCTGATGAAAGCCTGGTTCGAGGCGCATGGGCGCTATCCCGAGGCGCTTTTTGCCGGTTCCATTACGTTGCTCGAAGGCTTGCTGGCGTTCGTGAACGAAGCGCACCAGCTCGCGCAGGCGCCTGAGCGCGTGATGACCTTCGACGATCATCAACTGCTCGACTGCCTGCCGATTCGCATCGACGCTATCGTGCAGGACAGCGGCCAACTCGCGGAACATAGCCTGCGTTGCGTGTTTTCGCTGCTCGAAGGCGTTGGCGCGCCCGAGTCCATTCAGGTGCCCGCGCAGATTCACTATCGGCAACGGCGCGGGCAGCCTGCTCGCACGTAAACGAAGCGGCGCTGTTCACGTCGCCCGCGCCGTTATAGCGTGGACCCCGCCGGCTTTCGGCTCGCTTCCCGGCAGCGGCAAGCCGACGGGAGTATCGTTGCGCAGGTGATCCACGAGGGTAGGACAACCGATGACGCGTCTTGACAGCCCCATCGATACGGACCGCTTCGACGACGAATGGCTCGAAGCTGACGGCGCTGGCGGATTCGCCTCCGGCACCGTGGGGACCGCACGCACGCGCCGTTATCACGCTCTGCTGCTCACGGCCAGGCAGCCGCCCACGAACCGCGTAGTGCTCGTGAACGGCATCGAAGCCTGGCTTGAGGACGGGGAGCGCAAAACGGCGCTGACGATGCAGCGCTACGCGCCGGATCTCCTTTATCCCGACACGTCGAAAAGCATCGCAAGCTTCGACACATCGCCGTGGCCCACGTGGCGCTACCGGCTGGACGGCGGCGGCGTGCTGACAGCTGAAGTTTTCGTTGCGAAGGCGAGTCGCGAGACGGTACTGCGCTGGCGGCTCGAAGCACCGTCCGGAGCGCGCGGCGCACTGCTGAAAGTCCGGCCGCTGATGTCGGGCCGCGATTATCACGCGTTGCACCACGAGAATTCCGCGTTCAATTTCGATGCCCAGATCGACGGTGAGCATGTGCGCTGGCAACCGTACGGCGATCTGCCTGCCATTGTCGCGCGCTCGAACGGCTGCTATACACATGCGCCGGATTGGTATCGCAACTTCTGCTATACGCGCGAACGAGAGCGCGGTCTCGACTGTATCGAGGATCTCGCGACGCCGGGCGTATTCACCTTCGATCCCGGCTTAGGCGACGCCGTGATGATGTTGCGCGCGCAACCATCATTCGACGTGGGCGATACCTCGCATGAAGGCAGCGAAAGCGCCGCGAACCGAGCGCAATGGCTCGCGGGCTCCGAAGAAGTGCGCCGGGCTTCGCTCGGCTCGCGGCTGCAGCGTTCGGCCAGTGCCTATGTCGTCGCGCGCGGCGACGGCCGCACGATCGTCGCGGGCTATCCGTGGTTCACCGATTGGGGCCGCGACACGTTCATCGCCATGCGAGGTCTCTTGCTCGCGAACAAGCGTTACGAGGAGGCTGGCGCGATCCTGCTCGAATGGGCGGCGACGGTTTCCGAAGGCATGCTGCCAAATCGCTTTCCCGATGCGGGTGGTACGCCCGAATATAACTCCGTCGATGCGTCGCTGTGGTTCGTCGTGGCCGTGCACGACTATTTCGCCGCCGCGAATGTGCCGCCCGAAGCACGCCACGTGTTGCAAGGCGCCGTCGACGCGATCATCGAAGGCTATGCGCGCGGCACGCGCTACCAGATCGCAGTCGACCCAGGCGACGGCCTGTTGCGAGCGGGCGTGCCGGGCGTACAGCTCACCTGGATGGATGCGAAGGCGGGCGACTGGGTGGTCACGCCGCGCATAGGCAAGCCGGTCGAAATACAGGCGCTGTGGATCAACGCGCTGCGCATCGCCTCGGCATGGGATGCGCGCTGGCGCGAGCTCGAAGTGCGCGCCAGCGCCGCGTTTGCCGCGCGCTTTGTCGATCCGTCCACGGGCGCGTTGTTCGACGTGGTCGACGTCAATCACGTGAACGGCACGGCCGACAGCTCGATTCGGCCGAACCAGATCTTTGCGGCAGGCGGCCTGCCCTTCGCGCTGCTGGAAGGCGATTCGGCGCGCGCGGTCGTCGCGCAGGTTCAAACGCATCTGCTCACGCCCATGGGGCTGCGCACGCTCGCGCCCTCGGACCGCGCGTATCGCGGGCAATACCGTGGCGGCGTGCTGGAGCGCGACGGTGCCTATCATCAGGGCACCGTCTGGCCCTGGTTGCTCGGTCCCTTCGTTGACGCCTGGCTGCGCGTGAACGGCGATACTGCGGTGCAACGCTCACTTGCTCGCGAGCGTTTCGTCGCGCCGCTGCTCGCGCATCTCGAGCGCGCCGGGCTCGATCATATTTCCGAAGTCGCCGATGGCGATGCGCCGCACCGGCCCGGCGGCGCACCGTTCCAGGCGTGGTCGCTGGGCGAACTGCTGCGCGTTCTCAAACGGCTCGAGGACACGGCTTAGCTCGCACACGTTGCCCGCTGCGCACGCCTGGCGGGCAACCGCGCTAGCATGGGAGACTCGCGGCGCTCGAGCGCCGCCCGCCGTCGCAAGCCTTACACCGGCGGCCCCAATTCAAGGAGATGCCCATGCTGCAGCGCGCCGCCGGCCTCATCCACACGGTCGAAGGCCAACGCCTGTACTCGACCGATTACGCTCGCTGGCAACGCTGGGGCCCGTACCTCAGCGAGCGCCAATGGGGCACGGTGCGCGAGGATTACAGCGAGCACGGCACCGCGTGGGACTATTTCCCGCACGACCACGCGCGCATGCGCGCCTATCGCTGGGGCGAGGACGGCTTGGCCGGCTTCGCCGACGAGCGGCTGAGCTGGTGCTGCTCGATCGCGCTATGGAACGGCCGCGACCCGATTTTGAAGGAGCGTCTGTTCGGCCTCACGAATGAAGAAGGCAATCATGGCGAGGACGTGAAGGAGTTGTACTTCTACCTCGACAGCACGCCGACGCATTCGTATATGCGCATGCTTTACAAGTACCCGCAGGCGGCGTTTCCCTACCAGGACCTGATCGACGAAAACGCGCGGCGCGGCGCTAGTTCGCCCGAGTATGAAATCCTCGATACGGGCGCATTCGACGACGAAAGTTATTTCGACGTACAGATCGAATACGCGAAGCACACGCCGGAAGACATCGTCATGCGCGTGACAGTCGAGAACCGCGGCGGGCAGCACGCTTCGATCGACGTGCTGCCGCAGATCTGGGCGCGCAACACGTGGTCGTGGAAGGCCGCAGGAGACAAGCCGTCGCTCACGCTTGTCTCGTCGTCGGACGGCGAGCATGTCGTCGCGCACTGTGGCACGCACGAGCCCCTCATCGTGACGGCGGCCGCGCAAGAGGGCGCGCGCGTCGAGTGGCTGTTTTGCGAGAACGAGACCAACGTGAAGCGGCTATTCGGCATGGACGGCGCCGGTCCGTTCAAGGACGGCTTCGACGACTATGTCGTGCATGGCAACAACGACGCGATCCGGCGCGACGCCGGCACGAAGGCGGCCGCGCGCGTGCATTTCGAGATCGCGGCGCACGGCCGTGCTGTCGTCACGTTGCGCTGGCGCCCGGTGTCCGAGGCGAAAGAAGAGGTGGCGCTCGACATCGAACATCTCTTCGCGCAACGCATCGCCGAAGCAGACGCGTTCTACGACGCGCTGCAGCGCGACATCGAGAGCGCCGACGCGAGGCTCGTGCAGCGCCAGGCGCTGGCGGGCATGCTGTGGTCGAAGCAGTACTACCAGTACGACGTCAATCGCTGGATGGAAGGCGACCCGCAGCAGCCGCGGCCACCCGCGAGCCGCGCGCGCGGGCGCAACGCGGACTGGCGGCATCTGTGCAACGCGGACATCCTCTCGATGCCGGACAAGTGGGAGTACCCGTGGTATGCATCGTGGGACCTCGCGTTTCAGGCGGTCGCGTTCGCGCTGATCGATCCGATGTTCGCAAAGAAGCAGATGCTGCTGCTCGTGAAGGACCGCTATCAGCATCCGAACGGGCAGTTACCCGCATACGAATGGGCATTCGGCGACGCCAATCCGCCCGTGCACGCGTGGGCGGCGTGGCGCGTGTATGAGATCGATCGGTCGATCACCGGGAAGGCAGACCGGGAATTTCTCGAACTCATCTTCCATAAGCTGCTGCTGAATTTTTCGTGGTGGGTGAACCGCAAGGACGCGGACGGCCACAACATCTTCCAGGGCGGCTTCCTCGGACTCGACAACGTCGGCATTTTCGACCGCTCGTCGCCGCTGCCGACGGGCGGCCACCTCGATCAGGCGGACGGCACGGCGTGGATGGCGGCTTACGCGCTCGACCTCATGCGCATCGCGCTCGAACTCGCGTTTGCGAACCATGTGTTCGTCGATATCGGCGTGAAGTTCTTCGAGCACTTTTTGTATATCGCGGGCGCGGTGAGCTGCGACGACGGCTGCGAGACCGGCCTGTGGGACAGCGTCGACGAGTTCTTCTATGACAAGCTCAGGCTGCCGGACGGCACCAGCGTGCCGCTGCGCATGCGCTCGATCGTCGGGCTGATTCCCTTCTTCGCCGTGCGCGTGCTGGAGGAGCGGGTGCACGGCGGCCTGCCGGGGCTGCGCGACCGGCTAGTCTGGTTCCTGCAGCACCGGCCCGATCTTGCCGGCCTGGTTTCGCGCTGGAACGAACCCGGCAAGGGCAATGCCTTGCTGCTCTCGCTATTGCGCGGCCACCGGATGAAGGCGCTGCTGCGGCGTATGCTCGATGAAGCCGAGTTTCTGTCGGACCATGGCGTGCGTGCGCTTTCTCGTTCCCATCTCGACGAACCTTTCGTTTACCGCCACAACAGCTGCGACTTCCGCGTCAAATACCTGCCCGCCGAATCGGACTCGCGCGTGTTCGGCGGCAATTCGAACTGGCGCGGCCCGGTATGGATGCCGGTCAACTATCTGCTGATCGAGTCGCTGTACGAATTCCATCGCTACTATGGCGACGATTTTCGCGTCGAATATCCAACGGGCTCGGGCAAGAAGCTTTCTCTCGCACAGATCGCCGACGAACTCGCGCGCCGCGTCACGACGCTCTTTCTGCTCGACCGCAACAACGAGCGCCCCGTGATGGGCGCGTACCCGCTGCTACAGGCCGATCCGCGCTGCCGCGACCTCGTGCTGTTTCACGAATACTTCCACGGCGACAACGGGCGCGGCGTCGGCGCTTCGCACCAGACCGGCTGGACAGGTCTCGTCGCGCTGATGTTGCAGCCGCGCATGATGAGCCCGTCGGGCAATGTGCCGGTTGCCGGCGAAGTCGAAGATGCGGAGGCGGTGAAGTGAGCGTGCGTGCGTAGGTGTCTGCTCCGACCCGGCACTCGCCGTCTGTAGAAGTTGGTCAGGAGATGACACCAGGACCGCTCAAAATTCCCAAACATGGCGCAAACGCCCTGCAGATAAGCGGTTGAGCCTGCTGGCACAGTCGATGCGTTCACGCCGACCGGCAGGTGGGCTCAACCAACTGCAGCCGAGTCGAGGTGCATCATGTCGAGCGTTCCGGATCGCAGGCCAGGTGGCCTGCCGCAGGTGCTGTTTCTGATCGGGTTGATCTGGCGCGGGCCAAGCGCGCTGTGGCCGATTGTGCTCCCCTGGTTAATCCTGGTCCTCGCCGCTCCATTTTGCCTGCTCGTCATTTCCGGCGCGCTCACGAAACACGTTGTGGTTCCGCCGGTGGAAGCGCCAAAGGCGTTCGTCGAGACGGGCTATACCCCGGAATTCCTGGCAGAACGAATTCTTGCTGCAATGCGTGGGATCAGCAGCGACAGCGACGCGGTCCCGCACGATGCCTCGCTTGACGACGGTGACGCGCCGGATATCAAGCTTCCCGGCGAGGACATGTCCTATGCCTCGATTGTCGGGTTTCTGAAATCGACGCTATTCAGGAACAAGCAGGACGTGATCGTCCATATCGGCATTACGCATATGGGCGACAGCGCGGATGCCTATGTCGCGCATATTCAGATCGAAAATGGCCCATTCAACGGCATGCACGACGATGTCGTATTCAGCGGCAATGACTTCGACCGGTCGGTGCAAGACGTCGCGGTCAAGGTCATGCGGCTCGTCGAACCGAATACGCTCGCCAGCCATCTCTTCACAACGGTGCAAAAGACGCGGTGTTCGCCGGACCAATGCGACTATAGCGAGGTCGAAGCCATTTATGACGATGTCCTCGCCAGGCCAGGTTCACCGGATCGCCTGTGGGCGCTCGCGGGAAAAGGGTGGCTGCTGCTCAGGCAAAACCGCGCCGAGGAGGCGGAGCAGCAGTCACGCGACGCGCTCTTGCTGTACCCGCACTCGGGCGTCTTGCGGGCCAATCTTGGCATTGCGCTCGAACAGGAGAAGAGAATCGATGCCGCGATCAAGGAGCTGCGCTCAGGTGCTCGCGAGAAGTACAGTACCGCGGAGAACGAGCGCTTGCTCGGCGACGTGTTGTTGCACGCGCACCGGTATGCCGAAGCCATCAGCGCATTCCACCGTGCAAACGCAATGCGCAAGGACGATGTGAACATCCTGCATGACTGGGGAGAAGCGCTAGTCGACAACGGGCAATACGAGGCGGCGATCGTCAAGCTCTCCCGCGCGGTCGAACTGCGGCCCGATCTCGCGCCATCGTATGAACTATGGGGACAGGCGCTGGAAAACGAAGGCGATCTGTCTCACGCGGCCCAGAAATATGCCGAGGCGGACAAGCGCGACAGTGGCGCGCTCACGCCGCACGAGAAGCAACTGGCGCTGCTTGGTACGCCGCGCAAGTCGTCGCCGGTATCGGCGAGTGTGCAGGCGCCGGGCACTCACGCGTAGTGTTCGTTGCCCGCCACCCGTTTTTCGCTAGCTAGTTCAGTCATTGCGATCGCACGCGAAATAAACCCCTTTTTCTTAACTGGAATAAACGCCGCGTCCTCCTCGTTCTTTGTCCGTTAGTCCCTTGGACTGAGCGAGGAGTGCGGTCATGAAGTCTCTATTCGCCGTATTCGGCGTCGTAGCATGTAGTGCGGCCATCGCGACGCTCGTGTCGTGCGGCGGCGGTTCCAGTTCCAGCTCCAGTAACGGTTCGAACGGGACGAGCGCGCCCGTCCAGTCGTCGTTCGCCGTGACGGCCCTTGTTTCGGATGGCGCGGTGGCGGCCGCGCACGTCGACGGGAATCTGAAAAACCCGTGGGGCATCGTCTTCAATCCGAACGGTTTCGTCTGGGTTGCGGACAACGGCACCAATGTCGCGACGCTGTATGACGGCAATGGTGTGCCGCAGTCGCTGATCGTCGCGATTCCCAGCGGCAAGAACGGTTCAGCTTCGCCCACGGGCATCGTCTTCAACGGCACACAGAGTTTCACGGTCACGGAAAACGGCAAGTCTGGCGTGGCGGCCTTCATCTTTACCGGCGAAGGCGGCACCATCACCGCGTGGGCGCCAGCGGTCGGACCGACCAACGCATTCGTCATGTACGACGATGGCACGGGCGGCGCCGTGTACAAGGGTCTCGCGCTCGCGACGATGAACAACGCCAACTTCCTCTACGCGACCGACTTCCATAACAACAAGATCGACGTTTTCAATACCTCGTTCAGCAAGGTCACGATGCCCGGCGCGTTCACGGACCCTGCAATGCCGGCCGGTTTCGCGCCGTTTGGCATTCAGGCGATCGGCTCGAATCTGTTCGTCACCTACGCGAAGCAAGACGCGGCCAAACATGACGATGTCGCGGGTGCGGGGCTCGGCATGGTCGACGTGTACGACACGGCCGGCAACCTGAAGCAGCGCTTCGCGACGGGGGGGCCGCTCAACGCGCCGTGGGGCATTGCGCAAGCGCCCGCTAATTTCGGCTCGATGAGCGGCGCGATACTGATCGGCAATTTCGGCGATGGCACGATCAACGCGTTCAATGCATCGAGCGGTTTGTCGATGGGGCCACTCGTTGGGTCGAACGGCAACGCGATCGTCGAGCCGGGCGTGTGGGGCATCGCGTTCGGCAATAACCTCAGCAATCAGCCTTCCAATACGCTGTTTTTCGCGGCGGGGCCGAATGACGAAGCCGACGGCGTGTATGGAAGGATCGATCTGAATGTAACGTCGAACCCAGGCACGGTTACGGGCACCGGCACAAGCACGGGCACCGGCACAAGCACGGGCACCGGCACAAGCACGGGCGCAGGGACGGGCATGGGCATGGGCATGTAGCGCTCAACGTCCGTGCGCTGACTCGATGCCAAGCAGGATGAGATCGATTCCGGCGAGAAAATCGGCGCGGTCATCGTGACCGCGCAACTGTCTGGCCACGTTGCGGGTGAACGGATAGTCGTCGGGATCGAGCTGTGACCACACAGACGCGACCTCGTCCAGAAAGTGGGTTCGATCCGCGTCTTGGTCGCGAGCGATTTGCGCATTCGCCGCGTTCTGGCCGCTCACGCCGAGGATGTAACTCAGCAACGCGGACACCGTTGCCCACTGCGCGTCGTCAGGCACGTCGAGCGCGAGAATCTGCTGGCCTATGCGTTCGAGCAGGCGAACCATAGGCAACTGCGCTGGGTCTCGCGCGAGCACCGAGCCAACCCACGGATGGGCGTCGATCGCGTCGAACATACCCAGCGCGAGCGCGCGAATTGCCTCTCGTGGCGTCGCGCTGGGTAATGGCGCGTCCATTGTCCGGGCGACGATGGCGTCGCAGGCCGCGCTCAGCAGATCGCTCTTGTTTTCGACGTGCCAGTAAATCGCGCCAGGACCGGTCGCGAGTCGCTCGGCCAGTGCGCGAAACGTGAGGCCGCTTTCTCCGCTGCTATCCAGAAGCTCGATCGACGCCTCGATGATTCGCTCGCGTGAGAGTGAGTCTTCGCGCCGTTGGACGCCCCGCGCTTTCTTGACCATGCTTCCTCTTGACGCCTCTGGAACAATGTTCCATATTACTATGGAACGGCGTTCCAGGCGAGCGCCGTAGTTTTAACGGTCAGGCGAGCAAGGAGCAGGATGGAGACATCGATTGCAATCATCGGTGCGGGCCTCGGCGGACTCATGCTTGCGCGGGTTCTCCACGTTCACGGTATTGCTTCGACGATCTTTGAGTCGGAAGCCTCGGCGCATGCACGATCGCAGGGCGGCATGCTCGATATCCACGAGAACAACGGGCAGTTCGCACTCAAGTCGGCGGGACTCTTCGACCGCTTCCTCGAGATCGTCCATCCCGGCGGTCAGGCGACGCGGGTTCTCGACAAGCATGGCCGGGTTCTTTACGAGCAACCGGACGATGGTACAGGCGGACGACCCGAAGTCCCTCGTGGCGCATTGCGGCGGATCCTGCTCGAATCGCTCCCTGCCGGCACGGTGCGGTGGGGACATAAAGTCATCGCGGTGTCTGTGCTCGGCGGTGGCCGGCACGTTGCGACCTTTGCTAACGGCTCCACCGCGACGACCGACCTTCTAGTGGGCGCCGATGGGGCGTGGTCGAAAGTCCGCCCGCTTCTATCGGACGCGAATCCGGCCTACGTCGGCACTGTGTTCGTCGAGACGTATCTGTTCGATTGCGACTCGCGTCACAAGGCGAGCGCCGAAGCGGTTGGCGAAGGCGCAATGTTTGCGCTCGCGCCGGGCAAAGGCATCGTCGCGCATCGCGAGCCGGGCGGCGTGCTGCACACGTACGTACAACTGAATCAGTCGAAAGACTGGATCGACAGCATCGACCAGTCCGACCCGGCAGTCGTTGCGGCCACGGTTGCGAAAGCGTTCGATGGCTGGGCGCCGGAACTGACTGCGCTCATCACCGATGGCGAAACGCCTCCCGTGTTCCGCCCGATTCATGCACTCCCTGACGAGCACAAATGGCCGCGCACACCTGGCGTGACGTTGCTTGGCGATGCAGCGCACTTGATGATCCCGTCTGGTGAAGGGGCCAACCTGGCCATGTTCGACGGCGCCGAACTCGCGAGCGCCATTGCTACGCATCCCGGCGACATGGAAGCCGCGCTCCTTGCGTACGAGTCAACACTTTTCCCTAGCAGTGCGTGCGAAGCGGCGGCGGCAAAAGAGGTGCTCAATGTTTGTCTCGGAGACGATTCGCCGCGTAGTCTGGTCGACTTCTTTGTGTCCCATCAACCATAGCCGCATGCCGCTTCGCGGCCTCGTTGTCTGATTTGTCAACAGTGTGTCGCAAATGGGGCACTTGCGTCTTTAAACTCCGACTCATAGAATCCGAGTTATGCGTTGCGCAGGCGCGGCGCAGGTCCCCGACCGGAGATTGCGGCGCGAGCCACGCGAAGCGAGCGCTCCACTGAATTCACGTATTCCTGCATTGGAGAAGCAAAAATGTCGAAGCGTATTCTTGTTATTGGGGCCGGCTTCGCCGGCATGTGGAGCGCGCTGAGCGCGGCTCGGCTGCTCGATGAGCAAGGACGCACGGACGTGGAGATCACGCTGGTCGCACCCGACCCGCACCTGCATGTCCGTCCGCGTCTGTACGAAGAGGGCCCTGCGAACTTCAGGGCGCCGCTCACGGAGATCTTCGAGGCGACCGGCGTCACGTTCATACAGGGCACGGTCGAGCGCATTCACGTGGCGCGTCGCGCGGTGGATCTGACCGGCGTGGACGGCCAGTCCTCTACGCTCGGCTATGACCGCCTCGTGCTGGCGACCGGTAGCCGGCTGTTCCGCCCGTCGATTCCGGGCCTGGCCGAACACACCTTCAGCGTGGATCAGACCGACGAAGCGGTCGAACTGGAAGTGCACATCCAGAGTCTGGCCAGCCAGCCGGACTCGCCCGCGCGCAATACCGTGGTGGTGGCGGGCGGCGGATTCACCGGCATCGAGACCGCCGCGGAAATGCCAGCACGCCTGCGCGCGGCGCTGGGCGAGCACGCAAATGTGAAGGTGATCATCGTCGAGCGCAACGGTGAGATCGGCCCCGACCTCGGCGCGGGCCCGCGTCCCGTTATCGAAGAGGCGCTGGGCTCGCTCGGCGTGTCCTGGAAGCTCGGCTCGGGTGTGGCTTCAGTGGACGCCGGAGGCGTCACGACAGCGGACGGTGAGCGCATCGAATCGCATACGGTGATCTGGACAGCCGGGCTGCGCGCAAGCACGTTGACCGCGCAGATTCCAGGCAGGCTCGATGGAACGGGGCGTCTTCACGTCGATCGTAACCTCGCGGTGGAGGGTGTACCCGGTGTCTACGCAACGGGCGACGTCGCCCGCGCGGCCACCGACGACGAAGGCAATCACACGATGATGTCGTGTCAGCACGCGATGAATCTGGGGCGCTCGGCAGGCCATAACGTCGCGGCCGATCTGCTCGGCCTCGATCAGATTCCGTATAGTCAGCCGAAGTACGTGACGTGTCTGGATCTGGGCCCGTGGGGCGCGGTCTATACGGAAGGGTGGGAGCGCGAGGTGAAGTTGCAGGGCGCCGAGGCGAAGAAGCTCAAGCACCAGATCAACTCCGAGTGGATCTACCCGCCTCGCGCGGACCGTGAGCAGGCGCTCGCCGCCGCAGATCCGCTTCGCATCGTGGTCGCCTGATCCTTCAGGAGGACGAAGAATCTGCCTGTACGCGCAAGTCTCATTGGAGGCTGCGCGTTTTTTCGCTGGAAGGGTTCACAAAGCGTCGCTTGCTATCCGCGACGATTGGCGGCGCGTTCCGCAAACCAGTCCACCACATGATGGTGATAGCTGGCGGGCGCCTTTGAATACGCGCGAGTAGCGAGATCGGCAAGCGAGTGTTGCTTGAGCTCCGCACGCATGGCGCGCTCGGCGCCCTGCATCACGGCATGTATCGAGCAGGTGCCGCGTGTGGCCCACGTGGGCGGTTCGTCGTTGAAAACCGCACACTGGCCGCGCACCTCGCGACAGTCGAAGAGCGCCTTCTCGCCGTCGATGGCGTCCACCACGTCCAGCACCGAAATATTCCGCGCGGATTTCGCGAGCCTGAAACCACCGCGTATGCCTTCGGTCGACTCGACGATGCCAGCTTTGGCGAGCCGCGTGAAGAGCTTGGCGGCGTAGTCGACCGGCACACCCTGCATTTCCGCCAGGTCGCGCACGCTCGCCTCACGTACGCCAGCAGGCGTGCCGGCAAGATAAAGCAGGCAATGCAATCCGTATTCGACGCCCGTGCTGATATGTGACATGGTTATACGACGACTTTGTGTATCGGAGTTGTTAGGGTAGCGCAGTGTGGCGCGGAAGTCATCCGCTGTGTCGTACGCTGCGTCATCTGCTACGTCGAGTGCGGGCGGCCAGGCCATCATGGACGCGACGCGCGAATTCCTGTGCGAACATACGCGTGGAAGTAGCGCTTTTCCTCGGTTGACACGACCCGAAGGAGGCAGCATGAACAGAAACGGTGCGAACGGCACGATCGGCCCGATGGTGTTTGTTGCTATTGCGAGCTGCGCTGCCTGTGCGAACAGCGCGAACGCGCAAACCGGCGTGAACGAGCTGGCCGGTGTGGCCGTGCAAAGAGTATCGGCATCGACGCCCGGTAGCCGGCCGGATACCTCGGTGGTGCGTGACGTTCGCCGCGCCCTCAGGCGCGTTCCGGATCTCGACGATTCGGACATTCACATTCGGGTTAGCCGTGGCGTCGTCACACTCACGGGTTCGGTGCCAGAGACCTGGCAGATCTCGCGGGCTGCCAATGCAGCAAGATCGGTTCTGGGTGTGACGGCCGTGACGAACCGGTTGAAAGCGCAGAAAGAGGATGCCGCGGCCAGCGAATAGCGTCTCGCGCGCACTCCTGCCTCTTGCAACGCCTCTGGACGGGCGGATTCCCGATCTTTCCTTGCACTGACGCAAAATACTGTATAAATTAACAGTATGTGTTTACGTCCAGTAGGAGCGTCGCATGGAATCGCTAATCCGCATCGTGAATGACGAAGACCGTCAGGCGTTTGAATGGCTGCTCGCAAATGTAGGTGCGGATCGCGTTGCGGCAGCCGCACAGCGGCTTGCTGGCGCCGGGAAGCGGCCGTTCGTTTCCGCGCTGTGCCGATACCTGGGCGCGTGGCCTCCTGCTGCACGTCGCGCCCGCAAGATCGAGCCCGTTCATACGGCGGTCGGCGATCTGCATCTGGCGCGCATCCGCGAACTGCTCACGCAACGCAATGCGGTGAAAGTTGGCGCACATTGATCTGCCGGTCCACCGTCGTTCGAGCGCATAACAGCGCCGCCCTGGCAATCCGCTTGCGATGAGTTCTCATTGCAAGCGCTGTCTTGTTTGACGTCTTGCGTCATCAGCCAGTCCAAACCCCGTAATTCGTCCTTTGTTGTCTGACTGGCTGAGATGAAATCTGACAAGTCAATTTTTCGCATGCCTGTTCGAAACTCTCCGCCGGCATAAGTCGGGGTCAACTAACTTGCGCAATGAATTGGGGAAACTCCTGACTCATCCTTATTCATAACGCGGATTTAACAAAGTTAGAATCAAGCCTCTAGATCGACGCCGGCACTCGTTTCTGAATGGGTAACGCCACTCGCGTTGCGAAGCCATACATCAAACGCGGTCGATACAGACATAACGATTGATGAAATGCACGGGGGGTAAATTAGTATGCCTAATCAAAAATTCGCGGGCGCGGAAAGCGGATCGTGGGCCGCAAATTTCACTACAGTGACTGGTCATCTGTTCGATGGATTTTGTGAACTGGCGCGCCTGAATCTCGCGACTTGCAGGTCGATATTCGCTGGTTCGCGAGAACACCTCGAAGGCGTGTTGTCCGCGCAGACGCCGGAGCAATTTGTCCGCAACCAGGCCGATATATTGCCTTGGGTCGCTTCGCAGGCGGCTGGCTACACGCGCGCATGCATGGAAATCGCATCGGACACTGCGACGAAGCTGAGGTAGCACGCGTCGCGATTGGGCGACGCGTGTGGTCATAAGCGCGATCCAATGCGACGAAGCGCAAAGAAGCGGGATCATGCGGGAGGGAAATAACATGTTGAGCCCCCACGAACTTGCCACGTTGATGCTCATAAAGAATGCGCCTGGGCGAATCGAGCCCGACCGGGAGGAACTCTGGGCGCTTCGCGACCTTCATCTGGTCATCGTCGATACGCCGGAATCCGGTTTCCCAACGCCCCGCGTGACGCCTCAAGGCGATGCACTCTTGAGAGCGGTCGCCCGCGTGCGCTGATTGGCGGTCAAGGCCGCATAGCCTGTCACATGAACAGGCTATATTCAGAGTGCGTTGCTCACAAATGGGTTGCGATCCGCATGGATCTGAGGAGACTGACGTGGACCAGTCCTGGCTGGGTGTGGCTGCCGGCACGATCGTGCTTGTGATAGCCGCAGTTAGTGTCACCGCTCACTACCGGCGCGAACGGCGCAGGGCCGATTTGCTGCGCAATCTCGACCACCACGATTGGTGCCGCTGGACCAGGGTTAGACGCTGAGAACCCCGGTGCTGCGCTATAGCGCAGGGGGCAGAATTCGCTAGTCGATTTCCATTTGCTTAGGACAATTGATCGATTGCCAGCTATCGATCGTTATCGTTCGAGCGGTGCGTATGCGGATGACATGCTACGATCGGCGGCATCTCACTTCAATTTGTGCGAGCCATGGCGACGTTGTATGACTTGCTGGGCGTAAGCGACGACGCGAGCGACGCAGACATCAAGCGGGCCTACCGCAGGGCCGCAATGAAAGCGCATCCCGACCGTAATATGGGAAGCGAAGCCTCTGCCCATGCGCAGTTCCAGGAGATCAAGGAAGCTTACGCGATTCTTTCCGATCCGGCGCAGCGCAGCGTCTACGACGCGGTCTATGCCGAGGAAATGGGGCGCCTCGCCCGTGAACAGGCAGAAGAGGCGCGTTTGCAGGAGGTGGCGCGTCAGGAGGCGTATGCGCGGTACGTTGGCGTGGCCATGCGCTTCGCCGAGCAGGGCTACAACCGCGACGTCGTGTTCGGCGCACTGCTCGCTGGCGACTGTGAAACCGGGCTGGCCGGGCGTATTGCCGATGGTGCGCTCGCGCTGCACCTGTCGCGTCAGGCGAACAACTCCGTGCCGCGCGACGCTCGGGAACCGGACGAGGCGATGCAGCCATCTCCATCGCATAGCGCCGGAGATGACGAGTCGCAAAAAGCCGACGATCGTCGTCACGCGAACCTCTTCAGCGCGATCTGGCACGGTATGTTCGGATTGCATCCCTGAACACGTACCGATGCCAAAATAAGCCGCTTGTGCAAGAGCAGGCGTACGATAGTGACCGAAACACTACTCAGCGTGGTCACCCTATGACTTCGAACTCACATGCCGCCCGCGACGTCGACACAGAGGCATTGGCAACCTTGTCAGAGTACCTGGAGCTTGCGCTCGACAAGGGGGGGAGCCTGATTCTCGTTCGCACGCCTGGCGGGAAAAGCGAGGTCTATCTGGGCGATCCCGCTCTGTTGCAGGAAGACTGGGCGCACCTTGGTGCGATTCCCGAGCCGGTGGCTCGGGCGATACTCGAAGGCACGCGCTCCGGGCTCAACGAACTGACTATCCAGGCGCAAAGCTATCGTTTTGTACGGCTGTTCGCTCAGGTCGCCGATGTGGGGGCAGTCGTCTTCGTCGCGGCCTGATCGATCTGCTGTGTCCGCTTGTTTTCGCCGCCTCAAAGGTCGTGCGATCACGTTGAGAGGGGGCGTGCGCGAAAGCCACTATCATGAGCGAATGGTGTCCACGCGCAGGAGACGATTCGTGGCAACGTACAAGGAACTCAAAGCGCAACTCGCTGAACTCGAGAGTCAGGCGGCCATCGCCCGTCAGCAAGAGTTCGAGACGGTTCTCGCCGATATCCGCGCAAAGGTGGCCGAATTCGGGTACACGCAGCAGGACATATTTGGTAGCCGCCGTGGCAGGCCGGGGCTTTCGCATGGCGCGGCGCCACCGAAATACCGCGATCCCGCAAGCGGCGCGACCTGGTCCGGCAGGGGGCGCGCACCGAACTGGATCAAGGACGTGAAGAATCGCGACAAGTTTCTGATCAGCGAATAAATTGCCTGGTATCGGCTGTCGCGAACTGACGCAGTCCTCAAAAAAGGTCGCGCAGCGGCAAGCGACGCAAATCGTCGGTGACCGGAACGCTCGCAAGGATCACCAGCAGCATCGACAAAGGAACGCCCGCGGCAAATCCGAAATGGCGGAAAGCCAATGCACCCAGCGTTCCGCCAAGCAAAAACATGCCGAGCAGGGAACCGAGTACACGTACGCGCTGCATATCGGCGGCCACGTGCTGCGACGCTGAAGCCGGTACGCCCCAATTCCAGTACAGCGCCTTCCCCAATTCAATTCCCAGATCCGTCACGATGCCGGTCACATGCGTCGTGCGGATTTCGGCGTGCGAGATTTTGGTGATCATGGCGTTCTGCACGCCCATGATGTAACAGAGCACAGCAACCGTCAGCGGCACGAAGAGAACGCGATGAACCTCGAGATTCGCGCCGAGCGCGGCGAAGCAAAGGAGCAGGGCCGCTTCGAGCAAGAGCGGCAGCGCGTAGACGCTGCGCGCGCAACGGCGGCGTCCCCAGTTGATCAGAATGGCGGACGTCGCGGCGCCACTCACAAAGGCAAGGACGGAACTGATTGCAGACAACGCGATGGCGCTATCGCCGAGCGCGGCGCTGTCGGCAAGCGACGAGACGATGCCCGACATGTGCGACGTGTATTGCCCAACGGCGAGGAACCCGCCGGCATTGATCGCGCCGGCGACCCAGGCCAGTGCGCGGCCGAGCCGCAGGTTGGCCCGCCCGGTGCGTTCGACCGAGGTGAAACTGCGGAGATAGTGGATGGGCACGACGGCTTTCCGGGCTACGAGCGTCGAAACGCACAGTCTACGACGCGGACTGATCGCACGGCCCAACGCCAGGCGGAGTTGGGGTGCGGTCGTTTGCCGCAGGGCTCGCCACGTTGTCGTGAATTCGTGTAATTCGATTGCTCAGGTCTCCTCCGCGCGCGATCGGAGTCACGGCGATGCGCCCGGTGTGAGATCGTTCAGGCTTGCACAACAGGCATCGTCCGGACGATTAACCGGCAAAGGTCGTTGAGATTGTCCCAGGTGTCGGGAGTCTCGAACGGATCACGATTCAGTTGCGCGCGCTGCCGCTTCTGATTTCGGCACGGCGATGCTTCACCGTACCGAAACCAGAGCGATCTGTCGCGGGCGGCCGGGGATGCGCGCATGGCGCGCGTTTTCGGCAAGCGCACGACCTCGCGCCGAAACGCCTGGTTAAAGGCTCACGGCGGGCTCACGGCGGGCTCACTGCGCTGGCTCGTAGGGAAGCCCCTGTACGCTCCTGCCGCTGCTCGTCGGGGTCAGAATCGGCGGCTCATAGCCGCCCGTATCCACCGCGAAACCTGCTTTCGTCGCGCCGGTCATGCCGCCCGGCGGCCCGTAGTTGTTCGCCGCCCGTGCAGGACCAGCGCCGCTGCCCGTGCCGGTCACGGCTGGCGGACCGTAGTCGTTTGCAACCGGCGCGGCACGTGGCCTCGCGACCGCGACAGGGGCCGGGCCCGTCGGGGCCGGCGCGTAATTGTTCGCAACCGGCGCAATTGCTGCCCCGGTAGTCGTGCCTCGGACCGACGTGGTCACGTTCGTTGGGGGCGCATAGTGGTCTCCAGTTGGTGCGGGCACCGCCACCGCGCTCACTCGGCGATCTGAATCAGGTGCGTGCGGTGGACCGTACGCGTTCATAACCGGTGCGGGCGGGGGACGTGGCACCATTTCGACCATGGCCGAAGGTGCACTCATGCCCGGTGAGCCGCGGCCTAAAGGTCCGCCAGGTCCGCCTGAACTTGCGCTGCCCGCCGAACTCCCCGCACTCGAGCCGCCACCGGCGCCAGCGCTGCTTCCGCCGGAACTGCCAGCACCGGCGCTACCGCCGGAACTACTACCACCTGAGCTACCTGCGCCGGAGCTACCTGAACTGCTTCCACCTGAACTGCCTGCACCGGAACTGCCTGCACCGGAGCTGCCAGCGCCGGAACTACCTGCGCCGGAGCTGCCAGCGCCGGAACTACCTGCGCCGGAACTGCCTGCACCGGAGCTGCCCGCGCCGGAGCTGCCTGCACCGGAACTACCTGCACCGGAACTGCCAGCGCCGGAACTACCTGCACCGGAACTACCTGCACCGGAACTGCCTGCACCGGAACTGCCTGCGCCGGAGCTGCCAGCGCCGGAGCTGCCCGCGCCCGAACTGCCTGCGCCCGCACCGGAGCCTGAGCCTGACCCAGATCCTGAGCCCGCCCCAGAGCTAGAGCCGGACCCAGAGCCAGAGCCTGATCCCGAGCCCGAGCCCGAGCCGTGGCCACCGCCTGCACCGGCACCCGCGCCTGCGCCGTTACCGCCCCCATTACCTCCACCGTTCCCACCACCGTTCCCACCACCGTTACCACCACCGTTACCACCACCGTTACCACCACCGTTACCACCACCGTTACCACCACCGTTACCACCACCGTTACCACCACCGTTACCACCACCGTTACCACCACCGTTACCACCACCGTTACCACCACCGTTACCACCGTTACCGCCGCCGTTCCCACCGCCATTCCCACCGGCCGCACCATAAGCCGCACCCGACAGGGCCAAAGCGAGCACCCATACCACGGTCTGCTTCATTGATCGGTTCATCGTTCCCCCCATTTCGCGCAAGCCGCTTCAAAAGCCGCGCCTTGTCCGCGCAAACGCTCCGCGCGTTGTTCACCGGGCGCGCAAGCGATGTGCCTCGACACGCTCCCCTGGTGCGCGTCGTCCGCATTGATCAGAAGAACTAGCATTGCGACTCCGCCTGTTATTCGCGGAGCGCAATGACGTAGCGTGCAGAATACGGCGATTAGAAAGGTAAGTTATCCGTCACTTGATTCGCATTGCGAAGCAATATCATTCGTATGATTCACTCGCACAATAAACGAGGCCGCCTTATGTCGATTGTCGAGGCTAATCGTCGCGATGGAATGCGTTGGCGAAGAAATGCTAGCGAATGGCGGTGGTCCGGGACGCCGCTGCAGGGGATGGGCCGCGCGCAAACAAAGGGCTTTCGACCAACAAGCCCTGATTTAACAGGAAGCAGGCGTTGCATACCTGCGCGGGGTCAGGCCCGGCAGTGTGACCTAATGCGAAGCCACTGCGCTTTCTACGTCACTGCCGCGAAAGCGGTTTTCCGTATCGATCATGCGCCGCTTCAGTGGCGGCACATTGTTGACGACACGCATCGCCGTGCGCATCGCGCCGAGCGCGAAGCGTCCGACGATAGGCCGATGGATCGCGTCGCGCTCGTCAAACTGCTTGCGCGATTCAGCGACAGCGTGAAAGCCATAGCGGCGCATTTGCGCTTCATAGTCGGCAACCGCATCCAACAGCGCCAGTTCGCCGCTCGCAACGCGCGCAAGTTGCGAGGCGAGCAGTTGCGCATCACGCAGCGCCGTATTGGCGCCGACGCCTCTGCCCGGCGTCATCAAATGGATTGCATCGCCGAGCACAGTAACGTTCGAGGCTGGCCATGGGTCGACGGGCACCGACGTGCGCACGTCTACGGCAAACGTCGTCGAGAGGTCCGACGCGCGAATCAACGCGCGCAGGTTGGGATGCCAGCCGTCGGTCATCTGCATGGCGAGCGCGAGCCGGGCCGGCGCTTCGAGCTTCATCGGGTCGGCGGGGACGTTGCGGCGCGCGCCCCATACGCCCCACATCAGGTAGTCGCGTGTGTTGTCGTAGAGCAGGCCCGGCCAGCGTTCGATCAACGCAGCGTCGTTGCCGCCGATGCCGGACTTCGCGCCGGCCTGGTCCCAGTTGAATTCCATCACGTGGATGATTGCGCCGTAGCCCTTCGGCGCCGAAATCAGCGTAATGCCGTCGAGTACCTTGGGTGGCAGCAGCGCGCGGCTTTCTTCGGTCATCGGCACCTTGGCCGCGATGCTCACGATGCCGGTGTTCTCGAGCCTCGCGTGCGGCAGCAGTTGCCTTCTCACCTTCGAACGCGCACCGTCAGCGCCGACAAGCACATCGGCGCTCGCGCTCGTGCCGTCGGCAAAGCGCGCAGTCACGCGGCCATTGGCGTGCTGCTCGTATTCGACGAAGGTCTTGTCGAAATGCACGCGCGCTTCGAGTCCCGTGAGCAAGACCTGGCGCAGCGTCATGCGGCTCACCGACTTCCCGCCATCGATCTCGCTTTCGCCGATCCCGACCGACAGCAGCTCCGACATCCGCTCGGTGAGCATGTTGAAGTAGGCTGGCGTGCGCGCACAGGTGGCGAGGAACGTTGCGAAGAGTTCCGGCGGCAGCGCGGCCTTCAGGGCGGCGAGGCCGTGCGGATCGATGCCGACGCGATAGCCTTGCAGGCCATCGACGCGCGTACGATCCCGTTCGTACACCTGAACATCAATGCCTGCACGCTGCAGACCGTGTGCGAGACACAGGCCGCCGGTTCCCGCGCCAATGATCATGACCGAGAGCGGAGTTTGCGGGCTGAAGTGCGACATGGCTATCTCTCCTTCAATGATTCGCGTGCTGCAGGCGTGTCAGACGGGATCAGACGGCATCAGACGGCGGTGCGAAACGCTCGGCGAGTTCGCGCAGCCACGGCTCGCTCCACGTGAGATTGCCGGCTTTCAGGTCGCCCAGGACGCTCGTGATCCAGTCGAGCTCGGTCTTAAGCGTCGCTCTCATGAGTTCGCCTTCGAGCAGGAAAAGGCGGGGCACCTGCATCGCCTCGGCGCCCGCGTACAGAGCGTCCATGCGGGCGAGTTCGCGCGTGAGGGCCGCCACGCGCGTTTCGAGCTGGCGCCGGGCGTCGTCGGGCGGCAGCAGGGGCAACAGCGAGAGCGCCGCCGGGAACGCCGGGAATTCGCGCGCGGGCTGCGCGAGCTGCTCGCGCAGCCAGAGGCGGGCGGTGTCGCGCCCCGCGTCGGTGATTTCATAGATCGTGCGTTCGGGAAACGCGCCGTCGCGCTCCGTTTCCCGTACGGCGATCAGGTCCCCGCGCAAAAGCCGGTCGATCGTCTGATAGAGGCTGTTGCGCTGCCGCACGTTGACGACTTCGTCCTTACCGCGCGCCTTGATGAGCTGTTGCATCCGGTAGGGATGCATCGGCGCCTCGGTCAGCATGGCGAGAACGGCAAGGGCGAGGGGCGAATGTCGGAGCATGGCCGTCTAGTGATCTTGTGGATAGTTATATTGTGACTATATGCCGGCGAATGCAAGGAAGCGCGCTTGCCTCCTTCAAGGGCACGCGGTTACGGGTGCCAGCGATAAACCACAACGCTCGATCCGTTGTAGTTGTCTTTCGTAATTACGTATTCGCCGTTCGAGCGCAGGTACGCGCGAATGCCGTACATCGAATCCACATCGTTGCCGACATCGATTGCCTCAGCATTCGAGTTCGTCAACGTCGTGACGAGACTGCCGGTCGCGAGGTCGAACACGTCGATATTCGGCACCGTATGCACGTAGCCGACGAAGAGATAGTGACCGGCCGCCGCGATCGATTTCGGATTCGGGCTCGTGAGATCGATCACCGGGCTCGGTGCGCTCGTGTTGCCCGATTTCCAGCGGTGATAGACCTCGATGTGCCCGTTCATCGCCGTCCAGTCCCAGCTTCCCGCAATGCCTTGCGCAAGGATCATCGTGTCGCTGTCCGACTGATAAATGATGCGCGTGAGCGGCCGCACCGTACGCGGGATCTGGATCGCACTGGCCGGGCCCCATGACGGTTTGCCGTTCGCGTCGAAGCCCGTCAGCGGGTAGTGGGATATCTGATTGGTACGGTCGAGGCCGGCCCAGACATCGCCATTGCCGTCGACCGCGAAACCGCCCGTCACCTTCGTATTCGTGTTGAACGCCTTGCCCGGAATCGAGCCGTCTGGAGTGGCGATATACCCGCTCGATGGCTGGAAATGAAAGAAGTTGAAGGTGTCGGGATTCTGGCCGGAGGCGACGAGAATGCGGTTGCCGCCCACCACGACGAGTTGGCCGAAAAGCTGTCCGCGCTGATAGTCGCTCATGTTCAGGCGCGGATCCGTCGGCCAGGCGAACGGATCGATCGTGTTCGCGACGAACGTGCCGCCTGACGTACCCGTGTAGATGGTGTTGCCGCTGTAGAAGTTCGCGCCATCCGTTGCCGGGTCGGGCGCTGCGATCGCCTCGAAATTGAGCGCCTGCAAAGTCCACTGCAACGTGCCCGTTGAGTTGTACGAATGAATGTCGGTGCTGCCATTGCGCCCGAGATCCCAGTCGCCGCCCCACGCGTTATTGAGCACGTATAGATTGCCGGCTGCATCCTTGCCGATACCAACGACGCGCGTAAAGCGCTTGTCGCCGACTTGCCCCTTGATGCCCGTCGTGGTGTCGAGATAGCCGCGCTGCACGCCGAAAGTGCCGATCAGCGCCGGCATACCGGTCAGGGTATAACACTTGATGTTCATGTCCGGCCCTTCGTCGCCAACCAGCAACTGATTCGCCGGTGCATCGAAATCGAGCGCCGATGGCCTGGCGCCTGCCGCCATCTGGATCGTGTTCAGCGGAGCGCCAGCCGGACTGAATTGCGCGATCACGCCTGCGTTTTCACGCGCGACCCAGACGTTGCCTGCGCCGTCGATTGCGAGTGCGCCGGGATGCTGGACGCCGATGTCACGCTGCCAGACGCCGTCGGTCGTGTAGACTCGTACGCGGTTGCCGTAATAGTCGCTGGCGTAGAGCAGTGTGCCTGCTGTGGCGAGTCCGGTAATTACGTCCGCGTTCTGGATTCCGGTCCACGTGCTGACTGCAATGCGAAGATCGCGTGTCTTCGAGCTTCGGTTATAGCGGCCCACCGAACCGCTGCCGAATGCGCGGCTGTAACCGAGCGCGACGAAGATCGACGTCGCGTTGCCCGTGATCGCACTGCCCTGAAACTCGTCGTGTGCGCCGATGGTGCCGAGCGTGGCCCCGTTCTGGTAGAGCGCTACACCGCCCGCGTTTTCGTCCCAGCGCGATGACGTGTAGATGACACCCTCGGGCGCGACCCACAACGAGCGCGCGCCGTTGCCGACGTGTGCGGCGAGCGTGCCAAACGTGTTGGCGAGCCAGTCGGTCGTGTATTGCGCGTGACTGGCGGGCGCCATTGCGGCAAGGAAAAGCCCCAGCAACGCTGCGCGAATCCGGGTTTTGCACATGCGCTGTGTCTCTCCACAGACATCACATCGCGATTGCGCGAATCGCGATGCATAAAGCGCACGATATTGAAGCCTCACTATATTCCAGAGGTCATGTTTCGTGCGCGCGTGTCTATGGAGTGTAGTCAGGAAATTGCAATCGGCGTTTCAACCCGTTCATGGGCTTTGATAAGCGATGCGCATCGAATTTGACAAGGGTATGCGCGCTGAGTCGAATAACAAAAAAACACATGCAGGTGGCGGTGCACCTGCATGTGTTTGGAGAGCGATAAGTAATCAGGACCACGTAGCACGTCAAATGACTGCTCGTGTCCGTGACTCAACCCGCACGGGTCTTGACGTAACGCCCGGGCGCGGGCTCGATCGGCCGGAATTTCGTGCTTCCCAGCTTCGTACGCGCCTTGACTTGTCCACCCGCGTGCGGTTGCAGCCACGCGATCCAGTGGTTCCACCATGTACCCGAAGCCTGCTGCGCAGACGCGAACCATCCATCGGCGTCACTTTCAGGATTGCTGTCCACGTCGCCGCCTACCCAATAGCACCGCTTGTTCTTTGTCGCCGGATTAATGACGCCAGCGATGTGTCCGCTTGCCCCGAGCACGAACTGAGCCTCGCCACCCAGAAGCTGGGTGCTGCGCCACGCCGACTTCCAGGGAACGATGTGATCCTCCTGGGTCGCCAGCACGTAGGCCGGCATGTCGACGCGGCCGAGGTCGACCGGCACGCCGCACATGGTGAGCTTTCCCGGCACGCGCAGGTTGTTTTCGAGGTACATGTTGCGCAAATACCAGGTGTACATCGGGCCGGGCAGATTGGTGCTATCCGCGTTCCAGTACAGCAGGTCGAAAGCGGCCGGGCTTTTCCCCTTCAAATAGTTGTTGATCACGTAAGGCCAGATCAGATCGTTGGCGCGCAGCATCTGGAACACGAAGCCGAGTTCCCGTCCTGGGTAGAGGCCGCCACTGCCTATCGCTAGCTCACGCTGCAACACGGTTTGCTCGTCGATGAACACACCGAGATCGCCCGGATCGGTGAAGTCGAGCATGGTCGTCAGCAGCGTCAGGCTCGCAACCTTTTCCTCTTCGCGCGAGCGGATCACCGCAAGCGCCGAAGAGAGGATCGTACCGCCCACACACCAGCCCACCGTGTTGACCTTGTCGGCACCGGTGATCGCAAGCGCGATATCGATCGCCTCCATCACGCCCGATTCCAGATAGTCGTCCCACTTCGTATGCGCAGTTTCCGCATCGGGGTTGCGCCACGACACCATGAATACCGTTTGCCCCTGCTCGACGGCGAAGCGCACAAAGGAATTTTCAGGCTGAAGGTCGAGAATATAGAACTTGTTGATGCAAGGTGGCACGATGAGCAAAGGGCGCTTCGCTACGTGCGTTCCGAGCGGGGCGTACTGGATCAGCTGGAACAGGGCGTTCTCGAAGACAACCGCCCCCTGCGACACAGCTACGTTTTGGCCCACCTCGAAGGCGGCTTCGTCGGTAATCGTAATGGTGCCGCGCGCGAGGTCGCCAAACAGATTGGTCATGCCCGTACGAAGGCTCTCGCCGTTCGACTCGATGGCCATCCGGATCGCCTCGGGATTGGTCGCGGCGTAGTTCGTGGGGCTCGCAGCGTCGATGAGCTGGCGCATGAAAAAGCGCAGCCTGTGCTTTTCGCGTTCGTCATAGCCCGTCGCGCCGACCATGTCTTCGAGCAGGCCCGCATTGGCCTGGTAGCTCTGCCGGAGCAGGTTGTACCAGGCGTTGCTGGTCCACTCGTCCGAGCGAAAGCGTGGGTCGCGGCGTGCATCGCCGCCTGCGGGCTGCGGGTTCAGCATGTTGGCCCACAGCGCCCACTGCTGGCCCCAGTAGCGAGCACCGGCTTCATGCAGTACGGCGGGCGCCACGGCTGCGCTCGCGGGAATGCCGGCCAGCGCGTTCAGGAAGTCTTTCGCCGAGCGGGAAAATCCGTGCGCGACCTCGTCGGGCATATTGAAGAGATTGCTCATGCCCGTTCCAATGCGATATTTGCGACGTCGCCGGGCGAACGCTCTTCGACGGCGCGATCCGCGCGAGAAGTGGGCATGACGAGCGCGTCGCCGTCGATGACAACCTTGCCTTGCACGGTGCAGATGGTGTCCAGCACGACCCGCCGCTTGCCCGGAATGAGTTCGCGTACCGTCACCGTGGCTTGCACCGTGTCGCCGGGCCTGACTGGCGCCTTGAAGCGCAGATTCTGTCCGAGGTAGATCGTGCCGGGGCCGGGCAAGCGGCCAGCGATTGCGGCGGAAATAATGCTTGCACTGAGCATGCCGTGCGCAATGCGCCCCTTGAAGGGCGTTTTGCGCGAAAACTCTTCATCGATGTGCACGGCGTTGTTGTCGCCCGAAGCGCCGGCAAACAGCACGATATCCGCATCGGTGATGGTCTTGGCGAAACTCGCGCTCATCCCCGGTACCAGATCTTCGAAGTCGTATCCTGCAATATCATTCATACGTAATCCTAAGGATAAGATGACCGCTCGACCTGCTGCGGCGTGCGGCGAAGGCGATTCACCTCGCATAGCGGCGCGGAGAATGCTGTCGCGGCCCGACGATCATGTCGTGATTTATCACACGAAATGTCGTCAGTACAGGGTTCGTGGTTGAAATTGCACGATACGGCAAACGCGGATATCGCATTTACGATTGCGCGCCACGGTTTTCATATTCTGCGCCATTGTTTGCTTCGGAATGCCGCGAATAAAAAGGGGCAAGCGGCGCGCGCCACGTCTGCGCGAGCAGCACGCCAGCGAGCGCCACGCCGCCGCCTACGAGATGATACGCAAACAATCGCTCGCCGAACGCGCCGACGGCGAGCGCCGCCGTAAACGACGCGCGATAGCGCAAGCTCTGCGACGCGATCATCGACGCGCCAGACGCGCCCCACGAAGTCGCGCATTGGGCACACGAGCTTGGCATGGCGGAGCGTACGCTGCACCGCGCGTTCCTGCACGAGACCTGCATGACGCTCGGGCGCTGGCGTCGGCATGCGCGGCTCTTTCTGGCGCTCGAGCGTCTTGCGCGCGGCGAGAAGATCGTGACCGTCGCACTGGACCACGGATATACGAGCCAGAGCGCGTTTGCGGCGATGTTCAAGCGGCATTTCGGCGTTGCGCCTTCCGAGTTTTATCGTTGAGATCAACTGCTGCTCATACTCGCCAGCAAGGCGGCGAGCGGCACAATTGTCTTATTGTCCAGGCGAGCGCGCGCCACTGGCGCGCAAGATCAATCGCACCACTTCCTCGGTGCTCGCCTCGAAGCCCGCAGTTGAAAGCGCGCGTTTGCCCGAGAGCGCGCGAATTTGCGCCTCAAAATCGGCATAGTGCTGCGTGGTCGCCCAGATCATGAATAGCAGCGTCTTCGGATCGACAGGTGCAAGCAGTCCTTCAGCAATCCAGTGATCGATCAGCTTCACGCGTGTTTCCATCCACGGCTTCACGCGCTTGAGCAGGATGTCCTGCATATGCGTCGCACCACTAATGATTTCGTTCGCCCACACTTTCGAGCCAAGCGGCCTGCGCCGTGAGAGTTCCATCTTCGCGCGCACGTAGCCGCCAATGGCTTCAACCGGATCGTCGCTCGCGTCGAAGGTGTTGGCGGCCGCGTTCCATTCCTCGAACAGATCGTCGAGCACGCGCCAGTAGAGCGCGAGCTTGGTCGGGAAGTAGTAGTGCAGATTCGCCTTCGGGAGGCCCGCGCGCTCCGCGATCAGCGCCGTGCTCGCGCCTTCGAACCCGCGCTCGGCGAACACGGCTTCCGCGCAGGCGAGCAGATGCGCTTCGTTCGACTCGCGAATGGCCGCTTTGCGCCGGCGCGGCTTGTGCGTTGCGTCAGCGGCTTCCCGTTCGTGCGCCGTGCCGCGCATCGCGTGGGTCGCGGCTCGCGTGTTGGGTTCGTCGTCGCGCATGGTGATCGGTCCGTTCAGAAGGGTAGAGGCGGCGTGCGGCTCCCGCGCCCGTGACGGCTTCATTGTAGTCACGATGTAAGCGCCTCGTGCATTCGCCGCACTCGGGGAAAACACGTGGGCCGGCGAGGGCCTTTTCGCGCACTGCAGCATCGATGGCACGCTTCTCGCTGGTAACACCGCATTGAATTCGCGAAGTTTATCGGCTACAACCTGTCCAATCGGACAGGATTCGCGGGGCGAGGTTTCTGGAATCACGAAGGGCCATCGAGGCGTGCACCGCCATGGCTCTTCCCGCCCCAGAAGGTGGCACGAATGCACGTTTGACGAACACGCACAGGAGGACACGCATGAACGCAGTAAGCGAAGCCGCGCTGACGACCGCGATCCACGTGAACGGCCAGCGTTTGTGGGACAGCCTGATGGAGATGGCGAAAATCGGCGCCACGCCCAAGGGCGGCGTGTGCCGTCTCGCGCTGACCGACCTCGATAAACAGGGGCGCGACCTCATCGTGCAATGGGCGAAGGAGGCGGGCTGTACGGTGAGCGTCGACCAGATGGGCAACGTATTCATGCGCCGCGCGGGGCGCAACAACGACTTGCCGCCCGTGATGACAGGCTCGCATGCAGACTCGCAGCCTACGGGCGGGCGTTTCGACGGCATCTATGGCGTGCTGGGCGGGCTCGAAGTGATCCGCTCGCTCAACGATCACGGCATTCAAACCGAGCGCCCAGTTGAAACCGTGATCTGGACCAACGAAGAAGGTTCGCGTTTCGCGCCAGCCATGGTCGCCTCCGGCGTGTTTGCGGGCGTCTTCACGCTTGACTACGGACTTTCCCGCAAGGATGTCGATGGCAAGACCATCGGCGAGGAATTGCGGCGTATCGGCTACGCGGGCGAACTTCCATGCGGCGGGCGCAAGATTCACGCGGCGTTCGAGTTGCATATCGAGCAGGGGCCGATACTGGAAGCCGAAAACAAGACCATCGGCGTCGTGACGGACGCACAGGGCCAGCGCTGGTACGAAGTCGTGCTCACGGGGCAGGAAGCGCACGCGGGCCCCACGCCCATGCCGCGCCGCCGCGACGCGCTGCTGGGCGCTTCTCGCGTCGTGCAGCTCGTGAACGAAATCGGCCTGCGCCACGCGCCGCTAGCCTGCGCGACGGTCGGCATGATGCAGGTGCATCCGAATTCGCGCAACGTGATTCCGGGCCGGGTGTTCTTCACCATCGATTTTCGCCATCCGCAGGACGACGTGCTCGCGCAGATGGACGCCGAGCTGCGAGAAGGCATTGTGAGGATTGCAGAGCAAGGCAGGCTGGAAACGCAGGTCGAACAGATTTTCTATTACGCGCCGGTGCCATTCGACAAGGCCTGCGTCAACTCTGTGCGCGCGGCGGCGGAGCGCTTTGGCTATTCGAACCGCGAGATCGTTTCGGGCGCGGGCCACGATGCGTGCTATCTCGCGACGGTCGCGCCAACTTCAATGGTATTCGTGCCTTGCATCGACGGCATCAGTCACAACGAGGTCGAGGACGCGACGATCGAATGGATCGAGGCGGGCGCGAACGTGCTGCTGCACGCCATGCTCGAACGCGCGAGCGAACCCGGCTGACGCCGTTGACGCGAACGCAAGCGGCCTGAGAGCCGCGTTGTCTTTCCCGTTGTCCCCACGTACCGGCTGTGCGCGTCCCGCACAACCGGCGGATCCGTGTTTTGCCTCGCAAGGAGCACCCGGATGTCCCAGCCCAACTCGAATGCCGCCGACGGCATCGCGCCTGGCCGCCTTACCGCCGAGCAGCTAGGCTGCAACTTCGCCGACGTCGCGCCGCCGCTTTCCGCCAACGCAGCTGTCATTGCCGCCGATCGCTGCCACTACTGTTACGACGCGCCGTGCGTGGCGGCCTGCCCGACCGGCATCGATATTCCGGGTTTTATCCGCAAGATTGGCAACGGTAATCTCAAGGGCGCGGCGCGCGATATTCTGGGCGCAAACCCACTGGGCGGCTCGTGCGCCCGTGTGTGCCCAACCGAGATCCTCTGCGAAGGCGCGTGCGTGAGAAATCATCAGGATGGCGAACCAGTTCGAATCGGCGCGCTGCAGCGCCACGCCACCGACTTCCAGATGGCACGCGAGGCCGAAGGCGCGCCCGCGCTCTTCAAGCGCGCCAGCGAGACGGGCCGCCGCGTTGCCGTGGTCGGGGCCGGCCCGGCTGGGCTCGCCTGCGCCCATACGCTTGCGCTTGCCGGGCATCGCGTGAGCGTGTTCGACGCGCGTGAAAAGCCGGGCGGCCTCAACGAATACGGCATCGCGGCGTACAAGGTCGTGGACGACTTTGCACAACGCGAAGTGCAATGGCTGCTTTCCATCGGTGGAATCGAAATACGTCAGGGCCAGCGTCTGGGCCGTGACGTCACGCTCACGGAACTGCGAGCCGCGTATGACGCCGTGTTCATTGGCGTGGGCCTCGGCGGCACGCAATCGCTTGCCATTGAAGGCGAAGCGCTCGATGGCGTGCTCGATGCCGTGGAATTCATCGCACGCCTGCGCGAAGCCGACGATCTCTCCACGCTGGCCGTGGGCCGCAAGGTGGTGGTGATCGGCGGCGGCAATACGGCCATCGATGCCGCCGTGCAAAGCCGCAAGCTGGGCGCAGAGCAGGTGACGCTTGCGTATCGGCGCGGTGCTGCGCAGATGAGCGCCACCTGGGCCGAACAGGAATTCGCTCGTTCGCAGGGCGTGGCGCTGGTCGAATGGATGAAGCCACTGCGCATTACCGGCGACACCCGCGTGCAGACCGTGGAGTTCGAGCGCACCGCGCTCGATGCGGGCGGTGCGTTGCGCGGCACCGGCGAAATTGTGCGTGTGGAAGCCGACATGGTGTTGAAAGCCATTGGTCAAAAGCTCTTGCCTGAAGGCCTGGTTGGTCTCGATGCCCTGCAACTGACCGCAGGCGGCGCGCGCATTGCCGTCGATGCGGATGGTGCGACCTCCATCGAAGGCGTATTTGCCGGCGGCGACTGCGCAGGCCACGGCGCCACCGACCTCACAGTGCAGGCCGTGCAGGACGGCAAGCTCGCCGCTCGCGCAATCGACCGCTACCTCGCGGCTCAGTCCGCCAAAGCGGCTTGAACGGCGCAGCTTGAGCTACGCGATCAACACATCGAAACCAGACAATACGAAGGAGTCGCATCATGGCCGACCTGCGCTGCACGATTGCCGGCATTGAATCGCCCAACCCGTTCTGGCTCGCGTCTGCGCCGCCCACCGATAAGGCTTACAACGTCAACCGTGCTTTCGAGGCGGGCTGGGGCGGGGTAGTCTGGAAAACACTCGGGCTCGACCCGCACGTGGTGAATGTGAGTTCGCGCTACGGCGCCACCACGTGGCGCGGTCAGCGTATGGCGGGGCTGAACAACATCGAGCTCATTACCGACCGGCCGCTTGCCGTGAACCTTGAAGAAATCGCGCAGGTCAAGCGCGACTGGCCCGACCGCGCGCTCATCGTTTCGCTGATGGTGCCGTGCACCGAGCAAGACTGGAAGTGGATCCTGCCGCAGGTGGAAGACACCGGCGCCGACGCGGTGGAGCTCAATTTCGGCTGCCCGCATGGGATGAGCGAGCGCGGTATGGGCGCGGCCGTGGGACAGGTGCCCGAATACATCGAAATGGTCACGCGCTGGGTGAAGGAGGGCACACGCCTGCCTTGCCTGGTCAAACTCACGCCCAACGTCACCGACATACGCCATGGCGCGCGCGCGGCGATGAAGGGCGGCGCGGACGGCGTCTCGCTGATCAATACGATCAACTCGATCGTCGGCGTCGATCTCGATGTGATGGCGCCGCTGCCCACCGTGGATGGAAAAGGCACGCACGGCGGCTACTGCGGCCCCGCCGCGAAGCCCATTGCGCTTCACATGGTCGCGGAAATCGCGCGCGACCCGCAAACACACGGCCTGCCCATCTCAGGTATCGGCGGCATTTCCGACTGGCGCGACGCGGCAGAATTCATCGTGCTGGGCGCGGGAAGCGTGCAGGTTTGCACCGCGGCGATGCATTACGGATTTCGAATCGTCAGCGACATGATCGATGGGCTCTCCAACTGGATGGACGAGAAGGGCTACGCGAATCTGGACGCCATTCGCGGGCGCGCCGTGCCCAACGTCACCGACTGGCAGTACCTGAACCTCAACTACGACATCAAGGCGCGCATCGACCAGGACCGCTGCATCCAGTGTGGCCTGTGCCATATCGCCTGCGAGGACACCTCGCATCAAGCCATCACCGCCACGCGCGACGGCAAGCGCCACTTCGAAGTGGTCGACGCAAATTGCGTCGGGTGCAATTTGTGCATGCATGTCTGCCCGGTCGACCAATGCATCACGATGGAGCGCGTCGACTCGGGCCGCTACGCGAACTGGACCACGCATCCGAATAACCCTGCACGCGTAGCCGATCCGAAAGCCGCTTGACGCATTGAAACAGCACTGAGCTGAACCGAACGAAACCAACGACAAGCCACGGAGAACCGCAACCATGAGTCAGCCATTGACAGGCGACGCCATCGCGCGCCGCGCCGAAAGCGAGCTATACAACGACGATCTCGCGCCAACCGGCGCTGCGCAACGCACGTGGCGCTGGTATCACTTCGCTGCGCTCTGGGTGGGCATGGTGATGAACATCGCCTCATACATGCTTGCGGCCGGGCTCACCGAGCAGGGCATGTCGCCGTGGCAGTCGGTGCTTACGGTGCTGCTCGGCAATCTCATCGTGCTCGTGCCGATGCTGCTGATCGGGCACGCAGGCACGAAATACGGCATTCCCTACGCGGTACTGGTGCGTTCCTCGTTCGGCACCCAGGGCGCGAAACTGCCCGCCATGCTGCGCGCCATCGTGGCGTGCGGCTGGTACGGCATCCAGTCGTGGTTAGGCGGCAGCGCAATCTATACACTCGCCAATATCCTCACGCACAACGCGCTGGTGGGCGACGCACTGCCGTTTCTCGGCATTTCGATCGGGCAGGGCGCGTGCTTCCTCGTGTTCTGGGTGCTGCAACTCTATTTCATCCTGCACGGTACCGATTCGATCCGCTGGCTCGAAAGCTGGTCCGCGCCCATCAAGGTCGTGATGTGCGCGGTGCTCGTATGGTGGGCCTGTTCCAAGGCAGGCGGCGTGGGATCGATGCTCTCGCAACCTTCCCAGTTCGCCGCGGGCGGCAAAAAGGCAGGGCTCTTCTGGGCGACGTTCTGGCCAAGCCTCACGGCCATGGTGGGTTTCTGGGCGACGCTCGCGCTCAACATTCCCGACTTCACGCGCTTCGCGAAAACGCAAAAGGACCAGTTCGTGGGGCAAGCCATTGGCTTGCCAATTCCGATGGCGCTGCTTTCGGTGGTTTCAGTGGTCGTGACTTCGGCGACGGTGGTGATCTACGGCAAGGCGATCTGGGACCCGATCGATCTCACGAGTCGCATGGAAGGCGTTGGCGTGGGCATCGCGCTCGTCATCCTCACACTCGATACGATGTGCTGCAATCTCGCTGCCAATCTCGTCGGCCCGGCTTACGATTTTTCCAGCCTTTGGCCCAAGGTTATTTCGTACAAGGCAGGCGGGCTGATCACCGCGGGCATCGCCATCGTGATGATGCCGTGGAAGATTCTCGCTACCACGCAGGGCTACATCTTCACCTGGCTCGTCGGCTATTCGGCGCTGCTCGGGCCCGTGGCGGGCATTCTCATCGTCGATTACTTCCTCGTTCGCGGCACGCGCCTGAATACTGCCGAGCTATTCGAGGAGAACGGCGAATACGCTTACTCGAACGGCTGGAACCTGGCGGCGGTGATCGCTCTGGTGCTGGGCGTGCTGCCCAACCTGCCGGGCTTTCTCAACACCGCGTTCCCGAATGTGTTTCCCTCCGTGCCCGACGCGTTCAAGAGCATTTACACCTATGCGTGGTTCGTGGGGCTCGCCATTGCGGCGATCGCGTACGGCGTGATGATGAAGCTCGGCAAGAGCCGGCGCCCGAGCGTTGCGAGCGCGTAAGCATTGCAGCGTGAAATCGTTCAACTGAAGGAGACTTGGCATCATGGCGATCCTGATTCGAGGCGGCACCGTCGTCAATGCGGACAAGAGCTGGCGTGCGGACGTGCTCTGCGAAAACGGTGTGATACAGGCCGTGGGCGAAAACCTTGATGCGCCCGCGGGCGCAACCGTGGTCGACGCGGGCGGCCAGTATGTGATGCCGGGCGGCATCGACCCGCATACGCACATGGAGCTGCCGTTCATGGGCACGACGGCAAGCGACGACTTCTACACGGGCACGGCGGCGGGCCTGGCGGGCGGCACGACGTCGATCATCGACTTCGTGATTCCGAGCCCGAAACAGCCGCTCATGGACGCGTTTCGCGAATGGCGCGGCTGGGCCGAAAAGGCTGCCGCCGACTACGGCTTTCACGTGGCGGTGACGTGGTGGGACGACAGCGTGCATCGTGACATGGGGCTGCTCGTCAACGAACACGGCGTGTCGAGTTTCAAGCACTTCATGGCGTACAAGAATGCCATCATGGCCGACGACGAGATTCTCGTGAACAGCTTTGCGCGCTCGCTCGAATTGGGGGCGTTGCCTACCGTGCATGCCGAAAACGGCGAACTCGTCTTCCAGTTGCAACGGCAGTTGCTTGCGCGCGGGTTCACGGGGCCGGAGGCGCATCCGCTTTCGAGGCCGCCCGAAGTCGAAGGCGAGGCGGCGAATCGCGCCATTCGCATTGCCCAGGTGCTGGGTGTGCCGGTGTACATCGTGCACGTATCGGCGAAAGACGCGCTCGAAGCGATTGCCCGCGCACGCAGCGAAGGGCAACGCGTGTTCGGTGAAGTGCTCGCCGGGCATCTGGTGATCGACGAGTCCGTCTATCGCGACCCTGACTGGACGCGCGCCGCCGCCCATGTCATGAGCCCGCCGTTCCGGACGAAAGAGCATCGCGACGCGCTCTGGCGCGGCCTTCAAGGCGGCTTGCTGCATACCACGGCAACCGACCACTGCGTGTTCTGCGCTTCGCAGAAGGCAATGGGACGCAATGACTTCACAAGGATTCCGAACGGATGCGGCGGTGTGGAAGACCGCATGGCGGTGCTATGGGATCAGGGTGTGAACACGGGCCGGCTTACGCCGAACGAATTCGTGCGGGTGACCTCCACGAACGCCGCGCAGATCTTCAATCTGTATCCGCGCAAGGGGACGGTGGCCATCGGCGCCGACGCAGATCTCGTTGTGTGGGATCCGCAGGCCACGCGCACGATCTCGGTGACGACGCATCACCAGAACGTCGACTTCAACGTCTTCGAGGGCATGACAGTACGCGGCGTGCCCACGCACACGGTCTCGCAGGGCGAGCTTGTGTGGGCGAACGGCGATCTGCGCGCGCGGCGCGGCGCCGGGCGTTACCTGAAGCGGCCTGCGAATCCCGGCTATCTGCAGGCGTCGCGGCTCGCGAAAAGCCTGAAGGAAACGCAACCCGTGCATCGTGAGGGCGATGCGTCCAACTAGGCGCAAGAGCCGAGGTATCAGCTTGGGGAAGGGCCGGTGCAGGAAATGGCGTAGCCGATGTACCGGTCCTTCAGAGCGCGAATCCGCGATATTTGCGAACCGGTTTGAACCTATTTGCGTGGGATAAGAAAGGCGCCGCACAGGATCGGCGATCAATCACTAGTCAAAAGAGCTTATTCTGAATCGTCTTTGATTAATTGTTTTATAGACGATGACAAATGGAGACTCGCTCAATATGGCACTGATCAGGGATTCGTTGTTGCAATAGATTTCTTCGGGTCCAACGGTACGGACGGCATCCATGACTGAGTGATAGTCGCCGTTGAATTCCACACGACAATCCACCCTCCATTCCTCTTTCAGGTTCAACGGGTAGGCGGAATCGTCGATGGCCAATGTCTTTTTATAATGCTGGTCTTCCAGCAGTGCCGCTTCCGCCTTCACGAAATCATCGAGGCACTGTCGGCTGGTCACATACCGCTCCCATGGCAATACTGCGTGCACTGAAGAGCAGTCTTTGCAGTGATGCGCTTCCGTTCTACTGTTTGCGTGGTGTACCAGTGTCAGCACCCTGATGAAAGACTCGTCTTTAACAAAGGAGAGCAAATAATCGTGGCAATTGGCCAGCGTATGTCCCACACCGGCAACATCGTCCACGAGCAGGATTCTCTTGCCTTCCTTGATGCAGGCGTCGACAAGCTCAAACACTTTCTTGTTATTGATTTCGGCCCTTGCTTCCTGGCGATCGTAGTGCACAAAGTCCACGGGTAGGCCCAACATCTGCGAAAGCATCAGGGCAGGTATGGCGCCTCCGCGCAAGATGCCGAGTATCAAACCCACATTTTCTTGAACCAGTTGCTCTCTTTTAGACAGGCAAAAAGTTTCTATGTCGTCGTAGCCATAGAAGTAGACGGGGAGTCTGGTGAACTCAGTGTTCATCTAATTTTGCTCCATCTTAAGGACGAGAATTGAGCCAACGTGGCTTGACTTCACCTACAGCGATAGCGGCAACGCAAGATGCCGCGCGTACATCAGATCGCGATGTTCAAGCAAAACAGGATCCAACGCCGCGTCGGTCTCCGGATCCCGTGTTTCGAAAGCGGTCCTCACGCTCGCGTCCATTGGACACACGTCGTGCGGTAGCGGGCGGAGGAGCCCGAGAACGCTGGCACTGTAGATATCGACCGCGGTCACTGTATTGCCGATGTAATACGCAGACCCTGCCTCCCGCTGCGCCTTCAAGCGCGCGCTCAGCATCACCAGCAAGGCCGTCACGCGGCCGGTCGCAGCCGCACCGGCCTGCGGACTGTACCCATACTTCTTGCCCAGATATTTCGCGACCCGGTCGGGGAAACCACCGCTATTTTGCAACCCTGCATGAATCAACTGCAAACGGCGAGACCACCCCAAACCGCTCTCACCGCATAGTTCATGCGCGAGGCCGAAGGCCAGCGCACGCTCGGCGGGGTCAGCCGGCAGCAACGAAGGCGTGGGGACCAGGCGCTCCGCGAGCAGAAGAATCTCCGCCCAACCGCGGCGCGGGCGCTCCTGGCCGACCATGAGCACAGGCGCGCTCAGTTCCCCGGCCCATTGCTTCAGTGTCTCGCTGTCGTAGGCGAGTCGCACGGCAGCCCACTCGATACCCTTGATATGCAGGATGCCCTTGGCCGCTTCGCTCCAGGGACTCGGAACGCCGCCGATCACGACCATGCGCAGGCCATCTCGCTGGACTGCTGTTTCGACATCGATATATTCGAGCGGCATCAGACTGCTCCCTCAAGGCTCAGTCCAGGTCGATTCCTGGACTACTTTGCGCGAACGCATCACTGTACGCTATGGGGCCGTCGTTCGAGCGACAGTTTCGGCAGTGACGCGAGCGAATAGCCCGGACCGAACGTCACGCCGAAAGCGTTATGGCGTGTGCGGCCCGCTGCCTTGCTTGAGCGTCGGATCGAGCAACGCATTCTTTACGTTAAGTGAAGACGCTTGCCCGAGATTTGCGTAGTCTTTTGTGAGCCATACGTCCGCCACTTTGCGTCCGCGCTCGAACAGCGTTTTGAGCAACGGCCAGGACGTGCTGCTCTTGGAGACGAAGCCGAACTGCGCGAGAAAGTCGTCGTCGCGAATCAGGTGAAACCGGACCGTCTTGTAGCCGCTTTTGCTCGCGGCCTCCTCGCCAACCGAATCGAGCACGCGGTTGACCGCTTCGATCGCGTTGATCTCCAGCACGACGGAAGCGTTGAAACCGATTTCGTTGAGCCTGTCCAGAATGCCGCGAGCGTTTTTCGGTGGCATGTCGTGACGCACGAACGGATTCACGAGGATCAGAATCAGGTCCTGCGCATGGGCAATCAGCGGCGCCAAAGGCGGATTGCCCAGATAGCCGCCATCCCAGTACGGCAAGCCGTTGACATCCACGGTGCGGAATTCGCTCGGCAGGCACGCGGAGGCGCGCAGCACCTCGACGGAAATTTCGGGCTGCGTAAAGATGGCGCGTTCGTTGGTTCGTACGTTGGTCGCGCAAATGAAAAGCTGCGGAGCGCCGCTCTTCGTGTTGAGCGCAGAGAGATCCATTTCTGAAAGTGTGGAGCGGATCAGCGGGCCGAGCGGATCGCGATAGAGGGGGTTGTTGTAAGGCGAGGCGACGAGTCCCACGACCTCCGTGAAGATGGCACCGGGACTCCAGTCGATGTTCCAGCCGCCGAACGGCCCAGGCTCGGAAAAGCCGAAGAGTGCGTTGCCGGCCAGCGTCCCGGCGCGCGATACCGCTTCCCAGAAGGCGCGTAGCATCTCGCGGGCTTTCGTTGCGCCGCCATTGGCAAGGCCCGCAGCGCAGAGGGCTGCGTTGATTCCGCCCGCGCTCGCGCCGCTGATCGCTTCGACACTGAATGGCGTTCCCTGCGAAGTCGATTCGAGCAAGCGATCGAGCACGCCCCACGTGAAGGCGCCGTGCGAGCCTCCGCCCTGCAGGGCGAGCGCGACTTTGGGGCCGGACTGTTGCACGCCGCTCGGGGATTCCTCGATCGCCATGGCTCTTCTCTCGTCGTCATCGCGTTGCTGGCAATCGTACGCGCGAGAGGCAATGCGCGTGCTGTGGATGGCGCGTCAGGAACTGGTGAGGACGGGCGGCGCCACTTTCAACGCTTGCGTCATCAGGGCCATCGCCACTCGTTCACCGGCCGGATCAGACGGAATACGCCCGTCGAGCGCCAGCGTCGCCAGGCCGTGAACCAGCCCCCAGCAGGCGAGCGCCCCCGCGTCGACCCAATGCGGCGCCAGTTCCGCCACCCGTCGCGCCATCAACGTGTAAGCGCCCCGGCAGTCCTCGTGGGGCAGCGCGAGTCCTGCACCATCCGCGAACATCAGCCGGAACAGCGCAGGATGCGCGCGGGCGAAGCCAACGTAGGCGAGACCCTGCGCGGTGAGCGCTTCGCATGCGTCGTCGGCTTTGTCCGCGCGCGCGGCGTCTGCCTCAAGCATCGCAAAGCCTCTGAGCGCGACAGCGCCCATCAGCGCCGCCTTGTCCTCGAAATGACGATAGGGCGCCATCGCCGAAACACCGGCTGCCCGCGCAACGGCACGCAGGCTGACGTCGCTTTCGCCCTTTTCGAGCAAGGCCAGCGCGCAGTCAACCAGCCGGTCACGAAGGGACAATATCGAAACAATCATCGCTGTTTACACTGTAATCATTCGGGCCTATGCTTACAGCGTAAGCAGCCTGGAGCCGCCATGCAAGCCTCCGTCACCCGCAGGTCCGTCGACCTAAGCGCCTATCCGAATCTCGTGGTCATCATTCTGGGCTTTCGCGTGCGCCGGCTACGGGGTATCGCTACCTTATTCGGCATCGGCAAGGGCTTGCGGCAAATCGAGTTGAACCCGCCGGCCGGATTGCTCTCGAGCGAGCAGTTCCTGTTCGCCCTCAATCATGTGGGTATCCGCCAGTATTGGCGTGACCTCGAAAGCCTTGAAGCTTTCACTCGCGGCGCGCCGCATTCGCGTTGGTGGGGGGAGTTCCTGCGCGACAGCGGCGGCGCGGGCTTCTGGCATGAAAGCTATAGCCGGCAGGGGATGGAGGCGGTTTATATCGACATGCCTGGTCCCGTGGGCTTCGACCGCTTCGCACCGGCGCGCGAGCCAACCGGACCTTTTATGAGCGCACGAAAGCGAATGGCGGCGGATTAGATTCGTGCCGATTCAATTCGCGCTTAGACGTGCGCAAGCGGCATCCGGTGCGCCATGGTTATCAAACACCTCAATATCCTCGTGCAGAATGCGCCGGATTTCAAAAATCGCCTCTGGGGTTTCCTGAACACTATGTCCGGAAACGATCACCTTTTCCGAGAGCGCGCCATCGAGATGCGCACTACGATAGGGGACGACCCCATCGTCGGAATCCTCGAGCGGGCCCGTCTCACGTCGCCTCGCAATAATCGAGTGGAAGCACACATCTGGGCTGATCGGCAGTCGTGAAATCGCCTGAATGATGGGATCGGTCTCCCGCAACTGTTCAATGCTGTTGGGCACGGCGATGGTCTTTCCCGCCCTCTGGGTGCTATCCGCGTTGGTGGCGGTCTGCAGCATCTCGTCGAGTTCCTTCAACAGCGCGAGCGGCAAGCGCACCAGGTTGGCGACCCAGCGGGAAAGTCGATTGCTCGCGAACGGCGTGCCGCGGTGTGGCGTGGCGATGAAGATCGCACGCTCGACCTGTGGCATTGGCGTAAAACGCAGCAGTCGATTGAGCCGCTCGTCGTCGCGGACGATGTCGACGCCTTCGGGCAGGTAGTTGTCGCGGATGGTGACCCATAGCACATCGTCGGAAGAAGAGACGAGCAGCCGGGCAAGTACACCGCCCATGCTGTGCCCAATCAGCACCATGCCGTTCGAAGCGGGCAGCTCGCCTGCGGGATCGAAATGCGCGAGCGTCAGCTGCACTGCCTGGCGTATTCTCGCGAGGTTCACGAGAATGGGCACGTTGGTCGGATAGTAGACCTGCCAGACCTGGAAATGCTCGCGAAGCATTTCGTCGCCCTGAATGTCGTTGGCGACGTTGACCCATGCCTCGGGACTGCTGGCCAATCCATGCAGCATCAGAACGATGCGCCGCTCCGGGTCGAAGGGTTGCATCATGTAAATGCGTGGACGATCGATGCCCCGCGTGCGACCGAGCAGCGAACGCAAGGACTGCCTGGCAAAACCGGAGCGTGCGAGCCAGATGCCGTAGCCCGCACTGAAGTTGGCCGCGAGCGGCACGGTCTGGCCATTCAACTCCACGCTCTCTACGCGATACGGATCGTAGGCGGAGAAGACCACGTTGTGCGAATCGAGCACTTGCTCGAGCGTGCCCTCGCCAAACGACAGCAGTGCTGTGACGTTCGGCGAGGGCATTTCATTGAACGCACGCGTGCCGGGGGCGAACCAGATGGGGGCGGCTGCGTTCGAATTCGCATTGCCTTCGGCAGTTGCCGCGCTGTTTTGCGCGCTGTTTTCAGTATCGCTGGCTGGGTCGGGCGCGGCGGCTTGCGTGACCGCAACCAGTTCCGCGCCCAGGCCGTCGCGCCGATAGATATTGTGCAGTCCCGCGAATGACAGTCCCGCGGCCGGAATGACTTCGCTGAGTTCGCGTACACCCTCGGGCAGCCGGACTTCTCGCAGGTCGATATGAATGGTCCAGCCTGCTATGAACTGCTTTTCCGGATCGCGGTTGCTGGTGTTCGTTTCATGCGCGCTGCGCAAGAACAGCGCGCCGGCAAGCTCCTGGACCGCATAGTTGTAGTAGTCGCGAACCTGCGTCTGACGATCCTCGAATGCCCGTTCGCCTGCCGTGCGTTGACCGAAGAACAGAAAGGCGTACGCGTATCGCGCTGTCTTGAGCCACGAATCGAATTGAGCGTCGCTCCAGCCGGTGCCGGCAGGCGGCGTTTGCGCAAGCGCCATCTGGAGCGATAACTCCGCGAGGCTGGCCAGGCGCTGGTCGATATTGAGTCCACCGACGGTTGCGATCGTGTCGATACACGCTTGCGGCGCGCTCTGGCACGAACCTTCGTCGAGGGCCGCAACGCGCAACGTGGCCTGTGTCGCCGCGCTCAACTGGCCGGTCGAAAGAATATCTCCGCGACGCATGGCAAAGTACTGCTGCGGACCGAGCGAGTTGACGCGCACCATCGCGCAGCCGGATAGCAGCGCGGCGGCGAGAAGGGCCAACACATGTGCCAATAGATTTGGCAACAGCGGATGTGGTAACAGCGGGCAACGCGACATGCGGGATGTGTAAAGGCGCGTCATGAAAGATTCAGGCCATTCGCGCATGAGCGTGTGGCGAAATGGGGACGGCGCAGCGCCGTGGAGCAGATCGATATATACCAGTCTGATCTGGATCGCGTGCGCACGGTGATGCGCGGCGCACAGGTATGCGCTTTCCTGGGTTGACTGGCGCCCCTGGCATCAACAGACTCTAGTCATCGTCGATCCACGCGGGAGCTAACTTGGCCAACCCGGATCTTGTTGAAAGCGAGCTGAAGGGCGCGCACGTCGTCGCTGCGCAGGCGACCCCGTGCGACGAACTCGTTATCCGCACGCAACCCACCACAGTCGACCGTCCGTGCCGGCGCAAGCGCCTCGCGCTCGCGGCGACGATTCTGGGCTCGAGCATGGCGTTCATCGACGGCTCAGTCGTCAATGTCGCACTGCCTTCCATCCAGAGCGAACTCGCTGCGAGCGTCGCGGCGATGCAATGGATCGTCAACGCGTATCTCCTCTTTCTCGGGTCCCTCGTGCTGGTCGGCGGGTCGATGGGGGACAAGCTCGGCCGCCGCACGGTGTTTGTCGCGGGCATCGCGCTTTTTACGCTGGCGTCGGCCGCTTGCGGCCTGGCGCCGAATGCGGCTGCGCTGATCGCCGCGCGCGCGGTGCAAGGCATCGGCGCGGCACTGCTCGTACCCAGCAGTCTCGCGATCATCGGCGCGGTGTTCGACGACGAAGCGCGCGGACGGGCGATCGGCACCTGGGCCGGCTTTGGCGCGATCACGTCGGCGGTGGGGCCCGTGGCGGGCGGCTGGCTCGTCGATGCATTTTCGTGGCGCGCGATCTTCTTCCTGAATGTCCCGCTTGCCGCGCTTACGATCGCGCTCGCGATTACATCTGTGCCCAACAGCCATAAGGTCGATGCGCCCGGGCAGCTCGACTGGCCCGGCTCGCTGGCGGCGGCAGGGGGACTCGCCGCGCTCACGTTCGGCCTGACGCAGGCGTCGGCGCGTGGCTTCCAGCATCCGCTCGTATTGGGCGCGATTGGCGTCGGCGTGATCGTGCTCGCCGCATTCGTGATGATCGAAGCACACAGCGCCAGCCCGATGATGCCGCTCGATGTGTTCCGCTCGCGCGATTTCACCGGCGCGAATCTCGTCACATTGCTGCTTTACTTCGGGCTCGGCGGCGCATTCTTCTTCTTGCCTTTCACGCTGGTCCGCGCGCATGGCTACACCGCGACCGAAGCGGGTGCGGCGCTACTGCCGGTGCCTGTCATCATCGGTTTGCTATCGCGCTTCACCGGCGGATTGACGAGCCGCTTCGGCTCACGGGCGTTGCTGACCGTTGGGCCGTGCGTTGCCGGAATCGGATTCACGCTATTGGCATTGCCGTTCGTGCGCGGCGGCTATTGGACCGGATTCTTCCCTGCGCTCGCGGTGCTTGGGCTCGGAATGACGATTACCGTCGCGCCGCTCACCACGACCGTGATGGGCTCGGTGTCGAGCGAGCGCACGGGCGTCGCGTCCGGCATCAACAATGCCGTTGCGCGCGTGGCGAGCCTGCTGGCGGTTGCGGTGCTTGGCATCGTGTTCGTGTGGTCGCATCACGCAGCGCTATCGGTGCGCCTCGACGCGTTACACGTCCCGCAGGACGCGCGCGCGACGGCGCAGTTGCTGGAGCCCGACGAGCGAGGCGGAACGAGATCGGGCGACACCCATGGGCAGCACGGGACATTGATGGAGCGCGCGCAAGCGGACGCCATGATCGATGCGCTGCGCGCCATCGCCGCTGTGTCCGCCGCGTGTGCGTTTGCTGGCGCGGGTATTGCGGCGGCAGTCATACAGTCGCGAAAACGCGCTGCAAACGTTTGCACCTAGAAGATTTCGCAGTAATTGCACTTTGGCACGAACATTTCGCAAATTCACGCAGATTTATACACGCGCGAAATAAAAGCAAAAGCGGCCGGATTCATTTTTCGGATTCGGGGAAGTGGAAACGAACGACTGCGATACTGCATCGGCATCAGGTGCGCCGGGCGAAGAAACGCAGCCGCTTCGCCTTGAAGTGACGTGAGGCTAGCCCGGTTTTCGTTTCTGTTGTCCAGGCTAATGAGTGTGGTCCGCGTTAAATCTGCGTGCCCCTTTTTCGCGCAAACGTTTTCGCATTTGATTTGTCGCGCAGGCGTGACAAATTGAGTGATTCAGACAAATTAAAAAATAAACACGGCGAGAATAATACGTATAATCCGCCGCGCATCAGTTGATCTGACGTTCTTCCGGAATCACCTGCAAGGAATGCCTGCGCTTGACGCCGGTCATCGCACGGGTGGTGACCTGGCCGCTTCTGCAAGTTCTGTTGACCCTATGCGCCTCCTTTCCGGGCGCATGACTATGTGATGAATTCCATGCCAGCACCGCAATGGCGTCCGTTCGTGTCGTTCCTCACGCAAGAGTTGACACAGAACCTGACGCCCAGGTTTCTGACCCAGCTCATGCGTGCCGCGGGCGGCCAATTCGCCCGTCAATATGCGCTTGCCGAGGCGGGCACCGTGGCCGCGATGCGCGAGGCCATGAATCAGGTTTGGGGCGAGCTGGGCTGGGGCCAGGTCGAGATACGCGAGGCTCAGGACTGGCTGGTGCTCACGCACTACCAGGCGCCGCTCAAGGCCGTATTCGGCGCGGAGAACGTGACTTGGGCCGGGGCTTTCCTCGAGGGCGCCTATGAAGCATGGATGCACCAGTTGGGCGCCGATTCGCAGCTGCGAATGACCACGGCAAGTCCTGCGGATGCGTCGGGAACGATGGTTTTCCTGTTCGGTAAGTAGAGGTCGGCAGGTTGGCAGGACACTAAAAAACACAAAACGTGCTGCGTGCAAGAAGCACTTTGGTAGACAGCACAACGAATACTACGGGGTCGGGGCATGAGCAGTGCATCGGACATTGCGAATCTTTTCGAGGTAGTGGACACAAGCCCTTCGCAGTACCAGGAAGTAGAAAGGGCGGAGCAGATGCAAGGTCTGCGCGGGCGCTGGTCCGTGCTGAACGCGGCGGAGCCGGAGCCCGTTGCGCCCGCGCCAGTGGCGTTGGCGCAGGACGCCGCCGCTGATTCGGCCGATGTTCCCGATACGACTGATTCATTACCCGACGCGCCCCAGTCGGAGCAGCCGCAATTGCCGCAGTTGCCGCAGTTGCCGCAGTTGCCGCAGTTGCCGCAGTTGCCGCAGTTGCCGATAGCGTGCTGCATTCCCGCCGCCGCTTCAGAACCTCCCCCTGTCGAGCAGGCCGCCCCCGCGCAGCCTGTCGTTCAATCCATGCCCGAGCCGGTCGTCGCTGCGCAGCAGTCTGCCGCGTTGAGCAGTGTGTTTGCGCGCCTCATGGAACGCAATGAGCCTCGCGGCGATGTCGCGCAAGGCGGGGCGTCATGATCGTCAAACAGAAATCGATGCAGCCGCAACGATCATCCGCCGGCGCTGGGCAAAGTGACGATGCCGGAAACTGGGACGACAAACTCCTGGAAGCGGGCGCGGCGCTTCTTGCGTCGCGCTGGTCGCGCGTGCTCGTGACGCTGGTGGCAGTGCTGTTGTTCGTGTTCGCCATGACGGTCCACCTGGCCCTGTCGAAGCAGTGGGCGTTCGCCATTCTTTGCATGGGCGTCGCGATCGCGCTGAGCCGCATTCGCGGCCGCGTCCTCACGGTGTCGCTGGTGGCGCTGTCGGTGTTCATGTCGTTGCGCTACCTGTACTGGCGCGTGACGCAGACGCTGTCCTTCACCAACTCGCTGGACAGGACCTTCGGCTATCTGCTGCTGCTGGCCGAAGGCTACGCGGTGCTCATGCTGCTGTGCAGCTACTTCCAGACGCTCTGGCCGCTGCACCGCCGGCCTGCGCCGCTGCCGGCCGATACCTCGGCGTGGCCCACGGTGGACGTGTACATCCCCACCTACAACGAACCGCTCGACGTGGTGCGGCAGTCGGTGCTGGCCGCGACGCTGCTCGACTGGCCGGCCGACAAGTTGCGCGTGTACGTACTGGACGACGGCCGTCGTGACGAGTTCCGGGCATTCTGCGAGCAGGCCGGCGTGGATTATCTGACGCGACCCGACAACACGCATGCTAAAGCGGGCAACCTCAACGCGGCGCTGGCGAAAACGAGCGGCGAATATATCGCCGTGTTCGACTGCGATCACGTCACCACGCGCTCGTTTCTGCAGGTCTGCATGGGCTGGTTCCTGAAAGATCCGAAGATGGCGATGGTGCAGACGCCGCACGTTTTCTATTCGCCCGATCCGTTCGAGCGGAACCTGGAAACCTACCGAAAGGTGCCCAACGAGGGCGACCTGTTCTATGGCGTGCTGCAAAACGGCAACGATCTCTGGAACGCCGCGTTTTTCTGCGGGTCCTGCGCGGTGTTGAGACGCTCCGCGCTCGACGATGTGGGCGGCGTGGCGACCGAAAGCGTCACAGAAGATGCGCTGACCGCGCTCAAGATGAGCATGAAGGGCTACAACACGGGCTACCTCGCCATTCCTCAGGCGGCGGGTCTGGCCACCGAGAGCCTGGGCCGGCACATCGGTCAACGGATTCGCTGGGCGCGCGGCATGGCGGAGATCTTCCGCCAGTTCAACCCGCTATTGATCTCGGGGCTGACGATTCCACAGCGGCTGTGCTACCTGAGCGCGATGATGCACTTCTTTTTTGGCCTGCCGCGCATCGTGTTCCTGATCACTCCCATGGCCTTCCTGTTCTTCGGCGCGCATGTCTTTCATGCGTCGGCGCTGATGGTGCTGGCCTATGTCGTACCGCATCTCGTGATTTCGAGCATCGGCGCTTCGCGCATTCAAGGACGCTTTCGCCATTCGTTCTGGAGCGAGGTCTACGAAACGGTGCTGGCGTGGTACGTGATTCTGCCCGCGCTGCAGGCCGTGCTGTTTCCTGGCAGCAGAAGCTTCAACGTGACATCGAAGGGCGGGGTGATCCGGCAGTCCTTCCTGGACTGGGCGATGGCGCGGCCCTATATCGGCTTGCTGCTCATCAATCTTGCCGGGTTCGCGGTGGGTGTGGCCGGTTTGATCCGCAGCCCCGGCTGGCCCGAGGCGATGAGTATTTTGTTCAACCTGGTCTGGGTGATCTACAACGTCATGAATCTGAGCGCGGCGGCAGGCGTGGCGTCCGAGTCGAAACAGCTGCGCCTCACGCCGCGCGTGCAGATCGAGTTGCCGGCTGCGATCCGTCTGGCCGACGGGCGACACGTCGTCTGCCAGACCAGCGACTATTCACAAGGCGGCCTGGGGCTGGTGCTGCCCGAGGACGCGCCACTGCCGCAGCGCGGCGAGCGCGTCGTGGTCTCCGTCTTTCGCGACGACTACGAGGGCAAGTTCCCAGCCGAGGTGCAGGTGTGCCGCGGCCGCACGGTGGGCGTGAGTTTCCCGGCCCTGACGATCGATCAGGAACGCGACCTGATGCGCGTGACGTTCTCGCGCGCCGATAGCTGGATCGCCTCCTGGGGCCGCTATCGTCCCGACCGGCCGTTGCGCAGCCTGTTCGAGGTACTCGGTGTCGGCATGCGCGGCCTGAAGGAGTTGTTCCGCCATCTGTTGCTGGGCGGACGCGAGCGTCTCGCACGGTCCGCCGAAGCGCAGGCGAGCGAGTTGGGATCGAAGCAATCGTGAGTCACGCCAATTTCACGCCTTTGCGCGCACTGGCGCGCACGCGCCGGTTGGCGCCGCTGTGGGGTTCGGTGCTCGCCGCGCTCGCGCTCGGCGCCAACGTTGCGCTGGCCGCAAGCGCGCCTATCGCGCCCGGCGTATCGGCGCCGACGTTCGCCTCGCAGGCCGTGGCCTTGCCATCGCCTCAGGCCATGCAGCCAGCCGCCGCCGACTCGGCCGACACCTATACCTACCGCATCCCGCTACTGCGGCAAAACGCTGGCCAGGGGCTGACCTTGCTCGGCGAGGACGCCTATGGCGGCATGGACTTCGGTTTGCGCCGCGATGAGCGCGTGGTCAGCGCGCGCCTCGTGCTCGACTACCGCTATTCGCCCACGTTGCTTCCCACGCTCTCGCATCTCAATGTGCTGCTCAACAGCGTGGTGGGGGCGACGATTGCGTTGCCCGAACCCGCGCCGCGCACGTCGACGCAAGTGACAGTGGATCTGCCGGTTTCGCTGCTCACCGAGTTCAACCATCTCAACCTGGAGTTGATTGCTCACAGCAAGGCCAGCGATCAGGGCAATGATCCGCTGAGTCCCGACCTGTGGCTGAAGGCCAGCCCGCAGAGCGCGCTCGAACTGACCGTGGCGAGCGCAGCGCTCGCTAGCGACCTGTCGCAACTGCCCGCGCCGTTTTTCGATGCGCGCGACGTGCGCAGGGTGAACCTGCCGGTCGTGCTGCCGCGCACCCCGGGAACGGGCCGCCTCGAATCCGCGGGGATCGTCGCCTCGTGGCTGGGCGCGCAGGCGGGTTATCGCGGCTCGCACTTTTCCGCAAGCTTCGGCGCGGTGCCCGCGCATGGCCATGCCGTCGTACTGGCGCTGCACGACGAGTTGCCGGGCCTGGGCTTTGCCCCGCTCGCGATGGACGGTCCGAGCGGTCCGACGCTGGCGATCGTGCCCAACCCCAACGACCCCAACGGCAAGGTGCTCCTGGTCATGGGCCGCGACGAGCCGCAACTGCGCACGGCGGCAATGGCGCTGGTGCTGGGCGCGAAGACACTTGCCGGCCCTCAGGTGCGCATCGACGGCCCGGTTTCCGTGGCGCCGCGCAAGCCTTTCGACGCACCGAACTGGCTGCCTGGCGACCGCGCGGTGGAGCTGGGCGAACTGCTCCCGGCGGACCGGTTCACGATCCAGGGCTTGCGTCCCGGCGCGATCGATGTGGACCTGCGCCTGCCGCCGGGCTTGTTCGCTTTCAACAACGCCGGTGCGGTGCTGAATCTGCGTTATCGCTATACAGCGCGCCCGGAGTCCAGGCATTCGGAGCTGCACGTGCTGGCGGGCAACACGCCGCTCGCAGCATTGCCGCTCGCTGGCGACGCGTCGGACGGCCATGCCGTGATTCGTATTCCTACGTATCTGCTTCCGCCGTTGACGACGCTGCAATTCGACTATCGCTACGAGGCCGTCAAGACAAAGGACCATTGGCAGGACGTGCCCGGCGGCCCGCTGCTGAGCGCCATCGATCCGACTTCGACGATCGACATTTCGCAGTTGCCGCGTTACACGGCCATGCCGGATCTGGGCGCTTTCGTCAACGCGGGCTTTCCGTTCACGCGCCTCGCCGATCTGTCCGAAACCGCGGTGATCCTGCCGACACAGCCGGTCGCGGACGACTATTCCGCGTATCTGACGCTGATGGGCAGCATGGGTCAGGCCACCGGTTATCCGGTGCTGGGCGTGACGGTGGGCAATCCGGCTCAGGTCGAAGCGCTGCGCCACAAGGACTTGCTCGTGCTGGCTTCGGGCGACAACCAGCCTTTGCTCAAGACGTGGCGTGCCGATCTGCCGCGCGGGTTCTTCGCCCCGGACACGGCGCCTGGCAACTGGCTCGCCAGGTGGTCGGACAAGCTGACCGGCGGTCAGGCGCAAGCGAGGCGCGAAGCCGATATCGCTGCGCTCTATCGTAGCGACGACCATGACGGCATGGTGGCCGGGTTCGAGTCGCCGCTGGCGCATGGCCGCAGCGTGGTGCTCGTATCGGGCAATACGCCGGGCGGCCTCAGTGCGGTCGCGGACGCGCTGCAAACGCGCCGCTACCGCGTCGACGACACGATCGGCGGCAGCCTCGTGGTCGTGAATGACGGCATCCTCACCACGCTGAACAAGGACCAGAGCTATTTCATCGGGTCCTTACCGCCTCGGCTCGCCATCGAGTGGTTCTTCGCGAGTCACATCGTGCTGCTGCTCGTGGCGACGCTCGTCAGCGTCGTGCTCATCGGTTTGCTCGGCGGCGTACTCCTGCATCGGCGCGCCCTGAACCGCCTGAACCTGGACATCCCCCAGACATCGCAACGTGAAGAAGGACGACGAGGTTTTCATGTTTAAAAGACGGCCTGCTATCTCCCGGGCACGCCTCGCGCGTTGCATGACCGTACAGCCAGCGTTGCGGGCGTTGCCGGCGCTGCTGCTCGGCTGCATCTTCGCCTCGGCGGCGCACGCCCAGGACGCGGCAAGCGGCAATGCCGCCAACAACGCACAGGCGCAGCCCGCTGCGGCCACAGCAGCTGCGGCGTCGAGCGTGACCTGGTCGTTGCGGCAACTGGGTGCGCAATATGCGCTCAACCTGCGCGGTGTCGACGGCAGCAATACGCTGCCGGTTGGCGTGCGCGACGATCAGGTCGTGAGCGGTGCGCGCCTGAATCTGCGTTACGCGTATTCTCCGGCGCTGCTGCCCGATGTCTCGCACATCAACGTGCTGGTCAACGACCAGGTGGCGGCCTCGATCGCGGTGCCGAAGGACACGGCGGGTGCGAGCCTGCAGCGCACGATCGCGCTGCCGGCGTACCTGTTCACGGCGAACAGCAAGTTGCGTCTGCAACTGATCGGCCACTACACCACGCAGTGTGAAGACCCGCTGCATTCCAGCCTGTGGGCCAACATCAGCAACGAAAGCACGCTGACCATCGACACGCAGCCGTTGCCGCAGGCCAACGATCTGGCGCACCTGCCAAAGCCGTTCTTCGACGGCCAGGACATCCGCCGGCTGAACCTGCCGGTCGTGTTCGCAGGCAATCCCGATGCGGCCGCGCTGGAGGCGGCCGGCGCCGTCTCGTCGTGGTTCGGCGCATTGGCGAGCTATCGAGGCGCGGACTTCCCGGTGTCGCTCTCCACTGTGCCCGCACAGGGCAACGCTGTCGTCATCGTGGAAGGCGCGCAGCAGGCGGCGCTCGCCGGCGCAATGCTGCAAGGACCGACGCTCGCCATCGTCAGCAACCCGAACGATCCCAACGGCAAGCTGCTGCTCGTCATGGGCCGCGATGGCAAGGAACTCAAGCAGGCGGCGGATGCGCTGGTAACAGGCAGCCAGACGCTTTCGGGCCCGAGCGCGCTCATCACGCATTTCGCCGATCTCGCGCCGCGCAAACCCTATGACGCGCCGCGCTGGCTGCGCACCGACCGTCCCGTGTCGTTCGGTGAACTGATCGACACCAAGCAGTTGAGCGTGTCGGGCTACAGCCCCGACCTCATCCGCATCGCTACGCGTGTGCCGCCCGACCTGTTCGGCTGGCATGCGCCCAACGTGCCGATCGACCTGCATTACCGCTATACGCCGCAGCCGTATATGGTCAATTCGTCGCTGTTGTTCAGCGTCAGCGACCAGTTCATGAAGTCCATTCCGCTGTTGCCGCTCGAGCGCCTCGAAGGCGGCGACAAGCTGCGCGCCGAAGTGCTGCCCGACAGCAGCCTGCCGCGTCAGGCGAAACTGGAAGTGCCGCTGCAAACGCTCCTGCAGCCGAACACGCAGCTGCAGTTCCGCTACATGTACGACTACATCAAGCAGGGCGAGTGCCGCGACATCATCATCGACAACGTGCGCGGCGCGATCGGGCCCGATTCGACGATCGATCTGTCGACGTATCCGCACTACATCGCGATGCCGAACCTGGCCGCGTTCGCGCAGGCGGGTTTCCCGTTCACGCGCATGGCCGACCTGTCCGAGACGGACGTCGTGCTCGGCGCCAATGCGGGGCCGCAGGAATACAGCACGTATCTGGCCGTCATGGGCCGCATGGGCGAGTCGACCGGCTACCCGGCGCGCGGCGTGACCGTGCTGCGCGGCCAGCGTATCGACGCGATGCCAGCGGCGAAGGACCTGCTCGTGATCGCCTCGGGTGCCGATCAAGCCTGGCTCAAGGACTGGGCGCGATACATGCCCGCAGCGTATGACCATGGGGCGCAGTTCTCGCTCTCGGATCTGCCGGGCCGCGTGCGCGGGTGGATCCACGCCAATCCGCGTCTGGACACGGCACCCGGGCGTCTTTCGCTTGCCTGGACGGGGTCGGGCGTGAGCGCGGTGCTGGCGGGGTTCGAGTCGCCGAAGGAGGCGGGCCGCAGCGTGGTGATGCTGGTCAGCAATCAGCCCGAAGGCCTGAAGGATGCGGTCTCGGCGCTGCTGGGCGTGCCGGGCTACGACAAGCAGCCCATCCAGGGCAGCCTCGTGTCCATTCGCGGCCAGGAGGTCGATTCGCTCATGGGCGAGCACACCTATTACGTCGGGCATCTGGGTCTCTGGCGCGGCCTCGACTGGTGGCTCGCATCACTCGGCTTGTCGCTCGAGGCGGTGCTCAAGGCGCTGGGTGCAGTCGCGCTCGTGGCGGGCGCAGCAGGCCTCTATGTCTTCTTGCGGCGCCGTCAGGCCCGGCGTGACGCCGAAGCCAGCACGCGGTTGCAGGTCGAGCAGCACGTGGAATCTTGATCAGGGATCGTTCATGTTAGTCAGCCGCAGCCAGGCCTGCATTCTGGGTCTTTTGCTCACCTCGGTCGGCCACACGGTGTGGGCACAGGACACTTCCAGAATGCTGCTGGAGCAGGGCCGCTATTGGCAGTCGCACGACAAGCCCGATCTGGCCGCGCAGTCGTGGTCGAAACTGCTGATGGTTGATCCTAAGCAGCCCGAAGGGCTTTACGGCATGGGTTCGATTGCTGTCGGCAAGCGGCAGTTTTCTGTAGCCAGCGATTACCTCGTCAAGCTGCGCGCGGCCGCGCCCGACAGCCGCCTCGTGCCCTTGCTCGAACAGGACTTGCGCCTCGCGGTCGAGCCGGCCAGGTCCACGCTCGCCAAGGCGCGCCTGATGGCGCAGGACGCCGTCAACCAGAACGACCCGAAAGCGCTGTCGGCTGCCATCGCGCTCTACGACAAGGCATTGGGCGGCAAGGTGCCGCAAGGCAGCGTGGCGCGCGAGTACTACACCTATCTCGGTTATACGGAGGGCGGCATCGATGCGGCCGTTCAGGGCCTCACGCGCCTGAATGCCGATATGCCCAACGATCCGTACGTCCCGTTGTCGCTGGCCCTGCATCAGGTGCGCGACGAACGCGATCGCGCAGCAGGCGTCGCCTTGCTGGAAAAGCTGGCGGCGCGTCCCGATATCGGCGGCGCAGCGACTGACGTCTGGCGCTCCGTGCTGACCTGGGTGACGCCCACGCCGAAAAACCGCGCGTGGTACGAGGACTATCTGAAACTGCATCCCGACGACGACGAAATCCGTCATCAGATGGTCTCGTCGCACCCGGCTGGCTCGCCCGGCGCCACTGCCGCGCCGGTCATGGACCCGCGCCTGACGCGCGGTTTCGCCGCGTTCAAGGCAGGCGACATCACCACGGCCGAGCAATCTTTTACCGCCGTCCTGCGCGACAAGCCCGACGATACCGACGCACTGGGCGGCCTCGGCCTCGTGCGCATGCAGCAGGGCGATCTGGCGCAGGCGCAGTCGCTGCTATCGCGTGCAGCGGCGCACCACGGTGCGGCTGCGAACTGGAGCAAGGCGCTCAATTCCGCGCGCTACTGGCAACTGGTCAATCAGGCCGAAGGCGCACAGAGCGCGGGCGACTATGCCACCGCGCGGCGCGATCTCGACCAGGCGCTGCGGCTCGATCCCGTCGAGCCGGGTGGGCGCAACGCGTCGGCGCGCCTCTATGCGGCGCAAGGCGATCTAAGCCGTGCCGAAAAGGTCTACAGGGACGTGCTGGCAAGCAGTCCGAACAATGCGGAGGCGGTCAGCGGGCTCATCGATATCCTCGCGCAGACGGGCCGCGCGGACGAGGCGCAGAAGTGGGTCGACGGCATGCCGCCCGAACAGCAGGCCGGCATCGGCGGACTGGGGCGCTTGCGAGCCGCCGTCGCCTCGGGGCGTGCGGACGCCGCGGAACAGCGCGGCGATGTGGACGCGGCGCGCCGCATCCTCGAGGACGCGCAGCGCGCCGATCCCGACAATCCGTGGCTGCGTCTGGAACTGGCGCGCTTCGAGTTGCAGCAGGGCCATGCCGACACCGCGCGGGAACTCGTCGACGGTCTGCTTGCCTCGAACCCCGACAATTCCGACGCGCTATACGCCAGCGCGCTGCTGGCGATGCAGATGAGCGACTGGACGCGCGCGCAGGACACGATGGCGCGCATCCCCGCCGCCGCACGCACGCCGAACATGGTTGCCACGGCGCAGCAGATCGATTTCCAGGCAGTGGCGGCGCAAGCTTCGCAACTGGCGCGCGACGGCAATCTGGACGACGCGCGCAACATGCTGGCGCGACTCGAACCGGCGGCGGGCAAGGATCCGGTGAGGGTGAGCGCGCTGGCCTCGGCCTATGTCGATGCGGGGAATCTGCCGCACGCGACGGGCCTGATGCACGGGCTGATGCCCAACGGCATGAAGGGCAGCGGCCCGGATGTGCAACTGGCCTATGTGACCCTGCTGCTCAAGACCGGCCAGAACGTCCAGGCCCAGCTTGCGATCCGCGAAATGCAGGGCGAAACCCTGACCGCGGACCAGCGTCGTCAACTGGACGACCTGAGCTACCTCTACGCTGTGCGCCTCGCCGACCAGCAGCGCCAGCAAGGCGACCTGGCGCAGGCCTACGACACGCTGGCACCGATCCTCGCGAAGCGGCCCAACGACAGCCTGGCGACCGCCGCGCTCGCGCGCATGTACGCCGCCGACGGACAGTACGAGCACGCACTCGCGCTCTATCAGAAAGCGCTCGCTAATGATCCCGACAATCCGGGCCTGCAATTGGGCGCTGCGATGGCGGCGGTGCAGGCCGGCAAGAACGACGTCGCGGATACGGCGTTGAAACAAGCTGTCGCGAAGGCGCCCAGTGATCCCGACGTGCTGGCTGGCGCCGCGCGCATTTACGTCATGCAGGGCAAGACTCGCGAGGCGCAGGCGTTGCTGGAAACGGCCATCGCCGCCAAGGAAAAGCGCCTGGGCGTGCAGGCGCAGGACGGCCACGTGCCGGGCAACCCCTTCGTGCACGACGACGATACGCATCGTCGCGCGGCGCGGCAGACGCGCCAGGCGAGCGCGAATCCATTTGCCGCGCAGGGTACGGCCACCGTCGCGACCGACGGTGTCTACGCCAGGGAGGCGAGCACGGCGGACGTTCTCGGGTCCGCTTCGGTGATCTCCGCATCGACCATGACAGCGTCAGCCTCGACGGGATCCACAACGGCTGCCGCGCGCTCGCCGTCCCGGGCGGGCACCTTGCCGACCGTGGCGGGCACGCCGATCGGCGCGCAGGCGCCGCAGGACGCGGTGGCTGCGAGCGCGCCTCAGGACGGCTCCATCTCGCTCGACGACATGCGCAGCGAACTCGACGACATCCGTTCGCAGCGCTCGCCGGAAATCCGCGGCGGCCTGTTCGTCACGTCGAACAACAGTACTGGCGGCACATCGCAGTTGACGGGCGTGCAACTGCCCACGGAAGTCCTGCTTCCGGCCGGCAACGGCAAGCTGTCGCTGCGCGTGACGCCTGTCGATCTCAATAGCGGCACGCTCGGCACCTCTGCCTACAGCAGCAGCCAGTTTGGCGGCGGCCCGGCGGCGGCGCAGGCACAGGCAAACGGCAGTGTTGCCGCTCCAGCTTCGCAGACCGCGCGTGGTGTCGGCCTGGGCGTGGGCTATGAGACCCGCAATTGGACGGCTGACGTTGGCACGACGCCTTTGGGCTTCCAGTACACGAATGTCGTTGGCGGCGCGACATTCAAGAGCGCCATCGATGCGGCGCAGGGCGGCTGGTTCAACGCGGGCGTCTCGCGGCGTGCCGTGACCGACAGCATCACGTCGTTCGCAGGCACGAGCGATGCACGCTCGGGGTTGAGCTGGGGTGGCGTCACGGCCACTGGCCTGCATGGCGCGATCGGCCTCGACAATCAGGACTACGGCGTCTACGGCTACGGTTCCGTGAAGTATCTGGACGGGCATAACGTCCAGTCCAACGAGGGCGCCGAAGTGGGCGCGGGCGTGTACTGGTACTTGCATCGCACGGCCGACAGCATGCTGACCGCGGGCCTGAACTTGAGCGGCGAGTTCTATCACCACAACGAGAACAACTTCACCTACGGTAACGGTGGCTATTTCAGCCCACAGCGCTTCTATGCATTCACGGTGCCGCTCACGTGGGCGCAGCGCTCGGAGCGCTGGACCTACAAGCTGCAGGGCGCGGCCGGTTTGCAGTACTACCACCAATCCGCCGCGCCGTATTTCCCGACCGACAGCGCGCTGCAATCGGCTGCCGTGACGGCGGCATCATCGCTCGGATTGTCCGACGGGGCGATCCATCCCGCGCAGTCGTCGACCGGCATTGGCTACAACCTGCTCGCTACCGCCGAATACCGCTTTAGCAACCATCTGAGCGCCGGGGCCTCCGCGGGCGCCAACAACTCGTCCAGTTACCGGCAGTGGGTCGCGGGCCTCTATGTGCGCTTTAGCTTCGCTCCGCAGACGAAGGCGCTGGACATGCCGGTCGTGCCTTACCAGTCGCACTACAGCGATCAATAGCGTGATTGTCTGGATAACGAACGTTTTTCCCTAATTCATATTCGCAATCCGGTCGCGCCGGATCAGGAGTTTCGTATGGCAGCTACAGCCTCCGTTTTGTTGGGTCTTTCCGTGCTGGTCATCGGGGAAAGCCATCTGAGCTTGAACAATCATTTGCGCGAGCCGCTCGTGCAAAGCCTGCAGGCGCAGGGCGCCGCGCACGTGCACGTGGTGGGCGCGTGCGGTGCGAGCCCGGCGCGCTGGCTCAAGAGCACGCCCGTCGATTGCGGTGCCGATCAGGTGGACAAACGTCCGGCCACGGTGCTGGGCAAAGAGGCGCACACGACGCCCATCGCCGATCTGATCCACGCCGACAAACCCGATCTGGTGGTGGTCGTCGAAGGCGACACCATGGGTTCGTACGACAAGCCGGCCTTTCCCAAGGCGTGGGCGTGGCAGGAAGTCACGAGCTTGACCCGGGCCATCGCCGATACGCATACGGCGTGCGTCTGGGTCGGGCCGGGCTGGGGCGGCCACAGCGGGCAATACGCCAAGGGCGACGACCGGGTGAGGGAATTGTCCGCGTTCCTCGCGAACAACGTCGCGCCTTGCACGTATATCGATTCCACCACCTTCGCCAAACCCGGACAGTGGCAGACGCTCGACGGCGAGCACTACACGCAGGTGGGCTACGCCGCGTGGAGCAAGGCTATCGTCAACGCGATGGCGAATTCGCCCTCGGTTCCGGGTCTGAAAAAATGACGAAAAACTGCTTCTCCCGTCTGTTTCTGTCCGGCCTCGCGTTGTCCGCTTGCGGTTTGTCGGTGCAGCCGGCCGCAGCCGCCGATATCCTGTTGTATCCGACCGGGCCCGCGCAGGATTCGTCATTCGTGCGATTCGTCGATGGTGGTTCGCATCCGGTCGACGTGACCGCGGCCGGGTCGAAAGCGCGCCTGTCGCTCGACGCCGCGAACCCGGCCAGCCAGTTCTTTCCGATCGCGGCTGGCAAACCGGTGGCCGGCACGTTGACGACCGGTAGCACGCGCCACGATGTGTCGGCGACGGTGCAGCCCGGCGAGTTCGTCAGCATCGTCGCGCTCGATGGGGCGGACAAAACGACAGGCACGCACGCCGTGACGATCCGCGAAAAACCGGACGATTTCAACGCGCTCAAAGCCTCGGTGGGCTTTTACAACCTCGATGCGCGGTGCGCCACGCCCGCGTTGAAAGTGCCGGGCCGCGACATCGTGCTGCTCGACGGCGTGGCCGCGGGGCAGAGCAAGCGCCGCCAGGTCAACCCGGTCGCGCTATCGGTGCAACTGGCGTGCGGCGGCCAGCCTGTGGGCCAGCCGCTGAGCCTGGGCACGCTCGTGGCGGGACAGCGCTATACGGTGTTCCTCGTGCCGGGCGGAGCACAGTCGCGCATTTTCTTTGCGAACGACGCGGTGAGCCGCTGATCGCATGGTCTTCGCGTCCCTCGAATTCCTGACGCTGTTTCTGCCGGCCTTCCTCGCGATCTACGTCGCGTCGCCTGCGCGCTGGCGCAACGGGGTGCTGCTCTTTTGCAGCTGGTTCTTCTACGCCTGGTGGAGCCCGGTCTTTCTGCTGCTGTTCATTGCGCTGACGTTCTGCGGCTGGCTCGGCGGCGTGGTGATCGACAGGGCGCCGAGCCCGCGGGCGCGCGGTGGATGGCTGGCGGTCTTCATCGCCGTGAACGTCGCGATCCTGTGCTGGTACAAGTACGCCAACATCGTCGTCGATAGCCTCGACAATGTGCTGGCGGCAGGCCATGCCGGGCCGATTCCCTGGCAACACGTCGTGCTGCCCATCGGGCTGTCCTTCATCGTGCTGCAGTCCGTCTCGTACCTGATCGACGTGCAGCGCGGCACGGTGCCGGCCGACCGCAGCGTGATCCGCTACGGGGCTTATCAGGGAATGTTCGTACACCTGATCGCCGGGCCGATCATTCGCTATGCCTGGGTCAAGCGCGAGCTGGTGTCGCGCACGGTCGACTGGGACGCTTTTGCGGCCGGTGCGCGGCGGCTCATGGTAGGGATGAGCATGAAGGTGCTGGTGGCCGACACGCTTTCGCCCATCGTCGACGCGGTCTTCGCCATGCATGCGCCGACGCTGGCGGACGCATGGCTCGGCTGCGGCTTCTACACGCTGCAGCTGTTCTTCGATTTCGCGGGCTATAGCGCGATGGCCATCGGGTTGGGGCAGATGCTGGGCTTTCGCTTTCCCGAGAACTTCAACCATCCGTACCTCGCGAGCAGCATTCAGGACTTCTGGCGTCGCTGGCATCTGTCGCTATCGAGCTGGATTCGCGACTACCTGTACATCCCGCTAGGCGGCAACCGCGACGGCGAATGGCAAACCTGCCGAAACCTGTTGCTGACGATGGCGATCGCGGGTCTATGGCACGGCGGCGATAGCTGGAACTTCCTGCTGTGGGGTATCGCTCACGGTGTCGCGCTGACGGTGGCGCGCCTGTGGCGCCGCCTCGGCATGGCCGCCGTGCCGCTCTGGCTATCGCACGTGCTGACGATCGTCTTCGTCATGCTTGCCTGGACGCTGTTCCGGGCGGTGGGCTTTCAGGCGGCGCTCGCCATGTACCGTGGCCAGTTCGGCTTGAACGGAATGGGCTTGAGCGACGCGACGCTCGTGCTGCTGCGGCCTGTGCATGCGCTGGCCGCCGCGCTCGGCATCGTTTGTGTGCTGCTGCCGGTCTGGCAATCGCGCTGGGACCGCGTGGCCGATACGGCGCAGGGAAGGCTGTGGCAAGCCGTATGGCCGCTCGCGGGCTTTCTGCTGTCGTTCGGGTTGATCGTCGCGCGTGGCGCGGTGCCTTTCCTTTATTTCCAGTTCTGACGCCATGGACGATCCCAAGCCGCTACCGCAATTGCCCGCTACGCGCGCCGGCAAGGTCGTTGCCGTCATCCTGATGGGCTTTCTGTTCGCGGGCCTCATTTTCAATATCCAGTTCGCCTCGACGACGGCGTCGCTGTTGCCGCACGCGCTCACGCGTTCAGGCATGCTGGACGGCGCCGTATCGAAAGAACTCGCCAGCCGCATGGCCGATACGCCGATCGCCGCCGACGCCGCACGCATGCAGCGCGCGCTGGGCTGGCTTGCGCTGGGCGATCTGGGCCCACGCGTGCGGCAGGGCTGTCCCGGCTGGCTGTTCCTGCGAGACGAACTGAACGTTTACGCCGACAGCGAGCGCCATCTCGCGACGCGCGCCGCCACGGTTGCCGCCGTACAGCGTGAGCTGGCGCGTCACGGCATTGCGTTGCTCGTCGCCGTGGTGCCCGACAAGTCGCGCATCGAGCCGCAACATCTGTGCGGGCTCTATCGGCCTGCATCGCTGAGTGCGCGTCTGGGCGACTGGACATCGCGTCTGGCCGCCGATGGCGTGCCGGTGGTCGACCTGGGTTCAGCGCTGCACGGCGTGCCGGGCGACGCGTTCTTCCGGACCGACACACACTGGACCCAGGACGGCGCGGGCGCTGCGGCGCTGGCGGTCGCGCAGCGCATCCGGGCGATGGGCGAGGCGCCGGTTTCGAGCGTTTCGAGCCAGCCCGGCTACCGCGTCGCCGACAAGCCGGCAGCACGCCGGCCCGGCGATCTCGTGCGACTGGCCGGCCTCGATGCGTTGCCGGTGTCCTGGCAGCCGAGAGCGGAGATCGTGCCCGGCCGGGACTACGTTCATGTGGCCCAGGCGGCTTCGTCGGCTGACGATCTGTTCGGCGATGCCGATCTGCCGACTATCGCGGTGATCGGCACATCGTATTCGACGACGTCCGACTTCGTGCCTCAACTCGCGTTGGCGCTGGGGAAGGGCGTGGGGAATTTCGCGCGCGAAGGTGCCAGGTTTGGTGGCTCGGCGCGCGCGTACTTCGCGAGCGCGGCGTATGCCCAAACGCCGCCCAAACTTATCGTTTGGGAATTGGACGAACGGGATTTGCAGGCGCCGCTCGAAGCGGAAGATGACGTCGTCGTGCCGGGATCCGGTGCGGTTGGCACGGTGGCTTCGCGTTGAGGCTGTCGCGCGGATCGACGACCATCGGTCATCGATCCGCGCATAGAACGTACAGCGCGATTCAGCGGGGCACGGACGCCTCAGCTTTCAGCACCTCGGCTGCAAAAGAATGTGCATGCGCTACGGCCTCCTGGGCGTCGGGAAATACGCCGAGCTGCTCCCAGCGCTCTTCGACCGCGTACGTACCTTTTATCGCGAGCGCTCGCTGAACGCGCAATTGCGCTGCGTATCTGCCGTCCTCCATTGGTCGAGCGGTCGCTATGATCTTGTGCGGCGGACCGGATCTTTCTGGCTGAACCAACTCGACAGGACCGCCGGGTGCGCCGATATCCTTCAACTCGTTCCTGGTCTGGCAGTCCGGGCAGTAAAAGCACCAGCCCGCGTCCTCATGACTGGATCTGACCTGCCCGCGAGCCAGCACGGCACGACATTCAACGTTTTCGCAGATGAACGGCATCGCAGTCTCCGGAGTTGTTTGGAGAAAAGCCTAGCACGTCCGTCGTTGGCAAACCATTGGCAATGTTGCCGTGCCTGATGTTAAGGAAAACCCTCTAGCAGGCGCGGTTGAAGCGGCTCGGATACTTCCAGACCTTAGGCGGCACTCGCGATGTCCCACGTCGCCCGATGGGCATTCTCGGTCTCTGAGAAGCCGACCTCGGCCCCAAATGGCAGCGCGCAGTCCTGGGTGTAGAAGAAAAACCACGCCCCTTCGCGATCGAAGTACGCCCGGAAACAGGGCGCATCGTCGCGCGCTCCCGGTGCGTCGGAACATCGAAACCAGTAGGTAATCCCATTCAGAACACCGTGGGCGAAGTGGCGCGAAGGGACGACATCGCCGGCGGTGGATTCGAAGGCAAGGGCGCGGCTTACTCTTCCGCCAGGCAGGAGAACAGTCACGTGGCCGGCCACGCGATTCCCGCGGGTGCGATCCGTGTTATTCGGAACCGGATCGATTGCGTCGCCACCCGCGCCAGGACACCTAATCAGGGAGCGAACGTGCGCGAGGTGGAAAGACTGCACCGCCCTTGATCCGGGGCTAAAGGGCTTGATGTTGTCCACGCTGCGGCTCCTGTGCGATGGGTTCTGGGGCAACTGCAAGGATAGGATTTCCGCGGCTGCAAGGTCTGCGACCTGGCGGCGCACTTTGAGGGTTCACTCTAGATTTATTGGCAGGCTGGCCTCTTGGCAATCGCATGAGGTTGATACGTCTACTAACATTTCGAGCGTAGCTAACGCGCGTCCATAGGGCCGCTCATGACATCGACTCACCGGTTTACTTTGCATGCGAACTATCTATATAATTCGCATGCAAAGTAAATTCAAGGAGAGCACCATGACTGCGGAAATTCACGTCGATCAAGCCGACGGTATTCTGACGATTACGCTTGCCCGGCCGGACAAGAAGAATGCATTGACGAATGTGATGTACGGCACGCTGGCAGACATCATTGAGAGCGCAGAGCACGACAGCAATATCCGCGTATTACTGATACAGGGCGACGGAGACATGTTTACTGCGGGCAACGACGTGGGCGAGTTCGCCGCAATAGCATCGGGAAAGGGGACGGGTGAACGACACGTACATCGCTTTTTGCATGCCTTGGCGAAGTCGAGCGTGCCTATCATCGCGGCTGTCCAGGGCAAGGCAGTCGGTATTGGCACCACGATGCTACTGCACTGCGACTACGTTCTGCTCGCAGCAGACGCAGAACTGATCACCCCATTCGTCAATCTCGCCCTCGTCCCGGAGGCAGCATCCAGCTGGCTGCTTCCAGTGCGCATTGGCCATGTCAGGGCCTTCGAGATGTTTGCGCTGGGCGAGCCGCTCGACGCGCAATCCGCGGTCGCCTTGGGCATCGCGAACAAGGTCTGCGCAAATGGTCAGCTTCGGGATGACGCGCGCAGGATGGCAGAAAGAATCGCCGCAAAGCCGGCCGGCTCGCTGAGCGCCATGAAAAAGCTCATGCGCGATGCCGAGACGCTGGTTGCGCAAATGGACAGTGAGAGTGCGAAGTTCCAGGAGCGGCTGATGAGCGCCGAGGCAAGGGAGGCATTCGCGGCCTTTGCCGAGAAACGAAAGCCAGACTTCTCCAAAGTTTCCCAGCACTAATCAATGCGTTGCTGCCGGCTGTGGTTCAGGCTACGCGTCGCCGTCTTCGGCGAGCGGAAACTTGGTCTGCAGGCTGGTCAGCCAGCGCGCCACGACGTCGATTTCCGCTTCCGTAAATCCTTCGGTCAATCTGGCGTTCAAGTCCTTCATGCGAAGCTTTGACTTCTGGCGTGCGGAGCGCCCCGCCTGAGTCAGCCACAGGCGCGACGCCCGCCCATCGTTCTCGTCGGCACGACGTTCGATCAACCCTGCTTTTTCGGTCCGGTCAGCGAGACCGCTCATTCCCGGTGCGCCCAGATCCAGCGCAGCGGCGGCCTCGCTCATCAGCGCGCCGTCGCGTTCACCCAAAAAGAACAGCAGCCCCGCTTGCGCGGCTGTCACGCCGCCACCGGCCGCGCGTGTTTGCGACCACCGTTGCAGTCGTCGCTGTCCGACATTCAATAGATAGACGAGGCGGTGCTTCATGACCAGGCAGATAGGGTTGAGCGATTTAGTTCGCGCGCGAATGATATCACGCGCGATGCTCTGGGCCTGCCGTCTATGCGACCTTGCGAGTCAGATCCACTTGCCCCGAGGCGCCGGCGCTCAGTTCGGCGCGATCCGATTCGGGCACTTCGCCCGCTCGCCGATGGATGTCGTGCGTGACGAAGCCTTGCTCGCGGCTCGGTATCGCGAACCAGTCCGGATGCGCAAACGACGCGCGAATGTCTTCGATACCGCTCGACCAGTGCTCTTTCATGGTGTCGGCACTGAATTCGTAGTCCTTGTAATGTCCTTCGTATGGCTTGTTCTTGTAGATCAGATGGACCACGTTGATCGACGAACCGTCGGCCACATTCTCGGCGAGCCGGAAGAGGGGATCGCTGCGGCGTGCCTCGGCGGGGACGTGCTCGAGGAGTTCCTTGATAAAGCGAGCGTGCTTTTGCCGATCGGCAAGCATGTTGGTGATGGCGCGCGTGCGGCTCGAATATTGAATGTCCTTGGCCCGCTCGGCCACGTCCATGAAATCGCCGGGTACGTTGCCGCTCGCGCTCCATAGGTCGACCTGGAATACGAGCGTGTCCTTATGGTCCGCGTCACGCAGCACCTCCGTGAGCGGGGTGTTCGACACGAGGCCGCCGTCCCAGTAAAACTCGCCGTCGATTTCCACGGCCGGAAAGCCGGGCGGCAGCGCGCCAGATGCCATGAAGTGCTCCGGCTCCAGCCGCATTTTCGCGTTGTCGAAATACACGAGATTGCCGCTGCGCACGTTCACCGCGCCCACCGACACACGGATCGGGCCATCGTTGATACGGTCGAAATCGGCGAAACGTTGCAGCGTCGCTTTCAGGGCCGTGGTGTCGTAGTAGCTCACCGCACTCGGCGTCGCCTTGTGCCAGCCCGCGATGGGCAACGGACGGCGCGGAGCGAAAAAGCCAGGCTGGCCTTCGGCGAGCGCGCGGCCTGCGGCCCACATGCTTGCCCAACGGCGCGACAGGTCCTGATGGCTGAACATCGGCATCGCGAGGGCGCTGAGGTTACCGAGCCAGTCGAGCGGATGGCAGATCGACTCCCAGAAGCCGCGCAACGCTTCCACGCGCTGCGCAGGCTCATTGCCCGCGATAATGGCCGTATTGAGCGCGCCGATCGACACGCCCGCGATGCGATGTGGCTCGACGCCAGCCTGCGCGAGCCCTTCGAACACGCCGGCCTGATAGGACCCGAGCGCGCCGCCGCCCTGCAAAACAAGGGCGATTTCGTCGTAGCGCGGCAGCTCAAACGGCTTGCGCTCCGTGCGGACGGTTAGTTTGCTGCTGCGCATACGTTCTCCCTTCGTTTGTTTGTTGCTTAGTGCATCGACCAGCCGTGCGTGACGAGGACCGACTGGCCCGTCAACGCCGCCGACCCAAAGCCCGCGAGGAACGCGACCGTGTTGGCCACGTCGTCGAGCGAGGTGAACTCGCCGTCCACGGTGTCCTTGAGCATCACGTTCTTCACGACGTCGGCTTCCGAAATGCCGAGCGCTTTGGCCTGCTCCGGAATCTGCTTGTCGACGAGCGGCGTGCGCACGAAGCCCGGGCACACGACGTTGGCGCGCACGCCGCGCGGGCCGCCTTCCTTCGCCACCACGCGGGCAAGGCCGAGCAGACCGTGTTTCGCCGTCACATACGCAGCCTTGAGCTTCGATGCTTCGTGCGAGTGCACCGAGCCCATGTAGACGATCGAGCCGCCCTTGCCGCTGGCGTACATATGCTTGAGCGCGGCCTTGGTGGTGAGAAACGCGCCGTCGAGATGGATCGCGAGCATCTTCTTCCAGTCGGCGAACGGGAACTCGTCCACGGGGCTGATGATCTGGATGCCCGCGTTCGACACGAGCACATCGATCCCGCCGAAGACATTCGCCGCCTCGTCGATACCCGCATTGACGGCTTCCTCATTGGTCACATCCATCGCCACGGCAAGGGCCTTGCCGCCTGCGGCCACGATGCTGTCCGCCACTTTGCCAGCATTGGCGAGATTGAGGTCGGCGATCACGACTGCCGCACCCTGGCTCGCGAACGTGCGCGCGCAATGTTCGCCAATGCCGCTCGCGGCGCCCGTGATGACTGCAACCTTACCTTTCAAAGACATACGTATTCCTTACTAAAAGCGATTTATAAAAAGCTCAGGCGATCTCGGCTTCGGGCTCGCCCAAGGCGGCGTCACGGATCGATGCGTCGGCGAGATAGTCGAAGGCGACTTCACCGATGTCGAGCGTGAGGTCCGCAATGACGTGACGGGCACCCACCACGCGACGCACCGGCAGATCGGCGACGGGCGCGAGCGCGTGCGGATGCAATTCGATCGCGGCCGGGCCGCTCCATGCGCCGCGCACGGTCACGTCGCGCAGATAGAAGCGCACAAGCTCGCAGATGCGCGCTGTGCCGTCCACGTGCGGGATGATCTTGAGAAGATAGTTGGGAGTGTCGGCGAGCTTGCGGCGCTCGTCTTCGCTGTTGAGCACGTGATGCTTGTAGCCCATCGTGCCGGTAGCGATGCGCTGTGTGCCATAGTCGAGCGTGCCGAGCAGCGTGTCGTTGCCATCGACCGAGAGCACGGGGCGTGCGAGTTTCTTCGGGAAGCCCCAGATTTCACGTCCACCAGCGATCGGGCCTTCGTCGTCGAGATACATTGAATGCGTGTAGTTCGCGAGGCGGCCTTGCGGATCGCGCACTGAGACCACCTGGCCGCTTTCGGTGTAGTCGCCGAAACCCGACGAGTCGGGCATGCGGATGAATTCGTAGTGGACGAGATTGTTTTCCGGCTTCAACGGCTCCGGCACGATGGCGCGCAGCGCATCGGGATCGGTTTCGTACGTGATGATGAAATATTCGCGATTGACGAAGCGAAACGGCGGCCGCGGATACGCGGGGTTATGCATGGGCATCGCGAAAGCATCGCGGCGAATTCTTGCCAGATCCATACTGTTCTCCAGGCCAGGTTGCGTGAAAACGTCGCAACAGATGGTAAGGGGAAACCATGACATCAACGCATTGATGGCAATAAAACACCGTTGCAATTTCGTTAAATAAAAAGGGAATTGAAAGTTTATTGACGGTAATCAGGTCATTTTTAGATGGTCAGGCGCATCAATTTTTACAGCTTAATCATGGCACTACGCTCTTTGGCCTGGAAACGTATGAGGAATGCTGCCCAAAACAGGAAATAGATTGATGCGTGGATCGGGAGAGGAAGGCGGCCACCATGCACAGTGAATGAACGACTCGGCTTCGATCGCTGTTGCGCAGGAAGAAGAGGCGCCGGCGCTCGTCGGTTGATCACAAACGAGCGATCGTATTCGCGGCCTGCCTGCTCAAATCCATCGCGCATCAAAGCGCGTTCGCGGCCCCAACTGGGACGCGACACTTTATGAGTGAGCGAGATAGTGACCGACTAGAATGGATTTGCATGCCTAAGCACAAGACGTGCTTCCTGCTTCGCGAGCCCTGCGAACATACCGGCGAGATGCGATGAGCATATTCAGGTTTCAATCGGCGACGGAATCGGCGTTCCTCAAACGATCGCATGCGCCCAGTGCGGTGCGCGCATGGCTGGTGGACATGCTTTGCTGGCCGGCTCGATTCGAGGATGCGCAGGCCGAACGGGAATTTACGGAGGATTATGGCCGGCGTTTTGCCGACTTCCGCCGCGCGGCGTTAGTGCTTGGAACCCTGATCTGGGTGTGTTTTGGCTTTTGGGAAATCAGTCTTGCGCAGACCAGTCCCGTGTTCCGGCCGTACTTTCCAGAGGTATTCGCGTTCCGTTGCGCGGGTGCGCTAGGCGCGACCGTTGGCATCGTGCTAGCCTTCAAACTCGAATTTCATCGCGACAAGGTCGCACACTGGATCCTGCTGTCGGGGCTGGCGTTCATGTGTTTCTGCCTGTTGATGCAAACGGTCCTCGCGCCACGCCCGTTCAATTTCACCCATTTCTTCGTCGGCTTCTATCTAATTCTTTTCTATCTGTTCGGCTTTCTTCGCCTGCGGGCCAAGGCGACACTGATGCTCACCGTGTGCGTGATCGCCGTGATCGTGATGGCGCAACTGGTCACTCAGGCGGTCGAGCCAGACAACTTCGCGGCGGGCATGTTCTACCTTTTGAACGTCGCCGTCTTAGGGCACAGCGTCAACGTGAACGCCGAGCGGCATGTGCGCGACCGCTATGTCGCCGTCCAGGCACTTGCCCATAGCAACGATGCGCTGCAAAGCGCCAATGCCGAACTCGCGCAAAAACACCATGATCTCGAGCGCGCACGACGCGACCAGCAGACCAAGTCGGAAGCCCTGATCGCGTTGCGCGAGCAGCAGCGCGAAGCCGCCGAACAAGCGAGCCGGGCGAAATCGCGCTTTCTGGCGGCAGCCGCGCATGATCTGCGCCAACCCATGCATGCGCTCAACCTCTTTCTTGCCGCGGCTGACGAAGCGCTGGATGCGCGCGACATCGAAGCATCGAGCAAGCTGATCGGCGAGGCCCGCAAAGCGTCGGTATTGACGGCGCGTCTCTTCAACGCGGTGCTCGACCTGTCGAAGCTCGAATCGGGCCACGTCAACCCGATCTATACGAGCGTCGACTTGAGCCGCGTGACCGAGGAGACGGTCGCACAACTCGCGTCGTTCGCGGCGAGTCGCGGCGTTGTGCTGCGCTATGCCAAGGCGCTGCAAAGACCCGCATGGGTGCGCACCGACGCCGACTGGATTCCCCGCGTGTTGAGCAACCTCATCGCGAACGGCATCAAATATTCGGATCCATCGAAAGCAGGGCGTTCCACGGTGCTCGTTGGATTGGTACGTATGCCTAACTACGTCAGACTCGACGTGCTCGACAACGGCATTGGCATCGCGCCGGAGCATTGGGACACGATCTTCCAGCCGTTCGTGCAGCTCGGAAACCCGGAGCGGGACCGCGAGAAAGGGCTTGGACTCGGTTTGTCGATCGTGAATGCGGTGGTGTCCTTGCTCGAGGGACACCGTCTCGAACTGAAGTCGATCGAAGGACACGGATCGCGCTTCTCGGTGCGCATGCCGGTGGCGGATCAATTTGCGCTGCCCGACGCCACGTTGCCGCCCGCTGATGCGGCATCGTCGCCGTCACCGTCGTCGCTGCGCGGTCTCTACGTGTTGCTGGTGGAAGACGACAGCCTGGTCCGCGCGTCGATGGAGGCGCTGTTCGCGCGGTGGGGTGTGTTGTCGGATTCGGTTCGCTCTGCGGCCGAACTCGACGACCTGCTGCAGTCGATCGAGCGTGTGCCGGACCTCGTCATCAGCGACTACCGGCTCCCGGAGATGTCGACGGCACACGACGTCATCCGTCTGCTTGGCGAGCATTTTGCGCGGCCCGTGCCGTGCCTCGTGGTGACGGGCGAAGCCGTGGCAAGCACGCAGGGTGTGTTGCCGGAGCGCTGCGTGCTCAGCAAGCCGTTGTCTCCCGACCTGCTGATCGCGCGCATGCTCGAATTGACGGAGGCATCGCCCCGGGCGAGTTAGGCCGTGGGGGCGTGCGCGACGGTGGGAATCTCTATGCCGCGGCGCGCCATTTCGACGATCAGGAACGTGCGCCGCGAGACGTTGAAGCGGCTCAGCAAATCGCTGATGTATTCCTTCGCGGTGTTCTCCGAGATATTCATCTTGCGCGCGATGGCCTTGTTCGACATGCCCTGAAGCAGAAAACCCAAGGTTTGCGCGAGGCGCGGCGGCAGATTCAGCGAGTCGATCGGGACGCCCTTGCTCAAGCCCGGGGACTGCGGAGTATGGCCGCCTTTGCCGAGCACGCTGTTGGGCAGATAAACCCGTCCATTCAGGATCGTCTGCAGGGCTTCCCGGAACACCGCACCGCCTTCCTCGCTGGCCTTCGAAATGAAGCCGCCAGCGCCATTCTTGATGCAATCCAGCACGGTTTCGCGGTCGTCCTGCGCGGACAGCATCACCACATGCGCAGCACGCTCGTTTTCCTGCAGCCAGCGCAGCAGGTCGAGCCCGGTGTGATTGTTCCCGATCTGGTAGTCGAGAAAAACGAGGTCGTAAGCCTTGTTCTGCAGCCGCTCGACAGCGGCGTCGTACGAACCGGCCTCGTCGATATCGAGCGTCGGTTCCGAGGTCAGAATCAGGCTCTTCATCGCGATACGCGTCAAGCCCTCGTCTTCTACGAGCAGTACGTGGCGGAAATACAGGTTGTCCATCGGGGCCTCTCCAGTCGGGACCACTGTACCCGCAATTCATCAGGTTGCGATCCCCCCATTGCGGGGGACGCTTCCGGGGCCACCTTCTGGAGGCGTTTTTCCCCCGTCATGGCCGGTTTTGCCAGAACTCCGGTACGAGCAGGATGGAGTCATTGCAGTTCGGACGATGAAGGACACCATCATGCATACGCCGCATCCCGACTTCAAAAGCTTGCTCAATATTTTCCGCTTCGCGCCGGATGACGAAACCCGCGCGCGCCCGTGCAAGCCGGAGCCGGAATCGGCAACGCCACCGGACGCAACGATCCTGCAGGAGCTGCTTCGGGCAAGGGCGCTGATGGTGCGCATCGAGTCGAGCGGCGTGAAATTCCCGGACCAGATCGACGACGTTCTCGTTCAGGCCTTGAGCGCTTATGACCAGAAGCGCTGGACTGAGCAGATCGACCGGAGTTTCTGCATCACGCTGAGTCTGCTGGAGTCCATCGCGCGCCACCGGCGTGGTGGCTCAACGGCGCGCAGCGTATGCACAGATGCGACCCTTGTTAATAACGACAAGCCTCGCCAGACCGTCATCATCAGCGAGCGCGGGAATGTACTCGATGGGAATTGGTGAACGATCAACGCATGGGCCGAATAAATAGTCTGGCTGACGAGGAGATCGCGCGATGCAAGACAATTCCATCGGGTACGGCGCACTGGATGAACGGCGCCTGCAATCCCTGCTTGCACAGGAAGGCGAAAGCCAGGTGGGAGGCCGGGGGGCAGGGCGCGAGAAAGCGATTCAGACAAAGACAGAGACAGAGACAGAACGGCGGCCTCACAGTCCCTACACTGTCCACAATCTCGACACCGCAATTACTCACCTCGAAAGCGCTATTGGCGCAGATAAAGCGATGGAGATTTTCGGTGCGAGCTATTGGCACGCTCGCGTGCTCGAACTCCGATCGACACCGGGCATTGTGTACGTCCAGGAGCGTCGGCTGCAGTGTTTGCTGGATCGGTTTGCGGCCAGCTCCGGGGGGCAGGAAATTGACTTGAATAATGTTTGAATCAGAAGAGCGGGGGATATCAAATCATTACGGGAAGCGTGAGAGACCACCAAAAAATTAGCGAAAGAAAAGTCAGGGATCCGGAACAAAAACAGGGATAGTTGGCGTTCGCCGTGCGGCACGCGTAGCGCGTCGCACGGCATTTATTTGCGTCGAGCATGCCGCGTGAATCTCACCGGCGCCGCAGAGACGCGTCGCGTTCGAACAACTCGACGAGCCAGTCGATGAACACTCGGACTTTCGCGCTCAGATAGCGGTTGGGCGGATAGATCACGTGCACGGGGTAGGTCGGCTGCGGCCAGTCTTCGAGCAGCGCCACGAGCTTTCCGGTGGCGATGGCGTCGCGCACCGAATAAGCGGGTGCCTGGATAATGCCGAGGCTCGCGAGGCCGGCTGCCAGATAGGTATTCGTATCGTTGACGATGAGCCGGTGTTTGAGCGGCAGGCCTTCTTTTCGATCGTCGTACAAAAACGGAAACGACGCGGGATAGCCGGCGCCCGAAGGGATCATGCCGATTGTCGGAAAGTCACTCAACTGGTCTGGCGAAGTGGGCGCGCCATGCGCGTCGAGCAACGCCGGTGTCGCGCAAGTGGTGAAGCCGAACGCGCCGATCTGCCGTGCGACAAGAAACGGTTCGTCGGCGTTGCCGGCGCGGATCGCGCAGTGAAAGCCCTCGGCAATCAGGTCGGCGCGCTCGTTGCCGACTTCCAGCTCGATCTCGATGTCCGGATAGGTGCGGTAGAAGTCATCGAGCGCCGGCATGAGCACCAGCGTGCCGATCGCGGTCGCGGCATCGACGCGGATCTTGCCGGACGGTTTGGTCCGGGCATGAGTCGTCGACGATTCGATGTCCGCGAGGTCGGCGAGCAGACGCACGACGCGGTCGTAGTAGAGCGCGCCTTCCGGCGTGACCGTCACCGAGCGCGTGGTGCGATGCAGCAGCCGCACCTTCAGCTCTTCCTCGAGTTTCTGGATGAGCCGTGTCAACGACGCGTTCGGCATGTCGAGCGTCTCGGCCGCTTTCGTGAACGTACCGGCCTCGACCACGCGCACGAACGCGTTCATCGCTGCGATGCGGTCCATGACAGGCGTCTCCGTGCGAAGGGACGACGTCATTAGACCGCACAATCGCGACCCCTGCTTTCAGACGCCCTTGAAGTCCATCGCTGGGCGTGGGCGGCCCGCGTTCAGCGCATCGACGGCGGAGCGCAGTCCGCGTTGCACGTCGTCGGTTTCGAACAGCGGCATCGCGATGTCGAACATCGCTTCGTCCGCGGCCGCAACGCCGCCAACGGCCCATGCGCGCAGCAGCGCCTTGTGTGCGGCATAGGCACGCGTGGGGCCGCGGGCGACCTTGCGCGCGAATTGGGCCGCTTCTTCCAGCAGAGCCGTGTCGGCCACCACGCGGTTCACGATGCCGAAGCGCTCCATCGTGGCGGCGGGCACCTTCTCGGACGTCAACGCCCACTCGGAAGCGCGCGAGCGCCCCGCGCGTTCCGCGACCCGGTAAATGCCGCCGAGCACCGTGACGATGCCGAGCGTTTGTTCGGGATGGCCGAAGGTCGCCGATTCGCCCGCGAAGATCACGTCCGCGCGCAGCGCGAGTTCAAAGCCGCCGCCGAAGCACAGACCCTGCACCGCGGCGACGACCGGCAGCGGCAGGCGCTCGAAGCGATTGAACACAGACATGTAGTGCCCAAAACGCGCTCGCAGTTCGCGCACGCTCGCATCGGGCCAATTCATGATGTCGCCGCCGAACGAGAAGTTTTCGCCAGCGCTGCGCACGAGCACCGCGCGTGCGTCGCTGCTCTCGATTGCCGTGACGGCCGCAGCGAGTTCGTCGATCATCCGGTCGTCGATGCGATTCTGCGGAGGGCGGTCGAGGACGATCGTCGCGAGTGCGTCGTCGAAGCTGACAGTCAGGTGTGCCATGGGGTGATCCTTGAAACGTGAGTGCGGAGGTTAGCCGAGGTGCTGCTTGAACCACTCGAGCGCGGCGTTGCTGGAAATCTGAAACTGCGACAGATACGGATCGAAGTGTCCGCCTTCGATCGTCACGAGCCGCTTGGGCTGAAGCGCACGTTCGTAGGCAGCCAGTTCGAGGTCCGTCAACGTGATCGCGTCGTGCGTGGCGACCACCATCAGCAAGGGCGTCGGCGAGACACGCGCGATCCACTGGCCCGGCTCGTACATGCGCGCGGCGCGCGTCGAGCGTACGGTCACGTTGTTTTCCCATACGCCTTCCGGCAGCGACTGCAGATAGAAGTCGATCGCGTCCCTGGCGCGATACGACGCGGCGACCGCAGGATCGGCACTCACGATCGCCTGCCGCCGCGGCGCCTCGCCGCGCAGTTGCGCGCGGTCGTCGTCGGCGAACGCTTCTTCGATCGCCGCGACGTTCTCCGGCGCAATGCGTCGCAGCCCCTGTTCGTAGCCGCTGATCGTCGGCACCTGGGCGACGACGCAGCGCAGGCGCCGCTCGGTTGCGCCCAGCACGATCGCGTGGCCACCCGCATAGCTCGTGCCCCAGAGGCCGATGCGCGCGGGATCGACGACGTCGAGGCTTTCGAGGTAGCTGATGGCGCGCCGCCAGTCCGCGATCTGACGCCACGGATCGATGTCGTGGCGGGGCGTGCCCTCGCTCGCGCCGAAGCCGCGATGATCGTGCAGCAGCACGACGAAGCCCGCTTCGGCGAAGGCGCGCGCGAACGGCTCGAGCCCGTGCTGCTTCACGCCGGCGTAGCCGTGCGCCATCGTGATGGCGGGTCGCCGTCCTTCGCCGGGCGGCGTAAAGAGCCAGCCGCGCAGCTTGACGCCGCCGTCCACTTCGAATTCAACATCGCTACGTTTGACCATTTCACTCTCCTGGAATTGGGATGATTGCGCGCGCATGCTACCGTTCACGCGCCGGGATAAAAGAGGCTCGCGTCGACGTTGCCTTGCAGGCGACGGCCGAGTTCTGCCGAGAATTTCAGCGCGCCGCCGAGCGGCCGATGATGGATCGCCACGTGGACGATCTTGCCCGCCGCGTTCTTTGTCAGCACCGTGACGCCACGCATGCGCTCGCCGCCGAATGCCTGAACTTCCCATTCGAGGTAGTCGCGCGGTCCGTTGTGTGCCTCATGCGTGAACGAGAGCGCCTCGTAGATCTTGCTGGCGGTGGTCATCACGGTCTTGACCTGTTCGATGCCGACGGCCGGCTTCGCGAGCACACTCGCTTCGAGCACGACGTCCAGTGCGAACGAATCCGCAAAAGCGTTCGCGGACTTCTGCTCGAACGCCCGGGTCCATCCTTGCGGCGCGACGGGCGTGGCCTGCACGTGCGCGCCGTTGGGCGCGTGCTCGATATTGGCGAGAAACGACTCGACGACGTGTGCAACCGCAGCCGGCTCCTCGACGTGCGGCCAGTGGCCCGCGCGCTCGATCGACGCGATGGAAGGCGCCTTGAAGCGCGGCATCACGCCCGAGGAGATCATAGCGAAGTTGACGAAGCCGTCGCCGTCGCCGCGGATGATGAGGACCGGGCCGCGATATCGGGAGGGTTCTGCGCCAGACGGATGGCCCGCGTTCCAGAGGTCGGCAAAGACACCGACGGCCGGGGCGGCGACGCGATCGCCGAGTTGGCCGAGCCGTTCGAGCCGCGCGTCATCGAGGCTGACCGAGACATTGCGGCGTAACTCGCGCTGCGCCGCCGGATTGCCGCCGACCGCATGGAACGCGCTCATGGCTTCGCTGGGCAATCCCGCGCCGCCCAGCGGCACCGGCGTCAACAGCACGAGGCCGCGGACCTGCTGGTCGAGCCGTTGCGCGACCAGCTCGGCAATCTGCGCGCCCATGCTGTGGCCAACGAGGACGACCGGCAGCGACAGCGCGTTCACCTGCGTCGTGACGTCCGCCGCGAAACGGTCGAGGCTGAACGGACCGGGTTCATCGGCGCGCGCGCCCATGCCGGGCAGATCGATGCACAGTGCGCCGGCCGCGCGGTGGCCGAGGTGCCGTGTGACGTCGTCCCATATCTGGGCGCCGTCGAGAAACCCGTGGATGAACACGAGCGCGGGCTGGGTCGAATGAGTCGGATGCATGCTTGTTTCTCTCTCTGGCGGTTCGAAGATCAGCGTGTCGCGCCGGATGCGGACCAGTTCGCGCCGTCGATGGGCGAGTAGCTGTCGTCAAAGTCGTCGAGACGCCCAATGCGCTTGTTTTGCAGGCGCGCGAGCACCTGCGGGTCGAGCGGCGTCGTGAACGCGCTCTGCACCACCGTGTATTCAGCAGCGAGGCGGCCGACTGCCTGCAGGGCGGCCGTGTCGATACGGCCACGCTCGAGGTAGAGGTCGTCGCGGATCTGGAAACGGAGCACTTCGCCGAATATCACGTGGTCGTAATCGCTGATCTCGATGATCCGGTCGAGCTTGCATTCGAGCGCGATTGGCGCGGCCTTCACGCGAGGCGGGCGGACCGTCAGCGAATCGGCCTTCTCGAGTCCGAGTGCGTCGAATTCGTCGACATCGGAAGGAAATTCATATGCACTGCGATGCATCGCATCGGCGAGTGCGAGGTTGGCGATATTGACGACAAACTCGCCGGTGTCCCGGATGTTGACGAAGGTGTCCTTCAACGTCACCCCGTCTGAGCGGGGTTGCATCGAGATGGAGATCATCGGCGGCTTGCGGCCCACTGCGGTGAAGAACGAAATCGGCGCGAGGTTGGCGACGCCGTCCGTGGAAAGCGTGCTGACCCAGGCGATGGCGCGAGGCAGGATCGAGCCGATCAGCAGCTTGTAGTTCTCAGCGGCATTCTGGGTGGAGGGGTCGATGATCATGACGAGTGTCCTTGAAAAGGTGTCAGGCGTTCAGCGTTATGCGGGGCGACGTGCGACGATCAGCCTGGCGGTCATGTTCTGCACGACCTGGCCTTGCTGATTGAGTGTTCTGGAGCGCAGCACCAGGGTGCCAAGATCGGTGCGCGAGCGTGAAGGGATCAGTTCCATCACTTCGCTTTCGACGTGCAGCACGTCGCCAGGGCGCGTCGGCGTCTTCCACTCGATCTCGCAGCCGGCGCCGAGCACACCGTTGGCCAGCTTCGGGCCATCGTCGACGAGCAGACGCATCGTCATCGCCGCCGTATGCCAGCCGCTCGCTGCGAGAGCGCCAAACATCGTTTTGCGGGCCGCTTCATCGTCGAGATGGAACGGCTGCGGATCGAACTCCGCGGCGAACCGCTTGATGTCGGCGGCGCCGACTTCATGCGTGCCTGTGGTGAAGGTGTCGCCGACCGTGAGGTCGTCGAAGTAGAGCGTCTCCTGACTCATGAACGTGTCCTTTTCAGGGAGCGGGTGCCAAGCTAGCCGGTAGAGCTTGCTTGCTGCCCCGCGGAACCTGAAGTTAATGTAGGCGACGTCCAGGAAGGGAGAAAGAGGGGTGCGCTGAAAGCGGCATTCCAATCCGGTCAATAATCGGCGCGGGTCGCCGCGGGGCTCGGTCAGGCCCCGTCAAGCCATTCAACGATATTGCGTACGGTATCGCCGTAGAAGGTCTGGTACATCTCGCGCGTCACGTAGCCGATATGCGGCGTGACGAGCACGTTGTCTGTGCTGCGCAACGGGTCGTTCGGCGCGAGCGGTTCCGTGTCGTACACGTCGAGGGCGGCGCCTGCGATCTTGCTGCTCTGCACCGCCGCGAGGAGCGCTGCGATGTCGACGATCGGCCCGCGCGACGTATTGACGATGCGGCTCGTGGGCTTCATTTTCGCGAGTTCCGCCGCGCCGACCAGACCGCGCGTGCGCTCGCTCAGGCGAACGTGGATCGAGAGAAAATCCGAGGTCGAGAAGAGTGTGTCCTTGTCGACCAGTTGGACGCCTTTCGACTCCGCGCGCTCGGCCGTCAGGTTCTGGCTCCACGCAATCACGTTCATCCTGAACGCGCGGCCGATCACGCCGACCGCCGAACCGACACGGCCCAGCCCCAGCAGGCCAAGGGTCTTGCCCGATAGTTCCGTGCCGAGCATGGTTTGCCAGCCGCCCTCGCGCACCGACCGGTTCTCGACGGTCAGATTGCGGGCCATGGCCAGAATCATCGCCCACGTGAATTCGATGGTGTGGGTGGACCAGTATCCGGTGTCGGCGACCTTGACGCCGTGATCCGCCGCCGCGTCCATGTCGATCGAGGCGTTGCCCGGGCCCGTCGAGGCGATCAGCTTGAGATTGGGCAGATGCTCGATAATCTCGCGCGTGAGCGGTGTGCGCTCGCGCATCACGCATAGCACGTCGAACGGTTTGAAGCGTTCGATGACCTGCTCGGTTTGTGCGACGTGGTCGTTGAAAACGGTGATATCCGCGCGACCTTTCAACGGCGACCAGTCCGCCATCTCGAGCGCGACGTTCTGATAATCGTCGAGGATGGCGATACGGACAGCGGATGGACTGGACATGAGTGTGACCTCCTGCAGCGATGATTTGGCCGGCGTAGGGTTGACGCGCTATGCCTCCTGGGCCTCGAAAACCGGATAGTCGGTGTATCCCTCGGCCGTCGATCCGTAAACGCTAGGCCAGTCGACCTGCGCAAGCGGTGCGCCAGTGGCGAGACGTGCCGGCAGATCCGGATTGGCAATGAACGGGCGGCCGAAGGCGACCATATCAACCAGTCCGGCTTCGATCAGCCGATTGGCGCGCGCCGAGTCGATATTCACGTTGCCAATGATAGGCCCGCGGTAGAGGTCGCGGAAATGCCGGAACATGCCGTCGCCGGCCATGTCGGCGAGCGGGGTGGCCGACAGGTCGGCCATGGCGCCCATCAAAAGCAGATGGGAAAGAGCGAAATCGTTGAGCCGGCCGATGACATATTCGGAGGTGGCCAGGGTTTCGTCAGTGGAAACGAACGCGCCCGTTTCGGATGTGGCGGGCCCCGTCTTGATTCCGGTTCGGTGCGCCCCGACCGCTTCGACCACCGTTTCCAGAACCTCGAACAGGAAGCGCGCGCGGTTCTCGGTCGACCCGCCGTATTCATCGTTACGCAGATTGGTGCGAACGCTGAGAAACTGGTTGAACAGGTAGTGGAAACCGCCCTGGATCTGCACGCCGTCGAAACCGGCCGCGATCGCGTTGCGCGCTGCCCGGCCGAAATCGGCGACCGTGCGGCGGATTTCGTCTCGATTCATGGCGCGCGGCACGACGGTGTTCTTGTGGCCGCTTGCGGTCACGCTCTGCTGCTCTGGGTTGACCGCTGAAGCGGAGAGGGGCGCGTTGCCAGCCTGGAAATCCGGGTGCCCGAGCGAGCCGGTGTGCCACAGTTGCGCGACGATCCGGCCGCCCGCGCGATGCACGGCGTCCGTCACCACGCTCCAGCCGCGCATCTGGGCGTCGCTCCACAGGCCCGGCACGTCGGCCCAGCCAACCGCCTCGGGGCTCACGAAAACGCCTTCGCTGATGATGAGTCCCGCCGAGGCGCGCTGCGCGTAGTACTCCGCATGCAGTCGGGTCGGAGCGAGATCGGGGTTCGCCGCGCGCATGCGCGTGAGCGGCGCCATGACGATGCGGTTGGGCAATTCAAGCTCACCCATGAGTATCGGCCAGAGCAGCGCCTGGTTGCTGTCGCTTTGCATGGTCATTCCGGAGAGGTTGAAGCGCTCGATTACTCGGAGCGGAACTCGATCGCGCGAAAGTCGATCGACACGAGCAATGGCTCGCCGATCTTCTGCCTCGCCTCGTCGTAGGCAAAGACGCGTCTCGACATTGGCACCATCACACCGTTCACGCTCTGGTAGTCCGAGGCGTAGTTGGCGCCTTTCGCGCCGCCCATCACATCGACGGTATAGTCGTGGCGGCGCAGCAGACCATCCTCGCCGAAGTAAGAGATCTGCTCGCGGGTATGGCTTGCAATCGAATCGGGAAACGTGGCCCTGAGTCGTCGCCAGATTTCGCCGTTCTCCTCCCATTCAGGCAGTTCTTCCGTATGGAAGCCCGGGTACGTATAGAGAAACGGGATCGTCAGATAGGTCCAGAGCGCGTAGCCGGTAAAGTACAGCGCATGCAGACGATCCCATGAGGTGTCCTGAGCATGACCTCGATAAAAGTCTCGCGGTGTGCGCCGCTCTTCGGCGGCGTGACCCTCGAGCGACTCGATGCGCACGGCATCCGGCGTGAACGTGCCCTGCCAGCCGGACTGTGGTGAGACGATCGAGACGTGCTGGCGTGTCAGGCTGGCCACCAGTGCGATATCGCGGAACATATCGGGCCGGCCTTTGAGGTGCCATATGGCGCCGCCGATATCGAGGGTAGCCGAAGCAGTGCGCAGCTTGTTCCAGTTGTCGAGTCCACCGTGCGCCTCTACGGCGCGGTCGAGCAAAGTACTCATTGCTTTATCCTTGTTTGCAACGGTCGCCGCGAGCGTCATTGCTCGTCCGGGAATGTGCTGCCGAACATCGGGTAGCCGCCGGCGGATTCGCTGCGCTTCGGCTCGTCCTGCAGAACGTCCCAATGCTCGACGAGCTTGCCATCCTCGATGCGCAGGATATCTACGGCGATCAAAGCGGCGGGCGTGGCCGAACTGGTGTAGCGACTGTGCACCCAGACGAAGTCGTCTTTGGCGATCACCATGTCGTACTCGAAACGAATATCGCTTAACGAGCGCACCAGCCCAAAAAGCCCGTCGCGCCCGGCCGGTACGTGCCGGCTGTGCTGCACGTAGGTATCGGACCAGAACTGCGCGGCCTTCTCGTAGTCTTTCCTGTTGAACAACGTCTCCAGCGCTTCGAGAACGAGCGCCGTGTTCTTCTCTTCAGATGCGGTGGTCATGGTCAGGCTCCTCTCATTCAGCAGGAATCGGGTTGTCGACGACGAACTGGTTGAACTGTTCGACGAAGGCGTGCTCGTTGGGGCCCGCGTTACCGCGCATCGGTTTCGCTGCATCGACCACGACCTCGGTGGTCGCGGATTCAAGCAGTTTCAGCGTTTCGGTGATGAATGCGTCGAGCGGCATGGCGCGCGGGTCGCCGCTCTTGTGAACGAGGTCCGTATCGACCCAGGGCGGCGCGATCTCGAGCACCTTCACGCTCGTATCACGCAGTGCGAAGCGTTGCGAAAGCGTGTACGAATGAATCGCCGCCTTGGTCGCGGAGTACAGTGCCGTGGCTGCGAGTGGTACGTACGCGAGCACGGAACTGTTGTTGATGATGTACGACTCGGACTGTTGCTTCAGATGCTCGACGAAGGCGGCGCTGACGCGAACCGGCCCGAGCAGGTTGGTGTCGACGAGACGCACGGCCTGCTCGTCGTCGAGTGCGCCGCTGGCGTCGTCGAAAGGCATGATGCCGGCGTTGTTGATCACGACATTCAGCGACGGATAGCGCGCGATCAAATGTGCGGCGACTTCGCGAATCTGTGTGGCGTCGCCGATATTGAGTTCGACGGTATCGATGCCTGGATTGAGTCGGGCGATCTCGTCGAGCAGAGACTTGCGCCGCCCCGCGACGATGACCTTGTTGCCACGGCGATGGAGGGCTTCCGCCAGTGCGCGGCCGATGCCCGAGGTGCCGCCGGTGATGAATACGGTATTTCCACTGAGATTCATGACTGCGCTCCTGAACGTTATGAGTCGAAAAATTAGGATGGCGAATTAAATATCTGCGAGCCCCGCGAAAGTGGACGCCGCGATGCTTATGCGTGTCGTACCGGCGCCGCGCTTGCGTTGCGTCGGGACACCGGTGCGGTGATCACTCGCCAAACGAACAATGGTCAGATTGTGGTTGCTACCGTCGGCCCGATAAATCTCGTGTTCGGCTCAACAGTGTTATCGAAAAAGAGAACAAAGCGCGTTCTTTACATCTGATTATTTCCGGCTCAGCCGAGTGGCAGCGCTTCGTCCCCCGTAAGGTCGTCGCCATTGACGTCCTGGGTATCGACGCTCGTCGGGCGGCACCGCGCTTCGGCTTCCGGGGTGCTGGACATCGACGGGTTCGTGCTGAACAGCTCGGCGATCCAGTCGATGAACGCGCGCACGGTGGCGGAGAGATGCCGGCTGTGCGGATAAACAGCGGAAATGGGCAGCGTCGGAGGTTTCCACGCTGAAAGGATCTCGACCAGTGCGCCCGATTCGAGGTAGGGCAGCGCGATGAAGCGGGCGCCCTGGGCGATCCCCAGCCCGCACAGCGCGCCGCCCAGATAGGCCTCGGCGTCGTTGACGGCGATAGAGCCAGACATCTTCACCTCGGTCACCTCGCCGCCGTCGGCTTCGAACGCGAGGGGCATGATGCGGCCGGTGCGGGGCCAGTAGTAGTTCACCACACGGTGATTGGCCAGTTCGGCCAGTGTCTGCGGGATGCCCGCCTTGTCGAGATACGCCGGGCTGGCAACCGTGACGGCCTGATAGACACCGACGCGCCGCGCCACGAGCGACGAATCCTGCAAGGTGCCGATGCGAACCACGCAGTCAATGCCTTCCTGGACGAGATCGAGCGGCTTGTCGCCGAGGCCGAGCATCAGGTCGATCTCGGGATACCGCTCGTGAAAATCGCCCAGCGCGGGCATGACGATGAGGCGCCCGAGCGCGCCGGGCATGTCCACACGCAGCTTGCCGCGCGGGGAGCGCTGCTTGCCGAGGAAAGCGCCTTCGATGTCGTCGATCTCCGCGAGCACGCGCACGCACCGCTCGTAGTACGCCGCACCGTCCGGCGTGAGGTTGACGCTGCGGGTTGTGCGTTGCAGCAAGCGTGTTTTCAGGTGCGCTTCGAGGCTCTGGACGACCACGGTCACGCGTGCGCGCGGAATGTCCAGCGTCTCGGCCGCGCGCGTGAAGCTGTTCGTCTCCACCACACGGGCGAACACTTTCATGGCTAGCACGATATCCATGTCCCCACCTCGTCGGATCAGGGCGAGGCCAGCACGCCCAGCGCGAAGTCTAAACTGCCGCTGCTGACGGTGCCACAGGGCCGCCGCGGCGCTCCACGGCAACGGCGCCTCTCGCGCAAAGTCGCTAAACTCGGCTTTGCGCGCTGTCCAACGAGCACCGCTGGAGATTACCGATGAAGCTGGTGGGCCCATGGGTGTCCGGCTACACGCGCCGGGTGGGGATCACGCTGAAACTACTGCAGATCCCATTCGAGCATCTGCCTTATCACGCGTATCGGGAAACGGAACGCGTGAAAGCGTTCAGTCCGATGGCGCGGGTGCCTGCGCTGCAGCTCGACGACGGTCAGGTGCTCATCGACAGCAACGCGATCGTCGACTATCTGGACAGTATCGTGCCGGCCGACCAGCGACTGACGCCCGCGAGCGGCCCGGCGCGCGTGCGCGCGATGCAACTTGTCGGCTACGCCTCGGCCTGCTACGACAAGTTGGCACGCTATTGCGACGAGCTGATGCTGCGTCCCGAGGCTCACCGGCTGGCGCATCTGCAAGCGGGCTATCGGGAACAGATGGAGAGTGGCTTCCACGTGCTCGAAGCCGCGCACGCCGACCCGTGGTTCCTTGGGGCCCGCATCTCACAGGCAGACATCATGGCAGTCGTGGCTTTTCAGAGTGCCTCTGTGGTGATCCCTCGTGCCTTCGACAGCGAATCGTTCCCGCGATTGGCCGCGCTCGCGCAGCAAGCGATGCAATTCACCGCGTTTTCCTCGACGCTCCCGGACCTGGGGGATCTGCAAGCTTCGGGTCTCATTGGTGAGGATGACGGCATTTAGGGGGGCGTCTGCCGTACCCCGACTGGCCTCTAACCGGATCGCGGCACGGTCACGCTTGGGCATCGACTAGATCATCGGCGCGTTTGCCTGTGGACAGGGCCACAATCGCTGAACCACTGGGCCGTGAGAGGCGCCTCGGCGCCGGGCTGCAACCGGTATCGCCGTATGGCCGCCGGCCAGTTGTGCTGCGTGCTGATGCAAGCCTTCCACTTCGCTCAGGAGTGGCCGCATGCGTTCATAAAATGAACTGCCCATGGCGCTCAGTTCCACGCGATAGCCGCTCCGATCGAGCAAAACGAGTTCTGTTTGGCTTTCCGGTGGTGCCGCCGCTGCAAATACGGCAGGATGGGATCGATGAAATGGGCTCGCGGTAGCCTGGAAACTCGCAGCTTGCTTGACTGGAATCAGATGGCAATGTTTTCCTTTTCTAATCCATGCGAAATGTGTTGGATTACTAATCAATTTAGGACTGGTCCGATTGAGGAGCTTCCGCCTGTGCGCCGAGGATGAGATTTCACCGGTTGCAATGTCGCACCGGTTGTCTTCGTGGAGGTATGGAAAATGCCGGAACAGCAAATGCATAACGAGTGGGGTGCGGAATGCGACGAGCGTTGCTGAAGTTGGGTGAAAAAGCGGGCGGTGTCAAACTCGCAGGCATCGATAGCTTCGCACACCACGGCACGCCAATCCCGTTCATCGGCGCGAAGATACGGTGCCCTGCGTGCAACTTCCATCGAACAGGGGGCAAGTATGCTTGATCGACTTGTTGCAGACGGAGACCGCACCACTACGGGTGGCGAAGTGATTGGTCGCAGTAACCAGTACAACGAAGCTGGGAAGATGTACGCGCGAAAGGAGAATCACGCCACTTGTGGCAATTGCAAAGGTGGATGGCCGATCTGCGGAACCGCGGGCGACTGGATGGATGACGGGTATCCGATGGTGAAGGATCTCGATTGGGTCATGTGTCCATGTGGCAAGAATCGCGTCCTTGCGGCGGGTTCGTCCAACGCATTCTATTCAGAAAGTAAGGGCGAAGCCGCGACCGTGCCGCCACCAAAAGCCCTTGCTTACGACCAGCAATACAGGCTCATGGGTGGCGACGGACAGCCGGTCGCAAATGTCCGATATCGCATCGTTACCAATGACGGACAAGTGCTTTCTGGTGCGACGAACTCAGCAGGTCAAACGGAGCGAATTATCACGCAAGGGTCATCCGGGCTACAACTTCAACTGGAGACGTAATTAGCATGGCAGACACCACGGAGTGGCAAACAGTTCACGATACTGCGTGCACCAATACCAACCCTAACTCTTGTGTTGACGTTGTAATTAACACGACTCCGATTTGCTCAAACATGAGTAACAAGGAATTTCGCGAATCGATCGTCAAATCGCGAGAGGAGGCGGTCGGCCTAATACAAGCACGTATATCAGCCTTGACCCGATGGGATGCGAGCGAACGAGCACGCACGAAGAAGTGGTTAGGACGTTCGGACGATACGACTCGCAGCATACTGCAAGTCGGGCTGCCGCGCCTTCTTCAAGTCATGAAAGAGTTAAAACCGGAAAACGTCATTCGCTGGGATCAACAGAAGCAACGAAACATAACCTGTACGATATTTCCCGACAACGGCGCTACCGACGCGGCAGTCTGCAAACCCGATACGGCGAAGCGCATCATTGCGATATACCCGCATTTTTGCACTTCTCCGCGCTCCCAACTATGGCACGGGTGCCAGGTGCTAACGCTCATTCACGAATGCACCCACTTTACAGACGTGTTCAATTCTAATGATGAAATGTACGGCGTAACCGTTGGACTCCCGTTTTGGGCGCAGGACAATCCCGATAAGGCAATAAAGAATGCGGATAGCTTGGCGTGCTATGTTGGCTTTAATGACTAGGGGAAATTCTATGTTGCGAATGAAATTTATTTCAAGTTTGGCTTATATCCTTTTTGCATTGTTTACTATCGCGAATGCTCGCAGTGCAAGCGCATGTACGATTTCAGAGGATATGACGAGTAGCTTACCGCTCAACTCGACGGAGATTCAGAATTCAGATCGACTCAAAATTGCGGACATGATATTCGCCGCGAAGCAGTGGTCTGACGTTGAAATTCGAGGTATTGTCTACGCGGGGGGGTATGTTAAAGAACGAAACCCAAAGGTTATAGCATCCGAGAGAGCGGCAGCGCTTAAAAGCTATCTGGTTCAGCTTGGCGTGAAGGAATCCAACATTTGGGTTGATACGAGAATCATCAAAGCACCCGATGTCGATGATAAGGGGAATGTCACGCTCGATCAGATTTCAGTCAGTCTCGTTCCCATATGTGACGGCGGGTGCGAGCGCCTTTGCGACGATCCGAGAGTGACGCCAAATAGCAAAGCTATCAAGTAAGCGGGATACCTCGCATCGCACACCCCGCTTCGGTGGGGCTTTTCATTCGAGCGTCAACCGTACCTGCTGTCGGCGAGGGTAACCGTGAATAAATATAAAAATTAAAATCCAATATATCGCTCCGATCTCATTGTGGCTCGTCGAGCGCAGGCGATTTGCGAGCACGGGCTTGTTCATCGAGCCGGCAAGGATCGGGAACAGAAAAGAAGACGGACCACTCATATTTATGGCGCGGCTGCACGCATGAGTGGGCCGTCTTCTATGGCAGCTAAAGATCCAGCGTCACACCATCCGCCGCCGGATGCCCGACGCAAACCAGCGCGTAGCCCGGCTCGACGTCGAATTCCGGCGCTTCGTCGTATTCCACGCTACCCTCGAGCACGCGCGCGGCGCAGGTCCCGCACATGCCGGAGCGGCAGTTGGACGCCGCGTTCGCGCCGCAGCGCTCGGCGGTATCGAGCAGCGAGCCCTGCTGCGGCGCCCAGTTCACCGTTTTCCCTGTGCGGGCAAATGTCACCGGTCTGCCTGCTGACGCTTCACTCGTTACGGCGGCCTGGTCAGACGACGCACGCTTCAAACTCGACGGACCGAACGCCTCGAACCGAATGCGCTCGTCGGCGATATTCAGCGCGCGCAGCCCGTCGTAGAGATCGCGCATGAACGCTTCAGGGCCACACAGATAGAAGTCGTAATCGTCGAACGGCAAGAAGCGGCGCAACGCATCGATGTTCACGCGGCCCGCGAGCCGGTCGCCAGCGGGCGAATCGTGCTGCGCGGCGCTATCGTACAGATGCACCGACACGTTCGGATGCGCGCGTTCGATCTCGCGCAGTACAGCGGCGAACGGTCTTTCATGTTCACCGCGCGTTCCATGAAACACGTGGATATGGCGCTGCGGTTCGAGTGCGAGCGCCGCGTCGAGCATGGCCAGCATCGGCGTGATGCCGATGCCTGCCGCCGCGAGCACGATCGCGCGCGGGCTGCGTGCGTCGAGCTTGAACGACCCGCGTGGCGCCAGCGTGTCGATCTGCGAGCCGATGCGTGCGCGTTCATGCAGCCAGCGCGACACCGCGCCGTCGCGCTTCACGCTGATCCGATAGCGCGCAGGATGCGCGGCATCGTGCGCCGCAGAAAGCGTATATGTGCGCATGAGTGGCTTGTCGGAATCAGGCGTGGCGACACGCAGCGGCAGGTACTGCCCGGCTTCGAACGGCGCGAGTGGCTGATCGTCCACGGGTTCGAAAGAGAATGAGCGGATCGTTGGAGATTCGTCGCGCATATCGGCCACGCGCAACGTGCGCCATGTGGAGGCGTCGGCTTTTTTCGGTGCAGCCGCGGGCGAGTTTTCACTTAAAACCTGCTCGAACTGCGGCGCATACTCGACCGCCGTCCAGCGCAGCGGCAGCGCGCCTCGCACGCGCCGCGCCTCGTGCAGATGAAACCGCACGAGCCGCTGCGCCATCGGGAATTGCGCGATCTCCGGGCCGTCCCAGATCACTTCGGCGCGCACGGCGAGATAGAGCAGATCACCGCGCGCAAAATCGACGAACAGCAGTCCCGCGCGCGGATCGCGCAGCAGGTTGCCGATTGTGTTGAAAAAATTGTTGCCGGTGAAGTCGGGCGCAGTCAGCGTGCGCTCGTTGTCTATCCGCACGAAGCCGGGCACGCCGCCGCGATGCGAGACATCCACGCCGCGTCCCGCTGCGACTGCGTCACCGAGATTGGCGCTTGCGATAAAAAATGCGTCGGCGCGGGCAATCAGGGCGCGGTCTTCCTCCGATAACGAATCAGCACGTTCGACCGAGGCGTTCGCCGGGACATTGCTGGCGAACGTCGGCTCACGTCCGTTGATGTACTTCGGGCAATTGCCGAAGCTTTGCTTGACCGCGAGCGTAACCACGTCGCCCTCGACCGCTTCGATCACGCCATTCACGCGGTTGCGCCGCCGCGTGTGCGGCTGGATGCCGAGCCCGCCAATACGGGCGCCCGGCACCCAGCTTCCTGCGAGCGGATCGCCCGGCAACGCGCCGCCGTCGATGCGCAGCGTGCGGCTGTCCGGCGTCGATACGAAGCCTGCCGTGTTCGCGCGCAGCGTCGCCCACGGCTGACCGCTTGCATCGACGCCGCCGAACACCATGAACGGCAGCATCGCGAAGAACGCGCGATGCTGGTCCGGCATGTAGTCGCGAATACCGCGCGAGCCGTTTGTGAGCGCGACGTCGGCGACGCCCGCACGTGATTGCGCCTCACGTTCGCCATCGTGAAATGGGCCGATCGCGTGGTAGGGATTCGGTTCGGGGAGAGCGTTCATGGCGGCCTCAAGGTGGCGACGCGCTCGTGCCGTTCAGGCGGCGAGCAGCCCGGCTTTCGTCGATGGCATCGGCACGAAGCCCGGCAACGCGGCGACGCGCTCGAGCCACGCGCGCAGATGCGGGTACGGATCGAGCGACACGCCGCCTTCCGGTGCATGCGCGATGTAGGTATGCGCGGCGATATCGGCGATCGTCACGTGATTGCCTGCGGCGAATGGCTTGTGCGCGAGTTCGGCATCGAGCAGCGGCAGCAGCGTCCTCGCGATTTCCTGCGCGCGCGCCAGATCGAGATCGCGCTTGAATACGTGCACGAGGCGTGCGGCACACGGCCCGAACGCAATCGGGCCGGCGGCGAGCGACAGCCAGCGTTGCACGGCTGCCGCGCCCAGCGCGTCGTCCGGCAACCACGGCGGATCGCCGTAACGCTTCGCCAGATAGACGAGAATCGCGTTCGAATCGAACAGCACCGTATCGCCATCGACGATGGTCGGCACCTGCCCGAACGGATTGAGCTTCAGATACGCGTTCTGGCGGTGTTCGCCTGCGGCGAGGTCCACCGGCACGATCTCGAACGGCAGGTCAAGCATGGACAGGAACAGCCGCACGCGGTGCCCGTGACCGGAAAGCAGCGTGGTGTACAGGCGGATCGGCGTGGCGGGACGGACAGCGGGCATCGGCATTCTCCATTACAAAAGTGCCGCGGGAAGAAGCGGCAAGGAGCGCTCAGAGTAAGCAATGGCTGCACGCGCGAGAAGACTGCTAAGCTTGTAATCATTTTCTACCTAAAGTGGACAATCGCCGATGACCGACGTGCGCGACGTGAATCTGAACCGGCTAGCGGTGTTCGTTGCCGTGGTCGAAGCGGGATCGCTGACAGCGGCGGCCGAGCGGCTCGGCATTGCCAAGACCATGGTCAGCGCGCATATGCAGCGGCTCGAACGCGAGATCGGCGCGAGCCTGATCGCGCGCACCACGCGGCGTCTGTCCGTAACCGACGCGGGGCGCGCGTTTTACGACGCCAGCTGCCGCATTCTGCAGATGACGGAAGAGGCGCTATCGGCGGCGTCAGGCGAGGCTTCGCCCGCGCGCGGTGCGCTGCGGGTGAGCGCGCCTGTCGATTACGGCGCACAGGTCGTCGCGCCCGCGCTCGTCGATCTGCGCGGCGCCTATCCGGAGCTGGAAATCGAACTGGTCTGTGCCGATCACTACGTCGATCTGATCGGCGAGGGCATCGATCTGGCCGTGCGGTTGGGCAATCTGCCGGACTCGAACTACCGCTCGGTGAAACTCGGCAGCTATGTGCGGTGGCTGGTCGCGAGCCCCGCGTTCGTCGCGCGGCACGGCATGCCGAAGTCGCTGAAGGCACTGGCGTCCTTGCCGCATATCGCAATGACGGTGCTGCGGCATCCGTCGACGCTCGAGTTGACGCGCGACGCCGGGCGGCTCGCTGCGGGCCGCGTCGCCCACGACAAAGCCGTGCGCCGCGTGCGCTGCGTGAACGCGTTGAGCGTGAACACGGCCACCTCTGCACGCGCCGCGGTCCTCGCGGGAGGCGGCTTTGCAGGGCTGACCGATTTCTCGACCCGGGCCGATGTGGCGTCTGGCGCCCTCGTGCGGTTGCTGCCCGAGTGGTCCGGCGTGCCTTCGAACGTGCAGGCCGTGTTTGCGCCGACGAGCTATCCGTCGGGCAAGGTGCGCGCGGTCATCGAAGCGCTGAAGGCGCGGGTCGCGACAGGCGCAGCGTGAGCGCGCGTTTCCGTCTTTGCGTCGGCGCGATTTCGTAGTTCGCGTGACTGGAGCAAGCGTTGTGCTGCCAGTGCTGTGACGCTCGACGAAGCCCGGCGGCCCGGCGCTCCTTGCTTCAATGACGCGCTTTCAGAGATCGAAGGATCGGGGCAGGGCCCCTGCGTTTGCTGTCGTCCCGGTTCCCCCGAAAGGCGAGTCGAAAGGCGCGATTTCGATTTCCGGATTGACGAGGTCGTTGTCACGCTCGTGCTGCTCGGTCCAGATCTGGCTATCGGGAAACCAGAATGCGCTTTCGCGCGGCGGCACGACGAGCCTCACCCGCAGCGACGGATTGAAGATCTTGGACCACGCCGAGAGATAGGAGGGCGTCTTGATCAAATGCCCGCAATTGGCGAGCAGCAGGCTCGCGACCAGCGCTTCGCGGCCGATGGCGAGTCCGGGATGTCCGCTGAAGTGCACGGGCTTCTCACCGCTCGCGAGCAGCGTGGCAGGCGCGACGTTGACGGGCACACCGAAGCCCCACTTCAGGAAGAAGTCGAGAAAAGCCTGCTCATCGCTCGAGACGAAGATGTTGGTGAGATGGCGATCGTCCGCAAGTGTTTTCTCGACCATTTGGCAAAACGCACGCCAGTCGACCGGATGGGCCTCGAACTTTTTATCCGTGCCGCGAAAATGAACGCCCAGCGTCGAAGCACCGATATCGAGCCGCTCGCTGATGCGCTCGACTTCCTCGCGGATCGATTCGCTTGGCCGGAAGTTCGACAGGAACAGCGTACTCGCGCGCGCAAGCCCGAGACCGGCTTCGTAGCGGCGAAAGCCAAGATCGCCGAGATCGCGCACGATCGACGTTCGCAAACCAGAGCGGGTAGCCTCTGGCACGGCCGACGGCGCGAGGTTTTCAAAGCATTCGGATAGCCAGTCGATTTTGCCTTGCGGGTCGCCATAACTCCCGCCACGCGCCGAAATGACGGGCCTCAGACGCTTCTCATCGCAGTGCAGAAGGATGCACAAGACGATCTGCATGACGGAAAAGAAGCCCGAACTTGCGCGGATCTCTATGACGAAGTGGCCACGGTTGAAGTGTTGTCTGGCATGCAGGGAAAGACGGGCTGGTGTATTGAGCGCGTTCTTCAAGTCTTCGCTGCGCCGCACCTGTCTCGCGAAATCAATAAGGTTTCTGAACATGCCATGTCCCTTCGATCCAGGTGACGGAGATGACTGTGCGAGCGGGGTGCTCGCGGTCGATTCCGTCGACGGATCCGCTTTTAACTGCGTTAGCAACGATTCGGGGGGAGACGTATGTTTGCCGACGATAGCTTGATCGTCGTACACGCTTGGGCTGGCTGGTTATTTGGCATCCTAAGCGGTTGAGGCATTCTAGGATGTCATGTTTACGCGTCGATTAAACTGAGGATTAAGTGATATCGCCAGTGCCATTCATTGCTTGCGCGTTCAGGCAAACGGCCTGAGCTGCGAATCGGGCACGTCGATGCGCAGGTTCTCCATCAGCACCGTTTCGATCGGCTCGCGCGACTCGCCTTCGCTCACGACCTTGATGGGCAGCCCATGGCTCAAGTCGAACCACAACTCATAACGGAACACGCTGGCCGCAAGTTGTCCAGGCCGGCACGTCACGATCACATGCGCCGTCTCGCGCGCGCCGATCGTCTCAGCACCGGCGACCTGCGTGTCGCCATGCTGTTGAAGCTCACGGACATTGACGAGCAGTGCGCCGACATCGGACTCGTCGACGCGATGGCCCTGCGGGCTCTGGATCATGTGATTGTCGGGGCTCAGCGTGAGCCTCGGAAACCTGTCGATACCGAATGGCCAAAGCTTGACCTTCCCCGATTCAGGGCTGAAGGTGAGTGTCGCGCCAGCATGCGGCCGAATGAAGTCCATCCGAACGAAACCCGGCTTGCGATAGCCATAAAGTACCTCGACCGTTTCCGCTCCCGCCGAGGTCGATTTCAGCGTGACCTGATAGTTTGCGAGCGCATCGAAGCGGGCCTGCGCGACGGCCACGAAATCGCGGTCTGGGAGCGTCATCGCCGCCTCCTATACTCGAACGTGCAAGATGGGTCATTCTGGAGCACGGCTTCGCGCCACGCAATGCACACCTGGCCGTAACGCAAACAAGGAGGAAGCGAACGATGGCGGAGTTCCGTCTGACTACCTCGTGGTGCATCGAGGCGCCGCTGCAGCCGGTGTGGGACGCGATCCACGATTCGATGAACTGGCCGAGGTGGTGGAAGAATGTCGAAGCGGTGCGCGAGTTGCAGGCGGGCGAGACAGACGGTCTAGGCGCCGTGCATCGTTACACGTGGAAGGGTGTGCTGCCTTATCGCGTGATCATCGACGTTCGCGTGACGCGCGTCACACCGCTCGTGGCGCTGGAAGGCGAGGCCAGCGGCACGCTGGAAGGCGTGGGGCGCTGGCATTTCGCAGCCGACGGCAGCCGCACGACGGTGCGATACGACTGGCACGTCAGGACGGCCAGTGCGTGGATGAGCGCGGTTGCGTTCGCGCCGCTCGCGCGGCTGGTATTCCGCTGGAATCACGATTCGATCATGCGCGAAGGGGGCCTCGCGCTCGCGCGTCTGCTCGAGGCACGTCTTGTCGATTGCAGCGCCGAACGCAGCACCGAGCCGCGATAAGTGCAACAATCGAACCCGTTGGCGCGTTTGCACACGTTTTCCGCACGATTTCTGCGAGAAGGAGGAGTGATGAACCATTCCCACCGCTTACTTGCCTTGCATGGGAGGCAACATGACTGAGATCGAAAAGGAGCCGGTCGTCGCAGTGCTGAACAGGATTCTCGAATCCGAGCTGGCGGGCGTGGTGCGGTACACGCACTATTCGTTCCTGGTGTTCGGCTTCGGGCGCATTCCGATCGTCTCCTGGCTGCGGCAGCAGGCGGACGAATCGCTCTTGCATGCGCAGCAGGCCGGCGAATGGATCACGACGCTCGGCGCGTATCCATCGCTCGAAATCGGTCCGTTGCTCGACTCTCACACGTTCGATATCGGGTCGATCCTGCGCGAATCGCTCGAAGCGGAACAGATCGCGCTCGGTCTTTACCGCGAACTGCTCTCGCTCGTGGCAGACCGCTCGGTTGCGCTCGAAGAATACGCGCGCCAGATGATCCAGGTCGAGGAGCTGCATGCGGGCGAGGTCGACAAGATGCTGCGCCGCCCGGGCTCGACCACGACCTCGCCGCAGCACGGCATGGGGCTCGCCGAATAGGCGCGCTATCTGGCTCGATATGCTGACGCTCGCCAATGTGTCGAAGCACTACGACGGCACCACGCCGCGCAACGTGCTGCGCGGCGTGAATCTCGAACTGGGCTCAGGCGAGTGTGTCGCGATCATGGGCGAATCGGGCGCGGGCAAATCGACGCTGCTCAATCTCGCGGCCGGACTCGACCGGCCGGATGCGGGGCACATCGTCTTCGACGGAAACGATCTCACCGCGCTCGACGACGACGCTGCCACCCTGCAGCGCCGCCAGAAAATGGGCTTCGTGTTCCAGGCGTTCCATGTGCTGCCGAACCTCTCGGCGGCGCAAAACGTTGCGCTACCGCTGCTCCTGAACGGCTTGCGCGCGAAAGACGCGCCGGCGCGCGTGTCGTTGGTACTGCAGGCGGTCGGGCTCGGCGGGCGCGAGCACGCGTTGCCGCGCGAACTGTCGGGTGGCGAATTGCAGCGCGTGGCGATCGCGCGTGCGCTCGTGCATCAGCCGCGTCTCGTGCTGGCCGACGAGCCCACCGGCAATCTCGATCACGACACGGCGATGCGCATCCTCGCGCTGCTGCGCGATCTGGCGCAAAAGAACGGCGCGGGCGTGCTGCTCGCGACGCACTCGGCCGCCGTCGCGGCTGCCGCCGACCGCGTGCTGCGGCTCACGCCCGACGGGCTCGAGCCGTACGCACCGGGCGCAGGCGGCGCGTAGGCGATGCGCTGGCCCGGCGCCGTGCATGAGTCGCGCGACTCCGATGCAGCGCGCGCGTCGCGTTGCCCGGGTAATCGCATGCCCGCTGGCGGAGTCGGCGCGGCGCTCATCGGCGGCGAAATGCGCGCGCATCCGCTGCGCACGCTGATCGGCATTCTCGCAATCGCGGCGGGCGTCGCGATGGGCTACGCCGTGCAGTTGATCAATCGCGCGGCACTCAGCGAATTGTCGGCCACCGTCAACTCACTGATGGGCAACGCCGATATCGAACTGCGCGGGCCGCGCGCGGGCTTCGATGAGGGGCTGTATCCGCGTATTGCCCGTTTGCCCGAGGTCGAGGCGGCGAGCCCGGTGGTCGAGGTCGACGCACGCGTGGCGGGACGCGACGAGTCGTTGAAGCTGCTGGGCGTCGATGTGTTTCGCGCAGGGTACGTCACGCCGAATCTCGTCGGACGCGTGAATCGCACGAGGCACGCTGATGGCACAAAGGCTGGCACCCTCGATCTGCTCGACCCCGACACTGTGTTTCTCTCACCGGCCGCGCTGACCTGGCTTGCGCTCAAGCCCGGCGACACGCTCACGGTACAAGTCGGGCTCGCTCAAGTCGCGCTGCGCGTCGCGGGCGTGTTGCCGGCATCTGGCGATGCGGTGCGCGTCGGCGTGATGGACATCGGCGCCGCGCAATGGCGCTTGCAGCGGCTCGGCACGCTCGCGCGCATCGACATCAAGCTCAAGCCGGGCGTCGACGCCGAAGCGTTCGCGCAGTCAGTCGTGCCGCTCTTGCCTGCGGGCGTCGCCGCCGTCACGCCGCGCGACAACGCGCGCCGCACGTCGATGCTCTCGCGTGCCTATCGCGCGAATCTCAACGTGCTCGCGCTCGTCGCGCTGTTCACGGGGGCGTTCCTCGTCTTCACGATGCAGGCGCTCGCCGTGCTGCGCCGCCGCGCGCAGTTTGCGCTGCTGCGCGCGATCGGCGTGACGCAGCGGGGCGTGCTGTGGCTCGTCGTCTCGGAGGGCGCGATCCTCGGGGTGCTCGGCGCCGCCGCGGGTCTCGCCATTGGCTTCGCGCTGGCTGCCGCCGTGCTCCGTTATGCGGGCGGCGATCTGGGCGGCGGCTATTTCGAAGGCGTTCAGCCGCGCGTGCATTTCGATGCGCTGCCCGCGGCGATATTTTTTGCGCTGGGGGTGGCCGCGTCGGTGCTCGGCAGTCTCGCGCCGGCGCTCGAAGCGGCGAGGGCGCGGCCCGCGCGGGCGCTGAAGGCGGGCGACGAGGAAGCGCCGGCTGCACGGTTGCGTACGAAGCGCACCGTCACGGCGGCCCTGCTCGCGATCGGCGCCGGGCTCGTCGCGGCGTTTTTGCCGCCCGTGGCCGGCTTGCCGGTGTTCGGCTATCTCGCCATTGCACTGATGCTGCTGGGCGGTGTGCTCGCGATGCCGGCCGTCGCACGCGCGGTATTCGCCGTGCTGCCACGCTCGAATCACGTCTTGCCGCAACTCGTGCTGGCGCAGCTTGCCAATGCGCCCGGCCGCGCGACGATCGGCCTCGCGGGCATCGTCACGAGCTTCAGCCTGATGACGGCAATGGCGATCATGGTGTCGAGCTTTCGCGTCGCGGTCGACGACTGGCTGCAATTGCTGCTGCCCGCGCCGCTCTATCTGCGCGCAGCGCCCGGCGGCGACAGCGCATTCCTGTCGCCAGGCGATCAGGTGGCCATCGCGGCCATGCCCGGCGTTGCGCGCGCGGAGTTTCTTCGCGCGACGCAAATCTCGCTCGACGCACGCCTGCCGCCCGTCAGCCTGCTCGCGCGGCCCATCGATGCGCGCAATCCGGCCGCGCGTCTGCCGCTGACGACGGCGCCGCTTGTGCCGCAGCCCAGCGACCCGCCGCCGGTGTGGATCAGCGAGGCGGCCGCAGATCTGTATGGAATGCGCCCGGGCCAGCGCATCACGTTGCCGCTGGCGGGACAGCGCCTGCCGTTTACAGTGGCCGGCATTTGGCGCGACTACGCACGCCAGTTCGGCGCCATCGTGATCGACACGAGCGACTATCGCCGCCTGACTGGCGACACACGCGTAACCGATGCCGCTTTGTGGCTCGCCTCGGGCGTGGCGCCGGCGCAGGCGATCGCGCGCTTGCGCGAGAGCGTGCGCGGCGGGCAGCGTCTGGAGTTCGCGCAGCCTGGCGAGATCCGCGCGGCGAGCCTGCGGATCTTCGATCGCAGTTTCGCCGTGACGTATCTGCTGGAAGCGGTGGCGGTGATCATCGGACTGTTCGGCGTCGGCGCGAGCTTCGGCTCGCAGGCGCTTGCCCGCACGCGCGAGTTCGGCATGCTGCGGCACATCGGCGTGACGCGTCGCCAGATCGCCGTCATGCTCGCGATGGAAGGCGCGCTCGTGGCGCTGCTCGGCGTGCTCGCCGGGCTGACGCTGGGCTTCGGCCTCGCGATGGTGCTTGTGCATGTCGTCAACCCGCAGTCGTTTCACTGGACGATGAGCGTGCACATGCCGTGGGGATTGCTGGCCGCGCTGGCGGCGGCGGTCGTCGTTGCCGCCGCGCTCACGGCGCTCCTGAGTTCGCGCGCGGCGATGTCGGTGGATGCGGTGCGCGCCGTACGCGACGACTGGTGACGCGATGAGACGGCGCACGTTCCTCGTATGGCCGCTAGCCGCGCTGACGCAGAACGCTGCGTGGGCAGGCATGCCGCAATACCCAGCGGTCACGGGCGGACAGCCGCTCGTGTTCCCGCGCGACTATGGCGCGCATTCGAGCTATCGCAACGAATGGTGGTACGTGACGGGCTGGCTCCAAACGGATGCCGGTGAATCGCTGGGCTTCGAAGCGACATTCTTCCGCTCGCGCCCCGCGCTCGACGACGCGAACCCGAGCCGCTTCGCGCCGAATCAACTGCTGTTCGCCAACGTGGCGCTGAGCGATCCGCGCGCGGCCAGCCTGCAGCACGACCAGCGCGTCGCGCGCCGCGGTTTCGGCCTGGCCGAAGCGAGTGAGACGGACACGGCAGTCCACATCGACGACTGGTCGCTCGAGCGCAACGCTCAAGGCCGCTACCGCCTGAACGTGGCCACGCCCGGCTTCGCGTTTGCCTTCACGTTGGCGCCGACACAGCCGGTGCTCATCAACGGTGCAGGCGGGTATAACCGCAAAGGTCCGCTGCCGGACGAGGCCAGCTACTACTACAGCCAGCCGTGGCTGCAAGTCGACGGCGTGCTCGTGCGCGGCGGTCATTCGCGCGGCAATGCGGAGCACGTGCGCGGGCAGGCGTGGCTCGACCACGAGTGGTCGTCGGCGCCGCTTGCTGACGAGGCCGTTGGCTGGGATTGGATCGGCATCAATTTCGATGACGGCGGCGCGCTGATGGCCTTGCAGATCCGCGACAAGGCGGGCCGCAAATTCTGGGCGGGCGGCACGCTGCGCGCCGCCGATGGCAGCACGCATGCGCTATCGCCCGAAAGCATCAGCTTCACGCCGCTGCGCCGATGGCGCTCGCCCCATACCGGCGCGGAGTATCCGGTAGCGATGCGCGTCGATGCGCAGGACCTGCATCTGACGCTGGCACCGCTCATGGACGATCAGGAGTTCGACAGCCGCGCGACCACTGGCGCGGTGTATTGGGAGGGCGCGGTGACGGCCTTCGAGGCGGGAGCAAGCACGGGAGCGCCTGCTGCAAAACCGGTCGGACGCGGCTATCTCGAACTCACGGGCTACGTACGGCGGCTCGAGTTTTAGAAACCTCACCCCAGTTCGAACGACGTCACCCCAAATACGCGATCAATCGCAATCGCGGGCGCGTCTTTCGTGTACATCCGCGCGGTTTCGAAGACGCTCGTCATGCCGTGCCGCTGCGCCAGCGCGACGGCCGCAGGATTCGTCTCCGGCACGTCGAGCACGATGACTTCGCCTGACATGCGTGCCGCCAGCGCGCGAAAGAGGCCAGTGGCGACATCCGCATCATCGGCGAAGAGCGGGCCGATCTTGCAGCCCGCCTCGCAGCGGCGCACGACACCGTATCCGGCGACCCGGCCCGCGTCGATCGTTGCGAGCGCAACGGCATCCGGTTGCGCGATCCAGGCGCGCAGGAAGCGCTCGCGCTGCGCCGGAAAACAGGTGCGATCGTAGGCCATCAACTGATCGAACGGTACGTCGGCTGCCGCCGCCACATGCGCGCAACCGATGCCGCTCACACGTCCCTGATAGCGGATGTTTCGGTACGCGAGGCGGAACCCGGACTTCCTGTAGTTCGCCTGCTGGGCAACGACGCCATCGAGACCGATGTTGCGGTCTCCCAGGTAACGCATGCCATGCTGCCAGGTTCGCATGCCGAAGCCTCTATTGCGAAATCCGGGTTTCACGATATAGAGCCCGATGAAGCCAAAGCTGTCGTCATAGGCGACGGCGGAAATGCATGCGACCGGCTCGCCGCGCCAAGCGCCGACGAAGAAACCGTTTGGGTCCGCTTCCCTGAAGCAGCGCGGGTCATGCAGGCCGGGATTCCATCCCTCTGCAGCGGCCCATTCGACCGACATGGCCACCTCGTCGGCCGACATGGTGCGCACGATGAATTCGTCAGCTTGATCCATTGGACTGGAGCACGCGGTTCTTGTCGCGGAGGTCAAGGGGGCATGACTGCCCCGTTACCCGCGATTATGCCACCGCTGAATAGCTGCGCCGCGCTATGCGCTCAGCCTGTCTCGCAACTGTCGCCGCAGCACTTTTCCAACCGGCGTTTTCGGCAGATCGTTCACGAAGACCACTTGCTTCGGCACTTTGTAAGCGGTGAGGCTAGTCCGCGCAAACTCGATCACTTCCGACTCGGTGAGCCGCGGTTCCTTTTTCACCACAAAGGCGACAGGCGTCTCGCCGGATTGTGAATCCGCGATACCCACAACTGCGACCTCCAGAATGCCGGGATGGCGGAAGAGCACGCCCTCCACCTCGTTTGGGTAGACGTTGAAACCTGAGACCAGAATCATGTCCCGCTTGCGATCGACAATCCTGATGACACCGCGCTCGTCCATGATCCCGATATCGCCGGTCGAGAAGAATCCATCGGTGCCGATCGCATGGGCCGTTTCCTCAGGCCGGTTGAAGTAGCCTTGCATGACGACGGGCCCTGCGACGCAGATTTCGCCAGGCATGCCGGCGCGCACGGCCGCGCCGCTCTCGTCGCGGATTTCAATGCGCATGGACGGCAGCGGCACGCCGATCGTGCCTTCGAAGGCAGTCTGCGTGACGGGATTGGCCGTCACCGCGCCGGCGGCTTCCGAAAGCCCGTAGGCTTCCACCACCGGGCTGCCAGTGAGTTTCTGCCAGCGCTCGGCAACGGCTGGCTGGGTCGCGGTACCTCCCGCGAACGTGCTGCGCAACGACGAGAAGTCGAGCGCGCCGAAAGACTCGTTGTTCATCAGCGCCGTGAATAGCGTGTTGAGGCCGCCAAAGATGGTTGGGCGATGCGTTGCAAAGTCCTTCACGAGGGCGGGAATGTCACGTGGGTTCATCACCAGAATGCAGCGGGTTCCCAGATGAAACGAGACGAGGCATTGGCACACGAGTGCAGCGACGTGGTACAGGGGCAATGCGACGAGCGTGATTTCCCCGCTTTCCCGAAACACCGGCTTGACCCACGCGGCGAATATCAGCACGTCCGCGAGCACGTTGCCATGCGTGAGCACGGCCCCTTTCGGCTCGCCGGTCGTGCCGCCGGTGTATTGCAGATATGCCCTTGTCTCGCGGTTCAGCGCCGTGGGGGTGAAGTCCGCCGCCGGGCGGGCGGTCATGGCGGTCTTGAAGGAGATCGCACCGGCAATTGTCCAGTCGGGGACGAGCTTTCTCTTTTTCCGGACGACGTAGTCGACAAGGATGGATTTCGGGAAGTTTTGCATCTCCGCCACACGCGCGACGATCACGTGCTCAATGGCGACACGAACGAGCGCGTGCTGGAGCGTGGCCGCGCAAACCTCCATGACCACGATCGCGCGTGCACCGGAATCCTTGATCAAATTCGCCAGTTCCGGCGCGGTGTAGAGCGGGTTGACGTTGACCACGGTGAGCCCGGCCCGGAGCGCGGCAAACATCGCGATAGGGTGTTGCAGGGAGTTCGGCAACATTAGCGCGATGCGGTCCCCGGGTTTCAGCCCAAGGTCTTTCTGGAAGTAGGCGGCGAGGCGTGCCGAGTACTCATCCAACTGACGATAGGTGAGATCCACGCCGAACTGATGAAAGGCGACCCGGTTGCCAAAGCGTGCGACGGCCTGTTCCAGGAGGGCTGCCATCGAGGGGTAGTCATCGAGGTCGATGTCAGCGGCGACGCCAGCGGGGTATTCCGAAAGCCAGGGCAAGTTCGACATTTCGTCCTCCGCTGAGGGACTGCTGCGGCGTTCGCTGCTTCTAATTTTGGACTCCTAGCGTATTCCCGCTACGATTCACCGAGTGTGCTGTAGCGCACGTACACGCACGATCAGATGCGCGTTCCTGCACGAAGGGCGATGGCTATTCGACGGGAGCCGGCTGAATAGTTATTTCTGGTTGAAGTTCGCGGGGCATTTGCGACGCGGGCTCGACGTCTTCTCCCGGCGTCGGCTCGACGTTCTGAACGGCGGGTGGCGGGACGCTTTTGATCACAACGGGCGCCTCGGAGACTGGCGCGGGCGCCTTGGGCTGCGCGGTATGGGCGCTGGTCATGCCCGTGCCGACGTTCGAGCTCGTGTTGTTCGCACTCTTGAGGAGGCCGTGCGAATCGAACAGGAATACGGCCGCAGACGAGTGCGTGTCGGAACCGGCGACCAGCGCGCCGATGAACGGGATATAGCTTTCCGGATGCGGACGCGATGTCACGTAGGTGTAGACAAGCAGCGTCGAGCCGTCGTCCAGCGCGGTCTCGACCGACGCCGGACCGAGCGCGGTTATCACGTCTTGCAGTGTTGTCACGCCGTGCGTGAAGTTCGCCATCTGTTCTGGCCTCACCTCGACACCGGATGTCACGCAACCGGCAAGTAGTGCGCCGCACAGTAGCCCCGTGACCAGTTCGCGCTTCATATCGCCCCCTGATCTTCATTCTAGGACGAACGAGCCCGGTCGGCTGACGTGAGACGATCAGCGCCTGCCTTCAAACCACGCCAAGCCACTCCTTGAGTTGTGCGGCGCGTGAGCGGCTCACCGGCACGACGCTGCGCTCGCCGTCGTCCATCACGAGGTTCACGCTGTCGTCGGCTTTGACGAGTTCGACGGCGTACGGCAGGTTGACGATGTGGCTGCGATGCACGCGCACAAATGTGTTGCTGTCGAGTCGCAGTTCGAGGTCGGCGAGTGACAGGTTGGAGAGGTAGCGATCGTCCTTCGTGACGATCGTCGTGTAGTGGCCGTCGCCCTGAAAACGCACGATGTCCTTCAGGTCGATCAGGATCACGCGGTTCTTGCGGTACACCGGAATCTTGTAGAGCCGCCGGGGCGGCGTAGGCGCGCCGGCAAGCGACTCGGAGGACGGCTCGGTCGTGAGGTCGGTGAGGTCGTAAAAGATCATGCAGGTGCCGCACGTGCCGTTCATGTCCGACATGCGTGACACCTTGAGCATGAGAATGCGGTCGGGAATGTTGATCATCATCGCGACCGGCGGCGGCGACTTCACGGGGCAGCCGCCGGCGTCGCGCGACTGCAGCAGAAAGCGCAGCTTGTCGCGGCTTTTTGCCGGGTGCAGCTGCACGACGTCGATGCCGAACAGCTTGTCCTGGGCAACGCCCAGCGACTGCTCGCCGGCGGGTCCGAGAATCTGCAGCGCGACGTCGTTGAACGCGCTGACGCGCCCCTGCGCGTCGAGCCACACTACGCCCGGATTGAACTGCTCCAGTCGATGCTGAAAAGTCTCGGCGCGGCGTGCGTCGGTGGTCGGCATGGCGTGCTCGAACGGTTTCATCCAGGGTTCTCCCCGATGCGGCCCAGGCTTTGTGCGCGGCGTCTGCGGCGGCGGGACGCTGCCTCCGTTTTATGTCCTTTCCCCCTTTCGCGCAAGTTTTCCGGCGCCCGGCGCAGCCAGGACGCCATTCGCGAAAACGCATTGAATTGCTGCGTTGCATTGTGAAATCCTGAACTTCAGGACGATGCCAACCGCAGCTAGCTGCATGGGACCAGAGTAAGGAGCTAAAGCGCCAACTCTGGATCGACAGGAGACTACTGTGATTCCCCGCCCATTCGAATATCACGCGCCACAAACCTTGTCCGAGGCGTTCGCGCTGCTCGGCACGCACGGCGATGCCGCGAAGCTCCTTGCGGGCGGGCATAGCCTGCTGCCGATGATGAAGCTGCGCTTCGCGCAGCCCGATCATCTGATCGACCTCGGCCGGCTGGCCGAACTCAAGGGCATCCGCGAGGAAAACGGCACGCTCTGGATCGGCGCGATGACGACCGAGAACGAGCTGATCTGGTCCACGCTGCTGCAAACGCGCTGCCCGCTCATCGTCGAGGGCGCGCGACAGATTGCCGACCCGCAGGTTCGCTATCGCGGCACGCTCGGCGGCGATCTTTCGCACGGCGATCCTGGCAATGACCATCCCGCGTTGATGATCGCGCTCGATGCGTCGTTCGTGCTGCAAGGCGCGGCGGGCGAGCGCGTGGTGAGCGCGGACGGCTTCTTCATTGGCACCTACGCGACGCTGCTCGAGCCGGGCGAGATCATGACTGGCATCCGCATTCCCGTGCCGCCGCCCGGCACCGGCTATTGCTATGCGAAGCTCAAGCGCAAGACCGGCGACTTCGCGACCGCGGCGGCGGCCGTCACGTTGCGCCTTGGCGGCGGCAATGTCGAGCACGCGCGCATTGCTCTGACGAATGTCGGCGACACGGTGATTCGCGCGGTGGGCGCCGAGCAGGCGCTCATCGGCAAGCCGTTCGACGCACGCGCGCTGGACGAAGCGGCACGGCTCGCGATGGCGGCGTGCGATCCGGTGGCGGATCTGCGCGGCGACGCCGACTACAAGCGCGCGATGGCGGGCGAGATGACCCGCAGGGCGCTCAATACCGCATACGAACGGGCCACAAACCCGGCACGCCCCTGACCGACGGAGAGCGCGAAATGGCCAGCAAAACCATCGTGTCGTTCAGCCTCAACGGCAGCGAGGTCGACGTCGTCGTCGAACCGCGCGAACTGCTGATTCACACGCTGCGCGAAAAGTGCCAGCACACGGGGCCGCATATCGGTTGCGAGACGTCGCATTGCGGCGCCTGCACGGTCGATTTCAACGGCATGTCCGTGAAGTCATGCACGCTGCTGACGGTGCAGGCGCAGGGCGCGCAGGTCCGCACGGTCGAAGGGCTCGCCGAAGGCGGCACGTTGCATGCGCTCCAGGAAGGCTTCATGCAGGAGCACGGGCTGCAATGCGGCTTCTGCACGCCGGGCATGCTGATGCGCGCGTACCGCTTGCTTCAGGAGAATCCCGATCCCACGGAAGCGGAAATCCGCTACTGGATGGCGGGGAACCTGTGCCGCTGCACGGGCTATCAGAACATCGTGAAGGCCGTGCAGTACGCGGCGCGCAAGCTGCGCGGCGAAGCGGTCGAAACCTCGCATCCGCTCATCGAAGCGGGCGCGGTACAAGCGCACTGAGCGCCGGGAGACACCACATGGGCAATCTCGACGCCAATCTCGACCGTCTTGCCGCGCTCGAAGGCATGGGCTGCTCGCGCAAGCGCCGCGAGGACCCGCGCTTCATCCAGGGCAAGGGCAGTTACGTGGACGACATCAAGATGCCGGGCATGTTGTTCGGCGTGATGGTGCGCAGTCCCTACGCTCATGCGCGCGTGAAGCGCATCGACAAGTCGCGGGCGCTCGCGCATCCGGGTGTGCACGCCGTGCTCACGGCGGATGACCTCAAGCCACTTAAGCTCCACTGGATGCCGACGCTCGCGGGCGACGTGCAGGCGGTGCTCGCCGACGAAAAGGTCTGCTTCCAGAATCAGGAAGTCGCGTTCGTCGTGGCCGACGACCGCTACGTCGCCGCCGATGCGGCGGAACTCGTCGAGGTGGAATACGAGGAACTGCCCGCGCTAGTCGATCCCATGAAGGCGCTGGAGCCCGACGCGCCCGTGATTCGCGAGGACATCCGCGACAAGGACACCGGTGCGCACGGGGCGCGCAGGCATCCTAATCATATTTTCACGTGGACGATGGGCGACCGCGACAAGACGGACCGCATGTTCGAGAACGCGGAGGTCACGGTCAAGCAGGACATCGTGTATCCGCGCGTGCATCCGTGTCCGCTCGAAACCTGCGGCTGCGTCGCGTCGTTCGACAAGGTGCGCGGCGATCTCACGGTCTACATCACTTCGCAGGCGCCCCATGTGGTGCGCACCGTGGTCGGGCTGCTGTCGTCGATTCCGGAATCGAATATCCGCATCATTTCGCCCGACATCGGCGGCGGCTTCGGGAACAAGGTCGGCGTGTATCCGGGGTACGTGACGTCTATCGTGGCGTCGATCGTGCTCGGGCGTCCGGTCAAGTGGATCGAGTCGCGCAGCGAGAACCTCTCCAGCACCGCATTTGCGCGCGACTATCACATGACCGGAGAACTGGCTGCCGACAAGGACGGCCGCATCAAGGCGCTGCGCGTGAACGTCGTTGCCGACCACGGCGCGTTCGACGCTTGCGCCGATCCGACCAAGTGGCCCGCCGGCATGTTCCATGTCTGCACGGGCTCGTATGCGATTCCCAATGCGTTCGTCAGCGTCGATGGCGTGTACACGAACAAGTTTCCGGGCGGCGTCGCCTACCGCTGCTCGTTCCGCGTGACCGAGGCCGTCTACCTGATCGAGCGCATGGTGGATGTGCTTGCGCAAAAACTCGGCATCGACAAGGCCGAGATACGCTTGCGCAATTTCATCGCGAAGGAGCAGTTTCCGTACACCACGCCGCTTGGCCTCGACTATGATTCGGGCGACTACGAAACGGGGCTGAAAAAGGTGCTGGCCGCCGTCGACTACGACGCGCTGCGCAAGGAGCAGGCGCAACGCCGCGCCGACCCGGATGCGGAGTGGCTCATGGGCATCGGCCTCGTGAACTTCACGGAGATCGTCGGGGCCGGGCCGTCGAAAATGTGCGACATCCTCGGCGTGGGCATGTTCGATTCATGCGAGATCCGCGTGCATCCGGACGGCTCGGCCATCGCGCGCATGGGCACGATCACGCAGGGCCAGGGGCACCAGACCACCTACGCGCAGATCATTGCGTCCGAGGCGGGCATTCCGGCCTCGAAAATCACGGTGGAAGAGGGCGATACGGCCACTGCGCCATACGGGCTCGGCACCTATGGCTCGCGTTCGACGCCCGTTGCGGGCGCTGCGGTGGCGCGCGCCTCGCGCAAGATTCGCGAGAAGGCGCGCCGGATCGCGGCCCATCTGCTCGAAGCGAGCGCGGACGACGTCGAGTTCGATCTGGACCGCTTCGTGCTGAAGGGCTCGCCCGACCAGTTCAAGACCGTGAAGGAGGTGGCGTGGGCCGCCTATAACAATGTTCCCGAGGGGCTAGAGATGGGCCTCGAGGCCGTCGACTATTACGATCCGCCGAATTTCACGTTTCCGTTCGGCGCCTACGTGTGCGTGCTCGACATCAACCGCTATACCGGCGAGATCCGCGTGCGCCGCTTTTACGCGCTCGACGATTGCGGCACGCGGATCAATCCGATGATCATCGAGGGGCAGATTCATGGCGGCCTGACCGAAGGCTTCGCGGTGGCGCTTGGTCAGGAAATGCCGTATGACGAGGCGGGCAACTTGCTCGGCGCGACGCTGCTCGACTACTTCGTGCCGACGGCCGTGGAAACGCCGCATTGGGAAACGGACTTCACGGTGACGCCTTCCCCGCATCACCCGATCGGTGCGAAGGGCGTGGCCGAATCGCCGCACGTGGGCTCGATTCCGTGCTTCACGTCGGCCGTGGTCGATGCCTTCGCGCATCTCGGCGTGACCCACATGAACATGCCGCACAACGCGTACCGCGTGTGGCAGCAATGCCGCGAGCTTGGCTTGACGCGGCCCGCCTGAGTCGAAGCGCACGAGAATGAGGAGTCCGGAATGAAAGTCGTACTCGACAAGGCATTTCCGCTCGACGCGGGCGCGGACCGCGCCTGGGCGCTGATGCAGGACATCGAGGCGGTGGCCGGTTGCATGCCGGGCGCGAAGATCACCGAGCGCGTCGACGATACGCACTACAAAGGAACCATCACGGTGCGGCTCGGGCCGGCGACGATGTCGTTCAAGGGCGACATCGAAGTGCTCGCGCTCGACGCCGAGGCGCGCAGCCTGCATCTGCTCGGCAAAGGAACGGACTCGACCGGCAGCTCGGCGGCGACGATGGATCTCACGGCCAGTGTGCAGCCCACGGGCGAGACCTGCACGCTGACCGGCAAGAGCGAGGTGACGATGAGCGGCAAGGCCGCCGCGCTGGGCGGGCGGCTCATGGGGCCGGTGTCCGAGCAGTTGCTCAAGCAGTTTGTCGCGAACTTCTCAGCCAGGCTGAGTGCCATGGCGCCGCCGCAAGGCGTGTCCGATGCGCCTGGCGCCAACGTCAACGCGGACGGCACGGCCACCACAGCCGACGAGGCGGCACCGGCGCCGATCGCCAGGACGGCGGGGACGCCGCCTGCGCAAGCCGCCGAACTGAACGGCATTGCGTTTATGTGGGCCATCGTGCGCGACTGGCTGCGCTCTCACTTCACGCGCAAGGCGCAGGGCCGCTGAGGGCCGCCATGACGTCGACCGACCGCATGCCGGACGTCCTCGCGTTGCAGGCGAAGCTCGCGGGCCATCGGTTCATCGTGGAGCGCAGCTTCGCGGCGGCGCTGCTGCTCACGATGGAAATGCGCCGCCCGTTGCTGCTGGAAGGCGAGGCGGGCGTGGGCAAGACCGAGGTCGCGAAGGCGCTGGCGCGCCTGCTCGACGCGCCGCTGATCCGCCTGCAATGCTACGAGGGGCTCGACGCGCACGCAGCGCTTTACGAGTGGAACTACGTCCACCAGTTGCTGGCGATCAAGCTCTTCGAGCAGGACGCGCGGCCACTGCGCGACAAGGAGCAGGACATTTTCTCCGAGCGCTATCTGCTCAAGCGCCCACTGCTCGAAGCCATTACGACCACGCCCGCGCCCGTGCTGCTGATCGACGAAATCGACCGCACCGACGAGGCGTTCGAGGCCTACTTGCTCGAACTGCTTTCGGATTTCCAGCTGTCGATTCCCGAGCTTGGCGTGATTCGCGCGACCGAACGGCCCTACGTCATCCTGACTTCGAACGGCACGCGTGAGATCTCCGACGCACTGCGTCGCCGCTGCCTCTACCAGTACGTCGACTATCCGTCGTTCCAGCGCGAACTCATGATCGTGCGGACCCAGGTTCCCGAGGTGCCGGAGGCGCTGGCGGGGCAGATCGTCGAATTCGTGCATGCGGTGCGCGAAATGGCGCTGCGCCGCAAGCCCGGCCTCGCGGAAACGCTCGATTGGGTGGCCGCGCTGCTGCGCCTCAACGTGAGCGCGCTCGACGAAAACGGTGTAGACCGCGTGATGGATTCGCTCGCCGCGCTCGTGAAAACGCGCGAGGATCAGGCCAGTCTCACGCGGCCGGTGGTCGAAAAACTGGTGGCGTCATGCTGACCGGCATCGACAGCCTGTCGCCAGGCGCCGCGCCGCGCGATCTCGCCGATCGCCTCGTCGCGCGCTATGCGGGCTTTGCGGGCTGGCTGCGTGCGAACGCATTTTGCGTGACGAACGCGGACGTTGCCGCCACGCTCGAAGTGGTGCAACGCATGGGCCAGACAGATCGCGACGTGCTGCGCTGGAGCCTGCGTGCGCTGCTGTGCTCGCGCGCGCAGGAGTGGCGCCGCTTCGACGAACTGTTCGACGCGTATTTCCTCGCGCCGAACCGGCGCAAGCTCGTCGAAACCCGTGCTGGCGGCGCTGGGCCGCTTGCGTGCGACGACCCGGCCAGCGGGCCGCCCGATGCGAGCGAGGGCACGCCGATTTCGCTCGCGGGGCGCGGCGACGGCGCGGCGCAAGAGGGTGCCGCCGCGAACGAAGGCGCCACGCGCACCGAGTCGCTTGCCCACGCGGATTTGCGTCATCTGAACGATCGCAGCGAACTCTTCGCCATCGACGCCGCGATCCGCCGCTTCGCGCTGCGCCTGCGCGGCATCCAGACGCGCCGCGAGCAACGCGCGAGTCTCGGGCGCACGATCGATCTGCGCTGGACCCTGCGCCGCAGCGTCTCGCGTGGCGGGCTGCCGGTGGAGCTAGGGTGGCGGCGCAAGCGCAGGCAGCGCCCGCGCATCGTCATGCTGCTCGACGTGAGCCGCTCGATGAGCCTCTACAGCTTCTTTTTCCTGCGGCTCGCGCGCGTGCTGAGCGGGCGTTTGCCCGACGTCCACAGCTTCGTTTTCCACACACGGCTCGTCTGCGTCGATGAAGCGCTGCGCGACCCCGATCCGCGCCGCGCCCAGGAGCGCCTGCACCTCATCTCGGAGGGCTGGGCCGGGGGGACACGCATCGGCGAGAGCCTCGCCGGCTTCAATGAGCACTACGCGCCGCGCTTGCTGCACGCGCGCACCGCGGTCGTGATCGTCAGCGACGGCTACGACGCCGGCGACGTGACACAGCTCGGCGAGTCGCTTGCCGCGATCCGGCGGCGCTGCCACTCGCTCGTCTGGCTCAACCCGCTCGCCGATCGTCCCGGATTCGAGCCAGTCAGCGCGGGCATGCAGGCCGCGCTGCCGCATCTCGACCTGTTTGCGGGCGCCCGCGACCTCGCGGGACTCGAACGGATCTTTCCTCAAATTCTCGAGGCGCTGCAATGAACGTCCATGCCGAATCCGGCGAGACCCTCACGGAAGCCGCGGATCTGCTGCAACTCGAGCAGCGGCTAATCGATGCAGGCGCGCCGTTCGCGGTCGTCACCGTGATCCGCGCGGCGCCGCCAACCTCGACGCACGTTGGCGCCCAGGCGCTGGTGGAGGCCAGCGGCGCGCTGCATGGCTGGGTAGGCGGGGGCTGCTCGCAGACGATCGTCATCGAGGCCGCGCGCCAGTCGATCCGCACGGGGCAGCCGCGGCGCGTGAGGATCAGCAATGAGCCTCTTGCAGCCGAGGCCGAAGTCGAGGCGCACGCCATGCCGTGCGCGAGCAACGGCGCGCTGGAACTCTTCATCCAGCCCACCGTGCCCGCGCCGCTCGTGGCCGTGCTCGGCGCGACGCCCGCGGCACGCGAAGCCTGTGTGCTGGCACGGCGCGTCGGCTTTCGCGCGAGCCTGGCGGCCGACGCCGCGCGAGCAGGGCAGCCGGGCTTCGACGCCGCTGCGCTGGATCGCGCCGGTACGTCGTTCGTGCTGGTCGCAACGCAAGGCGAGCGCGACGAGGATGCACTCGAAGCCGCGTTGCGCAGTGCCGCCGTGGCGGTGCTACTGATCGCGAGTCACAGGAAGGCCGAGCAGTTGCGCGCGGCAATGCGTCTGCGCGGCATCGACGAGGCGCGGTTCGCGGCGTTGCACGCGCCTGCGGGGCCAGCGATCCATGCGCACACGCCGCAGGAGATTGCGCTCGGCGCCGTGGCGGGACTCGTCGCGCTGCGGCACGAAATGGAAGAGGCGGTGGCACGCGCACAGGCCGCTACGCCGCAGGCGACCATCACCACGGAAGCCGTGCCGCCGTTGCCGCCGTGCGAGGCGCTCGGCGCTCCGGCACCAGAGGCGGGGTGCTACGTGAACCCTGTGTGCGGCATGAGCGTCGAGATTGCGAAGGCGAAACATATTGTCGATTACGGCGGCCAGAAGGTGTACTTCTGCTGCGACTGCTGCAAGACCGAATTCGAGCGCGCTCCCGAGCGCTATCTGGCCGCCGCGCAGGATGCCGCCGTGCGCCCCGGCGACTCACCCGCGGAGAAGCGATGAGCGGCGTGACGTTTTCGGCTGTCGTGCTGGCGGCGGGCCTGTCCGCGCGCATGGAGGGGCGCCACAAGCTGTTGTTGCCGGTGGGCGGCGAGCCTGCCGTGCGGCGCGTCGTGCGCGCGATCGTTGCGGCACAGCCCCAGGAGGTTGTCGTCGTGACCGGATTCAACGGGCGAGCCGTATTCGAAGCGCTCGATGGCCTCGACGTGCGCTTCCAGAGCAACCCACGCTACCGGGAAGGACAGATGACTTCGGTCGCGAGCGGCGTTTGCGCGCTGCAGGCGCCGTGCGACGCCGTGATGATTTGCCTCGCCGACCAGGTGCTCCTTGAAACGGCCGACTATCGTGAACTGATCGAGGCCTACGCGTCGATGCCGTACGGATCGATCCTGGTGCCGATGTTCGAAGGTGCACGAGGCAATCCTGTAGTGTTTGCGTCGAGTTATTGTCCCGAGGTCGTGGGCGGCCGCGTGAATCCGGGCTGCCGCAAGTTGATCGCCGAGCACGGCGACGAGGTGTTTCTCCACGAGGCGTCGCACGATCGCTTTTGCGTCGACATGGATACACCCGCCGATTACCTGCGCGTCATTGCGCGAGTGGAGGGCGGGGTTGCCAACAAAGCGCGCGTACAAAACGCCTGAATCAACGCCGGAGAGCCTGAACGATTGCCGCTGCCGCCCGCGCCGCCACCTCGCAACCGAGCACGATATGCGCTTCCTCGGTGTCCTCGATGAAATCGTGGCTGACGCCGCCGATGCTGGGCACGAATAGCATGCAGGCAGGAATGTGATTCGCGATGACCTGTGCATCGTGCGACGCGCCGCTCGGCATGTGGGTCCACTGTCCGGGCGCGAGTGCTTCAGCCGCTTGCGCGAGTTGCTCCTGCAATTGCGGATCCATCGCGACCGGTTCCTCGGCGCCTTCGCACGCGATCAGCTCCGCGTGCACGGCGTGTTGCGTGTTCCAGACATCGACTAACTCGACAAGCGCGCGTTCCATTGCGTGTAGCCGCTCGGGGTTCGCATCGCGGAACTGCAGGTTCATCAGCGCCTTGCCAGGCACGACGCTGAACGAACCCGGATCCAGATCGATGCGTCCGACGGTCCACACCGTATCCGCGTCGGCCAGCCGGCCAAACGCATCGTCGATACGCGCGATGAACGCGACCAGCGCCGCACCCGCGTCGCGCCGGATGGACATCGGCGTGGTGCCGGCGTGATTGCGCTGCCCGGTGAAGCGCAGCTGAAACTCGCGTATGCCGACGATCGTCGTCACGATGCCAATGGATTTCGCCGATGCTTCGAGCCGACCACCTTGTTCGATATGCGGTTCGAGATACGCGCGTTGCCGCGTGCGATCGAGCGTGACGCGCGGCAGATGCGCGAGTCCTGCCTGAGCGAGTGCGTCGCCGAGCAACAGACCTTCCTGATTGCGCGCGCTTCGCAACGAGGCATCGATCGCAACGCCCACGAAGCTGCGACTGCCAAGGAAACCCGAAAACGTCCCTTCTTCGTCGATCCACGACGCAACGTCCACCGCGAAGTCGCGCGTTGCGTCGCATTCGTCGAGCGCGCGAGCGATTTCGAGGCCATAGATCACGCCGAGCGCGCCGTCGAGCCAGCCGCCAGTCGGCTGGGTGTCGGTGTGCGAGCCGATCACGAGTGCGGGGCCGGGCTTGCGCGAGCGTCCGAACACGGTACCGACGCCGTCGATGGTCGCGTCCAGCCCTGCGTCGGTCATGCGCGCGGCGAGCCAGCGGCGCGCCTCGATATCAATCGACGAAAGCGCCAGACGTACCACGCCGGGGCCAGTGGCGCCGAAGCTGCGCAACGTCTTGAGATCGTCGAGCAGGCGAACGGGGTTGATGCGCGGGAAGTCTGCGTGCACGGGCTCGCTCCAGGACATGAGTCGATGTGGAATCGAGAATCCTAGCATCACCGCGCCAGGCACTTGGGTCTTGATCCCTGAACGGGAGACCTTGATTCCGGTGCCCGAACTCATACCCCCTCGTGTGATCTCGCCGCATAAAAAAACGCCAGCCTGTAGGGGCTGGCGTTTTGCATGAGGTACTACTGCTATCAGAACTGGTTCATCGTGTTGTCTTTGCCGGCCGCTTTCAGCGCCGCTTCGCCGCTGAAATACTCCTTGTGGTCGTCGCCGATGTCCGAGCCGGACATGTTCTGGTGTTTGACGCACGCGATGCCCTGACGGATTTCCTTACGCTGCACGCCAGCCACATAACCGAGCATGCCCTGGTCGCCGAAGTATTCCTTGGCCAGGTTATCCGTCGACAGTGCGGCGGTGTGGTACGTCGGCAGCGTGATCAGGTGGTGGAAGATACCGGCTTCGCGCGACGCATCAGCCTGGAACGTGCGGATCTTCTCGTCAGCGGCGGCGGCCAGTTCGGTCTGATCGTATTCCACGCTCATCAGTTGGGCGCGGTCGTAGGCCGACACGTCCTTGCCTGCGGCCTTCATCGCGTCATACGCCTGCTGACGGAAATTCAGGGTCCAGTTGAACGACGGGCTGTTGTTGTACACCAGCTTCGCGTTCGGGATGACCTTGCGAATCTCGCCGACCATGCCCGCGATCTGGGCGATATGCGGCTTTTCGGTTTCGATCCACAGCAGGTCAGCGCCGTATTGCAGGGCGGTGACGCAATCCAGCACGCAGCGCGCTTCGCCCGTGCCGGCGCGGAACTGGAACAGATTGCTCGGCAGGCGCTTGGGACGCAGCAGCTTGCCGTCGCGCTTGATGACGACGTCACCATTGCCCAGTGCATCGGCCGACAGTTCCTCGCAATCGAGGAAGGCGTTGTATTGGTCGCCCAGGTCGCCCGGCTTGCTGGTCACGGCAATCTGCTTGGTCAGGCCGGCGCCCAGCGAGTCGGTGCGGGCCACGATGATGCCTTCGTCCACGCCCAGTTCCAGGAAGGCGTAGCGGATCGCGCGGATCTTGGCGAGGAAGTCCTCGTGCGGCACGGTGACCTTGCCATCCTGGTGGCCGCACTGCTTCTCGTCGGACACCTGGTTTTCGATCTGGATGCAGCATGCGCCTGCTTCGATGAACTGCTTGGCCAGCAGGTAGGTGGCTTCCGCGTTGCCGAAGCCCGCGTCGATGTCGGCGATGATCGGCACGACGTGGGTGACGTGGTTGTCGATCTTTTCCTGGATGGCGGCCTTGGCCGGGCCTTGTGCGGCATCCAGCTGGCGGAACAGGCCGCCCAGTTCACGGGCGTCGGCCTGACGCAGGAAGGTGTACAGCTCGCGGATCAACGCGCTGACCGAGGTTTTTTCGTGCATCGACTGGTCCGGCAGTGGGCCGAACTCGGAGCGCAGCGCGGCCACCATCCAGCCGGACAGGTAAAGGTAGCGGCGCTCGGTGCTGTTGAAGTGCTTCTTGATGGAGATCATCTTCTGCTGGCCGATGAAGCCGTGCCAGCAGCCCAGCGACTGGGTGTACTTAGCCGGGTCGGCATCGTAGGCGGCCATGTCGGCGCGCATGATCTTCGCGGTGTACTTCGCGATGTCCAGGCCCGTTTTGAACTTGTTCTGGGCACGCATGCGTGCGGCAGATTCGGGGTTGATGGCATTCCAGGCGCTGCCTTGTTTTTCCTTCAAACCAGCCACTGCCTTGATGTCGTCTTGATATTGGGCCATGAGTATCTCCTGAGAGGAAAGCGCGTTTGACTAGATAAGTTCAGCGTGCCGCTACGTTTGTCGAAGCGAACTGGATGACTCAATTGTAGGGTCTTCTTGATGCGTCGCAGCAATGTCTTATATAAGACATATGACTTATTTATGCGTTATTTATCAATGAGATAGGTTTCAGTTTTTGCGCTGTAGAACATGTTTTCATAAAGCGGAAAAGCGCAGCTCCGGAAAATTGGCATGCATTCCACAATGTGAAGCGTGCTTTCGGTTGCCGGAGGCGGGGGACGGCATCGGACAAAAATGAACGCGAACACGATAGAATCGCCTGGCTACGATCATTGCCATGAAAATTCTCCGGACCATTCTCGTCTTGATGCTGTGCGCGATGCTGCCCCTGAGCGGGCTGGCGGCCACTGGCATGGCGGGCGAATGTCCGATGCAGCAGTCGATGCCGATGCACGACGACGGCTCCGTGTCCGTCGAAATGTCCGGATGTGACATGATGAAGTCGTCGCAGGCGAGTAAGGCCAAGGGTGGCTTCTGCAAGGCCACGGCCCAGTGTCAGTTCGCGAGTATCTATTACCCTCCCGCGCAGGCGAGCGTCAGCCATCCCATGGCTGTCAGCAGTCAGGTTGTCTTCCACTACGCCGAATCGTTCACCGGTCACGTACCGGACGGTCTCTGGCGACCTCCCCAAGCAATCTAACCCTCGTTTGACTGGTTCGCCGCGTTTGCGGCGAGGTCGTCCTGTGTCCAGGACGTGGAGTCCTCTTGGGACTCCCCCGTTGGGGTTAGAACATGCCTTTAACTATTGGCACGCCGCTCTGCCGGCGTGCATCCCTGCGCGCGCTCTCGATTTGCGCCGCGCTGATACTGCCTGGTTTCGCCGCGCGCGCTCAGGAAGCGCCCCTCACGCTTGACGCTGCACTGCGGGCTGCAACTGACCACTCTGCGGCCATGCAGGCAGCGCAGGCGTCGGTCCACGCGAGTTCCGAAGCCGCTGTCCGCGCAGGGCAATTGCCGAACCCCGTGCTCGCAGCCGGCGTCGACAACCTCCCGATAAATGGCCCGCAGCGATTCACCATCGGCCAGGACTTCATGACGATGCGGCGCATTGGCATCGAGCAGGAATGGGTCTCGCGGGAAAAGCGCCGCCTGCGTTCCGACCTTGCCAGCGAGGTTGTGAACCGCGAGCAGGCCGGCTATCTCGCGCAACTCGCCAACGTGCGACAGCAGACGGCCACCGCGTGGCTGAACGCCATCTATGCAAAGCGCGCCCTGACGCTCCAGCAGGCGTTGCTGGGCCATATGACTCACGAACTCGCCGCGACGAAGGCGTCTTACCGGGGAGCGAAGGCGACGGCCGCCGATGTCGTACAAGCCCAGGCAATGCTGGCACAGACGCAGGACCAGATGCTCAAGGCTCAGCAGACCTACCAGAGCGCGCTGATTGGCCTCTCGCGCTGGACGGCGACACCCGCGGCCGATGTCACCGGCGAGCCCCCCGCGCCCGAGTCGTACGTCTCTTCCTTGCCACCTGATGAACTCCGGCTGGTGCAGCCGACACTCGTCGCAGCGGCCGATGATATCGCCGTCGCTGACGCCAACACCGCTGTCGCCAGCAGCGAGCGCAGCCCCAACTGGACGTGGGAAGTCGCGTATCAGCAGCGCGGCGGAGCGTACTCGAACATGGTGTCGGTCGGCGTGCGTATCCCGTTGCCCATCAATCGGAAGGATCGCGAAGACCGCGATGTATCGGAGAAGGCCGATCTCGCAAGCAGGGCACATCTGATGTACGAAGACGCGCTCCGACAGGTGCAGGCCGATATTCGCACCGAGTCGGCAACGCTCGCCAGCGGCCGCGAACGCATCGCGAATCTCACCCAGTCCCTGTTGCCTGCTGCCGACCAGCGCGTCGAACTCGCAGTCGCCGCTTACAAGGCGGGTACCGGTTCGCTTGCCGATACGTTTTCGGCCCGCCGGGCACAACTGGACGCCCAGATTCAGGTGCTCGACCTGAAACGCGAGGTTTCGCAGACCTGGGCGCAACTTGAATACCAGGTTGTGCCAACGACGATGTCCGCCGCTAATTGAAGGAGAAAACAATGACTCAAAAACCTTTGGTGCGGGCGATATTGGCGATGTTCGCCGCCGCTGCGCTTCTCGGCACCGGATATTTCGTCGGCACACGACACGCGTCGACATCGGGTGAAAGCACGGTCGCCACGTCGGATACCGGCAACCTGACTGACCCGAAAACCGGCAGGAAAGTGCTTTACTGGCACGACCCGATGGTGCCCAACCAGCACTTCGACAAGCCTGGCAAGTCGCCTTTCATGGACATGCAACTCGAGCCTGTGTATGCGGACGAAGGCGGTGGCTCGACCGGTATCGCAATCAACCCGGGCCTTCAGCAGAACCTGGGTATTCGCTACGCGAGCGTGCGGCGTGAGGAAACGACGGAAGGATTCGATGCCGTCGGCACCACGCAATTCGACGAATCGCAGGCCGATGTCGTGCAGACGCGCGTCACGGGCTACATCGACCGCCTGTACGCCAGCGCGCCGATGCAAAGGATTGCGAAGGGCGCACCGATTGCTTCGCTCTTCGTTCCCGACTGGCTCGCGCCGCAGGAGGAATACCTCGCGCTCAAGCGCGGCGGGATGGACAACAGTTTGCTGGAAGCGTCACGTGCGCGTATGCGCGCGCTGTCGATTCCCGATGGCGTCATTGCCAGGCTCGACCGGACTGGCAACGCACAGACACACATCGTCCTCGCCTCACCGGAGACAGGTGTCGTGAGCGAACTGAATGTGCGCGACGGTGCGCAGGTCGCGCCTGGCCAGACGCTTGCGAAGGTCGCTGGGCTATCGAAGCTTTGGCTTATCGTCGAAATTCCCGAGAACCTGGCGTTGAGCGTGCAACCCGGCATGAGCGTCGACGCGACGTTCAGCGGCGACCCGACACAGCACTTCAAGGGAAAGATTCGAGAAATCCTGCCCGGCATCAGCACCACGAGCCGCACACTTCAGGCGCGACTCGAAATCGATAACTCCGCATTGAAACTCACGCCCGGCATGCTGATGCGCGTGCGCGTCGATGCGCAGAAACCGGTCTCCCGACTTCTCGTGCCGTCCGAGGCTGTCATCACGACCGGCAAGCGGTCGGTCGTCATCGTCAAGAACCCCGACGGCCGCCTGCAACCGGCAGACGTCACGGTCGGCAACGACGTCGGTAGCGAGACCGAAGTCATCAGCGGCTTGAGCGATGGCGAGACGGTCGTCGCTTCCGGCCAGTTCCTGATTGACTCGGAAGCCAGTCTGAAATCGGTCCTGCCGAGAATCGAGGGCGCTGCGGGCGCTAGCGCGGCCATGCCAGCGTCCGCCCCGGGCGCTGCCCCAAAGACTTACGAGACCACCGGCAAGGTAGAAAAGGTGACCGCTGCCGACATCACCTTCTCGCATCAGCCGGTGCCAGCACTCGGCTGGGGCGCGATGACGATGTCGTTCAACAAGCCTTCGTCCGGCGCATTTCCCGACGTCAAACCCGGCCAGACCGTCCACTTCGTCTTCAGACAATCGGACGACGGATACCAGCTGACGAAGGTCGAACCAGCGGGAGATGCCAAATGATTGCGCGTCTTATACGCTGGGCCATTCATAACCGGTTCCTGGTATTGCTGGCGACAGTGCTTGTCACGGCATGGGGCGTCTACTCGCTCAAGGAGACGCCACTCGACGCGTTGCCGGACCTGTCCGACACGCAGGTCATCATCAAGGCGTCGTATCCGGGCAAGGCTCCCCAGGTCGTTGAGGACCAGGTGACGTATCCGCTCACGACGACATTGCTGGGCGTCCCAGGGGCGAAGACCATCCGGGCGTACTCGTCGTTTGGCGACGCGTTTGTCTACGTGCTGTTCGATGACAAGACCGACCAATACTGGGCCCGCTCGCGTGTACTCGAATACCTGAACCAGGTTCAGAGTCGCCTTCCACAAGGCGCGACGGTTTCGCTCGGGCCCGACGCGACGGGTGTGGGCTGGGTCTATGAATATGCGCTGGTCGACCGCACGGGGCAGCACGACCTGGGAGAACTGCGCGCACTCAACGACTGGTTCCTGAAATTCGAACTGAAGTCCGTGCCGGACGTATCGGAAGTGGCAAGCATCGGCGGGATGGTGCGCCAGTATCAGGTCGTGCTCGACCCGGACAAGCTGCGTGCGTACGGCATCACCCAGGCCGTGGTAGCGGACGCCCTTGGCCGCGCGAACCAGGAGTCCGGCGGCTCGGTGGTTGAACTGGCGGAATCGGAGTACATGGTCCGCTCGTCAGGCTACCTGCGCTCGCTCGATGATTTTCGCAATGTCGTTCTTCGCACGAACGATGCCGGTACACCGGTTCTACTGGGCAACGTCGCCCGCATTCAGATTGGGCCGGAGATGCGCCGGGGGATTGCCGAGCTGAATGGAGAAGGCGAAGTCGCGGGCGGTGTCATCGTCATGCGTTCAGGCAAGAACGCGCTGACGACCATCGACGCGGTAAAGGCGAAGCTCGCGGACCTGAAGCGGTCGCTGCCGCCCGGTGTGGAGGTCGTCACGACATACGACCGCTCCCAGCTCATCGAGCGCGCGGTGGACAACCTGAAGGACAAGCTCATCGAAGAGTTCATCATCGTCGGGCTCGTCTGCGCGGTGTTCCTCTTTCACCTGCGCAGTGCGTTCGTGGCCATCCTGTCGCTGCCGCTCGGCGTGCTGGCCGCTTTCATCGTCATGCGCTATCAAGGGGTGAATGCGAATCTGATGTCGCTGGGCGGCATCGCCATCGCCATCGGCGCGATGATTGATGCGGCCATCGTGATGATAGAGAACGCCCACAAGCATCTCGAAGCGTATGAGCACGAGCATCCCGGCAGGCCCATAGCGACGGCGCAGCGTTGGGAACTCATCGCGACGTCGGCGGCGGAAGTTGGCCCGGCACTGTTCTTCTCGCTGCTCATCATCACGCTGTCGTTCATTCCGGTATTTTCGCTGGAGGGGCAGGAAGGCAAGCTCTTTTCTCCGCTCGCCTTTACGAAGACCTACACCATTGCTGCCGCTGCCGGTCTCTCGGTGACGCTTGTTCCCGTCCTGATGGGCTATCTGATTCGCGGGCGCATCCCGCATGAGAGTTCAAACCCCATCAATCGCGTGCTCATCCGCCTGTACCGGCCGATGCTCGAAGCCACACTGCGCCGCCCGTGGGTCGCGATCGGGCTTGCTGTGGTCGCGCTCCTGCTGACCGCAATTCCCGTGTCACGACTCGGTGGCGAATTCATGCCGCCGCTCGACGAGGGAGACCTGTTGTACATGCCAACGGCGCTTCCTGGCATTTCGGCAGACAAGGCGTCCGAGCTTTTGCAGCAGACCGACAGGCTCATCAAGACAGTGCCGGAAGTTGCGACTGTGTTCGGCAAGTCGGGCCGTGCCGACACGGCGACTGACCCAGCACCGCTCGAGATGTTCGAGACCACCATCCAGTTCAAGCCGCGCAGCCAGTGGCGGCCCGGCATGACGCCGGAGAAGCTGGTCGATGAACTCGACAAGACCGTGAAGGTGCCGGGACTCTCGAACGTCTGGGTGCCGCCCATCCGTAACCGCCTCGACATGCTGTCCACGGGCATCAAGACGCCGGTCGGCGTGAAGCTTTCCGGGCCTGACCTGAATGAGATCGACAAGGTGGCTGGGCAGGTTGAGGCGGCTGTGAAGGACGTTCCGGGAGTAACTTCGGCGCTCGCGGAGCGCCTGAACGGAGGCCGATACATCGACGTCGACATCAACCGGCTGGCGGCCGCGCGTTATGGGCTTTCCGTCGGAGATATCCAGTCGGTGGTTTCCACGGCCGTGGGCGGCGACAACGTTGGCGAAGTCATCGCTGGGCGCGAGCGCTTCCCCATCAACATCCGCTATCCGCGCGAGGTCCGAGATTCTCTGGAGAAGTTGCGGCATTTGCCAGTCCTGACCGAACGGGGCGCGCAAATCGAGCTTGGCGACGTCGCCGATATTCGTATTTCCGACGGGCCGCCAATGATTCGCAGTGAAAACGCACGGCTTTCCGGCTACGTCTACGTAGATATCCGCAATGTGGACCTGGAATCGGCAGTCAAGGCGATGCAACATGCCGTCGCCGAGAAGGTGCAGCTGCCGCCCGGCTATTCGATTGCCTGGTCAGGGCAGTTCGAGTACCTCGAACGTGCAGCCGCGAAATTGCGCACCGTCATTCCTGTGACGCTTGTCGTCATCTTCGTGCTGCTGTTCCTCACTTTCAACTCGGCAGCCGATGCGCTTCTGCTCATGTCGACCGTGCCGTTCGCGCTCGTCGGCGGCTTCTGGCTCATCTGGATACTGGGCCATGCGGTATCCGTCGCGACGTCGGTGGGCTTCATCGCCCTTGCCGGTGTTGCCGCCGAGTTCGGCGTCGTCATGCTGCTGTACCTGAAGGGCGCACTCAATCGGCGACTCGAGCTTGGGGAGCCAATGACCGAGGCCACGCTGATCGACGCAATTCGCGAAGGTGCGGTCTTGCGCGTGCGGCCGAAGGCCATGACCGTTGCGGTGGTCCTTGCCGGCCTGATTCCCATCATGGTCGGACACGGTGCTGGCTCGGAGGTCATGCAGCGCATCGCAGCTCCGATGGTCGGCGGGATGGTCACCGCGCCCATCCTCTCGATGTTCGTCATTCCCGCAGCGTGGTTCCTCCTGCAGCGTCGTCGTGTGAGGCAACGCAGCGAGGTTGGCTTTACCCACTCAGAACCCTCTGGCACGCAAGTGCCTTCTACTCAAACCAAGGAAACACAATGAAAAAGACGATTCTTGCTGCCGCTGTTCTTGCTGGTGTTGTCGCGGCCCCTGTATTTGCTGGCGACGATATGGCGGGCATGAACATGTCCGCGAAGCCGGCGGTCATGAAGGTCGCGTCGAATTCCGCGCTGACGGACGCTGAGGTCAAGAAAGTCGACGCCACTACGGGGATGGTCACCCTGAAGCACGGGGCTCTCGAGAACGTCGGCATGCCCCCGATGACCATGGCGTTCGAGGCGAAGGACGCGAGCATGGTCAAACAGGTTCACGAAGGCGACAAGGTCAGGGTGCGAGTCGAAAACGTCAATGGCACGCTGACCATCGTGAAACTCGAAAAGCAACCGTAACGGGGACCGGTCGCCTCCACCAGTTTGTAGATCTCGGGCACACCTGAGCGTCAGAAGTTCCAGAAAAGGAAATGATGATGCTTGCGCGCATGGCTTGCACGTGCCGTAGTGTTTCCCGGCGCAAGCTGCGCGTGAGAATCGATGGCCCGTGCGCGCAGCGCCATGTCGTAGAAGGCACCCACCACCGGCAAGGCGCTGTGCGCACCTTCACCCCAGTAGTCGTTGCGCAAGGTCACGCGGGCGTCGTCGAATCCCACCCACGCGCCGGCCACCAGCTGGGGGTGGATCAGGATGAACCAGCTGTCCGTGCTGTCCTGCGTCGTGCCCGTCTTGCCGGCGACGTCAGCGTGAATCCCGAAACGTGTCCGGATGTCGCTGCCGGTGCCGCGGTTGACGACGTCGCGCATCACATCGACCAGCTTGAGTGCTGCAGCGGCGGGCAGCGCCTGCTCCGGTCGCGCGGTGGGGAAATCGGCGAGCACGTTGCCATTGCGATCCTCGATGCGTGTCACCATGCGCGGCTCGACATAGGCTCCCCGGTTGGCGATCGTGCCATACGCCGAAACCATCTCCCTGAGCGTGACGGGGCTCGTGCCCAGCGCGAGCGACGGCACGGGATCAAGTGCGCTGTCGCGTACGCCCATTTCGCGCGCTAGCGTGGCGACTTTCGCGGGTCCTTCCCGCTGCATGAGCTGGGCCGTCACGCGATTACGTGAAAACGCAAACGCGTCACGCAGCGACATCGGCCGGCCGGTAGGCGGCTCCGGATCGGTCGGCTTCCATACCGCTGTGCCCTTCAGCGGGATCGCGACGTTGCGATCGACGATCGTGTCGCCCGGCTGCGCGCCATCCGCAAAGGCCGCGCCGTAGACGAACGCCTTGAAGGTGGAGCCCGGCTGCCGCCGTGCCTGCTGCACATGATCGAACGGCTCGTCGTGAAAATCGCGGCTGCCGACCCACGCCTTGATGTCCCCGTTGCGCGGATCCATTGCGACGAAACCCGCCTGAACCTGCGTCTTGCTATGGCAGAGGCCATCGACAAACGTCGCGTTCGTTGCGAGTTTCCTGATGGCGTCCGGATCCGACAGGCCCGTGTCGCGTGCCGAACGATACTCGGCCGTCTGTCTGATGAACGACTGGAACAGCGCGTTGCCGGGCCAGCAACCCGTCCGCGCGTTCCACGCGCCGTTGGCGATCGACTGCAGCTGGCCGGTCTGCCAGGCAACCGCCTGAGTTGCCATCGCCTGAAGCCGGGAATCGATGGTCGTTCGCACGACGAGTCCGTCTGAATAGATGTTGTAGCCGTTGCGATCCGCCCAGGCAGTCAGCCATCTGCGCAACTGGGCCGCGAAGTGGGGGGCCACGCCGACCTGTTCGGACTGGGGCTCGAAATTGACGTCGATCGGCTGGCGTTTCAGCGAGGCATACGCCTGCGCACTGAGCTTGTCGAACTTCACCATCTGCGCGAGCACCGTGTTGCGGCGCTCCAGCGCGCGATCAGGATTGAGCACCGGGTTGTACGCGCTGTTCGCCTTGAGCATGCCAACGAGCGTCGCACTCTCGAGGACATCAAGATCCGCGGCTGGCTTTCCGAAGTACGTTCGCGCGGCCATTTCCACGCCGTATGCGTTGTACAGAAAGGGCACCGTGTTCAGGTACGTCTCGAGGATCTGGTCCTTGCTGTACACGGATTCGATCTTGAGCGCAGTGATCGCTTCCTTGAGCTTGCGCGTCAACGTTGGCGCGCGGCCGATTTCATCCGGATACAGGTTGCGCGCGAGCTGCTGGGTGAGGGTGGAGCCGCCCTGGCGGCTGCCCGTGAACGTATGGAGCGCGGCCGCCGCAATACGCTGGAGGTCAATCCCGTGATGCTGGTAGAACCGGTGATCCTCGGTCGCGATCAGGGCGTTCACCACGTTCGGCGAAATCTGGTTGAGCGTGACCCATTCGCGATTGACCGGCTTGAACTCGGCGAGCACATAGCCGTCGCCTGAGAGGATCAGCGCGGGACGGTCGACGCGGGCCTTGCGGATGTCACCCAGGCGCGGGGTGAATGGAATCAGCGCGAGCGTGTAGGCCAGCGACAGCACCGGAATTGCAGCGAGCGTCAGTACGATGCCACGGCGCGTCGGGTGGCGAATGCCGTGCAGCGCCGCGCGGACAAAGCGGCCTGCCTTCGCGCCGGCCGCGGCGGCAAGCGAGCGAGCACGGCTCACCCAGCGTGCGCAAAGTTCACGAAATAGCGACACATAAGGGTGATTCACGGTGGCTGCGCAGTCGACGAAAGGGCGGATCGTACCAAAGCGCAGGCGTATTTCTGGCTGCGAAACAGGCCTTCCTGCCTGTCGCTAACAGATGATTACACTTGTTTCGAATCTGCGGCGTGATTCAGCAGATGCGAGGTGTCGACGACGAGGAATGGGCGTGCGCCGCAACGGACTTCAGCGTCCCGACGATCATCATGCTAGTATACCCCCCTACCCTATAAGGAGGCGCCTTGAGTCATACCATTCGCGAGAAACAGAAGCTGCTCAATCGGGTTCGCAGAATCAAGGGGCAGATTGAGGCGATCGAGCGAGCACTCGAAGAGGAGCGCGGTTGCATGGACGTGCTTCAGCTCATCACCAGTTCGCGTGGCGCGATGAACGGACTGCTAGCGGTAGTGCTCGAGGACCATATCCGCACGCACCTGGTGGACGCAGAGCCGGCCGACGAGCATGGGAGCGGCACGGAACAGTTAATCGAAGTGGTTCACAGTTACTTCAAGTGAAAGACGTGATGAGCAGGTTTGAAGATGCGGCCTTCGGGGCCGGGCACGACCATATTTTTCTCGGCAACGCCCACGAGGAAAACGAACGCCGGACCTGGATGGTGATTGCGCTTTGCAGTGCCATGATGGTCGCCGAGATCGTTGGCGGAAGCCTGTTCGGCTCGCTCGCGCTTGTGGCGGACGGACTGCACATGTCGACGCACGCAGGTGCGATGCTGATCGCGGCGCTCGCCTACACGTATGCGCGCCGCCACGCCCGCGATCCACGCTTCGTATTTGGAACAGGCAAGCTGGGCGACCTCGCCGGTTTCACCAGTGCCATCGTGCTTGCAATGATCGCACTCCTGATCGGTTACGAGGCGGTGCGCCGCCTGTTTGCACCGGTCCCGATCCATTTCAGTGAGGCGATACCCATTGCCGTTGTCGGTCTGCTCGTCAATCTTGCCAGCGTCTGGCTGCTCAGTGGCGGTCATCACGGGCACAGTCATGGCCATGATCACGGGCATAGCCATGGGCACGGCCACGACCATCACGAACATGAAGAAGCCCGGGAGATCGTCACGGCAGACGGGCGCTTCACCGTTTCGATTTTCGAGGACGGCGTGCCGCCGGTATTCCGGATCCAGGCGCAGGCGGGCACGTGCGATCCTGCCGATGTGCGCATGACGACGGTGCGTGAAAACGGGCAGCGGCAGACGTTTGAGTTCGTGGCCCGCGACGGCTATCTGGAATCGAAAGAAGACATACCCGAACCTCATGCCTTCAAGGTCATCGTCCTGCTTGCCGATGGCGAACATGCAGTCGAGTTTGAAGAGCATGACCACGACGACGCGCACGCTGCGGCGACACGTGACCACAACATCCGCGCGGCGTATGTTCACGTGATCGCCGATGCGGCGGTTTCTGTGCTGGCGATTATCGGACTACTGCTTGCCCGCGCGTTCGGGTGGCTATGGATGGATCCCCTTGCGGGCATTGTTGGCGCGGTGGTGATCGCGAACTGGTCCTGGAGTCTCCTGCGCGATACCGGTGCCATCCTGCTGGACATGAATTCGGATCACCGCACGGCCGAGGGTGTGCGTCACCTGATCGAGGACAACGGCGACCGGGTGCTCGACCTTCACGTCTGGCGTGTGGGGCCCGGACACCTGAGTGCTGTTGTGTCGGTTGCAACGGACCAGGATTCACGCGGCCCGGACTTCTATCATTGCGCACTTCGTCGTTTCCGGAGTCTTTCTCACGTCACGGTCGAAGTGAATCCGCTGCGCGCGGCGGCGTGAACGATGGCGGTGAAAGCCGCCAGAAAAGCGAAACCCGGCAATGTAGCCGGGTTGGTTGTTGCTGTGCGCGTGACCGGACGGGCCGCCCGATCAGCACTCGCCTTTCTTGGCGTGTCCGGGCGGGCAGTGCCAACCCTTGTCATGATGATGGTGCTTTTCCCAGTCGTCGCGCTCCCAGTAGCGGTGGCCATCCCAATAACGGTCGCCATGCCAGCCCGGCGTAACGACGATGGCCGCAGGGGGCGCCGGCGCGACCACGACAGGCGTACCGACGTTGATGCCTACGTTGACATCGGTGGCGTGTACAACGCTGGTCATGCCAATTGCAATGGCAGCGAGTGCCACCTGCGCGAGTGCTTGTTTCTTCATGGAATAGTCCCCCAATTTTCAACGCGTACCGGGATCGGATTTCGCTGGACAACAAAAAACCCACTCGAAGGCGGGTTCATGGGCAGGGAGCATTTATACAGGATTCGCGCGGGTATTGCCCACCTGTTGCCCCAAATCGGGAAACGACCCCTTGCTGGCGTCTTCTCGGCGTGAAACCTACAACGCGCAGTCTATGCACGTGCGTGGGCGATGCGCGTCGACCTGATGCGTGGCGCACTGACGCGAACGTGAAAGGGCGCTTGCGTTGATCCATTGTTTCGAATATATTGGAAATATGGAAGAGAAAGATATTATCCGCGCCCTTGGGGCGCTTGCCCACGAACTGCGCCTGCGCGTGTTTCGCATGCTGGTCGTGGCGGGTCCGGCTGGACTAACGCCGGGCGTCATCGCGACGCAGCTCGATATTCCCAACGCGACGCTCTCCTTTCACCTGAAAGAGTTGATGCACGCCGGGCTGGTCACGCAGGAGCGCGAGGGGCGCAGCCTGATCTATCGGGCTGCTTATGAACAGATGAATGCAGTGCTCGGCTTCCTGACCGAGAACTGCTGCCAGGGGCAGGCTTGTCTCGCGCCTGGCGCGGATTCGTGCCAATGCTGACGGAGAACCATCATGAAGCGGTTTCACATCCACGTCCACGTTGACGATATCGCAGCCAGTATCGCGTTCTATTCGAAGCTGTTCGACGCAGCGCCCACGCGCGTCGAGACGGATTACGCGAAATGGATGCTGGACGATCCTCGCGTGAACTTCGCGATCTCGACGCGCGGCTCGAAAGCCGGCGTGGATCACCTGGGTTTCCAGGTCGACGATTCGGCAGAGCTTGCCGAACTCGCTCAGCGTGCGCAGGCCGCGGACATGGCACTGCTAGACCAGGGCGAAACGACGTGCTGTTATGCGCGCAGCGACAAGCACTGGGTCGTGGATCCGCAAGGGATCGCCTGGGAGTACTTCCAAACTCTCGGCAACGCGCTGGTCTACGGCGAGAGTCGCCAAGGCGAGCAGCCGCCAGGCGCGCCGGCGTGCTGCGGCCCGCGTGGCACGCCCGTTGGTGTGCCCGTGAAACCGGCTGGTTCAGCCTGCTGTTGAGAGGGCACTGTGGCAGCGCCGGATCGCACGGTTCCTCTCGCTGCCTCTCGACAAACTCGACGCCGTGGCCCCGAACAAGGCCGTCCATGACGTCGGCAAGCAATAAGTTGATCACTGCCATGACCACGAATGTACTCATTCTCTGCACGCACAATTCCGCGCGCAGCGTCCTCTCGGAGGCGATGTTGAACCACTGGGCGCGCAAACTCGGCAAGGACGTGCGCGCGTTCAGCGCAGGCAGCGCGCCGAGTGGCCGCATCAATCCGTTCGCTCTCGAAGCATTGATGCGTGCGGGTATCGATACGCAAGGCTATCGCAGCAAGAGCTGGGACGAGTTCGCGCAGGACGGCGCGCCGCAGATGCGTATCGTCATTACTGTGTGCGACAGCGCGGCCGCTGAGGCGTGCCCGTTCTGGCCGGGCAGCCCCGTCACGGTGCACTGGGGTTATGCCGATCCGTCGAATGCACCGGGCGGCGACGAAGGCAAGCGCCAGGCGTTCGAGCTCACACGCCAGGCCATCGGATATCGCATGTTGCAGTTGCTTGAACTTCCCCTGGACCGTCTGGGCAATGCCGAGCTTCAGCAGGCACTCGACGGCATCCTGCAAAGCTGATCCCTGATCCGTCGACTTTTCCCATGAACTCCCCCAACATCGCCGCTTCGCGCAAGGTCGCTTCGAAGCCGGCCATCAGTTTCTTCGAGCGTTACCTGACCGTCTGGGTCGCGCTGTGCATTGTCGCGGGCATCCTGCTTGGCCAGGTGCTGCCCGGCGTTTTCCAGGCGATCGGCCGGATGGAATATGCGCACGTCAATCTGCCGGTCGGCCTGCTGATCTGGGTGATGATCATCCCGATGCTGGTCAAGGTCGATTTCGGCGCGCTGCATGAAGTGCGTCAGCACGTCAGGGGCATTGGCGTGACGCTCATCGTGAACTGGCTGGTCAAGCCATTCACGATGGCGCTTCTCGCATGGCTCTTCATCAAGCACCTGTTCGCGCCGATGCTGCCTGCCGGGCAACTCGACAGTTACGTCGCGGGTCTGATCCTGCTTGCCGCGGCCCCCTGTACGGCGATGGTGTTTGTCTGGAGCCGGCTCACCGGTGGCGATCCGCTTTTCACGCTCTCGCAGGTGGCCCTGAACGACAGCATCATGGTCGTCGCGTTTGCGCCGCTCGTCGGCCTGCTGCTCGGCATCTCGGCGATCACGGTGCCGTGGGCGACACTGTTCACCTCGGTCGTGCTTTACATCGTCATTCCCGTGATCCTCGCGCAGATCCTGCGCAGGGCGCTGCTCACCAAAGGGCCGGCAGCCTTCGATGCCGCCATGGCGAAGATCGGTCCCTGGTCGATCACCGCGCTGCTCGCGACGCTGGTGCTGCTGTTCGCGTTCCAGGGCGAGGCCATCGTGAAGCAGCCGCTCGTCATCGTGCTGCTCGCTGTGCCGATCCTGATCCAGGTGTTCTTCAACTCGGCGCTGGCGTACGGGCTCAATCGCGCGGTCGGCGAAAAGCACAACATTGCGTGCCCGTCTGCATTGATCGGCGCGTCGAACTTCTTCGAGCTGGCGGTCGCCACGGCAATCGGCCTGTTCGGTTTCCACTCGGGCGGGGCGCTCGCGACCGTCGTGGGCGTGCTGATCGAGGTGCCGGTCATGCTGCTCGCCGTGCGCGTCGTCAACCGATCGAAGAACTGGTACGAGTGCGCCTGAAGATGGAGGAAAGAGACGCATGAGCGAAATCATCGTCCCGGCGTCCATCGCAAGACCGGCAAAGGACCAGGCACCGCCGCTTCGCCGGTCATCGAGGCTTCAATCAATGAGATCGGCACCTGTCGTGAGGACGATCTTTCCAAAGTGCGTGCCGGAGTCGATCAGTTCATGTGCGCCGCGAGCATCGGCGAGCGCAAAGGTCTTGTAGACGACCGGCTTGATTTTGCCGCTCTCGATGAGCGGCCAGACCTGCCGCTCCAGTTCGTTGATGATGGTCGCCTTGTCCGCAGCCGTGCGCGAGCGCAATGTCGAGCCCATATGCGTCAGCCGTTTCGTCAACATCGGCACGATGTTGAGCTCTTTCGCCGGCCCCTTGATCACGCCCACCTGGACGATCCGGCCGTCCATGGCAGCCGCTTCATAGTTTCTGCCCACGTAGTCGCCGGCAATGATGTCGAGGATCACGTCGACACCTCGCTCATCGGTAGACCGCTTCGTTTCGGCGACGAAATCGTTTTCGCGGTAGTCGATCGCGACGTCCGCGCCGAGCGCGAGGCTGGCCTCGCGATGCGCCTGCGAGCCCACGGTCGTGATGATTTTCGAAGCGCCAAACGCCTTCGCGAGCATGGTCGCCGTCGTACCGATACCTGACGCGCCGCCGTGGATCAACACCGATTCGCCGGCAGCCAGCTTGCCGCGCTGGAACAGGTTCAGCCATACCGTCATAAACGTCTCCGGCATCGCCCCCGCTTCCACCAGCGTCAGACCTTTGGGGATACGCATGGTATTGCAGGCGTGCGCGACTGCATATTCCGCATAGCCCCCGCCGGGAATCAGGGCACAAACCAGTTCGCCGATGCGGAATTGAGTCACGTCTGCGCCAACGGCAACCACCTGACCCGCCACTTCGAGCCCCGGAATGTCCGAAGCGCCGGGGGGCGGATCATACAACCCCTTGCGCTGGAACACGTCCGGACCGTTGACGGCCGCCGCATGGATGCGAATCAGCACCTCGCCGGCGGCCGGCACCGGCACCGGGCGCGTAGTGGGCACCAGGACCTCAGGGCCGCCGGGCTGTTTGATCTCGATGGCCGTCATCGACGACGGCACGTGAAAAGTTGAAGCAGACATGGATACCACCCCTTCTATGGATGAGCCTCGCTTGATCCGGGTGGACCAGTGAACGAGCAACTCCTGAAATCAGTATAGGCCTCGACTTTGATGAATTCGCGCAGCATTATTCGCATCGTGAGATGCAAATTTGCATCAGGAGGCTGGGGCGATGAACTGGGACGACGCACGCGTGTTTCTTGCGGTGGAACGCGAAAAAACGCTCCGTGGGGCGGCTAGAACCCTCAATCTCGATCAGGCGACGGTCGGCAGACGAATCGCGGCGCTAGAGCACGCGCTGCGCGCGACGCTCTTCCTGCGCACGTCCGAGGGATACACGTTGACGACTGCCGGGGAGGCCGCGCTGAAATCGGCGGAAAGAATGGAGCACGCCGCGCACGAACTCGTCAGACGAACGCAAGGCACCGATACACGGCTTGCGGGAGACGTAAGAATCACCAGCACTGACTCCATCGCGCTGGAATTCCTGCTTCCCGCTATTGAACGGCTGCACGCGGCGCATCCCGAAGTGCGCGTGCTGCTGGACACGTCGACGCGCATGCTCAATCTGGCAAAGCGTGAAGCCGATATCGCGGTGCGCTCGGTGCGGCCGGATAACCCCGATCTTGTCGCGCGGCGCCTCGCCCGCTGGCCGATGGCTCTCTTTGCCTCGAACGCCTACATCGAGCAGCACGGCAAGCCCGCTGCTGGCTCCGCATTTGCAGGTCACGATCTCGTCGTCTATCAGGGAAACTGGACGGGCAATAGATCGCCGACACTTGCTGGCGAACCGATCCACGCGGGACGTATCGTATCGACCTTCAATACCAGCCTCATGCTGCGCAGCGCGGTAAAGGCCGGCATCGGCATCGGTGAGCTGCCGATACATCTGGCCGAACATGACGGACTGGTGCAGATCTGGCCGGAACCCGCACGCGGGGCTGTCTACGAAATCTGGCTCGTCACGCATCAGGATCTTCGGCATACCGCGCGCATCACGGCGATGATCGAGCACATCGTCGCCGCGTTCGAAGATCACACGATCCACACGAAATAGGCGAGCGCGGCGTAGCGACAGCTGTTCGGCCGTTTGATGCAGCATGCCATCCGTTCAACGCGACGTTATGAGGGGCGCCGACGATTCATCGGCCCCGCACGCATCCACAGGAACGTCGCCGATCGCGCTGGCAACTTGAGTACGCGACTCGGTTTCGAGAGGCTCGATGGTAGCGGAGAGACCTGTCGCTAGCCGGACATGGCGTTCAAACAAGGCTTTAAGTTCAGGACGCAGTCCATCGCCGCGTTGGGCCGCGAGCGCGTGAAGCGAGAGAAACGGCAACATGATCGGACTCCTGTCTATGAAGAAGCGAGCCCTATGCCGATGACCGCATTGGCAACCGGTCGCCCGCTGCATCCGTGTGATTCGAGCGCACCATGCTTCGTCCGACGACCTCATCTACTGTGCGCTTGCATGGACACGATATGGCGGCGACCCGACGCGGGCACTCCGATTCTTGCTGCCTGATAGCTGTGAATCAGGTCCGGCCGTCAGTGCAAGCCTTCACGGACTGAGCTACGCTGATGTTTGCGTCGTTCGTCGTTACGACGAGAGCCACTTCAGAACGTTTGGATTCGTCGTGTTCAGGAAGAGCAATCGGCGAGCGATAGATTGCTCTCATCTCCACTTGCAATGTATGGAGTCCACGCCATGCATAGTGAATCGAAGGATGGTGTTGCCCGGCGCGATTTCATCAAGACAGCCGTTGCGCTGGTTGGCGCAACGTCCGCACTGGTCGGGCAAAGCGGGGCCGCGAACGCCCAGGGCGCGAACGCACCGGCCGCGACAACGCCCACCGGCCGCGCGGGAGGGACGCGCTACACCGGCGATGTGATTCAGGGAAAGAAGGTGATCAGTGCGCTCGACGTCAATGACCTGGAGCGCGGCAAGAAGCATATGTTCTATTTCCAGGGCGTGCAGATGCCGACGGGGCAGGATTGGTATGTGTCGGTCATCGTCGTTTGCGGCGCGAAGCCTGGCAAGCGCGTTGCGCTGATCAGCGGTGTGCATGGCGACGAAATGAGTCCGGTGCATATGATACAAACCGTGATCGGCCAGCTCGATCCCGCGCAAATGTCGGGCACCGTGCTGGCGGTGCTCGACGTATCGCGCCCCGCGCTCGAAGCGATGGAGCGCCGATGGCCAAATTCAGGAAGAGGCGTCGACCTCATCGACATCAACCGCGAATGGCCAGGCAATGAGAATGGCGCAAGCGCGCCGAGCCGTCACGCAGGACTGCTGTTCAACCGGCTGCTGCGGCCGAACGCCGACTACGCACTCGATTTTCATACTGGCACGACTGGAATGGACTTGACTTCGTTCAATCTGGCCAGAATGGAGCTAGCCGAGCCGCGCGCAATGGCGGAGCTCTTTCCTATTGCGCAGATCTTCGACAACCCTGCGTATCCCACTCTGCTGGCAAACGCGTTTATCAATGTGGGGATTCCGGCCATTACGCCCGAGATCGGCTCTGCGCGCGTTTTCGATTTTGACCTGATTCCATCGTTCGTCGAAGGCACGATGAATGTGCTCAAGCGCTATGGCGTCATTCCGGGCCCAATGGGGCGCACCGGGCGGGACGTCGGGATCTTTGTCGGCAATAGTGCGCACACAATCCTGACGACGCATGGCGGTTTCGTCGAATTGCTCGTTAAGCTGAACGACAAGGTCAAGGTAGGGCAAAAAGTGGCGATTCAGCGCAACACGTTTGGCGAAGTCGTTGCGGAGTATACGACCGAGGTTGCGGGCGAGGTGACAGGGCGCCGCAACGATGCCACGGCAGAGCCTCGCATTCCGATCATAATGATTCTCTACCAGAGCCCGGCCCGAGAAAATCCTGAGGACTACTCTGAGTGATCAGCGACGCTCGCGCGCTCACGGTGGCCTCAGGGTGCCATTGGCGGGAGCGACGGTGGACCGAGCGTGCCATGTCAGGCGAAACATATTGTCCGAAGAATGTCTCGGACGTGTGCCGTCGATGCGAAGACACTCTATACTCGATTCCGCGTGATATTTGCGCTGCGTGAGTAGCCGGGGACTTGCGATGACAAACACGACAACCACTTCTCTTAGCCGTTGGTCGACCAGCGAAGTCGCACCGGCCATGCGGTTCGATTACTATGCGAACGCACTGTCCACCGCGCTTACGCCGATGCTGCTGATTGCCGGCGACCCCCTGAAGTTCGAATCACATATGACCGCAGCGTCGGCAGGATCCGTCTCCGTAATCCGGCAAAGCGGCTCTTCGCACAGTGTTCGCCGGGATCCGTTTCACGCTGACCGCGCTCAGGAGCACACGTGGCATTTGATAGTCAATCTCTCGTCGGCGTGGAATGCACACCATCGTGAGGCTGTACGCCTGCTGCCCGGCGAAATGATGATCGTGGACTCGCGCATGGATTTCATGGTCGAGATCACTGGGCGCTACGATGTCGCGCATTACAAATTTTCGCCGGCCTGGCTGCGGCAGTGGGTACCCGTGCCCGAAGCCCTGGTCGGTCGCAGGATTGCTTCGACTTCCGGATGGGGGCGAGCGCTGGGCGCGTATCTGGCCGAGCTTTCGCCCGAGGCGATCGAGGCATCGCCGCTGCCTGTGTCGGTCCTGACCGATCACATCGGCGCCTTGCTGGCGCTGATTGCCGCAGAACGCGATCTCCCGGCCGTTGTTGCGCGGCGCCGCGACGACTCACTGCATCGGCGCATTCGCGATTGCATCGCCCTGCGCAGCGCCGAACCGGGTCTCTGCGCCGCTGACATTGCGAGAGAACTCAATATCTCCGTGCGGAGTTTGCACCGGACGCTCGCGGCACACAGCGAGACGTTCGGCAAGCTCCTGATCGATCGCCGCGCTGCCGTTGCCGTGCGGATGATCCGCTCGAGCCTTTGCCGGCGGCTTAGCCTCGCGGAGATAGGGCGGCGCGCGGGATTCACAGATCCGTCACACTTCAGCCGGGTCATATCGAGCCGCTACGGCATGACGCCGTCGCGAATACGGGATGGGGCTCAACGCTCACCCGGCGACGCGGAGAGTTCGTCCGGCTCGTAAGCAGAGTCATCTCTGATTCTGCTTCGTTGTCTGCGCTGCACCGATTTGCCAGAGTGGTTGCGCATGCAACCATATGCCATTTTCTTGCCGCCTGTCAGTCGTGCAATACGAAGGGTCTTCCAATATGGCCGACTTTCTGAATCACCTTCGCGTTTTCGTTCGTGTCGTCGAGGCCGGATCATTTACCGCGGTTGCAAAAGAGAACGACTCCACTGCTGCGCAGATTTCTCGCGCCGTATCGTCGCTGGAAGAGGAGTTGCAGGCGGTCGTATTGCATCGCACGACGCGCCACCTTTCCGTGACCGACGTAGGCGCCCGGTTCTACGAGCGGGCCAAGGCGATCCTCGGGGAACTCGACAACGCGACGGACGAAGCGCGCAACGCCACGCAGAAGCCATCGGGCCGCATTCGGGTGCATTCGGCGCCGGGGCTGGCGTACAGCTGTGTGGCGCAGGTGCTTGCGAGCTATCAACAGGCATTTCCCGATGTTTCCGTCGAACTCAAGGTTGAGCAGAGCATGCCGAGCCTCGTCGAAGACGGCTACGACCTCTCGATCGTCTCGGCCACCCAGCTGCCGGACTCTGCCTATATCTCGCAAGCATTGGGGGCTGCTTACGCGGTGCCTGTCGCTTCGGCTTCCTATCTTGCGCAGCGTGGCTACCCGCGAAAGCTGACCGATCTGGCCAATCATGCGTTGCTGCAACTCGAAAGCCCTGTCGCGCCGCCCGACGAATGGCATCTGCAACAGGGCGCCGACACACACGTTTGGACGATTACGCGCACGCCGTTCCGGGCAAACTCGCCAGAGGCGCTGCGCGCGGCGATTCTGGCTGGCGCGGGCATTGGCACGCTCGCCACCTATTCGGTCGCCGACGATCTCGCGAGTGGCAAGCTCATGCGCGTTCTGCCGCAGATCCATTTGCGCCCTTTCACGGTTTACGCCGTCTATCCTTCGCGGCGCTACCTCGATGCCAAGGTGCGCACCTTGCTCGCACATCTGCGTGCAACGCTTTCTCCCGCACTGGCAAAGGCAATGGAAGTCTGCGAGGCCCACGCCGTCGAAGCCGTCCCTTCCGGCGCACGGCGGGGCAATCGGACAAAACGGCAGCCGCTACGCAAGTAGGGCAATCCGGCCTCCACGTCATGGGCTGCGGGGTGCGGTTGCCGTATGCGCGCGAGCGCCCGCATGATTGCATGCACGCGCAGCAAAATTGATTATCGCGAGACCCGTCTTAATCCCGGACGGCTTCATTTCTAGACTCCATTCCAGCCGATGATCGTTCGATCGTTCATCGACGGATTCTCAATCCGATACTGGAGTCATCACATGAAGCCCACCTTGTTTTCCTGTCTGCTCGCGGCCATGCTGGCCGCGCCCGCCGTTGCCTTTTCACAGTCAATAGTCACGCGTGCAAACGTACGCGACCAACTCGTGACGTTCGAGTCTGCCGCTGCGCGAGGCGCGCAGGGCGATGCGCATTATCCGGACGCCATCCTCGCCGCAGCGAACAGCGGCGCGAAGCCGGCCACTGCGGCGCGCGCCTTTGGCGACCACGGTGGTGTCGCCGCCGGTTCCAGCGAGGCGGGCGGGCGCGCGCAACGCACGGTTACGCGCGACGCGGACGACGTCGCCGGATTCAAGCCGATCTACTTCGGCCAGTGAGGGAGACGCGGATCATGCAAACGATCGATCTCGTTCATCACACGGTCAGGGCGAATGGCATCCGGCAGCACTTTGTGGAGGCAGGGGATGGGCCGCCCGTGGTGCTGTTGCACGGCTTTCCGGAAACGCATCACGCATGGCGCCATCAAATTCCGGCGCTCGCGCAGAAGTATCGCGTGATTGCGCCCGATCTGCGCGGATATGGCGAAACCGACAAGCCAGCCAGCGGCTACGACAAGCGCACGATGGCGAATGACGTGCGCGCGCTGCTGGACCATCTGGGTATCGAGCGCGCGGCGCTCGTGAGCCACGATCGCGGATCCCGTGTGGCGACGCGCTTCGCCAAGGACCATGCGAACCGGCTGGATCGGCTCGTGGTCATGGACAACGTGCCCACGCGGGTCGTGGCGGAGCAACTGGACGCCCGGATCGCCCGCGCATACTGGTTCTTTCTGTTCCACCAGGTGCCGGATCTGCCCGAAACGCTGGTAGCCGGCAACGAGCGCGCGTGGCTGCGCCACTTCTTTTCCGACTGGTGCTACGACCCGAATGCGATCAGCGGGGACGCATTCGAGGCCTACGTGCGCGCTTACGAAGCCCCGGGAGCGGTGCGCGGCGCGATGGCCGACTATCGGGCGAACGCGGAGGACGTCGCACAGGACAAGGTGGATGCTGACATTCCCATCGGAGTCCCGACACTGGCGCTGTGGGGCGCCGAATTCTATGCGGTCGGCAAGATGTTCGACATGGAAGCCGTCTGGAAGGGCATGGCAACCGATGTGCGCACCCACGCCATCGAGCGCGCGGGGCATCTGCCGCACGAGGAGCAACCCGAGCGGGTCAACGCACTTCTGCTCGACTTCCTGGAGGGCTGGAAGGGCTAAGCGTGGCATCCAGGCGCAGACGGTCATCGCGCCGTCACGCCTGAAGCCTCGCGCATCTTCCGGATATCGCCATGAGCCACGAAATTGCCTTCGCCCTGGTGCCTTTTCTCTTTTCGATGGGCGCCGGTTATCTCGCCGGGCGGCTGAGCACGACGCCCATGCCGCTCGCAGCCATCAACACGATGCTGGTGCATTACGCGTTGCCCTTTGCGCTCTTCATCTATACCGCGCGGATGCAGCGCGCGAGCCTGAGTGCGCATCTGGCGCTCATCGTCGTTCTGACGATCGTGATGATCGTGCCGTATGCGATCTCGCTTCTGCTTTCGCGATACGTCTTTCGTTCGGATCTCGCGCAAGCGGCCGTAAAAGCGGTCACGATCGGCATGCCGAATTTCGCCTCCGTCGGGTTGCCCTTGCTTCGCGCGGTGTATGGAGAAGGCGCCGATCTCACCGTCGCCATTGCGGTCACGATGGGAGCGGTCGTCATGTCGCCTGCTGCGCTCATCCTGCTCGAACGGGCGCAGCATCGCGACGGACAAGCGCTGCTCTGCAAGGCGCTGCGCAATACCTTTGTCAAACCCGTCGTAATCGCGCCGATAGCCGGCATGCTGATGTCGTTGTCCGGTTGCACGCTGCCCGCACTCCTTACGCAGTCGCTGGGGATCATCGGCAGCACGACTGCCGGACTCGCCCTTTTCTCGACGGGACTGATTCTAGCTGCACAACCGTTCCGGCTCGACGCGCAGGTATGGGTTGGCGTTTTGCTCAGCAACGTCGTGCAACCCCTGCTGGCTCTTGCACTTGTCTGGCTGCTGGCGCTTCCTCAGCCGCTCGCCGGCCAGGCCATTCTTCTGTCGGCGATCCCGTGCGGTTCGTTCAGTATCCTGTTTGGCCTGTCTTACGGGGTAAAGGACACCTCGGCGGGCACAACGCTTGTCGTGTCGAGCGTGATGTCAGCCCTGACACTCGCGGGCACGATCGTCTTGCTTGGTTCGCTGCGCGGATGATCAATCACTTTACTAAGGATTACCATTTAAAATGAAACGGACTTTCTTGATTACTGGCGCAAGCAAGGGTATTGGGCGTGCGCTGAGCGAGCGTCTCGCGCGCGACGGCCACGACGTCGTTGGCCTCGCGCGCGACTCCGGTGACACGACTTTTCCTGGGAGACTTGTGTCCGTCGACTTGACCGACCGTGAAGGGACGCAAGCAGTGCTGTCCGATCTCGATGCACGCTTCAAGTTCGACGGTGTCGTCAACAACGTCGGGTTCGTCGAGCTTTCTCCGCTTGGTTCGATCGATCTCGCTGATCTCGACAGCGCGATGCGCGACAATCTGGCCCCCGCCGTGCAAACGGTTCAGACATTGTTGCCTGGCATGCGCAAACGCGGCTGGGGCCGTATCGTCAATCTCTCCAGTCTCGTCGTGCTTGGCGTGGCGCAACGTTCGACGTACGCCGCCGCAAAAGCCGCGATGATCAGCCTGACCCGAACGTGGGCGCTCGAACTGGCCGATACGGGCATCACCGTCAACGCGGTCGCGCCTGGGCCAACCGAAACTGAGATGTTCCGCGCGAATACACCGGCGGGCAGCGAAGCGGAGCGCCGCTTCCTCTCGATCGTTCCGATGAAGCGGTTGGGTCGTCCCGAAGAGTTGGCGGCGTCCATCGCGTTCCTGCTGGGCGAGGACGCGGGATTCATAACGGGGCAGACGCTCTTCGTCGACGGCGGCGCATCCATCGGGAAGTCGATGATTTGAACGAGAACGACGTGGCGGCTTCAGTGGAGGAGGGCGATGTCGCCACGTATGAGCTTCGGACTGCGATGAAGTAATCTGGACGCGGATGCCTCCCAGGAGGTTTTCGCGTTTATCGCCATGGGGCCGCGCTTCGTTGCTATTCCATTTGGCCCAGGATGTGAACGAGGTTTCCTTCGGGATCACGGATCATCGTTGACGAAATGTCGGGCGTCAGTTGTACCTGGGCCCAGACGATTTCCACGTCATGCCTGGCGAGTGTGGCGGTCATAGCCGCCAGATCAGCACTCTCCAGCACCAGCGCTTTCCAACCTGTTTCGTCCAGGTGTTCAGGTGGCGGTGTGCGCTTCGCAGCGACCTTGGGCGTGCCAATTCGCGAGACGAGTTCGAGCCGGAAGCCCATACCGTCGAGCATCACGTAGTCCGCGCCCACGGAATCGAAGTGCCCCTTTGCCGCGACGACGAGGCCGAGCACTTCGACGTACCAGGCAACCATGGTATCGAGATTCGCAACGGCGAGCGCGATATTGTTCAGACGCAATGCGTGCGCAGCCGTTGACTGCTGCGATTGTGCGGTACCCATAAGCCAGGCTCCTCGTGTTCTTTGTAAAGCGGGAGAGAAATTCGATTGGGGATGAGGCAGTGCGCAAGACCTGCGTGGGTCGCGTGCACTACGCGGTTGTTGACCGCGTCTCACTGACGTTATGGTGGGCATGCGGCGCGCGATTGCCGTTCGATCCGGCTGATGAAATCGTTCGACAGCGTCGAACGTGTTGCCGCCAGTGACATCGAGTTCAAGAAAGAGACCAGCGGCACACGTTGTGGGCCGCTGGCTCAACAGGTTCACATTTCAGGGTTGCGCGAAAAAGTCGATTAACGCGCGAGCGATCGTTCCCGGATCGTTTTCGGTCGGAATATGACCGGCCGCGGGGATGCGCACGAGCGAGGTGTGCGGTATCTCAGTCATGAAGCGCTCGGCGTGCTCGATTAGCTGGAACGTGTCGTCTTCGCCCCAAATGAGCAGATTCGGCACGCTGGACGCGCGCAACGCCGGAACAAGATCCATCGTGTAATGGCTGTATGCCGCGCCCGCCAGCGCAAGCCACGAGCGCGTCACGCGAGGCTCGGTCCACGGGTCGAGATAATCGGCAATTTCTGCCTCAGAGGCGGGGCGTGCGAGCGCTGTGATCACGGACTTGCGTCTCGCTGCGAGCACATCTGCGGGCGTCGTGGCAGCGGCGACTTCGGGGTCGCGAAATCGTGCGACCCCGGGGACAGGCCATGAATCGAACATCACCGCGTTCATGAGCGCGAGGCGGCTGACTTCGAGCTTGCCGTCGACGAGCACCTGTTGTGCAATGCCGCCGCCGATGTCATGGCCGGCAACGCCGACCGGTCCGCTTATGCCGAGCGCGTGTGCGAACCGCACCACCCAGTCCGCGAGCGCGGGAATGGAGGCGGTAGCAACCGACAATTCACCGGCGGAGCGGCCGAAGCCCGGAAGATCGACGGCGATGGGGCGCAAACCCGCCGCCGCGAGATCATCGATGACGGGTTGCCAAACCCGGCTCCAGTAGGTGCCATGGAGCATGAGTACAACTGGGCCACGGTCGCCGGCACACAGATAACTGGTGGCGACGCCGTCCACTTCTACAGTCTTTCGTTGCATGATGAGGACCTCTCGATGGCGCCATAGCGGCGCCGGCATGTCTCAACGGATAAAGCGTTTTACGTAGTCGGCGCCGAGCCCAATCGTTTCGTAGTGCTTGCGGGCTGCTTCGATCTTTGTGAATACGTCCTCGTAGCCTGTTGCGTTGCCTTGAGGATCGACGTAGGTGTAGCCACCCGTCACGTGAAACCACGTGATCATCTCGTCGACGCCTTCGGGCACGAACAGCGTATGCGTTTCGCCTGCCGGTTCGTGAGCATACGAGCCTTGTTCAGCGACCCAGTCGTGTTCGAGGTAATACCAACGACCGCGCAAGACCATGGCATGCACCGGACCGGTGTGACGATGGCGCGAGAGCACACCGGACTGGCGCACGCGCAGTAGATTGACGTAGTAGCCCTGGCTCGCATTGAGGAGCAGCGGCTTGAACGACACGGTCTTCGTCGTGGGCACCCACAGCTTGTCGTCTTGCAGCCACTGGTCGAGCACGCCAGCGTGAACGAGGTCTGCCGACATGTCGGCGGGCTGCGGATGCTGATAAGGAATCGCCAATTCGTCGGGTTGCCGTGTTATTGCTTCGCTCATGATGATGTCCTGGTTAGTTCAAACGATGTTCTGTTGCACCTCGCGCGCTCGAACGGTTTCCACTGGCGCGAGTTTTCGATGTCGGGATGTGCGACGATCACTAACGTTTTCATCTTCAATCCTCTGTGGGTTTCCGAATTTACGTCGCCGACTATACTGATGTGCCGAACCCTTGATTAGCCATCCGGATTCCAAATCACTTTACGAGTTCTTCAAAAGATGGACAGGATCGACGCGCTGCGCACGCTGATCGAAGTGGCCGAGATGGGCAGTTTTTCCGCTGTGGCACGACAGCGCGCAATCGCACCGTCGTCCGTGACGCTTGCAGTCAGGCAACTCGAAGACGAGCTGGGCACGACGCTGATCACGCGTTCTACCCGCCGCCTTGTATTCACGCACGAAGGCTTGCTGTTGCTGGAAAACGCTCGTCGTATCGTTGCAGATTGGGACGCGGCGGTTACGGGGTCGAGAGAGGATGGTCCGTTGAGCGGGCCAATACGGGTGACGGCAACGAACGATTTCGGGCGCGCTCAACTGCGATCGCTGCTGGACCGGTTTCAGGCGCTTCATCCCGGCGTTCATATGAGCCTGCTGCTGAGCGATAGCACGGTCGATCTGATTGATGAGCATATCGATCTGGCTCTGAGGAATGGTCCGCTCGTGGACTCCGGTTTGCACGCGCGGCTCCTGGTGCGCGGCGAGCGGCTCGTGTGTGCCTCGCCGCACTATTGGCGCACGCATGGCAAGCCCGCCGATCCCGACGACCTGACGAGCCACAACTGCCTGATTCTTGCGCGGCCGGGTGCGCCGCTCGCGATATGGCCGTTTCGCATGGCAGGCAAGCCGCACAACGTCAAAGTTTCAGGTGATCGCCAGGCCAGCGACGGTGGCGTGCTCCGCGAGTGGGCGTTGGAGGGTGTTGGCGTCATCATCAAGAACCGCTGGGACATTCGAACGGAACTGGCTTCGAATACGCTGGAGACGGCGCTGGAGGAGTACGTTGCGGAGCACGTCGATTTGTATGCTGTCTATCCGGCCGAGTCGCCAGCCCGGCGCGTGACAGCACTCATCCAGTTTCTGGCAGACGAACTCGCCACGGGATGAGGTCGTCGTGACTTTGCGAACTCAACGATTCATCCACCTATCGCGCTAACGTGGAATCGGCGTCTTGATCGGGTCGTGGGGGCCTGCGAGCGCGAACACGACGATCTGCGCGGGCTCTGTTTCGCTCGCGTTCCTCGAGACGAGATGGTGTGCGCCAGGCGGCTCGTACCAGGCTTCGCCGGGACCATACGTCCTCGCGGGCGAGCCTTCGAGTTGCGACACGACGTGCCCGACAGTCACGTACGCGAAAATGGAACCCGGATGCATGTGTGGTGCGGAAGCCTGACCCGGGGCGAATGTCACGGTGGCGATGTCGACGTTTTTGCCGGCTAATTCCGGAATCGCTTGTTGCATCACCGGTTTGATGGCTTCCTCACCAGACGCCTGCGCCCTGGCGACCTGCATGCTCGCGAGGTACAACGCAGCGGCGGCGAGTACGCAATGCAGGACTGCGTACTGATCAATTTTCATCGCGGCTCCTCAGGTTGGCGTTTTGCGGAATGCAATAGCAAAGCGGTTCCAGCTATTGATTGCGCAAAGTAGCAAGGTGAGATCGACCAGTTCGGCGTCGTTGAAATGTGGCTTGACGCATTCCCATGCGGCATCCGGCACGTGGCTCTGCGCAACGAGCGTGACCGCCTCGACCCATTCCAGCGCCGCGCGCTCGCGCGGCGTGAAAAACGGCACCTCTCTCCATGTCACCAGCGTTGCCAGCCGGCGGTCGGTTTCGCCGTGCTTGCGCGCGTCGCTCGTATGCATGTCGACGCAATAGGCACAGCCGTTGATCTGCGAGGCACGCAGGCGCACGAGCTCGATCAGCGGCTTTTCGAGCGCACTCTTTCCAATACGCTCTTCCAGCGCGAGCAGCGCCTTGATGGCTTGTGGATTGGCCTGATAGAAGTCCAGACGGGGTTGCATGACAGCTCCATCGAGTGAGCCGAACGCTGCGCGGGGACGCTGAACGGCAATGCCCGCAGGCGCCTTCGGAGTTTGGATTGTGGCAAGACACTGACGCGAACCCATCGTATCGGCCGGTCTCGTTGGATTCTGGTCGTTGTGTGCCAATGATGGGGGCTTCGCTTGACTGAGCGTGCCACGCACCATGTTGATAAGAATTGCGACTAACGGTCTGAGGCGTGCCACGCCACGAAACGCCATTGGCGGCGGGCGGACGTTCCGCCCGGAAGTCACTTTGCGAGCAACGAAGGGCCCAAAGCTCGGGCACGAGGAATGCGGATTGGGTTGCGACGATCTTTGGGATTGGAGAGAAACTCATGCAAATTCAATCGACCAGATGGTTTCCGTTGGATCGGTACGCGCCGGTTCGGGACGGATGGTATGAAGTCCAGCTTGTGAGCGGGGATACGGCATTTGCGAATTTTTCCGCTGGCGAATGGACCGAAAAGCCGCCACTCGTCTTCACGCACTGGCGCGGCCTGAGTTCAGATCCGGCAAAGTCTGCCGATGTCGAGACGATCGATGCGGCAGCGACGGCAGCCGTAGGCGTACGCGCAGTGTGGAATGCGTTCTTTCCTGGACTTGGCGACGAGCAGCATAAGCCGCTCGACGCAATTCACGACGCACCGACGAACCACAACAAGTGACGCAGACTTGCAACCCGCGGCGCGGTTTGTGCGCACGCGGGTAGCTCAGCGCTGTACGAGTGCATACCCGAGCAAAGACGACTCGATATCCTTACCGGGTCAGTGTTACGCGTCTACCTATTCCGCCGCTGCGCGGGTGGGGCATCGATATCGATCCGCCCCCACCGACCTTCCGTCTTACATAGCATCCAGGACGCCGTCGGCCGTTCCGATTACATACGTTAAAGTGGATATGGCAACTATATGTCGATGCACATAAGGTTTTCGTGTGCGCCAGGTTGTCGCGAGTGTCTGCTTAACTCGTGCAGTTTCGATCGGGCCGGACGACTGCTCCGGTCATGGTTTCTGTCGATTTCGATGACCACATTTGCGAATTAAGCGGGGGCTGGCGACGCCCTGACGCATACAGCCAGCTTACATCGAGACGTATAGTTGATATGTCAACTTAATAGGAAGAAAGTACGAATTGCGCGCCGGGGTCGCACTAAACACGCAAATCCTGGTGCATCGTCGTCAAATCTTCAGAGCAAATCCGTATTGCATCAGCTTTCGGGTCACGCAGCATCAGGTCAAATGGCCATGAGAACATTCTTCCGTCGCAGCCCCCCGAAGGTCAGACCGCATCAGTCGAAGTCTTCCCGCTCCTGGTTTGGTATCGTCCAGCCCATTCTGGTGCTGCTGGTTGTCCTCAACACACTGATCATCGCCGCAGAGGACTGGTCGTCGTTCAACGCCATTAATAAAGAGAACGCGCAGCGACTCAACGGCGCCATTTCGGTCCTGGCGGGACGCATCGAGGATCGCTTCAAGACAATGGACGTTATCAGCCTTGCTGTCAGCAATGCGCTGGACAGCGGCCGCGCCAATGAAGAAACACTCCAGAGCATCGCTGCGCGTCATCAGCCCCTGCTGGGCAGCATGGCTATCGCGGTGCTCGATCCGGCAGGGCACCTGCGTGCAGCTTCAGAGCCGCTCGGCGGCATCTATGTCCCCTGGCTAGCCGGGATCCGGCAACAGGGGTGCGCAAGCTTATCCAGGGGGCAAACCTGGCTGGCTCCCTTCGGGCAGGATTACGGCATCATGCTGGCACAGCCTCACCTCGACAAGGCCGGGAGAGTGGACGCCTGCATCGTGATCGCTGTCCCGCAACGCCAGAACATTCTGCAGGGGGCGACGCTGCCAATGGGCACGGTCGCTCTGCTGCGTAATGCCGACGATCAGGTTGTCGCTCGCTATCCGTCCCTGTCGACGCTGACGTTCGGTCAGGCATACAGTCTGAAACGCTTCGAGCGCGAGGGACCTACGCCAGGTTCCTGGTATCTACGCTCGCCCGTGGACGGGATTGACCGCCTGGGAACATCGCGCACCATCAACCTGACTCGCACAGGAGAGCCGTGGAGACTCGATCTGAGTGTCGCAACCAGCGTCTACCGCGCGTCGTGGTGGAGGGATGTGTCTTTCGATACGACGGCCACGCTGATCCAAAGCGCGCTGCTCGTGGCGGGTCTGGTGTTGCTGCGCCGCGAAAAGAGCCTGAACGTGAAGATTGCGGAGTCCGCCCGCGTGGTATCGACCCTCGTTGAGCACACGCCGAGTGCCATGGCTCTGGTCGATAACCGCACAGGGAAGATCAGGCTGGGCAACGAGGCACTGAAAGCCGTGTTTGGCGCACTGGCCGGCACCGGGGAACCCATCGAGCAACTCTTTGCGAGTCCCGCCGACTGGGCGGCCGTGCGGGACGGGGAGCGGACCGAACCGTTCGCGATGCTCGCACGAAGCGGTGCGGTGCACATGCTCGTGCGGTGCACCCGTCTGGGTGAGTCGGCAGTCGACACCGGTGACCTTTTGCTGGTCACTCTGGTCGACGTCGACGCGCAGTACCGGCAGATCAGCCAGTTGCGCTCGGAGGCAGACTTCGATCCATTGACGGGGCTGGCGAACCGCCGGCACTTCGAGCACGTGGCCTCGCAGGCCGTGGCGTTGGCGCAGCGCCATCAATCGCAGGTTGCCGTACTCGGTCTGGACCTCGACCATTTCAAGCGCGTCAACGACACGTGGGGGCACGCCGCAGGCGACCAGGTACTTGCGGTCGTCGCGCGGCTGTTCAAGGCGTCGTTGCGCGATCAAGACCTGCCGGCGCGCGTGGGTGGCGAGGAGTTTGCCGCGATCCTTCCCGGCGCTGACGCGCAACAGGCGCGTAGCGTGGCGGAGCGCATTCGCGTGGCGGTCCAGAGTACGCCAGTTGTGCTCGAAGACGGACAGGTCGTGCATATCACCCTGAGCATCGGTGGGGCCATGTACCTTCCCGGGGAAGCCGGCCTGCACGAAGCCGTGAAGCGAGCCGACGCCGCGTTGTACCGGGCCAAACAGTCGGGACGCAACCGCGTCGAGATGGCCGTGCGTGACGACGGGACAGGGGGAGCGCAGGACGGCGGCGAGGACTGCAATGCCGCTGTAACTGCCTCGGCGGATGCATGAAGCCCTGGCATGGCGTGCGCTCAACTCAACCGATCAACGGCACTTTTCTTGTGAGCGCTGCTTTGCTTCGGGCAGCGGGTCGACGGGCGACATTGGCTGTTGGTCAGCTATCAACGCTATCGGTGGCGATATTGCCGGCAATGCGGTTCGCACTGCGCGATGCGCGGTTCTTGCCAAGCCATTTAGCAAGGTCGCCCGCAGACATCGCCTTCGCGTAATACCAGCCTTGTGCATAGTGCACGCCTTTCTTGAGCAGCCACTTCGCCTGAAACTCCGACTCGACGCCCTCCGCGACGATTTCCAGGCCCAGTTCGTGCGCCATTGCGATGATGTGAGGCGCGACGACACTCGACGCCGTGTCCTGCGCAATCGTGTCGACAAACGACTTGTCGATCTTAAGCACATCGATCTCAAAGCTTTGCAGATAGGAAAGGCTCGAGTAGCCGGTCCCAAAGTCGTCGATATAGATCGGATGGCCGGCTGCCCGGAATGCCGCAATCACGCTACGCGTCGAATCGGCGTTCATGAAACTGCGCTCCGTTGCCTCAATTCTCATCTGCCCGGGCGCGATGCCAGTTCCCGTGAGCGACTTCGTGAGCAGGTTCAGGAAGCGGAGGGTGCACAGATCCTCGCTGCTGACGTTGATCGAGACATAGAACGAAGGGTTTGCGTTCAGCAGCTGGCCGAGCTGCGCGATGGTCTTCGCGAGCACGAGATCCGTCAAGGGCTGGATGAGATGGTTTTCCTCGGCAACCCGTACGAACACTTCGGGCGAGATATTGCGTCCGTGCAGATTCCACCGCACCAGCGCCTCCACGCCGGCACATTCGTTATCCGCGAGACGAACGATGGGCTGAAAGACGACATCGAGCTTGTGACGCGTAATGGCCCATTCGAGTGTCGAGGTAAACGATAGCTGCCGCGTGACACGCCTGTATGCCAGCCAGCCGAGCAGCGTCCCCGCGATGACGCCGATCGAAAGCCACGCCGCGAGGAGCTTCGGCCAGTCACCCACAACGCTGCTGCGTGGTGACTTCACGACCACGGCGAGCGGCCTTGTCGAAGAGACGGCGACCGCGTAATTCCACTCGTCACTCTTGACGTTGCCATTGTGCTTCCAGGCGTTGAGCATGTCGTTCGGGTCCGCGCCCGCGGATACGGCAAAGACGGTTCCCGTCGTGGTCTGGATCGCTGCAATGGGACGTCTGGCCGGATCGATCAGGTCAACGTAGGCCCCGGGATCCATCGAAACATAGTTGCCGTCGCGGCCGATCTGGAGGTCCTTGCGCACGTCGCTGAGCGGACTTTGCTGCCGGAACCATACGAGAAACCCGTCATTGCTGCGATAGTCGGGCGGCGGTAGCGTGAGGTCTTTGGAGCGTACGTCACCGAGCAGCGGCGAGCAGAGGTACTTGCCTTCCGCGTAGGCCCCGGCATCCTGGACGTACCGGTAGTTGTAAATGACCCGCGCGGCCTGTTCGAGGTTCGACGGCGAGCAGGGCGTACCCGGTTGCCGGTCGAGATCGGAGAGAGCGGCGAAGGCCTGGTACGTGACGAGGTCCGCGCGCAAGATGGCCTTGTCGGCGAACTCCTGAATGTCCGCCCGGTCCCGACTTTCAACGTCTTTGTTCGCGATATAGAGGCTGGTGAGCACCGGCCCGATGGTCGCGAGACACCCAAGAGCAATCGAAGCCGAAATCAGCGTGATGCGCTTGATCATTCCGTGCCCCAGTCGTGGAATGTTTGGGAACGAACGGGCTTGGCAAGCGTGCGGGCGGCACGCGTCAGATGCCTGCGAAACAGAACTCCCAGTAAAGAATAGCGCCCCGCACTCTGTTTACAACGCCATATCCGTGTCCATCGGCTGTCGCTTGGTTGTATTGCCGGTTTGCGAACGTCTCTACTCTGGGCTGGCGACGCGCAGTTGCGTCGCCGGCTCATGGTAACCGCGCACTTCGGGCGAGGACAGTAATATGTCGTGGACGGTCCTTAATGTATTGCCGGTCGTGCGCTGCCTCTGGCGTGGCGCCACGCCATTGCACGAGGGCAAAGACGATGCACGGTCGTCCGGCGTTCGCGTATGTGAGTTCCGCGATTGTTGCGCTAAGCGCATTGGCCTGCGTTGGCGTGCATGCCGACGAGAAAGAGCCGCTCAGTTTCATCGACCCGACCGACGGGCAACTCGACCTGAGCGATTTTCTGCTTAAGCACAAAGGGGCACTGCCTGTGCCCATCGTGATCACCGAGCCGGCCGTGGGCTATGGCGCTGGCCTTGGGCTGCTCTTTTTCTCGGGGCCGATCGCGGAGGCGGCGGCGAATTCGACGGGGGATCAGCCCAGCCGGAATCCGCCGAACGTGACGGCGATCGGTGGCATGTACACGCAGAACGGTACGTGGGCTGCAGCTGCCGCCCACTTTCACACATGGGACAACGACCGCTACCGTTACCTCGGCGCGGTTGCAAAGGTCGACGCTCACCTAGACTATTTCGGCCTTACCAGTCAGGCTCGGGCCTATACCCTCACGGGTAATGCGCTGCTTCAGCAGTTTCTGGTGCGGCTCGGGAACAGCCGCTGGTATGGAGGCGTGCGGTATGTCTTCTTCGACTCGACGTCCAGCTTCGGAGGCGGCAGCGTACCGGCCAGCATCACCAACTTCGAGAGGAACCAGCGCATCGGGGCGGGGAGTCTCATCCTGGACTACGACTCGCGCGACAACATCTTCTATCCCGCCTCCGGCAGCTTCGCGGAGTTTGAGACGCAGTTTGCCCGAACCGGCTTCGGCGGGACCCAGAACTACGACGTCTACGCAGCCCGCGGCTTCAAATGGATTCCGCTCATGCGTGCGCTGATTCTCGGCCTGCGTGTCGACACCCGGTTCTCGACAGGGGACATTCCGTTCTATGCGCAACCGTATGTCGATCTGCGAGGCGTTCAGAAGGGACGATACCAGGACCGCAATGCCATCTCGACTGAAGCGGAGTTGCGTTGGGACGTGACGCCACGGTGGTCGCTGCTGGGCTTCACAGGCCTTGGCAAGGCGTACGGACGACTGGCAAGCTTTTCACAGGCACAGAACGTCACCAGTGTTGGCGCCGGCTTTCGTTACCTCATCGCCCGCAAGCTGGGGGTGTCCATTGGGATCGATGTCGCCCATAGCAAGGACCAGAATGCGTTTTACATCCAGGTCGGCAGTGCGTGGCGGTGACCCCAATGGCCATCGCCGCGAGATCGGGCTTGCGGCCCGCGCGGACCAGGATCGCGCGCCGCCCTCCGGCGCGTCTGAGCAAGAGCCCGCGAACGTCCTCAACCGTTGCCGCTGGACGATGACCTCGGGAAACACTTCCCGGTTGTCTGAGATCGGACTCCTTACCCAAGGATGGCAAGCATGACGCTTCCAGACACCCAAGCCAAAGCCCTGCCTCCAGGCACCTGGCGCTTCCGCGCCGGAATCTGCGTCTTCGTGCTGGCGTACGCGGCGTGGGCGCTCGTTCCCCTCGCAGCCGTGGTGGGCGCCCCCGCCACCGCCATCACGACGTTGACGGGCGGCATTGTGGTCGCCAACAAGATCATGCTCCTCGCCTGTGTCGCGGTGATGGGCAAGCCGGGATTCGAGCGGCTAAAGGCTCTCCTGTTGCGTCGACTCAAACGGTTCTCCCCGGTCGATACGGTTGGGCCGGTACGTCACGCCATCGGCCTTGTGATGTTCTGCCTGCCCTTGGCCTCGGCCATGCTCGAGCCTTACATCGATGCGATATGGCCCGGGCTGCGGCCAAAGATGTGGGAAGCACAGTTGCTCGGCGACCTGATGCTGGTCGCAAGTTTCTTCGTGCTCGGCGGCGATTTCTGGAACAAGTTTCGGGCGCTGTTCATCCGTACCGCGCGCGTGGCCGGATGACGTCGCGCCCGGGATCCGCAGATCGGATTTGCCGACGTCTTTGTGCCGAGTCTGCCGCGGATCGCTTCGATATCCTGATCGAGCATCTCGGGCGCGCGCGACGAAATGGTTGTCGATTCATCGTTTATGGCGCACAAGCGTCGCGTGCGTTCGCCATTCCCGGTGTTCATCGAGGCTCTCCCGAAGTCCGAGGCTTGTGCTGGCCGCCCGGCCCGACGTGGACAGCCTGGAGATGCAGCGTTGCATGAACTAAAGTGATGAGAAAATGCAGGTGCGTACAGTTGGGCTTGCAGCAGTTTTCACAGGTGGGATTGGCGACGTGAAGTACCGCGCGACGGGCGGCATCGCACCGCTTGCGTTGCGCCAATCGAAAGCGTGGAGATGCGCTATGGAAAACCTCCAGAGAAACTGCCTGACGCTTGCTGCGTTAGCGCTCCTGCTGACTGGATGTGTTGCTGCGGGTGTGCCACAAAGCGGGCCACATCTGAGCCCTGCTGAGTGCCGTGACCTGGCCGCGCTTCGAAGCAACCCGTCTCCGACGAAGGAGCAGCGCCAAAGCGAGCTTTCCGCCCTGAGGAAGGCGGGCTACGACCCGTCACCATGGAACGACGACCCAAACTACCCAGATGATCTACACGCGGCGCAGCGCCTGGTCGAGCATTGGTTCCAGACGGACTGTCAGCAGCCTCAACCCGGGTAAGAAGCCCCGGAGCCACGGCGCAAGCGGCGTCGATGATCTTTCTCGACGGTGTAAGGAAACGTCCACGGCGTCGCTCTGAACCGCATACGTTTGAAGCAACGTCACCACTATTCGCCAGTTATCTACGAAGAGCGCCGGCTGCGTCCTGTGTGGCTGGCTCGCGGCACGCATTGTCGTGACGTTTGCATGGCAAGCGCGTCCCATCGTTCTATTCGTCAGCCGCAGTTGGACCAAAGTCCTATTCCGGGTCCGGGGTCCTATGTATATGCTGTATTTCGATCATGCTCGCACGCGGGGGCTTTGCCTGAAAACCGGATCTGCGGCATGTGCTTCATTTCACCGGGAGTCAAAAGAAGCGCCGTATCGCTAGCGAGGCGCCTCGTAACGCGCTTACCCGATGGTGCTCTTGCGAGCATACCTGGGCACGCGAGTAGTCAAGAGAGCAACGAGTAGTTCGCTGTCGAGCTTCCATTGATCCCATCACCCGATCGAAGCGCCGTGCCGGTGCTTATAACGATGTCGCAGTGCTGCCACTGCAATCGTGCTGCGCTTTGTCGGCACGCAGCAGGGCAACCTCGACCGGGGTGAGGAACATCTGGCTCGGGCGTTGACAAACTGGTGCCGGCCGGACTCTACCTAGCTGGGGAAAGGCCGGGGCTTCGCATATCGCCTCGCGCCACTGCACTTGTGTACGCTGGGCACCACAGTCGGGAGCGGCACATGGATACCACCTTCGGCTTCGATTTAGCTCAAATGCACACTGAGGGCGCGTGGCGCGGCTTCACACCGGGCGCCTGGCAATCCCGCGTGAATGTGCGCGAATTCATTCAGCGCAACTACACGCCCTTCGAGGGGGACGCCACATTCCTGCAGGGCCCGACTGAACGCACGAAGGGCATGTGGGAGAAACTCGCACCGATGCTTGCACAGGAGCGAGAAAAAGGGATTCTCGACGTGTCCCAGGAGCCGTCCGGCATTCTCGCGCACGGCCCCGGTTATATCGACAAGGAAAACGAACTAATCGTCGGCCTGCAGACGGACGCGCCTCTCAAGCGCGCAATCATGCCGTTTGGCGGATGGCGGGTCGTCGAAGCCAGTCTCAAGTCGTACGGTTACGAGCCCGATCCGAAGCTGGTCGACATCTTCACGAAGTATCGCAAGACGCATAACGACGGTGTCTTCGATGCCTATACCCCTGAGATCCGTCGCGCCCGTGCGTCGCATGTCGTCACCGGCTTGCCCGACGCATACGGCAGAGGGCGGATCGTGGGCGATTACCGCCGGGTGGCGCTCTACGGCGTCGATTTCCTGATCGCCGACAAGCACCGGGAACGGCAGGAACTCGACGAACGCCATTCCAGCGAAGACGTCATTCGCCTGCGCGAGGAGTTGGCTGAACAGATCCGGTCGCTCAAAGAGCTGAAGGAGATGGCGAAGAACTATGGTTATGACATTTCCACCCCGGCAGCCAATGCTCGCGAGGCGGTGCAGTGGACCTATTTCGCCTACCTCGCTGCGGTCAAGCAGCAAAACGGCGCCGCCATGTCGGCGGGTCGTCTTTCTACGTTTTGGGATATCTACTTCGAACGCGATCTGCGCGAGGGGACGCTCGACGAATCGCAGGCACAGGAGATCATTGACGATCTCGTGATCAAATGGCGCATCGTGCGCTTTCTGCGTGCGCCGGAGTACAACCAGCTCTTCTCCGGCGACCCTGTCTGGGTCACGGAAGTCGAAGGGGGGATGGGGGAGGATGGCCGAACGCTTGTGACGAAGACCGCCTTCCGCGTCCTGAATACGCTGTACAACCTTGGGCCCGCGCCCGAACCGAATATCACCGTATTCTGGTCGCCACGGCTGCCGGAAGGATTCAAGCGTTTCGCGGTGAAAACGTCGGTCGATACGAGTTCGATTCAGTACGAGTCCGACGATCTGATGCGCCCGAAATGGGGAGACGACTGCGCGATTGCATGTTGCGTGTCGGCAATGCGGATCGGCAAGCAGATGCAGTTCTTCGGCGCGCGGGTGAATCTGCCCAAGACGCTGCTCTATGCGTTGAACGGAGGCCGCGATGAGCTCACTGGCGAGCAGGTCGGGCCGAAGCTCGCACCGGTTACTGCCGATGTGCTCGAATTCGACGACGTGATGAGCCGCCTCGATCCCATGATGGATTGGCTGGCCAAGGTGTATGTGAATGCGCTCAACGTCATTCATTACATGCACGACAAGTACTGCTACGAATCGATCGAGATGGCGTTGCACGACCGGGATATCCTGCGCACACTCGCGTGCGGAATTGCCGGGCTGTCGCATGCAGCCGACAGTCTTTCCGCAATCAAGTACGCAAAAGTGAAACCCGTGAGGGATGAGCGCGGAATCATCGTCGATTTCAACGTGGAAGGTGAATTCCCGTGCTTCGGCAATAACGACGATCGGGTCGACGAGATCGCGAAGATGCTGGTCTCGATGATGATGTCCAAGATCCGCCTGTATCCAAGCTACCGCAACTCGGTGCATACGCAATCTGTTCTGACCATCACGTCGAATGTCGTGTACGGAAAAGGCACCGGAAGCACGCCGGATGGGCGCAAGAAAGGGGAGCCCTTCGCTCCTGGTGCGAACCCGTCGAACGGCCGTGACACGCACGGCGCACTGGCCGCCCTGATGTCCGTGGCCAAGATTCCCTACGACGACGCGGAGGACGGCATTTCGCTTACGCTTTCTGTCGTGCCATCGGCGCTCGGCACGGAGGAGGAACGCATCACACGCGGCGTTGGTGCACTGGATGCCTATTTCTCAAGCGGTGGCTTCCACGTCAACATCAACGTTCTTAACCGCGAGACGCTGCAGGACGCGATGGAGCATCCCGAGAAGTATCCGCAATTGACGATTCGCGTTTCCGGGTACGCCGTCAACTTCATCAAGCTCACGAAGGAGCAGCAACTCGATGTCATCAACCGGACATTCCACGGTGCACTCTGAGGGATGTCGCCATGAGTCAATCGCTCAGTGGTAGCCGCTACGAGTATCGCGTCACGCATGAAGGCGCAGCGGAGAACAAGGTATCCGACTACTACGCGGTCTATGCCGATGATCTCGGAAAGATTGCTGAGAACGAAGACGTCGTTGGCTACGTTCACTCGTGGGAGGTTGGCAGTACGGTCGACGGGCCGGGGATACGCTTTGTCGCATTCCTGACCGGTTGCCTCCTTCGTTGCCAGTACTGCCACAACCCGGACACCTGGCACAAGCACAACGGCCACCCGGTAACGGTGGCCCGCGCGCTGCGCGAGATTGCAAAATACGCTCAGGTACTCAAGATCAGCCGTGGCGGAGTGACCCTCTCAGGTGGCGAGCCCATGGTGCAGCGCGAGTTCACGATGGAGATCTTCCGGGGCTGCAAGCAACTCGGACTTCACACCTGCATCGACACATCGGGACGCCTGGGCGAGATGATGACCGACGAGGATCTGGGTTACATCGACCTGAATCTGCTCGACATCAAGTCGGGCGACCCTGAAATCTACAAGACGATCACGCATAACGCGTTGCAGCCGACTCTGGACTACGCCCGGCGCCTCTCGGAACTCGGCAGGCCGATGTGGATCCGCTTCGTGCTGGTGCCGGGCCTGTCTGATGACTATGGGAACGTGGAGAAACTGGCGGATTTCGTGGGCGGCCTGAAAACCGTCGAGCGGGTCGAGATCCTGCGCTTTCATCAAATGGGCCGGGACAAGTGGCACAAACTGGGACTTCCCTACCAGTTGGAGAACGTCGAGCCACCCGACGCTGAGCTATCGGAGCGTGTGCGAGAGCAGTTCCGAAGTCGTGGTTTGACGGTGTTTTAACTGCGCAGGGGAGACCATATGGATGTCATCAAATCTCTGCTTGAACAGCAGCCGCTCATGGCGCTGTTCCTTACTATCGCGATCGGCTATTTGATCGGGGAAATCAACATCAAGGGTTTTTCGCTCGGCGTGGGCGCGGTGCTGTTCGTCGCGCTCGCCGTGGGATGGTTCGCGCCCAAATCCGCGCCTGCACCGATGGTCGGCACGTTGGGTCTCGCGCTTTTTCTCTACGCAGTGGGTGTGCAATACGGCAAGCAGTTCTTTCTCGGCCTCAAGAGTTCGAACGGCCGAAAGGCTAACCTCATGGCCTTGATTGGCGTGTTGCTTTCGGGCGCGGTGAGCCTGCTTTTCATGAGGACGCACGAACTCAGCATCGGCCACGCTCTGGGCCTGTTCGCCGGTTCGGGCACGAGCACGCCGACCCTGCAGGCGGCCATTGCTAGACTTTCCAGCGACGATCCCGCGGTTGGCTATTCGGTGGCTTATCCGTTTGGTGTGGCTGGTCCCATCTTGTGCCTGTACATCGTGTTCATGGCGCTGAAACCGAAGATCCAGTCCAACGCCGGTGGCAGGATGGAGGTGCGCGAGATTACGTTGCACGACTCGGAGTTTGCCGGAAAGACAGTCAGCGAACTCTCCGCCACACTTCCGGCGAGCGTGCGGATCGTCGCACTCAGACGGGCACATCATAACGAACCGGTGTCACCCGAAGCGGTGCTCGCGGAAGACGACGTACTGCTCATGGTTGGGCCGAACAAGGAGATGCTCGATCAGGCGGGGCTTGCGGTCGGCGAGCCCGATCCGGGACGTTTTGCCAAGGACCGGCGGGATCTCGACTACATCCGTGTTTTTGCGTCTCGCGCGACAGTTGTTGGCCACGCGCTGGGCGAAATCACAATACCCACTACGCGGGCGTCGATCGTGGCTCACGTCCGCCGCGGCGATGCCGATCTGCTGCCAGGTCCCGACCTCGTGCTCGAGTCGGGCGATCGGGTCGGGCTGCTCGCCCATCGCGACGACTTCAAACCGGTGCGCCAGTTCTTCGGCGACTCGATCAAGGCGACCGCCGAATTCAGCTATATCTCAATTGGACTGGGTATGGCGATCGGCTTTTTGCTGGGCGCTATCGTCATTCCGCTTCCCGGCATGGGCAAGGTCTCCCTCGGGCTTTCAGGTGTACTGATCGCAGCGCTCGTGCTCGGCAATTACCGGAGGACCGGGCCGCTTAACTGGACAATTCCCTTGTCCGCCAACATCGTGTTGCGCAACCTTGGTCTCACGTTGTTTCTTGCGCAGGTTGGCATGACTTCAGGACCGAAGTTCGCCGCGACGGTGTCGCAAACGGGGCTGACGATGCTGGGCCTCGGTGCGATCGTGCTGCTGACACTCGTTGTGCCGATTCTTATCCTCGGTCTGTTCGTCTTCAAGATGCCGTACGACGAGGTTGCGGGGATTGTCGCCGGCGCATGTGGCAATCCCGCGATTCTCGCCTACGCAAACAAGCTCGCGCCAACGGACGCGCCCGATATTGGCTACGCAATGATCTTTCCTGGCATGACGATCATCAAGATACTTGTGGTCAACGTCGTGCCAGCGTTTTTTGGAGGGTGACCGCACGTCGCGACGGGTACGCCCTGAAACATAAACGCTCGCAACAGAAGGTTGATTGACACGATCCAGTTTCGCAGGAGCCAGCTATGGAAGCACACGCCAGGTACGAACGATTGTTGGAGTACTGCAAGGCATTGCCGCCGCTGCCGGTTGCCGTCGCGCATCCGTGCGATGCCAGTTCGCTTGGCGGTGCGATCGAGGCGGCAGGGATGGGCCTCATTGCGCCGATTCTCGTGGGTCCCCGCGCGCGTATCGAGGCGGTGGCAGCAGAGCACGGCATTGTGATCGACGGCTTCGAGGTGGTCGAGGCGCCGTTCAGTGAAGCGGCGGCGGAGGCTGCAGTAGGGCTCGTGCGCGAGGGCCGCGCAGAGGCGCTCATGAAGGGTAGCCTCCACACCGACGAGTTGATGGCGGCCGTCGTGAAGCGCGAAGCGGGGATGCGTACCGCGCGGCGAATCAGCCACTGCTTCGTGATGGACGTGCCCGGCCACGAACAGGCGCTGATCATTACGGACGCGGCGATCAATATCGCGCCCACGCTCGAGGACAAGGTTCATATCGTGCAAAACGCCATCGATCTCGCGCACGCGTTGATGGTCGACGAAGTCCGGGTAGCGATACTCTCGGCAATGGAGACGATCAATCCGAAGGTGCCGTCGACGATCGAAGCCGCAGCCATCTGCAAGATGGTGGACCGGCGCCAGATCACGGGCGCGCTGGTGGACGGGCCGCTTGCGCTCGACAATGCAATCGATATCCAGGCCGCGACCGTCAAGCAGATTGACTCGCCAGTGGCGGGGCGCGCCAACGTGCTGGTGGTGCCGGACCTCGAAGCAGGCAATATGCTGGCCAAGAGCCTGTCGTTTCTAGCAGGGGCGGACGCTGCCGGCATCGTTCTCGGCGCGCGCGTTCCAATCATTCTTACCAGCCGCGCAGATTCGGTCCTGAGCCGCCTCGCGTCGTGCGCGGTTGCCGTGCTCGTCGCGCGCGCGCGACGTGAGAACGCCAAGATAATGGGGTGAGGCCATGGCGGATGTCGTCCTTGTTCTGAACGCTGGCTCGTCTAGCGTCAAGTTCTGCGCGTTCGATGCAAGCGGCGAGTCCGGGCGTGCGTTGCTGCATGGGCAGGTCGAAGGGCTCAATACGACACCGCGCCTGACGGCGACCGACGACACGGGGCACATCACAAAAAAGGAATGGAGCGATGGTCAAGAGGTCGGGCATGAAGGCGCGATAGCCGCGATAGGCGAGTTCCTCATCGAGCATCGCGGAGGGCACAAACTTGTGGCTGTGGGGCATCGTGTCGTGCATGGCGGTCAGGAGTTCGACGCTCCCGTGCTCGTCACGCCAACGGTAATCAAACAGCTCGAGAACTTGATACCGCTTGCGCCGCTGCATCAGCCCCATAACCTGAAGGCGATCGAGATCGTCGCGCGACGGCGCCCCGACGTCGTGCAGGTAGCCTGCTTCGACACGGCTTTCCACCGCAGACAGCCTGAAGTGGCCCAGGCGTATGCGCTGCCGGCCGATATCACATCGCGCGGCGTCCGGCGCTACGGGTTTCACGGCCTTTCGTACGAGTACATTGCAAGCGTGTTGCCGCAGTTCGACGCACGTGCTGCGTCAGGTCGGACGGTGGTGGCGCACCTGGGCAATGGCGCGAGCATGTGCGCGATGGTCGACGCTCAGAGCGTAGCGAGCACGATGGGATTCACCGCCGTCGACGGGCTGCCGATGGGCACACGCTGCGGCAATCTCGATCCTGGCATCCTGCTGTATCTGATCGACGCGCTGAAGATGGATGCGCGGTCAATCGAGGATCTCATCTATCGGCGCTCGGGTTTGCTGGGGGTCTCCGGCGTGTCGAGCGACATGCGCGAACTGCTGGCAAGCGCTGATCCTCACGCGGACTTCGCCGTCGAGCTCTACACGTACCGCATCGCGCGAGAACTCGGATCGCTCGCGGCCGCAATGGGCGGAATTGATGCGCTCGTCTTCACCGGAGGGATTGGTGAGCATGCCTTACCGATCCGTGAGCGTGTGATGCAGCGCTCGGCGTGGCTCGGATTCGAACTCGACGATGCCGCCAACGCAAGCGGCGGCCCGCGCATCAGTCGCCCCTCCAGCGCGGCGAGCGCATGGGTCATTCCGACCAACGAGGAATTGATGATCGCGCGCCACACGCGGGCCGTTGCCGCACGAAACTAGCGCTAGCCGTCGAACGTGGCTGCCGGGTTCAGCCAGACCGTGGCCGGAGACAACAGTCCTGACGGATCCCGACATGAACGTCGTTCGCCCGCTTAAACGCGACTTTGGCAGACCCGATCACGGCTGGCGACGGCGCGTGTATGCCATCGTAGTCGACGCCGAGACGGATGCCGCACGCCGCTTCAATGCCGCGATGCTGTCGGCGATCATACTCAGCGTCGCCGTCGTCATGCTGGACAGCGTCGAGGCCGTTCGTGCCCGCGAGCTGCTGGTGCTCAATATTCTTGAGTGGTTCTTTACGCTGCTGTTCACCGCCGAATACGTCGTCCGGCTCCTGTGCGTAGAGCGTCCGTTGCGTTACGCGTTTAGCTTCTTCGGCATCATCGACTTCGTATCGATCCTGCCAACCTATCTGGGTGTGCTTCTGCCGGGCTTCCATGTCCTGGTCGATGTCAGGTTGTTGCGTTTGCTGCGCATCTTCCGGATCGTGAAGTTGCCTCTCTACTTCAACGAGTCCCAGGTTCTCTGGCGCGGACTCGTCAGGAGCCGGCACAGGATCATGGTATTCCTTGGTGTCGTGCTGATTCTGATCGTGGTGCTCGGCACGGTCATGTATCTTGTCGAGGGACCATCGAACGGGTTCACCAGCATCCCGGTCAGCATGTACTGGGCGGTGGTCACGATGACCACCACAGGCTACGGTGACATCCATCCGAAGACGCCGCTCGGGCAATTCGTCACGTCGCTGGCCATCCTGCTCGGGTACGGCGTCATCGCCTTCCCCGCGGCGATGGTGGGTGCCGAAGCGGCGACGTCGATGCGGCAATCGCAGCGGCCTTCGCGCACCTGTTCACGATGCCATACCGAAGGTCACGACCCGGATGCGGCGTATTGCAGGCACTGTGGCGAACCGCTTGGCTCTATTGATGATCAATAGTGGGGTCGCGGACCGCGAGGAGCCTCACGACCAGCCATTCTTCGTTGTGATCGTAGCCGCGTTCGACCACGCCTCTGTTGCCTCGATGGTGCCGGGGGCTCGTTCGTCCTTCGTTTTACTCAATCGGCGACTCACTGACGCATTCACTGAAACCGCATTTGCGAATATAGTTGATTTATCAACTTGGTGCGCAAACGCTTACGCAAGGACACATTGTCGCATGGCGTCGTCTGCAGCACCGCAGATCGAAGCAGGTGCGACAGATGGGTTTTTGGCGAGTTCGGGCGGGTTGGGTAATGGTATGCGTGTGTCTCGCGTTTGGGATGCCCGCTGTGCAGGCTCAGCCGTCACTAGCGCCGGACTCGCGCCCGGTCGTCAGCGCACCAAGCCTTGGTAGTGCACCCAGCGAGGACGCAGAACTGCCACTTGTTGGTCTAAACGAACAGATCATCCACATTCCGGTCGCCGGCGACGCTTCCCTCCAAACCACGATTTACAAGCCGGACGGCCCAGGGCCATTCCCGTTAATCGTTTTCAACCACGGGAAGATAAAAGGGGATCCACGCATGCAAGCGCGCAGCGAACCGCTGCCGTTTGCGCGCGAATTTGTGCGCCGCGGCTACGTAGTCGTAGCGCCGAACCGGCGCGGGTTCGCGCAATCGGGTGGCACCTACGGGAAATATGAATGCGACGTCGAGCGCAACGGGGCAGCACAGGCGGAAGACGTCGCAGCGACGGTTGCCTTTATGTCGAGGCAGCCATACGTGGACGCGCAGCATATGGTCGTGGCCGGTGTTTCGCACGGCGGCCTCGCGACGATTGCATACGGCGCGCAAGCCGCTCCCGGGGTGCGGGGCCTGATCAACTTCTCCGGCGGCCTTCGGCAGGACGCCTGCTCCGACTGGCAGGGAAACTTGACGCGAGCCTTCGGCGCATATGGCGAGAAGGAGACCAAAGTACCTTCACTATGGCTGTACGGCCAGAACGATTCGGTCTTCCCGCCAGGCCTCGGTGTGAGAATGTACGACCGGTATGTTGCAGGTGGCGCGGCCGCGACGATGGTTGACCTGGGCGTCTACAAGAATGACGCTCATCGCATGCTCGGGGACCGCAACGGGGTGTTCGTGTGGTGGTCGCCCGTCGAAGGATTCCTCAGGCAGGTCGGCATGCCGACGCGCGTACGGTACCGCATTGCGCAGCCGGATCAGCCGAAAGCGTCCGGCTATGCGCCTATTGAATCGGTCGACGCCGTTCCGTTCCTCGATCGGGCCGGACGGGAAGGGTATCGCACGTTTCTAGAGCAGTATCCGGGCCGTGCGTTCGCCATCTCCACAACAGGCGCATGGTCGTGGGCGGAGGGAGGAGACGATCCGAAGTCCGTTGCCCTCGCGAATTGCCAAAAGCAAAGTCCCGATCAGTGCAGGCTCTATGCGGTTGATCAAGCGGTCGTCTGGCGGGATTGACGCCGCTGCGTCGAACGACAGGCGCGGCGAGAGCACTGTCTCTTTTCGCCGGATCATCCACGGGCCAGCGCTGTCCATCTGCCGGCACAGCCAGGCTTCCCCTTTGTAGATTGCTAACGTGTCTGCGCACTTCGGGTGCCGTAGCCCTCGTCTGCTGAACTGACAAATGACGCGAAACAGGCAGGGAGTGGCTGACCGTTGCCTGGAACGTCCCAATCTTCCTTGCGATCAAGCCCGGACTCCCCGCCGCATCCCCGTCGCGCGCCCCTTTGAAATGGCGTTTTCCCTTCACAGGTCGGCGAGAGGGAGGGCGATTCACGGGTTTGCCGTGCACCCTCGATTCAATGTGTCCCGAATTTTCCGGGGTATGCGCGACCCGGAGTCGCATACAAAAACCTTACACATTGGAATATAGTGGACATATCAACTAAACGGTCGTGCGAAAATCCCGGCGGCGTGGTGGAAAGTGTGGCGCGGCGTCGCCACTTCGGCTCGCCGCCTGTCGCGTAGATATGGACATATTGCGGGCGATCAGGGTTGCGGAGTTGTGAATATTAGTAAGGATGCCTATGCAAATAAATGCCCCTCGCCTCACCCATGTCAATGTCAAAAGCGCGGACCGCCCGGTTGTGCGGGGTTCGCAAGATTACGCCTTCTGCCTGGAAAGAGAAATTCATGAATCAGTCCTCTAGTTCCGGCCGTGCCTGGTTAGTCCTGGGCGGCACACTCATAGCACAGCTAGTGCTCGGCTCCATCTACACGTGGAGCCTCTTTAACCAGCCGCTCGTCAGCGAGTTCGGATGGCCCCTCGGCAAGGTCGCTCTGACCTTCGCATTCACCACTGTCTTTCTTGCAATCGGCGCTTCCTGTTCCGGCTGGCTTGAACGCAAGATCGGCATCCGCAAAAGCCTGATTGGTTCCGCGATTCTCCTGGCCCTTGGCCTGGCACTGGCCGACCAGGCCGAAAGCCTCACGACGCTGTACCTGACCGCTGGCGTGATGGTTGGCTTCGCCAACGGCGTGGGCTACATGATGACGCTCACTAACATGATCCGCTGGATGCCTGAGCGCAAGGGGCTGATTTCCGGCCTGTCGATCAGCGCGTATGGCCTGGGCAGCTTCGTCTTCAAGTACATCAACGTCGCACTCCTGGCCCATTTCGGTCTGGACGGCTCGTTCACGTACTGGGGCTTGATTGTTGCGCTTTGCCTGCTCGTGGCGTCTCCGATGCTCTCAAGCGCCCCGGCCCTGGAGGCAAAGCAGGGGGTCACCGGTTACAGCCTGCGTGAAGCACTTAGCAAGCCCCAGGCATGGCTCATCTTCCTCGTGCTCTTCACCACCTGCATGGGCGGTCTCTATTCCATCAGCATCGCAACGGACGTGGGTTTGCGCCTGGTCCACCTGACGCGCCCCGAAGCCGTCGAAGCCGTCTCGATCATGGCACTGGCGAACATCGCAGGGCGTCTGATTCTTGGCCCGGGCTCCGACCGTGTCGGCCGTAAGCCTGTGATCGCCTTCGCGCTGATCCTGATGCTGCTCGGTGTGTCCACGCTCCTGTTTGTGCCGCTGACCAAGGTTGTGTTCCTGCTCGCCATGGGCGCCATCACGTTCAGCTTCGGTGGCTGCCTGACGGTCTACCCGGCACTCGTTGGTGACTACTTCGGCGTGAAGAACGTCACCCAGATCTACGGCCTCATTTATCAGGGCTTTGGTCTGAGCGCGCTCACCGGCGCCGTCATCGGTCTCGTCGGTGGCGACATGCAAACGACCTTCTTCGCGATCGTCGGACTGTGTGTGGCCTCGCTCATCATCATGTTGGCGATCCGTGCCCCGGCAAAGCTCCCGGTGCTTGCCAGGGCGACTACTCCCGCCTGAGCCAGTCGCCGCCTGCTCCAGTCAGCCGAGGTGAAGCCTCGTCCGGCTGGTGCGATGTGAAAAGGTCTCTCCGCCGCACAGGCGAAGAAAAGAGACCGTCGACCAGAGCGACGGTCTGCAACATCCCCCTGAGACTCTGGACCAATTCGTAGGTATCGAAGCCATGAGTTCGCAACAACCCCTCGTTCTCGTCGTCAACAGCGGTTCCTCCTCCGTGAAATTCCGGCTCCTTCCGGCTGACGGCGGTCCTTCGCTGCTCGCCGGGATCGCGGAGTCGCTGGGCACAAGCGGCCCAGCACGCCTGGTGCTGCGCAAGGGCGAGGAGCGGCACGTCGAGGAGTTGCCAGGAAACTGCCACATGAATGCGCTCCGGGCGATCTTTTCGCACGTCGAGCGCAACGGCTGGCTTCATCGCGTCGCCGCGGTGGGCCACCGCGTGGTGCATGGCGGTGAGCGCTTCTCCCAGTCGGTGCGTGTCACGCCCGAGGTGATTGCGGATATCGAGGCGGTGTCGGCGCTCGCGCCTCTGCACAATGCCGCCAACCTGATGGGCATCCGCTCATGCAGCGAACTCTTCCCCACGATCCCGCAGGTTGCCGTGTTCGATACGGCGTTTCACCAGAGCATGCCGGCTGAGGCTTACACGTACGCCATCCCGTCCCGCTTCTATCGCGAGCACGGCATCCGGCGCTACGGTTTTCATGGCACGTCGTTCCGGTACGTATCCGAGCGCGCGGCCGAACTGCTCGCGCTCGATCCGAAGGATCACGGCGTGGTGGTGGCGCACCTCGGTAACGGGGCGTCGGTGTGTGCGGTCCGTAATGGCGAGAGCTGCGACACCTCGATGGGGCTCACGCCGCTCGAGGGGCTCGTCATGGGCACGCGCGCGGGCGATCTTGATGTGGGCGCGGCCGCTCACATGGCACGCGTGGCCGGGCTGGACCTGGCCGGTGTCGAAAGCCTGCTGAACCGGGAATCCGGGCTCCTCGGTCTGTCGGAGCTCTCGAGCGACTGCCGCACGATCCAGCTTGCCGCGGATGGCGGTGACGACCGCGCAGCGCTTGCGCTCGACGTCTTTGTACATCGCCTGGCACGTTACATCGGCGCGCTCGCCACGTCACTGCATCGTTTCGATGCGCTCGTCTTTACGGGCGGCATTGGCGAGAACTCGGCGCGCGTGCGGGAAATGACGCTCAAGCATCTTGGCGTGTTTGGCTTCGCGCTCGACGCACAAGCGAACGAGCGCATGGCCGGCGGCGCCTTCGGTCGCATCGACAGTGGCATGGGCCCCCAGGCCTGGGTGATCCCCACCGACGAGGAAGGACTGATTGCGCGTGACGCGGTCCGCCTCGCGGGCCTCGATGTGCCGCAGCGCCTCGCGGCCTGATTTCGAAATATTGCCGGAGTGCAGGCAAGGTCGGAGACACAAAGCAGACCGGTCAAATGAATGACGGGTCTTATTGAGGAAATTCAGGTGCGGCATGGGCCGCGCCAGTGAACCATGGAGTTGTGTAATGAACGTCGTCTCTAATGTTGAATTCAAGGCTGATCCCTGGGCAGATTTCGTCGAGGGTACGTGGCAATCCAGCGTGGATGTGCGCAGCTTCATTCAGAGCAACTACACGGCGTACGAGGGGGACGGGTCGTTCCTCGCGGGCCCCACGGCGCGTACGACGGCACTGTGGGAAAAGCTCGCGGTCCTGCTCAAGGCCGAACGCGAAAAGGGTGTCCTTGACGTGTCGGCGGACCGCGCATCGTCGATTACGGCGCATGGGCCGGGCTATATCGATGAGGATAACGAGATCATCGTGGGTCTGCAGACCGATGCGCCCCTGAAGCGCGCGATCATGCCCAATGGCGGCCTGCGCATGGTCGAAGCGGGTCTGGAGGCCTATGGTTTCAAGATCTCTCCGGTAGTCAGCGAGATCTGGACGCTTTACCGCAAGAGTCACAACCAGGGCGTCTTCGACGTTTATTCGCCGGATGTGCTGGCCGCCCGCAAGTCCGGTGTCATCACCGGCCTGCCGGATGCCTACGGCCGTGGCCGGATTATCGGCGACTATCGCCGGGTGGCACTGTATGGCGTCGACGCGCTCAAGCGCGACCGCCAGCGTGCCTACCACGAACTCGACGACGCAGTCTTCGACGAGAAGACGATGCGCACGCGCGAAGAGCTCTCGGAGCAGTTCCGCGCACTGGAAGAACTCAAGGAGATGGCAGCGAGCTACGGCTACGACATCTCGCGTCCGGCGCTCACGGCGCGCGAGGCGGTCCAGTGGCTCTACTTCGGCTATCTCGCCGCGGTCAAGGAGCAGAACGGGGCGGCCATGTCGATTGGCCGTATCTCGACCTTCCTCGACATCTACATCCAGCGTGACATGGAACGCGGTCTGCTGACCGAAGAGGCAGTCCAGGAGCTGTTCGACGACCTGGTCATCAAGCTTCGGATCGTGCGCTTCCTGCGCACGCCCGACTACGACCAGCTGTTCTCGGGTGACCCGACCTGGGTGACCGAGGCCATCGGTGGCATGGGCGAAGACGGTCGTACGCTCGTGACCCGCTCGAGCTTCCGCGTCCTGCAGACGCTGTTCAATCTCGGACCGGCACCCGAGCCCAACCTCACGGTGCTGTGGTCTGAAAAGCTGCCGCAAGGATTCAAGGACTACTGCGCCGAAGTTTCGATCCAGACGTCGGCGATCCAGTACGAAAACGATGACGTCATGCGTCCGCGCTGGGGCGATGACTACGGCATCGCGTGCTGTGTGTCGGCCATGCGCATCGGCAAGCAGATGCAGTTCTTTGGCGCGCGTGCGAACCTGGCCAAGACGCTGCTCTATGCGATCAATGGTGGCGTGGACGAGGTGACCGGTCGGGTCGTCGCCGAGGGCTTCGAGCCGCTCAAGGGCGATGTGCTGGACTACGACGAGGTGCTTGCGAAGCTCGACCCGATGATGGACTGGCTCGCGAAGACCTATGTCAAGGCCCTGAACGCGATCCACTACATGCACGACAAGTATGCGTACGAGCGCATCGAGATGGCGCTGCATGACCGCGACATCCTGCGCACGATGGCGTGCGGCATTGCGGGTCTGTCGGTTGCCGCCGACAGTCTGTCCGCGATCCGCCATGCGAAGGTCAAGGTGGCACGCAACAACGCGGGCCTTGCGGTCGACTTCGTGATTGAAGGCGAGTATCCAGCGTATGGCAACAACGACGACCGTGTCGACCAGATCGCTGTCTGGCTGACCGAGACGTTCATGAAGAAGGTTGCGTCGCAGCCGTACTTCTATCGCGATTCGGTGCCCACGCAGTCCGTGCTCACGATCACGTCGAACGTGGTGTACGGCAAGAAGACGGGCAACACGCCTGACGGCCGTCGCGCAGGTGAGCCGTTTGCACCGGGTGCCAACCCCATGAACGGTCGGGACACGAAGGGCTTTGTCGCGGCGGGCGCGTCGGTCGCGAAGCTGCCCTATGAGGCCGCACTCGATGGCATTTCGTGGACGGCATCGGCCACGCCCGACGCGCTTGGGCGCCGTGCGGACGAGCGCAGACGCAATCTCGCGAACTGCCTCGACGGGTTCGCGCATGCGAAGGGCCATCACGTCAACGTGAACGTGTTCAACCGCGACACCCTGGTCGATGCGATGGAGCATCCGGAAAAGTACCCACAGCTGACCATCCGGGTCTCCGGTTATGCGGTGAACTTCGTCAAGCTCACGCGCGAGCAGCAGCTCGATGTGATCTCGCGTACGTTCCACGCGTCGATGTAAGTCCGTTGTAGCCCCTGAGCCGGTCTGGTCAATCCCGGGCCGGCTCTCTGAACACAAGGAAAGTTTCAGCCATGTTCCCGAGCCTCAACACCTCCACGACGATCCACCGCGAACCGGCACCGCGCAAGGTGCTGGCGAAGGTCGGTCGCCCGCGGGGTTTGCTCCATTCAGTCGAGACGGGCGCCGCCGCGGACGGCCCGGGCGTGCGCTTTGTCTACTTTTTTGCTGGATGTCCCCTGCGCTGCGCCTACTGCCACAACCCTGACACGTGGCGCTTCGAGGCCGGACGTCCGGTCACGATCGACGAGGCGATTGAAGAGATTCGCCCGTATGTGAAATTCCTGCGCCTGACCGGAGGCGTGACGATCTCCGGTGGTGAGCCGCTCGCCCAGCGTGCCTTCGTAGGCGAACTGCTCAAGCGCATCCACGACGAGTTTGGGCTGCACACGGCACTGGACACGCAAGGCTACCTTGGCGCCAATGTGAGCGACGAGTGGCTTGAAGCGGTGGACCTGGTGCTGCTCGATATCAAGCATATCGACCCGACCCACTACCGTGAGCTCACGGGCGTGGAACTCGCGCCGACGCTCGCCTTCGCGCGGCGTCTGGCCAAACTGAACAAGTCCGTGTGGATCCGCTACGTGCTGGTTCCCGGCCTCACGGACGACCCCGGGCACATTGCACGGCTCGGCGATTTTCTTCTCGAACTCGGGCCGATCGTCAAGCGCGTCGACGTGCTCCCGTTTCATCAGCTCGGCGCGCACAAATGGAAAAGCCTGAACCTGGACTACAAGCTGGATCGTGTCATCCCGCCCTCCGCGGCGCAGGTGGCCGATGTGGTCCGGCTGTTGCGCGTGCGGGGCCTGCCCGCCGAGTAATGCAAGTCACGCCAGCAACGCAGGCAATACGAGAAAATCTCATGAACAATGCCCCCCGAATCTTCTACCTTGTCCCGGTTTCACGCGATGCCGGTCTTACCTCGATGGCACTTGGACTCGTGCGCGCGCTGCAACTCGGTGGCGTTCGCGCAGGCTTCGTGAAGCCCGTTGCACAGCCGGAGTCGATTCCGGGAGAGCGCGACCTCTCAGCACATTTTGCGCGCGCCCTGTGCGGCACCCGAACGCCGGAATCGCTCGACTATACGAGCGCGATCGAGCGCGTTCGAGCGGGCGAACTGGCGGGGCTCATGGAAGACGTGGTGTCGATCGTCGACACTGCGAGCGAGGGCAATCAGGTCCTCGTGGTCGAAGGCCTGATCCCGGACGTCGACTTTCAGATTGCGACGCGGCTGAACATCGAGATCGTTCGTACGCTCAGCGCTGAATTGATTCCCGTGTTTTCGGCGCGCGCGCGTGATATAGCGGACCTGGGCGCTGTCGCGTCCGGGGCTGCCGAACAGTACGGTGATGGGGGACGGCGCCCGCTTGCAGGCGTGCTCGTGAACCATGCGCGCGAACCGGACAGCAAGTCAGTGCACGGGGTGCTCGACGTGCTTGGCGACGGCACGCCTGTTCTCGCGTCGGTGCCAACCGCGCAGCGTCTGTTTTCCCCGCGCGTGATCGACGTCGCCTGTGGCCTGAATTTGCGCGTCGTGCGTGCGGGCGCGGCAGCAACGGCCAGAGTGGACAACGTGCTCGTCGCGGCGAGTTCGCCGGAGCAACTGCTCCCTCGCTTACGCCCGGGCACGTTGGTCGTCGCGTCGGCCGACCGCACCGACGCGATCATCGCGGTGGCGCTGGCAGCGCATCGCGGCATGCCCCTCGCGGGCCTGCTCCTCACCGGCGGAGGCATGCTGTCCGCGGACATGGCGGCGCTGTTCAAGGGCCGGCCGCTTGACCGGTTGGCTGTTCTCGCCGCGGACGACGATATGTTTTCAGTCGCGGCGCGCCTCGCGAACCTGTCGAGTCACGTCAATCGAGGTGACACGGAGCGCATGGAGCAGGTGGTCGACTATATCGCCGGGCGCATCGTGGCCGAGCCGCTCGTAGCGCGTCTGGATGTGCCGGGGATGCCGCTGATGCCCCCTCCGGTATTCCGCACGCGCCTCGTCCAGTCGGCGCGTGCCGCCCGCCGGCGCATCGTGCTGCCCGAGGGGGAGGAGCCGCGTACGATTCAGGCGGCCGCCCAGTGTGTGGCCCGCGGCATTGCGAAATGCGTGCTGCTGGGAGCGCCGGAGGCGATTCGCGCCGTCGCCGCAGGTCACGGGATCGAGCTGCCCAACGGCGTTCAGATCATCGACCCGGAGGACGTGCGCGAGCGCTACGTCGCGCCGATGGTAGCGTTGCGGCGCGCCAAGGGGCTGACGGAACACAAGGCCCGCCTGGAGCTCGAAGACAACGTCGTGCTGGGCACGATGATGCTCGCCGAGGGCGACGTCGACGGGCTGGTTTCCGGTGCGATACACACGACCGCCAACACTGTGCGCCCCGCACTGCAGCTGATTCGCACGGTACCGGGCTCACGGCTGGTTTCAAGCGTGTTCTTCATGCTGATGCCAGACCAGGTCCTGGTCTACGGCGACTGCGCGATCAATCCGGACCCGAACGCAGAGGAGCTTGCCGAGATCGCCATCCAGTCCGCGGAGAGTGCGCGAGCATTTGGCATCGACCCGCGTGTTGCGATGATCTCCTATTCGACCGGCACGTCCGGCTCCGGCGTCGACGTCGACAAGGTCAAGGCGGCGACGGAAATCGTACGCCGGCTGCGCCCGGACCTCGTGGTGGACGGGCCGATCCAGTACGACGCGGCCTCCGTCGAGAGTGTGGCGCGCCAGAAGGCGCCCCATAGCCCGCTCGCCGGTCGCGCCAACGTCTTTGTGTTTCCTGACCTCAACACGGGGAACACCACGTACAAGGCGGTCCAGCGTTCGGCGAATGTCGTCTCCGTCGGGCCGATGCTCCAGGGGCTGCGCAAGCCGGTCAACGACCTCTCACGCGGCGCGCTCGTGGATGACATCGTCTACACGATTGCGATTACCGCAGTTCAGGCGGGATCGGCGACTGCCACGGAGCGCAGGCGTGAAGCTGTCCTGTGTTTGACAGACGAACCCGGCGCCGGCGGCGAACCGCCCGTCGCGATTCTCGCGCCGCGCGTACCTGCGAGCAGGGCGTCATCTGGTGAATCCGGTGCCTGGCCGTCTTCATCGGTCTAAACCATGGAGGGACCCGTTCCGCTACCGGGCGCTCACTGAGCCCTCGGCGGGCGGGGAGGGTGGTTGCAACTCACTCTGGAGTACAGAGTAACTGGAGGTGAAAATGACTGGCGAGCACTATGTCGCCACGCTCGAAGAGCGGGTCCTCGATCTCATGTCCGACGGCGACGGATGGACCGTAAAGCTGCTGGCGCGCGCGCTAGACGTCAGCCAGCTGAGGGTCAGGATCAGGCTGCGTGCCCTGGTTGCCGCCAGCGAAGTCCATGTCGTTCAAACAGCCGGCCGCGGGAGTGCTCGAACCTTCAAATACGGCCCCCCGCCGTCAAACGTCGTCGCCCCGCGCACCCGAAAAAATCGGTCGACGGCGAATCCCAGGCGGTGGCGCTGGCCGGAACTGGATCCGCTGCTCGACCAGGTGATTCGCGCGATGGTTCGGCGACCGGGATAGGCGTGATCTCGACCGGTCTGTAGATCGACGCGATCCTCCCGCGATTGGAGTAACCGCGAAAATCCTCGTTGCCAGCCTTCCTGGCAGGACTCCCGCCGCGGTATCACATTGGGCCGGCGAAGGTACGGAAACTAGCTAGACACGCGACGCCAGAAGTCTGAGGCCGGCAAATCCGAATACTACCGCCAGACATCCTTCCAGGGCGCGACGGGTCCGCCCGTATATCCTGCGAGCTGAGTCCGTCGAAAACAGCACTGCATAACCGCCGAACACCAGACATCCAATAGCCGCACAGCCTGCAATGAGAGCGCTATGAGAAGTTCCCGTGCTGTTCGACGATAGAGCAACAATCGAAACCCACACGAGGATCGCTTTTGGATTGGTGAGATGGAGCATCACGCCGCGGGAGTAGATGCTCGTCAACGTCGGTGTTCGCTCCGCCTTCAGTGCGGATGCCGCTGCTGACGCAAGCGCACTGCGTCCGGATTTGAAGGCTAGCCACAAGAGATATAGACCACCAAAAATCTTGACTGCAATGATGAATTGCGAATAGGCGATCAGGGCAGCGGAGACGCCTAGCGTTGCCACCGTCGCCCAAAACATCGAGCCGGAAATGACACCGAGTGCGAACATCAACGCCGCTTTCCGGCCGTGACTGGCGGCTATGGACATAATCGCAAGGTTGCTTGGCCCGGGACTCGCGGTGCCGACGAAATACGCTGCGTAAGCAAGCAGCAGGTTTGTCGAGAAGTAGGCGTTTGCGGCCATGTTTTGGCTCCAGCAATGAACGATCGTCCGATCATCGGGCTTTGGCGAAACGGGCGGAAGTGGCAATGTTGCCATCTTTCGAGGAATATCAGACATGCGGTGCCAGTGTTGGTCGAACGAAAAATTCTCAGTCCGACCTGTTTCTTCGAAAGCCCGTGTTTCGCAAGCGGACCCGGAGCCAACCCAAACGGCAGATCAACCCGAACATCATCGTACTGACCAGCACGATTACGTAGAGAAGCGCTCCGATGCATGTGCGTCGGGGCGCTTCGCACTTTGATCAGGCGCGCAAAGGCCTTAACCCCGTGCGCACTTCGTTCGCGAAGATCATCGGTTCTTCCCATGCTGCAAAATGCCCGCCTGTTTCGGGCCTGTTGAAGTAAATCAGGTTGTGATAGGCCTTTTCGGTCCAGCTCTTCGGCGCCTGGTAGTTTTCACCCGGAAACGCGCTCACAGCGGCAGGCACGTTCACGTCGGCGGCGAGGAAGAAATTCGCGTGCGACTCCCAATAGAAGCGCGCCGCCGAGATGCCGGTGTTGGTCAGCCAGTAGAGCGTGATGTCGTCTAGTACGTCGTCTCGCGTCAACGCGCCTGCTGAATGACCGTTGACGGGATGACCGAGCACCGCTGCGCTCAACGCCGCCGCGGGCTGGCCGTAGCCGTCGCCGTGGTCGAGCAGCCAGGAAGCCAGCGCGACGGGCGAGTCGGCGAGTCCATACAGCGTCTGCGGGCGCGTACCCATTTCGAAAGCGTAGCCGCGCTTTTTCTTGAAGTTGGCGCTCAACTGGTCATACGCATGCTTCTCATCGTCCGATAAACCGGCAGGCATCGGGTCGCCCGCTGCCAGCGACTTCAGAATCTCCGCGGGAACAGCCGCAGGGAAGTTCACATGAATGCCGATCAGTTCGGGGGGCGCCTGTTTGGCCATGATGTTCGTGACAATCCCGCCGAGATCGCCGCCCTGCGAAGCAAAGCGCTCATAGCCGAGGCGTTTCATCAATGTGACCCACGCGCGCGCGGTGCGCTCCGGCCCCCAGCCCGTCGTGGTCGGTCTCGCCGAGAATCCATAACCGGGCAATGATGGAATCACGAGATGAAAGGCATCCGACGCCGGTGCGCCGTACGCGGTCGGATTGACGAGCGGGTCGATGATCTTGAACTGTTCGATGACCGAGCCGGGCCAGCCGTGGGTCACGATCAACGGCATCGCGTTTTCGTGCTTCGAGCGCACATGGATGAAATGGATATCGAGTCCGTCGATCTCAGTGATGAACTGCGGATACGAATTCAGCCGCGCTTCGCATTTGCGCCAGTCGTAGCCGGTTGCCCAATATTGCGCGAGGCCCTGAATGGTGGCGAGTTGAATGCCCTGTGATTCATCGGGCACCGTCTCGCGATCGGGCCAGCGTGTGGCCTTGATGCGGCGCCGCATGTCGGTAAGCTGCGACTCGGGGACGTGAACGCGGAACGGCCGGATCGCCGTCTTGTCGCCGTTCGCGGGTTCAGCGATCTTGCCGATTGCCTGGCTCGATTGCGCGAAGGCGAGCCGGCTCAGCGAGCCTGCCGCGAGCGCCGCGGCGGCCACGCCGACAAAGTGCCGGCGCGATGAGGATTGGGGCGTGTCTGTTGACATGGGTCGGTCTCCTGCCTTCGGTCAGCGTGTTGCGTTGCGCGTGAAGTCTGCGATGTGCAACTTCACGAAGTCGTACATGCTCATGGGTTTGCGGCCCGTGAGTTCGAACAGGTCGTTCGTCATGCGGTCGTATCGTCCCTGTACGTGGAGATCGGCCATTACGACCAGATGCCTGACGACATGATCGGGAATGCCGAGTTCGCGCAATTTGTCCGACCACGGCGCGACAGGCACATTCCGGTAACGGATGGGCCGGCCGAGCGCGTCCGAAAAGACGCGCGCGGCATTCTCGAGATCCGTCGACTCGAGGCCCGTCAGGTTATAGATCTTGCCAATATGCGGCGCCGGGTTCTCGAGAATCACCGATACCGCATTCGCGACGTCAACCGCAGAAATGGGCGACGTTTTGCTATTGCCAAGCGGCAGTGCAAGTTCGTCGTTGTCGCGCACGCCGGTTGCGCCGAGCGTCAGGAAGAAGCTTTCGAGAAACGCCGTCGGCCGCACTGTGACGACGGGCAGACCAGACCACTGCAAGACCTGTTCGGCAAGCCAGTGCAGCTTGTGCTGTGGGCTGTCGGTCGTCTCCGTGATGCTCATCTCCGTGACTGTCATCTGCGACATGTTCACGATGGCTTCGACGCCGTGATGACGCGCCACAGCAGCAAAATTGACGGTTGCTTCGAGATACGCCGCGGAGACGGACATGCCGAAATAGATACGCGAGCAGCCTTCGATCGCGCGGTGCATCGAGGCGAGATCGGTCAGATCGCCGACCACGACTTCGGCGCCAAGGCGGCGCAACTCGTTCGTACGATCGTCGTCCTGGCGGACCAGCGCCCGCACTTTGTAGCCCTTCGCGAGCAATGACGTTGTCACGTTGCGGCCGATTCCACCAATCGCGCCTCCGGCACCCGTCACGAGAATGGGCCCTTCATGGGCAGGTTTCGTTGTCATATCACTTACCTTTTAAAGGAGAGAATTCACTATTTATGTATGCATATACACACTTCTATTTGAGAATGTGCGCGTGCATACGTCAATCAAAGCGCTGATCAGGGCATCATTCGCGTGCGTCTTGCAAAAAGCCGAGCATTGTCTGCGTAACCATTTCGGGCTGCTCCTCCTGGACAAAGTGGCCGCTGTTCTCAATGTCGACAGCGCTCATATTGACCGCCTTATCTCCGACGACCTTTTTCATCCACTTGTATGCGGGACCGCCCATCACGAGGACGGGCATTTGCAGCTGGCCATAATTCCTGTTGTCGCTGATGTCCTGAGGGAAGGCCTGATACCACGCGTTGCCTGCGCGGATCGCGGCGGCGCTGTTATAGGCGTGCTCATACACGGCGCGGTCGCGCATGTCGACTGCTTTCTCATTCACAAGAAAGTAATGGAAGAGCCAGTCCTGTTCAAGCCGGACCCGGCCTGCGAGCAACTGCTCCGGCAAACCGCTGACCTGATTGAATGCAAACCACCACAGGTTCGGGCGCGCCGAGCCCAGCCTGTCACCGTATGCGCCATTGGCGGGTAGAAGCGGAAACGTCTGCAGGCTATCGTCGGGATGCGGAAACTCCATCATCACCAGCTTGTCGGTGGCTTCCGGATAGTTCTCCGCGTAGGCGAACGCCACAGCCGAGCCGATGTCATGTCCCGCGATCGCAACCTTGTCGTATCCAAGCGATTGCGTCAGTTCATGGATATCGGCGGCCATCGTTTTCTTGTCATAGCCGTCAGCGGGTTTCGACGACGCGCCCATGCCGCGCAGATCCACCACGATCACGGTGTAATGTCCGGCGAGCGCCGGCATGATCTTGTGGAAGGTCCACCACGTTTCGGGCCAGCCGGGCAGCAACACGAGTGGCTCGCCTTTGCCGCCGACCACATAGTGCAGCCGTACGCCATTCACGTTTGCGTAGCCATTCCGGAATCCGGGCAGCGACTTCACCAGCGTACCGTCCGAGATGTCGGTCCTGGCGGCCACGGGTTTGCGCACATGCGTTGTGACCGGCGCATCCGTCGCGGACGTCTGCGTATAGCCGGGCGAGGCGGCCGCCATCAGCGCCGCAATCACGATGCTTGCGCAGCCGGTCCTGATCATTGCTTTCAAGGCAAATCCTCCTTTGATAGAAGGGCAATTCAAAGTCGCAGGTCATGCAGCCAAGGTGCGCAGATCGTCGGAACTCTGGTCGTTGACGACCATGGGGTGCGAAGCGCGTTCGTGAACATGCGCGGTCGGCGTGCGGTCGATCATCAGACTCAGCAATTCGGGGCGGTTGTAGTGGCCGGCCGAGTCCATCAGCATCTTGCGGCGGTCGATTTGCGTGAAGTCGAGATCGACGATCACTTCGCCTTCACCCGAGCGAAGCGGCTCGGCCATCAGCATGCCGTCAGGGGCGACGATCGTGGTGAAGCAGCCGCCCGAGATCGGGCCGATTCCACAACCGGTATCTTTCATGATTTGCGCCTGCTGGTCCGCGTCCAGCCACGCCGTTGCATTGACGACGAACGCCGCGGATTCGAGCGCATGCTGGCGGATGTTGATTTCCATGCGCTGGGCAAAGCCCTCGCCAAAAGCGGAACCCGGGTACATCGCCGAATGGATCTGTTCGCCGTCGGCGATCATCGCGTAGCGGGCGAGCGGGTTGTTGTGCTCGAAGCATGCGAGCTGGCCGATGCGGCCGACTGCGCTGTCGACTGCACGCAAGCCCGAGCCATCGCCCTGGCCCCAGATCATGCGTTCGAAATGCGTCGGCGTGATCTTGCGGCGGCGCTGGATCAGCGTACCGTCGGCATCAAAGAGCAGTTGTGTGTTGTAGAGCGTGCCGCCATCGCGCTCATTGACACCAATGGACACGACCATGCCGGCCTTGCGCGCGGCTTCGCCAATCGCGTCGGTAGCAGCGGACGGCACTGTCACAGCCTGTTCGAGCAGGCGCAAATGTTCGGTGCCCGAAAGAAGCTCGATGCCCGACTGGACGGCTGCAAAGTAAGGGTAATAAGGCACGACCGTTTCGGGGAAGGTGGCGAACTGCACGCCTTTCTGACCGAGTTCGTGGATCTTCTGCACGACCTTGGCGACGGTTGCTTCACGGCTGTAGAGCACCGGGCTGAACTGGACGGCGGCGGCTTTGACGACTTTCATGAAAAACTCCTTGATGATGGGTAGGGGTACCAGGCATTGTTCGATCTTGCATATGCAACATCGAACGAGAAACTTCAGACCATGCGCAACGGCAATTTGCGCGCGATATTCATGAGCTCATGGGCGCCGTCTTCGCTGAGGAGGCGCGTTGCGTGGCTCTGTGCCGCCGACCACGCGCTCGCGGCGTTTTTGAGCAACGCGTTGCCTTCGTGCGTGAGCGAGAGCGGGCGGCTTCGACCATCGCTTGCCGGGACGCCCTCGGCAACCCAGCCCTGCGCGATCAGCGGCTGCAGATTCCTTGTCAGCGTCGAGCGCTCGTGATGGCTTCGTCGGCCCAGATCGGAGCGGCTAATCGGCCCGAACTCCGCGATCAGCACAAGCAATGAGAACTGAGGCGCCACGATGCCGAACGGACGTAATGCGTCGTCATAGATGGAAGTCAAGACGCGGGAGATCTGCCGGGCGCGCGTCACCAGACAATTGCGCGCGATCTGGCTGCTCAGCGGTTCATCCGCAGTGCGGTCCGGTTCAACGGTTCCGTTCGACTCGTGTTGCATATGCACTATCTCGGTAAGCCCAGCTTTGCGGTGCGGCGTCTTGCTCGCGATGGGCGTATTTGAGCGGACGAACGTATCGCGCTTGTGTCCGAAAGTTGGTTGTGTGTATGCGTGCGTATCCCTGGCTGTTGCAGATACGTTGAGATACAAAAGGACAGTGCGGGGAAAGAGGGAGGGAGTGACGACGGCTGCGTCGCGATGATCTCGCGAGGCCTCAGTTGCCGTTTCGGCCTGACTCGGCTTCTATATTCTCCGCCGTGGCGCGCGAGAATCGCATTTGATATTCACTCGGTGACAAACCGGTCTTGCGCTTGAACAATTGCCGAAATGTGCTGATATCGCCATAACCGACCCGCTGACTCACCGCCTCGAGCCCAATTGGACGCGTTTCCAGCAGCCTTTTGGCGACCTCGATGCGCAGATTCTGCAGATACGTCAGCGGTGCGAGCCCGACGGCCTCCTTGAAACGGCGATTGAGCGTGCGTTCGCTGACAGCAAGCGACGCCGCCAGATCGCTCAACCGGAATCCCTGCTGCAACGTCGCCTCCATCTGCCGCTGCGCGCGCGCGACGAGCGTGTCGGTGTGCCCATGTTCGTCGAGCAGCGTTGCAAAGGAAGCCTGCGATGTCCGGTTCATGTCGATCAACAGCGCCTTCGCGGTCATTGCGGCGAGTTCATCGCCGGCGAAGGTTTCGACGAGCCGAACCGCGAGATTCAGATACGACGTCACGGAACCGCCCGAGATGATGCCGTCTTGCGCGATCAGCACTTCCTGTGCGCGAACTTCTACACGTGGATAGCGGCGCGCGAAGTCCGCGGCTCTCGCCCAGTGCGTCGTTGCGGCGCGGCCGTCCAGCAGGCCGGCCTCAGCGAGCAGGTAGTTGGCGGTGCAGTACGCCGCCAGCACGGCACCTGCCTTGCGTTGACGCCGCAATGCGGAAGATAGCGCGTTCAACTGCTCGCGGCGCCCGATGAACGCGTCGATGTTCGAGAAAAAAGGTGCCGTCAGCAGAACGGCGTCCGCCCGTTTGCGCGGGTCGATCTTGCCGTCGACGTGAATGATCTGGCCCGACGCAGCCGTGACGGGTTGTCCGTCGAGAGATTCCACGCGCCATGCAAACACGGGCGCGGATGTCGTGCCCGGCGCAGCCTTGCGCGCATGGAACTGATTGGCCGCGCTGAAGACGTCAACCGGGCCCGCGACGCCGGACGCGAGGATGCCGTCATAGACCCAGATCCGGACGATGGCCATTATGTGTCTGAAATTCCCTGAATAATGGCGATGCTGCCACTTCCGGCCGCACGAGTAAACCCCGATCATCGCCACATCCAATGACCTGGAAGCAGGAGCAGCACCATGCCAATGATCGATGCACTGTGGCCCGAAGACGCCTTGACGCCCGAAGCCGAAGCCGTTCTGATCAACGAACTCACCGACATTTTGATCAAGGCCGAAGGCTATGATCCGGCCAATCCGATCGCACGCGCCGTGACCGTGCTTCACCTTCATCGCCCGGCGGCCATCTACGTCGGCGGCGAGCGTACGCAGGCCAAACGCTACCGGATCATCCCGTCCGCGCCCGAAGGGCAATACACCGATGAATCGCGCCGCGCGCTGGTCAAAGCCGTGACCGAAGCGGTCTCCCGTGCCGAGAACCGGCCGTTCGACGAAGTCGCTCCGCGCGTCTGGGTCTTCCCGACCGAGATCCCGGACGGCACGTGGGGCAGCCGCGGGGCGATCTATACGCTGCCCGACATTCATGCGCTCTTAGCTGGCGAAGCCGAACGAGTCGAAGGCGAAGAACGCCTCGCGCGGCGCCGCCGCGAAAAGGCGCGCATCACCCTCGAAGCCGCGCTCGATGCCGCTAGCGCAGGCATGACGAGCAAACCGTAACTGGAGCGCCTGGCATGAAATTCAACGACACAGCCCCCGTCCTGGCGCCCGCAGGCGGTCCGCCGCTCTGGCTGACGAGGCTCGCCGAAAACGCGACGCTCGAAGCCACCGTGCTGAAGCGTCCGATCGAGGGCCGAGCCGATATTCTCTCCGTGATCAAACACGCGGTCTCGCTCTACGAATTCCAGCATCACAGCTACAAGGGCGAGATCGGCGACGGTTTGTATCTGGAATCTTATCGGTCGCAGATCCAGGGTGTGCCGATCGAAACGGTGGTCGTCGCGCATCTGAACGAACAGGGCGAGACGGATTCCGTGGTCATCAATCATCGCCCGCTCAATGCAGCGCTGCTGTTCTCGAAACGGATGTGGGAATGCGTCGATGAGCGCTTCCGCGATCGTTATCTGTCGGGACCAGAAGCCGCCGCCCTGAATACTTGATGAACCGCCTTCTTCCTGGTTTGACAACAGCCTCTGTGCTGATCGTTTTTGATGGAGTCTCCATGGCACACAACACGCCGATGCCAACCACGCCAACCACGAAGATATTGGCGATTGGTACCTTTCCGCCGGGCACGGACATGCAACGCGTCCACGACATTCTTCCGACCGAAGTTCGCGAGACGGCTCAACTCTACCTCGGGGGCAAGATTGACCAGTGGTATTCACTGCAAGACCGGGCTGGGGTGGCGTTCATCCTGAACGTTACGGACGTGAGCCAAGCCCATGACATGCTTGAGGCCCTGCCTTTGGGGAAAGCGCATTTGATGACGTTCTCGCTCCTCCCAATCGGCCCACTGAAGCCGTTGAGCAAGCTTCTGAATGCGACTTCCCCCCAGTAGTTCGCCATGGCCGTGCTCTCGTAGGGGTAGTCGACGGAGAAGGTGATCCGTTCCGTGCCGACTACCCGCGGCCTGTTAGCGCCCCGTGCTCACCAGCCTTGTCGCGAGGAAGCCTCAACCGCGGACCGCCGCAGTGACCACAATGAGAGCCGAGAAGACCAGCGCCGGAGCGAGATGCCGGAACGGCTCCCGATTTCGTAGCAACGTGAAGAGCGCGCCAATCATGATCGCACCGGCCAGCGTCAGGCCTAACACTCTGGTTTGCTGTCCACGAATAAGTGCTGCACTGAGCAACTCGAGAGCGCCACAGAGCAACCGAAACCATGCCGGGTAACCCCAGCGTGCGAAGTCGCGCCTCACCGCGCCGGGTCCTACGAGATTGACCACTCCAGCAACCGCGAACAGGACTGCTACGATCGTCGAGACAATCAATTCGAGAGATGCAGTGTCTAGCGCCATCATCATGCTCCATTGCCTTGCTGAAAGTGCTTCTGTTCAGCGAGGTCCGCAATCAGGCCGGGACCGTGGGGTTCCCACGCAAGAACTTGCCGGGCATGCTGGCCGCTTACCGTCTGGTCGAGCGCCAGGGCGTCAGCAAATAACCCAAGCGAATTGCGAGCATCGTCGAGCGGCCAACATTCGACGCGCTCGGCGCCGATCGAGGCCCGAATCGCTTCGCCCATTTCGGCAACGGCAACGGCATCTTCCGCGACCACGTTGAAGATCTGTCCCGCGACTCGACCGTCCCCGCTTGCCAAGCGCTCCACCGTGCTCAGATATGCCGTGGCGAGATCGTCGACGTGTACCGCAGGCCAGTGGTTGCGACCATCGCCGACGATTCTCACACTGCCGGACTGACGGGCCATGCCGGCAAGCATGCCGAAGATGCCCCCGCCGTAGCCGTGGACCATCGCCGGCCTGAGGATCGCCGCGGCAATCGAGCGGCGTGTTGCCAGCGCCTGCACGTGTTGCTCCACTGCGGGCCGCCAGGCGACGAGTGGTGTCGGCTTCAGCGCCGATGCTTCGGTCGCGGGCTCGCTCTCCGTATTGCCGTAGACCCAGATGCCCGACGTATAGACAAACGCTGCGCCCGGATGCAATTGCGAAAGCATCGCCTCAACCGCGGCTTCGTCAGCCGCCGCCGCGGAAGCATCGTTGGTCGACGCCATGTGCACCACGCCATCAGCGGCACCGGCAGTCGCAGCGAAAGACTGTGGTTTGCGCAAGTCGCCGCCATGCAGTTTCACGCCGAGACTGGCCAGCGCGCCCGCGGCGGCCGACTTGTCGTCGCGTACCAGCGCGGTCACCTGATGGCCGAGGCTGATTGCCTTGCGCGCGACCGCTTGCCCGATGTAGCCCGTACCACCTGTGATGAATAGTTCCATCGCGTTCTCCTCGATGATCGCCTGCGGAATGGATAAGTCAAAGTAACGAGACTAATCAGTCTCGTTTCGCAAATTTAAACGAGACTGGCCAGTCTTGTCAACTGCCTGGCGATCTGTTACAAATCGGGCATGAACACATCTTCTCTCCCCGACCTGAGCGCGCTGCAGCGCCGCAAGCGGGCCGCTATCCTCGACGGCGCGAAAGCCGTTTTTTTAAGCCAGGGTTTCGGCCTGGCAACGATGGACGATGTCGCCGCGGCTGCCGGCGTTGGCAAACAGACGGTCTACCGCCACTTCAAGTCGAAGGAGGCGCTCTTCGTTGGTCTGGTCAGCTCGATGTGCGCAGAAGTGGGAGGATTTCTTGTCAGCGCTCAGAACGAGCAATCCGATAGATCACCCGAAGTCGAGTTGCGCGAGTTGGGATGGGCGTTGGCACAAAACCTTATCACGCTGGATAACCTGCGGCTTTACCGGGCCATCGTTGCTGAGGCCGAGCGTCTTCCGGAACTCGGTCAGGTGTTTTACGAGAATGGTGCGAAGGTCGTGCGGGCCTTCGCCGCGAAAATTCTGCGAAAGCGATTTGACGAATCGACTGCTGCATTGCGGGCAGCGACATTCGTTCAGGTGGTGCTGGGCGACGCGTATCTGGAACTGTCAATTGGCTTCACGGTGCCCGATGTCGAAGCGCGCTTTGCGCTGCAGATTGACGAGGCGGTGGCGGCTGCACTTCGCTAAGGCGCGCCGCATAAGACGTCGAGCCACTGCATGCGGGGCGCGAGACAGCGTGTAGCGCGGGAAGCCATGCGAGCCCGCAACCTCGCACGGTCATCCGCGCTGCGCGGCAAACGCCCTCTAATACACGCCTGGCATGCCCGGAGGACGACTCTTGAAGCGCCGATGCACCCAATAATATTGCTCTGGAAACCTACGTATCTGCGTTTCAAGAAACTCGTTGATTCGATGTGCATCGAGCGTGTCACTTTCCGATGGAAAGGCGCCCAGCGGCTCGCAGATGGTGAGCTTGTACCCCTGGTAATCTGGCAGCACTTCGGTGACGAATGGCACAACCCGTGCGCGGGCTAGCCTGGCAAGGCGCGATACCGACGTGAGCGTGCACGCGGGAACGCCAAAGAACGGCACAAAAACGGAGTTGTCTGCGCCATGGTCCATGTCCGCAGCGAGCATGACCGGCTTGCCTGAGCGCAGCAACCCAACGATCTTCCGGGCGCTCGTTGACCGTTCGATCATCTCCGCGCCAAATCTGCCGCGCTGTTGCTTCGCGAGGTCGCACAGGCGTGCGTTTGACATCCGCGTGTACAGCGAAGCGGCTGGCAACTGCGTGGAGTAGAGGATGCAACCCACCTCGATGCTCACAAAGTGAAAGCCCAGAAAGATGGTCGGTGGAGCATCCTTGTCTTCCAGATCGATTCGACTTTCGATGCGAACCAGCTTCAGTAGCGACTCCGCGCTGCCAAACCATTGAATGCCTCGTTCGAAATAGCTTCGAATGACATGGCGAAAGTGGTTTTTCGCAAGCTCATCGTAATCGGCTTCCGACTTGCCCGGAAAGCACAGACGAAGATTGACAAGCACGATATGTTTTCGGGAGCTTGGAAGCGTGTACAGGATCGCACCGAGGGCGCTGCCAAGCCGCGCGACCAAGCCATAGGGAAGGATTGCAAAGAGGCGCAACAGTGCGACGATGGCAGCAAACCCTGAGCGCTCCAGGATAGTTCCCTGCTTGCGAGCGTCGTCGGCTGCAGCTCGGATAGGTTTCGGCATTAATGGCCAATGAAGATTGCGGGAGAAGGTGCCGTGGGCGGCAGAAGGAGCGGAAACGATCGAGATCGCAACGCCATCGTATTGTCTGCGTTCGTGGCGCAGCGATTTCAAACAAGGATCTCACGTGCTACTTTTGACAGGCTAGCTACGTGGGCACCATAGGTGTTTCTCCCCGGTGAGGTCCATTGTACAAGCGATCCATTGCAAGTAGACACGCGATACCGACCTCATTCGCGGTTCGCTTGATCGCGCTTCCCATTTGCGCGGCGGCGCGCTGGAATTCCGTCCGCTCAGGAAGGGAGCAACGCCACGCGATTCCTTCGCCAGGCGTTGAGCGTCGCTATGCAGCGCCCGGGCGAACAAAACCTCGCGGCAATGAACGCTGTGGTCGACACTGAACGGCCCTTCAATTTGGGGGGCAGGACGAATAGAGCGCCCGATCGCTCGCCGCGTTTGGTAGCAATCGGCCGATCACAACGCTATGAATGACGACGAGGAATCCCGACAGCCGCTGTCAAGCGCGCTCTTTGTTTGGCCATGTTCAAACGTGATGAAAACACGCGATCCAGTTTTGAAGGCATCGAACGAGCCGATTGATCAGCGGACTAAAACGCATAGTTTGCGATGAGGCCATAAGTCATCTGCGTTTTTTTCTCCACCACCGGGCTGTTGCCCACGGCGCCCGGCAACCTCGATGCGACGACTCGTGCACCAAGGTTCCAGTGCTTGTCCAGCACGTAACTAGCGCCAGCGGTCACACGCACTGCTGCAACGCCCGCGCCTGGCGTGTATGTGGGTAGGCCAGACCGGGCACTGTCCTCAGCATTGACGCCGAAAAACGTTTGATTGTATTGAGCGCTGCCCCAGGTTATGCCTGGACCGGCTGTCAACGTCAGCGCGCTGATCGGACTGTATTTTCCCAGCAGGTCCAGCGAAGCCGTCGCTCCCTCATGCTTGCCCGCAACATCTTGCGAGACGGCGCCGACGACAGATAGCCATTCGAGGTTGTAGCTCGCAAACAGCGTCGCATGCGCCGTAGCATCGATGTCGGGTAAACCGCGGAGATGATCGTCATCGGACGCTTTCCGGGGTTTCACGAGGTCGTAAGAGAGCGCTATACCTAAACGGAAATGGTTGTCGCGGTACAGAAATGCGCCAAGGCCGAAAGGGACATTCGCGTCTGCGACCGATCCGAAGAAGAAGCGGCCATAGCCAACGCCTACAATCGGCGCGGGCTGAAAGCGGGTCGCGCTTGCGCCTGGATATTTAGGCGTCTCGAACACGCCAAGACCAAGGGAGTACCGCCAACCGTCGTCGGGCACTGCCGCAGCTGTTGACGACACAACGGCCGGCGTCGTGCTGGTCTGTGCGAAGGCAGGGCAGACGGAAAAGATTGCCGTCAAAGCGACCAAACGTCCCATATCTATGGGGCGCTTCGTGTAGAGCATGTGAATCTCCTAAGGCGCTGCGCTGAAGAGCAGGACGTCAAGCTTGCCAATCCGGGAGCGCCCTTCATGTGATGTGCTCTGCCTGAAGAGTCGTGATCATTGCCGGCGAATCGCTCTCGTGTTTCCAGGTTGAGAGATCGACTTCAATGCAGGAAGGGGCGAATTTTGCGCTGGTGAACGTCCAACCGAGGACTCTCAGGTTACGCAGGAGAATCGACGGTATGATGTGCCGTTTGTTTCGGCGCGGAAACAATGTGTCAGCGCCGTAATATTCGCGATGAACGGCTGAAATCAGGCGGCCTTTCGTCCAGGTTAGCATTGGGAAATGACTTATATGCCGCACATCCTCGTGGTTGATGACGAAGAGGACATCAGGTCCTTGCTGACGGGCTTTTTTCGCAAACACGGCCATGAAGTCAGCGTCGCGACAGATGGAGAAAGCCTGTTCGCCACACTCGAAATCCAGCAGATTGATCTTGTCATCCTGGATGTCATGCTGCCGGGAGAGGACGGTTTCAGCCTCTGCCGGCAGTTGCGCGCGAAATCGAAAATCCCCGTCATCATGCTCACCGCGGTCGCAGACCATGTTGACCGGGTGGTGGGGCTCGAGATCGGCGCCGATGATTATCTGGTCAAGCCGTTCGATGCCAGAGAGCTTCTGGCGCGCGTGAAGGCGGTTTTGCGAAGAACCACGCAAACGGACCCTGTGGCAAAGAGCACGGCGACAAGACCCATACTTTCGTTTGCCGGATGGCGACTTGACATCGCCAAACGTGAACTTAGATCGGCAGACAACACGCTGACGATACTTTCGAGCAACGAGTTCGATCTTTTGCTCGTATTCGCAGAGCATCCGCAACGGGTGCTGACGCGCGACCAATTGCTCGACCTGGCTCGCGGCTCAGCGTACGAAGTCTACGACCGGAGCATTGATGTTCAGGTCGCGCGCCTTCGCCGCAAGCTCGACACGGACACCGACGTCGAATCGGTCATTCGAACTGTCCGGGGCGGAGGATATATGTTTACGCCCCAGGTTCGCCGAGGATGAATATCCGGCTGGGTGTCCCAGACACGATCGCATGGCGCATAGCGCTTACCGTTGGTGCGGCCATCATGAGCGTGCTCGCATTCAGCGTGCTCGTTGACCGCTTTGCAGGACCGTCGAGCGCGGAGAGAGCCGAGTTGGTCCGGGCCGACGACGCCATCCGAATGATTGAAGCGGCTCCGGCTGGCAACCGCCAGAATTTGGCAGACGCGATCACGATCGCGGACAAGGCGTTTTGGTATCCGCCCGGGACTTTGGTCGCCCAACAGTTAGCGACCGCTAATCTTCACGCTCTGGATCCGGGAACGATGGCCGGGTTTCGGGACAACGGACACGACCGCCGTACCGTGATTTTTACTGCGGACGATCCGCTGTCCAAGTCGATAGACTTTGATCGGATTGCGCATCCAAACGCCTATTTCATGGCAGTCCAACTGCGCGACAGCAGCTGGGTGCTGTTCATCGCCAACCACCGACGGTGGGGGGATCTACTACCCGCCAGACTTGCGACAACACTGGCGTGCGTCGCGTTGTTGATTCTCGCAGCGTCGATGCTTGCCACCTACTTTCTCGCGAGGCCGATCAGGCAATTCGCCGAAGCGCTTCGTCAGAGAGGGGGCGATCCTCGAGCCGGACCCGTGCGCGAATCGGGTCCAAAGGAATTGCGTTCGGCGATAGCGGCGTTCAACGGGCTCCAGGCGCAACTCCGAAAGTTTGTTGATGACCGGACCCTGATGCTGGCCGCCATCTCGCACGATCTGCGAACGCCTCTTACTAAAATCCGCCTGCGCGGCGAGTTCATCGACGACGAAGAACAGCGGGCTCGTCTCTTTCGTGACGTCGATGATTTGCAGGCGATGGCGGACTCCGCGCTGTCGTTCTTTCGGGACGACTACAAGGACGAAGAAGCGACAGCGTTTGACTTCGCCGGTCTTCTTCGCACTATCGCCGACGACTATAGCGACCACGGAGCGCTGGTCCGATACATCGGTCCGGATCGGCTTGCGATAAGTGGACGACCATTCTCGTTAAGGCGCGCGTGCATGAACCTCGTCGACAACGCCGTGAAATGGGGGGGAAGTGCCGATCTGGAGTTGACTTGTATTCCGGGAGGCGTAGCGCTCACGGTCAATGACCGGGGCCCGGGCATCCCTTCTGAAGCGCTCGAACAGGTATTCAGTCCGTTCTTTCGAGTTGAGCAATCCCGGAACCGTTCTACGGGTGGGATGGGACTTGGCCTGACATCAGCATTGGCCGTCATTCGCGCCCATGCGGGAGATATCGTCCTTAGCAACCGACAGGGCGGCGGCCTGACCGTGTGTGTGACGCTTCCTGTGGCCTCGGATTCTGCCGTTCACCCCTTAGCTGCGAGGGACGGCTCTGAAGTCGGTCTGAGCCCCTCAGGGGTCGATGTGCGTGGTGGCGAACCCGGCTGGCAGAAGCGTCTCCGGTAGTCTGATGGGGTGAGGCCCATGACTTTTCGGAACACGCGACGAAACCCTCCGACGTCACCGTAGCCGAGACTCCACGAAATTTCCTCGATGCTCACCTGAGAAAATTCCAGCATTTCGCGCGCTCGGGTAATCCGCAGCCTCTGCTGATACACGCTTGGCTTCATCCCTGTGGCCGCTACAAAGCGACGCAGAAATGTGCGGGGTTCAAGATCGGCATATCGTGCAATGTCCGCAACGCTGACCGCACTCTCGCGTTGCGTAAGGAGCCATTGCTGAGCCTTCAAAATGGTTCTATCGCCATGTTTCGTTCGCGGATCGAATTCACTATAAAAGCGTTGCTCGCGCCCAGGCGGGTCGACGTTCATGAAACGTGCTGTTTCCAGCATGACTGAGGTGCCCAGAAACCTCTCGGTGAGCCGTAGCCCAAGGTCTGCCCACGCGAGTACGCCGCCAGCGGTGACAACGTCTCCATAGTCAATGATCATGTGATCGGTTTCGGTAAGCACATCAGGAAATTGCATGGCGAACCGTTCGCTGAATGACCAATGTGTCGTGGCCTGCCGGCCGCGTAAAAGACCTGTTCTCGCCAGGATAAAGACACCACCGCATACCGCAGCGAGGACCACGCCTTCGGCATGGTGATCCCGAAGCCAGCGCAGCAGCGGGCTATCCTTTTCGGTCTTCGCGGGGGCTTGCACGTTCCCGGGGATCACGACCAGCGACAATGCGTGCGGTGAACCAGGACAACTGTCATATGCACAACGCACCTCGGCCGTGCAATCGTCCACTCGCCAGTGCGTAATTCGCACAGGTGGCCGTGCGTCGCCGTTTCGTCGTTTCGCCGCGAACTCGCCCGCGTACGTGAACAAATCAGTCAGGCCGTAGATACCCGCGTTCGAAGAACCCGTGTCGCAAGCGAGTCCAATCTCGAACCGCGGGGACGAAGCTAGTGCCGTTTTTGCCATGTTTTTTGTCACATTCGTCCGTTGTGATGTTCGGCCGCACTGAATACTCTGACACTAGCAGACCCATTTCGACTGAAACCGGGGCAAGTACGGCCGGGGAGCCGGTGTGCCCAGGTGCTAAACGGTCAGTTCGTTGAGCTCCCAACTGTCGGATCAATGCGGAATACCGGTTTCCGGAAGTTACGTCTGCGCTCGTGGAACATTCATCCCTTGTTAGAACCGCCCAAAAAGGATACGAGATGAAAGCGAACCCTGGAAGTGCATACATCACCACCGCAGACGGAACCCAGATTTTCTACAAGGACTGGGGCACCGGCGAACCACTGGTCTTTCATCATGGCTGGCCCCTTTCCGCTGACGATTGGGATGCCCAATTAATGTTTTTCCTGGATCAAGGGTATCGGGTCATCGCTCATGACCGCCGCGGCCACGGGCGCTCTACCCAGACTGTGAGCGGTCATGATATGGACACCTACGCTGCCGATGTCGCCGAACTCGTCAAGGTACTTGATCTGAAGAATGCGGTGCACATCGGTCATTCCACGGGTGGCGGCGAAGTGACTCGTTATGTCGCCCGGCATGGCACTGGCAACGGACGCGTGGCGAAGGCGGTACTCATTAGCGCAATTCCGCCGCTCTTCATGAGGTCAGAAAAAAACCCCGAAGGCGTTCCCAGGGAGGTCGTCGACGAGATCCGCAACGGCACCGCGAATCACCGCGCCCAGTTTTACAAGGACATCACGATTCCGTTCTACGGCTTCAACCGCCCTGGCGCAACGGTCTCAGAAGGCATTCGGGAGAACTGGTGGCGGCAGGGCATGATGGGCGGCATCAAGGCCCAATACGATTGCATCAAGGTGCTTTCGGAAACGGAGTTCTACGACGATCTGGCGATGATAGACGTCCCAGTGCTGGTGATGCACGGCGAGGACGATCAGATCTGCCCCTTCGCGACGACGGGGGCGAAATCGGTCAAGCTGCTCAAGCACGGGACGCTCAAGTCATACCCAGGATTGCCGCACGGCATGCCCACCACGCATGCGGAGCAGATCAACTCGGACCTGCTGGCGTTCATCAAGGCTTGAGCGGTGTGATATGACGAGCGACGCCGGGGCTCTCGCCCAGGCGTCCTAGCTAACGAACGGCAGCTTTTCATCGCGCGCAGTCGCGAGCATTGACAGCGTGATCTTGCGCACCTCCAGCTTGCTTTGCGTGATGTGAGCGCGCAGCAGGATGCTCGCTTCGGCAAACTTCCTGCGATCGATGAGGTTGAGCATCGTCGAGTGCTCGTCGTAAGTCGCGCTCGTGCGATGCGCCTTGAGAAAATCGAGCCGTCGCACGATACGGATACGTTCGGTTACCTCGTTATGCACACGCAGCATTTCGTCATTGCCCGCTGCGCTCACGAGGCCGCGATGAAAGCCCTCGTCCAGCACGAACATCGCGGCAGGATCGCTTTTGCGCTCGCCTTCCTCGACGCACCACACGGCCCGCAGCGCGTCCATGGCGTTGTGGGGGACAGCGGAGAGCCGCTCGATCGCCGCCAGCTCGAGTACGATGCGCAGGTCGTAGAGCTGGTCGAGCCGGTTGAAGTCAATGTCGCAGACTTTCCAGCCGCGCCGGAATCCCACCTCGAGATACCCTTCGCGCAGCAGGCGGAACAGCGCATCGCGCACCGGTGTGCGCGACACGCCGTAGTGCTGGGCGATGTCGTTTTCGGAAAAGCGGTCACCCGGAAACAGGCGAAAGTTGAAGATGTCCTGCTTGATCAGCTGATACACCTGTTCCGCAAGCGGGTTCGCGCTATAGACCACCTTCGCGCCAGATGCTGTGGAGGCCTCGGCGGCCGCTTCGGGCAAGTCGTTCATGAGTCGGGTGTAGAAAACGTCGAAAGTGTTGCGGCGCGTCTGTCTGTGTAACGGCGGGCGACGAAGGCCGGTTCGTTATTCTGCGCGCTCATCTGCGTCTAAGCGGGCTCGACGAGGCTGACGTGCGCCGCCACGATCGTCCAGCCGCCGAAATCATCGTCCGGTTTGTGCAGACGCGCCCAGGTCTGCATCTGGCGGCCCGTCAATGGCGTCGCGTCGCTCGTGAACTCGGTGCTCACCGTCGCATAGTCGGCGCCGAACGTCGTCACGACGGTGCGATGCAGGCGTCTTGAGCGTGGCACGGGCACACAGGTCCGCCGCCAGCGGCGGATCGCCTCGCCGCCATGCTGGATTTCGGCGATGCCGTAGCGCACGGTCTCCGGTGCGTCCCAGAAGAGTGCGTTCATCGTTTCGATGTCGTTGTCGATAAGCGCGCCCTCGTATGCCTCGAAAGCCGCTTCCACCTGCGCAACGATTTCGGGTCGGTTCAGTTCCAGCGTCATCGGGCGGCCTCCAGCAGGGCGTCGAGCGGGGCGGTCCAACCGATGATACCGCCCTGCGAATGAATCATCGCAATCGTGGCCTCGCGAAACGCGGGAATGTAGCTCGCCGTCGCATCTTCGATCAGCAGGCACTCATAGCCTCGATCGTTGGCTTCGCGCATTGAGGTTTGTACGCAGACCTCCGTCGTCACGCCCGCGAACACGAGGTGCGTGATGTCTCGCATCGCCAGCTCCTCGCCAAGGCGCGTGGCGCAGAAAGCACCTTTGCCGGGTTTGTCGATGACGAGTTCGCCGTCGATCGGGGCGAGCGCGTCGATGATCGCATTGCCGGGTTCGCCACGAATGAGGATGCGGCCCATCGGTCCTTCGTCGCCGATACGCGCATTCGGCGTGCCGCGCAAAAGTTTGGCCGGTGGGCAATCGGAAAGGTCGGGCGCGTGCGATTCACGCGTGTGCACGACCTGCCAGCCCGCTGAACGGGCGTGGGCGAGCAGCCGCGCGACCGTCGGCACGATGCCGGAAAGCAGCGACACGTCGTTGCCGAGCGCCTCGCCAAAGCCACCCGGCTCGATGAAGTCGCGTTGCATGTCGATGACGATGAGTGCCGTGTGACGCGCATCGAACGTGAACGGCGCGGGCTTTGCGCGGACGATGGTTGTCATCGTTTTCCTTTTGGGTTGTCGTTCAAGCATGACTCAGGCGCTTGCGTGCAGCATGGCAGTCTCGGCTGCCTGCGGCTTGCCTTCATCGCCATGACCTGCCATGTGACGCCCGAGCACCACGCGGTCCGCAACGCTTGCCACCGTCTCGTACACGAGGCGGCCTTCGGCCATCACGACGATACGGTCAGCGAGTTCCAGCAGTTCGTCGAGGTCTTCGCTCACGAGCAGGACAGCCGCGCCGGCATTGCGTGCCGCGAGAATACGGGCGTGAATATCCGCCACAGAGGCAAAGTCGAGTCCGAAGACCGGATTCGCAACGATCAGGACGTTCACCTCCTGACCTAGCTCGCGTGCCAGTACGGCACGCTGTACATTGCCGCCGGAAAGCGTGCCGATGGTGCGCTCGGGCAGCGGCGGGCGCACGTTGAATTCGGCGATCAGACGCTCGGCGCTTGCGCGCATGGCGCGCCGGTCAAGCCACCATCCCCGGCGCCGCAACGGTGCGCGATCGAAATCGCGAAGGGCCATGTTCTCCGCCACGCTCATCCCCGCGACGCAGGCATTGCGCAGCGGCTCCTCGGGAAGGGCGGACACCCTCAGGCGGGTCATTGCTTCGCGCGTCGCGGCGTAGGGCGCGCCCTCTACGAGCATCTCACCCGACTCGACCTTGCGCTGGCCAACGAGCGCTTCGATCAGTTCCTTCTGGCCGTTGCCGGAGACGCCTGCGAGCCCGAGGATTTCTCCCGCCCGGATCGAAATCGAGGCTTCCCGTACGGCGGCGTGCCCTCGGTCGTCGACGACCGAAAGGCCCGATAGCGCGAGCCGGACCGGCGCGTCAGGCGCGTGCGTGCGGCGCGCAAGCCGCGCCTCGCCAGCGTCTTCGGCAGCACCCTCACGCGCTTCGAGGCTCGCGTCGCTGCCCATCATCCACGCGGCTAGCTGGTCGCGGTCGGTGTCGGCAACGGCGCAGGAAGCGACGAAGCGCCCCTTGCGCAGCACGGTCACGTCGTCTGCATAGGCCATCACTTCGCGGAACTTGTGCGTGATCATCAATACCGTGAGGTCTCCACGCGAGGCAAGCGTGCGCATCAGGCCGAGCACTTCGTCGGCTTCCTGAGGGGTGAGCACGGACGTCGGCTCGTCGAGGATCAGGAAGCGTTGTTGCAGATACAGCTGCTTGAGGATTTCGAGCTTCTGTTTCTCTCCGGCCGCGAGCGACGACACCGGCGCACCGGGATCGAGGCGAAAGGGCATGCGGCTCATGAACGCGTCGAGCGCGGTGCGCTCCGCCGCCCAGTCGATCTTCCACGGCAGCTTGCCGCGCGCGAGGAGCAGGTTCTCCTCGACGGTCAGCCCGTCCGCCAGTGTGAAATGCTGATAGACCATGCCGATGCCGAGCGCCTGGGCATCGCGTGGGGACGTAATGTGCACTTCGCGCTCGTCGGCGAGCATCGCGCCGTGATCGAGCACGCCATAGCCCACGAGCCCTTTCACGAGCGTGCTCTTGCCCGCGCCGTTTTCCCCGAGCAGGGCGTGGACGGTTCCGGGCGCCACCTTGATCGTGACGTCGTCGAGTGCGCGGAATGCGCCGAATGACTTGCTTGCGCCGATCACTTCGACGCCGAGCGCGCGCGTCGTGGTCGCCATGATCAGCGCTCCAGGGCGGCAACAAGCGCCGCCGAATCGGACACGGTGCCGAACACGCCGCCCTGCATCAGGACCATGTTGAGCGCCGCGTCGTGGTTGCCTTTGTCGGTCGCGCCGCAGCAGTCCGCGAGCACGGTGCATTCGAAACCGCGGTCATTCGCCTCGCGCATGGTCGTGTGGACGCACACGTCGGTCGTGATGCCGGTGAGCACGAGGTTGGCAATGCCGCGCGTGCGCAGGATCAGCTCCAGGTCCGTTGCGCAGAACGAGCCCTTGCCGGGCTTGTCGATGATGATTTCGCCGGGTAGCGGCGCTAGCTCGTCGATGATCTCCCAGCCCGGCTCGCCGCGCACGAGAATGCGGCCGCATGGTCCGGCGTCGCCGATGCCGATGCCATTCGTGCCCGCCTGGCGGCTGCGCCAGCGCTTGTTCGCGGGCAGATCGGACAGGTCCGGGCGATGCCCCTCGCGCGTGTGGATGATCGTGAAGCCAAGTTCGCGCATGAGGCCCAAGACCCGCTTGATCGGCTCGATCGGGGCGCGGGTCAGCGAGAGGTCGTAGCCCATCTTGTCGACGTAACCGCCGTAGCCGCAGAAGTCGGTCTGCATGTCGATGATGACGAGCGCCGTGTTGTCGGGGCGCAGGTCGCCGTTGTAAGGCCACGGGTAAGGACGGGCTTCGATATAGTGAGTCATTTTCGTTCTCCCGGACGTGCGCTTTCAGGCGCACGCGATTCTGGATTCGTTTCGGCGGGTCAGGTCGCGTTCACGTTCAAGCTCAGCGCGTGAGGCTCAGTTCGCCAGGTGCGCCCGCGAGCGTGCGGTCCGGGCGGCAGTTGACGATCATGAGCGCGAGCGTCAGCACGTAAGGCGCGGCGTTGAAGAGGTAGTAGCCGCTCGTCACACCGATCGCCTGCAGGGCTGGGCCGAGCGCCCCGGCGGCGCCGAACAGCAGCGCAGCCCAGAGACACCGCAGCGGCTGCCAGCGCGCGAAGATCACGAGCGCGACGGCCATGAGGCCCTGGCCGCTCGACAGTCCCTCGTTCCAGCTGCCGGGATAGACGAGCGAGAGATAGGCTCCGCCCACGCCCGCGAAGAGGCCGCCCACCGCCGTCGCCAGGACGCGCACGCGCGTGACCGGGTAGCCCATGGCACGGGCGCTCTCGGCGTTCTCGCCCACGAGCCGCAGCGTCATGCCCCAGCGCATCGAGCGCAGGCCCCATTGCAGGGCGACGGCAAGCACGACGCCAATCACGAAGAGCAGGTTGATGTGCAGCGCGTTGTGCACCTGCGGCGAGGCAGCCCACGCGCCGAGATCGATCGACGGGAGCATCGGCGCCTGCGGCTCGATGAACGGCTTGCCGAGATAGAACGCGAGGCCGGTGCCGAACAGCATGAGCGCGATGCCGAATGCGATATCGGAAACACGCGGCAGCGAGCAGACGAGACCGTGCAGGCAGCCGAGCACGAGACCGGCCGCCGCCGCCGCGAGCACGCCGATCCAAGGCGACCCCGAAAGATAGGAACCCGCGTACCCGCACATCGCGCCGGAGACGAGAATCCCTTCGAGGCCGAGATTCACGCGGCCTCCCTTTTCGGTGAGGCACTCGCCGAGGCTCACGAACAGATAGGGCGTGCTCACGCGGATGGCACCCGCGAAGAGCGAAAGCAGCAGCACCGCCACGGGAGAATGAAGGTCAGACATGGTGAGTACGCTCCAGCGGAACGGAAGAGGCGTCGAGTCCCGCTGCCTGGAGCTTGACGCGCCAGGCCGCGAGGCGAGGAGCAAGTGCCTCCCAGGCGAGAAGGTTCGCGAAAAGCAGGCCCTGCAGCACGAGCGTGGCGGCGTCGGGCAGGTCGAGGCGGCGTTGCAGCAGACTGCCGCTCGCCTCGATGCCGCCGACCATCAGCGCGCAGACGATCACGGCGAACGGATTCTGGCGAGCCGCGAACGCGACCAGGATGCCTGCATAGCCGTAGCCAGAGAGCAGCGACGCATTCGCGCTGCCCTGTACGGCCGCAACTTCAAACATCCCGGCAAGTCCCGCCGATGCCCCGCCCAGCGCGCAGGCGGCGAGCGCGAGCCCACCCACAGGCAGACCGACGAGGCGCGCCGCCCGCACGTTGCCGCCCGTCACGCGCATGGCAAAGCCGAGCGTGCTGTGACGCACGAGCACCCAGGCGGCGAGACACACGAGCGCGCCCCAGAAGAGCCCCCAGTGCACGTCGAGACCCGGCAGCGAGCCGATGGCCATGGCGTCGGGGATGGGAAGCGTCGACGGCTTGTTGAGGCTGGCGGGATCGCGCAACGGGCCTTCGACCAGAAACTTGAAAACGGCGATGGCGATATACGACATCAGCAGGCTGCTGATGGTCTCATTGACGCCGCGCCATTGACGCATCGCGCCCACCGCACTGATCCACAGGCCGCCCGCGAGCATGCCGGCGATCGCCATCACGGGCGTGGCAATGAACCAGGGCGTCGCGTGCGGCAGGCATTGCGGCACGACGGCCGCAGCGAGCCCGCCGAGCGCGAGTGCACCTTCGCCGCCAATCACGATCAGGCCGACCTGGGCGGGCAGCGCGACGCATAGCGCGGTCAGCATGAGCGGTGCGGCGCGCAGCAAGGTGTTCTGCCAAGCGAAGGACGAGCCGAAAGCGCCCTGGCCAATGAGGCCGAGGGCCTCGATGGCCGGCTGTCCCTGGGCGAGCAGAAACGCGCCGAACAGCACCAGCGTAGCTGCGATTGCGCACAACGTCGGCAACGCGGGCAATACGGCAAGCAGCAGGCGCGCGACGCCTGCTGGCAGTCTTCGCGGCTGCCCGTGAGCGGGAGAGAGGGAAACGGACATCACAACTCCTCGTGAGGACGCAAGCATTCCTCAGATCTGGCCAACCACACCAGCAACCAGATAGTTCATGCTCTCGAGCGCGATATCGGTCTGCGCGTAACTCGTGCCGGACGCAATGGCGCTGCCGCCCGTGTTGTCCTTCATCGGCCCTTTGAAGATCACGTAGTCGCCCGCGACCATCTTCGCCTTGACAGCATCGGCACTGGTGCGCGCGTCCGGTGTCACCTTCACGCCATAGGGCGACATCTTCACGAAGCCTTCGCGCAGGCCGCCACGAAGGATGTTGGGCTGCGGCTTGGCCGTCTGCGCGTTGGTGACGAGCAGCTTGTAGGGCGTGGCCCAGTCCCATTCGGCACCGGTCAGATAGCCCTTCGGCGCCAGCGCCGCCTGGCTTGCGTGGTAACCGCAGCTCATGGCGCCGCGTTTCTCGGCCGTCTCGATCACGACTTTCGGCCCATCCACGTGGCACGTGAGGACATCGCAACCCTGATCGACGAGGCTGTTCGCGGCTTCCGCCTCCTTCACCGGCATGGACCAGTCGCCCGTGAAGATCACATGCGTGGTGATCGACGGGTCGACCGATTGCGCGCCCAGCGTAAACGAGTTGATGTTGCGAAGCACCTGCGGAATCGGCTTGGCCGCGACGAAGCCGAGCTTCTTCGTCTTGCTCGCATGGCCCGCCACGACGCCGTTCAGGTACTGGCATTCATCGATGTAGCCGAAATAGCTCGAGATGTTGGCCGGATTGCCGCTCTTCCAGAGGCCGCCGCAGTGTGCGAAGCGAACCTTCGGGTATTTCGCGGCCATCTTCAGCACATGCGGATCAAAGTAGCCGAACGAGGTCGCGAAGATCAGCGTTGCGCCGTCCTGTTCGATCATCGCCTCCATCGTCTTTTGCGCGGCGACGGTCTCGGGCACGTTCTCCTCCTCGACGACCTTCACGCTCGGCAGTTTCTTGATGACGGCTGCGGCCTGCGCCTGGGCCTGGTTGTAGCCGTAGTCGCCGCGCGAGCCGACATAGATCACACCGACCGTGAGCGGTTCGGCACCGAAGACGAGGTCGAACGGGAAGGCGCTGCCGAGGGTGAGGGCGCTGGCACCCTTGAGAAAATCGCGTCGGTTGGACATGGCTGGACTCCTCATGAATTGAATTCGTTAAAATTAGGCATACATATCAAACTTGATTTTGTGCCTCGACCGCGGTGGCAAGCCACGCGCGCCAGCCACCGAATTCGGTGATGTCGCGTGCGCCGCTTCCCGGCCCGACCGCCGCAGGCTCGCAAATGAAGCCCTTGACGATCAACCCGTCCGTTGTCTGCACGCTGCCGATGCCAAGCGGTGCCGGCACCCGTGCAACAAAGGCGCCGAAGCTGCGCAGTGGCACTTCCCAGAGTTCGATCTCGATGGGCTGACCCGCCTCATTCGGCGTGCGAACTAACGCCGGTTTGGCCGGCGTCGTGCCCGCGAGCGCATAGAGCCGGTACTGTTGCGAGGTGCGGGTTGTCTGGACGAACCGCGCGCCAGCCTCGAGCAGTTGCCAGCAGAGGGGCTGCCCACGCAGATGAGCGCCGACCACGGCGAGCGTCACCGTCGGCTCCTCGAAGGGCAGCGGTCTCGCAGCGATGCTGGCGTCGTCGTCGGGTGTCGCGTGCGCCATGAAGAGCGCCTGGATCCTGGCGCCGAGTGCGGCGAGCCGCTGGTCCGCCCCCGCCGGTGCGATCAGCGTCACGCCTGCGGGCAGACCGTCCACCCGGCGCACACCCGGCACGGCGAGCGCGCAAAGGTCGAGCAGATTCACGAAGTTGGTGTACACGCCAAGCTGACTGTTCGCGCCGACCGGGTCCGCGTGCACGTCGTCAAAGGTTGGATGGGTGGGCGTGGTCGGCACGATGAGGACATCGATCTCCTCGAACATCGCTTCGACTTCACGGCGTAACGCGGCGAGTGCGTACTGGCCATTGAACGCATCGACGGCGCTGTAGTTGTCGGCTTTCGCAATGACCTCGGCGACAACGGGATCGATATCGGCGCGATGGGCCTCGAAGAACGAACCGAGCGCCGCACGCCGCTCCGCCACCCAGGGGCCGTCGTAGAGCAGCGCCGCGGTGCGCTGCATCGGTTCGAACGGCACGTGTACCGGCGTCAGCTCAAGGCGCGTGGCAATCGTGTCGAGCGTGGCGGCAAAGGCCTGCTGCGCCTGCGTGTCCCCGAAGAATGTCAACGGCTCTGGCACAGCGAGGCGCAGCGCTGCGTGGGTCAGCCCAAGTGATGGTACGCGGCGCGCGTAGCCATCTTTCCCGTCGTACTTTGCCATCTGCAACAGGATTTCCCACGCGTCGCCGACGTCGTGCGCGAAGATCGATATACAGTCGAGGCTCAGGCACGCCGGCACCACGCCGCGCTTGCTGACGAGGCCCGGCGTTGGCTTGAGACCCACGAGTTCGTTGAAGCCGGCGGGAACACGTCCGGAACCTGCCGTGTCCGTGCCGAGTGAAAACGCGACGAGCCCGGCTGCAACCGCGACCGCCGAACCCGAACTCGATCCGCCCGAGACGTATGCATCGGATTCGAACTGGCGCACGCCGCCAAAGGGCGAGCGTGTGCCGACGAGGCCCGTCGCGAACTGGTCGAGATTCGTCTTGCCGACGAGGATGGCGCCCGCATCGAGCAGCCGCTCGATTGCAAAGGCCGACGTGCGGGGCGTATAGGCGAAGGCGGCGCAGGCAGCAGTGGTTGGCATGCCGGCGACGTCGATGTTGTCCTTCACGGCGAACGGTACGCCAAAAAGTGGCATCCGCTCGAAGACAGCCGCGCCGAGGCGTGCGTACGCTTCTTCGAGTTCGGCAACGCGGGTTGCGAGGTCGCCCTCACTCACGCGCGACAACCAGACTTCCGGGCGAGCGGAGGCCGCGATACGGGCGATCAACGTCTCGACGACCTGGCGAGGCGTTGTGCTTTTGCGGGCATAGGAGTCGAGCAGGGCACGAACTCTGAAACGGGCGTCTTTAGACATGAGTCCAATCTTGAATACAAGTTTGGACTCAAGCTAGCAGCAACTGTGCCATCGACCCGCTGGTTGCCGGAGGCGCTTGCAGGACAAGGGGTTCAGGGGGAGTGGACGCCGGGCAGGGTTTGTCTCCTCATCCAGCCCTGATCCGGAATGGGTCGCAAATGTGCCCGCGCTGGTGCACGCATCCCGCAGATCGTGCAGGACCTTGCAGAGAGCCTTCGGTCGTTGCCCCTGCATCAGCCCGGTTGGGCGCCGAGTCCACGCATATCGCCATGAAGCTCACACAGAGACGACAAAGTTTCCTGACTTTTTATGATTTGCCGTCGGTGTAACTCTCTCGCGGAGGATAAACACCGGCGAGGCGGGCGATCAGGATCGCGACGAACAAGCTGCCGGTGATCTGTTCCACCATGCACATGCCGCGTGCCGGGCGCGTAAGTGGCGTGATGTCGCCGAAGCCTGTGCTCGTGAGGACGGTTATGCTGAAGTAAAGCGCGTCGGCATAAACGAGCCGACCCGGCTGCCCGACGATCATGTACGACTGAGGATAGAAGAATCCGACGATTGCGTAGATATACGCCCAGAGGTCACCGATCAACAGATATGCCGCCGCGGCGCCAAACAGCTTGTCCGCCGTCATGATCCTCGGTTGGAAAACGTAGCGGAGAAGATACGCAACAGTGATGAAGTAGAGTGAGGCGCTGAACATCCAGGATATAGCAAGGCTCGTCTCGTCGTCGTGCCACAGGCCGAGGTACTGGAACCACATGGCCGGAATGGCAAGTAACAGCACGATCACGAACGGCAGGGTCGTACGGCCGACCGCTGCCACGGTCGCTATTACAAGGAACATATTGACGACGTTCAGGATGAGGCGGCCGCTGTCGCTCGGGGGGACAAACGATACCGCGCCGATGAGCGTGACCAGCACGACAAACAGCCAGAAACAGCGCTGGTAGAAAATGCGCGACAGCGCTTCGCGCGTGGTGCGGATGGCCATGGCGATCTCTCCCCTGGTTCGCGTATATCGCGGCCACATCGGCCGGGCCGCGTTTGACCGGAGTATAGGCGGTAGCACATCCACCCGGACCCGAGGAACTGTGGCGACGGCGGCACTCCAGGCCGATCTGGACGATGCGAATTAAGCGAACACTGGCGACGCCCTGACGCATACAAATTCCTTACATTACAATATATAGTTGACTTGTCAACTTAATAGGCGGACGGGGCGTCTGGATTGCCCGCAGCATCCCGCTATCGGTGTTACCGCTGTTTTCCTTCGAGTCTGCCCGGATTTGTTAGAACGCATGTTGGCGCCAGTTATCCGGGCACGGCTTATCTGTCATTTGACCCGTCATGAGTTCGCTCACCGCCCCTGTCGCACGCCAGGCACTTTCTTACTTGACCCGTCCGCGCCGGATTTCGTGGTTGAAGCGGGCATTGCCGGCTATGGTGTTGCTGGTGATCCTCCATATCGCCGTGAACATCGGCCAGTCATGGCATGATTTCAGCGCCGTGAACGAACGAACCGCCCGGCGCCTCGACACGCTTGCCTCGGCCCTTGCGCTGCACATCGAGGACCACGCCAGGGTGGTCGATCTGACCACAATTGCTGTCGGCGACGCCATCGAGACTTCGACGCTCAACAACCGCAAGCTCGCGCAATTGGCGTCGCTGGACAGGGAGATACTCGGCGCGGTGTCGATCGCCGTGTTCGACCCCGCCGGGCGCCTCCTTGCAGTCTCGGACCCGGTAATCGAACGCCATGCCCCGGAGTTCGTGGCGTCACCGCGGGGCACCAACGTCGAGTCTCCTTCCTACGCTCAGCCCGTTCACTATGACTCGCGCTGGGGTCTGCTCTTTGTCAGGGACCATCGCAGCGAAGCGGGGACGCTTGACGCTCGCATAGCCATCATCGTACCAATCGATCAGTGGCTGACGGAGGGTGTCGATTTTCCGCCGGGGAGCGCGGCACTCCTTCGCACTTCTGATGACCTTCTCCTCGCCCGTTACCCATCCATTGCGGTCGCCAAGACTGGATCGGCGTACCACATCGAGCACCTGAAGGCTAACGGGCCGACTCCCTCGACGTCTTACGTGGTTTCGCCACTAGACGGAGATCTGCGTCTGGTCACTTCCCGCAGCGTTGCCATCGGCCCGGCAGGCAACAGCCTGACGCTCGACCTTGGCTTCTCGGTGGACGCGTACCGGCTCCCGTGGCTGCATAGCCTGTACATCAATCTGGTCGGCATGGCCATCATGATCGTGCTCCTGATTGGAGGCGTCGTCCTGCTGCGCCGTGAAAACCGGCTGCGTGATCAGGTGGAAACGTGGGGCGCTTTCGTCTCGACGGTCATCGGGAACCTCCCGACTCCCATCGCACTGGTGGAACGCGGCACGGGACGGATCAAGCTAGGCAGCGAGACCCTCACGGACATTTTCGGCGAGCGAGCGACAGTCGGCGAGCCCTTCGCGAACCTCTTTGCCAACCCGGCAGACTGGAATGATCCCGGCGTACGGGGTTCCGGCGAACCGGTTGTCATGCTTACGCGTGCGGGATCTGTCTTCATGGTCGTGCGGTGCACGGATCTTCCGGATGACGCCGGCGAAGCCGAAAAAAAGGACCTCATGCTCGTCGCCCTGATCGACGTCAGCGAGCAATGCGAGCAGATCCGGCAACTGCGTACCGACGCGGATTTCGACTCGCTCACGAAACTCCCCAACCGGCGTCATTTCGACCGTGCGAGCGAGCGTGCAGTGGCGCGCGCACAGCGAAGCGAGAGTCCCCTCGCCATCCTCGCAATTGATCTCGATTACTTCAAGCAGGTCAACGACACCTGGGGACATGCGGCAGGCGACCGCGTGCTGGAGGTCGTCTCCGAGCGGTTCAATGCTGTGCTTCGCGAGCGGGACCTGCCGGCGCGGGTGGGCGGAGAGGAGTTCGCGGCCATCCTGCAAGGTGCTACACCCGAGCGGGCGCGCGTTATCGCGGAGAGGGTCCGGCTCGCCGCTGCGACGCCGATCCCCCTCGACGATGGACACGTCATACGCGTGACAGTGAGTATCGGCGTGGCGATGTATCAGCATGGCGAAGCCGATCTCTCAGGCGCGAAAGCGCGGGCCGATGCCGCGCTTTACCGTGCGAAGCGCTCGGGACGTAATCGAGTTGAGACGGATTGCGAAGTAGAGGTTCGGGCTCCGCTATGTGTGGAGCACGGAAAATGACATCCTTTGCGCGTTATGTCCGTCTTTTTAGCCAAAGATTTGATAGCCGCATAAGGGCCGCTGTGCTCACAGCGGTTGTCGGGACGTTGGCCATCGGCTTGCTCGCTGGTATCGCGTTTGGATTTGCGCGCGTCCAGATCATGCGCGAAGAGTTTGCAAAGCTGAACGTGATAGCGGCAGAAGTCCTGGAGCGCAGTGAGCGCTCGAGTGACCAGGTGCGCGCCGCGATTAGCGATCTGCAGGCACAGGATGCAGTTCCCTGCTCACCGCAGAATCTCGCGCTGATGGCGCAGCTCGACCTGAAATACGGGCAACTGCAAGGAGTGGGATATGTCGCGAACAACCGCCTTATGTGCTCTTCCTATGGGCGCCATGGTGACGGCATTCTGTTGCCAGCCGCGACCTATCAGTACACCGCGGGAGGCCTGGTCCACTTGCGCAAGGCTAATCTGTCTCTCTCCAGCAATGTCGGATCACAACCTGTGATCGTGGTCACGGCCGCCACAAACGGATACTCGGCGATCGTTTCCCCCACGTTGCCGATCGATGTTGATACCAAGGCCCCCAATGTTGCGCTCGGCACGGTGCTCTACAGTTCCAACGAAGTCAGAATGTCTCGCGGAACGTTTAATCCAGCCTGGCGTGCCCGTCTGGGCCACGGCTGGCATGCACAATTTATCGAGCACGACAAGATCGTTTCGCTGTGGCGCTCGCCGAGGTACGATTACTTCGCGTTTGCCGCAATTCCTGCGAATGATGCGAACGCTCGAATTCATCATGCCGGCATACTGGTTATGTCGTGCGCAGCTTGCGCGATGGCGGTGCTGATGTTCCTGATGGTCCGCTCGGCGCGCAAGGCACTCCCAATCTCCGAAGCCATCCGCGAGGGGCTCAGAAGAAAGGAGTTCTATCTGGTCTATCAACCCGTGGTAGATCTGAAAACCGGCCAGTGGGTGGGTGCCGAGGCTCTGCTGCGCTGGCGCCGGAGCACCGGGGAACACGTTCGACCCGATCACTTCATCGCTGTCGCAGAAGAATCTAACCTGATCGAGGAAATTTCCGACCATGTCTTCGAGCTGGCCGCTGCGGATCTGGCTGGCCTCTTCGTGAAATACCCCAATTTCCACATTTCCATCAATCTTTCGGCCTCCGAAATGCAGTCCAATGACGTCGTGCCGCGCCTGAAGAATTTCATCGCGCGCGTGACGGGAGCGAGGGCACGCAACTTCATGTTCGAGGCCACGGAGCGCAGCTTGATCAAGCCCGACCAGGCAATACCGATTCTGGCGGAAATACGAGGAATGGGTTCGTCTGTCGCCATCGACGACTTTGGCACGGGTTACTCGAGTCTCTCGTATCTGCAGACGCTTGGCACCGACTACCTCAAGATCGACAAATCGTTCGTTGACGCAATCGACACCGCGTCTGTCAAGAATCATGTCGTCGCGCACATCATCGGACTCGGTAAGGATCTGCGACTTCGGCTCATCGCAGAAGGCGTGGAGACTGCGGAACAGGCCAGCTACCTCAAGGACCGGGGCGTCGAGTACGCCCAGGGCTGGCACTTTGCGAGGCCCATGGCGATCGGCCAACTGGCGGATTCGCTCGCCAGGAAGGCGGCGTAACGAACGCTGCCGGTCGAGCCGCTGCTTCTACAAAGGCAGGTATTTGGGTGTCACCGTCATTCAGTCCCGTCGCTCACAGGACACCACCATCCGTGACAGCGTTGACTGCGTTTTGGCGTTGATGAAATTTTTATGCGCTGCTCTTGTACTTTTACGTCATCCTGGTGATGTCCATGCTTCAATCTAACCGAGATGGCCGGATGTGTGTGGACTGGAGGTCTTCTGTGCTGAAACTGCTTATTCCTGTGCTCGGTGCAAAAGGGGCAACCGAAGCGGCGCGGCATGGAGCGTTCCTGTTTGCTGAACGATGCGTATCCGAGGTTGAGATCATCGAAGTGCTCGATGACGTGGCGCAGGGCCGCGCGGTCGCGTTTCATTCACCCGCAACGCTGCACAGACGGGAGAAACAGGGCGCGCTCGATGCGCTTATGCGGACGCGGGCGATTCTCGATGATGCCGGAGTTCCGTATACGTGGAAACGCGTATTTGGGCCGCCAGAGCGGACAATCGCGCAGTACGCGGCGAAGGGGCATGCGGATATCGTGCTGCTTGACGCAAGCCACCTTGGTTTTTTTCACAGATGGACCGTCCTCGCCAGGCTCTGGCGCCTGACTTCAACCCCGGTCACGATGCTCCACTGACATCTGCACGACGCTCCTGTAGCCTCAAGTGCTCCGCAATTGTCGGCGCCGGGCCTCGGCAGCTCTGATTCGTTGTCTTTGCGGGGTCCGCGCGTGGAGGCGGGCTCAGTGCGTCGCGCGTGCATCGTAGCCCGTTGGTGCGCTCTTGAGCACGAGCGCAACCAGTTGGCGACGGGTATTCACACCCAGCTTTTCGAACGCACGCTTTGCATACGTGTTCACTGTCGATGCCTTGACACCCATGGATTGCGCGATGGCCTGAGTCGTCATGCCATTGATCAAGGACGAGCATACGTGCGCTTCACGCACCGTAAGCTTGCCGTGGAGCTGCGGAAGCCACTGCGCCAGCGGGTTCTTGTCCGTCACATCCGGAGAGCCGCCGTCTAACGAAATCGCGCCGGCAAGCCGGTGATGCGCGGCCGAAAGTGGCAGCACCACGCGCGCGAGGTGTTTGAGAAGGCTCAGTTCCTTTAGCGAAAATGGCGGAAGGCGGCGTACCCTGGCCACGGACATCGAATACGTCGCGCCGTTGATCAGGCGCGTCACGACGCACTCGTCGTGAACGTCGACAACATCAAAGAAGAGATGCTTGAGCTCACTCGCGACCTTCTGGGGCGAGATCTGGACGAGCTTTACCTCCTCTTCGGCGGTGACGCTCTGGTACGTCGCGTCGTCGTTCGCATAGCTCTGATAGTAGAGCTGCATCACCTGCGCGACCAGATCCTGCTCCCGCCCAAAGCTGCCTATCCAGCCGACGCTTCGGTGTGTCGACGTTTGCCGTTCATAGTCGAGATGCACGGCGTCGCAGTCGACGAATTGCACGACACTTTCGTACAACGCCCGAATGAACACCGCCGATCCCACGGCCTGCGCGACATTGCCCAGCATCTCGGTCACTAATGCAACCTGGCCGAGTTGAAGGTCAGGAACGCTATTCGCCATACTCACGACGGTCTGCTCGCTTCTGTATTGAGGTGGCGGCATTGATATCACGAAAAATATTGCCTGCCTACGCGGAATTCTCCGGAGAAACCGGGTATCCGCGTTCGCGCTTGTCCTGCATTTGCTGGACAGACGGTGCCCGGACGCGCAGATAAAGTTCCTCACGACGAATACCTCAATCAGGAGACTTCTCATGCGTGCCCGTTTGCGTCGTCGTACCCTTGCCATGATCGTGCCCGCCGTGGCCGCAAGCTTGCTAATCACGGCGGTCGAGCCCGCGCAGGCCGGCGACACCGAGCTGAACGTCTATAACTGGTCCGAATATATTGCCAGCGACACGGTGCCCAATTTCCAGAAGCAGACTGGCATTCACGTCCGCTACGACAGCTATGACGGCGACGACACGCTCCAGACCAAACTGCTTGCCGGGAGCTCGGCGTATGACGTCGTCGTGCCGACGTCGAACTACCTCGCGCAGCAGATTCGCGCTGGCGTCTATCAGAAGCTCGACAAGTCGCAGATTCCCAACCTCGCGAATCTCGATCCTGCGCTCATGAAGTTGGTCGCCCAGGTCGATCCGGGCAATCAGTACGGCGTGCCGTGGGCGTGGGGCACCACGGGGATCGGTTACAACGTTCAGGCCGTCCGCAAGCGGCTGGGGGAGAATGCGCCGCTCGATAGCTGGGCGCTGCTGTTCGATCCGCAGAACTTGTCGAAGCTCAAGGGCTGCGGCGTGTCACTGCTCGACGCGCCGGACGCAGCCTTTGCCGCGGCCCTGCAGTACATGGGCCGCAATCCGAACAGCAACAATCCTGCAGACTACCAGGCGGCCTACGAAGTGCTGAAGAAAGTGCGCCCTTACGTGACGCAATTCAGTTCGGCGGGCTACCCGGATGACCTCGTCAATAACGATGTTTGCGTGGTGCTTGGCTGGTCCGGCGACGTGGGCCTCGCGCGCCGGCGGGCCGTAGATGCGAAGAAGTCCTATGAAATCAAGTACGTCAACCCGAAGGAGGGCGGCCTCCTGTGGTTCGACGTAATGGCGGTGCCGAAAGACGCGCCGCATCCGGAAGCTGCGATGAAGTGGATCAACTATATCGAGGATCCCAAGGTCAACGCGCAGATCACGAACGAGATCTTCTATCCCAGCGCCAACAAACCTGCGCGGCAGCTGGTAACGCCGGCTATCGCCCAAGATCCGGACGTGTACTTGCCGGACAGCGTCTTGAACAAGATGACGCTCGCCATGCCGCGCAGCGCTGAAATTGCGCGGCTGCAGAACCGTCTCTGGCTGCAGTTGAAGTCCGGCGGCTAAAGCCAGGCCTTCGAACAAGGGGCGTCGCGCGTACCGTCCTGCGCGACGGCGCCCGCCCGAATCCAATCTCCCGCGCGCGACGCGCCGCAATACGTCGAACCGAATGCCCCGGCATGCGGCGGGGACGCTCGTTCCGGAAATTCGTGCAACGAGGCGCTCGGCAGTTCGGGTTGCGCCAGGTCGACCCGGCTGCGCAGCCGCGCACATGTCGATCGTGGCGTTGCCGGCGGCCCCTGGGGCGACGCCCGGCGGGATCGGAGCGGATCGGATTGTTTCATGACAGACGCTCTTAAAAAGACGAATGACAAGGGGAAGAACTCGATGAAGAAGAGACTGTTATGCGCGCTGGTGGCCGGGGCGCTGCCTGGGCTTGTGGCGGCAAGTCCGACCAGCGATCAGGTGCAGGGCTTGCAGAATCAACTCGACGCGCTGCAAAAGGAGGTCAGCTCGCTCAGGCAAGAACTGAAGGCGCAGCAGGAAAAAGAGGCGCGTGCAATAACCGCGGCACCGGCGGTCGACGTTGCGGCGCCGGACTATGGCACACAACCCGCGCAGCTGTCCAATGACGATGTGGACGCGATGAAACAGCAGATCGCGAGCCAGCAGCTGAAGGTCGATTCGCTGACCGAGGCGGCCGCTACGGGACCCATCGCCGGCCTCTCCATCACTGGCTATATCGATCCGGCCTACGTCTACAACCGCGCACAGAGCAGTTCCTCGTTCCTGTTCGCGAACCACGAGAACGCCTACCAGTATTACAACAGCACCATCGGCGACCTGTATCTCGACATCAAGAAGACCTTCGGGGTCGGCCCCACTGCGCCGTCGGTCGAGGTGTCGCTGATGCCGAACCGCGGAGCGGGCATCTTCATGATGAACGAGCACGGCGAGAGCGGGTTCAACATTCTCAATACCGCTTTCGCGACGGTGCCGCTCACAGCTAAAACGGCGGTTGTGGCCGGCCTGATGCCCGGGCTGTCCGGTTACGAGATTCAGCAATCGAACCTGATGCTGACGCTCACGCACAACCTGCTGTTCGACTTCTCTGACCCGGGCAGTTCCATCGGCGCGGGCGTCAACTATACGGGCGACCAGTGGGCCTGGAAGTTCCTGCTCGCCAACGAGCAGTTCCGTACGAACGGCGCAGTCACGCAGACGGGCGTAAACGCGCTGGGCGACCCCATCACGACCAGCAACAAGATGCCGGCGTTCAGCGCGCGTGTCGACTATCTGCACGGCAGCGCGCTCGACATTGGCGGATCGTTCACGATCGCGAGACAGACGCTTCCGAGCGCGTTCGATCCGGCGACGGGACAAACCGCTTACGGCTGGGGCGGCCAGGCGCCGGGCGCCTACGGCACGTTCTTTTTCACCGAGGCAGACGCCACCTACACGCTCGCCGACGTGCAGTACAACGCCGAACTCGATTACGGACAGCAGGCGCACGCGGCGTTCAATGGCGGTCTCGCGCAGTGGTACGGACTCTCGCTGCTCGCGCACCGCAAGTTCAATGCGCCGCTCGTGGGCCACATGGGTGTGACGGCGCGCTACGACGTGCTCGTGAACAGCAGGAACGGCGGCGGCGGCGGCGGTATCGCGCTCAATGGCAACGGCATGGACCCGTACAACGGTTTTGGCATCGACGCCGACTGCCTCGCCCGCTCGAAAGCAGGCGGCGGGTTTGGCTTCGAGTGCAACGGTGCGGTTCGTCAGGATGTCGCGCTCGATGTGCTGTTTTTCCCGACGCAGAAAATCATCGTGAAGGTCGAGTACCGGCACGACTGGTCCAACAACCGGGTGTTCCTGCGCAATGACGGATCGTACGCAAAATCGAACGATCTCCTGGCCGCGCAATTCATCTACTCGTTCTAACGCAGAACCCATGGCCTCGCATCGCAGATGCGAAGCTATCCATTGCACCTCGTGGCTTATGCTCAAATTCAGGAATCAGGCGCACGCGCCCTCGTATTACGCAGCCAGCGCCAATGACACGGCGCATCACGCGCCACTTGCGGGACGCGTGTGCGTGGACGTCTGTGTCGTCGGCGGCGGGTTCACCGGTCTTTGCACGGCGCTCAATCTTGCCCAACGCGGTTTCTCAGTGGCCTTGCTCGAAGCTTCTCGCATAGGCTGGGGGGCGAGCGGCCGCAATGGCGGTCAGTTGATCACGGGATATTCGTGCGGCATCGACACCTTCGCGCATTCGATGTCTCAGGAGGACGTGCGCCGCATCTGGGACATGGGGCTCGAATCGGTCGAGATCGTCCGCGAGCAGATCGACGCGCACGGTATCGACTGCGATCTCACCTTCGGCTACCTGAACGTGGCCAACAAGCCGCGCCACGCCGACGCGCTTCAGGCGTGGCGCGACGAGGCGGCGTCGCGCTTCGGCTATCGTGGCTACCGCTATGTCGAAGCGGCGGACCTGGGAAGCTATGTCGAGTCGAAACGTTACGTGGGCGGTCTCTATAGCGAGGACAGCGGCCACCTGCACCCGCTCAACTACGCACTGGGGCTCGCGCGCGCTGCGAAGGCAGCCGGTGTTTCACTCTACGAAGACACGTGCGCGGTGTCTTTGCGCAAGAACGCTGTGGGCCACGAGGTTCTGTGCGAGAAAGGGCAGGTGGAGGCCCGCTACGTCGTGCTCGCGGGCAACGCGTACCTCGGTCGGCTCGCGCCCACGCTCAAGCGCAAGATCCTGCCGGTGGCAACTTACGTGATCGCAACCGAGCCGCTCGGAAAGGCGAGGGCGCGCGCACTGATGCCCGCCGATGCCGCGATTTGCGACAGCAATCATGCGCTCGAATATTTCCGGCTGTCGAAAGACGGGCGGCTGCTGTGGGGCGGCAGGGCCAGTTGTTCGACCCGCTTGCCGGCCAATACAGGCGAGGCCATGCGCCTCGACATGCTGAAAACCTTTCCGCAACTCGCGGACGTGAAGATCGACTACGCGTGGGGCGGTCTCATCGACGCGACGATGAACCGCGCACCGCACTTTGGCCGCCTCGCGCCAAGCGTTTATTTCGCGCAGGGCTTTTCCGGTCATGGCGTGAACGTCACGGCGCTCGCGGGCAGGCTGATCGCGGAGGCGGTCGGCACACAGGCAGCGCGCTTCGATCTGTTCGGCCGGATCCGGCATCGCGACTTCCCGGGCGGACCGCTGTTGCGAAAGCCGATGCTGGCACTGGCGATGGCGTGGCATGCGATGCAGGACATGTTTTGAGCGCAGGGACGGCTGCAGTAGGCGCCGCCCCGCAGGATTACGGAACGTGAGGAAGACTGGAGAATGAAGATGCTGAACGTCGCGCATATCGTCGACCTGATGAAGGATGAAGGAGAAGTCACCCAATACCGTCTGCCGCGGGGACTCCTGCTCGCGGGCAATCCCGTGCAGACGCTGAAACACCGCTACATCAGTCCGTGCGGGCAATTCAGCAGCGGCCTGTGGGAAAGCACATGTGGGCTATGGACTGTGGAGTACGAAGAATCGGAGTACTGCGAAATGCTGAGCGGCGTTTGCCTGGTGCGCGACGCACAGGGCGGGGAAAAGGTGCTGCGCACTGGTGACCGGTTTGTCATTCCACATGGCTTCCGCGGTACATGGGAAGTCGTGGAAGCGTGCCAGAAGATCTTCGTGTCGTACGCGCCCCAGGCGAAGCAGGCCGAGGCGTAGCGGAACAACGCGCGCTGGCGGAAGGGACGCCAGCGATCAGGCGCGGGGCCATCCGGCCTTCGCGAGGACCCATTGTTTTGCAGAGCAAGGAGCAGCGTAACGTGAAAGAGAATTTGTGGCGCTTGAGCGCAACCGAAATGTCGGCGCGTGTCGCGTCTCGAGACGTGTCGTCGGAGGAACTGGTCGAGAGCTGTCTGCAACGGCTCGAGGCCGTCAACCCGCAGATCAATGCGATTGTCGACGTACTCGCGCAAAGCGCGCTGGCTGCCGCACAGGCAGCCGACGCGGCGGTGGGACGTGGCGATCCGCTCGGTCCGCTGCACGGCGTGCCGGTGACGGTCAAGGTGAACGTCGACATGGCCGGCTGCGCGACCACCAACGGCGTCGTAGCGTTCAAGGATCTCGTCGCCCGCGAAGACAGCCCGGTGGTGGCGAATCTGCGCAAGGCCGGTGCGATCATTATCGGCCGCAGCAATGCGCCGGCATTCTCGTATCGCTGGTTCACCGACAACGAATTGCACGGCCGCACGCTGAACCCGTGGAACGCGCAACTCACGCCCGGCGGTTCGAGTGGCGGTGCCGCCGCGGCGGTTGCCGTGGGGATCGGGGCAATCGCGCACGGCAACGACCTGGGCGGCTCGATCCGCCACCCTGCCTATGCGTGCGGCGTGGCGGGCCTGCGCCCGACCTCGGGCCGTGTGCCGGCGTACAACCCGACTCAGGCGCGCGAGCGAACGCTCGCGGTTCAACTCGCGTCTGTGCAGGGACCACTGGCACGAACGGTCAGCGACCTGCGCCTCGCGCTTGCCGCCATGGCGGCGCCAGACGCGCGCGACCCATGGTGCGTGCCCGTTGCGCCCGGTGCGGTTGAACCACGGTTTCCCGCGCGCGTGGCCGTGTGCGAGGAACTGCCCGGCGTGCCTACCGACGCTACCGTTGCCGACGCGGTGCGGCGGGCCGCGCGATGGCTGGAAGAGGCCGGCTGCATCGTCGAGGAAGTGGCGCCGCCACGTCTGAACGAGGCTTGCGAGCTTTGGCTCAACCTCGTCACGACCGAAGCGTTGAGCGGTCTTGCCGAAACGATCGAGGCGAGCGGCGACGCCGCGATACGCAACGCGTTCGGCAGTCAGCGGCGGCTCGCGTCGCCATTCGATCTGGCCGGCTACGTCAACGCGCTCGCACGCCGGACTGGTCTTCTGCGCGAGTGGGAAGCGTTCTTCCAGCGCTACCCATTGCTGCTGATGCCCGTTTCGTGCCAGCGCCCGTTCTGCATCGACGAGGACCAGCGAGGCGATGCGCAGATGCGCAGCATCATCGAAGCGCAAAGCCCGCTGACCGCGACGGCGATCCTCGGCCTGCCGGGCCTTGCCGTGCCGACAGGCTTGAGCGCAGGGCTGCCGACGGGCGTGCAGATCGTCGCCGGACGTTTCCAGGAGACGCTGTGTCTGGCAGCCGGCGAAGCGATCGAGGCGCGCGCCGGTATTTGCACGCCGATCGAGCCAGTGCGCTCCCGCGCGGCCTGAATTCGAATTTCAAATCTGGAGAGATACCGTGCTGGAAAAAAAATACTTTTATATCGATGGAAACTGGGTGGCCCCGGCAGCGAACGTCGAGTTGCCCGTCATCGATCCATCCACTGAGCAGGCCTGCGCCGTCATCTCGATCGGCAGCGCGTCGGACGCGGACCGTGCGGTTGAGGCGGCGCGTGTCGCATTCGACGGTTGGTCGCGCACCGATCCCGCCGAGCGTCTGCGTCTCGTTGAGCGTCTTCTTGAAATCTACAAGCGACGCGCTCCGGAGATGGCCCACATGATCAGCCTCGAGATGGGCGCCCCGATCGACATGGCGCTGTCGGATCAGGTCGGAGCCGGCACCTGGCACATCGAGAACTTCATCAAGGCGTTCCGGGACTTTGAATTCGAGCGTCCGCTCGGACCGCATGCTCCCAATGACCGTATCCTCATGGCCCCGATAGGCGTTGTCGGTCTGATCACGCCCTGGAACTGGCCAATGAATCAGGTGACGCTAAAGGTCATCCCGGCACTCCTCGCGGGTTGTACGATGGTTCTCAAGCCCTCCGAAATTGCACCGCTCTCGTCTATGCTTTTTGCCGAGCATGTTCACGAAGCAGGGTTCCCCAAGGGGGTCTTCAATCTGGTCAACGGCGATGGCAACGGCGTGGGCACGCGGCTTTCGTCGCACCCTGATGTCGATATGATCAGCTTCACCGGCTCGACGCGCGCCGGAATCGCCATTTCCCGGGCTGCCGCTGAAACCCTCAAGCGGGTGTCGCTCGAACTCGGCGGCAAGGGTGCCAATCTCGTGTTTGCGGACGCAGATCCCCGCGCGGTCAAACGAGGCGTGCTCCATTGCTTCCATAACACCGGACAAAGCTGCAACGCGCCCACGCGGATGCTGGTCGAACGGTCCATCTACGATCAAGTTGTAAGTGACGCAACGAAGATTGCCGAAACGGTGACTGTTGACGCCGCCCACAACACCGGCAAGCACATCGGACCGCTCGCGTCCGAAGCTCAGTTCCAGAAGGTGCAGGAAATGATCAAGAAGGGCATCGACGAAGGTGCGCGACTGGTCGTCGGCGGACTCGGTCGTCCGAATGGTCAGAAAACGGGTTACTTCGTCCGGCCCACAATCTTCGCCGACGTCAATAATCAGATGGCCATCGCCCGTGAGGAAATCTTCGGGCCGGTGCTGTCAATCATTCCATTTGAAAGCGAAGAAGAGGCGATCGCTATCGCCAACGACACCCCTTACGGCCTCACAAACTACGTTCAGTCGACCGATGGCGCGAGGCGCAATCGTCTGGCCGCACGACTGCGTTCCGGCATGATCGAAATGAACGGTCAGCCGCGTGGAGCCGGATCGCCATTCGGCGGAATCAAGGCTTCCGGCCGCGCTCGCGAAGGTGGTGTGTTCGGGATCGAAGAGTTCCTCGAATCCAGGGCGATTTCTGGTTGGGCATCGTAGCGCCTGATCGTACTGGCGCACGCCGGGCCTCGCTTCGGCCGCCGAGATTGAATGAGCAGGCGGCTCTTTACCTCAAGAGCCAGTCCTGTCGTCTATCGCCCGCTGCGCGGCGCCAAAGCCTGCCGTGAAGGCATCATCCTCCGTGCCGAAGGCGCGATTTTCTTCTGTGACGAGGCGAATGGGTACGCCGATGGGTCTTTTCGGGTCCGCTGCGCAGACACTCACGACCGCGATGTACCCCACCGGCGCCCCAAATGTGAATTCGCTCGACACAGCCCGCACAGACTCAAGCTTCACGGTGATCTCAAAGCCTTTGTACGAGTCGATTTTTTCCATGGATTCCTACCCGTTCGAAAATGGCCCACGATAGCCGCCGCGTCCGACCTGACGCCTAGCGCATCGCACTTGCCAGGTTTTCCGCTCCCAGTCCCACGATCAGGTCGACCTCGCCATTACTGAGCGCCTGCGTTGCCGGGACACCAGCTGCCTTCAATGCGGCAGCGTCGACGCGCGATGCGTCCGATAGTGCGACGCGCAACCGCGTTGCTGCAAGCGCTTCGAGCTTTTTGATGTTTGCGGCGCCGCCAAGCGCCGCGCGGATCTTTTCCGCTCGCGCCTGCTGTTGCGTCGCGTTGGCGACCGCGGCCGGTCGTTCGGCGGCCTGCGCCGCGCCAGTCGACGCTGGGGAGGCGGCCGGTTCCAGGTCGGCGTCGCTGCCGGCGCTCTTCAGGTATTCCTGCATATCGGTTTTCATGTTCTCCGATAACGGCCCGAAGATAGCCTGCACGGCATCGCCGACGCGAAGGACGCCCGCTGCGCCGAGTGCTTTCAACCGGGCGTCGTCAACGAGCGCAGGGTTGTTGACGGAGATGCGCAGACGCGTGATGCAGGCGTCGAGGTTCTTGATGTTGCTGCGCCCCCCGAAAGCGAGCACCAGTTCGCGTGCGCGGCCGCCTGCGCCGCCCGTGATGCGCACGGGCGCCTCGACGTCGTCAACTTCGCGGCCCGGTGTCTTCAGGTCGAAGGTCGTAATGACGAAGCGGAACACGCCGTAGTAGATCACTGCGTAGATGGGCCCCAGGATAAAGACGTACCACGCGTGTGTGGACTTGTTGCCGATCAGATTGAACGCAACGAAGTCGATGGCGCCTTGCGAGAAAGTGAAACCCATGTGCATGCCGAGCGTATTGGCCACGAACTGGGTCGTGGCCACGAGACACGCATGGATAAAGTACAGCACCGGCGCGACGAACAGGAATGCAAACTCGATTGGCTCAGTAATGCCGGTGAGAAAAGAGGTCAGCGCGGCAGAAATCATCATGCCGCCTATGGCGACTTTTCTCTCAGGCTTCGCGCAGTGCCAGATTGCAATGGCTGCCGCCGGCAGGCCGAACATCTTGAAGAGGAACGCGCCCGCCAGAATCCCGGCGGTGCGGTCGCCGGCGAAGAAGCGGGTGATGTCGCCGTGAACCACCTTGCCCGTCGTCGGGTCGAGGAAGCTCCCCATTTCGAAGAAGAATGGCACGTTCCAGATGTGGTGCAGGCCGAACGGGATCAGCAGCCGCTCGACGAAGCCGTAGATCGTGGCGGCGGTGCGCGGGTCGGAGACCGCGGCCCATTGTGAAAAGGCCTTGATCGCGCCGCCGATGGGAGGCCACACGACAGACAGCAGTGCACCGAGCGCGATCGAGCCGATCGCGGTCACGATGGGCACGAAGCGCTTGCCGGCGAAGAACCCAAGATAGGGAGGCAGGGAGATCCTGTAGTAGCGGTTGAACATCCACGCGGCCAGCGCGCCAGCCAGAATGCCGCCGAACACACCCGTCTGGATCGACGGAATGCCCATGATCGTGTCGGGTTCGACGCCCTCGGCCTTGGCGATTACGCCGAGCGTTGCCGTCATCACCAGGTAGCCGATCGTCGCGGCGATACCTGAAACGCCATCGTTCTCGGTAAAGCCGAGCGCAACGCCGATGGCGAAAATCAGCGGCAGGTTGGCGAAGATGACGTCGCCCGCGTTCTTCATCAGCGCGAGTACGATGGCCGGCACGTAGCCGTGAAAGTCGGTCGCGCCGAGGCCGAGCAGCAGGCCGGCCACCGGCAGCACGGCGACCGGCAGCATCAACGACTTGCCCACTTTCTGCAAGACCCCGAAGGCATGCTTGAACATGGCGAGTCTCCTCTGATCGGCTTATTCGGAAAACGGCGCGAGGCGCGCGCGGACCTCGGCGGCGGTGCCCATGCGCAGAACCTCCGACGCAAGCTTGCGCGCCTCGCTCATCGTTAGCCGCGCAAGCTGCGCCTTGATCGAGCCGACGGCAGGCACGCTCACCGAAAGCTCATCGATCCCGAGACCGGCGAGCACGGGCACGGCCATCGCGTCTGAGGCGAGACCTCCGCATACTCCGACCCATTTGCCGTGCTGATGCGCGCCGTCCACCGTCATGCCGATCAGCCGCAGGACAGCGGGGTGGAGTGCGTCCGCCTGTCGGGCCAGCTTCGGATGCCCGCGGTCCATCGCGAGCGTGTACTGGGTCAGATCGTTCGTGCCGATCGAGAAGAAGTCGACTTCGCGCGCGAGCGATTCGGCAATCAGCGCAGCGGCCGGCACTTCGATCATCACGCCGATCTTGACGCTGTTTGCGTTTGCACCGGCCTCTTCGAGCAGCATCCGCTTTGCGGCGAGCACTTCCTCGATCGCCGCCACCATCGGAAACATCACGTGCACATTCCCCAACGGTGCTGAGCGCAAAATCGCCCGCAACTGGGCGCGGAACATGTCGGGGTGTTCCAGGCTCACGCGCACGCCGCGCACGCCGAGGAAGGGATTGTCTTCCTTCGGCAGCGGCATATACGAGAGCGGCTTGTCGCCGCCGACGTCCAGTGTGCGGATGACGAGCGGACGCTCGCGGCCGAGCGCTTCGGCGATGGCGCAGTACTCGGCTGCCTGCTCGTCCTCGGACGGTGCGGTGTCGCGATCGCTGAAGAGAAATTCGGAGCGCAGCAGTCCGACGCCTTCGGCACCTGCGGCCACGGCCTCGCGCGCTTCCTGCGCGTTGCGGATGTTCGCGACGACTTCAACACGGTGCCCGTCTGCCGTGACGGCAAGCTTCGTTGCGGCGAGCGCTTCTTCCTCGCGCCTGGCTGCCTGGCGCGAGATGCGCTCGCGCGCTGCCTCGAGTTCTCCGGCATCGGGATCGCGCCGCAAGACACCGCGTGTGCCGTCGAGGACGACGAGCGTGCCGTCGGCGAGTTGCAGCGCGCCAGGGTCGATTCCGCAAATGGCCGGTATGCCGAGCGAACGCGCGAGGATGGCGACATGGCTCGTGGCGCCTCCCGTCGTCGTGCAGAAGCCGAGCACTTTGCTGCGGTCCAGCGAGGCGGTGTCGGAAGGCGAGAGTTCCTCCGCGATCAGGATCGAGTCGGCCGGTACCACGATCTGCGCATGGTTCACGCCGGCCAGCAATGCAAGCACCCGCAGTCCGACGTCGCGCACGTCGCCCGCCCGCTCGCGCAGCAGAGGATTGTCGAGCTGTTCGAGTGTGTTCGCCTGCTTCTGGAAGGCTGCGCGCCACGCGAAGCCCGCGCTCTTGCCCTCGCTGATGCCCGCGATCGCCATGTCATTGAGATCGGGGTCGTCGAGGAGTTCGAGATGCGCATCGAGTATCTGCGCCTTGGACGGGTCGGCGAGGTTCCCCTTGAGAGCCTCGATCTGCTGACGCGCGAGGTGCTGGGCAGATTCGAGCTGCGCACGTTCGCGCGTTGGCGATTCGGCCGCTTCCTTGACGTCGATGACCTGCTGCCGGTATTGCACGATCGTGCCGACCGCAAGGCCGGGCGACGCCGATACGCCGGTGAGTTCGTCGGCATTGGCGGGAGGCGCAGGCTTGCCGGGGCTGCTTGCGGGCAGTGCCAGGTCGGCGGCGGGGTGATCCTGTGCGGGGGCGTCGTCGGGCTTTTCACCCGCGCCATCGGCGAGCAGCCGCGCCAGTGCGGCAGCGGCCTCACCGGCGTCGGGGCCGGTGGCCTGAATGCTCACCTTGTCGCCGAAGCGGGTCGCGAGTCCCATGAGCGCAACAACCGACTTCGCATTCGCGCTATCGGCGCCTCGCAACAGGCGCAGGTCGGATTTGTACTTCTTCGCTTGCGCGGCGACGACCGCGGCGGGGCGTGCATGCAGCCCCGCGCGATTCGGCAGGCTGACTTCGCCGGAAACGACCATGCCGCCTGCGCTGGCCGACTCCCGCTCGGTCTCGGCACCGGCCAGTTCGACCGACAAGGCGGTGTCGGTGCCGGCGGTGACGAGCCCGGTGGCGGGCAGGTAGCGCGTCACCCTCTCGCCGTTCGCGATCACCATCTGGGTCAACAGGCTCGCAGCCTTCGCCCCGACGACGACAGGATCGAAACGGATCAGCGGCTGGCCAGTCGCCACAGTGTCGCCCTGCTTGACGAGCGGCTCGAAGCCTTCGCCGCGCAGCAGCACCGTATCGAGGCCGATATGCAGCAGCACTTCCAGCCCGTTGTTGCCGGTGATCGTGACGGCGTGGTTCGAGCTGTGCAGATTCGTCACCGTGCCTGGAAGCGGCGCAAGCAACTCATTGGAGATGGGGTCGATCGACACGCCGTCGCCGACCATCTTCTGGGCAAACACCGGGTCGGGCACGGTGTCGATGGGAACGAGCACACCCGAGAGGGGTGCCATCAGCTCGAGGCGGACGGAATGCTGAAAGCCCTTCATCTATGCGACTCCCTGAGTCTGGGCTGCCGGCACGAGCGATCTGGTTTGCGCGAGTGTGCCTGGCAACCACCTGCGATGACGGGCTTGGACCCGTTTGAGCCGTCGACTTCTGAGTGTACGGAGCGTTTGATGCGGACGTGATTGCGACTTCCGGAAACGACTGCACGATTCGAGGCGTGGCGCAACGCTGACGTACAGTCCGACGAAGCGCCGTTGATGCATAGGCCAGAACAATGGCTGAAACTTCAAGGTTCAAGGCACGCAGCGCACGCAAGTTTCCGAAGGTTGCTTGCATGCACAATACTCTGCATTCCCTGGAATCTAACCTGTTTCTCAGGTTCGTGATCAATCGACGATTCGTAGTTTAGGACACACTGCTCACTGTACGAAGCTGACGCGTCCCGCCGCCATGACGTATGCAATCGTATGGCCACCGCACGCGCGACTCACTTGAATTGCACGTGCAGTAACGTATTCTGCGGTCTGGACGCATCAGTCTTTCTCGAGGCCATTTAGCCGTTCTGCGAGCTTGCCCGAAGCGGTGGCGCCGTCGAACGATCATCAACGCTCACGCAGCACGACCCGGGCAGTCCGCTACACACCGGGAACGTCATCGCGTGAGCCAGGAGATGCCGATATGGGCAATACCCTCTCTTCGGACGTTTCATTACAGGCCACCCCGCTCGATGAAAGCGAACTTCGCGCTATCGACGGCTGGTGGCGCGCATGTAACTACCTCTCGGTGGGAATGATCTACCTGATGGACAATCCGCTGCTGCGTGAGCCGCTGAGGGCGGAGCACGTCAAGGCGCGCCTGCTCGGGCATTGGGGCGCAAGTCCAGCACTTTCATTTGTATGGGCGCACCTGAACCGGATCATCCGGCGCGACGACCTTGACATGATCTTCATGGCGGGTCCTGGGCACGGTGCGCCCGGCGTGCTGGGTCCGGCTTATCTGGAGGGCACTTACTCAGAGGTCTATCCGGACAAAAGCGAAGACGTCGTGGGGATGCAGAAGTTCTTCAAGCAGTTTTCATTTCCGGGCCATATCGGCTCGCACGTGACACCGGAAACACCGGGATCGATCCACGAGGGCGGCGAACTGGGCTACAGCCTGTCGCACGCGTATGGCGCCGCGCTGGACAATCCCGATCTCATCGTAGCGTGCGTCATTGGCGACGGCGAAGCGGAAACAGGCCCGCTCGCGACGGCATGGCATTCGAACAAGTTCATCAATCCGGCGCGCGACGGTACCGTGCTGCCCATCCTCAACCTCAACGGCTACAAGATCGCCAACCCCACGGTGCTTTCGCGCATCAGCCACGAGGAACTGGAGGCGCTTTTCGTCGGCTACGGTTACACGCCGTATTTCGTCGAGGGAGAAGACCATGCCGCAATGCACCAGAAAATGGCCGCTACCCTTGACGTGATCACTGCGGAAATTCGCGCGATTCGCGAACGGGCCCGCAGCGGCGACGCGGTGGAGCGGCCGCGCTGGCCGATGATCGTGCTGCGCACGCCCAAAGGCTGGAGCGGTCCAAAGGAAATCAACGGCCACAAGGTCGAGGGTTCGTGGAGGTCACACCAGGTGCCGTTTTCCGACGTGCGCGGCAATCCCGCGAACCTGGCGCTTCTGGACAACTGGCTGCGCAGTTACCGGCCGGATGAACTCTTCGATGCGGACGGACGGCTGATCCCTGAACTCAAAGCGCTTGCGCCGATCGGACATCGCCGCATGAGCGCCAATCCGCACGCCAATGGCGGGGTATTGCGCCGCGAGCTGAAGTTGCCGGATTTCCGCGCCTATGCGGTCAACGTGGCGCATGCCGGGCGGGTGCTCCAGGAGAACACGCGGCCGCTCGGCGAGTTCCTGCGTGACGTCATGCGTGAGAACATGAAAACCTTCCGCGTCTTCGGACCCGACGAGACGGCTTCGAATCGTCTTCAGTCCATATACGAAGTCAGCAAAAAGGTTTGGATGGCTGATCTTTTGCCGGAAGACGAGGACGGCGGCGAACTCGCTCGCGATGGCCGGGTCATGGAAATACTCTCCGAGCATACGTTGATGGGCTGGCTCGAAGGGTATCTGCTGTCCGGGCGGCATGGCTTCTTCCACACCTACGAAGCCTTCGCGCACGTGGTCGACTCAATGTTCAACCAGCATGCGAAATGGCTCGACATCTGCAAGAACCATGTGCCATGGCGCGCGTCTGTCGCTTCGGAGAATATTCTTCTTTCGTCTACGGTCTGGCGCCAGGATCACAACGGCTTTTCGCACCAGGATCCGGGGTTCATCGACCTCGCCACCAACAAGAGCCCATCGGTCACGCGTGTCTATCTTCCGCCGGACGCCAATACGCTGCTGGTCGTGGCCGACCATTGCCTGCGCTCCACGAACTGCATCAACGTGATCGTCGCCGACAAGCAAAAGCACCTGCAGTTCACGACGATCGACGAGGCGATTGTGCATTGCGCGAAGGGTATTGGCGTGTGGCGCCGCGCGAGCACCGACGAAGATGCGGAGCCGGATGTGGTGATGGCTTCGTGCGGAGACGTCGCCACCCAGGAGGCGCTCGCGGCAACGGCCATCCTGCGCGAACGGCTTCCCGAACTCAAGCTGCGCTTTGTGAACGTGGTCGATCTCTACAAGATGCAGCCGGTCAGCGAACACCCCCACGGCTCGACCGCGCGTGAATTCGACAGCCTGTTTACCGTGGATAAACCGGTGATCTTCAATTTCCACGGATACCCGTGGTTGATCCATAAACTCTCCTATCGCTTTCGCAATCACGAGAACATTCACGTGCGGGGATACAAGGAGAAGGGCAATATCAATACGCCGCTCGAACTGGCCATCCTCAATCAGGTCGACCGATTCAATCTCGTGATCGACGTGCTCGACCGTGTGCCGCGCTTGCAGGCCAGAACGGCGCATCTTCGGGAGGACATGAGAAACGCGATCATTTGCAACCTGAACTACGCGCACACGCATGGCATTGATCGAACCGAGATCACCGACTGGGTGTGGCCTGAGTAGTTCGATGCACCGGTCAAGCGGGAGCCCGCGAGCATCGTGACCCGTCGTGCTGCACGCGGAGGATCGACCTTGACATGTCAGGACAGTGAACGGCTTTCCCGCTACACCGTGGCTCCCGGCTCGCGCTTTCCGCCGGGCGCGACGGTCGTGGCTGGCGGCGTGAATTTTTGCGTCTTTTGCCGGGATGCGACGAAGGTTGAACTATTGCTCTATGCGAGCGAGTCGAGCCACGAGCCGGTCCAGGTCATCACCCTCAATCCTGCTACGAATCGCACGTTTTACTACTGGCATGTGCTGGTGGAAAATCTGCCGGCACGTATGTACTACACATGGCGCATTGCCGCGTTGCGCGACACGGCGCTCGTCGGCCGCGCTGTGGACGCGCGCGTAGAGCTTCTCGATCCGCATGCACGCGCTGTGAGCGACAGGCTTTGGGACCGTCGTCGCGCCATCGAGGCACCGCACACGGGGCACGCCTCACACCGCGCCATTGTCGTTGAGCCCTTGCCGAGGTGCGAAAGGCCGTTGGAGCGAAGCGAGCAAGGTCTTGAGAACGCGATCATTTATGAACTTCATGTCGGCGGGTTCACGCGGCATCCCACGAGCGCCGTGCGCAATCCCGGCACCTTCGCCGCGCTCATCGAGAAGATTGCTTACCTGCGCGATCTTGGCGTGACCCACGTCGAACTCTTGCCCGTCATGGCCTTCGACGAGCAGGATGTACCTCCCGGGGTTGCCGGACGCGGCCTTTCGAACTACTGGGGCTATAGCACACACAGCTTCTACAGTCCGCACCCGCGCTATTGCGTCGATCCGGTTCACGCCGCGCAGGAGTTTCGAGCGCTCTCCGATGCTTTGCATGACGCTGGCATACGCGTCTTGCTGGACGTGGTATTCAATCACACGGCCGAAGCGGGCGAGTCGGGACCGGTTATCAATTTCAAGGGACTGGCGAACGATATTTTTTACCAGCGCGATCGGCACGACCGGCGGCGTTACCTCGATTTCACCGGCTGCGGGAATACGGTCAACACCAACCATCCCCTTGTGTCCGCTTACATCATTCATTGTCTTGAGTATTGGGTCGAATACCTGGGCGCCGACGGCTTCCGGTTCGACTTGGCCAGCGTTTTCGCACGTGACCGGCATGGCGAACTGATGGTCGATCCGCCACTTCCCTGGGCCATCGAATCGTCGCGGGTCCTCTCGCGCTTGCCGCTCATCGCCGAAGCCTGGGACGCAGCCGGGCTGTATCAGGTCGGCGCGTTCCCTGGCATGGCATGGGCCGAATGGAACGGCCGCTACCGCGACGTGATCCGGCGCTTCGTGCGGGGCGATCCAGGCTTGATCGGCGAGGTTGCCACTTGCATGGCCGGCAGCGCGGATCTTTATGCGGACGACGGCAGGCTGCCGATCAACAGCATCAACTTCGTGACGTGTCACGATGGTTTCACCTTGCACGACCTCGTGAGCTACAACACCCGACACAACGAGGAAAATGGCGAGGAAAACCGCGATGGCAGCAACGAAAATCATTCGTGGAATTGCGGCGCGGAAGGCGAAAGTGAAGATGCCGGTGTCCAGCGACTCCGCGAGCGGCAGGCACGCAACCTGATCGCCATTCTTCTGCTGAGCCAGGGAGTGCCGATGATCCTCGCTGGCGATGAAGTGCTGCGTAGTCAGCACGGCAACAACAATGCCTGGTGCCAGGACAATGAAGTCTCGTGGTTCGACTGGGGGGCGTTGCCGCGCGCGGGCGGTATGTTGCGTTTCGTGCGTGAGTTGATTGCGCTGCGCCGGCGTCATGCCAGCCTTCGCCGGCTTCATCATCTCACTGGAAAACCGTCGCCGGGTCAGACGCAGCCCGATGTGACCTGGCACGGTGAACGGCTCAACGAGCCTGGCTGGCGCGAGCCGGGCGCGCGGCTATTGGCGTTTTCGCTTGGTGGGGAAGCACCCGGGGAGGCGCCGCTGCACATCGTACTCAACATGCATGACGCTTCGCGGCATGTTTGCCTGCCACACATCGAGGGGCGAGCATGGCGGCGCATTGTCGACACGGCATTGCCGAGCCCTCAGGACATCGTGCCGTCGGTGCGGGAGGCGGCGATTGAATCGCGTCACTGCAGCGTGCAGGCGCGCAGCGTCGTTGTGCTGGAGGCGAACTGAGCGATGCCGCACTGGCCTCAAAGCAGCAATGGCACGCTGATCACGAGAAAAACGACGATGTAGATGACCCCGAAGATCGCACCGAGTCTCCAGTAGTCGGCAGCAGGCAGATAGCCGCTGCCGAAATACACCGGGCTCGGGCCGGTTCCGTACGGCGTGAGGATACCCATGAGCCCCAGCGTCAAGGCCAGCAGCAGCGCAAACGCCTCCATCGGCATGCCGGGAATCGTCGAGCCGACGGTCAGCATGACCGGAAGCATGGCCGTTGCGTGGGCGGTGACGCTGGCGAACATGTAATGCGTGAAGAAGAAAATCAGCACGAGGACCACGGCCGCCAGGATGGGTGAGAAGCCGCTCATGTGATGCGACATCATATTGGCGAACCATTTGACGAAACCCGTTTTGCTTAGCCCGTCGGCCAGCGAAACCAGCGTCGCGAACCACGCGAACGTATTCCATGCCTGTTTGTTTGCGAGCATGTCGTCCCATGTCACGACCCCGGTCACCAGCATGAAGGCGATCACCATGAGCGCCGCTGTCGTGGGATTGACATAGTCGTCCGCAAAGATCCAGAGCGCCAACGCAACGAGAACCAGAAGGCCCAGCGTCCATTCGCGTCGGCTGAGCGGCCCCATCTTCCGCAGTTCCTCCGCAGCCCACGCCGGGACTTCGTTGCCTTGCTTCACTTGCGGCGGATAGAGCACGTAGGTGAGAAGAGGCACGGCCAGCAGCAGCACGAAACCTGCCGGTGCCATGGCCATGAACCATTGAATCCAGCTCACGTCGATCTTGACCGTCTTCCTGATGAGTTCGGCGGCGAGCAGATTGGGCGCGAGCGCCGTGAGAAACATCGAACTCGTCACGCAGGTGGTCGCAATGGCGGTCCACATGATGTATGACCCGATCCGTCGCGCGGAGGGGTCGTTTGGTTTCGAATCATATAGAGGCGGCAAATTGCGGATCACGGGGAAGATCGTTCCGCCGCTGCGCGCCGTATTCGATGGCGTGAAGGGCGCTAGCACGGCGTCGGCCACCATCACCGCATAGCCGAGGGTAAGCGTCTTGCGGCCCATCGCCCGCACGAGCAGGAGTGCTATTCGCCGGCCGAGGCCCGTCTTCTCGTAGCCGAGTGCAAACATGAAGGCGCCGAAAATCAGCCATACCGTGCCGTTGGCGAAACCGGCGAGCGCCCAGGCGAGGCTGGCGTTTGCAACATTGAAACCGGGCTTCGCGAGTTGCTCGGGGCTGAAGAATACCCATTCGGAGAATACGGCCACCACGGTGACGGCGATCAGGCCGATCGCCGCGCCCGGAATGGGTTCCAGCATCAGCCCGACGATCACGCCGACAAAGATCGCGAAGTAATACCACGTGTGCTGTGCGAGGCCTTCGGGGGCGGGGATGAGCGCGATTACGATCGCGGCGATGACAGGTGCGAGGGCCTTCCACGACGCTTTCATGCGACCTCCCCTTGGCAATAACCTTCATTGTGCTAAGGTTTATATGATGTTTTTCCGGGGTTTGCCAGTGCGGCACCGGCGAGCCGCAAGGAGATCGAAGATGGTTAGCCTAAGCATTGAAGGGCGCGAGCTGGAAGCGCCTTCCAACTGCTCGATCCTGCAAGCCTACGTGCATGCCGGCCAGACACTTGTGGAGGGCGTCGGGTGCATGGGGCAGGGGGTATGCGGTTCCTGCCGCGTCATGGTCCGGCGCAGCGGCGAGCAGGAGGTGAAAACCGTACTTGCGTGCGAGACCCTGGTGGAGGAGGGGATGCAGGTCGCTTTTCTCGACTACCTGACCACCCCGACGCGGCACGTGTATCGCATGGAGGATCTCGGCGACAGTTGGCAGGCGTTGCGCACCATGTCCGAAATATTCCCCGAAGCGTCCCATTGTCGCCACTGCAGCGGGTGTGACCGCGCCTGCCCGAAGGGGCTCGAGGTCCAGCGCGGCGTGAACCTCGCCGTGGAGGGCAGGCTGGATGCATCCAGCCAGGTGTTCGATGAGTGCGTGATGTGCAACCTCTGCACGCTCGCGTGCCCCGAACACATTCGGCCCAATCATCTCGGACTGTTCGTACGCCGAATGATTGCGTCGAACTCGTTGCGTCCCGCCAATCTGATCCGGCGTTTGCAGCAAATCGAAAGCGGCGAAATGAAGATCGATTTCGACGCGCCCGGCGCGCAGCCGCCGCGCTGAACCGTGCAGACGAACATGTCAACCGGCATCCCTTACGAAAACGCGCTTGGGCGCTACCGTTCTGGCTCAGCGCCTGCGCTGCGCGCCGACGATCAATCTGTCGACGAGCTTCTAAAAGGCTATCACCCCGACCATGGGCCGCATGCGCGTGTGGCTCTCGCCGTCGGCGTGAATCGCGGCGAGCCCTGCCAGCCGGACCTCGCGCGTCAGCTGCAGGCCAACGCGTTGACCGACGACGTCGATCTGGCCGGCGCGCAGCTCGTGCATACCGACGTGCTGGTCATCGGCGGCGGGGGCGCAGGATGCGCCGCGGCGCTCACTGCGTCGAAGCAGGGCGCGCAGGTCATGCTCGCCAGCAAGCTGCGTCTCGGTGACAGCAACACCGTGATGGCCGAAGGCGGAATCCAGGCGGCCGTGGGCGAGGACGACAGCCCCCAACTGCACTTCGAGGACACGTTGCGCGCCGGCCATTTCTGCGGCGACCCCGAACTCGTCGCACAGATGGTGATGGACGGCCCCGATGTGATTCGCTGGCTCATCCAGCTTGGCATGATGTTCGATCTGGAGGACGACCGGCCGATCGGCGGCAACCTGTTGCGCAAGAAGCCGGGCGGCGCGTCGGCGGCGCGTATTCTGTCCTATCGGGACTACACGGGCCTCGAGATGATGCGCGTGTTGCGCGAGGCAGTCGATCTCGACCCCGGCATCGACGTGTGGAATCGCTGCCCTGTGGTCGAATTGCTGTCGGACGAGCGCGGAGGCTGCGCGGGCGCCGTGCTGTACAACCTGGAATGGCGCACCTTCGTGCTGGTGCGCGCCCGTGCCGTGATTCTTGCCACGGGCGGTGCAGGGCGGCTGCACCTCAACACCTTTCCCACCTCCAACCACTATGGCGCCACTGCGGATGGCCTTGTGCTGGCGTATCGGCTCGGCGCGCGTCTGCGCGAGCTCGACTCGTTCCAGTACCATCCTACCGGCGTCGCCTGGCCGCCCCACCTGGCGGGCGGATTGATCTCCGAAGCCGCGCGGTCCGCAGGCGCGAAGCTGATCAACGGCGAAGGAGAACGATTCGTCGATGAACTCAAGGCACGCGACGTGGTGGCGTCGGCGATCCTGCGCGAATGCGCACAAGGGCGCGGCATCACGCGTGACGGTCAGACCGGAGTGTTCCTCGACACGCCAACGCTCGAAATGGAAAATCCCGGCATTCTGGCGCAACGTCTCGTCACGCTGAGCCATCTCGCGCGCAAGTGCGGCATCGATCCGGCGCGCGAGCCCTTTCTCGTTTATCCCACGCTTCACTATCAGAACGGCGGCGTTGCGATCGACAAGGACGGCGCGACGAGCGTACCCGGCCTGTACTGTGCAGGCGAAGTCACGGGAGGGATTCACGGACGCAACCGGCTGATGGGTAACGCCCTGCTCGACATCCTGAGCATGGGGCGCCGGGCGGGGGCGAGCGCGGCGCAATCGAAGGGGCGTGTCATGGCCAGTCGCGCCGGCATTGGCCATGTCCACGCCTGGCAACGGGAGCTCACATTGGCTGGACTGCCCTTGCACGTGAAGGCGCCACAGCTTTTTCCCGACTACGCGCATTTCGATTTGCGGGTCGATGCCAGTTTGCGCCCGGACGCGCGCGCGCGTGCGGCCGGCAGTAACCGGTGATGCGATCCACGGAGCGCCAATGGACAAGCTCAATCAGGTTCTTTTGCGCGACGAGATCCGCATAGGCGCAGATCTCGATGCCTGGCTTGCGCGCGGCGGTGGCGAGGGGCTTGCGAGGGCGCTGGACGATCCCGCGGCCATCATTGCGGAAATCGCCCAGGCAGACCTGCGCGGCATGGGCGGTGCCGGCTTTCCGACGCACAGGAAATGGACACCCGTCGCCGCTGCGCCCGAAGGGGACAAGTACATCATCTGCAATGGCAACGAAGACGAACCCGGCACATTCAAGGACCGCTTTCTGCTGGAACATACGCCACACCAGGTGATCGAAGGCGCGCTTATCGCCGCAATCGCAACGCGTGCCAACCACGTCATCCTCTACGTGAATCCGCATCAGCAACAATCCCTCGCGGCGACTCGCAGCGCAGTGCAGCAGTGGCGGCAGCATCCTCGGTTCGCGGCGATCGAACAGGCGGTCGGAAGCCCGGTGTCGCTTGGCGTCGTCCCGAGTTCGGGGCTGTACATCGGTGGCGAGGAAACTGCGGTCATTGCAAGCGTGGAGGGCGGGTTTCCGTTTCCACGGCGCAAACCCCCTTTCCCCGCGCAGCAGGGCGTGCATGGCGCGCCGACCATCGTCAACAACACAGAGACATTGGCCCATGTGCCGTGGATTCTGCGCCATGGCGCACAGTGGTATCGAGACCAGGGTGTTGGCGATGCTGCGGGAACCAAGCTCTATTCGCTATCGGGCGACGTCTTGCGTCCCGGTCTGTACGAACTGCCGATGGGCACCCGCCTCGCGACGCTCATTTTCGAGCACGGCGGCGGCATGCTGCAGGAAAAGGAATTCAAGGCGGTCTTCACGGGCGGCCCCTCAAACACCTTGCTGACGAAACGCGAACTCGATGTCGCACTGGACTTCGACTCGGTTCGCCAACGCCGCTCGCGTCTGGGGACGGGCGCAATGATCGTCGTTTCGGAAGGCACCAGCATTGTCCGCAAGGTCGCGGAGTACGTAAGTTTTTTCGCGCAGGGATCGTGCGGACAATGCCCGCCCTGCAAGGGTGGCACTTTTCAGCTGATGCGCCTCCTCAACAGGCTCGACACCGGGCGCGGCGTCCGTGCCGATCTGGAGGCGTTGGAGAACCTTTGCCGCATTCTTCCGGGCAGTGGGCGCTGCGGTCTCATCGACGGCGCAGTGACGGTGGTCGAAAGTTCGATCAACCAGTTTCGTGAAGAGTACGAAGCGCTCCTGCCGTAGCCGAGGTTCGTTTAAGGAAACGAAGTTCATCTGGATGCCAAAGCAATGCCTTACCTTCAACTCGATGTCAACGAACATTACCCTGTCGAGAACAAGAAACGCCTCGCGGCGAAGATGAGCGAAACCTACGCGCAAATGATGTCAGTCGATATCAGGCGAATCAGTGTTGCCATCCGCGAACTCGGCGAAGGGGGCGTGTGGCGCATTCCAGCAGTCGGTGCGGAACCCGTGCCTGTTGCGCTGATGATGCTCGACATCAGGCGAGGGCGGTCACCGGAGTTGCGCATGGAGGTCGCCAAGGCGCTTTGCGCGCACTGTGTCGAGATCCTGGGTTTGCGCGAAGACCGGCTCAACGTTGAGTTTACGCAGCACTCAGGAGATGAGATGTATCACCCGGCGCTCGGAGGCTACAGCCCGGAATGGGAGCCGGGTCAGCAATGAGTGGCGGGCCAGGATCGTCATTGCAGGACATGGAGTTTCCGAGGCGTCGAGTCCCGAACCACCGCCGCTTCCCGCAATAGGACGGGACACCGCTACTGACTCGCCAGGCTGAGGTAGTAGAAAACGAAAGATACGACGCACCCGAGTACAAACCCGGGCGGGCCAGGAAGACTTATCGCTTCAGCGCGGGAAGCCGGTCTACGAGCCGCGATCAGGCGCGGCGTTTTACGCCTGGGAGTACGCACAGCATTTCGTAAGCGATATTGGCGCCAAGCAGCGCGGTGGTGCCAAACGGGTCGTATGGCGGCGCGACTTCCACTACATCGGCACCAACCAGATCGAGCCCCCATGAGCCGCGAATGATTTCGAGCGCCTGCGGCACCGTCAATCCTGCGATCTCCGGCGTGCCGGTACCGGGCGCGTAAGCCGGGTCGATTCCGTCGATATCGAAAGTCAGATACACCGGGCCGCCGCTCACGCGCTCGCGTACCTCTGCCATCAACGGTTCGAGCGAGCGGTTCCAGCACTCCTCGGCCTGTACCACGCGAAAACCCTGCTCGCGACACCAGTCGAAATCTTCGGCGGCATAGCCTGTGCCGCGCAGACCGATCTGCACCACACGCTGGCAGTCGAGCAACCCTTCTTCGACGGCGCGGCGAAACGGTGTGCCGTGCGCAATCTTCTCGCCCATCATCGTGTCGTTGACGTCCGCGTGCGCGTCGACGTGAATCAGGCCGACTTTGCCGTACTTGCGATGAATGGCACGCAGGATCGGCAGCGTGATCGTATGGTCTCCGCCTAGCGTGATCGGCTTCGCGCCGTGCCGCAGGATGGCGTCGTAGGCAGTTTCGATGCGGGTGATCGAATCGGGCAGGTTGTACGGATTGATCGCGATGTCGCCGATATCCGCGACACGCAGCGAATCGAACGGCGCGGCGCGTGTCGCCATGTTGTACGGCCGCAGCAACGCAGATTCGGCGCGAATCTGGCGCGGCCCAAAGCGCGCGCCGGTGCGATTCGACGTGCCCAGATCGAACGGCACGCCGACGAAGCACGCATCGAGCCCTTCGGCATTTGGCACATTGGGCAGTCGCATCATCGTCGCGATCCCGCCGGAGCGTGGCATCGCGTTGCCGCTCAGGGGCTGGAAGAACTCGGTAGCCATCATTTCTCCTGTCGCATTCGGTGAAGGTATTTTCCGCGCGATAGCTTGACACGAACAATCGATAAATTTTCATGCGGCGCATGTCCGCCAGTCATGAATTCGCGTAAACCCTTGCGCTCTGCCGGCGCGTGGCTATGCAAGAAGCTCATGCACCTCATGAAAACTTATCGATTGTCGGTGCCACATGGCAGCGCCGAGAATGGTTTGGACAACGACGCAGATGCGGGCCGGGCAACTCAACCCGCATCCGCATCTGGCGGTACCAACCAGGAACGCGACAATCCATGAACTATCCGGAATTCACCGCCCGCTTCGAGGAAGCCGGCGCGAGGCCAATCGAATGGCCCGATACCAGCCGTCTGACCTGCGGAGAGGCGCTCGTCACCCTGCTCGAAGGCTATGGCGTCCAGTACGTTTTCGGAATCCCGGGCGTGCATACGGTCGAACTGTATCGAGGGCTCGCCGCATCGTCCATTCGCCACGTCACGCCGCGCCATGAGCAGGGCGCGGGCTTCATGGCCGACGGCTACGCACGCGTGACCGGCAAACCTGGCGTGTGCTTCATCATCACCGGGCCGGGCATGACCAACATTGCGACCGCGATGGCGCAGGCCTACGCCGACTCCATTCCGATGCTGGTGATATCGAGCGTCAATGCGCGCCGCGAACTCGGCAACGGCGACGGACGCCTTCACGAGCTGCCGTCGCAGCGCGACGTGTTCGCCGGGCTCACCGCGTTCTCGCATACGCTTCTCGATGCGGCGGAGCTGCCCAAAGTGCTGGCCCGCGCATTCGCCGTATTCGGCGGCGCGCGCCCGAGACCCGTGCACATCGAGATTCCACTGGACGTGATCGTCGCGCCTGCTCGCGGCATGAACCTGATGCCCGCCGCGCTGCCGGCGAAGCCGGCCGGGTGTCCGGCGGCCCTCTCTGCGGCGGCGGACCTGCTCGCAGCGGCGCGGCGGCCGCTGATTCTCGCAGGCGGCGGCGCGCTGCACGCCGCGATCGAACTGCAGGAAATCGTCGAGCGCCTGCAAGCGCCGGTTGCGCTGACGATCAACGCCAAGGGACTGCTGCCCCAGGGGCATCCGCTGCTGATCGGCTCGACGCAATCGCTGCCGCCCACGCGGCAGCTCATTCGGGAAGCCGACGTCGTGCTCGCAGTCGGCACCGAGTTGGGCGAAACCGACTATGACGTGGTGTTCGACGGCGGCTTTTCGATCGCGGGCAGGCTGATCCGCATCGACATCGACGCGCAGCAACTGATGCGCAACTTCAGTCCCGACATAGCCATCGCCGCCGATTCGCGGCAGGCGCTTGGCAGCCTGTCGACGCGGCTGCATGAAAGCGCCGCGTCGACGCGCCAGCGCGATTGGGGCGCGCCGCGGGTTGCGCTCGCGAGGCAGGCCGTCGAAGCCAGCTACGACGCGCCAACCCGCTCGCAGAAACGCCTTGTCGATACGATCACCGATGCGTTGCCGGGCGTCATCATTGCGGGCGACTCGACCAGCCCTGTCTATGCGGGCAATTTCGTGCACGACTCGCCGGCGCCGCGCTCATGGTTCAACTCATCGACTGGATACGGCACGCTGGGCTATGGGCTTCCCGCCGCGATCGGCGCGAAGCTTGCCGCGCCCGATCGCCCCGTGGTTTGCCTGATCGGCGACGGCGGCCTGCAGTTCACGCTGCCGGAACTCGCCAGCGCGGTTGAAGCCAGAGTGCCCGTCGTGGTGCTCCTGTGGAACAACTTTGGCTATGGCGAGATACGCCGGTACATGACGGCGCGGGCCATCGTGCCGGTTGGCGTCGATATCCACACGCCGGACTTCCTCGCACTCGCGCGCGGTTTCGGTTGCGTGGCTTCCCGCGTGGATACGCCCGATGCGCTTGCTGAACAGTTGCAACAGGCAATGTCGCGCAATATCCCCACCGTCATCGAAGTCAACGAAGCCGACTGGTTTTCGCGGGTGCCGGCATGAAACAGCATGAATGGCTTCAGTCTCGCGCAGCATCGCGCACGCAGCTCTACATTGACGGCTTCTGGTGTGCAGGCGAGGGCGGAAAGCGTCTGCCTGTCGTCAACCCATCGACCGAAGAAACGATTGCGGAGGTCGAGGCCGGCAACGCCGCCGATGTCGATTGCGCGGTACGTGCTGCCGCACGGGCTTTCCGCACCTGGAAAAAGACCAGCGGCGCGCAGCGTGCAGTGTTGCTTCGGGCGATTGCTCGCGGCGTGAACGATCGGCGCGAGCATCTGGCGGCGCTCCAGTCGCTCAACAACGGCAAACCGCTCGATGAAGCGCGAATCGACGTGAGCGATGTCGTCGCCACGTTCGAGTACTACGCGGGTCTGGCTGAACAGCTCGACGAAATCGGCGAATCCGCGGTCGCGATTCCCAGCGACGAATATCGGGCGACCATCCGGCGCGAGGCTGCAGGCGTAGTTGCGCTGATCGTGCCATGGAACTTCCCGATGGTCACTACCGCGTGGAAGCTCGCGCCAGCGCTTGCCGCTGGCTGTACGGTAGTTCTTAAGCCATCCGAAATAACACCGTTGCCTGAGCTGGAGCTTGCATCGATCATCTCGGATGCCGGTGTGCCGCGAGGCGTGCTCAACGTCGTGACGGGCACTGGCCCCGAAGTGGGGGCGCCGCTCGCCGCTCATCCGCTCGTCGCGAAGGTTTCCTTCACCGGGAGCACGGCGGTCGGCACGCAGGTCATGAAAACCGCCGCGGATACGATCAAGGGCGTGAGTCTGGAACTGGGCGGGAAGTCTTCCATCATCGTGTTTGCCGATGCGGATCTCGATCTGGCGACCGATCTGGTGGCGGGCGGTGCGTTCTTCAATGCCGGACAGATGTGCTCGGCGACTTCGCGTGTGCTGGTCGAGAGACCGATAGCGGACGCGCTCGCCGCGCGTCTCGCGGACCGGGTAACGCGCACGGTCGTGGGCGATCCATTCAAGCCCGGCGTGCAGATGGGGCCCCTCACCAGCCGCGCGCAGTACGAACGCGTGCAGCGGTACATCGCGCGCGGCAAGGCCGACGGCGCGCGTCTTGTGATCGAGGGCGAAGCGCCGGCCGGCTCCGGCTACTTCGTGAAGCCGACGATGTTCGTCGATATGCCAGCCGAAAGCCCGCTGTGGCGCGAGGAAATCTTCGGCCCCGTGTTGTGCCTGCGCAGTTTCGATACCGAAGACGAAGCTATCGGCGCGGCCAACGATACCGAGTTCGGCCTGGTTGCCACGGTCGTCACGCGCGACGCCGGGCGGGGCAGGCGGGTAGCGGACGAGCTGGAAGCGGGCGTTGTGTGGATCAATGCGCCGCAGGCGATCTTTCCTCAGACCTCGTGGGGCGGCTACAAGCGCAGCAGCATCGGGCGCGAACTGGGTCCGTTCGGGCTCGCAGCCTTCCAGGAAATCAAGCAAGTTCTCGTGCCTGCGGGTTCCCTCGCAGGTCCGGAACGCGGTCATGGCGCATGAGCATTTGTCATGGCGCGCATGCAGAGATTTAGTTTGTTGCGGGTTATTGACGCACGTACAGTTTATTCACACCGCACGTTCGCGTGACTTTTAGTCATGGCAGGGCGCATCGAAGAGCGGCCATGCGATTCAATCAGGAGACGACCATGCAGGGGATCAAGCTGGGGAGAAGGCAGGCCATCAAGGCAATTGGCACGGCGCTGGCGGCATCGGCATTGCCCATGCCATTCATCAGTACTGCCAGGGCACAGGAGAAGAGTTACGCGGGCAAGACCCTTCGGTTGCTCACCTGGTCTGACGATACCGGTGCGGCGGCTCTGCGCAACATTGCCGCCACGTTCAGCCAGAAGACCGGTGCTCAGGTTATTGCCGACCGTGCCGATGGCACGTCGGGCATGGTCGCGAAGCTCAAGGCTGCGGGCGACCGGCCGACTTACGACGTGATCACGCTTGCCGGGGTTGGCGCTTCGGGTCTCGCCGATGCAGGCCTGCTGATGAAGCCGGACCTGAACAAGCTGCCCAACCTGAAGGACGTCGCGCCGCAATACCGTACAGGCGCCAACGGATTCGGTGTCGGCTACCTGCTGTGGTCGGACGGGCTCATCTACAACACGTCCACCGTGAAAACCGCGCCGCCGACCTACGAAGCACTTTGGGATCCGAAGTATGCAGGACGCCTGTTCCTGCCGCCGCCCGAGTGGGCCGAAGCGGTCGATCTGGCGATCATCGCAGCGAAGATGGCGGGCGGCTCCCAGCAGAATATCGATCCGGGTTTCAAAAAGCTCGCCCAGTTGAAGGACCGCGTGCTGACGCTCGGCGAAAACCCGAACCAGGTCGCCGATCTGTTTCGCACCGGCTCGCTCGATATTGGCGGCATCTATGCGCCGGCATTCTTCCCGGACCAGATCCGCAAGCCTGAGTACAAGATGGCTGTGACCTACGGCATGAAAGAGGGCTTCGCGACCCAGTTGATGTTTACGGTCATTCCGAAGTCACATCCCGGCGATAGCGATCTCATCCACGCTTTCATCAATCATTCTCTCGACGCGGGCGTGCAGGGCCGCATGGCCGCCGACGTGCTCAACGGTCCCGTGAACTCCCGCGCCATCATTCCGGCCGAGAGCCGCGCTTTCGTGCCGTCGCCGCAGCAGATCGCCGAGAAGGCCGTGCTTCATGACGACAAAGCGCTCGCCGCGTTGCAGCCTGTGTGGATCAAGCGTTTTACCGAGATCTTTTCCGCGTGAGCGCCATGTCAGCACTCTCTTCACGCCGAGCGGGCACGCAGGCAACTGCCGGTGACGCAACCGCGCCGCACAGCACCGCCACGGCACTGCCGCGCGTGCCGCCGTTGCTGCTGCTCGCGCCGATCCTCGCGTTTCTCGCCGTGCTGATCGCGGCGGCACTCGCGGTTCTGCGCATGAGCTTCGGGGTCCCAGGCAACGAGTGGCATGCCTTCACGCTGCAGAATTACGTGGACCTGGGGGACGCCTACTTCCTGCGCTCGCTCTGGCTGACCTTGCGGCTTGCCTTCCAGAGCATGATCGTCGCCGTCGTGCTGGCAATTCCCGTGGCGCTTGCGATGGCGCGTACCCAGTCGCGCACCGCACGACGCTTCCTGCTCGCCGGCGTGCTCCTGCCGCTGCTGGTCAACCTGCTGTTGCAGGGCTATGGGTGGCTCGTGATGCTGGGGCCCGCTGGACTCGTCAATCACGCGCTCATGAGCGCGGGGCTGATCCAGCGTCCGGTGCTGTGGCTGTATCGCGAGAATGGTGTGCTGCTCGGACTGATACAAACGGCGTTTCCGCTCGCCGTACTGCCGATTTCCAGCGCAATGCGCGCGGTTTCGCGCTCGTACGAGGAGGTGGCGGCTACCCTCGGCGCGAGCCGCTGGCAGACGCTGCGCCACGTCATGCTGCCGCTGGCGATGCCTGGCATCGTCTCGGGGGCATTGCTCGTGTTCGCGTATAACGCCAGCGCGTTCGCGGTGCCATTGCTGCTGGGCGGCCGCCGGGTGCCGATGCTCGCGGTTCTGGTGCACGACCAGGTGGCGCCGCTGCTGAACTGGCCTGCCGCGTCCGCCTCGGGTGTCGTTCTGATGGCCGCGACGCTTGCGGTGATGGCGATCTCACAACTGCTGGTGCGCAACCTGCAACGCCACGCGGAGACCCGCTCATGAACGCCCTGCGTATCCCCCTGACGATGCCCGGCCGGCTCAGCCGCGTGACGGGACTACTGGCGACGATCGTCCTCTTTCTCGCTGCGCTGCCGATCCTGACGATGATCACGATGTCGTTCGGCAGTTCCGACACGCTCGAATTCCCGCCGCAGAGCTTCGGCTTTCACTGGTATCGGGCAGCATGGCACAGCTTCGTGACGCCCGATGCGAGCGATGTGCTGTCCATGGGCACCGCGCTGACAACGAGCCTCATCGTCGCCGTTTCGACGATGCTCATCGCCACCGCCGTTTCCGCGCCGGCTGCCTATGCGCTGTCGCGCTACCGCTTTCGCGGCAAGGCCGTGATCGAGCAACTGGTTGCGCTGCCGCTCGTGTATCCGCTCGTGATGCTGGGACTTTCGCTGCTGCTCGTATTCAACGTCCTGCCGGTGGAACTCGGCGTGGGGCGGCTCATCATTGCGCACGTGATCCTTGCGTTGCCGTTCACGGTGAAGAACTGCGCCGCATCGGTTGCGTCGATCGGACCGGAGTTCGAGGAAGCGGCATGCGTGATGGGCGCGAGCCCGCGGCGTGCGCTCGTCGACGTCGTGCTGCCGCTCATGCGCCCTGGCATTCTCGCCGGGATGCTGTTCGCGTTCATCATTTCGTTTAACGAGTTCACGGTGACGTTCTTCCTTTACGGCATCAACACGATGACGCTGCCTGTCTGGCTTTACAGCCGCACGGTTTCGTCGCTCGACCCAACGGTGTTTTCATTCGCGGTCTTCATCGTCCTGATCGACTTTGCCTTGATCTGGCTGCTCGAAAAGCTCGTCGGCGACGAAGGCGTGGCGCTTTGAGCGCCGCTGCTCTCACGGTCCCCGCGCACGAAGGAATTCTCATGACCCATCTGTCATTGCAGGCCATCACCAAGCGTTTTCACAACGCGTTCGCGGTCGACCATGTCGATCTCAACGTCCCGGACGGCAAGCTGGTGTGTTTTCTCGGCCCTTCGGGTTGCGGCAAGACGACCCTGCTGCGCATCATCGCGGGCCTGGAAACGCCCACGTCCGGTTCGGTGGTGTTCGCGGGCCGCGACCTCACGCACGTACCGGCCAACCGGCGGGACTTCGGCATGGTGTTTCAGTCGCTCGCGCTGTTCCCGCACATGAGCGTTGCGGAGAATGTCGCCTATCCGCTGCGCTTGCGCGGCGTCGACAAAAGCGCGCAAGCCAGGCGCGTAGCCGAACTGCTTGAATTGATACAGCTTCCGCATATGGCTAACCGGCCAGTTACGCAGCTTTCCGGCGGCCAACGTCAGCGTGTGGCGATCGCGCGTGCGATTGCTTCGTCGCCGAAACTGCTGCTGCTCGACGAGCCGCTCTCGGCGCTCGACGCGAAACTGCGCGAGGCGATGCAGGTCGAGATCCGGTTGCTGCAACAGCGACTCGGCATCACGACGATCATGGTCACGCACGACCAGCGCGAGGCAATGACGATGGCGGACGAGATCGTGGTGATGCAGAAAGGGTGCATCGCACAAGTCGGCAGGCCGCTCGACATTTACCGCGATCCCGTGAATGAATTCGTGGCGGACTTTATCGGCCTCGGCAACATTTTGCCCGTGACGCTCGAAGGCGACGACGGGATCACGCTGCCGGGCGGGCAGCGGATCGCTGTGAATGCCGCTATGCGCGTGCCGGAGCGGGCCGGCGATATTCGCCTGCTCATTCGGCCCGAAGACGTGTGTGTGCGGGCCGTGTCTGCGAATCCTGGGCCTAACGCCGTCGCCGGCAAGGTGACGTTCGTCCGCGACGTGGGAGCGCAAATCGAAGCGACGATCGATTGCGATGGCTTCACGCTCACAGCCGCCACGACGCCACGCGAGACGCCCGACCTCGAAGTGGGGCGTCCTGTGCTTGCCGAGATGCCAGCCCACGCGTGCAGGCTGATTCCGGCGCACACCGCGCACTGAAATCTCGCATTGAAATTTTTTACCCCCACAAAAAGCAGTTGGAAGGAGACACCCGTCATGAACACCACTATCGTCACCAAGCGTTCCGTGCAGCGCTTTGCGGCTCACGCTATCGCCACTTTCGCGTTCGCCGGCATGGCTAGCCTCAGCGCGTTTGCGCCGCTCGCGCATGCGGACGCGCTCGACACGATTGCGAAATCGGGCGTCGTGCGTGTCGGCGTATTCGAGGACTATCCGCCGTTTGGATCGATCGGACCGGACATGCAACCGCAGGGCTACGACATCGACGTGGCCAATCTGATCGGCAAGGCCTTGAACGCGAAAGTCGAACTCGTGCAGGTGACCGGCGACAACCGCATGGCCTACCTCGCCGATCACAAGGCAGACATGCTGTTGTCGGTTGGGCAGACGCCCGAGCGTGCGAAGGTGATCGACTTCTCGCAGCCGTATGCGCCGTACTATCTCGCGGTATTCGGGCCGAAATCGCTTGCGGTGAAGAATGCGGGCGACCTGGCCGGCAAGACGGTGGCCGTGGCGCGCGGCACGCTCGAAGATCTGAGCGTATCCAAGGTGGCGCCGCCTTCCGCGACGATCAAGCGTTTCGACGATCCGAATGGCGCAATCTCGGCGTTCCTGTCTGGCCAGGCTCAACTGCTCGTCGTTGGCAACGATGTTGGCGCGACGATCATGGCCCGTCATCCTGCCAACGATCCTGAGCAGAAATTCTCGTTGTTCAGTTCTCCGGACCACGTTGGTCTGAACAAGAACGAACCGCGCCTGATGCAGAAGGTCGACGGCGCCATCGCCGCCGCGAAGAAGGACGGCTCGATGAACGCGATCTCGCTCAAGTGGCTGCGCGCGCCGCTGCCGGCCAATCTTTGATGCGCTCCGTATTTCGCATACTTGAACAATCGATGGCGCAGCGATGACTTATACATTCGACTTTAGTGACTTCGGTCTGTACACGGGCATGCTCGCGCGCGGCATGGAGGTGACGCTAGGCCTGACGGCGGTTTCCACCGTGCTAGGCGGCGCGCTTGGGATCGCCGGCGCGAGCCTGGCCGTCGCGGGGCCGAGGTGGGTGCGAGCGCTGGTTGCGTCCTATGTCGAGCTGATCCGCAATACGCCCTTTCTCGTGCAGCTCTTCTTCGTGTTTTTCGGGCTGCCGGGACTGGGCGTGCAGATCAACGAGATGCAGGCGGCGGTATTGGCGATGACGGTGAATCTGGGCGCGTACGCGACTGAAATCGTGCGTGCCGGCATCGACTCGATTCCACGCGGCCAGCGTCAGGCGGCGATGGCGCTCGGTTTGCAGGGGCGGCAGGTGTTCCGCTTCGTCGTGCTGCCCCAGGCGCTCGCCAACGTGTTCCCGGCGCTGCTCGGGCAGGTACTGATCGTGATGCTCGGCTCGGCCGTTGTCTCGCAGATTTCCGTGCCTGACCTGACTTATGCAGCCAACTTCATCCAGTCTCGCAACTTCCGCTCGTTCGAGAGCTACGTGATCATCACCGTGATCTATCTCCTTCTGTCGATCGTGCTGCGGCTACTCATCAACCGGCTTGGTAAAGGCCTCTTCGCCGGGCGCACGGCGCGCGGCGCCAGCGCTTCTCGCGCGCGCCTGCGTTCGTGGTTGCCAGGTCGCGCCCGCATGGCGGCATCGGGCCTTCCTAAGGAGCGTTCGTAATGGTCGAGTTCACTCTCTGGGATATTGCGCGCAACCTGTTGCTCGCCGCGCGCTGGACCGTTCTGCTTTCGCTTTGCGCATTCGTCGGCGGCGGCGTGGCGGGCCTCGTGCTGCTGGCGATGCGCGTGTCGCCTTTGGCCTGGCTGCGTCGCATCGCGATCCTGTACGTCGAGTTGTTTCAAGGCACGCCGCTCCTGATGCAGCTCTTTCTCGCGTTCTTCGGGCTGCCGCTCATTGGCATCGAAGTCTCGCCGTGGCTGGCTGCGACGGTGACACTGACTCTCTATACGAGCGCCTATCTGGCCGACATCTGGCGTGGGTGTGTCGAAGCCGTGCCGCGAGGGCAGTGGAGCGCCGCGGCCAGCCTCGGCATGACATGGCCTCAGCAGCTACGTTACGTCGTCTGGCCGCAGGCATGGAAGATCGCCGTGCCGCCGACGGTCGGCTTTCTGGTGCAGGTCGTGAAGAGTACGGCGCTCACGTCGATCATCGGCCTGACCGAGCTGACCAAGACCGGAACCATGATCACCAATGCCGTGTTTCGTCCGTTCCCGATCTACGCAATGGTCGCACTGCTGTACTTCGCGATGTGCTTTCCGCTCACGTGGTATGCGCGTGCGCTCGAAGGCCGCTACCAGCGCAGCCGTCACCGCTGATCGCTTGAACCTCAACTCATTTCAGAAGCAGGTTTCGACATGATTTCCATTAGCAACGTATCGAAGTGGTACGGCCAGTTCCAGGTGCTCACCGAGTGCACGACGGAAGTGAAAAAGGGCGAAGTCGTCGTGGTGTGCGGTCCGTCTGGATCGGGAAAATCGACGCTCATCAAGACAGTCAATGGCCTCGAACCGATCCAGAGCGGCGAGATCCGGATCAACGGCGAGTCGGTGGGTGACAAGAGGACCAACCTGTCGAAGCTGCGCTCAAAAGTGGGAATGGTCTTTCAGCACTTCGAACTGTTCCCGCACATGTCGATTACCGACAACCTCACGCTCGCACAAGTGAAGGTGCTCGGTCGGCGCAAGGACGAGGCGGCGCAAAAGGCACTGGGGCTGCTGCATCGCGTGGGTTTGCGCGCCCACGCGGACAAGTATCCGGGCCAACTCTCCGGTGGCCAGCAACAGCGTGTCGCGATCGCCCGTGCGTTGTCGATGGATCCGATCGCGATGCTATTCGACGAGCCGACTTCCGCACTCGACCCCGAGATGATCAACGAGGTGCTGGACGTGATGGTCGAACTTGCTCAGGAGGGCATGACGATGATGTGCGTGACGCATGAGATGGGCTTCGCGAGGAAGGTGGCAAACCGCGTAATCTTTATGGACCAGGGCTGTATCGTCGAAGACGATCTCAAAGAGGCGTTCTTTGCGCAGCCGAAGTCCAGTCGCGCGAAGGATTTCCTTTCGAAGATCCTGCACTAGCACGCAAGCGTCAAACCGGACATCCGAACGCCATGAGACGTCTTCCTCCGCTCAACGCACTTCAGGTATTTGAAGTGGTTGCCCGCCATCGCAGCTTCACGCGCGCTGCGGAACATCTGTGTATCACGCAGGGGGCGGTAAGCCGGCAGGTCCTCAGCCTGGAGGACTACTACAAGTTTCCCCTCTTCATAAGAGGCAAGAAGGGGCTGACCTTGACGGCCGATGGCGAGATGCTGCTACCCGTCGTGAGGGAGGGACTCGCGCGTATCGAAGACATCTCGCTGCGCCTGACGCGGCAGCGCACGGATCTCGCCATGAAGGTGCCGACCTGCATCATGCGCTGGATGTTGCCGAAAATCACGCGGTTTCAGGGAGAGCACCCCGACTTGCTGGTGCAGATCACGACAACCTGGCAGCATGACGTCGACTTTCAGGTCGAGCCGTTCGATGCCGCGATCATTTACGGTTCATCGCCGGGCGTCGATGTTCACGCGGTGCCGCTCTTCGATGAGCAGATTACGCCCGTCTGCGCGCCGGAGCTGCTGAACAGCAAGCCGCTCGCGCAGTTTGCCGATCTCTCGCATTTCACGCTGCTCCATCCGACGCGAGACCATCGGGACTGGAAACAATGGCTCGGCGAGGTCGGCGCGACGCAGGTGGACGCGAACATCGGACCGAGTTTCGAAACACTCGATCTGGCGACAAACGCGGCGATGCAGGGCTTCGGTATCGCCATCGGCGATCGGACGCTGGTTGATGACGACCTCGCGGCGAGGCGCCTTGTCATGCCGTTCGACAAGGTGATCGAAACGGGGGCTCGCTATTACTTTGTCTATCCCGAGTGCGTGGCACATCAACCCAAAGTGAAGCTCTTCAGCGAGTGGATCGCACTAAATCGCCAACAAGAGCGGATGATTGCGCCGGTAGCGCAGACCCGCTGAAATGGTCGTGCCGTGCACGCTTCACCCGACAATGACTGTAAGTTGCAGCGATGCGACCCTCGAGCTTGCGCAGGGAATGTCTCAATCTGGCGTCACGCTGCTCGGGGGCGTGAACGGGTACAGCCGGCGCTCAGTGGCGCGATGCTCGCTCACCAAAGCGCGGGACTTCCGATCGCGGTTCGATCTCCGCCGGCTGACCAGGTTGACGCCGTTCGGAAGCTTCGCGGTCGAGGCGCCTGCTGTCCATGGTCGTTCGCCGCTCCCTGGTGAGCACTCGGTGTAGCCTGGACTTGATCATGGTCCTTCTCCTTTTCGTTCGCGTGGACAAGGTCAGGGTACAGGCACAAACCACTGGAGCGCAATCCCTTTAAGGCGTCGCTACTGCCTCTGTTGCTCAAGCGACCTGTGCGGCAAGAGGGATTGTTTCGATACCGCGCCCAAGCGTGACGTTATGCCGTAAAGCAGAAGACAGACCTAAAAGCGGTCGATCATCCCGAACTGGACGCCTCTCACAGAAGCACCCGGCCAGGAAGGTGTGAGCCCGGTCACGTTCACGCCTCTGAGTGTGAATTCAGCTTGCCCACGATTTCGAAGCCAGCCGGCGCTCGCATAGAGCAGGACGCGCCTGGAGAGATCGTATTCGCAAGCCGCACTAAACTGATCGGCGTCGTTGTCACCTCCCGACTGGTCGCGCAGCCAGGTGTATCCGACTGACGCCCGAAGGCGCGCGTTGACTGCGTAGCGGGCTGACGCGGACACGCCGTCGTTCTGATAGCGCGGCGTCCCGCCGTCTCCGTTGAACCAGGAAAGGAATCCGGTAACCGGACCCCACTCGTACGAGATCCCACCAAGGTTCGCGCGTAGTGCGCCGCTACCGTGGGTTTGCTGATGGGCGTACGAGAGGCGCAGTGGGCCGTTGTGCCACGAGAATGTTTCGATGTGGCCTGCAAGCCCGTTGCCGTCGCCGTCTTGTGCATCGCGCAGCGACACCATGATGCTGGTGGAAAAGCCGTGCACTTCAGGCGAAAGATACGTGAGTGCGTTGCTTTCGTAGGGCGTGATCTTGGAGAGATTGTTCAGACCTGAGGCGATGGTGCCGGCGCCGAACGCGTCGAGTTGACCCTTAAATGGAATGTATATTGGGGAATACTGACGGCCCATGCGCAGCGTCCCATAAGCCGTGCCCACGCCGATCCACGCCTGGCGGTTGAACAACGTGTTCGCGACCGCATAGGTGCCATCCGTTGAACCGAAACCGTTTTCAAGGTCGAACAGAATCTTTACGCCGTTGCCGATACCCTCGGCGCCGCGCAAGCCAATTCGCGAGCCGCGATATGCACCGGAATCCATGCGGGCGACGTAACCCGCGCCAGGGTTCGTGAGTTCGATGCTCGTGTCGAGTGAGCCGTAAAGTGTCACAGCGCTTTGCGCGTGGGCAGGTGAGGTGTAAGCAACGATTGCCGTCGCGGCGACACACGCGCGCAGGACGAGACGCCTGCCACTCGTGCCACTCGCGGGCCGGCAATGTGTCCCGCCGCCGGATGCGGGGTCGTGGCACTGATGAGCGCGTCGTAACGCGCAGAATACGAGGGAGGAACGACTCATTCGGAATGGAGGAAACGAGCGCGCAGGCAACCCTGCGATCGCGCCGTTGCGATTCGCACGGTTGCGAGAAGCCCCAGAAAAAGAGAGGGGGAGGCATACCGGTAACCCGTATGCCTCCCCCGAGGGAACGTGAGAATTCGACGCTTACGGGTGGCCGGGCAACGCGTAGGCAATCACGTAATCGCCACGATCCGGCGACTGGCGCGCGCCGCCCGCCGAAATGACGATGTACTGCTTGCCGTCGATGGCGTAGCTCATCGGCGTGCCCTGGCTACCCACCGGCAGACGCGCCTTCCACTCTTCCTTGCCCGTCGAACTGTCGAACGCGCGCAGGTAATAGTCCTGCGTTGCCGCGAAGAACACGAGGCCGCCGGCGGTCGTGAGCGAGCCGCCGATTGTCGGCATGCCTATCGGTGTGGGCATGTGCATCTGCACGCCATAGAGGCGCGTGTCCTTCACCGTGCCGAGCGGCACTTGCCATGCGATGCTGCGTGTTTTCAGGTCGACGGCCGTGAGGCTGCCGAAAGGCGGCTTCTGACAAGGGATGCCGAGCGGCGAGAAGAAGCGGTCCTTGAGCACCGAGTACGGCGTGCCGCCGAGCGGCACGGCGCCCATGCCCGCATTCACCGCTTCGTTGCCGTCCGACGTGCCGCTACGGTTCTTTTCCTTTTCGAGGTGGACCCAGAGACCGAGGCGCATGTCGTTCACGTAGATCATGTCCGAGTTCGGGTCATACGAGAGCCCGCCCCAGTTCATGCCGCCGAGCGAGCCAGGGAAGCTGAGCGAGCGGTCGGTGTCCGGCGCAGTGAAGAGGCCGTCGTAGCGGATGCCACGGAAGATCACGCGGCACATCAGCTGGTCGATGGGCGTCACGCCCCACATGTCCGAATCCTTGAGCACGTCGGCGCCGATCTGCGGCATGCCCACGGAGAGCGGCTGCGTCTTCGCGTACGGTTCGTTCGGAATCGTCGCGGACTTGACCGGGTGTTCGACGACCTTCGTGAGCGGCTTGCCGGTGAGGCGGTCGAGCACGAACAGCTGCCCCATCTTCGTACCGACGATCAGCGCTGGCACGCGCTTGCCGTCCTGCATCGGGAAGTCGATGAGCGTCGGCTGCATCGGTACGTCATAGTCCCAGAGGTCGTGGTGGACAGTCTGGAAATGCCACTTCTCGGTGCCCGTGGTGGCATCGAGCGCGAGGATCGATGCGCCGTACTTCTCGTCGAGCGCGGTGCGCTTCACGCCCCACAGATCGATGGCCGCATTGCCCACCGGCATGTAGACCGTGTTCGACGTCGCGTCGTAGGTCATCGGCGCCCACACGTTCGGCGTCGAGCGCGTGAAGGTCTTGCCTTGCGCCGGCGCCGCATGGTCGTCCGGATTGCCCGGATCGAACGCCCACTTCATCTTGCCGGTCATCACGTCGAAGCCCCGGATCACGCCGCCGGGCATGTCGAGCGTGACATTGTCGGCAACGCGCCCGCCCGTGACCACGGTCGTGCCCGCGACGGTCGGCGCCGAGGTGAGCTGGTACAGCGGGCTCTTCGCGTTGCCGAGTCCCGCCTTCAGGTCGATGATGCCGTGGTCGCCGAAATCGTCGCAAAGCTTGCCCGTGTCGGCGTCGAGTGCAATGAGCTTCGCATCGATCGTGTTCATGAAGATGCGGCGGCGGCAAATTGCCTGCTGCGCCGGATCGGCCAGGGCGGCGATCGGCGAAACCGGCGTCGAACCAACGGCGGTCGGCTGCACGAGCGGCTTCGTTGCGTCGAAGTACGCAAGGCCACGGCAGCGCACCCACACCGTGGTTTTGGTCGGAAACGCGTGGCGCCACTTCTCGGTGCCGGTTGCGGCGTCCACGGCAATCACCGTGTTGTGCGGCGAGCACAGGAACAGCGTCTTGCCGACTTGCAGCGGCGTTTCCTGGTCTTCCGAGCCGCCGCCGTCCGGGCTCATCGGCGTGTCGCCGGTGTGGAAAGTCCACGCGACCTGGAGGTTCTTCACGTTGTCGCGATTGATCTGCGTGGCGCCCGCGAAACGGTCGCCGCCGGCCGAGTGGCCGTAGGCGGTCCAGTCCTCGGTGCCGGCGTTGCTGGCTGCGGCCGTGGGCGCTTCGGTGCCGAACTTGCCGTGCGGCACGAACATGCCGTAGACGAACGCGGCGTTGCAGACGAACAGCACGGCGGCCAGAGCCCACGCAGCGCCGCGTGCGGGCGCTTTGCCTTCGCCGTGGCGCAGCACGGGCCAGAACGGCGCGAGCAGCATGCCGATCATCGAGAACATGAAGATGCGCGTGTTGAGCGGCCAGAAGTCGAAGCCGGCTTCCCACACGGCCCACAGCGCCGTGGCGATCAGCATCACGAGGTAGATGACGAACGCACTGGAGCGGCGCCGCGCGAGTTGCACGCCGGTCGCGCAGAGCGCGAGACCCGCCAGCAGGTAATACCAGCTACCGCCGCGCGCGATCAGCATGCCGCCGCCGATGGTGAAGTAGAGCCCCAGAAGCAGGCCGACCAGTCCTGCCAGGGTGAGACCCATCCGGGTCAAGGGAGAGATGGGTTCCGTGTTGGATTGCTTGGACATTTGTCTTTTCGTTGTTACGCCGGATTGGCTTCGAAGGCGAGAGGAGGGCGCAGTGCGTACGCCTCCCGCGCCTTTCCCATTGCGCCTGCGACGAAGCGCCGCCTGTTCGTGCAGGCGGGTAATGGTCTAAAATTAACCAGATAGTACATTTTAAGATCAAATCGAAAACTCTGCCCGCAAACTTGCAGCGGTTTGCGTCGGTTGTGGGCGGCGGCAGATCGGGCGCGGTCGAGTCCTGTTTTTTACAGTGCGGCAACAGCAATCGGGGAAATTAAATAGATTTTCATTTGCCGGACAGCTATTCATTACATGCCACTCAGTAAGCTGAAGCATTCAGAGGAAATCATTCGAATCCCTATTGCTTGCTGGATGGAAACATGAGAGCGCATTCACGTACCGCCGTTGCTTTCGCCGCGATGTTCTGGAGCCTTTCGGCGCTCGCTGCACCTCGGCTTACTCAGCAGCAGTGCCATTCATATCCCTTTCAGCGGGTCGCCGGCACCGTCACACACGCGCAATTGATGGGCGAACTGGGGGAACTGGAGGACCGAGGCTACCGCCCCGGCTCTGACGATGGGATCTACCCGGCCGATCTGAACGCCGCACAAAAGCAACTCGGCGACGACTATCGCGCGGATTGCATGCACAGAAAGCCCGCGACCTGAGCACGCCGTGCCGAACCTGAAGCGGGCGCATGAGTTGGCGGCCGGTGGCCTTGCGGGCACAATCAGAAGGCGATCGCTAGCCCGCACATCGCCACGAACTGATTGGGCGTCGAAGACGGCGTGGTGTTCTGCGAGTCCCCAACAATCGGTCGCGCGGCGATGATGTCGCCGCTTCCACCGGCTCCGAGCGTGTAGCCGGAGGCATGCTGATAAGCCTGGAGCGCGTACACCGTGGTCCGTTTGGACAGGTGGTACATCTCCTTCAGTGAAACCTGCTGATAACGCGCGGCGTCGTCGATTCCATTCGCGGAAGAGGCCCGTGTGTAGCTGTACCCAGCCGACACTTCCAAAGGAACGCTGACTCTATAGCTTGCCAACGCGCCATAGGTGTTGAAGACCGCGGCGTCGTTGAAAAGCGCGTGGCTGTCCGGCCGGTAGATCACATTCGAATAGTTGAGGCCAAGTACGAGCCTGCCTGTCGTATAGTTCATCGCGGCCGCAACCTGCTGGACCTGGCGTGCGGAAAGATAGCCGTTGTTCAGCTCCGAGTGCGGGAATTGCGCGCTTGCATTGGGATCGAAGCCGCCCGCGTAGTCGGTGTTGTACATACTCAGATACCCGGCGGCGATCGAAAGCGGACCCCCGTCGTAGCGCAGGGCTGCGCTGAATAGACTGCCGCGTTGCAGGCTGCCCGCGACCCCGCCGATGCCATACTGCGCGCTCGCGCGCAAACCATGGAAGGCCGGCGACGTGTAAACCACGGAATTGTTCGCGCGTATGTCCGTGTCGAATCCGTCGATGTCGCCCGGATGCGCACCGGTTGCCCCGCTTAGCCAGCTTACGGGTCCGAGCGTGCCAACGAGCATGTAGTACGGGGTGTACTGACGACCAAGGGTCAGCGTTCCCCATCGTGCGTCCTGCAAGCCGACAAAGGCGTAGCGGTTAAAGGCCAGCCCGGTGGTTTGCTGGGCACCGGTTCCGGGATCGAAACCCTCCTGCAAATCGAATACTGCGCTCAAGGTCGAACCCAGAACCTCCGTTCCCTTCAGTCCGAATTTGGACGCATAGAGATTGCCTTGCCGCATATAAACGTTCGAACTGCCTTTCTGATTGTTCGACCAGGTTATTGCTTCATCGACATTTCCGTAAAGCATCACGCTTTCTTGCGAAAATGCTGATTGGACCGAAAACGCCGCGCCAATCAGAGCCGCCCCAAGCCCAAGGGGATATTTGAAATCCAAAGTCATTTTCATCCAGTGTCATTATTCGCGACGACGGACGCGACGTGGACTCGCGCGTCTAGGCGCGCATGATTTGGCCCGAATAATGAGCACTCCACCGCGGTCCGTTATCGGCGCGGGATTTTAACTGAATGGTTAGTTTTAAGGGCCGGCGACAGCAGCCACCCCCACGGGCGAGGCCGATGTTACGTTGACGAGGCACCAACGGCGCTACCGAAACGCCTGGAACTGTCCGCTCATCATTTGCAGCATCTTGTTCGCGGCGACCGAGAGCCTGCGACCGGCGCGGGTGACGAGATGCGCTTGCGCGTTCTCGAGGATCGCTTGCGCGATCCTCACCGCGAATACCTCCTTCGCCCGCAACGCGGTTTCAAGTCCGTGAAACCCGCATGCGCGTCCTAAGCCAGCAGGGCTGGCTCAGGACGCCGTCAGTGCTTGTGATCGAAGCGGCGAGTGAAAAACTCGCCCGCCAACTGGATAACTGAGACGAGCGCGACCAGTATGAAGATCACGACGACCATCACCTGGGTTTCGTAGCGCTCGTACCCGTAGCGAATCGCCATGTCGCCAAGGCCTCCGCCGCCGACGGCGCCAGCCATCGCCGACATGTCGATCATCGCGATTGCAGTTACCGTGACGCCGCCGAGAATGCCGGGCAGCGCTTCAGGCAAGAGCACGTGACGCACGATCTGGAGTCGTTTGCAGCCCATCGCGCGCGCGGCCTCGATCAGCCCCGGCTCTACACCGCCGAGATTGACCTGGACGACCCGCGCAAAGAACGGGATCAGGTTCGCGCTCAACGGTACGACGGCCGCCCACGCGCCCAGCGTCGTACCGACGATCAAGCGCGTGACGGGCAGCAGCGCGACCAGCAGGATGATGAAGGGGATCGCACGAAACATGTTGATCGCCGTCGAGAGCGTTTTGTGCAGTAAGGGCCGCGGATAAAGACCGCCTGGCGCGCTCAGTGTGAGCACGATCGCGAGCAGCATGCCAGCGACAATCGCGATCAGCATGGACGCGCCCACCATCAGCAGGGTCTGGAGCAGCGCCTGAATGTAGCGGTCAGCCAGGGTCGGCGACATAACCTTTCACCTCATGTGGCAACATGTTCAGGTACGCCAGGAATCAGAATGCGGGTATCACGGAACCATTGAAGTGCGTCTGGATAAAGTGCCTGACTTCCTCGGACTGGTAAGCTTTGACGAGCTTCGGCACCCACGATGCGTTGCGGTCCTGCTCGCGCACCGCGATGACGTTCACGTACGGGTTGTGTTCCTTGCGCTCGACAGCGATGCCGTCGCGCGTTGCGTAGAGTCCCGCCTCGGACGCCACGTTATTGACGATGGCCGCTGCGTCGACGTCGGGCAGTGAACGCGCCTGGACGAGCGGGTCGGCCTCGACGAAATTCAGCTTGCGTGGGTTGGTGCGCACGTCCTGCAGCGAAACCGTGCCAGCATAGGGATCGACGCCATCGCGCAACGTAATGAGTTTGTGATCGCGCAGGATCACGAGTGCCCGGGTCTGGTTGCTCGGGTCGGCAGGAATGCTGACCGTTGCGCCGACAGGCAGCGCTTCGAGCGACTTGTATTTCTTCGAGTAAAAGCCGATGGGCGAAATATACGTGTCGCCGACCGCCACGAGCTTGTAGCCGCGCGATTTGACCTGATCGCGCAAATACGGAATGTGCTGGAAGGAATTGGCGTTCAGATCGCCATTGTTGAGCGCCTCATTCGGGCTCGCGGTGCCGCTGATCACGATTGCCTCAACGTCGAGTCCGTCCTTCTTCGCTACCCGTGTGACGACTTCCCATATCTGCTCATCGACGCCGCCGGCCACGCCCACCTTGAGTGGCGTCGGTGCGCCGGCAGCGAACGCGGGACCGCTGACAAACGGCAGTACGAGCACAAGGGCAATGAGAATGCGCAGGGTTCGTCGAATCATGAAGATGGCTCCGGGATGAAAGGATGAGCTGATATGCCCGGAAATTATAGGAATGTAGATCTGTATCGCACTACGATTAGATTATCGAAAGCTAATGACACACGCGGTGCCGTGTAAGTGGGCGAGCCGGGCATGCCGGTAGTGCGTGCGGGGGACGCATAGGGACTTTGCGCGAGGTACTCCATGGCGATGCATCTGTTGCAGCGTGCTCACCAGTATTGTGGCCAGTGTTGTGAGCAGGTTGGCGAACGCCGTCAAAACAAATGGATATAGCAACTATGTAAACGACCGCTACGTCAAAGTGTGACGCCCGGCCGCACTGGCAACCGCCTGACACCCCTATACTTACTGACTGTAATCTTGATGGTGCGTATGTGGAGGTCGCAATGTATAAGGCAGCTGAAAACGAAGTTCACTGGGAATCACTGAAAGCAATCGCGAGAGAGGAACTCGGGATAAGCACCCTCACGGAGTCAGGCAAGATCTCAACGGACGTTCGGCTGGTGCGGATTGCCGCGCTTGCCAGTGCGTTCGAGCGGGCTTACGACTTAGGGTTATTGATGGGGCACATGGTAGCGAGGGCAGAGCAGGGGAAGGCCATGGCGTCGAAATCGAGGTGTCGCGCGGAACAGGAGTGGGTGCGTGCCTCTGCTGACGACCTGATGAGCACCCGTTCGCACTCTCACTGAAAGCCGGAGCGAATCGTGATCGATAGAACCCCGAATCATCCTTGCTGGCCGGCACTTGTTGCGATAGCCAACCAGCACCTCGAAATCAGCAACCTCGAAGAATCCGGGCGAAAGCTCACGGATATCCGTTTCCTGCGGGTGCCGGATCTCGCTGATGCCCTCGAGCAAGCCTACCAGTTGGGGCTTAACGTGGGCTACAACGCGGAACCTGAATAGGCGCTGGGCCCCTCCTGAAGGGCAACCCGACACAATGGGAACTGCTGCTCGGGATTGCGAAGTGCCACGTCAGTACATTCCAAAGCAATGCAGACGAAAAGATCGATACGAGCATTGGAACCGCGGGCTAACCGTCGGCGCTTTGTCGTCCTCGGCCAACCCGCGACGGCAGTACGGCACGTCTGGGCGTACGACTTCGTGTCCGACGCGTGTGTCAATGGCCTGTAGTTGAAGCGGTCAGTCAAGAAACACTTGCGCCCGTGAAAATGTCGTGCTAATTTTTCATGAAATTTAGCCGAATAATTTCACGGATGCCGCCATGTTCGTCGAGTCGACCCAGCATGTGGAGAGCTACTACGCCCGCACCTTGCCTGGTCAGGTGCCCGCGCGTCCGGCATTGGCAGGCGAGTGCGATGCCGATGTCCTGATCGTCGGGGCCGGTTTCAGCGGACTGCACACGGCGTTGCGTCTCGCGCTCGCGGGCCAGCGGGTGGTTGTCGTTGAGGCAAGCCGCGTGGCGTGGGCCGCGTCAGGGCGAAACGGCGGGCAGGCGCTGCTCGGCTGGTCGTGCGATATGGGGCCGCTCGAACAGTCGCTGGGGCGCGATGGCGCGCGCGAACTGTGGGAGAGCATGCGCTGGGCGGCGCGCGAGGTGCACGAGCTACCCGCGCGTCACGGTTTCGACGCCGATTACCGGCCCGGCAGCCTGTGGACCGCCGTCAAGCGCGGCCGCGTCGCGTCGCTGGAAAAGGCACGCGACGAAGCAGCGCACAAGTGGGGCTATGATGCGCTGCGCATCATCCGCGAGCAGGAGATGCCCGAATGGGTGGGCAGCCCGCGCTATCTCGCCGCGCTCTACGATCCCGAGGCCGGCCACGTCAATCCGCTCAAGCTCGCGCTCGGCCTTGCCGCCGCCATCGAGCGTGCGGGCGGGCGCATCTTCGAACAGACCCGGGTGCTGAGTTGGAGCGAAACGTCGACGGGTTTCATCGCGACTACGCCTGCTGGCCTGATCCGCGCGAATACGCTCGTGCTCGCCTGCAACGCCTATATCGACCACCTCGACCGCGAACTCGCGCGCCGCGTCCTGCCGGTCGGCACGTATCAGGTGGCGACCGTGCCGCTCGACCCGCAACTGGCGCATACGCTTCTGCCGCGTAACAGTTGTGTGATCGACAACCAGTTCGTGCCCGACTATTTCCGGTTGAGTCCCGACCATCGGCTGCTGTTCGGTGGCGCGTGCACTTATCTCGGTGGCATCCCCAAAGACATTCGCGCCGCGATCCGGCCGAGCCTCGAACGCGTTTTCCCGCAACTGCGCGGCGTCGAACTCGAATACGCATGGGGCGGCCATATCGACATCAGCATCCGGCGCACGCCCGATGTAGGTCACGCGCGCGGGCGCTACTGGCTGCAGGGTTTCTCGGGGCACGGGGTGCTGCCGACGCTGGCCGCGGCGCGCGCGGTGTCCGATGCGATCCTCGGCGATACGCGCTTGCTCTCGCTCTACGAGGACATCCATAATCCACGTTTCCCCGGCGGCGACGCGCTGGCCGCGCCGCTCGAAGCGCTCGGCAAGCTGTGGTATCGCATGCGCGACGTGGTTTGATTGAGGTATCCGGTATGGACAGGGACGAAGAGATAGAAGGCCTCGCGATTCTCATTCGCGATCTGCGCAAGCACAAGAAGGTGACGCTGACCGAACTCGCGCAGCGGATCGGCCGCTCGGTGGGCTTTCTCTCACAGGTCGAGCGCGGCCTGTCGCGGCCCACCGTCGCCGATCTCACCGCCATCGGCGAGGCGCTGCAGACGCCCACCACGTACTTCTACAGCGTGAGCAAGCCGCGCGCACTGCCGTGGGTCACGCGCCCCAGTGAGCGGCGCACGCTCTATTACGGCGGCGGCATCACCGACGTGCTCGTCTCGCCGAGTATGTCTTCGGGCTTCTCGATGCTGGAGAGCCTGCTGGAGCCGGGCGCTACGAGCGGCGAACGCCCCGTGGACGACAGCGACGAGCAGGGTGGCTTCGTGCTCGAAGGCGAACTTACCATCTGGCTCGATGGCGAGAACGAAGCGGTCACGCTCAAGGCCGGCGACAGCTTTCAACTGCCGGCGCGCTGCCGCTTCAGTTACGCGAATCGCTCGGACGAGGCCGCACGCGTGCTTTGGGTGTACACCTGACGCCTGGAGCGACGCAGGCCTGATATGAAGGCGCGTGCGTTGCTGGCACGCGTGCCGCCATTATGATTTGGATTCCAAATTAACTAGCAGGTCCACCATCTCTCGCTAACGAGGAACCCGAAGTGAGTGCCATCGCAACTGACCTCCTGAGCGAAGTACGCGCCTTTCGCGCGGCTCATCCCGATGTGCAATACGTCGACCTGATTTCCCTCGATATTCCGGGGCATTTCTACGGCAAGCGCTATCCCATCGCCATGCTAGAGAAGGTGGCTGCCGGCACGCTGCTCAAGGTGCCGCAAAACTGCATCCTGCTTGGTGCGCAAGGCGGGCTGTATTCGATCGGTGAATACTGCTTCCACGACGGCGACCCCGACGTGCCACGCCGCCTCGTGCCCGGCACGCTCAAGCCGGTGCGCTGGGAGCGTCAGCCGCTCGCGCAGATGCTGATGACCTCGGACGGCACAGCGACGCCCATTGGGTTCGAGCCGCGCCAGGTGCTCGCGCGCGTGCTCGATCGCTTCACGCGGCGCGGCCTCAAGCCGGTGGTCGCGTTCGAGCTGGAGTTCTATCTGTTCGATGCGAAGCTGCACGAAGGTCTGCCGCAGCATGCGCGTGATCCGCTATGCGAGGATGAAGACGATCAGCCGAACATGCATATCGAGCGCCTATCGCGTTTCGCGCCCGTGCTGCACGAGATGGTCGAGTCCGCACGCGAGCAGGGTGTGGATGCGACCGTCATCACCGCCGAACTCGGGCCGGGGCAGTTCGAAATCAATTTTGGCCATTGCGATGACGCGCTGCGCGCAGCGGACTGGTCCGCGCTCTTTTGCCGAAGCACTCGCGGTGTGGCGCTGCGCCACGGTTATCGCGCGAGCTTCATGTCGAAGCCGCTGCTCGACGTCCCGGGCAGCGGCATGCACGTGCATGTGAGCCTCTACGACGAGGCGGGCCGCAACGTGCTAGCGGCACGCGAGCGGCGCGCGCTGCGTCATGCGGTGGCGGGTTGCCTCGCGTTGCTCCCGCATTGCATGCCCGTCTTCGCGCCCAATCACAACGCGTTCCGGCGCTATGGCGCGATGGTCAACGCGGCGAGCCGGGCGAGCTGGGGTTTCGAGGACCGCGATGCCTGCATCCGCATTCCCGAGTCCGACGAAGCAAATCTACGCATTGAACACCGGCTCGCGGGGGCGGACGCCAACCCGTATCTCGTGCTCGCGGCCATCCTCGCCGGAATCGAGCAGGGCCTGGAAGCGGGCCGCGAACCGATTGCGCCGCTCAACGACGACCGCGCGAGCGGCATCGATTTTCCGGGCGACATGCTCTCGGCGGTGGCCGCCATGCGCCGGCATGCCGGGGTGCGCGAGGGGCTCGGCGACGACTTCACCATGGTTTATTGCGAAAATAAACGGCAGGATCACCTTGATTTTATGAACGCGATCGGGGCACGAGAATATCGCTGGTTTTTGTAACGTGACCTGAACTTTAGACTCTCGAGCGCCACACGCGACGGCGCTCGAAACAAGGTCGAGACGCAACGAACGATGTTGTCGCCGACGCAGCTTTAATCTGGATGCCGAAATGAAAATATTTCGACGATGCCTCGTCTCACAGGCGGACTAGCGTGGGTGCACCCGGTGACGCGTACGAGCGTTACGCGATTCGTGTGCGAAGGAGGCTGGGCACGGTGCGGGGCGGCCCCATCTGTCGCCGCTGGACCGAAAAGGTTTTCTGTGTGTGTCATCGTACAGAGCCGTTTCATGTGATAACGTGCGTACTCAGGGCCAGCATGACGTTTCAGCCGACCACCAGAAGGATGCTCATGGAATTCAACAATGGCGCTGTACTTGAAGCTCTTCGACTTGCTTTGCATCGACAAATTCCGTGGCACAAGCGACCGGCAATATTCACGTGGCTTCGCTCACAGGGTCTGATCCAGACCGTTGACCAGAAACCTCCTCCCAGTGCGAAATATCTCCCGGCGCACCAGATTGCTATCCTGACCGACAAAGGACAGAAAGAAATCCAGCGCATCGAGGCGTCGAAGCACGTTTCTGGATGGCTGGACGGCGACTACTTCGCAACGTTCCTTGCAGAGATTACGTTTTCCTGACTGCGCAGCGATCGCTTGCCAGCCAGGTGTACCTGGCATGGACTCGGTCGAGTTTTTCTCTCGACAGACAGCATCGGCATGCTAATTATTCCGATGTGACATCGCCTTACACCATCGGGGCACTCCCGGCCGACCGGCACACGCGGGTTCCATTTACCCAGTTGAACCGCATCCATTCAAGGCCGCTTGCCTGACCTCCAGGCCGAGACGCTGCATCCATAGCGGCCTGTGAACCACCTTGAGAACGCACTCAACGAAGAGAAGCCCAACAGCCTCGCCACATCAGTAAAGGGACGTTCACCAGACTCGACGTAGCGGGTCACGAGTTCGGCCCTGACCTCGTCGACGATCGATAAATAGGTGTGGCCGTGCTCGGCAAGATGCCGGTAGAGCGTCTTACGGTGCATGCCAAGCTTCTGGGCGACGAGCCCAGAATCGCAATCACCAACCTGCAGCATGGCAAACACGAGTTCCCGGACCTTCTCCGGCACGCTCGCGTTTGACTGTGCCAGCTTCGCATTGAGAAATTCCCGCGCGTATGACGCGAGCAACGGATCGTACGAAGAGATCGGCGTATCCAGGACGGCACTCGTGAGCACGATGCCATCGAAGTCCCTGCCGAAATCGACAGGCACGCCGAATATGCGCCGGTGTGCAGCAAGGCTGCGTGGCGCCCGATGGGAAAAGCAGATGCAGCGAGGCCGCCATTCGCCCCCCAAAAGCGATGCCAGCGTGCGATGCAGGACGCAGACGACCAGTTCGACCGACTGACGAAACGTACCGGGCCCTGCATTGAGTACCTCCACTATGAGCGTCGCAACGTCTCCAGACTCCAGCACCCGCGCGCCCATTGCCTCGTTTTGCAGACGCACGTAGCGCGAGAACGAATCCAGCGCACGTCGCAGGGTTGGCTCTTCCTGCAGGGCAATGGCCAACGGACCGAGATTGGAGAGCTGCCGCGTCTCTCCCATGCGAAGACCAAAGTCCGATGCACCGCTTTTCGCAGCGGATTCTTCAAGCATGCGCATGACTGGCTCGGCAGGAAGCCGGATGTCCGGATCAAGCAATGCCGCCGCGCTGATGCCCGCCCGGCGCAGCTCCGCGTGGGGATCGAGCCCCACTTCACGTGCAACAGTCACATAGTTAGTCAGGCTTGCGCTTCTCAGCAATGACGGCATAGGGATCTCCACCAGTGCCTCAAAATGTAAAGTATCTCGCCACAAAATGGCAAATTCATCCGCTTCTTTTCGCTGACACTTCGACCACGCCGACGCATGCGGAAGCACGTCGATCAACGAAGGATTCCGAAAGATGGGAAGCCACATGGCACACGCAATTCGAATGCACAAGACGGGCGGCCCTGAGGTCATGCGGTGGGAGCCGATCGACGTCGGCACGCCTCGCCCTGGTCAGGTTTGGCTGCGTCACGCGCTCGCAAGCAAGCTCTTTGGTCACGTCGCGGCCGGCAGGATCAAGATCGAGATCAACCAGCGCTACGAATTGCCAGACGCTGCGCAGGCCCACCGCGATCTCGAGGCGCGCAAGACCACAGGTTCATCGGTTTTCACCGTCTGACGAGGCTTTCATGAGAATCGAGCCGCTTACCTGTTCGATCGGCGCCGAGCTGTTCAACGTGAACCTGGCTCACGCCGTCCACGACGACGGTCTGTTTGCCAGCATCCGTGCGGCGCTGCTCAAGTATCGCGTACTGTTTCTGCGCGGCCAGGACATCACGAGCGCCGAACACGTGGCCTTTGCACGCCGCTTCGGCGAACTCGAGGATCACCCGGTCGCCGGCAGCGATCCTGAGCATCCGGGGCTCGTGCGCATCTACAAGGACCCGAGCCAGCCCAGCCCGCGCTACGAGAACGTCTGGCATACCGATGCCACATGGCGTGAAGCGCCCCCGTTCGGGTGCGTGCTGCGTTGCCGTGAATGCCCGCCGGTCGGCGGCGACACGATGTGGGCCAACATGGTCCTCGCCTACGAGAACCTGCCGGCTCACGTCAAGGAGCAAATTGCCGATCTGCGTGCGCGCCACAGTATTGAGGCGAGCTTCGGGGCTGCGATGTCTATCGAAAGGCGCCTCGCCCTGAAAGCCCAATATCCGGATGCCGAGCACCCGGTCGTGCGCACGCATCCCGAAACGGGCGAAAAGATCCTCTTCGTCAATGCTTTCGCCACGCACTTCACCAATTACCACACGCCGCAGCGCGTTCGCTTCGGACAGGACGCCAATCCGGGCGCCGGACAGTTGCTGGCCTACCTGCTGAGTCAGGCCTATCTGCCGGAGTACCAGGTGCGCTGGCGCTGGACGAAGAACAGTGTGGCGATCTGGGACAACCGCAGTACGCAGCACTATGCGGTCATGGACTACCCGCCCAGCGTTCGCCAGATGGATCGCGCGACGATCGTCGGCAACAGGCCGGTCTGATCCGCAAGGGCGGCGGCATACCCGCGGGCCGATTTCATGGCCCACAGCCATTCGACTTTCCGAAGTAGCCAATCACAAGGGCAGTCTACAAAGGGGACATCATGCTGGAAGAGAAAATTGGCTCGTTTGCCGGACCCGCCGTCCCGGTGCGCACGACCCACTCGCGCATTTATGCGTGGGTGGTGTTCGGATTGATCTTCGGCCTCATGCTCTCCGACTACATGTCGAGACAGGTGCTGAATGCGGTGTTCCCGCAACTAAAGGCCCAGTGGCATCTCACCGACGCGCAGCTCGGCCTGCTCAGCGGCGTGGTCGGCCTGATGGTCGGCTTGCTGGCCTTTCCGGTGGCGCTGATCGCAGACCGCTGGAACCGGACGCGAAGCGTCGTGTTGATGGCGCTCTTCTGGAGCCTCGCTACGCTCGGATGCGGGCTCGCGGAAAACTACGGTCACATGCTGACCGCACGACTGCTCGTCGGGATCGGTGAAGCCGGTTATGGCAGCGTCGGCCTCGCCATCATCCTGAGTGTGTTTCCAGCGTCAATGCGGGCCACTCTCACGGGCGCCTTCACTTCCGCCGGGATGCTCGGCTCGGTGCTTGGCATGGCGGGCGGTGGAGTGATCGCGGCGCGCTTTGGCTGGCGCACCGCCTTCATCGGGATGGCGCTGTTCGGGATCGTGCTTGTCCTTGCGTGCGCCGTGACCGTTACGGAAGCCCGTGTGAAGCACCACGCGCGTCGCAACGAGAGCGGGGCGCGCGGTGTTGCTCAGTCGCTGCCGAAGCTCATCAAATCGCTGTTCTGCACGCCAACGCTGGTTTTCACGTATGTGGGCAGCGGTCTGCAGCTCTTCACTGCCTACGCCATCATTGCCTGGCTGCCCAGTTACCTCAATCGCTACCACCACATGGCCCCGGCGAAAGCCGCTCTCTCTGCCGCGCTCATGCTGATCGTGAGTGGCGTGGGCATGGCGGTCTGCGGGATCGTCACGGACTGGGTCGCGCGCAAGTCATTGGGCGGCAAGGTCACACTGGCGATCGGCTACTGCCTTGGATCATGCGTACTGCTGATGATTGGCATGCGTATGGACGCGGGCGGCGCCCAGTTCGTTGTCATCGCCGCTGGTGTGTTTCTGGCCGCGGGGACCTGGGGGCCCGCGGGAGCGATGGCGACCAACCTCGTTCATCCCTCGATTCTTTCCACGGCGCTAGCCACTTTGACGCTCGCCAACAACCTGCTCGGCGGCGCGCCCGGGCCCTGGCTGACCGGGGTCCTGGCGGACCGCATTGGTTTGCTTGGCGCCCTGCAACTGATTCCGCTGGTCTCCGTCGCTGCGGCGCTCGCGTTTGCCTGCGCCAAAGTGACCTACGAGCGCGACCTGCGCCGCTTCCAGACAACGTGAGGACCGTAGGGCGAGTGCGCCCCGCCGCTTGAACCATACAGGAGTTTTTGATGACACAGACCAGTACACCTTTCTCCCTCGACGGAAAGATCGCCGTCATTACCGGTGCGGGCCGCGGCATCGGCCGCGCGATTGCGCTGGCGTATGCGCGCGCGGGCGCGTCCGTTGTGTGCAGTGCGCGCAGCGAAGAGGAGATCGTAGAGACCGCCGCGCTGATCCGCGATGGGGGGGGAGCGGCGATCGCGCAGACGGCAGACGTCGCCAACTACACTGACACGGTTGCGCTGTTTCAGCGCGCGACTGATGCATTTGGCGGTATCGATATCGTCGTAGCAAACGCCGGTGTCGCTTCTGATCTGCGCAAGATCGAGGACAGCGATCCGGCAGAGTGGCGCAAAGCAATCGACATCAATCTGAACGGCGCCTATCACACCGCGCACGCGGCCATCCCGCATCTGCGCCGGCGCGGGGCCGGCAAGATCATCATGGTGGGCTCGGGGCAGCGCAACCGCCCGGTGCCCGGCTTCTCCGCCTATTCGTGCTCAAAGAGCGGTCTGTGGATGCTGACCCAGTCGTTGGCCGTGGAACTGCTCGATTACAACATTAGCGTCAACGAACTCATTCCGGGTCCCGTGAAAACCGCCATGACGCGCGACGTCCCGATGCCGGTTGGCGAGTGGGCCAAGCAACCCGAAGACGTGGTGCCGTTGGCCCTGTTCCTCGCCAGCATGCCCGACGGAGGGCCGACGGCACAAAGCTATAGCCTGATGCGGCGCGCGTGAGTCTCACAGGCAATCCAATACTCAGAAAGTGGAGATATTCATGCTGATGAACGAACAGGCTGGCCATTCCAGCAAAGCGGCGGCATCGAACGCAGGCCCGCTCGCGGGTCGCGTCGCGCTGATCACGGGGGCCGGTCGTGGCCTTGGGGGAACCATCGCCCGGCATTTTGCGCGAGCGGGCGCGGACATCGTCATCTGCGACGTAAATCTGGCCGCCCTCGAGGAAACGCGGCAAGCCGTCGAAGCAATCGGGGCCCGCTGTATGGCGCTCGACTGCGACATCACGTCGAGCAGCAATGTGAGGGCGATGTTCTCAGCAATCGTCGAGCGCTTTGGCACCTTGCACATTCTGGTGAACAACGCGGCGGTGGGCCCCACGGCTGCTCCTGACGAGGTGAGACGCAACAAGCATTACGCGTACATCACAACGCCGCAGCCCCGGCGAGCGCTTGGCTTCACGAGCGAGATCACCGACGAGGACTGGCATCGCTATTGGGACGTCAACGTCCACGGTACGTTCTACTGCACGCGTGAAGCACTCAAGTTGATGCAGGGGCAAAAATACGGCCGTATCGTGAATCTTGCCTCAGTGGCGGGCTTCTCGACCATCAGCGCTCACAGTCCGCACTACAGTGCCACCAAAGGGGCGGTCATTGCGTTCACGAAAGCCGTCGCGGCTGAGGTCGCGGGCGGCAACGTCCTCGTCAATGCGCTTGCGCCGGGCGGGGTGTCGACGCCATTCTTCGAGCAATATCTGGACTCCATCGGCGAGGAGGCACGCAACCGGTTCTGGCAGATCGTACCCGCCGGGCGGTTTGGCACGATGGATGAATACGCAGCGGTCGCAACGTTCCTCGCAGGCGATCACTACTTTGTCGGGCAGGTCATCAGCCCCAATGGCGGCGCCGTAATCTGAGTGGCGAATGCGTGGCGCGCGCAGGCCTGAGCGGGCTGGGCGGCGCACGCCGCGTACCACTGCCCGGAATTCTATCCATTCACTCATCCAATCTGCGACGCCGCATCATGACACTGGCCACGTTCAAACGCATGCAGGACAGCACCCAGGAGGACTGGGGCATCATCAAGCCGCAAGCTGCGGAGTACTTCTCCAAACTGCCCGGGCGGGTGATTGCGCACCTGTCGCTGCTCCAGGGGGAATTCAGCGGATTTCCAATCGACCGCTATCAGCACTGTCTCCAGACCGCGACCTTGGCGCTGAAGGACGGCCGTGACGACGAGTACGTGGTGTGCGCGTTGTTGCACGATATTGGAGACACGCTCGGCTCGTACAACCATCCCGAAATAGCGGCCGCCATCCTCAAACCCTTCGTGTCCGAAGCGAACCTTTGGATGATTGAGCACCATGGCATTGTGCAGGGTCACAACTTCTTCCACCATATTGGCATGGACCGCAATATGCGTGAGCAGCTCAAGGAACATCCCCACTATCAACGCACGCTCGAGTTCGTCGATCTCTACGACGATCCGGCATTTGACGCCTCGTCGCAGACCTGGTCGATCGATGTGTTCGAGCCGATTGTGCGTCGGGTGATGAATACTCCGAAACGATCGATCTACAAAACGATTACCGAGGCGGTATGACCAGGTGACGCATTCGAAACCCCGACCCGCGCGAGGCTGACATTAGATTCTTTGACCACGAGCGACGCGCCGGGAAGTGGTTCCAAAGGATTCGCAGGACCAGCGGATTCTGGCCTCTTCGCGATAGATGAGTGATTTTCCGCTCGTGGCCCTTCCCGCGGCGCACTAGCGAAGCGTCGCCAACACGTTCACCGCGCTTGCGCTTACCATCGAAGCGGACAAGGCGGCTCGCCTGGTGGGACGCGTGCACTCGGACCGTCCCGTGCGCAACGGTTGCGATCTGGGAGTCCTGGGACACCGCCGTTCACCACGTCGACGCGCTGCTTCCTGGATGCGCACTTCTGCCTCGGGCCTTCGGTTCTGAAGCGACTGGGCTGGAAAGTCTTTCGAGTCAAAGGCTTGAGTGAATCATTCAAGCGGTTACTCACAGCCTTGTCACCAAAATCTGTGGATAAGTCGGGAGCGCCAGGGCAGGTTCACTGTGCGTTTTTGACGCGGCCTTCCGCCGCAATGTCATGCACTAGTTCGACAAGCCGACCCAGGCGCCCGCGCTCCGACCAAACCACTGTTCGCAAGATAGAGGATTTAGCACCTATATAGGAATTTCCTGGCGAGAGAAGTCGAACGTATGACTGCGATCAGTTCTGCTTTCCCGTGTTTTCCCCAAGCTGGGAACGCGGCCCTTTCAGGATAAAATCAGCGCGCGTCGGCAGGGATGCACGACGCCGTGTGTGAAGTCGTAAGTGACTTCTTGCGGGCCCGCCACTTCGATGGCGGGCTTTTTTTTGACGTGGCCTGATAGTTGACTTTACATATAAAATAGGGATTGATAGAATGAAGGACGAATGGGTAACTCCATTCTGATCTCTTTGCAAAGCCTGTCATCACGTTCACGAGTGACAGGCTTCTTTCTTTCGGGCCAGCGTTTATCGGTTACCGGAACAGCCGGGCTGGAACCGTTCGCGCGCGCCTAGTCGCGCCGCATCAGGTGGCCCGCACGCCACGCTCGCGGCGTCACGCCAGATCGCGCCGTAAACCACTTGGTGAATGAGCCCTGCTGGGTATAGCCGAGCAGAGCGGCCACCCGGCCGATGGGATAGCTCGGATTCATCATGTAGCGGACCGCCAGATCCCCCCGGACTTCGTCAAGAAGCGCCGAGAAACTGGTATCGGCGGATTCGAGATGGCGCTGCATGGTCCGCACGCTCAGTCCCAGATGGCGGGCGACCAGTTCGACGGTGGCCTGCTCGAGCGGCAGCAACAGATAAATCGCCTTGCGTACTTCCAGCACCTTCGAATCAATGTCAGCCACGTTCATCGGACCGGCCAGGCTTTCTGCATAACGAACGAGTTCTGGATCGGCGGCGGGATTCGGGTAGTCGAGATCGTCAGCGGAGCAAATGAACCCGTTGAAATCGCTCCGGTAGACCAATGGGCAGCCGAAGAAGCGCCGATGAAACGTCAAATCCGCTGGGGCTGAGTGGGCAAAGTGAACGGCGCGCGGTTTCCAGCGCTCGCCGATCAGGGCACTGGAGTGGCGCATGAGGACGCCGACAGCTAGTTCGATCGCCTGCCTCGTTGGCGTACCTGGGTGAACGACCAGTTCCTCCCGGATGGTGACTGTTTCACCGGCGGTCTCGACGTGCATCGCGAGCGCTTCATTGAGCAAATGGCGGTATTGGGCCGTGGCGAGCAACACCTCGCGAAGCGTACGCTTGTGTGCCAACAGGACATTGACAACTCCAGCCCCAAAATTTCGCCGCGTTTCGGCCACTTGCAGGCCGAAAGTCGGACAGCACGCCATTTCCGCGGACAACTCCATCAACTCGCAAGCCGCTGCGACCGGGACGCGGTCATCGGGATTTGCGAGCGCTGCCGCATCGATGCCGACCTTTTGAACCAGGTCGACCGGGTTGAGCCCGAGACGTCGGGCCACATCGAAATACCCGCTCATGGCTGCCGATCGCAGCATAGTTTCCATTTCAACCTCTTTTCTTCACCGACTCGACGTCAGCCTCGATTGCCCGGCTTCAGATATTGACGCATCGGAGCAATTGAAATCCAGTGTGACGTTGACTTTTCAACTTATACACCACCCTGAGACGCTCGCGCCGGGTATCGGTGTTTTCACCAGCTGACACGAAAAGATAAAACGATGGCGTCAAATCACAAAAGTGCAAACCGCGTCTGCCGTATCGTGCGTTAGCGGCGGCACGATTCAGGGACCATTCCCCGGTCATGCTGGAGAGCCACCATCCTCAGGAGCCTGGAACAAATGCAATTTCTCGACGACTCGTTGCACCCCGAGAATCAGGACAAAGTTGTTATCACAACTGCACCGTACGGACCGGAATGGATGCCCGAAGATTTCCCGGAAGACATTCCGGTGACGATGGAAGAGCAGATCCAGAAGGCTGTCGACTGCTACAACGCTGGCGCGACCGTTCTGCACCTGCATGTGCGTGAACTCGACGGCAAGGGCTCCAAGCGCCTCTCGAAGTTCAATGAGCTTATCGCCGGCGTGCGCGCCGCGGTGCCGGACATGATCATCCAGGTGGGCGGCTCGATCTCGTTCGCGCCGGAAGACGAAGGGCAGGCCGCCAAGTGGCTCTCCGACGATACGCGTCACATGCTCGCCGACCTCGAACCTAAGCCGGACCAGGTCACGGTCGCGATCAACACGACGCAGATGAACATCATGGAGCTGCTTTATCCGGAGTATCTGGAAGGCACGTCGCTCTCCAACCCTGCGTTCATGGCCGCCTACAGCGAAATGACGGTTCCCGCCGGTCCCGCGTGGGTGGAGGAGCATCTGCGCCGCCTGCAGGCTTCGGGCATTCAGCCCCACTTCCAGCTCACCGGCATTCACGCCCTCGAGACGCTCGACCGCCTGGTGCGCAAGGGCGTGTACATGGGGCCGTTGAACCTCACGTGGATTGGCATTGGCGGTGGCTTTGACGGCCCGAACCCGTTCAACTTCGCTAACTTCGTCCACCGTGCGCCGGATGGCTGCACGCTCACCGCCGAGTCGCTGCTCAAGAACGTGCTGCCGTTCAACATGATGGCGATGGCTATGGGCCTGCATCCGCGCTGCGGTATCGAGGACACGATCATCGACCAGCACGGCAAGCGCTTCACGTCCGTGCAGCAGATCGAGCAGTGCGTGCGCGTGGCGCGCGAGCTGGGCCGTGAAATTGCCACGGGCAAGGAAGCACGCGAGATTTACCGCATTGGCGTGCAGTACGAAACGATCGACGAGACGCTCACGGCCAACGGCATGGCGCCGAACCGCAAGCCCGGCGTGAGGAATCTGCCGTTGCGCGCGGCGTGATGGATTGGACACCGATGCGGGCGTGAGCTGGCGTCGGGGCTCCAGAGGTAGTATGCCGCGGCGACACGGGGTGCCAGTCGCGGCCAATTTGTCCAAACGGACAGAGCGGTCACCAAAAAGCTAGACGTGAAGGAGACAAACGATGCTCATGCAGCATGCTGAGCCCACGACGGGTGATGTTTCAGTGGCAAAAGACGACGTGCGCGCCTATGCCTGGGTCGTGTTTGCATTGACGGCCGGGTTGCTGCTTTCCGACTACATGTCGCGGCAGGTCCTGAATGCCGTGTTTCCTCTGCTCAAGAGCACCTGGAGCCTCTCCGACACACGGTTGGGATCGCTGAGCAGCGTGGTCGCACTGATGGTCGGCGTGCTGACCTTTCCGCTGTCGGTCCTCGCCGACCGCTGGGGACGAGTGAAAAGCATCATCCTGATGGCGGCGATGTGGAGTCTTGCGACGCTGGGCTGCGCACTCTCGACGAACTACGGCGAAATGCTGCTCGCACGCGCCTTCGTTGGCATCGGCGAAGCCGCCTACGGCAGCGTCGGGGTCGCGCTGGTTCTGAGCATCTTTCCGGCACGCCTGCGCTCGACCCTCACCGCGTCGTTCATGGCGGGCGGGGCATTTGGCTCCGTTCTGGGCATGGCCATCGGCGGTGCGGTAGCGGCTCATGTCGGTTGGCGCGCGGCCTTCGGCACGATGGCCGGGCTTGGGCTCGCTCTGGTCGTCGTGTATCGCTTCGTTGTCACCGAAAAGCGCCTTGCGCCGATGCAACCGGCCAGCGTGAGCCGCGCGGCGAAAACGCCGGGCGTGCGCACGAGTTTCCGTACCCTGATGAAAGGACTCTTTTCGACGAAGTCGGTCATTTGCGCCTATGTCGGCAGCGGCTGCCATCTGCTGGTTCCCGCAGCGGTCTGGGCGTGGGTGCCGAGTTTTCTGAACCGCTACTACGGCATGGCCACCGCCCAGGCGGCGGCGACAGGTGCGCTCTTTGTTCTCGTCACGGGCGTGGGCATGGTGGTGTGCGGTAACCTGGCCGACCGCGTCAGCAAGAATCGCCCGCAGAATAAGTGGGCAACGGCCATCGCCTATTGCCTGATCTGCTTCACGCTGCTCGCGATCGGCTTTCGCATGCCCGCCGGCACACTGCAACTCGTGGTGATCGGCTGCGGGATGTTCTTCTGCGCAGGGGCGAGCGGCCCTTCGGGCGCAATGGTAGCAAACCTCACGCCGCCGTCGATCCACGCGTCCGCATTTGCCACGCTGACGCTGGCAAACAACCTGCTCGGACTGGCCCCGGCTGCCGTCCTGACGGGTCTGGTCGCAGACCATATTGGCCTCCTCGGCGCATTACAACTCGTGCCGTTTGCGTCCCTGATCGCGGCCACCGCCTTCTTCATCGGCAAGCGCAACTACGGCCGCGATCTGGATCGCGTGAATGCACTACGTGAGCAGGCCGCGTATTGACAGATTGAGCTGATGGGACCTGCGCCGCTGCCCACGTTCGCGGGTCGGGCGCAGTCCTCGGGTCGAGCGCAAGTCTAGAGTAAGCGCTCGATCCGTGGCGGTACGTCGCGCAAGAACGTCGATTCTGCGTATATGCTTGATATATCAACTAGATAATTGATTTCTCGTCGTTTTGTTATTAGACCCCTGCGGTAATTTTTACTTTGGACATTGGGCGCTGCGGCGCGCCATACACGCCCAAACAAACGACTGATCTGGGAAATGCGCCTGGGGCAGGGACGATCTGTTCCGCCGCAGGCGAATTGCATTTTGCATCCGACTAACGGATAGGAGATTGAACATGGCGAAGGCAGTACGCTTTTATGAAACCGGTGGTCCCGAAGTCTTGCGCTACGAAAGCGTCGAAGTGGGCGACCCCGGCCCCGGGCAGGTCCGCCTGCGCCATGAGGCAGTCGGCCTGAATTTCGCCGATACCTACTTCCGCTCCGGCCTGTACCCCGTTCCGCTGCCTGCCGGCATGGGCGTGGAAGCCGCGGGCGTGGTCGAGGCCGTGGGCCCCGAGGTGACCAACGTCGCAGTGGGCGACCGCGTGACCTACACCGGTTTCATCAACACGCTCGGCGCGTACAGCACCGAACGCCTGATCCCGGCGGCGCCCCTCATCAAGCTGCCCGACGCGATTGCGTGCGAAACGGCGGCCGGCATGACCATGCGAGGCCTCACGTCGTCGTACCTCATGCGCCGCATCCACGACTTCAAGGCCGGCGACACGATCCTGCTGCATGCAGCCGCGGGCGGTGTCGGCCTGATCGTCTCGCAGTGGGCGAAGCTGCTGGGCCTCACGGTGATCGGCACGGTGTCGAACGAGGCGAAAGGCGAAGTGGCGCGCGCACATGGTTGCGACCACATCATTTACTACGGCCGCGAAGATGTCGCGAAGCGCGTGCGCGAACTGACGAACGGCGTGGGCGTGAACGTGGTGTTCGACAGCGTGGGCAAGGACACCTTCGAAGCGTCGCTCGACTCGCTCAAGCGCCGCGGCCTGATGGTTTGCGTCGGCACGGCTTCGGGCCCGATTCCGCCGTTCAATCCGCAGATCCTCGCGATGAAGGGCTCGCTCTATCTCACGCGCCCGGCGCTGGCGGACTATATCGCCGACCCCGCGGAAAAGAACGAGCTGGCTTCCGAGCTGTTCGGGCACGTTGCCGCGGGCCGCATCAAGATCGAACTGAACCAGCGTTACGCGCTGGAAGACGCGGTGCAGGCGCACCGCGACCTCGAAGCGCGCAAGACGACGGGGTCGTCGGTCTTCGTCATCTGAGGAGCGCAGCATGAAAGTCGAACAACTGACCTATGCCATCGGCGCGGAACTGACCGGCGTGAATCTCGCCGATGCCGTTCACGACGACGCGCTCTTCGCCGAGATTCGCGCGGCGCTGCTCAAGCACCGTGTGCTGTTCCTGCGCGACCAGAACATCACGCGCACCGAGCACGTGGCGTTCGCGCGCCGCTTCGGCGAGCTGGAGGATCATCCGGTGGCGGGCAGTGACCCGGAGCATCCGGGCCTCGTGCGCATCTACAAGAACCCGGAGCAGCCCAACGACCGTTACGAAAACGCGTGGCACGCGGACGCCACCTGGCGCGAGGCGCCGCAGTTCGGCGCGGTGCTGCGCTGCGTGGAGTGCCCGCCCGTGGGCGGCGACACGATGTGGGCGAACATGGTGCTCGCCTACGAGAAGCTGCCGGAACACGTGAAGGCGCAGATCGACGGCCTGTATGCGCGCCACAGCATCGAGGCGAGCTTTGGTGCGGCCATGCCGATCGAAAAGCGCCATGCCCTGCGGGCGCAGTTTCCTGACGCGGAACACCCGGTGGTGCGCACGCATCCGGAAACCGGCGAGAAGGTGCTGTTCGTGAGCGCGTTTGCGACGCACATCACGAACTATCACACGCCCGATCGTGTGCGCTACGGTCAGGACGCCAACCCGGGCGCGGGCGACCTGCTGCGCTATCTCGTGAGCCAGGCCTATATTCCGGAGTACCAGGTACGCTGGCGCTGGAAGCCGAACAGCATCGCGATCTGGGACAACCGCAGCACCCAGCACTATGCAGTGATGGACTATCCGCCGTGTCACCGCAAGATGGAACGCGCCGGCATTATCGGCGACAAGCCGTACTGAAGCGCGCAGGAGACCAAAACAAATGACGCTTGAAACCACACCGACCATTCTGATGGTCCCGGGGTTGCGCGACCACGTGGCGGAGCACTGGCAGACGCTGCTGGAAAGCCGGCTGCCCAAGGCGGCCTCGGTGCCGCCTCTCGAGCACGACAAACTGAGCTGCGCGGCGCGCGTGGCCGCGCTCGACGCGGCGCTCGCGAAGATCGACGGTCCCGTCATTCTCGTCGCGCACAGCGCGGGCGTGATGATCACGGTGCATTGGGCGCAGCAGCACAGCCGCAAGATTCATGGCGCGCTGCTAGCCGCGCCGGCGGACCTCGAAACGCCGCTGCCGGCGGGTTATCCGGCCTTCGACGCGCTGGCCGAAAACGGCTGGCACCCGATTCCGCGCAAGCCGCTGCCGTTCCCGAGCATCGTGGGCGCGAGCCGCAACGATCCGCTCGCGCAGTTCGAGCGCGTGGAGGCGATGGCCAGGGATTGGGGCAGCAGCCTGGTCGATCTCGGCGAAGTGGGACACCTTAATCCAGCCGCCGGCTTCGGCGAATGGCCGATGGCGGAGAGCCTGATCCGTGAACTTCTCTGACCCGCGCGCGGTGAATGCTGGAAACGACACCGCCAGCAACGAGCATGCGATGACGATCGAGGTTTTTCTCGATTTCATCTGTCCGTGGTGCCTGATCGGCAAACGCAACCTGGAAACGGCCTTGCGCCGCTTCGCGCAATTGCGGCCTGATGTACCGATCCAGGTGCTGTGGCGCTCGCACCAACTGTTGCCCGGCACACCCCCAGAAGGGATGTCATACCAGGCGTTCTATCTCGCCCGGCTCGGAAGTCCCGAGGCAATTGCGACGAGGCGGGCGCAGGTGCGGGCCGCAGCCCATGCTGCGGGCATCACGTTGGCGTTCGAACGCATCGAGGTGCTGCCGAACACGACACTTGCCCACCGCCTTCTTGGCTGTGCGATCGCTCACGGCACCGACGCGCAGCAAGCAACGCTGGTCGAGCGTCTGTTTGGCGCCTACTTCGTTGAGGGTAGGGACATCGGCAATCTGCATGTGCTTGAGGAGATCGGCCTTGAGTGTGGCCTGAATCACGAGGCCATGCTCGACCATTGGACGGACTCCCATGAACGCCGCAGCGGCGGGCTGTCGCCGCAGGCTCAGCATGGCATCAGCGGTGTTCCGACCTTCGTGTTCAACAGGAAATTTGCGCTCTCAGGCGCACACGCTCCCCACGCGCTGCTGGAAGCCTTGATGCAGTCTGCTCCGGCATAAGGAACAACGGAATGTCAAGTTCGATACGGTTGTGCTCGGTCGATGAACTCGGCCCCGGGCTGCGCAAACAAATGACCATTGAGGAGAAATAGGATGCAAGGCTTGATGATGCAGCAACCGCTGCTGGTTGCTTCGCTGCTCAGGCATGCTGAACGCCACCATGGCACACGGGAAATCGTGTCGCGGCGTGTCGAGGGAGATATTCACCGTTACACGTACCGGGACCTGGCGCAACGCGCGCGCCGCATGGCCAACGCCCTGACGGGGCTCGGTGTGAAGCCAGGCGAGCGAGTAGGGACGCTCGCATGGAACGGATACCGGCACATGGAGCTCTATTTCGCCGTCTCGGGTTCCGGGTCCGTGCTGCATACGCTCAACCCGCGGCTGCATGTCGATCAGCTCGCCTATATCATCGAGCACGCCGAAGATCGCGTGGTGTTCTTTGACCTCACGTTCCTGCCGCTCATCGAAAGCGTGGCGGCTAAGGTCAAGAGCCCCAAGGTTTTCATCGCGATGACCGATCGCGCGCACATGCCTCGGGGCCACGGCTTGTCCACGATGCTCATGTGCTACGAAGACCTCGTCGACGGCCACAGTGACGAATTCGAATGGCCGCTGCTGGACGAGAACACAGCGTCGTCGCTGTGCTACACCTCGGGCACGACCGGCAATCCGAAGGGCGTGCTCTATAGTCACCGCTCGACCCTGCTGCACACCTACGCGGCCGCGTTGCCCGACGCTCTGAACTGTTCGGCCCGTGACGCCATTCTTCCTGTCGTGCCGATGTTCCATGTGAACGCGTGGGGCCTGCCGTACATCGCGTGCATGGTCGGCGCGAAGCTCGTGTTCCCGGGACCGGCGCTGGACGGCAAGTCGCTCTATGAGCTTATCGAAGGGGAACACGTCACGCTATCGGCCGGAGTGCCGACGGTCTGGCAGGGCCTGCTTGCACACGTCGAATCGGTGAAGGGTTCATTCTCGACGATGCGCCGCACGATCATCGGCGGCGCACCGTGTCCGACGGCGATGACGACGGCATTCCAGAAGGAGCATCACGTCGAAGTGCTCCATGCGTGGGGCATGACGGAGTTGAGCCCGGTCGGCACGGTCTGCAGTTTCAAGGCGCATCAGGTCGATCTGCCTGATGCGCAGCGTTATGCATTGCAAGCGAAGCAGGGCCGCTCGGTGTTCGGCATCGACATGAAGATCGTCGACGTTGCGGGCAAGGAACTGCCCTGGGACGGCGCGGCCGCTGGCGATCTGCTCGTGCGCGGCCATTGGGTGACGCGTGATTACTTCGGCGGCGATTACAGCTCGCCGCTCCTGGACGGCTGGTTCCCAACCGGTGACGTCGCAAAGATCGATGCCGACGGCTTCATGCAGATTACCGATCGCAGCAAGGACGTGATCAAGTCCGGCGGCGAGTGGATCAGTTCGATCGACATTGAAAACATCGCGAGCCTGCACCCGCAAGTGGCCGTGGCGGTCTGCATTGCGGCGCGCCACCCGAAGTGGGATGAGCGGCCGCTTCTGCTGATCGTGCCCAAGGCCGGCAGCGCGCTGTCCGCAGAGGGACTGCTGGACTTCTTCGATGGGCGCATCGCGAAATGGTGGAAGCCAGACGCGGTGGTGTTCATCGATTCGGTCCCGCTCGGCGCAACCGGCAAGGTGCTCAAACATCAGTTGCGCGATCAGTACGGCAACTACTATCTGTCGGCCTGACGGCCGGCCGGATCACATTACCCAGCAGCAATAACCACAGGAGTATGTAATGACCACGACTACCAAAACGCTCAGCCTGATTCTCTGCACGCTGCTCGCTTCGGCGTCCCTGAACGCGTCGGCCCAATCCGCAGCTAGCGCGCCCAGCGCGACCACCGCGACGGAGTCCAGCGCAGCAGCGCCCGCTACGCCGACCAACACGAAGTTGCGTCGCGCGGTGTATACCGCAATCGCGAAGCACAAGGAAATTCACGGCGGCAGCATCGGTGTCACCGCCAAGAATGGCGCGGTCACGCTGAATGGTTCGGTCACGGACGCCGCGCAAGTCGACAAAGTCGCCGAGATCGCAAAGGGTGTGCCTGGCGTGACCTCGGTGACCAACAAGCTGATTGTCCAGAAGCCCCTGGGCGGGATGTAAGCATGGATGACTCGCCGGAGGTACTGTCGCCTTCCGGCAATCGCACGGGCCGGCGCAGTGGCCGGCCCCGTTTCAACACAATGGCGTACCTGGGCGGGTCGTGCAGTGCTTCGAATGGGTCCGGTATATTAAGGATGACGTACTAAAACGCGGCGATCGGGCCGTATTCGACCCAGTCGCCGCGCCTCGACCGCTCATTGCGCACGCTGCCAGATCACGGGTGAAATAGAAATGACAAAGCCGCCTGGGCGGCGGCTTTGGGTCGGTCAGCGGATCGCGTCGGATCGGGCCAGTGCAGAACTGGCCCGATCCCCGGATATCACTTAGAAAGTATGGCGCAGGCCGATGTTGACGGCCGTGGTGTTCTTGCCCGGAGCGACAGGCGTGCCGTAAATCAGTTCCTGGTTCATCTGTCCGCGGTTGGACACGTAGCCGGCCTGGGCATAAACCAGCGTGCGCTTCGACAGGCTGTAGTCGCCACCGATTGCGTAGGCGGTCGACTGGTTCTGGTTGTTCTTGTTGTCCTTGATGTAGTAGACGCCCGAGGTGAAGTTGAGCGCAGGGGAGTAGCGGTAGCCGAGACCGCCCGTCCACATGTCGAAATCACCCGAGACGACAAACGCCTTCGGCACCCCATTCGGGTTGGCCGGATTGCGCCCGTTGCTGAACGACCCGGAGACCGAGATGCCATGCCACGTGTATTTCGCGCCGAAGTACACGAAGCGGTTGTTGTTCAGGCCGGTTGCAGGAATGCCGTTCGGCAGGTTCGCAGCCGAAGCCGCGTAGGAGAACGGATTGGCGTCGTGCCCGTTGTAGTACACGGCATCCGCGTTCAGACCAAAGCCCGAATACTTGAGCACTGCCGACTCGCGCGTGCCGCCTTGGGGCTGGCCTGCGACGCCGCCGGGCGCGTACTCGAGTGCAGCGGACACACCGTAGAACGACGGCGAATTGTAGACGATCGCATTGTCGTCATACAGCGCGCCAATCTGACCGTTCGTGTTGCTTCCCGTCCAGCCCGACATCGTGTTCATCGTAAGCCAGGCGGTCAGGACGCTGCCGAAATACTGCGCATTGCGCACGTCCGTTTCGGCCATTGCGTAGGCCATCGGCGCGAACTGGCGGCCGAAGTCGATCTTGCCGAACGGTCCCGACACACCGACAGTCGTGACCTGGGTGAAAATCGAGCCGCCACTCGGGGTATCGGACTTGCCTGGCTGGCCGTTCGAGCTGTTAAACGAGCCCTGGAGCTTGAAGTTGGCGGCGTATCCGCCGCCAAGGTCCTCGGAGCCCTTCATGCCGAAGATGCTCGAATAGATGCCACCGTCCTTGAGCTGCACCACATGACCCGCGTTGCCGTTAATTTTTGTGTTCGGCAAAAAGGGGGCCGCTGCGTACGCTGCCGACGTGCTCTGGTAGAGCAAACCAGAGTCCACGGTTCCGTAAAGCGTCACCGATGATTGCGCATGTGATGCGCCTGCGAATGCGAAAAGCGCTGCGGCGCAGGTAATCCTCAACTTCATGTGGTCTCCGACGTAACTAAGTTCAACCCCGAGCAACATTAGATTCTAAAAAGATGATGTTGCAACTGATTGAGGATGATACGCACGACCACACAAAGCTTTCCCCCCATCGGAGGGGGGGCGGGTTTTCCGGAATTTCGCTAGATCATGTCAGCCATCGATCCATATGCTGCGGCGCTTTCAGCCCTATATAGCGATCACCTACTCGCAGCTTGAATTCCGCGGCTTGCTATTTACGTTGTAGCCTGGTGACAAGTTCAGGGGGTGCCGTTAATACAAATGATGGTTGCAATATCATCTATACGATAGTTGGTATTTCAGCGCTTTCGTAAAACTGGAATTCAACCTTTGGACCCCGAATAATATCCACTTTCATAGGGGAAAACGCTGAGTTTGTATGACACCAACCGGTCCATAAGGGCGTCCCTGTGCAGGATGCCTTAGGACTGAACAGAATGGCTACGCCAGGCACAGATCCCGCGAATCGGCTAGTCACGCGCAGGAGCCAATTCAAGCGCTTTCCTGAATCAACCCCATCAGTTGCGCGCGGCGAACGATCTGCTTGCGCGACGTCGCGTCGAGCTTGACGAAGAGATTCTTGAGATGCCACTTCACGGTTTCCTGGCCGACACCCATGGCAAGCGCGATCTCCTTGTTTGTGAGGTGGCGGCTGACCAGTTCGAGCACGGTGCGCTCCTTGGGGGTAAGCGCCGTACTCGGCATGACGCGCGATCTGCCTTCCGGTTCGGCGTCCCGTGAGGCGACCGGGGCTGCGGGCTTGATCGACTGGGCGCGCACGGCCCGCGGCTCGCTGTCGCCGTCACGCTCCCGCAACCAGTCCGCGAACGCGGGATGAAGGGCGAGTGTCGAGAGAGACATCCCGTAGGTGACGGCGAGACCTTTGGCCTCGCGCAGCAGCGCGGAGCCGTCTGCGCCGAGCCGGTCCTGCGCAAACGCGCGCGCGGCCATTAACTCGGCGCCCACGCCACCGAGTTTCATCGAATCGGTCCACTCCTGCGCGAGGGCCAATGCCGCTTCGGCACCTCGCCAGTCCTGCGCAGCGAAGGCGACAAATGCCCGCGCGATGTGCTGGTGCATGAGCAGCGCGCCGCGCTTGAGCGGCGCATCTTCGGTGGCGTGTCCAGCGACGATATCGTCCAGACGGCTGGCAAGCGTGTGGCAACTCGCCGAACGGAAACGGCCGCTGTGCAGCCTGATCTGTTCGGCTAGACTGACCACGCATAGCCTCGGCATACGACGTGCGGTTCCGATGGCGCCGAGCGTCTCAAGCAGGTCAAAGGCTCGGTGCTCGGCGCCGCAAGCCGCCGCGACCCGGGCGGCAGTGCGGTAGGCAAAGATCACCGCATCTGGCGTCCCGCTGCGCTCAATGACGTCCAGCCGGTTAGCGAGCAACGCTGCCGCTTCGTTGAGATCGCCCTGTTTGTGCCGGGTTGCGGCGAGGAGGGCGGCGAGCATGCAGGAAAACGGGTGTCTGCGCCCCAGGTCGTCGTCCGCCTGCGCGAGGGCCGGACGCAATGCGCGCTCGGCGAGCAGCACCTGCCCCTCAAGGAGGTAGCTGAAACCCGTAAGGCACGCGCGCCAACGAACCACGTAGCGGTTGGCCGCACTGGCGTCCCCGCGGGGTGCGTGCCGGCCGAACTGGCGCGCCGCCGCATAATCGCCCGCCATGATGGCTCGTATGAATAGGCGGTTGGCGTGTACCTGCTGCAGCCAGGGGTCACTAACAGGCGGTGTGTTCCCCCAGCGTTCGAGCAGACGCGCCGCCCGGTCAGGCTCATCGGCGAAATAGGCGGCCGCACTCAGAATGAGGTCGATCTCAAAGCGCATCGCCTCATCGGGCTCTGTGCTGCGCAGGATCGCCTGCGCCTGCGACTCGGCCTGTTGCTGCCGGTCACTGAGCGCGAGCGCCCATGCCATCGCGAGCCGTAGACGCGGATGTCGTTCCAGGACCGCCTCAGGCAACCATTCGAGCCACTCGAGCACGGTAACGACGTGGCCCTGCGTGACGGCCTCGTGCAGCGACCGTTGTGCCAGCACATACGCGGTCTCCTCCTCCCCGCACGCGAGCGCGTGGCGTGCGGCGGCTTCGGGCATGCCGTTGTCCGCCAGCCACAGCATCGCGCGGCGGTGCAATTCTTCCCGTGTGGAGGGTGGCAGGGCAGCCAGCCGCGCGCGCAGCGCGTCGCGCGCCATCGCATGCATGCGGAACCATTGATCACGCCCCTGCGCGCCGACAAAGAGCGGTGTTTCCTGGGCAAGCCGCAGGAGCCGCTCGCGCGCATCCTGTGCCCCGGTGATGGCCGCGCACAGATCGTCGCGCTGAAGTTCGACGATCGATATGCGGGTGAGGAACTCTGCGTCCTCGCTGCTGAGTCTCTCGAGCAGAGCCGTGACGAACTGTTCACGAATGCCGGCCGTGCTGCTGGCGAAGGCGTCGATGCTCGCGACGGGATCATCGGCGTCCGCGATGGCGGCGAGGGTGAGTTGCAGGCCGAGCGGCCAGCCTTCTGCGATGTCGTGCAGTCTGGCGCTCGCTTCGGCATCGACAACGGCGTCCAGCCGGCCGCCGATCAGCGCGATGGTTTCGTCCAGACGAAAGCGAAGTGCAACGGCGTCCACCGTCACGCACCGGCCAAAGGCACTCAGGCGCCGGATCACCTTGTCGAATCCGGCTCGCGCGGCAATCACCACGCGCAGGTTGGGCGGCAGGTTTTCGAGCAGGTAGACAAGCGCGTCGAAGCTCGCTTGCGGCAGCTTTTCGGCTTCATCCAGTATCAGGACGGTATCGAGCGCGGTGCGGGCGACTTCCGCCAGCCATGCGGTGATCCCCTCCAATGGCGAATCCGGGAGCGCGCCGCCCTCGAGCAGGCGCTTGCCGAATGCGACCTTGCCGGACGCCGCGCGCACGGCAAGCGTGAGGCCTCCGAGCAGGCGCAGAGGGTCGTCGTGCCCGTCCAGCGAGAGCCAGGCGACCGCACTACCGTGTCTCAGGTATTCCTGTCGCCACTGGATCAGGAGGGACGTCTTCCCAAAGCCCGGTGGTGCATGCACAACGGTCACGGCGCGATTGCGGAACTGCTCGTTGTCCGACCCCAGACGGCTGCGAGCTAGCATGTCCCTCGGCGCACGCGGCGGGATGATCTTGAGCGTCGCTTCCGGACTCGTGACGGATAGTTGCTTTGTCATCAGATTGGGGCGAAGAACTGCGCTGCGAACATGCCGATTGAAACGGGGGTCGGGCAGGGTTGAATCAATTATAGCGGACCCATTCCGCTTCCAAACCAGCCTCCCCCCCTTTCGATGGGGGGAGATTCCCAGCACGGATTTCCCTACCATTGCGGGCAATCCAGCAACTCAGAATCACATGTTTCGACATCTCGGAATATTCATTGAGCCGAGCGAACCTTGCTCGGATGCGGCTATTCAGGTGCTCGAATTTGCCCTCGAAAATAGTACCCGGATCAGTCTCTGGTACGCACAGAGGTGGCCGGATGATCCCCACGCCCAGACGCATTGCGAGTTCGTGGCGCGCGAAGCACTCGCGCGTACTGAGGCTGCTGCACTGGCGATGGGGATCCCGTGCAGGGCCGCGGCGCTCTTTTCGTCGCAACCTGCACAGGAAGTGTTGAACGCGGTGAACCATTACGGGTGCGACGCGATCGTCATGGTGCGGGGCGAGGCGGCGGCACCCGGGTCGCAGTTGTTCGAATTGCCCTCGCTCGCTACGGTTCCCGTGCTGACGTTTGGTATCGGTTGTACACCACCCGCCATTCAGGCCCTTGAACTGCTGCGCACCGAGTACCGGCGACACGCTGTCCTGTTGCGCCAGTGGCTGTGCCTGCTGAGTGACCGGAACGTGTCGGATGGGTCGACCCTCCGCGCGCATTGCGTGGGTCTGCGGGCGGTCATCGAGCAGATCCGCAGCACCTTGCATCCCTTGCAGCGTTGCAAGGAACTCACTCTCTATGGCCGACTCCGGCGGCGTGTCGAAAGCGTGCGCGCCGAAATCGACGAAGTCCTGCTGCTGGGTCAGCGCGCTCACGAACTGCTCGGCGAGTTCGAGTCGATGGTGTCGCGACAGGCGGGAGACGTCGAGGCGGCGGAACTGCTATGCGCGCTCGAGCGCTACGCCCAGATCATCTGGACCGCTCGCGGTCGCGAAGAGGGCGTCATCGTCCCAGCAGCACGTCGCCACCTGAGCGTAGCCGACTGGGAGCGCCTTCATGCAGAATTCATCAATGCGTGCTGCACAGGCGACGGCGCGAACAGGAGTGTATGAATGTCGAGCATGCAAACCATGACAGAGATCGAAGGGCACAGGGTCCACACCCCGACATTCGTCGTGCTCGTGGCTGGGCTGTCAATGCTCGGGCAGTTCGCGATCGCCACCTACCTGCCGGCGTTTTCCATCATGGCGCAGTCGCTTCATGCGACCCCGACGCAGATCCAGCAATCGTTGACGGCCTACCTGCTGCCTTTCGCGCTGATGGTGCCGTGGCACGGGGCAATCTCCGATGCGCTCGGCCGCCGTCGCATGATTCTGGCCGGCAACGCGCTGTTCACCATTGGTTCGCTGATGTGCGCGGCTGCCCCGAGCATCTCGTTGCTCTATGCCGGCCGTGCCCTGCAGGGCATGAGCGCCGGGGCCGGCGTCATCATTGGCCGGGCGATGGTGCGCGACATTTTTCACGGTGCCGATGCGCAAAAGATCATGGCGTTGGTGGCGATGATCTTCGCGCTTGCACCTGCGATTGCGCCCGTCTGCGGCGGCTGGCTGCTGCTGTGGACGGGTTGGCGCAGCATTTTCGTTTTCCTCGCGTTCCTGTCGGCATTGCTCGTCGTGATCAGCTGGTTTCTCGTCCCGGAGACCCTGCCGCCGGCGCGCCGCCATCCGCTGAATCCCGTCTCGCTGGCGCGCGCATATGGAACGTTGTTCGCGAAGCCGCGCTTTGTTGCGCTCGCGCTCGCCAACGCCGCGGTCAATCTCGCGATCTACCTTTACGTCCTCTCTGCGCCAACCTTTGTCGTGAAGCATCTCGGCCTTGGTGAGCAGTCGTTCGGCTACCTCTTCCTCCCGATCGTCGCAGGCCTGATCGCCGGTGCCGCGCTCGCCCACCGTGCCGCAGGGCATGGCAGCGCGGTGCGTAATGTGCTGGTGGGCCATCTGGTGATGCTGGTGGCCGGCGTGATCAACATCAGCCTCAACGCGATGCACGCTTCACCGTTGCCGTGGGCGCTCGTGGCGCTACCCGTTTTCAGTCTCGGCATGATGATGACCCAGCCTTTCCTTCAGGTCCTCGCGCTGGATTGCTTTCCGGAGAGGCGCGGCCTGGCGTCGAGCTGCTACGTCACCGTCCAGCAGTTTGGCAACTTCCTGTCCTCGGCACTGCTGGTTCCCTTGCTGCTCGGCAGCACCCTGTACATGGCTCTGGGCATGGCTGTATTGCAGTGCATTGGTCTGGTGATGTTCTGCGTCGCAAAGCGCCATGGAGAATCCGGCTAAGCGTTGCGCGCGGGTCGCCGGCTACTCCATTTCACACAGTCAGTCGCAGCGCTCGCGCTGCTCCCGTATTTCTCGTTTGAGTCGTTTTCGATGTTTCGCACCAACGTAGTACCGCTGAGGTTGCTGAGTGTGTTCGGCTGTTCGGTGGCTGCCATTGCCGGCTTCTCGCTCGCGCATATGGCGCCCGCATTCGCCGACCAGCTCGATCAACATAATCAGCTTGTGAGCCAGTTCATCAAGGAGAGGCATGCCGATCCACTCGTCGCGGACTGCGCGGCCCACGGCATTTTCGTCGCCAGCACCTCGCGTGCTATCGACCACGTCGAGTTTCGTCCCGGGTCGTTCGAGAAGGGGCGCGCATCAGTCACCCCGTGGAATGTTTCGTTCGGCGAGCGCAAGCAGCATGTCGTGGTCGACACGATCGTGACTGTCGAAGGTCAGGGCATCCGCACGTCCGGGCGCGAACCGCTGAGTCTGCGTTTTCGCTGCGGCTATGTCGGTGGCAGATTGTTCGCGTTCAGCTGGAATGACCCTGTGCAACCGGGGGCGCTGCACAACAGGGGAGGGTTCGGCAAAAAGCATTTGCTCGCGGCGATGTAAGCAAACAACGCGTGGCGCACGGCGCACGCGTTGCCGTACTCGGCACCAAACTGCGTGGCGCGCTGCGCCACAGTTTGCCGCTTAGCCAGTTTGCCCGGCCTCGGCCATGCGACGCTCGTGCGCCGCAGCCTCTTCGATGAGCATCGGGGCAGCGAGGCTCATCGAATGGATTCCAAGCACGGACACGAACTGGAGCACGGCCGTGATCTCCTCTCGGGTCGCGCCCACCTCCAGCGCGCGGCGAATATGACGCCGCACACCGGGTCCATACATGTGCGTCACCGCGGCGTCGACGGCAATCGCCAGAAACTCCACCGTCTTCGCATCCAGCACGCCCGACGTCTGCGGTGCCATCGCCATCGCCATGAATTGCTCGGTCCACCTGGGATCGAGTTGAGCGAACGAATCCCAGTTCGCATTCCAGTTGCCACTTTCACGCAGCGCATTGCATGTCGGTGTGTCGATGGCGTCGTTCATCTTCATCGGGAGTGCTCCTTGTTTGTTCGTTACAGCCGGCGTCATCCGGCGCGGCTTACGTTGGCGCTGCCAAGGGACGTGACCGTCCAATGTGCGCTTTCGCTGCTAAAGCGCGACCTGATCCGCGCCCTTGAGTTGAAGGATCTCGCGGGCTTCGTCGGGCGTCGCAATCACGAGCCCCAGACCTTCAAGAATCTGCCGGACTTTGCGAACCTGCTCCGCATTGGACTTCGCCAACTGACCTTTGCCGATCCACAGGCTGTCCTCGAGGCCCACGCGCACATGGCCGCCCATGGACGCCGCCATGGCCGCAATCTTCATCTGGCTCGCGCCGGCGCCGAGCACGGACCAGCGATAGTCCTGGCCGAAGAGACGGTCAGCCGTGCGCTTCATGTGCATCACGTCGTCGGGGTGAGTGCCAATGCCGCCCAGAATGCCGAACACCGTCTGGATAAAGAAAGGCGGTTCGATCAGTCCGCGCTCGGCGAAATGCGCGACGTTGTACAGGTGCGCTGTGTCGTAGCACTCGAATTCATAGCGTGTGCTGTTCGGTCCGAGTTCGTGAAACGCGGTCTCGAGATCGCCATACGTGTTGCGGAAAATGAGATCCTTGCTGCCTTCGAGGTAGTCCCGCTCCCATTCGTGCTCGAACTTGCTGAAGCGCCCGAGCATAGGAAAGAGCCCGAAGTTCATGGTGCCCATGTTCATCGAGGCGATCTCGGGCTTGAACACGCGGGCCGGCCGCATGCGTTCCTGCACCGTCATATAGGGCGAGCCACCGGTCGTCAGGTTAATGATGGCGGGGCTGCGTCGGGCGATCGATTTCAGGAACGGGGCGAAGGCCTCCGGGCGCTGATCCGGCTTGCCGGTCTGGGGATCGCGAGCATGCAGGTGGACAATGGCTGCGCCTGCTTCGCAGGCTTCGATAGCCGCGTCGGCGATTTCATCCGGCGTCACCGGCAGGTAAGGCGACATCGAAGGTGTATGGATCGCGCCGGTCACGGCGCAGGTGATGATGATTTTGTTCCGGGCCGTCATGTCTGGTATTCGTCAAAGGAGAGGGCGGGTCCAGCAGGTCCGTTGCCGGGCAACGATATCAACCGAACCCGCAGAAGTCGTTGTCCGGCGGGTCCGAGCGCTTACGCCACCCGACGCATCGGCACGTTCTTCACGCCCGGCTTGCGGTTCGGCGCCATGCCGTTGGCGGCCAGCGTTTCTTCGACATCCTTGTACCAGGTGCCGATGCGGTAGACTTCGCGCGCCTCCTTGCCATTGGCGATCTCACGGCCCAGTTCCTTCGCGATGCGCACCGTCTGCTGGACCTGCTGCACCGAGGTAAAGCGATTGCCCTTCTGGTCGATCAGGGTGTCCTCGATACCGCAGCGAACATGCATGCCCATCGCAAGAGCGATCGTGTTCCAGGGCAGTACATTCTTGAAGAGCGACTCGGCGGTCACGGTGCAGCCGTCTGGCGCGCGCTGGATGAAGTCGAAGAGATTGAACGGATGCGGTCCATGATGGCCGCCGCCGATGCCGATGCAGGTAAGGTTGAGCGGGCCGGTGTAGATCCCCTTGCGCACCATGCGGTCCAGCGTCTCGAGCGCGTGCATGCCGACCAACTGGAAGTGTGGCTGGATGCCGGCCTTTTGCAGACGCCGCAGGTGCTCCGCTGCCCACGCTGGCCCGGCCGGCACGATCATTTCGCTGTACGCTTCACGCACGGACGCCTTGGCCATGTGAGTACTTTCGTAGTACTCCGGATAGATGAGCTCCATGATGTTCATCTGGATCGTGTTCAAGGCCACCGTCACCTGATCCGGTTTCGGATCGAGTTCGGCCAGTGCATGGCGCGTGTCGTCCGACAGCCATTGGGCGGCCTGACCTTCGTCTTCCGGTGCAAACGAGATCGAACCGCCCACCTGGATGATCATGTCGGGTACGGCCTTGCGCACACCGGCGATCAATTCATTGAACATGGAGAGCCGCTTGGAGCCCTTGCCGTCGGGTTCGCGTACGTGCAGGTGCAGTACGCTCGCACCCGCTTCATAGCAATCGACCGCCTTCTGGATCTGCTCCTCCATGGTCACCGGGATGTCTTCCGGAAAGTCTTCCGGCATCCACTCGGGGCCATAGGGCGCCACGGTGATCACGACCTTGTCCATGTTCTCCGGGTGCAGCGAATCGTCGAGAAATTGCATACGGGTGTCCGCGAAATGTCTTTTCGTGTGGGGAGTGGCCGCCCATCGAACAGGACGCGCCGACTGGTCAATACGTGGATCAAAGCGTATCCCCCAACCACCATCATGATTTGACGGATCGGGGCAAACGCTTTACATTTCGGGGCATATGCCGACCCTCATCCGAAGTTCGAGCTTGACCAATTTTGTGGAGGTCGCCCGTGAGGTAGGCCTGGATCCCCACGTCCAGTTGAAAAGGGCACGGATCGACACGTCGGCACTGCTCGATCCGGACCTGATGATCTCGGCGACAGCGGTCATGCGCCTGCTGGAGAACTCTGCGAGGCGTGCCGGCGTCGAGGACTTCGGGCTGCGGATAGCGGAAACACGGCGTCTGGAAAACCTTGGGCCGCTTGCCCTTGTCCTGCGCGAGGAGCCCACCCTGCGCAAGGCCTTGGAGTCACTGGCACGTCACGTCGGGTTGCACAATGAGTCAACAGCCCTTCGCATCGAGGACGCGGATGGCGTGACCGTGCTCAAGCAGGTGGTGATCGGTGGCGCGCGCGGGTCGCTGCGGCAATCCGTAGAGTTGCTGGTGTGCGTGCTGTACCGGATGCTCAAGTTACTGCTTGGGCCCGACTGGAAGCCGCAGAGCATCTGCTTCTCCCACTGCGCACCGAAAAGCCAGGCCACTCACAGGCGTATTTTCGGGTTGCCCGTGCACTTCGACATGGACTTCGATGGCATCGTACTCGCCAGCGCCGATCTCGATTTTGGGCTGCCTTCCTATGACCCGGTCCTCGCGCCGCGCGCACGGGATTTTCTGAATGCCAAGCTGGCCCAGTCCGAAGCGCCGATGCCCGACAAAGTCAGGAAGCTCGTGCTCGCTCTGCTGCCAACGGGCGGGTGCGATGTGGAGCGTGTGGCGCAGCAACTCGGCGTCGACCGCAAGACCATGTTCCGGCATCTGCGCAAACACGGTCAGACCTATTCCACGATCGTGGAGGGCGTTCGCGGCGACCTCGTGATCCGCTACGTCGAGAACAGCGACAGACCGCTATCTGATGTGGCCGCGTTGCTCGGCTTCTCGTCGTTGAGCGCCTTTTCCAGGTGGTTTGCCCTTCGCTTCAGGTCTAGCGCTTCCGAGTGGCGTGTCGCGAACCGATAGGACTGGGCGACCATCGTCCTTTGCATTCCTGAAGACACCCACCTTTACGTGAGCGCGGGAGCACAAGGTCAAAATGTACCTGCCGTCATACCGTCTCGCGCTCGGTAACTTCACAATGCACTAGGGACTCCTTCGCAAATTCGGCTTTGATTTTTGCCGCAGGATCGGACGTAACCCACGCCGTCGCCCAACGGGGGGAACCCTCTCGAATCCTGTGTTCAAGAGGGCTTCTGCACGCTTTCCACCGCCTTTTGGCGCGCCGCCTGGGCGTCGACGATCAGCTTGTATGCTGCGTAGTATTTGAAAATGTTGCGCACATAAGTCGTCGTTTCGAGTCCGATCTTCTCCGCTACGACAACTTCGACATTGTTGAACCACTTGTCCGGATCAAGACCTTGCTCTGCCGCGATTTTGCGCATCTTCGCGATGTTGGCCGGCCCCGCGTTGTAGCTCGCGAATGCAAAGAGCGATCGGTCGCTTGCGCTGAAGTGAGCATCGGAGAAGTATTTGGACATGAGGGTGTCCAGGTATTTGGCGCCGGCATGAACATTGGACTCGGCCACGGAAATACTGCCCACGCCCATTTCCTTGCCCGTGGCCGGCATCAGCTGCATGATGCCGATCGCCCCGACGTGGCTGCGTGCGGACTGGTTGAGTTGCGACTCCTGGAAACCTTGCGCGGCAAGCATAAGTGGATCGAAGTCGTACTGGGTGCCGTATTTCTGGAAGAGCACAAGTGTTGCATCGAAGCGCTTCTGTTCTGCGTCGCCGCCATTGTTGCGGATCTGCTTGATCCTCTTCATGTATTGCGCGAGGAGGTATTCAGCCACACCCTGCTTCTTCAGGTAGTTCAGGTAGAAGTCGTTCAGGGCAGCCTGCAACTGTGGGCTGTTCTTGCGTATCGCCCAGCCTGTATAGCCCTCGGCGCTCACGGCGAGGTCGTCACGCACCTTCAGTTGCGGCAGCACCTGTGCCCAGAGGCGCGCCTTCCAGTCGTCCACGATGCTGATGCCTAGCAGTCCCGCGTTGACCATCTCCATGACGTCTTCGTCTTCCAGTGCGTCGGGCAGCAGCATGATGTTGACAGGCGGCTTGCCGCTCTTGCGAAACCGCTCATTCAGTGCGCTCAGGCTCTCGTAGTAGCTCGACGACTTGCGCACATAGACCTGCTTTCCCGAAAGATCATCGAGTGTCGAGAGCGAGGGCGACTTTGGCCCGGTGACGACCAGCTCACGCACGGGCTTGCGATCGCGCGGCGCGATGAAGTCAACGATCTTGAGCCGCTCGTCGGTCGCAGTCAGATTGCCCGCGGAGATGTCGCCGGTTCCGGCAACGAGGCCAGTCAGCAGCTTGTCGCGCGTAGTGGGAATCAGGAAAACGGTGAGCGGCCGCTTGTTCAGTTGGGCCGCGTACTTCTTGTTGACATAGCGTTCGAAGTTGCGCGCCAACTCGGCCGCGATCCCGCGTTCGCGGCCCTTGTCGACAAAGTAGAGCGTCCGGCTATAGGGAACAAGGAACCGGATAGCGTGACGGTTGAGCATTGCGTCGAAGTCGCCGGTCCACGGCTTGTTCGTGAGGCTCAGTTTTCGCACGCCTGAAGCCGGAACTGGTGGGGCCTTAGCGGGCGCGGTGGCTGCGGGGGTGGATGCGGCAACGGCCGCTACAGGCTGCGCGGCGTGCGTGCCGACTTGCGGCGCCAAGACGCACAGGGCAAGCGCCCAGCCGATCATAACGCGGACTGTCACGTTCATGATGAGCCTCCCCGTTACAACGGGACAACGAGACGATGACCTGCGAATCAATCGTCCGCATCAATCGACCACAGCGTATGACGACTTCAGAGCGGCTCGCCTTCTCCGGAATCTGCCACCAACCGCGGCGAGTTCGGCAGCCGACAGCCCCCCGTGTCAATGAAGCAGTGGCAATTCTGCGGTGTGTTTGCTTCCCGGATGATGCTCCGTTGGCAGCATATGTGCAATCAGGGGAAGGTTACTCGCAAGCTGTATCACGCGAAATAGCTGATCCCCGAGGCGATCATCAGCAGGTTCACTGCACGGGCGAAATGATTGTCCGATAGCCGCTGATAAAGTGTCATGCCGACTGTGGTGCCGAGAAGCGACGCGGGTATGCAGAGCAGGATCGCTGGATCAAACCCCACCTTGCCGGAAGAGTGGCGCAGGAGACTGATCGCCGCAAGGGCTGCCACCTGCATGATCAATATGAATGGCTGGAACATCGCACGCTGACGCCCCTTATTCCAGCCCTTGAAGCCGCACCAGATGGTGACGAACGCACCGGGAAAGCCGGCCGCGCCCCCTGTGATTCCGCCGAGAAATCCGGCGAAGGCATCGAAGGCCGTTGCCTGGCGACCGATGACTAGAGGCTTGCGGGCGAGCATGTAGCAACCGTAAAGGACAAGAAACGCGCCAAGCACGTGCGTATAGACATGGCGGTCCAGCGTCAGCAGTACGGTTATGCCAACGGGCAGTCCGACTGCGCCGCCGATCAGAAAGACAGTCAGTTCACGCCATTGGATCTCGCGCTTGAGCGACCAGACCATTGCAGTCTGGTTCGCGACGCTGCAGACGATCATGATCTGAACGATCTGCACCGGGTCGCCGGACAGATGAAATAGCATGGCGCCGCATACGGCGGAGAAAGCGAACCCTGCAATGCTCGACACCGCGGACGCCAGAAGAACGGAGCCAATGACAAGCGGGTTGACGCCACTTTGCGTGGACAACGAAAGGCAGAGCACTGTCGCGATCACGAGCACCGCCCATTGAGTCCTGAGTTGCCAGGTGCGGCTGGGTGGTGTGCTCGACGAAAGGGAAGATACTGCGGGGCTTCCAGGCTCAGGTTCGGTATCCATTGCCTTGATTCTCCCGTCCTGGTTCAGCATCGGAAGGAATCCGCCTTTCCCGGCCAGTCGGCACAGGAACGCCTTGCTCGCAGATTGAGTACGGCGAGTGCGCTTGTGGAGGGAAGGGACGTCTGACCAAAGTGATACGCGGCGTGACTTTCAGCTTGGTTCCCGAAATGTGCGGCAGCGCACATTCCAGGACGTATGTGCATGCAATGCGCACTGTCCCTTTGTTTGATGGGTGCGTCGCCGCCTGGTGCCGTAGCGACATGTGGTTGCATTCACGCACAACGTTCGCAACGGAAGTGCTTTTTCCTCAGGGTCATCGCGAAGTCGAGCCCATCCTCGCCGCGGCGCCGGCGCAGATCGCACAGGCATACGCGCCGTTGGCGCTCGCACGGCAAACCTCGACGCCGAGCGGGTTTGCCAACCTGGCCAATGCCATGAAGGCGAATCAAGGAGAGCGTTGAAGCGCTAGAAGGGCACTGCAGTCCGGTGCGCCGTAACCCGTGGCCTGCGGACGAAAACAAGCCCCCACGGATAGGGGCTCGCTTTATCGCGTTGATCAGTTGGCGGGTTGGTTGGCGAGTTCAGGATGCTTTGCGATCACTTGGCTAAACAGCGGCTTTGCTGCCGCCAGGCAGTCCGGTGTGAGAAGTTCACGCTTGTCCACCCCATACGTCGTGGCGAGATCCTGCATGCTCTTGACGAGCGTGTTTGTAGCTTCTGCGGAGGTGCAATAATCCGCGCGGTCGGCACGTTTGCGCAGCATCTCAGGCAACGTTTTGGCGTAGTCCGGTCGCGCAAGATCCTTCGCCCCGACGGGGTTGATGGTCTGCACCTTGTCGGCCGCTTCCTTCATGCATACGGCCGTTGCGTGAATCATCACGGTGCAAACGGGGGGAATGGATTGAGCCTCGGTGGCCGAGGCGTTAGAGAGAGCGCCAGCGAGGAGCAGCGCAGCAGCGATGTGAGGTTTTTTCATCGTAGTGTTTTCGCAGGTGTTCTGCAGGTTCTCCATTGGCGGAAACCCCTGATTCGGGGTTTTCCCTCGTGCTAAGCCGCACCCCCAAACCCGACACTTCTATTTGGGACCCACAATAAAAACATCGATAATTTATGTTATGTAAAATTATATCCAGGCATATCGATAGCCCTCGTCAGCCAACTCCCTCCCAGTGCGCCGATCGCGCCCCTCAAACAACACCCCCAACCACGCTAAATCACCGGATTAAAAGGCATTTATCCGCCAATCCCTTTTTTCGCGCGCCGCACAACGCAGGCATAATTCCAAAGGAGCAGCGCGATTAAAAGGGTCGTTTTCGTATTCCTGAATATCTATGGACTACGCAAGGCGAGACGTTCTTGCGCCTCCGTTCCCTCAATAGATTATCTGGCGTCGCCATCGCGGCGCGAGGCAGGAATGGATTCATGAAACCGGCAAGGAATTCGCGGTGGTCACGCTTTGGCCGATACGTCGCGCTGGGTGTTTGCGCGGCCGCAGTCGCGGCAACGGCTGGCTTCTTCTACTGGCGGCATGAAGCGAATCTTGCGCAGTCCCAGCCTGCGGCGCTTGGCGGCGTCGCCAGCGAAATGCGGCATGACGCGTCACCGTGGACGAAGCGCGAAAAAGATGCCTCGGAATTGCTGCGCGATATTCACGACCGCGATGTCGCCGCCATCGGTGTGAGCCGCGAAGCGATTCTTGTCTCAACGCTCAAAGGCGAAAAGTATTATGTGGCCGATCATAACGGCGCGTTTTCGAACGCCCTGCTGCTTGGCGATCTGAAGCCGGGCGCCACGCCGCCCTGGCAACTCGTCTGGCTGCCGCACGCCGATGTGCGCGTCGGCGCCGCGCGCTGGACCGAAGCGTTCGACCGCCTGCGCGACGCGCTCAGTCTGCTGCTTCCCCTGCTGATGCTAGGCGGCCTGCTCTGGTTCATGCGCCGCGAAATGGGCGGCGGCGCGCAATTGCTCGGCGAGTCCCCCACGTTGCGCTTCGACGACGTGATTGGCGCGGGCGAGGCGAAAGCCGCGCTCGCCGACGTGCGCGCGTGGCTCACCGAGCCGGCGCAGTTCACGGGCATGGGCGTGCGCGCGCCGTGCGGCGTGCTGATGACGGGTGGCCCAGGCGTTGGCAAGACGCGCCTCGCGCAGGCGCTTGCAGGCGAATGCGGCGCGAATTTCATCGCCATCACAGGCAGCTATTTCAGCGCGAAGTATTACGGCGTTGGCATTCAGAAGGTCAAGCGCCTGTTCGAACTCGCGCGCAAGAACGCGCCCACAGTCATCTTCATCGACGAGGCGGACGGTCTCGGCAAGCGCACCGATACCGGCGGCGGCCCGGTCGAGGCGGAAAGCAACCGCATCATCAACCAGTTGCTCGCGGAGATGGATGGGTTCGAATCGAACGAAGGCGTGATCATCGTCGCCGCGACCAATCACCCGGACAATCTCGACGAAGCCCTGCGCCGCCCCGGCCGTTTCGACCGCACGGTGCAGGTGCGTCTGCCCGACCTCGAGGATCGTGCCGAGATTCTGCGCTTCTACGCCGCCAATCTGAAGTCGAAAGCCGACGACATCGATTTCAACCAGCTCGCGCGGCTGACCACGGGCCTTTCTCCGGCCACGCTCTCGATGATCGTGAATCAGGCGGGTCTCGTCGCGCGCAAGGCTGGTAAGCAGAAAGTCGCCGCCGTGGATTTTCTCGAGGCGATCAAGATTGCGCGCATTGGTGACGTCAACGGCGCCGAGCGCGCGCTTTCGGACGACGAGCGCACGCGCATCGCGATTCATGAAGCGGGACATGGACTCGTCGCCGCCCTCCTCGGCACTGGCGTGCTCGAAGAAGTGACGATTTTGCCGCGCGGCGGCGCGTTGGGCGTCGCGCTGATCACGAAAATGCAGGACAAGTATCTGTATCGCGAGACGGAAATGCGCAACGAAATCCAGGTGCTGCTGGGCGGTCGCAACGCGGAACTGCTCATGTTCAGCGAAGCATCGAGTGGCGCGGCGCAGGACCTGCAGGAGGCTTCGCGCATCAGCCTCGACATGGTGTCGAAGCACGGCTTCAACGCGGATGGCAATCTGTTCAGCCTCGCGGCACTGCCGCAGCAGGTCGCAGGCTTGCAGTTGAAGACTGCGATCGAGCACGCAAACGGGCTGCTGCACGAACTCAACGACGCGTGCTTCGCGCTGCTGCGTGCGAACGAGCCGGTACTGCGCGCAATCGCCGATCAGTTGCTCGAGTCGGAGACGGTGCCCGGCGAGGCCGTCTATCGTCTGATTCGCGAGCATGCGGCGGCTGTGGCGAGCACACAGGCGGTGACCGAAGCGGCCACCGCTTGAGCAGCCGCTTCGCGCCCCGTCGTTCAGGTCCTCAGGCCCTTTCGAGAGCCGCCATCGCCCTCACGATTACCAGCAGCACGGAAAGACTCACGCCGGTGGAAGCACGCAGTTCCGTCAGCAACTGCCCATAGCGCTCTAGCGCTGCCTCGTGCTCTGCGCACCATGCGTCAACGAGCGTTTGTGGATCCGCGGAATCGGCGCCTTGCGCGAGCACGTTAGTGGTGAGTGCGCGCTTGAGATGCGCCACCTCGGCGAGCGCCGCCGCGCGCGCCATGGTGTCCCAATGCGTCGGCGTAGGCAACGTCGCCGCACGCTCGCCAATCCAGCTGTAGTTGAGCCGCGTGCCCAAGGCAAAGTACGCCGCCGCAACGCGCTCGAGCGGCCGGTCGCACGCGGCGGCCACATCGGCGATGTCTAGCAGTGCTACTGAAATATCTCCGCTCGCCACACGCAGTGCAAGCGCGTTTTCAACGCCGGCCGTCACGAGCTCACCCTGGCGTGCCGAGAGTGCTTCGAGATCCGCTTCGGGCAACAGCGTCGGCAATTGCGGCGCGAGTCGCTGCGCGGCGTCGCGGCAACGCGCCAGCAGCGTGCTCACGCCATCGTTACTGACCGCGCCCGCCTGCAGATGCCGCAGGAACCATAGCGCCGCGCGTTCGAGCAGCCGCGCGATGGCGACGAACATGCGCGCCTGCACGTCGTCGGCCACGCGGTTGTCGAGCGCGTCGATGGCGCGCCAGATATCGTTGAGGCCGAATACGTCCTGTGCCATGACGCAGGCGCGCACAATTTCGCCGGGCTGCGCGTCGGTTTCCTCCATCAAACGGTGTACGAATTCGCAGCCCACCCGGTTCACCAGCGCGTTCGTCAGATGCGTCGCAAGAATTTCGCGCCGCAGCGGATGCCGATGCATCGGTTCGCTAAAGCGCTGCTGCAACGGTTGCGGGAAGTAGTCGATCAGCAGGTCCGCAACGAGCGGGTCTTCCGGCACGGGCGAGTCGAGCAGCGCATCGTAGAGCCACATCTTGCTGTACGCGAGCAGCACGGCACGCTCCGGCGAGGTGAGCCCGAGTTTCGCGACCTGGCGTTCGGCGATTTCGTCGTCGGTCGGCAGGAATTCGATATGCCGGTTGAGGCGTCCTGCGCGTTCGAGCCAGCGCATCAGGCGCGATTCGGCATCGAGCAGTTCCACAGCGTAGCGGCCCGCGATCGAAAGCGCCTGCGTTTGGTAGTAGTTGTCGCTCAGCACCAGCAGGCCGACTTCGTTGGTCATCTCCGCGAGCAACGTGTTGCGCTGCTTCGTCGTCATCTCGCCGTCGGCCACCACGAGTCCGAGCAGGATCTTGATATTGACTTCGTGGTCCGAACAATCCACACCTGCTGAGTTATCGATCGCATCCGTGTTGATATGGCCGCCATGCTGGGCGAATTCGATACGGCCGAGTTGCGTGACACCGAGATTGCCGCCCTCGCCCACGACCTTGCAACGCAGCTCCGAGCCGTTCACGCGCACGGCGTCGTTGGCGCGGTCGCCGGCCTGCGCGTTGGTCTCGCGCGCGGATTTCACATAAGTGCCAATGCCGCCGTTATAAAGCAGATCGACGTTCGCCAGCAGGATCGCGCGAATCAACTCGGTTGGCGAGAGCGCTGCCGCCTCGATGCCGAGCACCGTTCGCACCGCGGCCGAGAGTGGGATCGTCTTCATGGTGCGCGCGAACACGCCGCCGCCCGCCGAAATCGTGGCGGGATCGTAGTCGGCCCAGCTCGAGCGTTCGAGCGCGAAGAGCCGCGTTCGCTCGGCGAGGCTCACAGCCGGATCGGGGTTGGGGTCGAGGAAAATGTGCCGGTGGTCGAACGCCGCGACGAGTTTGATATGCGGCGAGAGCAGCATGCCGTTGCCGAACACGTCGCCCGACATGTCGCCGATGCCGACCACGGTGAAATCGGTGGCTTGCGTATCCACGCCCATCTCGCGGAAATGCCGCTTGACCGACTCCCACGCGCCGCGCGCCGTGATCGCCATCTTCTTGTGGTCGTAGCCCACCGAGCCGCCCGACGCGAAAGCGTCGTCGAGCCAAAAGCCGTATTCAGCGGATATCGCGTTCGCGTAGTCGGAGAACGTAGCCGTGCCCTTGTCGGCGGCCACGACGAGGTACGGGTCGTCGGGGTCGTGACGTACGACATCGGGCGGTGGCACGATCGCGTTGTTCACGAGATTGTCGGTGAGATCGAGCAGGCCGCGCAGGAAGGTCTGATAGCACGCTATGCCTTCGCGCATCCACGCTTCGCGCTCGCTCGCCGGCGGCGGGTTCTTCACTACGAAGCCGCCCTTCGATCCCACGGGCACGATCACGACGTTCTTCACCATCTGAGCCTTCATGAGGCCGAGCACTTCAGTGCGGAAGTCCTCGCGGCGATCCGACCAGCGCAGGCCGCCACGCGCAACGCGTCCGCCGCGCAGATGCACGCCTTCCACGCGCGGCGAATAGACCCAAATCTCGAACATCGGCTTGGGCTCGGGCAGGCCGGGCACTTTCGACGGATCGAATTTGAACGAGAGCGAGGGCCGCTCTGCACCATTGGCTTCGCGCCGGAAATAGTTCGTGCGCACTGTTGCGTTGATCACGCCGAGGAACTGGCGCAGGATACGGTCTTCGTCGAGATTGGGCACCTGGTCCAGCGCGCTTTCAATGGCCTTGAGCATGAGCGCCGTGCGTTCTTCTCGCGCCTGTGAGTCGCGCGGATCGAACCGGAGTACGAACAATTCGACGAACTGCCTTGCGATCGCAGGGTTGCCGGTTAGCGCGCGCTCGATATAGGCGTCGCTGAAGGTTGAGCCCACCTGGCGCAGATATTTCGCATAGGCGCGCAGGATCGTGACTTCGCGCGCGCTCAGGTAAGCGCGCAGCACAAGGCGGTTGAAATCGTCGTTTTCGATGCGTGCGTTCCAGACGCTTTCGAACGCGTCTTCGAACAGGCTCTTCACGCGTTCGATATCGAATTCGGCATCGTCCGCGAGTTCAAGACCGAAATCGTGGACCCATGCAGGCTCGCAGGACGGCGCCTCGATCACATAGGGGCGCTCTTCATCCACGCGCACGCCGAGATGTTCGAGCATCGGCAGGCTGCGCGAGAGCGCAATGGCCTCGCCCGCACAATAAACCTTGAAGCGGAACGTACGCGGCCCCGCCTCGATGGGGCGATACAGATTCATGGCGATGCGCGGCGTTCCCTGCACGCGCTCGATCAGTTCGATGTCGCGTACCGCCGTGCGCGCGGGGTAGTCGTCGCGATAGCCGGGCGGAAACGAATCGGCGTACCGGTGCAACAGACGTGTGCCCTGCTCTTCCCCGAATGCGTCGAGCAGCGCATCAGCCAGATCGTCCTGCCAGCGGCGCGTGACCTGCACGAGCCGCTCTTCCAGTTCGCGCGTGTCGACTTCGGGCATCGTGCCGGGCTCGGCGTGCACGACGAAATGAATCCGCGCAATGGCCGACTCCGAAAGCAGTGGCGTGAACTCCACGGAAACGCCGTTGAAAGCCTCTACGAGCAGGCTTGCGATGCGCCGCCGCAGATCGGTGTTGTACTTGTCGCGCGAGACATATACGAGGCACGAAACGAAGCGATTGAAGCGGTCACGCCGCACGAATAGCCGCGTGCGCTGGTGTTCCTGCAAGCGCAGCACGCCGAGCGCGATGTCGAAAAGTTCGTCTTCGCTCGCCTGCAACAGCTCGTCGCGCGGATAGGTTTCGAGCACCGTCACCAGCGATTTGCCGAGGTGGCCTTTGGGCAGAAAACCTGCGCGTCGCACGATATTCGCGCATTTGCGCCGCACGATCGGGATTTCGGCGGTGGACACCATATAGGCGGTCGAGGTGTAGAGGCCCACGAAGCGGCGCTCGCCGCACACCTTGCCATCCGCGCCGACGAGCTTCACGCCCACATAGTCGAGATAGCCGGGCCGGTGCACGGTGGCGCGCGAGTTCGCTTTCGTCAGGAAAATGGGCCACGCGCCGCTGATGATCTCCTGGGCCGCGGGCGGCAACGGCGTGATGTCGGGCGCGCCCGGAGCACGCAGCGATTCGCGCAGAATGCCGAGGCCCGAGCCTTCCACGCCGCGCAGTGCGTAGCCGCCGTCGTGCGAAACCAGCGCGTAATCGCGCTGGCCGAGGAACGTGAAATGGTCGGCCACCATCCATTCGAGAAATGCGCGCCCTTCGATGTCCTCTGCGCTCGTTTCGCGCGCTTTCATCGTCTTGATCGTGGTGCGCGCGGCTTCGAGGAGGTTCGGCCAGTCTTCTACGGACGCCCGCACATCCCCAAGCACCTTGGTAATGTCGCTGCGCAATTCGTCAAGCTTTGCTGCGTCGCCGCAGCGGTCCACTTCGAAATGGATGAACGAGGCGAGTTGCGATTGCCCGTCGCCGGCGCTGGCGCCGCCCTCGTCGATGCGCTCGATCGCGCCATCCTTGCCGCGCCAGATCCGGAATACCGGGTGCAGCGCGGAATGCAGCGCGAGCCCCAGGCGGTTGACGGCCATGGAAACCGAATCGACGAGAAACGGCATGTCGTCGTTCACGATTTCAATGACCGTGTGGTCCGAATGCCAACCGTGCTGTTCGAGGATCGGGTTGTAGACCTGCACACGCTCACTGCCCGGCACGAAGCGCTGCGCGGTTCGCCAGTGCGCCATCGCGGCGCCGTAGAGGTCGGCGATGCTGCGGCTGCGCAGATCTTCGGCGTCGGCGAAATCGTAGTAGTGCCGCAGGAGAGGCTCGACAATCTGGAATGTAGGCTCGGGCAAGCGCGCCCGCGCAAATTCCACGACGTCGGAGAGCAGATGGGCGACGAATTCTTCGTTCCTCGCTAGCATGACGAACTCCTTGTCGGATAGTCATCGACTGCATCGGCGGTTCAGTCATTATGCACCGGCAAGGTGATCGAACGATGAATGCGTGCGCACGAGCGGCCTCACGGCAACGCGTTGCCCGCTCACGCGCTGCGTCGCAATACAGATGTTGGCGCAGACCTGCCGCCTGCGAACGGCCGCTTCAACGCGCTTATGGCTCTGCTTTCGAAGGAGAATTGAATTGGGCAAGCAGCCAGGTGCGAAGCTTCTGGCTCGTCTCCCATCGGACGCTGGCCTGCGGGAGGACAACGTAATAACCCAGCGACAATGGCAACGAAAAGTCGAACAGGCGTCGCAGCCTTCCGGCCGCGATATCGCGCTCGACGAGATGTTCGCTCGTGAGCGCAATGCCCTGCCCCGCAATGGCCGCATCGATGGCGAGCGACGACTGACTGAAGCGCGGCCCTTTCAGCGTGCCGAGTTCGTTTGCGCAACCCAAGGCGTTGAAAAACTCCGGCCACAGATCATGAGAATCGTGGAGCAGCACATAATTCTCCAGGTCCGCGATCGTGCGCATTGGGTAATCGGGCTTGATCAGTTGCGGGCTGGCTACGGCGAATACCTGCAGCGGGAATAACAGGTCGCTGACGAGGCCTTTCGCGAACGGTGGCTTGCCAAGCCGAACCGCGATATCCACGCCATCTGACCTGAAGTTGCACAGCGCCGCATCGGCAATGATCCGGACGTCGATTTCCGGGTGCTGCTCGCTAAACTCTGCTAGCCTGGGTATCAGCCATTTCGAAGCGAACGACGGCGTTGTGCTGATCGTGAGGGACGTCGAACGCCGGTTCAGCGCCTCGGTCGCGTCTGCAACGATCGTGAGCGCCCGTTGAACGGCAGCGAAGTACGTGTGCCCCTCGGTCGTGAGAGCGAGACCTCGCGGCCCCCTTGCGAAAAGGGCCAAATTCAGGGCCTCCTCCAGCACCCGCACCTGTTGTGCAACCGCGCCTTGCGTCACGCCGAGTTCCTCGGACGCGAGGCGGAAATTGAGGTGGCGGGCGGATGCGTCGAACGCGCGGAGCGCATTGAGCGGCGGCAAATGGCGTGGTTTCAATGAGTGCTTCAACGGATATATTGCCTGTTGGCAGGCCGGCAATTTGCCAGCAGTCATTCAACAGCTAGCCAGCAGTAATTTTATTGTCAGACAATAAAAAACATCATTCGACAATCGAATCATAACGCCATACAGTTTCTACACGAAATCCCATGCAGCGCAGCCCTGCCGCGCTGAATCCATTCAAGGAGAGAGCAACATGGCAGTAGAAAAAGTAGCACTCGTCACGGCGGCCGGCAAGGGCATGGGCGCGGCGATCGCGCGCGAACTGGCAGCCAGCGGCTACCGCCTGGCCTTGATGTCGCCCTCCGGCAGCGCGGCCGAACTGGCGAAAGAACTGGGTGGATTCGGCTTTACGGGCTCGGTAACCGAGCCCGACTGTATCGACCGATTCGTTCGCGAAACGCTTGAAAAGTACGGCCGCATCGACGCCGTGGTGAACAACACGGGGCACCCGCCGAAGGGCGATTTGCTTTCCATCGCCGACGAACAGTGGCACCTCGGGCTCGATCTCATCTTGCTCAACGTCGCTCGCGTGCTGCGCCGCGTGACGCCGGCGTTTCTCGAACAAGGCGGCGGCGCGGTGGTGAATATCTCGAGTTTTGCCGCCGATGCGCCGGAGCAGGCCATGCCCGTTTCTTCCGCACTGCGCGCCGCGTTGAGTTCGTTCACACGTCTCTATGCCGATCGCTACGCCAAGGACAATATTCGAATCAATTCCGTGCTGCCGGGATTTATCGACAGCTGGCCCGAAACTCCCGAGATCGTTGCCCGCATTCCGGTTGGCCGCTTCGGCAAGACACAGGAGATCGCGCAAACGGTCGCATTCCTCTTGTCGGATGCCGCGGGGTACATCACGGGGCAAAACATCCGTGTCGATGGCGGCATCGTGCGTGCCCTGTAACTCGGTGAATATGGATCAAATCGTCGACACGGTGTGGGCGCGCCTGCACGCTGGCGCAAACGCCGGCAAGGAGCGCTCGCCCTTCACGATGCTGCAGGCCGCGACGATTGCGCTAGACGGTGCACCCACCGTGCGGACGGTCGTGCTGCGACACGCCTCTCGCGAGCAACGTTCAGTCATGTTTCATACCGACGTGCGGTCTACGAAGGTGACCGAATTGAGGCGCGACCCGCGCATATCGCTCGTCGGCTGCGATCTCGACGGTGGCATTCAAATACGGCTGCATGGCGTTGCGAGAATCGTCGATGCGCCGGCGGAAACGAGAGAGGTCTGGAACGCGAGCAGACCTCGAACGTTGATCGTCTATCGCACGCCGGTTGCGCCCGCGACGCCGCTCGCGTCTCCCGCTGAAGCGCATGCAACGACGCAGGCCGAAGATCTCGACTCAGCGGCCGGATTCGACAACTTCTGCCTGATTGAAGTGACCGTAGCGAGAATCGACTACCTCGATCTGAATCCCGCTGGGCATATGCGGGCCAGTCTCGTGTTTGAAGAAGGGAAATGGCGCGGGACCTGGATCGCGCCTTGAATTGCCGGCTGTTTATTTTGTTGCCCGCGTGAATGCCATGCCAGGCAACGGGCGCAGCCCGGTAGGGCCGCATCGCTTCGTCCGCAAAACGGGGCGCCTCGTGAAACAGTTACAAGATAAGTGTTGACGCTGGCTCACCCGGCAGGTACTGTGCTGTTCGAAGGTCAAGAAGTTCGATTGCTGTTCATCAATTGCTCGCTCCTCGGCGGTATTCGTTGTCCTCTCCCTCCTTGTCGCTTCGCGTGCTCTTTAAGAGAGCAAATCTTCGTTTATTTTTCTCAAGGATTCTTCATGGATACCGGTACCGTTAAGTGGTTCAACGACAGCAAAGGCTTTGGCTTCATTACCCCGGACAAGGGCGGCGACGACCTGTTCGCTCACTTCTCCGAGATCCGCAGCGACGGCTTCAAGACGCTGGCTGAAAATCAGAAGGTGAGCTTCGAAACGAAGCAAGGCCCGAAGGGTCTGCAAGCGGCTAACATCAAGCCGCTGTAAAGTTTGAAGGGCCCGGCATCCGACGACGGACGCCGGGTTGCAGCGACACCCTCGCGGAGCGTTGTCTCCCAAAGTTGGCGCGATCGCACTTTGCTGCGTCTGTTTATTCAGCAGCTTGCCAAGCGCCACACGCCTCGTTGCACCTCATTCTCCCCTCTGGCTCCAACGCCTCCTATTCGCTTTCCGAGCGCCGCAATTCGGCTTGCAATGGCTTTGAATTGGCGCATCCGTGCACATTTCGCACGGCACGCGAAAACTCAGACATCAATAAAATTAAAATGCAGAACCAACACATTCAACAGTACAACGGCTATGCCGTCCAAGCCTCGGCGCATCGATTGCCCGACGGTAGTTTTTCATCCAACCTGCTGCTCGAACGCACCGATAGCGCGCGTGCCGAAGGCCGCTACCAGTTCTATTCGCTCGACTACTTCGCGAGTGAAGAGCAGGCGCTGCAGTACTCGACACGCTGGGCACGCAACTGGGTCGACACGCGCGGTTAAAGACGGCGCCACGGCTCGAAACACCCAACGCATCTGCGGCACCAGGGCGGGCGCAACCACGCCCCCAATCATCGAGCGCAATCCCGAACCGCCCATCGTCGGCACGCGTGGCTGACAACACCTGGCGTTCGGTTACAATGCAGGACTCGTTCGCTTCGCACAGCACCTAAAAGACGCGTGTTCTGCATGCCCCGACGCACATCGGGCCTGTATTACGAGCTGCGGCGCCTGAGCAATCCCTTCGCGTACCTGATTCGCCACCTGAAAAGGGCGATATCCATGCCTTCCAGGACGCAAGGGCTGCCCTGCAAATTTCATGCTTCCCATTACCGCGCGAGCGCGTGTCGATCAACGCACGCGGCTACTTCCTCAATGCAGCAGAACCAAGGAATAAATTGACTACCGTAATTCTGAAACCCGACGAGCCCGTGGAAGTTGCATTACGTCGTTTCCGTCGCGCGATCGAGCGCACCGGCTTGATTCCGGAGCTTCGCGCCCGGACGGCCTATGAAAAACCGACCGCAGAACGCAAGCGCAAAAAGGCGGCCGCAGTGGCACGCCTGCGCAAGCAGATCAAACGTTCGTTGCCGCCGAAAAAGCAGTACTAGTCGGGAAGTACTGGGCAGGCATGCTGAAGCGGCCGTCTGGTGCGTGGCCGGGTGTCGTGCGCACTCCGCGAGCGGAACCGGTTCTAATCTGGGCCGAGTGGCCGGTCGAATCCACATTCGCACCAGCCACTTGATCTTCTGCGATCCATAGACCGTTTCGGCTGTGGTTCCGAGGCCTTCTTTGCCAACGAACCCACGAGCGCCGATGCAACGAATACCCCTGGCCTGCAAGCGAGCAGCCAGGCAGGCGCGCCAGTCGCTGTGACAGACCTAGCGCGCCGCGATCCCCTGGGCTCCAGGCGGTACGCCGGTCACTGAACCAATCGGTTCGAGCGTACCGTCAGGCTTCACGCGAAAGCCACTTACCGCGCCGTTTCCTTCCCGCACGTAGAGGTATTTGCTGCGACTGCTGAGTGCCATGTCGAGTGGCGCGCTGAGCGTTCCTGCTGCTGCATTGAGCAAGCTTAGCGTACCGTCCGCGCCAATCTGCAAACTGCTGATCGTGCCGCTACCAGCATTGGCGGTATAGGCATAACGCCCGTCGCCAGTCGTGACGAGCCAGCACGGGGCGGACTGGCCCAGATGAATCGAAGCACTGATCGAATCAAGATGTTTGCCGTCCTCGACGTTATATGAGGAAACCGAACCGGACCCGGCTTCGGAGACGATTGCATAGCCGCGTGATGTGATCGAAAAGCCGAACGGCGTGACGCCGTTTGAGGCGTGAGGCGTTGCAGTCGAGGCGTAACCGGTAAAGCCAACGGCATACGTGTCAATGAGTTGCGTGCCCTTTTCGGTCACCAGCAATTCGTTGCCTTCCGGTGCGAACTTGACCTGCGCAGGCTGGGCGTTGGCGCCGCCGGCAAGTGGCCGTTGCGAGCCGGGTAGCGCGACGAGGCGCTTGCCGAACGCGTCGACGAAATATCCGCTGATGTTCGGTGTGCCGCCGGCATTGAGCACATACGCGATGGGCCCCTTCACAGCCACGCTGACGGGCAATTGACCGCCCGATGGTTCTCTGTCGAGCAGCGTCAGCTTGTTGCCGTCGATCGCGAACAGCGAAACATCATTGCTGCCGGCATTCACAGCGAGCAGAAAACCCGAGTCCAGCGTCAGCGAACCCTGCGAGCCTAGTGGATCGGCCCCGGCGCCCGCACCTTTTCCGCCGGTTGGGTAAGTAGCCGCGTAGGTAAGTGTCCCGTTTTCAGCTCGAGAAAAGACAATGACCGAGTTTACAGACGGCTGATTCGACAGGACGTAGACCGCCCCTCGCACATCAGCCTCAGAATCAGCTTGTGCAACACTGATTGAAGCGAATCCCAACGCAGTTGCGAGCGCGACGGCTGGACATAGAAACGATGACCTGCAGGTGACAAATGACATGGCGAACTCCTGACCTGGTAGACTCGATTTCGCTTAAGGTACTGCCACTTCACCGGGCGTCCGTTCTACTTTCGGTGCGTCGTTTGGGAGTACAGGAAACACACCTGACGAACGACGATGTTCACACAGAAACATCTCAATTCTTTCATTTCTCTACATTTTGGATTCCTTATCAAACATCCGAAATGGCTTCCACGTCATTCCAATCCAGCCAATCTGTTCAAAGCCCTTCGTTGGCAACTCGCGCCGCGCCGATAATTGCACCGTCCGGTGACTGAATCAGTATTGCCGCCTGTTCACCGGCGGTTGAGATGGGTTCAAGCTTCAACGGAGCGCCAGTCCATTCGCCGACGGTTTGTATCGAGCGAACGATATTTGACTCCCTGAGCGTGCGCCCCGTGTTTTCGCCTCGCGCAACGCTCGTCACATGCGCGGCGTCATATCCCACCAGCAGGACTTGCGCATGGCCGGTGCCGCGCCCAACCGTGACTGATATCGTCCTGCCGTGACGCACACCACTAACAACCACCCCGGCCTCGTCAGCTTTTTGAGCGAAGCTGATCGCCGCCTCGGCTGCACGCCGATTCGAACCAACAAGTCCCTTCTGACCGTCGATCACCATTTCCGGCGTATAGGGACTGTCACCAAAGCGAGCCGCATAGTCCGCCTGGCGCTGCGTGGCCGCCTCCAGCGAGTACGGGTCCTGCCAGCCCAGACTGTTCCAGTACGTCACATGAAACGCGAGTGGAAGCAGCTCCGGACGGTCATGAGAGAGCTCCGACAAAAAGGCGTCGGCCGGAGGGCACGAGGAGCACCCTTCGGAAGTAAACAGCTCAACAACGACCGGGCGGGCTGACGCCACAACGGGTGCGACAAGGAGCAAGGACGCGACAGCAACGAGCCGTACAAACATGATCGGTCTCCAGGGCGACGGGACTGACGATTGATTTGTCGCACGCGTTCAGCGGGTCCACCATTGCAGGCCGATCCGCATATCCATTTAACGCAGCCAAGATTCAGGGCCACCATCAAGCCGTGTTCAGATACGGACACTCGTTGCCCTGGTCCGTTAGTTCGTTCGGTTACGCATTCCGGTTACAGTCAGCGCTATTTTTTTGCGAGAAAGCACTTACGGCAGTTCTCGCGAGTGCCCTGCTCTCACCTCGCTCCCCGTCGGGGCTTCATGCAAAAAGCACTCAGTCGGTGTTACGTCGCTCACCAGGCGTGCTGGACTGCTTACATCCGCCTGACAACGATGGCTACCTGGTTTGCATACAGTGAGCGGCAGGGGCATTTAGATGAATGACGCTGCAAGGAGCGCAGCAAGGCGACCGCTCGCGTTTTTTGCCTGTCCGAGTCTCTAATTGGCATCTGGTACATCAATGCGCTTTGTTCTACCCAGATTGCGAGTGTTCCGCCGGCATTTGCGTGATCACTCGAGGAAAAAGGCACACAGGCATTTTTATGTGCATGCTTTGGTCGCCACATACGTGGCCCGCGTAATCGACGATTTCGCCGCGCGTAGTCGGCTCGACTGCCACCAGGTGGGTTGATGGTTCGGTTGAACAGGCGGTCAACTGCACTGCAAACCAGAGAGCGATGACAACGCGCATCATGGAATAGACCCAGGAGAGACATTCGGCCAGGCGGGTGTGCAATTCAGAACAGCTTCGTCAGTCTTTACCAGGCGCTGATATCAGGCTCTTGAGCGATGCCGCCGTGCTGTCGGCTTGGGCGTTGGCGTGTACGAGCAGGTCATATTTATCGCGCGATATTCCGCGTTCGGCGTAAATAAACGCCGCTACTTGCCAAATGGCGTCGTCCGACTGTGTCTTGCCGAACGAAGGCATAGCCGTCATGTTCACGCCATGCTTGATCGTCCAGAACATCAGCGCGGGCTTGTTCCGACGGCTCGCGGACAGCAGCGAGGGCGCTGCGGGCTGAATACCCTGTCCAACGGCACTCAGTGGCCGGTCCGGCGCACCGTGACAGAGAGCACAACTCGCGTCATACATTCGCGCACCTGCACGAATGTTTTCAAACGACAGCAAATCGCCAGGCGCGACGTCCGATCCAGCATGCCGATGCAACGAGGCCTCGTAAGTTCCGTGCAGCAGCTTCGCTACGATCGGGTTGTCTCTGGAGCTTGCCGAAACGTCATATACGCCGGAGTACATGAAGGCCAAACCTGCAGCGCCGAGCACAACGAACAGCGCCACAACGGTAGCGACAACTGTCGTGATTCTGGTACGAAGAAACATCATGATGTTTGTACCGCGCAGCGTTTGTGGAACTTCGATTCTCCACGGCCGTGCTTGCCGAAAAGTGACGAGTGGATTACCGATTTGTCATCTTCCGACAAGAGGCAGGCGTCCACGCCCGCTGCATGCAATGCGCCCCAAGGTCATCATCTCATTGCATCGCAATCCTTAGTAATTCCCAAACGGGCCAGACACCCTGACTGATTCGGCTTATCGCACATGCTGCCGCCCGTCACGCGTCACCGTGACCCGGGCATCCGCTGCCCCGGCAGGAATCCACCATCAAAGCCGGACAGCGCAGGAAAGCCGGTTGATTGCCGGGGTGCCGTGAGGCCGCCAGCGTTGCTCTGCGTGGTGCGCAGGCCTGGGGCCAGAAAAATGAACTTCCATCCGTCATAGGTCGTAGCGCCCTCAAAGTCCTCGTACTGCCGCGGAAATCCCGCGCGTTTGATCGTGGCCTCCTCTGATCTGCTGAAGACACCGTAGAAACGATCGCCCTGCAGCATTGGCACCCAGTCGTTCTTGCCCGTGACCGGATCCGGATAGGCAAAGCGCAGATGATGCAAAGGCTTGGGAAAGCGTGTGTCGTCGAGCAGTTCATCGACCGTTGCGGGATAAGCCCGGCCAACACGGTAGTACCGCAGAATCGCCAACCGGTACTGGTTGCCAGCGAACAGCAACTGCTTTTCCTGCTCGCGGCGGCGTTGCATCGACCACACGTCGAGCGCGCCCGCCAATGCGATCGACATCAGCATCAGCGCAATCAAAAGCGCTAACAGCGCAAGCCCGCTCTCACGCGCCGTACGCGGCGCGAGGCGCCGCCTGGCCCGCACTTTCACGGGCCGGGCGGCGTGCGACGTGCGGGCCGCGCTGCTCATTTCGCGCCCCCCTCCGCGCGCGGAGGCGCCCCCTGCGCACTGCTAGCCGGCGCCACGTCATAGACGCCCGGCTTCGTTTCGTCCGGCGAAGCGATCACCGCCCATTTGTCATCGCCATTGACCGGATCGACGGGAACGGCGCGCAAGTAATGCTTCGCCACCAGTTCGTCGAGCGTCTCGGGATACTGGCCGTTGTCCCCGTAGTACTGGTCGATCGCATTGCGCATCACCGCGACGTTCTGGCGCCGGACCTGCTCCTTGCCGAGTTCGATGCTGTGCATGTAGCGCGGCACCGCTATCGTCAGCAGAAGGCCGATGATGGCCATCACGACGACGAGTTCGATCAGTGTGAAGCCGCGGGTTTTGCGCGTGTGAGCGGGTTTCATGATGCTCCGTCACCATTGTCTGTACGGGATACCGTTAATGCCGACGCGATCGGATTTCGACGACACGTCGAACACATCCTTGCCAGCCTGTTCATTCATCATGGCCGGGTCGGCGCCCGCCGCCTGATCCGGCGGCTCTCCATAGGCCCGCACGCGCCACGTGTCCTCGGCAAGCGTGTCCGGGTCGCCGCTAAAGAAGGGATCGCGCGGCACGTGACGCAGGAACATCAGCAGGCCGCCTTTCGGATCGCGGGCGTTCTTCACGCCCGTCACGAGCACGGTCAGCGTCGGCGGATAGCCCGACGCTTCCGCATCCTTGTCGATGAGACCGGTATCGCTCGCCTCCTTGTAGGCGTCGAGCGCAGTACGAATCTCGCGCAACGCGTCACTGAGCTGCAGCTCCTTTTGACGCTGCACCATTAGTTCCGAAAACGGCATGATCGCCAGCGCAAGAATGCCCACGAGCGCGAGCGTGATCACCAGTTCGATCAGCGTGAATCCGCGCTGATCGAACTGGCGTGTGCCGCGCAAGCGCATCGCGCACTTCCCGGTAGCCACGGTTCAGTACCCGCCCTCGACCGGGCGCAGCGGGTTATCGCTCGGCATGGTGCCAGGCGGCATTTGGAGCATCGCGGGCGGTGCGGGCGGCGGTGCCGCGGCGGACTCCGCTTCGCCGCCCGTCTGATCCGCTGCCGGCGGCGCGGCCGGTGCCGGCGCTGCGCTCTGCCCGGACTGCCCAGCGGGAGCCGCTTGCGGCACAGGCGCTCGCGAGAATCGTCCACCATACGGTTCAGGGGGCGGCGTCGTGCGCGGCGGCGGCGCCGTTTGTCCGAACGCGCCGTTCGAAGGCGACGGCAGTGCGGGATACGCCTCGGCGCCCCCTCGCGAAGACGTGCCGCCAACCGTGCCGCCGCCGACCATGCCAGGCATCGGCTTTGCCACCGGTTCCACGGACGTTGCCGCACTCGCCACGACGGGATCCAGCCGAAGCTGATCGGCGTGCACATTGACATCGGTGCCCGACCACAATTCCTGCGTGTCCGCATCGGGGGCAATCTGCGGTCGGACGATGTGCGGGGTGATCTGCAACACGATCTCGGTCTTGACGTGGTCGCCCTGGTGGTTGGAGAACAGCCTCCCGAGTACCGGCAACTGGCCAAGACCGGGGACCTTGTTAGCATTCCTACGGTCTTCATCCGAGATGAGGCCGCCGAGAATCTGGGTTTCGCCATCGCGCAGACGCAAACTCGTCGACGCGCTGCGTGTCCCGATCTGATAGGCGAGCGAATTCAGGCCATTTGAATTGCTGCTTGAGATCGTATTGGTGATGTTGCTGACTTCGAGATTCAGCTGGATGCCGACGTCGCCGTCGCGATAGACCCGTGGTTGCACTTCCAGCTTGATGCCGACATCGAGGTACTGAATCATCTGTGTATAAGACGGGCCGCTCGTGCTCGGCGTGCTGGAACTCGAGATCACCGGCACCTTGTCGCCAATCATGATGCGCGCCTTCTCGTTGTTGCGTGTCCTGATGCGCGGGCTCGCAAGCAGATCCGCATCGGTGTCGGTCAGCTTGAAGTTCGCCGTGGCCGAAAGGCTGCTGACATTCAGTTCATTGATCGTCAGATGATGCAGAATGCCCCATGTCGTCGCGGTGCTCGGGGTCGACATCGTGAACGAGTTCGGCCAGTCGATGCCAAGATCGGTGAGGCGCTCGTGCGACACTTCCAGCACCTCGACTTCCATCATCACCTCGGGATCCGGCAGATCCTGCGCGGCGATCATCTCTTCGGCAACCTTGATCGTGTCCGGCGTGCCGCGAACCGTCACCGTATTCGCCCGCTCGTCGATCACGACCTCCTTGATCTTGAGAATGCTCTTCAGCAACTGCTGGATCTGCTTGGCCTCGACGTTCGACAGCTGGAACGTGCGCACCTTGAGTTCCTGATATTCGAGCTGCTTGGCGGGAGTGGCGGGATAAATGAAAATCGTATTCGCGTTGAGTTGCTTCTTGTCGAGCTGATTCTGCATCAGGATCATGTCGACCGTGTCCTGCACCGAAGCGTTCGTCACGAAGATCGTCGTCTTCAGATCGGCGCGGACGTCGCGGTCGAAGATGACGTTCAGCCCGGTGGTGCGGGACAACGCTTCGAACACCATGCGCACGTTCGCTTCGCGAAACTGCAGCGTCACCGGTTTCTGCATGATCGATGAAGCAGCGAGCCTGTCGTCGCGATCCGCGCGTTGCTGACTGAGCTTTGCGTTGATTTCCGTCTGCATCTGCTGAGCGAGGGTATTGGTCGGGTTCTCCACCAGCACGCGGTGCACCCGTTCGGCCGCCTGCGTATAGGCGCCGCGCTTCATCATCCGTTCGGCCTCCTGAAGGATGGCCAGGTCCTTGCGATCCTGATCGATCTGCATGCCGATCTTGCGGATGCGCTCATTGGTCGGGTCGATGGCGTACGCCTGGAAGAGGTTCCGGATCGCGTCGTCGAACTGGTAGCTCTTGCGGTATTGATCAGCCTGGTCGAGCAGCGTGGTGACCTGAGCGTTGCGCTGGTTCAGATAGTCGACTTTCGCCTGCGCGTCGGTCGGATCGTCATGGATATTCGGTACGTGCATGCAGCCGCTAATGGCGAGCACGGACACGGCAATCGCCAGCGCGCGCCTCCTCGCGACCTGCATCGCGCCCCGGCACGGAACAGGAAACCGGATGACTGGCGAGAGGCGTGTCGGCGGGCCGCTGTCCCCATCGCGGCTCGCACCCCGTGTGCGTGAGGTGTTCATTTACTTGTCCTCTCGTGGAATGGTTACCACCTGCCTTTCGTGCAGCGGCAAATAGGTCAGCACTACGTCCGACTCCGACACCGACTCGATGCGGTACTGGTTGTCGATCACGTCGCCTGGCGACACGATCAGTAACTGATCCCCGTTGCTGAGAAAGACTTGTGGCTTGGCTGCCTTTGCATCGAGTTGCCCCACGTAGGTGAAAGGCACCGGAGGCGCGGTGGGCGGAGGGGGCCGCACCGGCGCGGCTGGCGCTTCGACGGGAGGCGGCGGCGGAAGCCACGAAGAGACCGTGAATGGATCGTGGGCCGATTCGAGGGACAGCGGCGCGCGCAACGAGAGGAGCTTCGCATGGGCCGTCGCCCCTGCCGTACCGGCGAGCGCGCCCTGCGCAGCGGATGATGACGCCGCAGTCTTTTCGGCTGCGTCGGACGGGTGCGTGCGATGCCTGGCATCTCGCCGCGTGTGTGTGTCACTGCGATGCTGGCTGTCGGGCACGACGGCCTGCGGCGGCATCTGGCGTGCCGCGACCATGACGCGATACCCTGCCCCGGCGGCCGCGATCGCGCACACCACCAGCAGCACACGCATGGACAGAGCGGGTTTCATGGCTGGGCGCTCCGGTAAATCAGTTCGAAGCGCACCCGCGCGTCGAGAATATTGCCGTCCACCGCGGGACGCTCGACATGGATTTCCCTTAGCGCTGCATTCGGTACGTTGTTGAGCACCAACGCAAGAAAATGCCGGATTGCACTGTATTGATCCTTGACCGGCAACATCACCTGATAGCGCGTGAAGCGCGCGCCCGAATCCGTGCTCACCTGGTACTCGGCGGACCCGAGTGTCAGATTGCTGCCACGCGCCTGCTCGAATATCGACGCAATATCGTCCGCGCTTTGCGAAAAGCGCGGGAACAGTTCCGGCAAGGCGTCGAGCGCGACCGCGTCCACCTCGGCGCTGCGCGTGCCGTCTGGGTGATGCACCTTAGCCGCCTTCGCGAGCCGGCCTGAATCCTGCATTTCCTTCGTGTCGGCATCCACGCTGGCGATTTCGGCGCACATGAGGGCGGCCGCGCCGATCATTAGCACGCCGATGAGTCCAGGCAGGCCGTACGAGCGCCGCAACTCGAAGCGCAGTGTCAGAAGCCTGTCGCGCAGTTGCTCCGCTTTCATGACTTCCTCCAGACGGCGGTGATCTGGAAACGAACCGGTTTGCCCGGCACATTGGTCTCGACCAGATGATCGTTGAGCACGGCTTCGCGCAGCAACACGCTCGTCTGCAGATACTTCAGGTACGTGATCATCGCGTCGACGTTCTTCGCTTCGGCCGTGATGCGAATCTGGCTCTGTGCGGGGTTCTGGTCGATGCCGATCAGCGCGACATCATGGTCCGGATAATCCTCCACGATCGAAAAAAGGTCCTGCCACGGCACGGTCAGTTCGCGCAGTATCGACAGGCTCTGCTTTTCCGCCAGTTTTGCGGCCGGTGTCGGCGGCGGCTTCACCGCGTGCTGCTGCGCGAACGTCCGATGGCGGACGGCGTCGAGATCCGCCTGCACGCGATCGTTCTCGGCATAGGCATGCCAGAGACGCGCGCCGCAGGCGAACAGCAGCACAACGGCGACACACAGCAAGATCAGGCCGCTCGTCCCGATGCGCACGCGGCGCCTCGCGAAGTCGATATCGAGGATCTGGATCATTGCGCGTGCTCCATCAGTCGGCGCGCGGGCGAACTGTCCGACGCCGGTTGCGCCGGCCGGATCGCAGCCGCAAAACGCGCTTCGAATGGCGCCGGGTCGGTGTCGTTCCCGAACAGATAGATCGTGCAGTCTTCACGCTTGAAGCCCGCTCGCGTCGCCGAACGTTCGAACAGTTGCTCGGCCAGTTCGGCGAGCCTTGACGCGTTGCCCGCGTCGCCGGGAAAGAGGCGCTGCGCGTCATAGGCGGCCCAGCCACGCCGCTCGATCATCACGGCCTGCATCAACTCCTCGGCAACGAATATCAGCAGCGCATCGCCGCCCGCCACGACATCGACGCAATTGAGCATTTCCGGAAGACCCAGTTTCAGGCGGGAAATCCGGACATTCCCGGCAACACCCACTTCATGAATGCCGTCATGAAGCGCGCGTGACATCGCGCTCGCAAACAGCGCACGGCCGCCCTGCTGCACGCAGAAGCGCACCAGCAGCGATTCGCCGTCAATGCCGTAGGTGTCGGTGAAATGGGCGAGCGCGATCTCTTCGACTTCGCGCGCTCGCAGGGTGCGAAAGTCGCCGCGCAATATCGCGTGGTTGCCCCAGAAGTCGTCGAGCACCACGTGTGCGTTGCGCGCCGGCGATTTCGCCTCGCGGGGCGCGCTCTCGACTGCATCGGCTGCCTCAACGCCGGGCGTGGCGATGAGAGACGCGCGTAGCGCATCGAGCAGACCCGACTCGGTGCCGTACTGGTCGTCGGGAATCGTGATGCTGGTCGGCTCCGCGGGCGGCAGGTGTTTGCGCGGGCGCCACAGTCCGGGCGCGCGGACCCCGACGACGATCTCGCGTGTGCCGATTCCGATCGCAACCGGACTATTCAACCATCGTGACACGGTTGATCTCCTCGAGTGTCGTTTCGCCGCGCTTCACGAGCTCGATCGCGGCGACGCGCAGCGTCTGCATGCCATAGCGCATCGCCGCAGCCTTGATGTGCCCAAGTGGCGCGCGCTCCGACAGCAGTTGCCGAAGTTCGTCGTTCATGCGCAGCGCCTCGGCGATCGCACGACGTCCGCGATACCCGCTGCCGCGGCATGCGGCACAGCCGGCGCCCCGGCGAAAGAGGTAGCTGCCCGCGGCTTCCGGGTCGATTCCCGAGCGGATGAGCGTCTCCTTGTCAACCGTGTCTTCGGTCATGCAGTCTGGACAGCATTGCCGCAACAGTCTCTGCGCAATCACGCCATTGAGGGCGGAAACGAAGGAGTACGGATCGACCTCCATGTTGGTGAAGCGGCCTATTACGTCGAACACGTTGTTCGCGTGGACGGTCGTGAACACCTGGTGCCCGGTCAGTGCGGCCTGCACGGCGATTTGCGCGGTTTCCGGATCGCGGATTTCTCCGACCATGATCTTGTCCGGGTCGTGCCGGAGAATCGAGCGCAGCCCGCGTGCGAACGTGAGTCCCTTTGCTTCGTTGACCGGAATTTGCAGGATCTCGCCGAGCTGGTATTCGACCGGATCCTCGATCGTCACGATCTTTTCGAGGCCGTTGTTGATTTCCGTGAGAATCGCGTAGAGCGTCGTGGTCTTGCCGCTGCCGGTCGGCCCCGTGACGAGCAACATCCCGTACGGCATCGACGCGATCGTACGCATGAAGCGCGTGTCGCCCTCCTGAAAACCGAGTGCCTCGAGCGTCAGACCGCCTGCGGATTGCGAAAGCTGATAGCGGTCCAGAATCCGCAACACAGCATCCTCGCCAAACTGGTTCGGCATGATCGACACGCGGAAGTCGATTTCACGCCCCGCGTACTGCGCCTTGAAGCGGCCGTCCTGGGGCACGCGTCGCTCCGCGATATCGAGCTCGGAGATCACTTTCACGCGCGAGAGCACCTGGTCCGCGACGTCGCGGCCCTCGGCACGGCCGACCACGGTGAGCACACCGTCCACCCGGCACTTGATCATCAGCCCATTCGCGCGGCACTCGAGGTGAATGTCGCTCGCCATCATCTTGAGCGCGTCGTAGATCGTCGAATTGAGCAGTCTGACCACCGGACTGTCATCGTTGCTGATGCCCTGCAGCGTCAACGCCAGCGAGGCCGGATCGACCGTGTTCTGGATCGGATCATCGAACGCGAGGGAGTCCATCGCGCGAACGTCCTTTTCGCGCACGGTCAGATACGCATTGATGTCTCCTGCGCTTGCGAGTGCCCAGCTATACGGGACGCCCGGCTGCGAGCGCATCCGGTGCTCGACCCAGCCGCGCGTGCGAGCATCGAGCGGATCGACGATCACGAACAGCAGCCCATGACTATCGCTGTCGTTTGGATCGTGAAAGCACACACAGAGACGGGTCGTCGCGTCGACGAACGAAACGACTTCGAAATCCGGTTCGAGCCGATTCAGCTCGCGCATGCCAATCGACTTCATGCGGAATTGCGCTGCCAGTTGCTCGCGAAGCTCGTCCGCGCTGAGCGAGGTCTGCGCCATCAGCTCCTCGAGCGCGCGGATACCGGAACCATGCCGCTCGCTGAGCGCTCTCAGCGCGTCGCGCAGGTCGGCGCGCGCTTCGGCCTGAAGGCCCTCCTGCAAGGCGATGACGGTATCCACGCGCTTCCCCAATCCATGCTACTGAATATCTACTGAATACTCGACGCGATCTCGAAGATCGGCATGTACATCAGCACGACGATGCCGCCGATCACCACACCAATGACGATCATCATCGCGGGCTCGATCAGTCGCGAAATCAGGTCGATCGTGCGCGCCACCTGCGCTTCCTGGAACGCTGCGATGCGGTCGAGCACGGGGCCGAGACCGCCCGTCTTCTCCGCTACCGTCAGCAGGCGGTACGCGATCGCGTTCGCGAGTCCGGCCTCCTGAAACGCATCCGAAACCTTCGCGCCGTTGCGCACCCGCTGCAGTGCGCTGGCGAGCGCGGCCTGGTCCGCGCGTCCGACCAGACCTTGTGCAAGGTCGAACGCCTTCACTGCGGGAATGCCGCCGTCGACGAGCATGGCCGTCGTGCGATAGAACTGCGACTGGCGAAAGACGCGGAAGTGTTGCCCGATCCCCGGCAGCGCCAGCATGCGATCGGCGATCCAGTTCCGCACGAACGGGCGGCGCAATGCAAAGCCCGTCGCCACGACGAGCACAGCGAGACCGACGCTCAGTCCGGCCCCGTGCGCGTGCACCATGCCACCCCATGCCATCAGCAGGCGCGACAGCAGCGGCAGCTCGCGCCCGCTGTGTTCAAGAAGGCTCGCGAAGCGCGGCACCACGAAACCGAGCAGGAACAGGACGACAGCCGCGCCGACGAACAGCAGGACCGTCGGATAGATCGCCGCCGACACCACGCGTGCGCGCAGCTCATGAAGTGTCGCGCTATTGCGCGAGTAACGTGTGAGGCTATCGGCGAGACCGCCGGTCTGCTCGCTCGCCTTCACGCATGCGACCAGAACGAGCGGGAAGATATGGCTTGCGTGCTCAAGTGCGGCGGACAGCGATTGCCCCTCTTCGAGCTGGCGCAAGAGGTCGCGATACACTTGCGCCGACGCCTCCCGGCGTTCATTGCCGCCAAGCGTGCGCAATGCATCGACAACGCCCACGCCCGCGTCAAGCAGCGCGGCAAGCTCGCGGGCAAAGAGTTCGACGTTGAAGCGCGCGCCAGGTATCCCCAGCCGGTTCGCACGATGCCGCCGCCGCCCGCCGTCGGCGCGAACCGACACGACACGCATGCCGCGAGAACGCGCAACCGCGGTGGCTGCCGTCGACGAATCGCTGTCGATGCGAAGCGTCTGCACCGAGCCATTCGTATCGAAGACACGTAGCACGTACTTCACGACGACTCTCCTTGCAGACAATCCATCACCGGCGCGACAGAGCCGCCGTGCATCGCTACCATGACGAGACCGTGACGTTCTCGCCCGTGCCGTCACCGCGTCCGTTCTTGCCCAGCGAAAACAGGTCGTAGTCGCCGTGGTCGCCCGGCGAACGATATTGATACGGGCGATCCCACGGATCCACCGGCACCGCCTTCTGCAAATACGGACCGCTCCAGCGGGTCACATTCTGCGGCTTGACGACGAGCGCATCGAGGCCTTCTTCAGTCGTCGGATAGGCGCCGACGTCGAGCCGGTATTGATCGAGCGCCTGACCGAGCGACACGATCTGCGCACGCGCGATCTTGACGTTCGACTTGCCGACCTGTTCGAAATATCGGGGTGCAACGAGACCGGCCAGCAATCCGATGATGACCATCACGACGAGCAGTTCTAGCAGCGTGAAGCCGCGGCACGCGCGCGCGCGTGCCTGCGCGTATGCCGCGAGACTCGTGCAATGCCGTGGCGCCTCTGGCGAGGGCTCCCGCATGCCGCATTGGATAGAGGTCGATTCGCTGTGCACGGCTCCCCTCCCCTGTATCGACTCACCGCTTCAGCCTCGCTGAAGCCGTTGAAAGCATTTTTGTTCAGGTCGATACGGGCAAGAAGTAGGGAGTGCCGTCCAAAGACATGGGTAAAGACCCTCCAGTTGCACCGTTCCTGACTGGAGGGATTTCACACATGCTCGTCGTCGGGCAGCGTCAGCACGCCCATGTCGATCGCGAGGCGCACGAGGCCGTTCAGGTTCCTGATGCCGAGCTTGCGCATCAGGTTCGCGCGATGCTTTTCCACGGTCTTGGGACTGAGACTCAGGCATTCGCCAACCTGCCGGTTCGTGTGTCCTTCGACCACGAGCCGCAACACAGTGCGTTCGCGGCCAGTCAATGCGTTCCAGAGCTGCGCATGGTGGGCGATGTCCTCCTGCGATCCGTGCGCGCCGCCGCAGATCCGGTTGGCGCCGGCGCCTGCCGTGCGCTTGCCCTGCATCACGAAGCCCATCTCCCGGACCAACTGCTCGAACGATGCGTCCTTGACCACGTAGCCGTCGGCACCCGCGGCGAACGCCTCCCGCACATGGTCTTCACTCCAATGAACGGTCAGGACGATGATCCTGATGCACGGGGACTCGCGCTTGATGGCAGCGATCGCCTCGAAGCCGCTGCCGCCGGGCATCGTCAGATCCATCAGGATCAGATCGGGCAGCGTCTCCCTGGCGAGGCGGTGGGCTTCTATCCCGCCGCTCGCTTCGCCGACGATGCAGTAGTCGTCCAGTTCGGAAACCATGCGACAAAGGCCGCTGCGCAGTAAATGCTGGTCCTCGGCAATCAGCACACGATGTCTTTTTTCCAATTTCGTCGCTCCTTGCTGGACGCCGCGCGCCTAGTTGGAAGCGACCACGTCGTGATAGGCGGCGAGCAGTTCCGTTGGCGTAGCAAAGCCGTCTATGCGCAGCCAGGGCTTGCCGGGCGCGGCGCGCAGGAATGCAACCGGCGTGTGGTTCATCTTGTCGCCGCGATAGACGTTGAACGCGCGCTGCGCTGCAATGCTCGCCTCGACCGTGCCGGTATAGTGCTGCCACTCGGGGCCCGCTTCGAACCTGGCCGCGTAGGCCTTGAGTCGCGCAGGGGTGTCTTCTTCAGGATCGATCGAGATCGACACGATGTGGACCTTGTCACGGTCGCTGCCCAGATCGCTTTGCAATGTTTCGAGCGTCTGGCTGACCATCGGGCAGATCGTCGTGCAGGTGGTGTAGATGAACGTCAGGATCACTGGCCTGCCATCGTTCAACTCGCCAATCAGCGAAACTGTCTTGCCGTCATCGCGCACGAGGTCAACCGAAGGCAGCGTGTACTGTGCCGTCGTGCGAGTCGTCATGCCCGCCATCATGTGATGATGCATGTGAGGATCGACAACGGGTTCGGCGTCCCCGGCAGGTGCGCACCACGCGGCTGTTGCCGCGAATGCCGTGCACGTCAGCACGAATGCACCTATCCTTAACTTTGCAGTCCTGTTCATACTGGTCTCCAGAAATGAGGAGAAGGGTCGCGTCTCGCGATGCGCCGGTCGCGGCGCTCTCACTCCCTCGCAAAACCAGTGTCATGAGTTTGCCCACGAGCGTCATTGGATGAGGGACCCCAAACGGCGGTAGGGTATGCCCGCTTGATGGAAAACCCGCACCGAGCAGTGGGGGTGTCCCCACATTAAAACGTCACAGATTCCCCGTTGCGGCTCGCATCCATCACGGCCTACAATCCCGGTAATCTTACGATTTGCTTGTACCGACACCGATACATCGGGGAGCTGCGATGGATGAAAGTCAGCCAGGGGGACCGCAGGTAAGATTGCTCGACCTGATCGAAGCCATGCGCAAGCTGCGTAGCACGGCATATTCCAGCCAACCGGACGCCGGCGTCGTCACCGACGCGCGAGGAGCCGCGCTCGCGATTCTCACGCCCGATGGGACCTTCGTGTCCGCAAACCGCAGCGCCGCCGCGCTGCTCGGCTATTCGAGCGCCGAGCTTGCCGGCAAGGGTCTCGCCGACCTCGCGCCCGACGACTATCACGCTGAATTGGCAGACGAATTATCTGCGAGCGCGGCTTGCGAGTTTCATTCGTTCAGTGCGGTTCTCAGCAGCCGGACAGGCCATCCCACGCGGCTCGCGCTGCATCAGCAAATTTTGCCCACGAGACAGCCGGGATCGACCGTCTTGCTGACGCTGTTCGAAGAGCCGCTGACCTTCGAGCCCGGCTCAGCCGACCCGGCCGAACTGTTCGATGCACGCGAGCGCGTGTGCCAGACGTATCTAATGATGGGCCAGCAGAAGGAGCGCCAGCGCCTTGCTGCGGAGTTGCACGATGGCCTCGGCCAGGCACTAACCCTCATCAAGCTGATGGCGGAAGACACGCTGATGCGCATACGCCGCGGGCAGATCGACGATGCGGCGAACCTGCTGGATTCAACCGTGTTCCGGATCCGAGAAACGATCGGCGACGTGCGGCAGATATGCGGTGAACTGAGGCCGCTCATGCTGGACAAGCTGGGCTTGCCCGCCGCATTGAGTTCGCTGTGCCGGCGCGTCGAACACAGCGCGGCGGCGCTGTCGGTTTCGTTCGACTGCGACGTCGCGGATAACGACGTGCCTGAACATCTGAAAGCGGACATGTTCAGAGTCGCTCAGGAGGCGCTGAACAACGCCGTCAAACATGCCGAGGCGACTCAAATCTCCCTCAGCCTGCGGGGCGACGCGGGCGGCTGGTTATTGGCGATTCAGGACAACGGCATTGGCTATGAAAACCATCCGCTCGCCACGGAAGATGCCTATACGACAGGATTGGGCCTGATCGGCATGCAGCACCGCGTCGAAATGCATGGCGGCGCGTTCTCGATCGACTCATCCGCCGCAACGGGTACCCGCGTCTGCGCGACCTGGACGCGCTAGCGCGTTCTCGTCGCGCTCAGTCAGCCCCCAACGTCCCCGTCTCTCCAAGCCTGTATTCGGGCCGCTCGGCCGCCGGGCCGGAACCCGCCGCCGGCTCGGATCGTTCCGGCAAGTGCTCGTCGTCCACGTTCGGCTCAGCGCACTTGGCCGCGAGCGAGGTCAGCAAACCCATGCTCATCGCGACGAGAACCAGTTCGGTCAGATTGGCGATGTGAAGCTTGTGCATCATGCTTGCGCGATACTTCTCGATCGTCTTCGGACTCAGGTTCAGGTACTGTCCTACCTGGCGGTTGGTGCGCCCTTCCGCGATCAGCTTCAGCACGCTGCGCTCGCGCGCGGTCAGCACGTCCCAGGCATGCTTTGGTGCTGGCGCTTCACGGCCGCTGACGAACGAGTCGACCATGTACCCGTACACGTCTGCGCTCAGATGTTTCTTGCCTTGCATGACTGAGCGCATCGCGACCAGCAGCTCGTCGAACGATACGTCCTTCAGCACGTAACCATCGACGCCGGCACGCAGCGCCTCCCGCACGTACTCCTCGTTTTGATGCACGGTGAGCGCAATGATCCGCACGTCCGGCGATCGCCGTTTGATCGTTGCGCTGGCGTCGATGCCATTCATCCCCCGCATCGACAGATCCATCAGGATCAGCTGAGGGGCGAGCATCATCGCCTGCTGGCAGGCTTCCTTGCCGTCCCTCGCTTCGCCGACGACGTCGTAGTCGCCTTGCGCACACAGCATCGAACGTAGGCCATTTCTCAGCAGATCGTGATCCTCTGCGATTACAACGCGACATTTGGTATTCACGTCTTGTCTCCCGGTTCCAACGCCCTCGGTCTTCATGATTGGCTCAACGATTTGACTTCGCCACAACCTTCCGTTAAGCTTTCATCACTTACATTCGAATTCCTAAGTATTTGCTTTACGCTTCTTTCTCGGGGCTTGCATGCGCGTGCCCTTTGCAAGGTTCGCGCCACTTCTCTTTGAGCAAGCAACGGCGCGCATCTCCACATTTCCGGAAAATTCGCGAGCGCGGCGGGCATCAAAAATGTTTCAAATTCGAACCCTTTTGCATTCCGCAGAGGATTCGCAATTGTCAGCGATGGCGCAATCCTGTTCGTTGTTATCACCCGGCGCAAATGAACCCACGACAATTGCGCCGGATGAGAAGAATATAGGCGCCCTGCATAACGGCTGATTCGTTTCCGCTGATTACCGAATCTTTCCGTTTGTTTCAGATGTTACGTTTCTGCACTGTGCTTTGCGGCGGCCAATTCACGTCTCAAAGTGTAGGGAGGTGCCCCATTGTCGATCTGTTTTTTCTGCAACCACAATTCAGTTGCAGGAGAAGACAACGATGCACTCCCACTCATCATTCAGCTTGCGAAACGCAATCATTCTCGCCTTCGCGACGCTCGGTGTGGTGTTGCCGGAAGCTGTATGCGCGCAGATTTTTGGCGCCGTCGACGGCAATGGAGCGGTCGTTCTCACGAACGTACCGGGCAAGCCCGGATTGAAGGTGATCGTTGCAGGCGAGCCGCGAGGTGAACCCGGCGCAAGGGGCCGCTCCCGCAAGTCCCCCGGCAGCGCCGATTTCCCCATGTACGCGGACGTGATCGACGAAGCGAGTCGTTCTTTTCGCGTTCAACCCGAACTGCTTCGCGCGGTAATCGACGTCGAATCGGGATACAACCCGAAGGCGGTTTCGGACAAAGGCGCGCTGGGACTGATGCAGTTGATGCCGGAAACCGCGAGGCGATTTTCGGAAGGCGACATGTTCAATCCACGCGACAACGTACTGGCCGGCGCCCGCTATCTGCGTTTTCTCCTCGATCTGTTCAAGGACGACGTAGAACTCACACTGGCCGCATACAACGCTGGAGAGAATGCCGTGATTCGCGCCGGCTATCGCGTACCGTCGCTGCCGGAAACCCGTCTCTATGTTCCGCGCGTGCTGGCGCGTTACAAGCAGCTTCTCGCGGCCAGTTGATTGCCTGACGCCGCGCCGTTGCGCGAAGAGTTTGAATAGCGAACCGGCCGACTGGGGACCAGTTCAGTCGGCCGGACGCCCTCTGCTACGTATGACGCGAGCATTCGCAGGTCGCCGCGTCCTACGCTCTCCCTCCTGTGCTGCGTGTCTTTGTGTGTCGACCCGTGCTGGCGCGCGTCACGGAATCGCGGGCATGCTCGGGCCGGTTCCCTCGATGTGCGTCTGCGCGTCGTAAAGTTCGATCACCTGCTCGATCTCCTCCACTCTCTCCTTCGGGACGTCGATCATTATTAGAAGCTCGCCCCGGAGAATCCCTTCTTCGAAACGCTTCAATCGCGAATTTGGCATTTCGACGCCAATCATCGCTGCGACCCACGCGCCAAATCCCGCGCCTGAGAGTGTGAGGATCACCACGGTGCCGCTGGCGATCCTGAGATCTTCGGGCGGAACGACAAAGGCGATCAGCGCCACCAGCAATCCGGTCGCACAGCCTACTGCCGTGCCTCGCACCAGCGATGCAAGCAGATCACTGCTTTGCGCGAGCGACGCCTGCGGCAAGCCGTCGATCGACACGTTCTCGTTGGCGATCACATGCATGTGCCGCCACTCGATTCGCTGCACAAGCATCTCGCCGACGATCGCCCGCGCACGCTGTGGGGTGGGCAACAAAAAGTAGACGCGTCTCATTTCAGGCACTCCAACTTTACGCCGGGCACGCACCGAAACCCCTGGTGACATTCTTGTTCGCGCCGAAGCTGGCTTTAAGTAGTAATGCCCGCCGAAATGCGTGGGTAGAGACCCGCAGATAGGCTTTCGTTTTCCTCACAGGCTGCCGTAGCTGTGTAACCCCGAAAGGAACATGTTGACGCCGAGGAACGCGAAGGTCGTGACGAGCAGGCCCGTGAGCGCCCACCAGGCCGCCACGCCGCCACGCAGGCCCTTCATGAGGCGCATATGCAGCCAGGCCGCGTAGTTGAGCCACACGATCAGCGCCCACGTTTCCTTCGGGTCCCAGCTCCAGTAGCCGCCCCAGGCCTGCGCGGCCCACAGCGCGCCGAGAATGGTCGCGATGGTGAAGAACGCGAAACCCACGGCGATCGACTTGTACATGACGTCGTCGAGCACCTCGAGCGCGGGCAGGCGGTCCGCCAGCACGCCGCGCTCCTTCATGATGTACGCCACGCCCACCATGGCCGAAAGCGCGAAGCTGCCGTAGCCGATGAAGTTCGCCGGCACGTGGATCTTCATCCACCAGCTTTGCAGTGCGGGCACGAGCGGCTGGATCTGCTGCGCGTCGCGCGAGATCGAGTACCACATCAGGAAGCCCACGGCTGCGCTGATGACGAGCAGCACGAACGCGCCGAGCGCGCGCGTGTTGTAGTGCTTTTCGTAATACAGATAGAAGAGCGCGGTGATGAGGCTGAACAGCACGAACACTTCGTAGAGGTTCGAGATGGGAATATGGCCGACGTCCGCGCCGATGAGGTAGGACTCGTACCAGCGCACCATCAGGCCGACGAAGCCCATGAGCACCGCCGCCCACGTGAGCTTCGAGCCGATCGAGCCGCCCGAGGGCGAGCGCGAGAGCAGGCCGATCCAGTAGAACAGCGTGGCGAGCACGAACAGCGCGCTCATCCACAGGATGGCCGACTGGCTGGAGAGGAAATACTTGAGGAAAAAGGCCTGGTCGGCGCGCGCGAGGTCGCCCTGGTAGATCTGGATCGCGAAAAGCGCGAGCACCGCGATACCTGCCATGAGCAGCCGCGCCGGCTTCCAGCGCCAGCCCAGCACGACGAGCGCGGGCGTGGTGCCGCAGAGCACCAGCTTGTCGTAGTAGTTCATGTGCGCGTGATAGCGCGAGAGCGCGAAGCCCGCGCCCGCCACGAGCGCCAGCGCGAACAGCCAGTCCACCACCGTCAGGCGGCGCAGGAAGATACGCTCATCGTCCAGCACGCTCCTTTGATTCGCGTCGTACATGCACAGAGGCCGATGCAGTGCCACTGGAGCATGCACCGTGGCATCAGGTGAAGATGAGCCTGGTTTCATGGCATTCACCGTCCAAGGACGACGCAGGCGGAAAGGCGTAGCGACTCCCGCCGGGCATAAAAAGGGTGCCCGCCCCGGGGGGGACGGCGCACCATGAAAGGTGCCCGTTGAGGAGGCGGGCACCAAAGCCGTTGAGCGAAGCCGCGCCACATTCAATGCCCCTGCTCATTGATTGCCTGGCGGGCTGGCGGATACCTCCTCTTCTGGCGGAAACACTTCGACGAACGCCGCTACCGCGCGTATGTCCCTGTCCGACATGTTGGCGCACACAGCCTTCATGACGGCGCCGCGAGGCCGGGTGTCGCTTTGCTGGAAGACCCCGAGTTGCTTCACGACGTAGTCCGCGTGCTGGCCCGCGAGCCGGGGAAACTGATTCATCCCCTCGCCATGCGGCCCGTGGCACCCAACGCACGCCGCGACGCCCTTGCCAGGCAGGCCCGCATGGTAGATTGCCTTGCCTTCATTGATGAGCGCGAGATCGCTCGCAACGCCCAGGGCCGCGGATTGACTCGAAAAGTACGTGGCTAGCTCGTCGATCTGCGTGTCGGTCAAGTGAGTGAAGCCCCACATAAAACGCTGCGCATTCGGGTCGGCTCGTGAATGGTTCTTGAAGTCCGTCAGTTGATCGACCAGGTATTCCTTTCGTTGCCCGGCGAGCTTCGGAAAGGTAGGCGATACGGAAACGCCGTTCACTCCGTGGCAGTTCGAGCACACTTGCAAGGCGATGGTCTTTCCCGGAACCAGCGGGTTGTCGACCTGCCGCGAACGCTCCAGGTCCTGGCAGGCCGCCCCGGCCAGCAGAATCCCAATGGAGGCGATATGCGCCACTCTCTTCATGTTACCCACCTCCTTACTGCAGCTTCCGATGTCATCTGTGGTGCTTACGTTCCGCGCAAATACAAAACCGCTTCGACACATCGTATGGGGCCACCCGCTTGCGCACCGTCGTCGCGGCACGGCGCACCGGAAACAGCGCTCAGGGCATTACCATGAAGCGGCCCACAGATAAATGAAGAGCGTGTCGTTGTCTCTCGCGTTACGCCCGGTGCCGTCGTAATTGGACGTGGCGCCGAGAAACCTGGTGTAGTGCGTGTACTGCACGCCTATCCTGACACGTTGATTCGGTATCCAGAATATTTCAGGTGTCCAGCCCTGCGTGTTCGGGTGGAGGTTCGCACTGGCTGCGTAGGCCGCACTGTCTGGACTACCTGTCGTATTGAAGAACGAAAGGCTGAAACCGTACTTGCTCTGGTAGACGTACGATGCCTTGAGTCTCAGCGAATCGAGATTCCCCGACGTGCTGTCGGCGAGGACGAAATTGTTCGGATCATGGATGTTCTCACGCACATAGCGAGCTTGCGCGGTGATCGTGTGCGGCTCGAGCAGGTACTCGTACTGAGCATCCATGCCGTAATCGCGGTAGCGCGTCACGCCCTGCGTAAAGATCGGGAACTGGTTGGGATCGTTCGGATAGATGTCTACGTTCAACAGGAACGCGCCGACCATTGCGCTATGGGGCCCCCAGTCTCGCGTCAACGCGATGCGCGCATACGGGTTGTAGCCGCGCAGGTAGGTTTGCGGGTGAGCCGCATTTCCTTCCCGATTGCCGTGACTCATGAACGACCAGATTCCGTCGGCGGTGCTGTACGCGGTCAGTTCGGCGTAGACCGTTTTGTTCCAGTACACGTAACCGCCGACGCCCGCCACCTGTGACGCAAGACTTCCTTCGATGACAGGCAGGTTTGGGATTTTGGCAACCGGACTGATCGTCGATGAAATGTACGGATAACCCCATGCCGGCGCGGAGTTCCAGACGTCCTGCACCGTCGGATTGTTGTGCACGGTCACTCCGAGGATGAGATCATTCGCCTCTCCGAAGATCCGGTCCACGAACCGGAAGTCGGTATTGTCGGATCCCCAGTGGCCTTCCCATTTGTTCGTCACGCCATTCTGATGGTCATAGTTCGTATAGGTGAACTGTGTGAAGGCACCGATCTTGTCGGTGATCTTTCCGGCAAGGAAAATGCTTGCAAAGTCGAATATTGGCAGACCGTTCTTAGTATTGATGGGATTGCCGCTCGCGTCGTTGTTGACCCGCGTCTGGCTCAGATCGCCGATTGCCATCGCGGCGATCGGGACCGTGCGCTCGCCAAGCGTGTAGCCAGTGAGCTTGAACATTCGCCCGTAAGGCGTGAGCTCAGGAAATTGCCCTCCGGCGTGACAAGCCACACAACTTTGTCCGGTTTGGCGCGCGAAGATCGGCAGCGCGTATGCGGTGGTTGCCTGCAGCCATGCCAGCATTGCGAGGGTGAGTATCCAGCCACCGCGCAGCAAGTTTCGAAATGCCGCATGGCTGACAAGTGCTCTTGTCATGACTGTCGCTCCCGCGCCGCGTCGCGAAACGTAGCGCACCGGCGCTGAAGGCCGAAGTTCGCATTGCGATGTTCCGCGGCGGTATGAGAACGATTGCCTCTGGATGCTGCCACCGTTCACGATGAACCCTTTGTGCCGCACGCGATGACTTCATTGTGCAAACGCGCAATCCGAATCGGGATGGGGCAATCTCCTCCTCTTGTGGTAGGCGTTGCGCTAGATGTCGCAGTGTGTCAAATGCCCGTTCGCCGTTTGCACACAGCATTGAGCGCCACGGCTTCTTCGGAACGAAGCCGCGCGCGCAAATTAGTTCGGTTTGCGAATCAATTGATGAGTCGACGTGCAGGTGCGCGACACGCGCCTGCACTACGCAATTGACCTCACGGCACGATCCAGTTCCCATCGGCCACGAGCTTGATGTGATCCGGCCCGGCAAAGCGGACGATATAGCCGCCTTTGGACGCGAACGTCTGCCCCGGCGCCAGCGTCAGGCGCGGATAGTAACCCGTCAGTATCCGGCGTTCGAGCATGTCCTGAATGCGCTCCACCAGGTAGTCCTTCACGAACGCATCGACCATATGGCTCAGCGTCTCAGCAAGCAGACCGCATGCAAGATACGTGTCTGCCTGCACCTGTGGAGCAACGATCGGAATCTGTCTGATCGAGAACCAGCCGAATGCGTAGTCGACGCGCACGCGCCTCCCTTCCGGCAAGTCGAACGGATACGCGAGCCGCGTGACGCCGCGCCAACTCGCCGGCAGGGGGATGCTATCGAGTCCGCCCATGAGGCCCGACATGAACACGGTATCCGTCGCTGGGGGGATTCGCGCAAGCGCCGCGACGTCCGGTGGACGCAGCCACAGCACGAGCACGTCCGAGCGCGGTATCCCTTGGATTGCATGCGCAACGCTTTCGCCGGGGGCAAGCACGCGGTCCGACACCGCAATGCCGTAAGCCTTCAGTGCCGTGGCGAGCGCTTGCGCGCCGCGCTCGCCGTTGTCTCCCGCACGATAGACCTGCCTGACGCGCGTCAGCGCTTTTGCCTCTTTCGTCCCCTGCGCCTGCCGCGCGCCAGCTTCATCGACAATGCGCGCAGCAATCAGGTCCGACTCGAGCAGCACGCCTTTGGAGAAGTACACGGAATAGAAGTCGTGATCGGTTTCGACCGGGACTTCCACGTTGGGAAAGAGGCACGGCACCGCCTCCTGCTCGCAAAAATCGTGAATCGGCGCCCAGTTTTTGCCTCCGATACCCGACAACACTGCAAACACGGGCTGCCGGGCGAGAAACTGCGTAAGCTGTTCACGCCAGGTGTCCGGCGGACCTTTGAGCTCCCACACGTGCAGTTCCCAGCGGCGATTCACCATGAACATCATCTTGCGCGACGAACGCAACGGCGGCACCGCACCGAGTGGAAAGACGTTCTTGTCGGCGACGTAGTGCGTGAGCACATCGAGCATGCCCGCGCGTTTCACCGGATCGGCATCGGGCGTGATGATCGTCGCGAAGTGCAGCACGGTATCCGTAACGCCCGTCGCCCTGCGCCGGTCGAGGTGCTTCAGATAGCCGATCAGCGCCTGCATATCGGCGTCGTTCAGCGCGTATTGCGGCATCAGGCTGCTCAGCGGCTTGCCTTCCGAGTCGATCCCTTCGCGAATGGCTCGCGCGATCGTCGCATCCGTGTACGGCTCGCGTTCGGCACGCATCCCGGGAACATAGGGCAAGTCGGCATCTTCCGTGTTCTGTGCGCGCGGCTCGACGAGGTAGCGCCAGGTGATCGGGGGGATGCTGCTGTTGCCTTCCCTGGAGCCCAGGCCACTGCGGCGATGGCAGTTCACACAGGCCGCGGCTGCGCCTTCCAGGTGCACGCCCCCGTCGTGCATCGCCTCGAGCGGTTCGCCCGAACTCAGGATCCCCTGCTGGTAAAGAGCCTGCCCGGCGCTCCCTGTCGCGACCGGTTGCGCGGCCGGTGCGCAACGCGCCTCGCCCACCGGCATGATCAGCGCGGCGAGCAACGCGCATGGAGCAAACCATCGCGCCGCAAGCGAAGGTGCCCATGTGCGGCCTCCTGGCCCGCTTCCCGCGCGATTCATGGTCAGGGCGACGGATGTCCGGCGCCGGGCAGCGCCGGCGAGGCATCGACGTCGATTGAAACCGATTTGCGGTGCATCTGCGGCGGCGCGGGTCTCGTAAAGAGACCATCGTCCAGCACCGGATTGAGCGACACCTTGTCGATCGTCAGCTTGTCCTTTTTGTCGGATGCCACCGCGCCGCTCTCGATCTCGAGCGGTATTTGCAGCCCCTCGACGCTCCTGAAGTCGCTGTGACCCACCAGCACCACGACCGTTTGCCCGAGCGGGGTGCGCACCTGGTGGTCCACCTGTACGTCAAGAAATGTTCGAGCATCGATCCACACATGGCGGGTCACGCCGGAAGGCAGCTTCGCGGCGAGACGATACGCATCGCGGCCGCCCACCTGATCGGTACCCTCGAGCGTGACGCTGACACCCTTCGCTTGATGGTCGATCAACAGCCCATCGATCACCTGCTCGTCGCGCGCGGACGTCGCCTCATCCATCGAGTACGGCCGCGGCGTGGCGCTGCCCATGCCGTTCGGGCCCAGTTTCCACCCTTGTTTGCCGTCGAATACGCGTACAGACTTCTGGTTGAACACCGTGACCTCGAAGCGTGTCTTGTTCGGGCGCTTCATGGCGAGGACGAACGGCAGATCCGGTGCAGGCGCATTGGCGCTATCGACGTGGCCGGACCAGATCATGGTCTGGACTTTACGCCAGGCGTCGAGACCGCCTCTCGCTTCGACGTTCTTCTCGACGATCTGATCCACGCTCAGATCCCGCGCGGGCATCTGCTCGCCCGCGAACACGGCCGCCGCGACGCTACCGGCGAGCACCCATACTGCGACTGGTTTCATGGCCGTCAACCTCATGGGAGCACCCAACGGCTAGTGGCTCGCGCTCTGGCGCGGGCTCGGGTGCGCGCCGGCGGTCGTACTGGCATTGTGATTCGTGCCGGGGCTCGCAGTCGGGTGCGGGCTCGGGCTCAGCACCGGGTTCACGCCGACGCCCGGCGACGGGTGCGTCACTTTCGCCACCGTGATCTGCGGCCTGGAAAAGAGGGTGTCGTCCGCCGGCTGGTTCACTGCGACCTTATCGATGATCAGCTTGTGCGTGCCTCTCGCGCCGACGACAACCGTCTCGAGCGTGTGCGGCATGACGAGGCCGCCCTCCTTCCGGTAGTCGCGATAGAAGATGGCGACGTTGTGCATCTTGCCGTCAAGCTTGCGCGGGTCCCCATCGACCTTCAGTTCGAGAAAGCTGGACGCATCGATCCATACGCGGCGTGACGTGCTGTCTTTCATCGTCAGCTTCAGCACATACGCGCGGTGGCCTTCGACCATTTCCATGCCGAGCACGTCGATTCTCGTGCCCTTTGCCGCGTAGTCCATGAGCGGACCGTCCAGTTCAGCCCACGATGCGGCCGCTTTGGCCTCCGCGGGCGAGTACGGCTCCACTTCGTTGCGGCCGAGGAACGGTCTGACCTTCCAGCCTTGCGCGCCGTCGTAGACCTGGAAGGCCGTCTGATCGTTGAAGCGGACCTCGATGCGGCTCTTGCGCGGACGCTTGAGCGTCATCGTGAACGGCAGCCTGGTGTTCTTCGTGCCACCAGCTTCGAGCTGCCCCGACATCGTCATCGTGTTGACCGCGTGCCACGCCTGCAGGCCGCCGCGCGCCGCGACGTTCCGGTCGACGATCTGCGCCGCGCTCATATGCGCCGCTCCCGCGGTCTGCGCGCTTGCCGCAGAAGACCCCGCAAGCACTGCCGGAGCGCTCGCCAGAAGCGTCACCACCGACGCGGTCTGGATTGCCAGCGAAAGAAAGCGGTTCATGAGTCATCTCCTCTTTATCTGCGCACGAAAAGCGGTTGCGCAATCATTGGACTATCAACCCGTCGACGTGAAACGACCCCACGAAAACGTCGACGCGCTCTCCGGCCTTGATCGCTCCGCCCTTGTTCGAAAACACCATCCAGTACTCCTGACCGGTTTCCAGCGGACCGCTCTGGCGTAGCGCGCCGACCTTGTCCATCACCGGGATTTCGAGCAACGCATGGCTCGTGCGCCCGAACATCAAGGCCGTCGCGGTCTTTTCGCCGAGCGGCCGCGCCGCCGCCGGATCCGTCACGCGATAGCTGAAGCGGATCAGGTTGCCCGACGCCGTGCGGCGCACGCTCAGGTGGTCAATGCCCTGCGCCAGCTCGTAGTACCCCTTCGCGCGCTGCGGCAGGCTCGCCGGCGAGTACGGCGACTGCTTCGCCGCCGCTCCCGCCGGCTTGTGCGCCGCGATCGCACTTTCCTGCCCCGCGGCGGGCTGAAGCCAGCTAGCAGCGAGGCAGACGCTGCCGGCAATCAGCCCTGCCCACGGCGACCGATGGCAACGCTTGCTCATGGCAACGCTCCCAGCGTCTTGCCACCCGTCGGTGTTGTCTGTGCGGGCGGTGTGATCACCGGCAACGCAGGCACACCTCCAGTGGCTCCGCCAGTCGCGGCGCTCGGCAAGATCCCCTGCAGCAAGCCGAGCAGCGTCGCCGGATTGTTGACCCCCAGCGCAAGCGGGTACGGCTGCGATGCAAGCACGCCTGGCCGGACGAACTCCACTGCGCCGATGTCGTAGCCACCCAGCTGCGGCCGCGGCGTGCCGAAGATGTCGCGATTCGGCGCGCCCGCCGCCGTGGCATGGTTGACCGCCGGCGAAGTCCCCGGAATCGTGTAGTTGCCAAGGAGCACGTTGAGTTGCGTGCCCGTGCTCGCCTCGTTGAACAGTGACAGCGGACCGTACGACATATTGATCCAGTTGTTGCCCTCGTCCGGCGTCGCCGACGGCAGCAGGCTGAACAATGGATTCGGCAGCACCGTGTCCGCAATGCCGGGCGGCACCGTGATGCCGATACCACCCGCCTCTGGCGGCACGCGTGCACCGTTGCAGTACTGATGCACGACACCCGGATTCGATCCGCTGTTGTTCGCGTTCGGATAGTCGCCGGCGTCCGTCAGGATCGAGTACCGCGGGCTCATCGTCAGACCCGAGCCATGGTTGGCGGCTCCGGTATCGCCGAACGCGCCGATGTCCCAGAAGACCGCCTTCGGATCGCAATAGCCCGTGGCGTGCCCGGCCTGATTCAGCGACGGATTCAGCGTGACCACGTTCTGCAGCCCTGCAATGCCCGGATCGAGTCCTCCCACTGCGATATAGAACGTGCGGTTCTGCCAGAACAGGTCATTCGTGAGCACCGGGTTCGAGAACGTCGTACAGCTCGGGTTGCCTGCTGGACACGTCACGTTCGGGCTCGTGAATGCCGCCACCAGGTTCTGCGTATGGCGCGCGGTCTCGAGCCCGGCCGGCTCGTACTGCGACGTCGTGGTCGGCTGGCACGTCGTTTCCGAACCCGAGGTCGTGCAGTTCGGCGGCCCGACATTGGCCTGGGTAGCAGCGGAAGTGTTGAACAGCACGCCGGCCGTAGCAGTCGTGTCGTTGGAGATGACCGTGTTGTTGATGAAGTTCACGGCCACCGCATCCTGCAGCGACACGCCACCGCCAGCCCAGCCCGCCACGTTGTTCGCGATGATGTTGTTGGTGACCTTCACGCGATACCACCTGGAGCTGTCGTTCGGACTGCGTTGCACGTCGGTGCCATTGACGTTCTGCAGCCGCAGGCCGCCGCCCTTGCCGCTTTCCGCCGTATTGCCGACGATCAGGTTGCCGTCGATCGTGATGCCCGGGCCCGCGCCGTCCGAAAGCTGCGGCGCGCAGTCGACGTCCGTGGTGGCGTTCTCGCAGAAGGTGCCGTCCGGCGGCACACCCTGAACGATCAGCCCGCCGCCGTACGTCGGCAACGTCGGGTTGTTGCTCTGATTGAACAGGATCCAGTTGTGCGACAGGTCGCCGTTGTAGCTGAAGCCGAAGTGCGCGACACCGCCGCCATCGCCGCTGCTGATGTTGCCGCAGACCCAGTTGTAGTTGAACTTGTAGTAGTCGGCGCCCGAGCAGAACGTCACCCCACCGGCCGAAGACGGCGTGGTCGAATTGATCTCGTCGCCGTACGAAGCATTCGACGTGACCTGGTTGTTATGCACGTTGACGTGGACGTTGTACTGGAACGCCAGCTGGGTCACGTTATCCGCCGCGATAGTGCCGTCGGGCACTTCAACCTGGCCGACGATGATGCCGCCCGTGAGCGTGCCTGCGTTCGAGAAGACGCGATTGTTCGATACCTCCGTGTAGTGGTTCCAGCCGTGCAGATAGATACCGCCGCCGCCTTGCGAGCTGTTCGTGAACGACATGCCGTCGATGCGCGACGGGTTGCACAGGAAGTTGCTCTGATAGGTATTGCAATCCGCGGCGCTGTTGGTGAGCGGCGTGCAGATACCGTTCGCGACGCAGTTCTGGTCCTGTGTCAGCACGCCGCCCACCAGCACGTCCTTCACGCCCTTGCCGAGCACGGTAATTGCCGCGCCTTCGTACGCGCCCATCAGCGTCGGCTCGATCAGCGTCTCCGCAAGGTTGCCGTTGAGGTTGAAATCCCAGCCCGAAGTCGGCTCGAATGGGATCCCGTCGATCTTGCGCTGCATCGAGGCGAGGCAACTGTACGCGCCGGTCGGATCGTACGGATTGCCCGCCGAGATCAGGCCGCCGTTCAGCGCATCGCCGAACAGGCACCCGACCTGCCTGCGCCACGGGTCGAGCTTGCCCGACGGATGCGGGTTCGCGTCGATCGTGACGGCTGTGGCGCCCACGCCTTGCAGCCGCACCGGCTTCCACATGAGGAGCATCTCCTTGTAGGTGCCCGGGCCGACGACGATCATGTCGCCCGCGGTTGCGTGGTCGATCGCGGTCTGGATCGCGTTGCCCGCGGTGTTCTCGCCGCCCACGAAGGTAGGCGCCTTGCCGCCGACCGTCACCGTGACCGCGTCGATCGAGCGCTCTCCATTGGCCGCGGTGACGACGAGCTGGCCGCACTGGGTAGGCGTCGTCACCCCGCGCTGCTGGATCGTGCAGGCCGCATCAGGACCGAGCAAAGGCGGCACGATCACCGTGATCTTCGCGTCGCTCCAGGACGTGACCGGCGCCGGGATGCCCGCGATCGTCACGACACCGCGTTGCGCGCCGAAGCCGTAGTTGCGCGTGATGAACTTCTGGTTGAACGGCGCTTTGGTGGCGCTCGGACCGGTGTACGCATGGTTGGGCACCTGCTGCGTGCCGACCGACGTGATCGTCAGCGTCTTCAAAGGTGAACTGACCCACGGGCCCGCGCCGCCGTTGCTGCCCGCGGACGTGTTGCCGGCAATCGCGTCGCCGGTCACGCTCGCAATGCCCGGCGTGCCGTCCGGATAGGCGCAGTCGACCTGGTTATATCCGTCCGCGAAGGCCGAAACGGGCACCACTGGCGTATCCATGTACTGCGTCTGTCCGGGCATGAACGGAATCTCGTAGCAGAACTGGCTGTATGCCGGGTTGTAGAGCGGGTCCTTGATGGTCTGGCCAGAGTGCGCCGGGTCGGGCATGTACGGGTCGTTCATGCAGGCGACCATCATCGTCGGCGCGTAGCCCGTCGGGTTCGGCGGATTGACTTGCCAGGTCGAATAGGTCAGCCCGTTGAAGATGCCCCACTGGTCCGAATAGGTGCGCGAGATTTCGTTGCCCGCGAAGTCCTTGAACGACACCGGTACGTTCGGCACAGCAAACTTTTCGCCGAACTGCGGCGAATACGGATCGAACTCCGAAGAGAAGTCGTCCAGCATGAAGCCGGTGTAGTGCGCGGCAACGTGTGTCGAGCTGAAGATCCAGAACTTCGCCTGCACCGCGCTTTGATCGGTAAGCTCCACCTCCTTGCGGTCGCACAGATTCCTCGAAGCCCCCGCGAACGGCGAGACTTCCTGCGAGCCCGGGAACAGGCTGATGTAGTCCGGCACGATCCGCAGCTCTCCAACACACGGCCAGAAGCGTTCGATGGACCCGGTATCGCCTTCGGCGTGCGGGGTCGAGCCGAGATTCGTGGTCGGATTCTGCGCGTTGTTCGGGTTGTAAGTGGAATTCATCGCGGCCTGATCGGGCAGGATGAAGATGTCGCCGATCCCGCCGAACTGCTGCGTGACCGGTGCGATGTAGTTATCGCCGATCAGGATGTTCTTGTCCTCCTCCTTCACCAGTTCGTAGCCCGGCGGCACGATGATCTCGACCACATACTTGCCGGGCGGCAGCATCTGCGTGCCGTCCTTCGTGGGATTCGCCTGGCAGATCGTGCAGTTGCTGCCGGTTGGCAGGCCACTATGCGGATCGCGGCTCGTCACGCTCGGGAACTGATACATGCCATCGTACGGCGCCGGCTGCACCTGGTTGAACACGTGCATGCCGTCATAGCACTTGAACTGCGAATTATTCGGCAGCGCACGCTGCTGCGGATCGAGCCAGTTTTTGGTGTTCTGCAGCGTGAAGAAGTACGGATCGGTGGTGCTCTGGCCCGGGCAGTTCATGTTCGGCACGCCGTCCGAACGGAAGCCCTGGGACCAGTCGTCCCAGCTCGCGGTCTTCGTCGAGTCGACGAGCTTCAGGCTCGTGGAACCGTCCGCCGCGACGCCTTCCTGGTACAGGTTCACCGTGACGTTCGGTACGTCGGGCGTCCACTTCGTGTGAACCAGCAATGCGGGGTCGTCGAACGGGCGCGTCGAAGCGTAGACGACTTCGCCCCGGATGCCGCCATTCTCGTTCGCCGCGTACTGCGTCTTGCCGAACTCGATGAACGAGCTCTGGCCCGAGAAACCCTGCCAGCCCATCGTGGTCACCCACGGCGGATCGACGCGGCCGGTCGAAGGATTCGAGCCCGAGCGGTCGTTGCAGTCCGCGTCGTTGCAGTACACCGCGCCCGGCACCCGCAGGTTCGTAGGCAGATGGATCGATTCCTGCGTGTTCGCGAAGTTCGCGGCAATGGTCGACTTGCCGCCGCCCGGCGTACCGTCGGGCGGACCGCCCGCGTCGTAGACGACGTGCACGCCAGTCTGCTTGAAGCGGGTCAGGTCGGTATCAACGACATACCAGTTGAACAACGGGAACTCTTCGTTGAACGACGCATAGCCGTTCATGTCCGTGTTGTTGAAATCCGAATAGCTGCCGTCGCGGAAGCGGATGTTGGTCGGCAGCAGCGCGAGACCTGGCTTGCTCGGATCCCCTACGCCGTTGCCGTTCGTGTCGAGGAACGTGCGCGTATAGAGATTCGTCTGCCACTGCAGCACCGCAATATCGCCGGCGTCCGTTGTCGCGCCGCCTCCGAGCGTGACGGCAGATGCGAGCCCGTCGACGATCTGGTCGTTCCACTGGTCGAATACCGTGATGCGGGTAATGCCGGCAGGCAGGCCCGTGAAGCTGAACGTGCCGTCCGCGTTGCACTTGGTGAGCGCGTAATCTTCGCCGTCCGGATCGCCTACGCTCACGTAGCACTGCGTAAAGCTCAATGGCTTGCGCGACTGGCTGCCGTACAGGTGCTCGTCAGGCGGACGGCTGTAGTGCAGGTTCGTCACCCGGCCCTTGAGCCCGTTGTTGCAGGTCGAGGTGGCGCACAGCAATGGCAGCCGTGCGTTGACGATTTTCGGGTTCGCAAAGCCAATCGACACGTGGAAACCCGCCGGCCCGAACTCCTGGAAGTACGCCGGGCCGCCGATCTTGATGAATGAGTCGTGGGCCTTCTGTCCGTCCAGCGTGTTCGTCTGCAGCCACTCCTCGCCGCGCGCGATGCGGTCGGCCGCCGGCGTCGCGATGATGCCGTACCTGCCCGGCATCAGGTTGGCGACGATGGCCTGGCCGACGAGCGGCGACAGCGTTTTGCCGTCCGACTCATATTTCGGGCAGGTCGGGATCATGCCGACAAGGCCGTCCGGGTTCGTCGAAATCGGGCACGCGTTGAGATTGGTGACCGGATCGATCGTACCCGCCAGCGAATTGGACAGCGGCATGTTGAACATGTCGTAGGTCATCTGTCCGGTCGGGCTGCCGCTGCCGCCGGCGTCGTCCCACAGCTTGATCTCGAAGCCGCCGAGTCCCGGCTCGCGGGCCGAGCCGAACGTGTCGGTGCCGCCGCTCACATCCACTTCGCCGTTCAGCGGTGCGTCGTCCTCGAACACGAACACGGAAACCTTTGCTGTCGGGAATGGCGACTCCTCCAGCAACACATTGACCGAGGTCTGACCCGCCGAGATCGGGGCGCCGCCCATGCCGTTGCCGCACTTGCCCGTGCCCGGCGCGAAGTTCGCGACGGTCGGACAGTCTTTGGAAATGTCGAACTGCCGCTGCGGACCCGAGGGGTTGGCCGGATCGACCGGCTGCGGCGCGCCGCCGCCGTTCGTGAACGAGTTGTAGGCATTGCCCGGCAGGATCGAAATGTAATAGCGCTTCTTCGGATCGAGCGCCACCTGCGACGGATCCACCGGCACCTGTTGCGCCGCCGTTGTCCGGCACACGCCGTTGCCGACGTCGCACACAGCCGGTTTGTGGGTCTGGCTCGCCGGATCGTAGACCGTCTGGCCTGATTCGCACGCGGCGACGCCGACACAGCCCGCCGCCACCACGGGCATGTAGCTCGTGTGGAAGTTCGCACCGAGACTCGGCACCGGCAGCGGCGGACACGTGGCCGGACGCGTGGATGAGTTCACCTGGCAGGCCGGATCGATCTGGAACGTTCTGTCTTCCTCGATGATCCAGCGGTAGTCGCTGATCTTCACCGGCGTCTTGCCGGGTTGCGTGCTTGGCGCATCCAGCACGTTGACGACGAGTCCGCTGCCGCCCTTGAACGTCACCGTCACGGTCGCCGTATTGCTCGCCGTGTTCTGCGCATTCACCGCCTGGTACTTGAACGTCACGCTGGCGGACGCAGCGCTGCCCGTCGGCGCGGTCGCCGGGCTCGCCGTGAACGAGCCGTCCGGATTCAGCGTAACGGAGCCGCCCGTCGGGGTGCCGACCAGCGTCGCGGTTAGCTGCAATCCATTCGGATCGCTGGCGTACGTGAGCACACCGGGCTCCGCGATCTGCAGACGCGAGGCGATGTTGCTCGTATAGGCGGCATTGCCGGCCGTGGGCGGCCCGGACAGGCACCCGTTGCCCGACGTGCACGCCGTGAGCGTCACCGTCGCGGCGGTGTTCGGGTTGCCGTTCGCCTGGTACTGGAAGCTGTCAGCCGTCGTGCCTTGGTTCGGCGTGTACACGAACGTGCCGTCGGGGTTCAGCGTGAGCGCGCCGCCAGTCGGCGGGGTCTTCACCTGCACACCGTAGACATTCGCGTCCTTCGCTGCCACGCCTCTCGCCGGGTCGGACACCGTCAGCGTTTTGCCGGGAACGAAGAAGTACGTGGAACCGGTAACCGTCGCGTTGGCCACGGCTGCCTGTGTCGCCGCGGCAGCGTTGTTCACGCTGATGTAGCCCTGCATACCGCCATCGCGCGCATTATTCGTCGACAGGCTCAACTCGCGATCGAACACCGGCAGCGCGGAAGCGCTTGCCGGCGGCATATTGACCAGCGCGTCGTAAGTCTTGCCAGCCGCCATGAATACTTCCGACTGAATCCGCGGATTGCCGGGCAGCACGTTGCCGTCCTCGGCGATCAGCGCGAAGCCGGAAATCGGCGAGGTGCCGGTTTGCGCACCGACCACCGCCGGCACGTGCATGCGCAGGCCCGCATTGACAAAGCGAAGCATCACCGGCCCCGTGGTCGCGGCGCTCGTCGCGGCGAACGTCGAAGCGCCCGGATTGGTGCGGTCGAACGAGACACCGTTGATGAGGTAGTAACGCGGATCGTAGTTCACCGTGGGCGGATAGCAGGTGCCGAACGCGGTCGACTTCGAATCGCCGCAGCCGCCCGGCTGGCCGGACCAGGCCAGGGTTTCGCTAAAGCCCGCGGTCGTCACGGCCGCCGCGACCGCGGTGTTCTGCACCGGATCGATTTCGCTCAGTACGAGCGGCACGTCTGTGTCGTAGCTGATACCCGGATACGCTTGCGCCGGCGTCGTGCCATTGGCCGGCGTTCTCACCACCAGGACGCCGTACAGCCCCATCGGCCCCTGGATCGACGGATGCGTGCCCGACTCGATCAGGTAGGTACCAGGATTCAGGTTGTTCCACGAGAGCGCTGTGGTGCTTCCGTGTGCGACTTCAGTCGCGAACGACTGCACGCGGGCCGCCTGGTTTGGCGGCGTAAAGGTCGCCCCGCCGGGCGCGGCGGCGGCGGTTGGCCACGTGGTCGCGGTCTGCGTGGGGTGCGTCGGGCTCGGCATGCTCGTCGCTGTCGTGCCCAGACCGCCGCCCAGTTGCCCGACTATCACAAGCGAGGTCGGCACGGAGCCCGGCAGGCTGTTGGTCAGATTGATCGTGAGCTGCCCTGGCGGCACCGTGATCACCACTGGCGACCAGTTCGCTCCCGCGCCTGGGTTCGCGGCCGCGCACGCGGCGGGCGCAACAGCGGCCGACGAGCACGTGTAGCCCCACATCGGCACGCTCTGTCCATCAGGCATCACGGCAGTGGTGGCCTTCGCAGTCAGATTGACGCTCGCCTGGGCGAATGCCATCTCGCTCGCGCCCAGCATTACGAAAGCCGCAATCGATACCTTAAGCATACCTAACAGGTTTGCCTTGAGTGTGGTGGATCTCATCGCCGTTCTCCCCGCCTCTAATTCGATTCGTCGATCAGGAACGCTTGCGGATCAACGAGCATCATCATCATCATTCCGCCAGGGAAGATGTTGTTCGTGGTGATCTCGCGCTCGTTATGCGAGTGCCACATGAATGCAAAGCCGGCTTCCGTTTGCGGCGGATTCACCACCGTGCCGCTTGGCGGCGTCGTGCCGGTGGGCGATGTCGCGCGTATGGTCGCGTCCGGTCCCAGATAAGGGCTGCCGCCGTACCAGAAGCCGTTGGTCAGCACGTGCGAGTCCGGCAGCGTGACCGGGCCGCCGCTCCCCACCTTGCCGAACGGATGCGCTTCGAGCGCCTTGTTGTGATCCGCGCACCACTCGTAGTAGTTCGGCGCTGTCGGATCCTGCGTGTAGTAGCCGTTTGCATCCGGGATGCAAACGCTGCCGTCGCCGGGGTAATGCCCGTACACGTCCCAGTTCAGACCCTTGCCCGTCCAGTAGAAGATCCCGTCCATCGCAAGTCCCGGCGTCGTGGTGGTCGTGAACAGCAGCGGGCCGGCGACCTTGGTCGGATCCGTCTTCGCAAGCAGCATGTTGCCGTCGCGGGCGAGCACGCGCACGTGATTGCCGTGCTCATGGAACGGATGCTGCCAGCGGCCCGTGCCGATAATGCGCAGCAGGACCAGCTCACCGGGGTGCATGTGCGGGTTGCCGTTGTACGGCTGATTCGGATACTGCGCCGCGTAGTTCGGGTCCATGTCATCCGGCATCGAGCGCCCGTTCACCATGAAGTACGCCGGGTGATAAGGCTCCGTTTCCACGGTCATGCAGCCGGTCGGATTCGTGCACGCATTGCCGGCCTGCTGTTCCGCCTGTGCATGAATGCGCGGATCCACTTCGGAGAACTGAAAAAGATACTCACGGTCGTAACACGCTGCGCTATGGTTGTAGGCCGCGGCGGCGTTGCGGAAATCGGGCTGACCGTCCAGCAGCTTGCGCGTCCCCTGGATCGGGTTGCAGCCGGTCGGCACGGCAATCGTGCCGGGCGACGAAGTCGGCAACACGATGACCGCGCCGTACAGGCCCATCTCGATCTGCAGGTCGCCCTGCGTGCCGCTGTAGTAGGCATGCGTGCCGGGTGTGGCGGCGACGAAGCTGTAGGTGACCGTGACGCTATGGGACGCCTCGCGCGTGAGCAGCCCCTGCACGCCGGTTGGCGTGCCGGAGCAAACCTTCGTTGTCGGGTCGATGGTACCCATGCAGACATCGAAGCCGGGAAAGAGAATCGACGTGTTGCCCGCTGCCGCCGGCAGATTGTTGGTGAGCGTCACCGTGACGATATCGCCCTGGTTGACGATCAGCGTCGGGCCGGGAATCTGCATGGTGGGACAGTTCGCACCGGCAATGTTGGGCGGCGAAAATCCGGCCGGCGCGGTATTGCAGCCGTAGCCCCACGAATAGACGCTATTGCCGTCCGGCTGGGTGATGCGGCTCGCCTCGGCGCGCAGATCGAAATGCGTGCCCGTGATGCCAGGCGCGGCCGCATGCACCTGCATGTAGAAGAGCGCAGCGAGCGCCGCCGCGCCGAACCGTGCAAGCCGTCCGAGGCGCGCGAGGGTCGCGGTTCCTAAGCGGTAAGTGATGTGTCCCACGGCTCTTCTCCTAAGTGCAGGACTTTCTGGCCGAGTCCATGGCAGATCAGCCGTGAACTGTTCTTATCGAGTGCAAGAGGCGTCTCATAGCGTGCAGACCTTCGTCCTGGGGTCCACCGACCTGCAGATGTGCACCTCGGTCATCAGGCCTCCGAAGTTCTCCTGATCGTTTGCCAGATGATCCAGATTCGGCGTGTACAGGTAGAAGACCTGCCCTGACTGATACTTCGTCGTGTCGCTGGCATCGAGGATCAGATCGAGCGATTCCCCGCCACCGAGCGTGATCGAGTTCGTGTAGTAGGTCATGTCGTTGCCGGCCATGTCGCGCAGCAGCCGCGCATTGACAGCAACCACGTGCATCGGAATGCCGAGCGAGGCGAGCGTCTGATATTCGGTAACGTCGAGATCGGAGATTCTCAGCAGCACCTTGCCGCCGACGGGGATATTGATCAGCGAAGGCAGCGGCTGCGAGAAACGCGGCACGCCGTCCGACGCAGGTGTCGAAAGCGGACCCGGATTCACTGTGTCGGGATAGCTGCGGCCATTCAGCATGAAGAACTTGTCTTTCATGTCGGTGAACGGTTCCGGATTGAAAGTCATACCTACGAAGTGGAAGTTCGGATCAAAGCCATGAATCTGCACCGGATACTCGACGTCGTAGGCGGTTGAGCCATCACCGTCGTTGTAGGCGTAGAGCGTGGGCGTCCCGCTCAGGTTGTTCGCATGCAGCACGCCGTTCTGCGGCGGCAGCGGCGTCGTGCACAGAATGTCGGTGCCGCACCGCGTGCGTAGATCCTGTTGCTGCAACACCAGCGACTGGTACAGCGACTGGCCTGCGGGCACCCGGTTCTGGCGCGGCCGCACGAAGATCTGGCCGACCATGCCCATCTGCAGGTGCTCCGGCGGCGTGATGTGGCAGTGCCAGAAGTAGGTGCCCGCATCCGGCGCGAGGTAGTAGTACGTGAAGCTCGCGCCGATGTTGATCGCGACCGACGCATCCGGCACACCGTCATAGAACGACGAGGCATTCGGATAGCCGTGAAAGTGCACCGTATGCTTCTCGAACAGGTCGGGCCGCATGATCATTCCGACGTTGGTCAGTGTGAGGAAGAACTCGTCGTCCTCGTCGATCGCCATCATCGGTGCGGGTTCGTTGCCGTTCATCACGCCGATGTCCATGATCGGCCGCGGGTCGACATGGCCGGTGAGCTGGCCAGGCGGAACGGATTCCGGATCGGGCGTGAGACCGACCGCGCCGTTATAGGTCTGATCCGTTCTGGGGTCGCCGACGGTATTGAACACCGAGGCGAACTCCGTGCCGGGCAGGCCCGCCTTGATGTCGGCGAGGCCGGACAGCGGCCCGAAAGCGAACAGATAGGTCTGCACGCCATTGGCCATCGTCGCGTAACCGTCGCCCCCTGAGATCTGCTGGCACTTGATCGCACCGTTGACGACACCCGTCGATGCCGAGGTCTGGCCCGTGAAGGACGGTCCCGTGTACGGCGGTTCGCCGGCGCCCGCCGCAAGCGCCGTCGGATGGGACGGCGTGGTCGGCGGGCATTGAACCATGAACGACTGGGAGAATGAGGGAATCGCAAACATCATGCACAGCAGGGCTGCCACGCTATTGCGACACATACGGATGCTGAACATATGACCTCCGTCCTTGGGGTCAACCAGCGCGTTACGCGCTGTACTGCGCGCTCTACTGCCAATGCGGGCTCATGCAACCGCACACTGACACGTATCTGGATTTTGGATATGGGCAGCGGGGCCTGCGATGGGTTACCTCCCTACACTTGCAGTAGGGCAAACCCAGCGCGTTGTGCGGTCGCGCTCCGGACGACGATCGAGTGTGTTCTAGCCAACACAAGCAACGTGTCATGCAGCGATTCCGGTATGGAAAAGCAGCGCGGAGGACGGCGGTATTGCTTTCATTTATATTTCACTGGCAACAGTGCTTCGTTGAGTCTCGACGTTGATCCGGTTTTCTCGCCGAATAAGTCTGAGGATTGAAACGTCGTTCTTATGTGCTCTTTGGCATATAGCGACAAACTTTCGGATGAGTACAATCGCGCGTACTCACGTCCTGCGCGCAAATGCGAAAGCCGCAGATGCTTCTCGATCACGCGGTCAAACGGACGGCACTCCCCTCCTGGTTTCTACCGGCGAGGGACTTGGCGTACTTAGCGGTGGGGGCGGGTCATGGATTTCCTGGCAAAAAGGGCCGTGGTGAATCTCGTTGAGCGGAAAGATCACACCCTTGAAATTGTTGAGAGCGAAAACGAGAAGCGGACGTATTACCCCGCCATGTCGATGTGGTTGAAGCTGGAGCAGCTTCAGGTGGCGCAACAACTCGTCGAGCCCCTGGATGGAGACCGGCAACCGATACTGTCCACATCGCTACACGGAGTGGCACACCTGGACGGCCAGGAACTCTCGATCATTGGCGCACCTCAGCAAGCGACACGCGTGCTCCACGTGTCCTTTGAAGCCCGCGACGTCAGCACCGCTGACCGGCTTGGATTGCGCGCTCTGGAAGACGAACTGGGTAACTCGTTGTCCGATGTGGCGCTCGGCACTGCCCGACTGGGCTTCAATTCCGCCGATGACGAGACCGGGGAACCCGAACAGTGGTGGCTCGCCTGCCACATTCCCCCCGCCTGTCTCCAGGTGCTTGCGCAGGCAATCTCGGAAGGCCAGCTTGGCGCGGTAGAGTTGGGGCTGGCGATGCGGCATGTCTACACGGCCGAGAATCCGGCGGCCAACCCTGCACGCCAACCTCGGCTCTTTCTCCGGCCCAACGAAAGCGACGACGCGATTGAATGGCCGAATATCGCAACTGGCTTTGTCACCCACCTTCGGATCGACTTTGCGACTGCCTCATTGCATGGCTCCTCGACGCGTGGCGACGAGGCGGTCGCGGCGAAGCTCGTCGCGGATGCCGTGAGTGCCCTGGGGCCGACGCTCCTCAATCTGAGACTAACCGTAAGATGGATCGGCATCCTCATTGCCGTGCTGCTCTTCCTTGAAGTGCTCGAGCGGCTGCAGATCTGATCCCGCGACCATCTGGAGATCGCGGCCAATAGCGATTGTCAGCCAGATCAGGTGCGCGCCAGAAACGAAGGCGACGCGTTCGAAGCGGCCTGCCAATTCGTGTACGAGTGCGGGTCGTATCGGTCGCGTTTTCTGTAGGAGTGTGCTGCTAAATAACAATATTGTGATAAGTTTAATTATCACAATACGACGATTCATAATTGAAACTCGGAGGACTGAAAATCCACCTCGACCAGCCTCCTATTGAACCTGCAGTTCCTCCTGACGACGAACATAGCGCTCAGTGTTACAACGACAGGCGAGTGACCGTCGCCGTAGACGACCTCATACCCAAACTCCTCTATGAGGTCTTCGTCGTCCCAGACATCATTGAAGCTTGTGCGGTAGTTGAAGATGAGTGTCTTAGCGCCCTTGCCGTCATGGAGCACGCGGGCCACTGACTCCTTGTCATGCCTCCGTCGATCATCGAATTCGTGACGACGCTACCGTCAGCCTCGAGCGCGATGGCGTTGCCGTCGGCCGCCTTATTCCAAGTTGCCTTGTGATTCTTCTTCAGGAGCTCCGATAGGCGGATGCCCTCCTTGACGCCCATCGGTTCGAGGCAGATCGCCTTCATCTGGTCCCATCCGTTGAACCAGATGTCGCCGAAGGTGACGCCTTCGGGCAGGTCTTCGAGGAACTGCAGCGCGTCTCCCCGCTGGGCAGGGAGCACATTGACGTTCAGCAATTTCCGTCGAGCATCTCCATGCAGTTGCGAATGACGGTCCGTCCAGTATCGTCGTGAGTGAAAGGGGTTGCGTCCGCGCAAATCGCGCGCGCCGCCGCTGCGTTGCTGGTTCTCGCTCCGGCTCGCACGAGCGTGAGCGAGTTTCGTCATCCGACGCGAAGCGGAAAGTGTTCGGCAAACCTTTCAAGTCGAGATGTGGCGTGCGCATGATGGTGTCCCTCATCGCCCGAACTGCAGCGACTCCATCCTGCGCGTCCCGGGACTCGCGCAAAACCGGCCATGGCGGGGGAAAAACGCCTCCAGAAGGTGGCCGCAGAAACGTCCCTCGATTTGGGGGGATAGCAACCTGGAGGGATACGGATACGATGCAATCGACTGGAGAGGCGCCCATGGACAACCTGTATTTCCGCCACGTACTGCTTGTAGAGGACGAAGGTTTGACACGAATCGCGATGAAGAGCCAGATTCTGACCTCAGAACCGACGCTCGACATCGACGAGGCCGGCTCATATGCTGCCGCTGTCGAGCAACTGCAGAACAAGGCTTACGACCTGGTGTTTCTCGACTACCAGATCGGGGGCGATCACACCGGGCTAGACCTGCTGCGCTGGCTGCAGGAGAACGAGCGTGCTGCGCGTGTGGTCATGCTGTCCGCGCAGGACGACCGCGAGACCGTGCTGGAGTGCATCAAGAATGGCGCCGGCGGCTTCATCTCGAAGGCCAGCGAGAAAGGCGGCGCGGTGTTCAGGGAAGCGCTGCAGACGATCCTGAATGGACGGGTTTTTCTGCCGAACAGCGTGCTCGGCAAAGGCGGCCATACCCCGCAGTCACCGGGCCCAAGCAAGGGCATTCCGATCGACTCGCTGAACCTGCCGCCGCGCCTCGGGCAAGCCTTGGTTTTTCTCCTGCAAGGCATGTCAAACAAGGCCATCGCGCGAAAGATGGATATCACAGAGAACACCGCGAAGGAGTACATCAGCTATCTGCTGAGCCGCTTCAACGTATCGCGGCGCACCTTCCTGATCGTGGAAATGGCGCGTCGCGGCGTTGAGATTCCCACCGTCGCGAACGCTCCAGCGGTCTAATTCGCCTCGATCGACTTCGCTCCGAGATGGTGTCCCTCGAGCTATGACATCACCGCATTCACGATCGACAAACCGAGTCCAAGCCCTTTCCCGCGCTCCCGCTCCGGGTTTCTGATCTGCACGAACGGCTGAAAGATCGCCTCCCAATGCTCCGGCGCGACTCCTATGCCGTTATCGAGAACGTTTAGCTGCACATAGTTCCACATGCGTACCAAACCCACAATCACTGCACAGCGACCCGATTTCGACGGATCCGAATATTTGATTCCATTCGCGATGAGGTTGCTCAACACGCGGGGAATCCAGTCGGCGTCGGTGCGCACCCATGCGGGTCTTTGCAGCGCCGTGGCATAGCGCAGCACAACGCCGCGACTCGCCGCGAACGACGCGAGTTGCGCGACCGTCTCCTCGGTCACGCGGCTCAGGTCGACGCTCGTATAGCTCGGATTGACGTGCCCAGATTCGAGCTTCGACAGGTCGAGCACCGCGTTGAAGAGACGCGCCAAGGTCCAGCCCGTTTTTTGTGCGATTGCTCGAGCGGGGGCGAGGCGGCACAACCACGCATTTCGGGGGCGGGAGACATCCTGATTTCCCCACTGCCCCCGGCCCAGACCGGGTCATTCCTGGGCCGCCGTTCGAAGAAACACGATGGTCGAGCACCGGCCGCCGCCCGTGACGCGCTCAATCCGAACAGGTCGTCACGATCGGCGGCGCTCATATTGATGACGGGGAAAATCGTGTTGACCGCACTCGGATCGTTGTAGTCAGCCATGAGTGAACTCCTGGCGTTCGTGTCGATTTCAGGGTCGGGTGGTGAAAACGTTCATGCCCGCGCAATAGCCCAACTCGCGATACGCTTCCCACTGGCTATCGGTAAAGAACTGGTCCGCAGTGGTTTGCTGGGGAAAATCACTGTAGTTTTTTGCATAGGTGCTCACATCGGTGGGCGCGCCGATGCCAACGCTCGGCTTGATGTACAACACCCAGCTTGGGCGGTCGGGCTCGTTGGAATAGGTGATACAGGCGAGCGCGGCGCCACGAGATCCATCGCGCTTCAGCTCGGAAAACGCTCCAATGGCTTCTGGATCAAACGATGCCTTGACCCAGTCTGGCACGTGCGGCTCTTTTGCCCCGCGCTCAAAGGCACTCCATCCGGCATCGCCTGACTGATGACTCGCGCGCAAGGGGTGCGGATCGAGCCAGGTGATCTTCGCGCAGAAGTCGTAGCGCACCTGCCTCGTCAGCAGTGCGAGCGATTCACAGCGGTAATCCGGGTCCGCGGCCGCGTCGACAGCGACGATGAAGGGCAGTCTGCGGCGGATCAGCTCGTAGATGCCCGTGTTGTCGAAGTGGCCGCCATCGCTCAAATACCACAGCTTCGCGGAAGGCCCCTCGAAATAGGCACGCCATTCGTCAAGCAGCTTGGCCTGCAGTGTGAAGATGATCGAGGGCAGTGACTTGATCACGCGCCAGCCCCCGCGCCGATATTGTCCCGGTCGCCCGCCTGCTGGAATACCGCTGTTCCACCAGTAACCGATCCGGACATTCAACAGGCCAAGCAGCAGCGATTCCGCGAGCTTCGTGTTGCGGCCAAGACCGGTCGATGCGGCGGCGCCCGAAATCGCCATCCACTGGCCAAGGCTGAGCCGCTCGACATCGACCTGCGCGCCGCTGGATTTTACGAAGGCGTGAAACGCGTTGGGATCGGGCTCCACTCGGACCGCGGTGACAGGCGCCAAGCGCACGGAAGTCGTCGCGTCGCGCGCGCCCCAGAGGGCGTGAAAGCGCCTGCCCGCGCTGATGCCGGCGGGCCCGACACACATCGGCATGCCCTTGTCGTCGCGCAATTGATTGCCGGAGAGCGGGTCGACCGTGTTATTCAGGCACGAGCAGACCAAATGCAGCGGGCCACCATGTCTTTCAGGATGGTAATCGTCGAACATGACGTCGTCGCCGAGATCGCTCACACCCACCGGAACAGGCTTGCTGGTGCCTGGCGGATTCACGCGGGCATCGTTGGACGCGCCCAGATAGGTCCGCACGAGCTTCTGCGCGTAGCTCTGCTGCAGGGAGGACAAGTTGAGAAAGAGCAGCACGCGGCCCTTCACCGCCGAAATGAGCAACGCGGCAATCACGCAGTAACGCGCAGTCGTCGGATCGAGGCCGAAGACCAGATAGACGAGCACATCGAGGAACAGGAACAGCACGAAAGCCAGCGCAAAGGCGAAGAGCGCAAGCAGCACCTCTTTCACGAGGCCGCTCCCGAGAGTCTTTCCCGCTTCTGGCGCTGGCGTCGTGGCCGTTTTCGCCTGACGCTTCAACACGCTCGCCGCGATCCCCCGTAGCAGCACCAAAACGGGCGCGACACCAGCAAGGGACCAGGTCATCGCACGAAACCCGCGTGCCGGAAGGAATTGCGCGAGCGTATCGACCACCACGAATAGCGCGGTCACGACGAAACCGAACAGCGCCACGCCGAGCAGCCGGGTCAGCCGGTTGCGTATCACGATGGTTCCGCCCTCGGGCTGCGCCGTCCCGGGATCAAGCGGCGGCGCACTCGCGCCGGATGACACGGGTTTGGCGACTAGCAATCCGGCCGCCTGCTGCTCGAACCACGCGAGCAGAAGCACACCGAGCGCGAGGGCGCTCCAGCCTCCGATGTCGGGCAGCGTCAGTCCATAGATCGCGCACCCGATCATCACGAGCCACACTGCGAAGGGCAACCACAAGCGCCAGTCCCATTTCGGGCGCCGCCTCATGGTGAGCCAGTAGCCGATGGAGGGCGGCAACATGCCGATCACGAGGAACCACAGCGGCAGCCGCCACCAGGCCGACAGCGTAACGCCGTACCATTGCGGCGGCGCGCTCTCGCACACCAGCGAAACGACGCTGACCTTCGAACAGTCGAGCGCGAACCAGTGCAGCGCGCCCAGCACGCCAAACAACAGCGCACCGATCCATACATGCACCGCCGCGAGGTTGCGCAGGATGACTACGACGTCGAACAACACGTCGTGACGGCCGCCGCCCACGAGATATTGCGCGTTGTAACGCAGCCACTGGATTGTCGACGAGCCCAGATTCGTGAGCGTGCGTTCTACGCGGTCCGCGGGTATCTGGCGATCCTGGTCCGGCATCTCCGTAAACAGCTTGCCGAGAAATGACGCTATATAGCCGCCCCCCGAAACCGAGGACATGAAGTCGATATCGCGCAGGCGTCGCCGGCTCGCGAGCGCCTGAAGAACGCCTAGACAGAAGGTGGCGCTGCGCACGCCGCCGCCCGACAACGCGAGGCCGACCGTGTCCTCTGGCAATCGCGCGCGATCCGCATTGGCCGCCTCCTCCCATGCAGGCCGCGCAGAGTCCCGGCGCTCGCGCACCGCCTTCGCTTCGACGCTCTCGAGCTCGCGTGGATAGTTCTCCGAGTCGGCCAGCAGCACGTCGGCGGCCTTCTCGCTGATCATGAAGGTAGGAGTCACGATGAAGTAGCCCGGAATGGTCGGAAAGACCGATGTGTCGACGATGCGCAGACCCTCCACCCCATGCACGCGGAACTTGCTGTCCACCACGGCATACCGGTCCTGGAGGTCACGTGGATTCTTGCACCACGGATCGTAGCCAATCCGGCAGGTGCCGCATGCGTGATGCCCCCACGCTTCGTCCTTGATCCACTGACGCAGCGTTGGCGAGCAATCGGGTTTATCGACGCCCGGCTGGACCTCGCAGCTGAACGCGCTAACGTGGCCATTGATCTCGCGGATGCGCTTGATCGCGTCGCACAGGGAATCCACGTCGCTCGTGCAGTCTTGCGCGCCCTCAATCGTGTCGTCGAACGAGTGAAAGTTGATTTCCGGCATCTGGAACGGATCACCACTGAGCAAGCGAACCGTGCCGTTGTTGTTGTTCGTGTAAGCCTTGAGAATGACCCAGCTCCATAAATTACGCGTCCTTTCGCTCGACGTCATGCTCCGGCACAGCAACTGCTGCGAATAGTCCCAGTAGTAGCCCCGAAACGCGACCGGCAGCCCGAAGATGAACAGATCCGGGTCGCTGCGCAAACAGGCGCCGTTCGCGGACGACATCATCATCGCGAGCGCGCCGCCGTTGGTCGAGTAAAGGCCAGTCTGGTCAGCGAGCCACTGGCGCAGCATGGGGTCTTTGGCGTCGCCTGGGTCGAAGGTCACGCCGTCAAGTGTGGAAAACGGCTCGCTCGCCTCGCTGATCACGCTGACTTCATAGCGGTCCTGAAGATTGCGGCCGACGCCCGGGAGATGCACGACCGGCCCGAGAAGCGCTCCGTCGCGGTCGCGCGGTCCGTCAACTTTGCCCTTCAAATTCTCCGAGTCGCCAATACCGCTCAGCATGAGCAGTTGCGGCGTGTTGAATGCGCCACCGCACACAATCACTTCGCGCCGGGCGAACACTTGTTGCGTGACGGGCGTCCCGTCCTTGCCGGCGTACTTCGGGCTGGCCGCATAGAGGTAAGGACCGATGCGGACTTCCACGCCAATCGCGCGCGGCACGCCGCTCTCGCTCTTCTCGAACACGATCCGCGTAGCGTGCGCGGGGTTCAGGATCACGAGCCGGTCGGGGAATTCGGCCATGACGTTGAGCAGATGGTCGCGCAGACCGCAACGGCGCTTGCCGTCGGTGCCGATCGAGATCAGCGAAACGTGGGCGCGGCTCTGGATGTCCGGCGAGCGGACATTGGGGTCGAGGAACTGCAGAATCTGAAACCGGGCGAGCGCGCGGCCGAACATCGAGGCCGCGTTGCGATTCGCAAGCGAGGCGAACAGCACGTCCTTGAGCACGCCGACAAAGGTGCGGTCGCCTCGAACGATGGCGGCGATCACGAATGGGTCGATGAAACTCGTTTTTTGCCAGCCCGCGGAACCGTGGCCGCCGGGATCGAGCTGGCCGCGCGGATCGAGCTTGCGTGCGGTCCATTCCAGAAACCTGAACAGCAGCCCCAGCGTTTTGCCAGCGAAGGTCCGGTAGACCGAGTAGTAAAGACAGTTCTCGATCTTGGCGAAGTAGCCCTGCATGTTCTGCGAACGCCACGAATCGTCGCCGGTGTATTCGGCAATACGATCCCAATCGGCATCGTTCGGGCGAATGATGATCATTGCGTGGTGCGACGTGCAACCGCCAATAGCCGCCGCGCGCGGATAGAAGATGCCGCCCTGCCCTTGCCCATCCGTTGCCGCGCAAGGGTCCTTCGCGCCGTCATATTTCGGATCGACTTGCTGTCGCGCCGTACTCGTGTAGTGGCGCACCGAGAATTCCCAGCTCATGTCCGGGTCTTCGGTCGCGCTGGCATGGAAGGCGGGCACCGCGTACACCTGGCGCATCTGCTGCTGCGCGAGATCGGGAGCGCCCCGCGTCATCGGCTGAGCCCGCGCATCGGGCTGCGCGACGGCGGGGTCGTTGCCTGCCTCGATCAGCAGAACGCGGCGCCCGTTGAGCGCAAGCCGCGCGGCGAGCGGGCCACCGCCCGCGCCCGATCCCACGATCACGTAATCGAAGGGCGTGGTTTGCGGATTCCTGGCTTGCCACAGCGGGTCATCGGGGTTCATCGCGCCTCCCGTGGACGAAATTGACAAGTCAGAGCGTTTCGAGGAAAGCCTTCAATTGCCGCTTTTCGTCGTCGGTAAGCGACTCGCCGAACCAGTGACCCCGGTCCAGCACGAAGTCGGGACACTTGCTCGCTTTGAGCAGCGCCGGGCCGGCCTCCTGCTGGAATTCGTCGAGCGCCTTGAAGCTGCCATCCTTCGGGTCGTCGCGACGCACCCGCAGCACCCCGCGCGTGAGCCCGGCCACCGCACTGAGGAGATCGAACGTGGGCGCGTCGGGGTTGATGTTCATGAGGAGATTCACCGGCGTGCCGCGCGGAATGGGACCGACGTTAATGCCAATCAGGCGGCCGTCGAGGAAGGCCTTCCCCACGCCGCCCATAACGACGAAGACCACGGCACTCACTGCGAAAAACGCACGCCCCCAACGCCGTGCATTGGGGAAGCGGAAGAACGCGGCCGCAAGCCCCAACACGACAAGAGGAATGACCCATAGCCATGGGTAGATCGCGGCCACGCCCGAAACGTGCAGCAGCGTCGCGAGCACCGCCGCGAGCAAAGCGAGCAGGCCGCCTGCGAGGCGCGGTTGCCCCACGAAAATCAGCACGACGGCAATCAGTGCCAGCACCAGCCACACATAGACGAACAGGAAAGGTGTCAAGTGTTCGCCCACTATGCCGGTGATGAGCGGCTTGATGAACCTCGGCGCAAAGTCGATATATGAATCCTTCGTCGTCCTGTAGATAAAACCGACGTCCCTGAAGCCCGGTTGATCGGCTACGCCTGCCGCCGCGAACGACCGGCGAAAGTCCCCGCGCAGCGCGCTGCATTCCAGGCTCTGGTCAGCAGGGTTGTCGCGACAGAACTCCTCCTTTTGCGCGGGATAGAAGTTCACGCGCTGCGCCGCGCCATGCGCGAGCGTGCCAATGACAGCACGCTTGCGATTGTTGAGCAACTTGTCGATGGCGTCGTCGTACGCCTCGAGCCGGCCCTCCACCGACGGCTTGCGGTTATATATGCCCAGTGCATTGTTATGTAGCAATGGTGCGGTCGCCCAGACGCTCACGAGCGAGGCCGGCCGGTAGTAGCCCGGGCCGCCGCCAGGCGGCGCATATTCGTCGTTGTTCCCCCACTTGTCGACGGCGCTCGTCTTGCTGAACGGATTGAAGAAGTGAACCAGCCCCACCGCAGGCAGGGACTTGTACGTTTCCGAAGAGAAGTTGTCCCAAACCTGGCCGCGCATGCCATTGGTGCCCACTGCGCGCTGCGAATTGCTGCCGACGAGGGTGATTGGCACGCGCACATCCGTCGAGAGATAGTTATTTTTCTCGAAGAAGTCCTGCCCTCCGTCCGGCCCTGCCACGATGTACTTCTGAAGCCGGTCCACATAGGCGAGCCACGGCTTGCTCAGCTTGAATGCGTCCCAGTCGGCAAAGTCCATGGGCAGCGTAATTCCGCCCTGGCTGTCCGCGTTTGCGGTGCGCCATTCGCGCGAAAATGTGATTTGCAGATCTGGCGGCTGCCTGCTCGAATGGCAGATCGCGCAATTGCGGATGAACACCTCGCGGCCTTTGCCGCTATCTGCCTTGTTGGCGTTGATCCGCGCGAGCCCCTCCTCGGTCGAGGCCAGCTTCATCGGCTGGGCTATCGTGGCGCCGGATTGCGTGACGTAAGTAAAGAGGGCCTCCAGCTCTTGCACGCGAAAGGCTTCAGTCGTATTCCAGTAGACCGACTTGGCCTTGATGGTCGCGATATCGAACGGCCGCTGCGGCTTGAATCCGACGATCGTGTTCTGCACCATGCGCCATTGCTCCGAATAAGCGCCGATGTTGAGATACACCCGCAACAGCGCGCCTTCGATGCCGATGCTGTCGGCGCCATCGAGCAACACGCGTGGCGTGTGGCGCGGGTCGAGCGTGAAAACGGGGGCATCCTCGATACCCCGCAGCATGAGGTTGCTCTTGCTTTGCTCCTCGGGTGGGTTGATGGCGGCGCGCTCAAGACGCGCGTTCACTTCAAAAATCGCGTTGATCGTGTTCGGATTGTTGATGTGGTCCGTGGCCACTAGCGACGTGTCGATGGTTCCCGGCTGCTGGCTCGCGACGAACTGCCAGAGGAAACTATCCGGCGTCTTCAGGTTCGTGAAGGCGTTCGAGGGTAGCCAGTACTGGTTACCAATCATGCTCGACATTTCCCCCCACTCGGGATGCTCCGTACTTTGCGGCGACACGAGCGGATGCGGACCGACATGACAGAACGAGCACGCCATGCTCACGCGAAATGGCCGTACGAGCAAAGGGTCCGCGTGAAAGTCGGCGTCCTTGGGATCGGTCGAGTAGTATCTCGCGCCCTTATCGCTGACGACCTGCTCCTTCCAGTGCTCGCGTGCTTTCTCCGCGGCCGGCGACTTGCCAAAGAAGTCCGGATTCGGAAATAGCCGCAGCCCCACGACGCCGGAAGGATAGCCGTAGACGAGCGGGTCGACGCCATCGTCGCCGAGTTGAGCGATTGCCTGGTCATACAGCGCGGGGTCGCCGACCTCGAAAAATGTCTGGTGATCGTGCGCCGCGTCCTTGGGTATGGTCACACGCTCGACAGGTTTTCCGTCCGCGCCGACGTCATTCTCCGGCGCGTGCATTTTGATCTTGTCGCCGTCGGGTCCGTCGATATAAAGACCCAGCCCGGTCATCGGCGCGTCGCGCTCTACCATGCCAGGCTGATTGATCAGCCCGCCGTCCCTGAAACGATGTGCCCTGTTCTTCGAATTCAGCAGGACAAGAAAGTCCGCGATGCCGTACCCGTTCTCCTGGACCCAGCCCCAAAACGCTTCATTGCCCTCGCCCCACAGCATCCAGGTGTTCTGCCCCATGATGGCTGAGCGAGCGCCCTTCGGAACGGTGTGCCCGTCGAACCAGTCCATTGGTCGCGGCTTGGGGTCGTCGCCAACGACGACCTTGTCGACCTCGCTGAAAATGTTTCGCGTCTCCGTCGGGAAGCACTGTTCGTTACGCGGAAACAGGCGCACGCCGCCTGCCGTTTTCGTGGCCCTGGCTTCGTCGGGTGGAGCGTCCTTTTCGACCTCGCCCTCCGGCGGGGCATCCCTATCGAGCGTTGGCGCGATCGACGCAGCCGGATAGCGTTTGATCGCATGCTCCAGCTCGGTCGCATCAGCCTCACACGTTGCGTTAGCCGTCGATGCAACCTGTTTGCACGCCGCCGGCTTTGTCGCCGCTGGCGGGCAGCTCGACGCTGCGCACGCCGCCGGAGCCAATGCAGACGTTCCAGCGGCATTCGCCGCTCTCCATGCCAAAAGGCAAGAAGCGACCATTAGCGCACCCACTAGCGCGGGCTGCAAAACACGGTGCTGCTTCGCCAGCACAGGTCGTTCGCTTCGTGAACTGCATCGTGAACGCATTAACGCGCCTCCCCTGAAGGTGCGAAACCCGAGGCGCGATGGCTTCAGTGTTGCTCCCGCAAAGCGAGGTGCCGTGGCGCGCGCGGCCGGCACCCTCCGGCCGCACTCTCGAAACGCTCAATACCGCAGCCCGATGGCGTGCAGTCTGGCCCGCTCGTGTACTGGCGTCACCGACATACGTTGTCCGACCGTGAGGAGAATATAGGCGACGCCGATCGAATGTCAATTATGTTTCACTAGTTTGGAATCCTTCTCATTAATCAATTCTCACAAAAGCCACGCAGAGGATGAGTCAACGATGCAGACTGAGTCGACAATGCGGCCAAGAAGCCTCCGCGCGCATCTCTTGCGCTGCACCCTCCAACTATCGGTAGAACCCCAACATTTACGCCAATGCGCACAGCATATTCGTTGTTGATACACCAGGACAACCTGTTTGCCCGGCCAATTGCAGCCGCAGCGACCAGGTACTTCGTGGATTGCCCCGTAATGTGCCAACTTCGCAGGCTGCTTGAGCGCCGGTAATTCAGCGAGATTCATCCGCGGCGCCTTCTTACGCGTCCACTTACGGCCGCAGCGACTCGGCCGCCTGGTGGATTGCCCTGCGAATCCGGGGAAACGCGCCGCAGCGGCATGCGATGCCCTGCATGGCATCGTTGATTTCGCCGTCGGTCGGATGACGATGACAATAAAGCAACGCCGTTGCGGCAACCAGTTGCGCGCTTTGACAATAGCCGCACTGCACGACATCGCATTCGATCCATGCCTTCTTCAGCGCGCGAGCTTCCGGACTCTCCAGTCCTTCAATCGTGACGACTTCCGCCTTGTCGATGGCGCATATGGGTATCTGGCAAGACTGAAAAGCTATGTTATCGATCAAGACCGTGCAGGCGCCGCAAACGCCAATACCGCAGCCGAATTTCGTTCCCGTCAGTTTTGGTTCGAGTTCGCATCGGAGTGCCCAGAGCAGCGGAGTTTCTGGGGCAGAATGCATGACAACGGTTTTTCCGTTAATACGGACTGACACCATATATCACCTCCGGAAGGCACTGGCGGATCAAGAAGTGGAAGGTGCCGAACCCGGTTCCCTGTGAGTGCGAATAGCGCATTCGCTACGGCAGGCGCAATGGGCGGCGTACCCGCTTCGCCAACGCCTTGTGGTTCCGTACCACACTGAAGCACTTTGGTGCAAATCTCAGGACAGGTCGACATATTGACGAGTGGAAATTCAGAAAAATACTTCTGCTGAACCTGGCCATTCACGATGCTGATCCGTTGATGCAAGGCGGCGGAAAGCCCGAAAATAATGCCGCTCTCCATTTGTTGCTCGACGAGATTCGGATTGATCGCGACGCCGCAATCGATCACGCAGTGGACTCGCGTAACCCGAAATGTGTCGCCAAGCCGCTCCACCTCCGCAACCTGCGCCACCACGCTGCCAAAGGCTTCGTGCATTGCCACGCCTCTGGCAGTTGTTCCATCACCCTTCGGCCGGCTCTGCCACCTGGAAAAATCCATGAGTGTTCGCAGTACATAGGCGTGTCGCTTGTGTTCCGGCTTCGTCAGCATGTCAAGCCGAAACTGAAAGGGATCCTTGTGTGCGGCTACCGCCATCTCGTCGATGAAGCTCTCGACAAAGAACGCATGAAGCGAATGCCCAACCGAGCGCCAGTTACCCACGGGTATCGGCAGCGTCACCGTGTTGTGCGTGACCGCAATGTTCGGGCATTCGTACGGCTGATCGAACGCACCTTCTGCGTTCGTGGTGTCGGTGAACATCTCTGCGACCAACGCTGGGATGCCGAACGCTCGAGGCAGCGCTTGCGCACTGATCGACTGGCTGGCCGACTGGTTCTTCCACGCAATCAGCTTGCCGTCTTTATCGAGCGCCCCGGAGAATTGCGACACGCATGCGGGGCGATAGAAGTCGTGCGTCGTATCTTGTGCGCGTGGCCAGATTGTCTGCACGGGACGTCCGTTGGCATGGCGCGCGATTGCCACCGCTTGCACGATATAGTCAACCTCGAGTCGACGGCCAAATCCGCCGCCGATCAGGCACTGATGCACCTGCACGTTGTCTTCTTTCAGACCGAGGAACTTTGCCACAGCCTTGCGCGCCGCCATCGGAATCTGCGTGGATACCCAAATCGACGCTTCGCATTCGTTCACCTGCGCAGTACAGTTAATGGGTTCCAGCGCCGCATGCGCGAGGTACGGCGCCTCATACTGCATTTTCAGCGGCTCTGACTGCTTCAATTTCGTTTCGACGTCGCCGGTCGAATAGAAGTACTGCGGCTGAGCGCCACCTTCGATCGCCTTGACCAAGGCTACGCTGATGTCTGCATCGCTGAGGTTTTTAGACGGACCATGATCCCACGTGTACGACAACTGGCAGAGCGTGCGCATGGCGATGTACGGGTTGTCGGCAATGACTGCGACTCCGCCGGTACCGCCGTGGTAGGGATCAACTGTGAAGATGTCATGAATACCCTCGGTGTTCTTCACGTTCGAACTATCGTGTCCGGTTGCGATTCCACCGAGTGTTGGACACATCTTGACGCTCGCGTATAGCAGGCCTTCTGGCAGCGCGTCGATCCCGAACTGCGCCGATCCGTCGATCTTCGAAGGCGCCTCTATCCGGTTGCGCCGCTTGCCGATAATCGTGAATTTCGATCTATCCCTGAGCGTGACGTGCGTGGGCGGATGCTCGAGCTTCGCCTTATCGATAAGCTCGCCAAATGTAGCTGAGTTTCTCGAACCCCAGACAATATGGCCCGCGCGAGCTTCGCATTCAGCAACCGGCGCCCCCCACGCCTTCGCCGCCGCGCTGCAAAGCATCGCGCGAGCGGAAGCACCAGCCTCGCGCATCGGTTCCCAGAGATCGGCGATGCTCGTCGAACCGCCCGTTACCATCGTGCCGCCTAAAAGCGTTAGAAGCCGCGCGAGATCCTCTTCGCCCTCCGCCTGCCAGCTGTGATCCTCGGGGCGACGAGGAAGCGCTCGCGCGAGGCTTACGCGGTTTCTATAAAGCGACTCCATGGGAGCATCGGCGAGCCGGATCTGGGACCAGTCCGCTCCGAGTTCATCGGCCAGCAGCATCGCAGCGCCGGTGTGGATGCCCTGCCCCATCTCGGCCTTGCTCATGACGATCGTGACGTTGTTGGCGCGATCGATCATTAGCCAGCCGTTGAGCTTCACGTTGGTACCGGGCGTCCCGATGGTTCTCCCGGTGCATATTTCCTCACGTGCTTGCGATACCGACCATCCGATCGCGAGCACGCTCATCCCCGCCAAACTCGCACCGCCGACAAGAAAGGTTCTCCGCGCCAACATGACATCGTCCACCAAATGTTCTTACCGCGTATTGAGGTCGGCGAGGGCCGAAGCCCGGAATTCTCCCTGCATCTTGCACCGTTATCGGTTGCGATACGAGTTGCGAGCAGCTGCATAAACGTGCACTTCTCTCCTTCTTGAATCACCTATATTAGTCACTGGATGTGGTGATTGCGAATCCGAAATACAATATGAATTTGTAGCGATCGCTGAAAACGGAATACTCAGCAGTAGATCAAGCGAAGGTATGCAAACAGCAGAAAAACTCTCCTCGCGCAGCCTTGAGCAAGCCACTCACTGGGAGGTGGTAAATGCTGATCGATGAAATCCATGCGCTGCTCGCCGGATTATCCGCCCCGTGGAAGCGCGCGCGCGACAGTATGGTCTCGATCTGTCATCGTTGGACTCGCCTCAGCGCACTGCCGCGTTGCTGAGCGAGAAACTCAATATCGAGTGGCAGGATTCCGAAGCACCGAACGCGCAATAGAACCGGGTGACCCAGCACGCAGCCTGCTTTATCACGTGCTCGCGCTTTCGGAATGTTCCTCGCCCGATGCCCGCGTCAGTCTGGAAAATATCGAGCTGATCGAAAACTCTCTCTACTCGCTCGCACCTTTGACTTCCGACTGAACGAAACTCGATATAGCCGTACTTGCCTACCACTATCGTCCCGCCCGGCGTGCCGGGCATCAGCGGCACGCGGACACGCTGTTTTCGCGGTTCGGCATTGCGCGAAATGACGATACAGAAGCGCTATACGATGCGGCAATTCGCTGCTTCGTGCCGCACATCAAGCGTAAGATCGTGAATAAGATCAAAGATAAGACCGAGGAGAGTTTCGAGAACGAGTCCGAACATGTTCGTGTATTGCCCGCGCGCTATAGTGCATTTCTCGTCCGGCGGGTATCGGGACCGGGCGGGCTCTCGTTGATCGAAAGCGAGCAACGCAGTGACACGCATCGCGCATTCATTCAGCCGGTGCGAAAGCCGTCTTCCGGAGAGTACCTGCGCGGGATAACGTCGCATCTGGATTACGGACATGCGCACATTGACGAAAAGCTCAAGCGCGCAGTGTGGGCGCGATGGGATATCTCTCCGGACTCATCGGAAGCCTCGACGGTCCACCTTGTTCGATAGTTTGCCGGTCTCCGAACGCAGCGCAATTCGCGGCTCCAGGTGTGGCGCCAATCACGCCAAGACGTTGCGGCGCTAGCGTGCACGGCCCTTGATCGAACCCGTGAGCTCCGCGATTTGCACCGTCAAAGGCTTCCCTGTGCCGGCTAAATGGGCCATCAGCATGAACCGCGCCGGGAATCGTGGTGTCTGGTTGGTTTAAGTTAACGCGGGCAGGTCAGTGATATTTCGGAGTAGTTTTCCTCAGCTTCGGCGGGCGGAATATAGCCGAGAGGTTGCATCAGTCGATGATGGTCGTACCAGGCCACCCATTCCAGCGTCGCCAGTTCGACGGATTCCCGCGTTTTCCACGGGGCGCGTCGATGAATCAGTTCCGTCTTGTACAGACGTAGAAGAAATTAAAGTCGTCAACTGGAATCCTCATAGCACAGGGCTTATGCCGCTTGAATTGACGACTTTATTTGCACTCGCAAGAGAGCGTGCAAAAATTGGGGAGGCGGATCTCGTCAGGTATCCCTAGCGAGCGCCGATGATCGGCCATTGCCCGCAGGACCAGCATCTGGCAGACATTTAGCGCGGGAGCGGCCATTCGTCGAGTAAGGCGTGACACGCCATGAACAACCGCCAAAGCCACGCTGGGGTGTGGGCTGGCACCGGGCACGTACCGTGGCGGTTATGCGCGCGAAAGCAGCCGTTGACCAAGGAAGCCAACGAACGACAGAAACGGGTCGGGTACGACCGTCCATATCGGGTGGCAGGCGGCCAAGCGCCGTCATTCACCGCTATGTACGCTGACACCGCAGCCGGTACGCCGGGGGCGCCAGGGCCTGCCTTCCTTTATGACCGGTGCGCGCCGCGAAGCGCAAGCGGCTCAGAAAAGAGACAGCCCTGCACGTCCGGTCGGCTATCATACCAATCCTCTCCGAAGTAGCTCGCTATGATTTCCGTCCGTAATCTCACGCTGCGCCGCGGCGTTAATGTCGTACTCGACAACGCGTCCATCACTTTTACCCCCGGCGAAAAGATTGGTCTTGTCGGCCGCAATGGCGCCGGCAAGTCCTCCTTCTTCGGCCTTCTCAACGGCACGCTCCACGAAGACAGCGGCGAGTTCTCGATTCCCGCTGCGTGGAAGATGGGCCAGGTCGCGCAGGAGATGCCGGAGACTGAGCAGAGCGCGACCGACTTCGTAGTCGAGGGTGACACCGTGCTGCTGGCCGCGCAGGCCGAAGTAGCCGCCGCTGAGGCCAGTGACGATGGTATGCGCATGGCGCACGCCTACATGGACCTGCACGACGCCGGTGCGCACGATGCCCCCGCACGTGCCCAAGCGCTGATCCTGGGCCTTGGCTTCAGTGACGCGCAGCTTAGCCAGCCGGTCAACAGTTTCTCCGGCGGCTGGCGCATGCGACTGCAACTGGCGCGCGCGCTCATGTGCCCGTCCGACCTGCTGCTGCTCGACGAGCCGACCAATCACCTCGACCTCGACGCGCTGGTCTGGCTGGAAGCCTGGCTCAAGCGTTATCAGGGAACCCTGGTCGTGATCAGCCACGATCGCGAATTCCTCGACTCGGTGACGCAGGTGACGGTGCACGTCGACAACGCGAAGCTCGTGCGTTATGGCGGCAATTACAGCAAGTTCGAAGAGATGCGTGCTGAGCAACTCGTGTTGCAGCAGGCCGCGATGGCCAGGCAGGCGGACAAGATCGCCCACCTGCAGAAGTTCATCGACCGTTTCAAGGCCAAGGCCTCGAAGGCGAAGCAGGCGCAGAGCCGCGTCAAGGCGCTCGAACGCATGGAGAAGATCGCACCCGTGCTTGCCGACGCAGAGTTCACCTTCGAGTTCAAGGAGCCGCTCAACGTCCCGAATCCGCTGTTGTCGATGCTGGACGCGAGCTTCGGCTACCCGGCGCCGACCGACGCACTGCCGGGCACGCCGCCCACGGTCATCGTGCGGGGCATCAACCGCTCCGTGCTGGCCGGGCAGCGTATCGGCATCCTCGGTGCCAACGGGCAGGGCAAGTCCACGCTGGTGAAGACGGTGGCGCACGCACTGGCGCCGATTGCTGGCGAAATTAGCGAAGGCAAAGGCCTGAACATCGGCTACTTCGCGCAGCAGGAACTCGACGTGCTGCGTCCGCTCGACACGCCGATGCAACACATGATCCGCCTTGCCAGGGACACGCCGCCGCATATGCGCGCGCCCGGCCAGAGTGGCACCGAACAATCGCTTCGCACCTTCCTCGGCACCTTCAACTTCAGCGGCGACATGGTCCATCAGGCGGTCAACACGATGAGCGGCGGCGAAAAGGCGCGGCTCGTGTTGTGCATGATCGTGTGGCAGCGTCCCAATCTGCTGCTGCTCGACGAGCCTACCAACCACCTCGACCTGGCCACACGCGAGGCGCTAGGCATGGCGCTCAACGAATTTGAAGGCACGGTGATGCTGGTCAGTCACGACCGGGCCCTGTTGCGCGCCGTATGTGATGAGTTCTGGCTGGTCACCAAGGGCGGCGTCGAGCCCTTCGACGGCGATCTGGACGATTACCAGCAGTTCCTGCGCGACGAAGCCCGTCGCATGCGCGAGCAGGCTGCCGCATAGCGGAAGGTCCCCGGCAGCGCAGCGCCGGATGACCGACTCACTTCATCGAAGGCCACCAATGGCCAACGAGTTGCCAGCCCCGCCAATAAACCGTGTGGCCGTTCTACCCTTGAAAGCTGCCGCTGAGCCTGCGCTGGGTCGCAGGACGGCTCCGGGGTCGGTTTCGGTCAACCGCGCCGGGCAGTGGGGCCACCTCTGGCCACTGCCTCCGACGTTCTCGCGGACGTTCGAACGTCCGCTCCGTCTCAAACAACAGCCATGCGCTCGCAGCCGTATTGAGCAATGTCGCCGATTCCCCGGGGACCTGGCGCAGTCCGGCATGGCCGTTCAGCGATTCAAATTCCAGGGCGAAAGGGTCTGGAATTCTCTGGGCCGATCATTTGCCAGAGAGAAACAGCCACGCGAAATTCTTCAGCCCGTGCCCACACGTGCGTCGCCGCGTTGAGCGCGCACCGTTACATCACCTGGAATGTCACGCACCTTTCGCGGCTTTCGCAAAGGCTTCGGCAAGCTTGTCGAAATGTTTGAGCGCGGCAGGTGTGAGGTCAATTTGTTTGCGGCGTGCGTCTTCGGTATCGCTGAGCGTGAGCCAGCCCTTTTCCCGCATCGACGTGATGCGGGCATGAAGAGTAGCGGGCGAGCCAAGCTCGCTTTGTGCCATCATGTCCCGAACCGAAAGGCGATCGCTTTTTTGCGTCGTGCGCGCAACGAATTCCAGGATCTTCTCTTCGAGCGGATCGAGCGCAGGCAGCGCAGGCAAGCCGCGCAGAGCTTCGGTGAGTTGCAGGAATCGAAGATAGATGTCAGCTGGACGTGTCATGATTTGCGCACCGTTCAGGGTGGGGTCCGCTTGGCGAATCTCCGGCTGGCTAATGCGGCGAAGTAATACGAACAGTGAGAGGATTGTACCGCCATGGGGAGCTTGCGTTTACATTTATGGTCGATAACAGGTACCGTAGCCGCGTTTCTGGCGTCGCTGTGGCTCAATCAAGCGATTTTCGCGGGGACGTCGTTTGTTCAAGGTATCAACTGGATATACCTCCCGTCAGGAGTCCGACTTCTGAGCACGTTGCTGGTTGGGTTTGACGGGTTTGTCGGGCTGCTGGTTGCTGGTCTGCTGGCGGACTTTCTCTACTGGTTCCCACACGACCCGGTTCGCGCAATCGCGGGAGCCATTCTGGGCTCGCTTGCGCCGTACCTGGTTTACAGGCTTGCACTGGAGCGCTACCACCTGCGCGCTTCGCTAGCGAATCTCACGCCAACGCGGCTTCTCGTATTGGCCGTCGCCTATTCGATTGCGAATCCGTTGCTACACCACATCTGGTTCGCACTGCAAGGCAATATGCGGAATTTTGGTGAAAGCTTCCTCACGATGTTCGCGGGAGATCTAACCGGTGCGTTGATCATGTTATATGCCATCAAGGGCATTCTCGCGCTCCTTCCGACACAGCCTAACCGTTCTCGCATGACGGATGGTATGTTCCGCGTACGCGTCGCACTGGACAGCGCCTACAACAACCAGTTGCGGTAAGGCGAAGACACGCCGCGCGGCGCCTTCGCTGATGGGCGCATCTGACTGTGCGTTAGTTGGTACGGATTGGCGCCAGCGCGCCCAGGCGATCGTGAAAGTCCAGCCAGTCAATGGCGAGCAACGGGATCGTCGGATCGCCGCGTGTGCTGTACGAGAAAAATCGCATCCAGCCGTCAATGAAGATATGCCGACCCGGGCGAAGCAGACAGGGCGGCCGTGCCATCAACGGGGGTGCAATGTTCTGCATGTGTTCGATCAGGTCTAGACGCGATCCAGTGACGCTGTCGGGCAGGACAATCCGCTCGCCCTTCTGTTTCCCAAGGTAATCCTCAACGGCCTCACATACGGATTGCGTGCATAACTCAATGAAGGACACACGGACGTCATTGAGGGTCGCGCAAGCCATTGCTTGTTCCGCTACGTCGATGCACGTGCGCCGCAGTGCCACGGACCGGGCGTAGTCAGGCAGCGCCCGGAACGTTGTCTCGCCGCTACCCAGTGCGTCTTGAAAGATCGGGTAGCACGCGAGCCATGGACCCGGAGCGCGATCAATCGGTTCGCGTGCAAAGGCCAACCGGCAGTTGCGGAAGACGCTTTTCATTCCGGCATGTCCTCTCAGGCTCATCGTTATAAAAACTATATCGATAAGATCACAAGCGCGCAAGAGTCGGACGGTCCCACGCGTGTGCATCCCCCGCTATCACTGCCTGCCAACCTGTCATGTCGCTCCTCCTGCATCCGGTAACGCGGTAGCGGGCCATCGGCAAACAGCGGCTTCCCTGGCGTAGCCCTAAGTCTTGCGTGCGAAAGCCAGGACGCAAGGCATCGGAATTCGTAATTCCCCGACGTCGTTGCGGTATGCCTGCGCGTCACGCGCGACGGCCTCTTCAATCAATGCCAGCACAGCCGGCGTCTGGGCTTTCAGCAGTGCGGCAACCCGGACGCCGCCACGTATCAGCGCGTGAAACGGCGTCTCCGGCGAATGCAAGACCATGGTCTGGTCCACCTCAGAGATTTCAGGCTGGACAAACCCGGCATCGAGCAACACGCGCCTCGATTCCTCCCAATCGCTGAACCGAAAGAAGGGCGGGCCCGGCGGCACTGGCACGTCGGTTCTCCCGTGTGCCTCGATCGCCTTCAGCACCATCCGGAAGCCAACTGCCTTTTGCGGTGTTGCCCAGACCGTAAAAGCCACTCTGCCGCCGGGATTCAGCACGCGATACGCCTCCGCGAGCGCGCGCTCGGGGCGGGAAAAATGCAACATACCGAAGCTGATGCCCACTGCGTCGAAGCTTTCGTCGGGAAAGGGCAAATCCTCCGCATCGCCGACGCGGAACTCGAGACCCGGAAAAACACGTCGCGCCTTTTCGACCATCGCGACTGAAAAGTCCACGCCAGCGACGTCCGCGCCGCGACGCATGGCAGCCGCAGCGAGATAACCTGGACCAGATGCAACGTCGAGAAAACGAGCTCCCCGCTGAATGCCGAGCGCCTCGAGCATTGCGCGGTTCGACTGTGCAGTCAGCTCCCCGAAATACGTGTGATAGGCCTGCGCGACCCGCTCCCAGCCTTCGTGCTCGAAGGTGCTGAAGTCGACCTGTGCCATGTTTGTCTCCACTCGTTAGACACCTTCGCGCGTTGGAGCACGGGCCTTCGCGCGCTTCGCCAGGGACCGGTCTGCCGATCGGACCAACCCCGACTGACACCACCAGGCAAACGACTCAGTGGCGCAACGCACCAACAAGTAGTGCCCGAGGTCGCGGAACGTACGTCTCTGGACTACTGTTGTTACGTAGCGACCTCGCTGAAATATACGCCACGGGCTGCTTTTGGCGTTACGGTTAAAGCGATTTCTCAAGTTATCGATGCAGCGCGGAAGAATTGCGTCAGACATCGGTCTGCGACCTGTTCGTGCGTGGGTATTGCGCGAATGGGCCGCGAAAGTACCGACGCACGGGAGCAGCAGATGCAACACGCAAAGGCGCAGTCACTGCGGTACCAGGTCGAAAAATGGTTTGTCCCCGGCACGCGAGTGCATGTCATCGCGTTTGGCCACGACCGCTCGGGCAGAGGCCGGTACGTCCGCGTGGAAACCCGGGAAGCGGCCGGTTTGCACGCGCTGTTCTTCTTTCAACATGACGACGGTTACTGGAACGTGTTTCCGCCATCCCGTGGTCCCGCGCGATGACGTGTGCGTGGCGCACAGGCACGCCTGGCGCTCTGCTCCGCTGGCAGGATGGAGCGCTACCTTCCAGCCAGCCTCCCTGCCCGCATGCCTCCCGGCACCGCCCCGGTGGAACCAGCATCAGCAGATGGACGTGCTCCTTCGATACAGACGAGGGGCCATGATCGATCCGCCCCGCGCCACCCATTATTTTCAACAGCGGGCCCTGCTCACAGAATAGCGCGCCAGCGCGCGAGCGCAATTTCCGCTGGTTCGGCCGTGTTCGATAGATTGGTTGAATACGCTGCGGATGTGCGCCAGATTCATTTCTGCGAAATCGTAGCCCACGATGAAGCCCCCGTTATCTGTCGACCCGCGCAACGCCCTGCTCGCCCATGGCGCCTCAAACTTGAATTCGCCAGACGGAAGCATTCGCGCATCCCAACGCGAATGCTTCGCAAAGGCATTCAGTGTCGTGAGCGGGTCCAACGACGCCACTCGTGGTGATCAAGATTGCGTAAAAGATCGGCACGCCGCTTTTCACGTCGATAGTGAGCGGCAACACCCAACGCGGCTATCACAAGCACGATCGTGCCGACAGCAATTACCAGCCAGGACTGGTCCACGTCAGCCTCCTCAGGTTCATCCAGATCGCCGCCCTCTTGAGCGGGCGGTGCACACGATGAATATAGTCCGTCTCAACAAAAGGCTATCCGTTCAAGAGCTATCCGTTCCTGGACGCCAGTCAGCGCACCCGTCCAATTGCGCGCAGGACGGCATCGCCGTGGGGCGTAACGCGTGGTTCCGGAAAGTCCAGGTCTGGTGCATCGTTCAAGATCAAACGAAGCTCGCGAAGTGAGGCGGGGGATCTCGGATACTGGCCCGATCGCAAATCGGCCGTCGCACACCGCAGGTCTGAAGATCAGGTTTGCTGGCTTCAGGATCATCACTCAAGACGGTGCGATGGGCACCATGGCCATCGAGCGACCTTCCAGCGGACTTCCTGTACCGGCGTCTGTGAGTCATCGCGCAAACCTGCACCGGGAAACAGGGACGCCATGTCGACGAAAATGCTCTAACCCTGCGGACCTGACCGGAAATGAATGCAGGCAAGATTCTTTCGTGCATCGTGATGGCCGCGCTGTCCACGGCATACGCCGCTGCGTGTGCGGCCGGTACATGTTTGCCCGCGTTTTCCGAGGTTGATGTCAAGGGTGGACTCGAAGTGCGCACCCGCTGTGCTGTGTCCGCGTCCGCGCTCACGCGCGTCACTGAACGCCTGAACCGAGCAGCGAAGAGTGACGCGCTCTCCGCCTCGCAACGTGTTGCGCTGGCGACAGCGGCCAACGTGATGCTGCACGCGGTCTTCTCGCAGACAGACCACGGCGAAGCCGAAAGCGATGCAGCATTCGTCAATCTCGAGCCGATTCTCGAAAGCCTCGCGTCGCAGATCAGGACGCGCACCGATATCGACTTCACAGCCGAAGCGTCGAACTGGAACGCACGTTATGAAGACCTGCTGCGCAGGTTGTCGATCATACGCAGCGCGGATCCCACCGAACTCCAGCTCGGTGAAGCCGCGAGGCACCTCGCTCTGGACAGCGCACATGCGCTAGTCATCCGACTCGTCGCCGAGGCTGCCGGTACCGACCAACTATCCGCTGCGCGCAACTACGAAGCGGCCAGCATCGAACTGCTTCGCTTCATGCCATGGAACGCGCTTCCCTATCTGGAGAAGGCCTACTCGCTGCAACCCGATGACAAGGACATCGCCACTGCATTCGCCGATACGCTACTCGTGCAGAACGAGCCCGTGCGCGCAGAGCCGGTGTATCGGGCGCTACTGATCCAGTATCGGGCGCTCGCGCAACAGAAGCCCGCCGCGTGGGCGCCGTTCATCGCGCGTACGTTCGGCAAGCTTGGCAACCTGTACCTGATGCGGGAGCAGCAAAAAGACGCTGAAGCCGCATGGCTGCATGCGCTCGAAATTTACTGGGCGCTCGCGCGTGTGGAACCTTCGGCCTACGGTCCCGCAGTGGCGAACGCCCTCGACAGCCTCGCAACGTTGTACCGTGACACGCAACGTCTGCAGGAAGCGGCGGACGCATGGCGCGAAGCCCTCGCCCTCGACCGCGCACTGGCCCGACAGGACCCAGCCACGTACCGGCCCGCGGTCGCGACAACGCTCAACGACCTTGGCATCCTCTACAGTGCGACACTGCATACGCGCGACGCAGAACGCGCCTATCTCGAAGCGCTCGGCATCCAGCGTGCACTTGCACACGGCAATCCCGCCGCCTGGCGTCCGGCGCTTGCGCGCACGCTGAATAACCTTGGGAACCTGTACAGCGCAAGCGAGCGGCTGCCGGATGCTGAGCATGCCTACCGGGAAGCTCTGGAGATCCGCGAACAGCTCGCCCGCGAAAGCCCCGCGCTTTACCAGCCCGACCTGGCGCGCACATTGGGCAATCTGGGCGTGCTGTACCGCCTCGAACGACAGCCGGCCAAGGCACTCCAGGCCTATCAGCAAGCGCTGCAGGTCGTTCACGCCCTCTCGCGCGATACGCCTGCCGCGTACCAGCCTGACGAGGCGAGGATACTGAACAATCTGGGCGTGCTATACAGCCGCACGGGCAGGCTGCGCGAAGCGGAGGATGCGTGGCGCCGTGCACTCGACCTGTACCGCAGACTTGCACACGACGATCCGTTGACCTGGCGGCAAGATGAAGCGCGCACCTTGCGGAATCTGGGCACGCTGCTCAGCCATACGCAACGTTCGGCTGAAGGCAACGAACTGAAACGCGAGGCCGACGAACTGAGCGATTCGGCGGCCGCGCAGTAGATCGCGACCCCAGCCCGCCGAACGCGGCCAACCGCCGCTGCCGTCGATTGCGCCCCGGACCTCAGCAATGGCCGTGATTCCGTGAGAGATCGAAAGGTGACTAGCGGTGCAGATTCAATCGGTGGATGTAGAGCAATCCGGGCTGCTTGTGCAGCGGGAACGTTGCGTCCACCCGCTGAAACTGCACCACTGCAACCGCCGGCACACAACCGGGCGTTGTCGAGTGCCAAAGCCTGGCCCGATTCGAATTTCGAGGGCGCCGTCACGTACGAACTAGCCATACCTACGGTGTCAGGCGCGCTGGACCGCGCGCCTCCTTGCTGTCAGCCGTGGTAGTAGCCGTCCGTGACGGAGTTTTGCAGCACGCCATCGACATACACGCCGACGGGGTCTCCATCAGCGGACGTGAGGAGCGAGCCGGCGGGCTGGCCGATGATTTTCATCCGGCCACCTTGAATGTTGCTCATCTCACGGTGATCAAGTTCTACAGATTTCTGGAGGTCGTTGATGGTCAGCGTGTTCATGGCGTGTCTCCTTGAACAAGAGGGTTGCAGGAACAGTCAAGCAGCCGGCTGCTTGCAGCACACTACGCAGATGTCATGCCATCCGGGCGTGTTCCACGCAAAGCGCATCGCATCGTAAATCGCGATGATGCGAGTTTGTGCGCGACCATCACTCACTTGAACGAAGTTGGAAAACTGCTGACGGGGCATGGTTTTCCGCCTCCCCCTACTCTTGGTTCAGGTCTATCTGCTTTGCTGTTGACCTGCCGTAGATTCTTCAACCGGGCTCCGCATTTGGCTGGATGGCGCCGAGAACATTCTGAAAACCGGCGACAGTATCACTTTTGAAAGTCAGCGTCCCCATGCCTGGAAGGCCGATGGAGACGAGCCGACCGTGTTGGTCTGGGTGAACACGCCGAAGAGCTTCTAGCAGCCCGTCCAGGTTTGCGCTGTTGCAAGCGGACTCTGAGGGTCCGCGTAGTTGGGTGTGTCCGGGATGCGACCGTGTCCCCGGCGAGAGGCGCGTCAAGTACTCGGGTACGGCGACCCTCGCGCGCTCCAGCCGGTCCAGCCGGTCCATTCCGCGCCGTTCGAGGCCAGCCAGATCTGTGCCAATTCGATCAGATGATCGGTGCGCAGCCACACGCCCTCCCGGGCGAATGCAAAGAGCTGGCCAGCTACGAGGAAGCACAGCAACTCGGCACGTGCTTCGACATCCAGAGGTCTCGTCACTTCCGTTTCGCCATGTAGGTCGCCCGCAGGGCCGATTGTCGGGCTGGTTTCTCCTGATGCCACAACCGTACGGCCAGATCACGTTACCGCACCGATCGGCGGATCGCATCTCGATGCGCTTGCACTAGCAGGCCCCCGGGGCCACTCTGTCCGTTGGACTCGACGGAAGATAGCTGTTTCCGGCGGACAGCGCGTGCGCAGCAAAACCGCGCGGCGGTTGCGCGCGGGCACGAGGAAACCGACGACATGAACTTCCCGTTCGGCGGCTTCAAGGAGTCCGGCAACGGACGCGAGAATTCATTGCGTGCGCTGGAGAAGTACACCGAACTCAAGTCCACCATCGTACGCTTGCGTTAACGCGATGAGTCGCGGGCCGCCGCTGGCGTGCCCGCGTCGGCGCGTCGATCAGGCGCACTCACTCGCGGCGGCGATCATCGGCTCTGCTATCGGCCGAATCGTGCGAAGCGGTGAACTCGCGCGATCGACATAAGCCGCCAGCTTTTGCGCATACCAGTCGGTGAAATTGTTCAGCATGAACTCGGAAGGCGCGTAAGGTCCCGGCCGATACGCAATCGAACTCACACCCCGCTGGTTGGTCGCCACGAGCGTGGCATCCTGGTCATTCGTCGCTCGCCAGACCTCCGTGAGCGTCTGGACGTCGTAGTCTACGCCTTCCACAGCGTCTTCGTGCACGAGCCAGGTCGTCTTGAGTTCCGTTTGCGTGGCAGAAAGCGGCAACACGCGAAAGTGGATGATGTGGTCCGAGAGAAAGTGATTCCAGTTGTTCGGAACCCTGAACATTCGCACGGAACCGATATCCGGCTCGACGAGATCGCCCAGCAGCTTCTTGCACGCAGGCCTTCCATCGGAGGTGAACGACACCGCACCACGATGGAACGGCAAGCGAATGCAGCGGAATTCCGTGCCGCCATCCGCAGGCTGATGCGGCAGATTCAGGCTGTCCCATAGCGCCGTTTTCTCGCGCATCAACGCCTGGAAATCGCGATTCGCACGCGGATCGTCGGGCAGTGCAAATTCGATCAGTGTCGCGAGCAATTCGGGATGGTTGCCCACGCAGTGATAGCACTCGCGGTTATTTTCGATCACGAGCTTCCAGTTCGCGTCCTCGACGATCGTCATCGAGCAGGCGACCTTTGTGCGCTCCGGATGATGGGGCGCGATATAAGGCGTGACCGTAGCCTTGAAGCGGGCGATATCGGGCGGCTCGCTGGCGATGCAGATATAGACCATGCCGCAGATCGTTTCGACGTGAACCGCCTGTAAACTGTGCTCGCTGCGATCAAAATCCGCAGGCATCTGGCGCGCGCTCAGCAACGAGCCGTCCAGTGCGTAGACCCACTGATGGTACGGGCACACGAGCCGTTTTGCATGCCCCGCGGCCTCGGTGCAGACAAGCGAGCCGCGATGACGGCAGGTATTGAAGAATGCGGCGACTCCACCATCTTCGCCGCGCAATACCACGACAGACGTCTTGCCGATCGAGAGCGTGATGTAGTCGCCCGGCTGCGGAATCTCCGCGACGTTGCAGGCAAAGAGCCATTCGTTCGAGAACACGGCTTCGACGTCGAGCTCATGCAACGCCGGGTCCGTATAGAACGCGCCTTCGAGGCTATAGCCTTGACGACGCCGCTCCAGTAGTTCGCGAACGCGTGCCACTCCTGTCATCGAACTCCTCCTTTCATTCAGTGTATTCGGCCATTTCCGCGCCCTCGCCAATGCGCATCTGCGCAAGCGCCTCGACAAGAAACTCCACGCACACTTTCACTCTCGCCGATTGCGCGAGTCGCTCCGGAAATACGGCCCACACGTTGGCCGGCTGCGTGACTTCGGGCAGTACACGTTGCAGGCGTCCGGCATCGAGCAAAGGCTGCACGTCCCAGACCGAACGCAACACGATGCCCCGCCCCGCGAGCGCCCATTGCACCGCCGCCTCGCCGTGATTGGTCGAGAGTGGACCGGTGACCTTCACGGTCACGGTCTCGCCCCCAGCGTCGAGCCGCCAGACGCCGAACGGATGGTCGCGCTCCTTGATCGCGAGGCAAGCGTGCGCCTCGAGATCGGCAATGCTTTTGGGCATGCCGTGGCGCGCGAGATAAGCGGACGCGGCGCACAGCACGCGATGATTCGCTGCGAGCTGTCTGGCAATCAGATGCCCCGCAATGTCGTCGCCGATCCGCACGTCGAGATCGAAGCCTTCGGCCGCGACATCCACCACGCGGTCGAACAGGTCGAGCCGTACGTTGAGCCGTGGATAGCGGTCGGACAATTCTGCGAGCGCCGGTGCAACGAACTGGCGGCCGAAGCCGAAGCTGCTGGAAACACGCAGCGTGCCGCGCGGAATGCTGCGCGTACTGGAGACGTCTTCGACGAGGTGATCCACGTCGTCGAGGATTTTTTCGGCCCATGCGAGCACGCGCTCGCCCGCCGCCGTGATGGCAACGCGGCGCGTCGAGCGGTGCAGCAGCCGGGTACCGAGGCTCGCTTCGAGCACGCCCACGCGCTTGCTCACGTAGGCAGCCGAAGCGCAAAGCGCTTCGGCTGCCGCGCTGAAGCTCGCCTTGCGAGCGACCGTGCAGAAAACGCGCAAGTCGTCGAGTTCCGGGGAAACAGGCAGATTCATGGCGTGGCGCGCGAGCGATGCGTCATTAGAAGCTATGGCGCATGCCGATGCGAACATCCGCCTGCGTCGTGGTCGAAGACGGCGTGAAGCTGTAGCCGATCACCGCATCCACCCCTTGCGACGCCGAGAGCCAGTCGCCCGAAATATAGACGTCCGTGCGCTTCGACAGCAGGTAATGCATGCCCGCCGAAAGCTGGTTCCAGTGATGGCCGTCGAAGTGCGTGTACTGGTAGCCACCGATGAGACTCATCGCGGGCGTGACCTGCCAGTTCGCGCCGCCTTCGGCGACCTGCATGTGCTCGCTCTCGCCGAACGCCTTGATTTGCGTATACGTGAAGGCGCCCATCAGCGTGACGTTGCCGATCGCGTAGCTCGCGCCCACGCCGAAGGCGCCTTGCTTGTCCACCGGGAACGGCGTATTCGCATAGAGCGAAGTGACCGCACCGGTGGCGGGATCGACGCTCACGGTCGGCCTGCCGAAGAACGAACGCACGCCAATCATGTTGTACGGGTCGAAGCCGTAAATACCCGAAGGATTATTAAGCTGGGTATAGGCCGTACCGATCGAGAAAGGGCCATGCTGGTACTGCGCGCCCACGCTCCACGCGCTGCCCGTATGGAAATCGCCCGGCGTATTGCTGAACGAGTACATGCCGCCGAACTGGAAGCCACCGTACGTGTTCGACATGAACTTCACCGCGTTCGGCAAATGATCGCCGTTCATGCGGTCGAAGTCGCCCTGGTTGATCGCGTAACCGCTTGCCCATGCGGACACGTTGTACAGGTAGACCATCTCCCGCGTCATGTCGAACTGGTTGCCGAACGTGAGTGTGCCCCAATCGCTTTGGAGACCTACGTAAGCGGTGCGACCAAAAAGCGAGCCACCGTTCGAGATCTGCCCATTAGCCAGGTGAAAGCCGCTTTCCAGCTTGAAGACGGCCTTCATCCCGCCGCCGAGGTCTTCGGTACCCATCAGGCCCCATCGGTTGGCGTACGTCACGCCGTCGTCGAATTTCACCACGTGCGAGCCGCCCGTATTGGAAACATAGGTGATGCCCGCATCGAGCACGCCGTAGAGCGTCACGCTGCTTTGCGCACGCGCGGCCATGGGGAGTGCGGCGAGCGTGAGCACAGCCGCATACATCGCGGCAAGCCGCGTTTGATTCATCGAGTTCATGTTGCTGTTTGTTCAGGAGGCGGGATCAGTTCAGGCCACGGTCGGCTTCGCGCACGAACCGGCGTTCCTTTTCGATGTCGAGCGAGCGGCACGCCCACAGGTAGACCAGCGCGGCAACCGGCAGACCCACCAGCATGGCGATATCGGTGCCTCCCAACGCCCTGGCGACCGGACCGGTGTAGATGTCCGTCTTGAAGAACGGAATCATGGCGACGAAGCCCGCCGCGTACGCGGTGAGGCCGCGCCAGTTCCAGCGACCGTAGATACCGCGCGGGTTGAAGATCTCACGCACCGAGTAGTGCGAGTGGCGCACGATGAAGAAGTCCACGAGGTTGATCGCAGTCCACGGCGTGAACAGATAGCCGAGAATGCCGAGGAAGTCGCCGAACTTGCCCATGAAGTTGTCCGACGCCGAGAACGCAAGCGACGTGGCGATCAGCGCCACTACGACGAGGCTCACGACGCGCTTCGTGGCGTTCGATTTGAGCGGCTTGAACGAGTCCGTGATGCTGAGCAGCGTGAGCGAGGCGCCATAGAAGTTCAGCCCTGTGATGGCGAGCAAGCCCAGCAGCGAGAGCAGCAGTGTGACCGTGCCGAAGCCCGGAAAAATCATGTCGCCGGCGCGCTGAACCGCGTCCGAGATCTCGATCTGCGCGTTGAGCGCCGCGGCCGCCGTGCCCACCAGCATCATCCACACGCCGCCAATGAACGCGCCAAGGAAGGTCCACCAGAAGGTGGCGCGCACGCCAGTATTGGGCGGCAAATACCGTGAGTAATCCGAAACGTAGATGGACCACGAAAGCTGATACGCCGCCGCCGAGAAGAGCTGCACGAGGAACGGCGTGGTCTTGAAGCCCGCGAGGCTGAGTTGGCCAGCGGGAAACTGCACCTTCACGCACATGCCGATGCTGAACACCGTCAGCGCGATGAGCAGCGCGAGCGCGAGCCAGCGTTGCGCCTTGTGAATCAGGTCATAGCCGAACACGGCGAGCGCGACCGAAATCACCGTGAACACGATGTAGCTCATATGCGGCTCGGTGCCGAGCAGATGATGCGCGGTCTGCCCCGCCATGAGCTGGTTGAACGAGTTGTAGCCGATATAGGTGACGAGCGCGACCACCCATACGAGCAGCGCGCCCATGTAGCCGAACTGCGGGCGCGACTGGATCATCTGCGGCAGGCCGAGCTGCGGCCCCTGGCTCGAATGGAACGCCATGAAGAACGTGCCCAACACGTTGCCGAGCACGATGGCGATCGCGCTCCACAGCAGGTTGCCGCCCATGCTGATGCCGATCGCGCCAGCGGCGATGGTCGCGAGATTGGCATCGCCCGTGAACCACACGGGCCACAGGTGCCACGCCTTACCCTTGCGTTCAGCGAGCGGCACGTAGTCGATCGAGCGTGACTCGATCCGCGATTTGGCGCGCGATGGCTCATTGGCCAACGCTTCGGCGATTGCCTCTTGGGACATGTCTCCTCCAGTTGTGGGGTGGCGAAAGCGGCCCCGCACGACGCGGTTGCGCTTTGCTCGCCGGCCCCGATACCAGGAGTTCCAGTTTCCGGACACGGCGAGTTATCCTACGGTTAACATCAAACTATCAGTTAACAATAGTACGCAGCATGGAGGGTTTCGTCGCACTATCGCATCCTCCTATTGACGCCTAACAAAAAGTCCGGCTGACTTGCCGCCGATCAACTCATACAGGGTTTGGACATGAAGAATACGCGTAACGCATGGCCATGGCTCACTTTTATGCACCACATCGAGGGATAACCCTGATCCACTGCCGCGCCGTTTTCTCCTATATTTCGTTAACCGATAGTTTTGTTGTAACTGCTAGTTAACTTTTTCCTGTGCGGCGGACCCCATGACCTACCTCCCGATCGAATTCCACAAGAAAGCTGAATCTCCCAAGCTCCCGGCCGACTTCTGCGCCAACCCGGATCTCGCCTGGACCATCCCGGCGAGCTTCTACACGTCCGAGGCTGTTTACAAGGCAGAAGAGAAGAAAATCTTCGAAGACGCGTGGATCTGCGTCGCGCACCGTAGCGAGCTGGCCGAGGCGAACGCCTACGTGACCCGCGAGGTGATCGGGGAAAGCATTCTGCTCGTGCGCGGCAAGGACAAGGTGCTGCGCGCGTTCTACAACGTGTGCCCGCACCGTGGCCACCAGCTCCTCGAAGGCAGCGGCAAGGCAAAGAACGTTATCACCTGCCCGTATCACGCCTGGGCGTTCAAGCTCGACGGCGCGCTCGCGCATGCCAACAACTGCGATCACGTCGAGTCGTTCGACAAGGAAAATTCGACGCTCGTGCCGGTGCGCGTGGAGGAATACGCGGGTTTCGTGTTCATCAATCTGAACCCGGACGCCGACTCGGTCGAGGCGCAACTGCCCGGCCTCGAAGCGAGCCTGCGCCGTGCTTGCCCCGTGATCGACGACCTCAAGCTGGCCGCACGCTTCGTGAGCGAGACGCCCGCCAACTGGAAGTCGATCGTCGATAACTACCTGGAGTGCTACCACTGCGGCCCGGCACACCCCGGCTTCTCGGACTCCGTGAAGATCGACCAGTACACGCACACGCTGCACGGCAACTGGACGGTGCAGTTCGGTCACGCGCAGTCGTCGGAGCGCTCGTTCAAGCTCGACCCTTCGGTGAAAGACCCGAGCTTCAGCGGCTACTGGGCCTGGCCGTGCACGATGTTCAACGTGCCGCCGGGCAGCGACTTCATGACGGTGATCTACGAATTCCCGGTGAGCGCCGAAGTCACGCTCCAGCACTACGACATCTACTTCCTGAACGACGAGCCGACCGAAGAGCAGCAAAAGCTGATCGAGTGGTATCGCACGGTGTTCCGTCCGGAAGACCTGCGTCTCGTGGAAAGCGTGCAGAAGGGCCTGAAGTCGCGCGGCTATCGCGGCCAGGGCCGAATCATGGTCGACAAGCAACGCAGTGGCATCAGCGAACACGGCATTGCGCACTTCCATAATCTGCTCGCGCAGCAGTACCAGGACTGACGAGAGGCTACCTTGAACGCATTGCATAACCCCAGCCTGTTCCGTGAGCAGGCTTATATCGACGGCCAGTGGCGCAACGCCGACGACGGCGCCACGCTCGACGTGTGCAACCCCGCCACGGGCGAACGGCTCGCGAGCGTGCCGAACATGGGTGCGGGCGAAGCGCGCGCGGCCATCGAGGCGGCGCACCGCGCCTTCCCGGCATGGCGCGCCACGACCGCGAAGGAGCGCGCGCGCCTGCTGCGCAACTGGTTCGAGCTCATCATGGCGAACCAGGACGCGCTCGCTGAAATCATGACGCGCGAGCAAGGCAAGCCGCTCGCGGAAGCGCGCGGCGAAATCGGCTACGCGGCATCGTTCATCGAATGGTTCGGCGAGCAGGCCAAGCGCATCGACGGCGACGTGATTCCGAGTCCGAACCCGGACCAGCGCCTCGTCGTGACGAAAGAGCCGGTGGGCGTGTGCGCCGCCATCACGCCGTGGAATTTCCCCGCGGCGATGATCACCCGCAAGGCCGCGCCCGCGCTGGCCGCCGGCTGCACCATCGTCATCAAGCCCGCCAACGAGACGCCGCTCTCCGCATTCGCGCTCGCCGCGCTCGCTGAGCAGGCCGGCATCCCGGCGGGCGTGATCAACATCGTCACCGGCAAGTCGCGCGAGATCGGCCTCGAGATGACGTCGAGCCCGCTCGTCAGGAAGCTCACGTTCACGGGCTCGACGGAAGTCGGCCGCCTGCTGATGCGCCAGTGCTCGGACACCGTCAAGAAGGTCTCGCTGGAGTTGGGCGGCAATGCGCCGTTCATCGTGTTCGAGGACGCGGATCTCGACGCCGCCATCGAAGGCGCCCTGCTCTCGAAGTACCGCAACGCGGGCCAGACCTGCGTTTGCGCGAATCGCTTCTATGTGCACGATTCCGTGTACGACGAATTCTGCCGGCGCTTCGCGGCACGCGTCGCTGCCTTCAAGGTGGACGACGGCTTTGCCGAGGGCGTGCATATCGGCCCGCTCATCACCGCAGCGGCACGCGACAAGGTCGATGGCCTCGTGCGCGATGCCGTGGCGCAAGGCGCGCGCGTGATCACGGGCGGTGCGCCGCACGCGCGCGGCGGCAACTTCTACGCCCCCACCGTGCTCGCCGACGCAAAGCCCGGCATGGCCGTGCTCTCCGAAGAGATCTTCGGACCGGTCGCGCCGATTGTGCGCTTTTCGAGCGACGCTGAAGTCGTGCAGCTCGCGAACGATTCCATCTATGGGCTCGCTGCGTACTTCTACAGCCGCGACATCGGCCGCATCTGGCGCGTGGCCGAGCAACTCGAGTACGGCATCGTCGGCATCAACACAGGGCTCATCTCCAACGAAGTCGCGCCGTTCGGCGGCGTGAAGCAGTCGGGCATCGGCCGCGAGGGCTCGAAGTACGGCATCGAAGACTATCTGTCGATCAAGTACCTCTGCATGGCCGGCGTGAATAGTCAGCCCGCGCGCTGACCGTCGCGCGGATGCGGCTCGCGCCGCATCCGCGCTTTTTCCCGAATCAAGAATCCATTGCCCGTGAGCCAAACCCCGGGCAAAAACCAGGCAACCCCGAGGCAACCCCGCGCTGCACACCACGCGGCTTGCGGTAAAGGAAGGCAACATGAACGCCCGCGAATCGATCACTGTCGACGTCGTCGCCGTCGAGCAACTCACTCCGCTCATCAAGCGCTTCACGCTCGCCCTGCCCGATGGCGCGCCGCTGCCGTCGTTCAGCGGCGGCGCCCACGTACTCGTTTCGATGCAGGACGGCGAGCAATGGCACCACAACGCGTACTCGCTCCTGAGCTCGCCGCACGACACGCGCCAGTATCAGATTGCCGTACGCCGTGAAGAAGCCTCGCGCGGCGGCTCGGCGTTCATGCACGACAAGGTGGCGGTGGGCACGCGCCTCGCCATCGGCACGCCCGCCAATCTGTTCGAGCTGGCGCGCGACGCGAAGCGGCACGTGTTTATCGCGGGCGGCATCGGTATCACGCCGTTTCTCGCGCAACTTGCCGAGCATCAGCCCGAAGATGTCGAACTCGAACTGCACTACGCGTACCGCAGCCTAGAGCACGGCGCATTCGTCGACGAACTGAAGGCCGGACCGCACGCGCAGCGCACGCAGTGCTACGTGGACAGCGAAGGCCAGCGGCTCGACCTGCTCAAGCTCTTCAAAAACCTGCCCGCCGACGCGCATGTGTATGTGTGCGGCCCCCAGGGCCTGAACGATGCCGTTTACGCGAACGCCGCGCTGCTCGGCTGGCCGAAGGCGCAACTGCACTCGGAGCAGTTCGCCGCCACGGACATTGCGGGCAACGGCTTCACGGTGGTGCTCGCGAAGTCGGGCATCGAACTCGAAGTCGGCGAGGATGAAACCATTCTCAAGGCCATCGAGCGCGCGGGCGTGACAGTGGAGTCGCTGTGCCGCGAAGGTGTGTGCGGCACCTGCGAAGTGCCGATTCTCGAAGGCGAGGCCGACCATCGCGACCAGTATCTCGACGACGATGAGAAGGCCGCGCAGAAGACCATTCTGCTGTGTGTGTCGCGCTCGCTCACGCCGCGCCTCGTGATCGATCTGTAACCAGTTTTAGCCGATCCGTTAAACTAGCAGGAGATACGCGGGCAGACGAATCGTGCGGGCCTCGCGCCTCACCCATCAGCGGCGGCATGTGCCCGGCCCGATCGGCGGCCTTGGGGCGTATGCCGCCCTTTTTCGCTTGGCCTGGCCAGATCTGCTTGATCTGCTTGATCTGCTTGATCTGCTTGATCTGCTTGATCTGCTTGATCTGCTTGATCTGCTTGATCTGCTTGATCTGCTTGATCTGCTTGATCTGATTGATCTGATTGATCCGCTCGATCCGCTTGACCGCGCGATACGTCATAGAGGGAATTGGATGTCCGAGGATACGTTCGCGTTCCGTCTGAAAGTGCTGCTCGAGCACAAGAAGCTGAGCCTGCAGCAAGTGGCCGACGCCGTCGGCATTTCACGACCCGCCGTGCACAAATGGACGCGCGGCGGCGAGATCGACTATTCGAATCTGCGCCGCCTGGCGGCCTTCCTCGACGTGAACTGGGTCTGGCTGCGCTACGGCGACGAAGCCGTGAAAGACCTCGGCATCATGGGCAATACCGAGCTGCCCATGACCGATCTGCGCCGCCGCTACACCGCCGAGATCATGTCGAACGAGGCGCGCATGAAGCAGGCGCAGGAACTGGCTGGCATCGTGACGTGGGAATGGAATCTCGTGGCCGACGAGCTGATCTATTCGAGCAACTGCGAGAAGCTCTATGGCCGCGAAATTCACAGCAACGACGAGTTCTGGGAAATCCTGCACCCGGAAGACTCGATCTGGCTGAACGCTGAAGCCATGAAAGAGCTCGTGGCGAGCAAGGCGCCGCGCGTGTGGGACTTTCGCATCATCTTGCCCGACGGGCGCATTCGCTGGATCGAATCACGCGTGGCCACGCTGCTCGACGACGCGGGTCGCCCGGTGCGCGTGATGGGCACGACCATCGACATTAGCGCGCGCAAGGAAGCCGAGTCGGCGCTGGAGCAGCACCTGCAACTGGTCAACGACGCGGCGCGCATCGCGGGTTTCGGCGTGTGGCGCTGGGAGCGCAATCAGGACGCGCTGATCGTTTCGGACGAATGGTGCCGGCTCTTTGGCGTCGATCCCGCCGCCGTGCCTCGGCACTTCGTGGAACTCTCCGGGCATATTCATCCGGAAGACCGCGCCGCGCGGGAAACCGCCATCAACGACGCACTCGCCCATCGCTCGGACTATCGCGTGCTCTATCGCGCTACGCTGCCCGACGATACCTGGCGGCTGGTGGTGGAACTGGGGCAGGCGCGCGTCTCGCCGCATGGTGACGACGTGTGGATCACGGCGCTGTGCCGCGCTGCGCAGCCCGCCGACATGGCAGCGAGCACGCAGCCCGCCGCCGAAGACGGCGCGGCCGCGGCGCAACGTTGATTGCGCGCTGCGCCGCTGTTTGAACCGCTGTTTGAACATTAAAGCGCAGCGGCCACCGCTTCACCCACTGTGGAAGTCTTTGCCGTGCCGCCCATGTCGGGCGTGCGCGGGCCTTCCACCAACACCTTCTCGATGGCCTGCATGATCGCGTCGTGCGCGGCCTTGTATTGCGCGTCGCCGTTGCCGAGGAAGTCGAGCATCATGGCGCCCGACCAGATCATCGCGATGGGGTTGGCGATCTTCTTGCCGAAGATGTCGGGTGCGGAGCCGTGCACCGGCTCGAACAGCGACGGAAACGTGCGCTCCGGGTTCAGGTTGGCGGAAGCCGCGAGACCAATCGTGCCCGTGCATGCGGGGCCGAGGTCCGAAAGAATGTCGCCGAAGAGATTCGATGCGACGACCACGTCGAAGCGATCGGGCTGCAGCACGAAACGCGCGCACAGAATATCGATGTGCTGCTTGTCCCACTTCACTTCCGGGTACGTCTGCGCCATGGCCGCCACGCGCTCGTCCCAGTACGGCATGCTGATCGAAATGCCGTTGGACTTCGTGGCAGCCGTGAGCTTTTTGCGGCCACGATTGTTCGCCAGTTCGAACGCGTACTTGAGAATGCGGTCCACGCCCTGGCGCGTGAACACCGACTCCTGCAACACGAACTCGCGCTCGGTGCCTTCGAACATCTTGCCGCCCACCGAGCTGTACTCGCCCTCGGTGTTCTCGCGCACCACGTAAAAGTCGATGTCGCCGGGCTTGCGGTTAGCGAGCGGGCATGGCACGCCGGGCAACAGACGCACCGGGCGCAGATTCACATACTGGTCGAATTCGCGGCGGAACTTCAGCAGCGAGCCCCACAGCGAAATGTGATCGGGCACCTTGTCGGGCCAGCCCACCGCGCCGAAATAGATCGCATCGAACCCCTTGAGCGTGGCGAACCAGTCGTCGGGCATCATCTTGCCGTGCTCGAGGTAGTAGTCGCAGCTTGCCCAGTCGAAATGCGTGAATTCGAGCTTCAGGCCGAACTTCGCGGCCGCCGCCTCGACGACGCGCACGCCCTCGGGCATCACTTCCTGGCCGATACCGTCGCCGGGAATCGCTGCGATTCTGAATGTCTTGCTCATTGCCTTGTTCTCCATTTGCACGGCGCGCGCCCTGATTGACCCCGCGCCCAATGAGTACAAGGATGCCTTAAATCACCGCGAAAAATAGCCTCGCACGCGTGGATACATTGAACACGAATCGTGAATAAAGCCGTGCTCCGTGTGACAATACCGCTACCCTGCGCCAAAAACGCTCCAGAATTGCTGCGGATCTACCGAGGCTCAATTCATCGCCACATCTTATTTTGTATCCCTTATTACTTTTGTATTGTCCCGAATCTCGTCGAGCGGCAGAGCCACGCTCAAGGTCCTTGATCGCCGACGCCGCGCTGGCGTCCTATCCGGCCAAATCGCCACATACACACCTGCCTCGTCAGGTATCTGCCATCGGGCAACCAAAGTCGTGCACTGTTCGAAAGTTCCGTGAAGGTTATTGCCAAGCGGCTAACGCAGCAGACCGCTGGACGCTCGAGTCCGTCGGGTCGTCGGCTTCAGCGTACGTTTAGGTGTCGCAGTTCGTGAGGCAGCTTCATGTCGCTTTTCTGACATTCTGCGCTACAAACTACATGCTTTCGACCCTGAATAGACATTCGACGAAGCCTCGTGAACCTTCGCACTCCAGTGGAGAAAGCCAATCGCCCTTATCGGCCAGTATGTCCGAGCCGGCCTTGAGCGGCCATCGAGAGTACACTCGAATCGGGTTTCCCTGACCCGAGACTACATTGCGTCATCCGACGTGTCCGGGAGAGCAGGAAACCAAAATCCAGTTTCCCGGAGGAGCCGAATATGAGTGAACTACGGTATCCAAACGAAAGCAGAGAGTATCGCGATGCGCGTGACTTGTTGCTTAAAGAAGAACAAGAGCTTGTCGAAAAAGTGAGATCAGTCGCAAAAAAACGCCGAAATCTTCCTTCAGGCGGGCGGTTGAAAGCGGACTACGTCTTTGAGTGGGCTAACGATGGGAAAGTGGGCAAGACCGTGAAATTCTCCGAGCTATTTGGTGATAAAAACACCCTGATCCTTTACTCATTTATGTTCGGTCCGAACTGGGACAACCCCTGTCCGTCGTGTACGTCGCTCGTCGATGGTTTTGATCGCACCTGGTATCAGGTCACTCAACATGCCGCGTTCGTTGCAATTGCCAAAGCCCCGGCTGATCGAATCAATACATGGGCCAAACAACGTGGATGGTCGCAGATTGGACTGGTTTCCGGATCGGAATCCGCCTATCAAGCCGATTACAAATGCCAGGGAGACTCTGATGATATGCAATGGCCAGTAATGCACGTATTCAGAAGGCAGGATGGAGAGATTTTTCATTTCTGGGGAACTGAGTTGTCAGCGAATCATGTTGACACAGTGTGGCCGTATTGGAATCTCATGGACTTCACGCCCGAGGGCCGGCCCGACATTCCCACTCCGCCACAAAATTTCAGGTCCGAATACCTTGAAAAAAACTATCTGAACAAGGAGTAGCTGACGCATTCGGGGTACCCAAACACTGGGCTGTCGTTGGCGGATGTCTCAGCGCGACCCGTGTGAGGTGACATAGGCGTTCGACGAAAATGCCACGTCGATACGGTGCGCGATCGCCACCTGCTCGACGATTTCGGTCACGTGGATATTCATCACCTCCGTCCGGGCGACCTTTAAGCCGTTCCGACCCGGCAGCCTTTCGGCTGTCGGGTCGCCCCACCGTTTTCCCCGCCGCCTCCTGATACGGCATCACCGGTCTGCCGTATCTCCACCCTTCGTCTAACAAACTTTCGCAAACTTGGATTTGGAGTTGGCTAACTTTCGTCCGCGTCGCTCACCCTCTGTCCTACCTCGGGCTGGAAACGATGCAGAACAAAGACCGCGACCGTCGTCAGGTGCAACAGTTGCTTATTTGACTATATCCGGCAGTAGCTTCCTGGTCCTGATGTACCTGTCACTATCGCACCAAGTGAAAAGCACTTGGCCGCCTTCGTTATGCTTTTTGTAATCGATCTTTAGGTCATCCGGGCCGCTGACCTGCACCATGGTGGCATCTGGAAATGCCTTTGCGATTTGCTTTGATTTTCGCAACTCGTCAGCGTCGAATGCCACCCCAAACTCGCCTTTCGGGGTCCCGTGGAAGCCGTAATATACCGTTATCTTCCCAGCCTCTTTGATGTATTGCTCAACTGCCATCAGCTTTGGCACGAATCCATCAACGTCAGTTTGGCCGTCATTGGTGAAAACGTTTTTCGTGTAGCGGAGAATTTCGTCTGGCATGATTTACTCCTTGATTTAACGTATCTATAAAATTAACTGGCTAGTGAACTCTTGAGTTTTTCCTGGCAAACTCGGGATAGTCCGGGTCATTAGCGTTGAACTTCTTTGCGTACTTCGCAATGTGCTCTGGCGACACAAATCGAAATGTGTCAACGCGCTGTTCCTGTTCGTTCGATTCAGTCGCGCTCTTGTGGCACGGGGACTACGCCATCAACTCCATTTGTTTGCGATCAGCGAAAAACAAGCGGACTGATACTGCTGCAGCCCCCACGATTTCCTCGCAGATGAAAAGCAAGTGTGTTGAATGCCAGATGTGTCCCAAGTCCGATCACAACTCGACAGCGCGAGTCTGCCCCGGCCAGACACCCGTCATCTCGATCTCGCGACGGCCAGTCAGCCACTGACCTAACGGACTCGGCCAGTTGAAGCTGTAGTTGTCGCTATTCATGACACCCTGAAACTTCACGTTTGCATGAATGTTCGTCGCGCTCAGCGGAATGTTTCCCACTGTCTTTGAAATGCCACCAGTCAGTGAGAACTCATCGTTGCGTCGGCCCTGAGGAGTGTCGTAGCTGAGTTGGATGTGAGTGACGTAGGTGCAGCCCGGCTTGTTGTTGAAGAAGATCTCGAAAGCCCCGAGACGGGTGATCCAGTTAGGGATCAGCAGGGCTCCCTCGTACGACGCGACGGTATAGGCGATCGGGACAGTCCCCGGAGGGAGTTCCTCAGCCTTGAACGGCCACATATGCTGATCGACGCTCTTGTTCTGGTTGACCGACAGGAAGGAACCCTTACCGTTTGCGCCGCCCAGCATGTCATGAACCGCACCGGCCGAACCCGTCACCGAAAACGACGAACTGTTGTCCTGTGAGCCGACGTTCAATCCACTGTGCGCGTAGATTGTGCTGGTGATAACGCCGAAGCCCTGCGCGATGTTGCCACCGGATCCCATGCTTACCGATTGCGCCTGCTCAGCCAGCCACTTCAGCGCTTCCGGTTTTGAAAGTGCTGTCAGATCGCTGATGAAAGACTCCGACGCAATTCCAAATTCCGAGGCGATAGAGCCGACCGACGAAAATTCCCATTTGACCTCGACGCCGGCTGTGATCTTCGTTCCGGTATCTGGATCGGTACCGGACCCGTCAAGGTTCACATTGCTTTCCGTACGGTGCACGTTATTCGAAGACAGTTTCCATTGGTTCGGAACACCGCGAGTACCAATGGTGAGCCCCGGCATTTCGTCCTTGACCAGCGTGAAGTCGCCAGTGTCTGGCGTGATAATTCCCACTGCGCCCGGTTTGAGCTTCGGCGAAAGCGTCCAGTTACCCCAATAAGCCGGACGCCCGTTACGCAAAAGATCGGTGAATGCGCGATTCCAGTTCATGATTGCCCTCGGAGATAGAAACAACGTTTGGTTACGCGGCAGGAGGAAACACCTGCCGCTGGAACCAGTGTTGTTCTTTCGAGGGACTTGCGATATTACTCAGAGTGCGTACGTTGAACGTTTTGATTCCTGCTTCAATGCGATCAATTATTGCAGCCATCGATGCCGGATTGATTGGTCGAGTCGGGCGGACTACTTTCCGACGTCCTTGTCCGAAATTTCAATTGACATTTTCATCAACGATGCAAGCGTTCGTGCGTGCGTCTTGCGCTTGATGTTTTCCAGATGCTTGCTAACCGTCCTTGGACTGATCCCGAGATTTCGCGCGATTTGCTTGCTTGTCCGACCAAGCGACAGTTCTCTCAGGATTTCCCTTTCCCGACCGGTCAGATCATCGAAGCTCACAGGAGCCGTCTCGATGGGCACGACGGCTGATCGGCTAATCGCAAAGGACACCAACTGAGTCGTGGTATGCAATTCGAATTTTTTTGAAATATTGTTTCTGTGCTTCTGAACCGTGAACGCGGTAATTCCCAGTTCGCTTGCAATGAGCGTCGTGCTCTTGCCTTCGGCAATCAAAACGACGATCTGTGCTTCGCGCCTCGTCAGTTTTGACATCCAGCTTGCGCCGCGTCTTTACTAATGCGTTTTCGAGTCCCGACCCCGTTGTCCGTCTACCCCTGACGAAGGCTCAAAAGCTACTTAAAGGTGAAAGATATACGCGACAGGCGAATGACCGAATAGCGAGTGCACCAGCACCGCGCTTTTCTGAACCTGAGCAGGTTGGTCCCGACCTTCGCGCCGAACCTTTGCACCCCTGTGCACGAGATTTCGTGCGAGGTCACTACACTTCGCGTGGCTCTCTCACGGCTTCCCGGTTGATTCGCATCTTTGGACCAAACAGGGCGCTTGCCGGCTAGATAGCATCTACTGGCGGTGGATTAGGACCCGCTCCGCATATCGTTGAACTCCCTGCTGAAGAGAATTCGCGCACGCTTACGGAGATCAGCGGAGACCTTTTCGAAGGGGCTGCGTCAGTCGCGCTTTGACCTGTGTAAGGCAGTTAGGGCACTTCCCGAGGGAGCGGGCCGTTGGGCCATCCTCTACATGGCGGGCATGTGATCCGAAGACGACATTCTCCTAACGGTTTCTTTCGTGAGACTGGCGTCTTGTGCGTTCCTCGCACCGGCGCCGAGGCTGACGTATTCGATCCCAGTGTTTGCACTGCGGCCATTTAGTTTCTACACTCTGTAGCGTACCTACATGACTTGCATATTGGAAACGGTTGTTGAGCATCAGGGAATCACAGTCGTCTTGCTGCCTGAAGCGATGAACGAACGGTGAACGACCGTTCTTTGCTGAAAAATTCGGATTGTCAAACGGGGGACTATTCATGGCAGACCCTAACACTCAGGTAAGCCTTTCCGTTGCCGTCGTTCAGCCTGTCGGCCAGCTAGCGAGGCCCGTTTCGGTGTTGGCGCTGATATTTCGATTTCGAGTTCAAATTGAGACGCTGCTAAATAAAGTAGCTACGATGAAGTTGGCAGGCGCGGAAATCATCTTTCAAGAGACCGTCGACGAGCTTCCTCCCGAAAATCCCTCAGCCCCCACGAAAATGACAACCGGACCGGATGGATTCTTGACCTTCGAAACACTTAAGGCGCTCATGCAGAACTCAGGACTTCTTGACAAAGGTGAATCCGTAAAATCGATGCTTCAGTTTTTTCAGACAGCAAAACGACGGACATGGCTAATGTTTTTCGGGTAGACCGTTTTTGTCGCGTTGGACGATGAGTCGACCCGCATGAAGGTCAACGTCATTAAGATTACTTCGAGTCGTCAAAAGCGCTGCCTTTCCGTTGGTATTACAGTGTCGTGCTCTCCCCGTCGACATATTCTTTGAAGGTGGCCATTCAAAAACTCGTCGACCATTAGATAACGTGTGACGTTCATTGAATATATCTGCCAGTTCTCCGGGATTCTTGAGCGGCGCAGGTTACGGCCGACCCAGTATCGTTGGCAACCGAAAGATAACAAACGATTGCCAACGCAAACAAAGACAATCGGTCCGGGGCACGGAGCGCCAGCGTTAAAGAGCGAAGCACGCACGGTCGAGCTGGACTGGACTGGGCGCCATAACGTACGGCAGGTGGCGCGCGTGATTTGTTCTGCTGTGCGTTTCCATCACCGGGCATACGCGGCCCGACCTTCTAGCGAGCGCAAACCATGCACCCGGACCTGATCAACGCCTTGACCATCATTGGCGCCATTTCCCCCGTTGGCCGCCTGAAAATCGAAGCCAAATTGCGCGATCTGTCGCAGCAGGAACAGTTGCAGATCGTCGCCTTGATCAAAAGTGCCGATAACCTCGCGTATTTCTGGCAGGGCAGCTGGGTGCAGGCGGCGCGCGCCTGGCTGCTGGTCCGTGTGGTCGAGTGGATCGCGCTGGGCTCGTTCCTGCCGCCTAATGACCAGACGCAGATGATTGGGTGGGTCGGGCAGCTGCGCACTATGGCAGAAACGGCGGTGCGCCAGCAGTTGCGTAACCTGGTTACCGGCCGCGCGACGCTGGATGCACTGGCGCTGGCGCAGTGCAATCTCGACCGGCAGGCATGGCAGCCGGACCTGGCCTTTACTGAACCGTTAAAGCACAACGACAAGAAGTTTTGCTATCTCGTCCATGCCATGCGCCCGAGTACCGGGTTGCTCGCGCCGTCCAAGGACACGCTCAAAATGCATGAGTACACGGTGAAGAAGCTGGGTCGTTTCATCGAGAAGGGCAGCGACGGCTCGCTAACGCTGAAATCTGCCGAGCTTTACCTGAGCACCCCCAGCACGATCGAAGCCGAGATGCTCAGTTGCTCGCTGATCTGCGAAAACCGCAAGAAGCTATATGGCAACTTCAGCTTCGGTTTCATCCTCAAGGCACCGAGCACCAATATCTGCATCGCTAGCCCGAGTGATTTGGCGATTTCGAACTCCCAGGCGCGTGCCGCTGTGCTGGCCATGCAGCCCACGCCTTTGGACCGGCTGGTGCAGGTAGACGCTTTCCTGGAGTCGCTGCTTGGCCTGTTCAGCAGCCGCTGAAGTCGCCGTCGCAAATCCTGGCGCTCAGTTCGCCCACTGGGCACAACGAAGTGGTGGTGCTGGGCTTCGCGGGGACGGCCCGGGTGAAGATCGCCGGCATCTTCGTCAAGGTCAACAGCAAGAACATGCTATGGCAGTCCTTCGTGAATGACGATGCCACACACTGCCTGCGCGGCATGATTCTGAAGTGTGCCGACATGTGTCACGTGCCCATCGTGCCGATTCAGGACGATAACGACAAATGCCACGGTTCGGAGATCAGCTTCGACGAATGGCTGGAAGGGAAGAAGACCTCGCCCAAGCCCGAAAGCAGTCCGTCGCTCCAGGCGACTCCTTCGGTGTCGATCGCCGGTTCCGGGTCGCTGGTGGTTGGTGACACGATTTCGGTCTACCGCGATCGGGACCTTACCCGCGAATATGACATGATCGCCATCCGTCAGGACGCCCGGATGTACTTGCAGCAAGGCATGTCTCCTGAACAGGTGCACCGGCGCTTGCACGATCAGGGTGGGTTGCCGCATCAGGTGGTGGAGCGTGTGCTGGAGTCGCTAGGGCATCGCAATTACATATGAGCGGTGTGGCGCGCCGGCGTCATTTCCGGCGGATGGGTCGGTCTGCTGGACGGCCATTTCCGCGCGCTTACACAGCACTCCAGAACCTCCACTCATTACGTCACAGCAAGAGCGCATTGGATGGCAAGTGATGCCTTCCCGAAGTACGGTCAGCCCCATCATCGTGCCGACTTAGCTGCGATACCGATACTTTGACCACTCGGACACTAAAGTTTCAAGCCAGACTGCCGTAAGGCCGGTTTGGGTTCCCGGCGCTAAAACGTGCGGAGTGGTATGAACAAGAGTATGAGAATTCTGGTGGTGGATGACTTTCCGACGATGCGTCGAATTGTCCGCACCATGTTGAGGGATCTGGGTTATACGAACGTCCATGAGGCGGAGGACGGCATGATGGGGCTTGCGCATCTGCGTGCGAGCCCCTTCGATTTTGTGATTACCGACTGGAACATGCCTAACCTCAACGGGCTTGAGATGCTGAAGGAGATTCGCGCAGATGCAAGGCTCACACATCTTCCGGTGCTGATGGTTACCGCCGAGTCAAAGAAGGAAAACATCATCGCAGCGGCTCAGGCCGGTGCGAACGGCTACGTAGTCAAGCCGTTTCCCGCGTCCCTCCTGGACGAGAAGCTAAGCCGAATTGTCGAGAAAATGGGCAAGACTGGAAAGTGAAATGAACGAAGCCGCGAGGCAGCCAGATCAGGAAAGCAGCAGCGACGCCCTGAAGATGAAGTCTGGGTGGAGGCTGATCAAGCTTGGCGGGGAGGCATCGTCGTTTCAGCAGCCCGGGCGCAGAGGCGGACGGCTACCTGGGAAGCGACGACGGGTGCGCAGCCGGTGAGGACGGCGTGGGAGGCGAAGGCAACGAGTGCAGCCGCCGACAGCCGTTCGGCAATCGCGAGGAACTACAGACGGCGACTCCGAGGACGGGGAACGTTCTGAGCAACGGAGCTCAGCCCCATCGTTTCGATCACTGGTGCAATACCGAAACGCATGGTCCGACTTAGCCACTGTCTCTTCCTCGCTCCATAGCAGCCGAGGGCGCACCACTCCCGTACGGCTCAATCGGCTCTGCGGCCGCATCAAGCAGCAGTCGTTAAGGCTTTCGATGCCTGCCATCGGCCGCAGGAATGTGCATGCCACCGCGCATGTCGGCAGGCGTCGAATACACCTCAACGGGACGTGCCGGATGCATCGGACAGGACGCGGCCACAATCGGACGGTCGACAACGTGCTGGAGATCGTCAACAATCGCCGGGAAGCCACTGACGACCGGTACGAATGGAAAAACTCGAAGTCACTCTGCGCGCAGCGACCCCTGCTGACGAGCCGTTTCTGTTTGCTTTGCGCAGAGCGACGATGAACGAGCACCTGGAACGTGCTGGCGAGTCGACCGACGAGCACGTTCATTGGGAGCGTCTTCGCTATCGCTACAACGACGCTTACATAGTCTGTTGTGGGTCAGAAAGACTCGGACTTTTCAAATTCTTTCGGGACCCGGATGCATGGACCATCGTGCAGATCCAGATCTTGCCAAGCTATCAGGGTCGCGGCATCGCGGACCATCTGATCGGTGAGTTTTTACGACAGGCAGACGGCGCCGGTGTACCCGTCAAGCTAAGCGTTTTGAAAGGAAATCGGGCGATGAATCTTTACGAAAGATTTGGGTTTCAGGTAGTCGATGCAACTGACACGTCGTTAGAAATGAGGCGTGGGTAGCGTCGTCGATGTACCTCAGTGCCGATATCAGGATTCACATATGTCCCGCTCCGAACGTCTCCTTCATCTCCTGCAAGTATTACGTCGTTATCGACGTCCCGTGCGTGGTCAAGCCCTCGCCGAAGAGCTCGGCGTGAGCATCCGTACGCTATACCGCGACATCGCCAGTTTGCAGGCGCAAGGAGCAATGATCGAAGGGGAGCCAGGCGTTGGCTACGTCATGAAACCGGGTTTCATGCTGCCGCCCATGATGTTCCGCTCAGAGGAACTCGATGCCTTGATTCTTGGCATGCGCTGGGTGGCCGATCGCTGCGACAAGACGCTATCGTCCGGTGCGCTGAGTACGCTTGCGAAGATAGCAGCCGTATTGCCGGCTGAACTCCGTCGTGAACTGGAGGAATCTTCGCTTCTAGTCGGCGCGCCGTTGAAGAGACATGCCCACAACGTCTCGTCTGACCTTCTGCGTGCCGCAGTCCGAGCAGAGCATAAACTCAGCATTACATACGTAGACGCCAGCGGTTTTCAATCGCAGCGTGTCGTTTGGCCCTTTGCCTTAGTGTATTTCGACCAGGCGAGGGTCCTGATGTGTTGGTGTGAGCTTCGAGCTGATTTTCGGAATTTTCGTTCGGATCGGATCTCGAGCGTCGAGCAGTTGGAAGAGCGCTACCCCAAACGGCGGTCAACACTGCTTCGTGAGTGGCGTAGGCTCAATCAAGTTGCCAGCCGCACAATACTGCCAGAATCTGACAGTATTGACCATTAGACTGAGCTTCCTTTCTTGGCGAGGAGCTCAAAATGAAGTTCGCATCGGTTCGTGTTGTTACCCGGGATATCGATGGGCTGGTGGAGTTTTATCAAAGGCTTTCCGGTATCGAGGCTGTCCGTCCGGCTGATGGATTCGCCGAAATGCGGTTCGAGGGAGCGACGCTTGCGATTTCGTCTGAGCATCTGATCGCGCTTTTCAATGTCGGTGCTGCCACTGCGGCTGCAAATCAATCGGCGATCCTGGAGTTCGAAGTGGAGGACGTTGACGCGGTGTTCGAACGGATGAATGCGTCCTGGACAAACATCGTGATGCCGACGACGTTGATGCCGTGGGGCAATCGCTCGCTTTTGCTGCGTGACCCTGACGGGAATCTCGTCAATATATTTTCTCGTCCCCGGCGTTGAGGAAACCCGCTGTCACGACTGCGTCGTTGTTTGTCCGTTCGCGAGCGGCGGCTCGAGGAAGACGCGACCGTCCCTTGAGGTTCAACTTGAGCCGGCCGCATCGGGCAGCAGTCGACCACAACCCGCCAGTCGATGAAACGTGTCGTTGGAACGGCTGCATGACTTCGGTACCTGACGGACGCGCTGCGTGTGCAAATTGTGCCCCGGTCGACGCGCCGGGATCGGGACGTCTTGCCTTTCACCATTCTTTTGATGTGCCTGAACGCTCGCGCGTTGCACTTATACCGATGGCGGCAAGATTGCCAAAAGCAAGCGCCGCAACTCCAGACGTTCCTCCGCCGTGAGCCTTGCAGTGAGAATGTGCTCAACCTCCTCTACATGCGGACGTAAGGTCGTGAGTTGCTTCTTGCCGGCCGCAGTCAGGAACAGCACATAGCTGCGCCTGTCGACAGGATCGTCAGAGCGCCGAACCAGACCGTTGCGAACCATACGCGCGACGAGATCGGCGATGGTCGAGCGGTCCACATCGAGATCGTCCCCAAGCTGCCGTTGATTAATTCCCGGCTTTTCCTGCAGGACCTCGAGCGCCGCGTACTGCACGCTCGTGATCTCCGCGGAGACTTCGCTCAGCCATACCGCTACATGACGCTGCTGGGCGCGGCGCACGAGGCTGCCGGTGAATTTCGCGAGGGCCTGGGGGGGCTCGACGGGCTTGTCGGGTGTCATCGCCAATTTTGCATATTCGTGAGGGTTCAACGCATGCGGAATATCGGCCGGAAAAAGGCATGCAATTCCGCGTAGGCGTCCAGTGGCAGAACATGGGCGACGTATTGATCGGGACGGACCACCACGAGCGCGCCGCGTTCGCGGTCAATGCTGCGGACGTCGAAGATATCAGCCGCCGCGTCGCTCGTAAATGTTTTCTCGTAGTCGACGAGGCCGTAGCGCCCCTTTTTCGGCAGCAGGAGATCGGGCAGCGATTCCACTCGCACTTCGCGATGCGGCTGCTGCAACACGGCGCGCAGATCGAGCACGCTGTCGATATCAGCGCCCTCTGGCGTGGCGAGACGGAGAGCCGAATCGGGCGCAGAGAAGAGCTGCTCGCACAGCGCATTAAGCGCTTCCCCGCGTGCGTCCGCGAACGCGTAGAGTCGCCAGCGGCCGTCAGCGCGCGCAGCGTGGCCGAGATGGACAGGCTTCGCGTCCGCGAGACGAATCACAGGTGCCGAGTGAAACCGCGTGCCGATCAAGAAGCCGCTGGCGAGCGCCTGATGCGTCGCCTCGCCCGTGAGCGTGCCGGGCCGGTAACGCGTCGCCACGCCCGCAGTATATCGACCCGCACGGACGAAATACGCCTGCAATTCAGCGGGATCGACACCGCCCGCTTCCGGCCGGTTCGGGTCCTTCGGCGGTGCGGCCATCATCGCCGACCACTCCTTGTCGAAATCGATCAGCTCTTGCGCAATGGGTTGGCGCTCGTCAGAATAGGTGCGCAGCAGATCCGCGTGGCTGCGCCCTTCCAGTACCGCGCCAAGCTTCCAGCCAAGATTGAAGCCGTCCTGCATCGACACATTCATGCCCTGACCGGCCTTTGCGCTATGCGTGTGACAGGCGTCGCCCGCGATGAACACACGCGGCTCGCGTGAGCTCGCGTCGGCGTCGTCGAAGCGGTCGGTTAAACGCTGTCCAACTTCATACACCGAGAACCATGCGACCTCCTTCACCTCCAGTGTGTAGGGTTGCAGAATCCGCTGCGCCGTTTCGATGATGCGATCGACTGAGGTCTGCTTGATGCTATCGCGATTCTCTGGCGTGACCTCGCCGAGATCGACGTAGAAGCGCACGAGATAACCGCCCTCGCGCGGAATGATGAGCAGATTGCCTTTGCTTGCCGATTGAATAGCCGCTTTGAGCCGGATGTCCGGAAAGTCGGTGACGGCGAGCGCATCCATCACACCCCATGCATGATTGGCGGCGTCGCCGCGCAGCGTTTGCCCGATGGACGCACGCACGCGGCTGCGCGCGCCATCGCAGCCCACCACGTAGCGAGCACGAATGACGACTGTTTCTCCCTCTCGCGCTTCATCCGTGCAGCGCAGCGTGACGCGCACAGGATATTCGCCCTCGTCTTCGCGCACGAGATCGATGACTTCAAGCCCATAGTCGGGTTCGAGGCGATGCGAGGAGCAACGCATCACATCGAGCAGATACTCCTGAATGCGCGCCTGATTAACGATGACGTGCGGAAACTCCGACAAACCTGCTTCGGTGTCCTGAACACGACCGGTACGCTTGATCGCGCCCCGGTCAAGTGCGTCGGGCCGCCAGAACACCGTTTCGTTGACCCAGTACGCCTCGCTCAGCAGGCGATCGCTGAGCCCGAACGCTTCGAACATTTCGACGGTCCGACACGCTACGCCGTCTGCCTGCCCCATCTGCAACGGCCCATCGCGGCGCTCGATCACGCGCGTTTTGATCGTCGGGAATTGCGAAAGCTGCGCCGCCAGGACGAGTCCTGCGGGACCGCTTCCGACGATCAGCACGTCGACGGCGTCGGGTGGCAGGCTGTGGGCAGCGCCTTCGGCGGCCGGTTCAATCGTCGGGTCGCCAGCGCGGAAGCCGTTGAGATGGAACTGCATGTTGTCTTCCTCCATTCGGTGCATATCGTCGTGATGGCAAATATACTCCGTACACCAACTATTTAAAAGTACTTCGCGGCCGCGCTAATGTTTACCCTGGTTCTCGGACGCGCCCCGGGAGTCGCTTCGCTGCCGTGACGAGATTCGGGCGTGGGAACCCCTATTGTTTCAAGATGCGATCGCGGACACGTATCAAGCGACCCGCAGCATTAAGAAGCGGTACGGAGGCCGCGACGCCGCCAGGCGAATAGAGCGCGCCAGCGGACAAGCCCGCGAACACGGGCGACTGGTACTTGATGGAGTTCCAAGTCGGAATGCCACTGGTTCGGCTCCAGTCGAACCACCCCGTTGGATTCTGCGGAATATTGAGTTTCTGGAAGGGGCCAGCTACGAAGTTGTAGAGACCACCAGAGAAAACAGCTGGAGCGTTTCCCGCCTCGGTTAGTGACGTATACATGAAATCGTAGACGTTACCGAGCGTCAGCTTGCCGAGACGCGCGTCGTCAAGGCCGACCCAGGCGTTGCGGCCGAACAGGCCCTGCTGCAGCTTTGCGTCGGTGCCAAGCTGAAACTGGTTTTCCAGCTTGAAGATCACTTTCGTCCCGCCACCCAGGTCCTCGGCACCCGTGATACCAAAGAGGTTCGGGTTGTAGATCCCATCGTCGAACCTGCGGTACCCGCGCCGATCGGCGCAATCGCCTGGTACAACAAGCAGGTTCCACTTGCGACCGCCTTTTCGTGGATGAGCCGTCGGCAAAGAATGTGCGTACCGAGAGTAGGAAGCCTTCTTCCTCGGAATCTGCGCCGCATTTGCCTCGTAATCCTCAATTAATCAAAAAGGACCCCATACCGTGTTGTGGCGAAGCGTACGCAGAGGTACCGTGTGTGAAGCGCGCAAAATTCAGGATTTACGACGCCCAAACGCCAGAACCCCGGTTCTCTTTCGGAGACACCGGGGTTCTGGACGTTACAGCATGAGGAGCCTGACGATTACCTACTTTCACACGGGCAATCCGCACTATCATCGGCGTGGAGTTGTTTCACGGTCCTGTTCGGGATGGGAAGGGGTGGGACCAACTCGCTATGGTCATCAGGCATGACGGGTTGCTGCGTCGCCTTTGGAGGCGCCACAGCCAATCTGGAAGAAGCGTAAAGAGGGTGTTGCTGAATTGGGGTTGTGTTGTTTGAATCGGCACAACACGTGATCACTCAACCATGCGTGTCTGAAACACACCTGTTATAGGATCAAGCCTTACGGGCAATTAGTATCAGTTAGCTTAACGCATTACTGCGCTTCCACACCTGACCTATCAACGTCCTGGTCTCGAACGACCCTTCAAGGGGATCTAGTCCCCGGGGAAGTCTCATCTTGAGGCGAGTTTCCCGCTTAGATGCTTTCAGCGGTTATCTCTTCCGAACATAGCTACCCGGCGATGCGACTGGCGTCACAACCGGTACACCAGAGGTTCGTCCACTCCGGTCCTCTCGTACTAGGAGCAGGCCCCCTCAAACTTCCAGCGCCCACGGCAGATAGGGACCAAACTGTCTCACGACGTTTTAAACCCAGCTCACGTACCTCTTTAAATGGCGAACAGCCATACCCTTGGGACCGGCTACAGCCCCAGGATGAGATGAGCCGACATCGAGGTGCCAAACACCGCCGTCGATATGAACTCTTGGGCGGTATCAGCCTGTTATCCCCAGAGTACCTTTTATCCGTTGAGCGATGGCCCTTCCATACAGAACCACCGGATCACTATGACCTGCTTTCGCACCTGTTCGACTTGTGAGTCTCACAGTCAAGCACGCTTATGCCATTGCACTATCAGCACGATTTCCGACCGTACCTAGCGTACCTTCGTACTCCTCCGTTACCCTTTGGGAGGAGACCGCCCCAGTCAAACTGCCTACCATGCACTGTCCCCGATCCGGATCACGGACCAAGGTTAGAACCTCAAACAGATCAGGGTGGTATTTCAAGGACGGCTCCATGCAGACTAGCGTCCACACTTCACAGCCTCCCACCTATCCTACACAAACCGGTTCAAAGTCCAATGCAAAGCTACAGTAAAGGTTCATGGGGTCTTTCCGTCTAGCCGCGGGGAGATTGCATCATCACAAACACTTCAACTTCGCTGAGTCTCGGGAGGAGACAGTGTGGCCATCGTTACGCCATTCGTGCAGGTCGGAACTTACCCGACAAGGAATTTCGCTACCTTAGGACCGTTATAGTTACGGCCGCCGTTTACCGGGACTTCAATCAAGAGCTTGCACCCCATCATTTAATCTTCCGGCACCGGGCAGGCGTCACACCCTATACGTCCACTTTCGTGTTTGCAGAGTGCTGTGTTTTTATTAAACAGTCGCAGCCACCAGTTTATTGCAACCCCTTCACCCTTCTGGCGCAGGCCAGTCAAGCTACAGGGGCGTACCTTATCCCGAAGTTACGGTACCAATTTGCCGAGTTCCTTCTCCCGAGTTCTCTCAAGCGCCTTAGAATACTCATCTCGCCCACCTGTGTCGGTTTGCGGTACGGTCACTGCTGAACTGAAGCTTAGAGGCTTTTCTTGGAACCACTTCCAGTTGCTTCGTCTCCTGAGAGACTGGCCTCACACCCTTGAATTCCGCGCCCGGATTTGCCAAAGCGCCTTCTCCAATGCAAGGACCGGGACTTCCAACACCCGGACAACCTTCCGCGATCCGTCCCCCCATCGCATTCAACAATGGTGCAGGAATATTGACCTGCTTCCCATCAGCTACGCATTTCTGCCTCGCCTTAGGGGCCGACTCACCCTACGCCGATGAACGTTGCGTAGGAAACCTTGGGCTTACGGCGAGGGGGCCTTTCACCCCCTTTATCGCTACTCATGTCAGCATTCGCACTTCCGATACCTCCAGCACGCTTTTCAACGCACCTTCGCAGGCTTACGGAACGCTCTCCTACCATGCGAGACTAGCTCGCATCCGCAGCTTCGGTATATGACTTAGCCCCGTTACATCTTCCGCGCAGGACGACTCGATCAGTGAGCTATTACGCTTTCTTTAAAGGGTGGCTGCTTCTAAGCCAACCTCCTGACTGTTTTAGCCTTCCCACTTCGTTTCCCACTTAGTCATATTTGGGGACCTTAGCTGGCGGTCTGGGTTGTTTCCCTCTTGACACCGGACGTTAGCACCCGATGTCTGTCTCCCGTGATTGCACTCTTCGGTATTCGGAGTTTGCTATGGCGAAGTAATCCGCAATGGACCCTTCAACCATGACAGTGCTCTACCCCCGAAGGTGATACACGAGGCACTACCTAAATAGTTTTCGGAGAGAACCAGCTATTTCCAGGTTTGTTTAGCCTTTCACCCCTATCCACAGCTCATCCCCTAACTTTTCAACGTTAGTGGGTTCGGTCCTCCAGCACGTGTTACCGTGCCTTCAACCTGGCCATGGATAGATCACCTGGTTTCGGGTCTACACCCAGCGACTGAACGCCCTGTTCGGACTCGCTTTCGCTACGCCTGCCCTATTCGGTTAAGCTTGCCACTGAATGTAAGTCGCTGACCCATTATACAAAAGGTACGCCGTCACCCCTTGCGAGGCTCCGACTGTTTGTATGCATGCGGTTTCAGGATCTATTTCACTCCCCTCCCGGGGTTCTTTTCGCCTTTCCCTCACGGTACTGGTTCACTATCGGTCGATCACGAGTATTTAGCCTTGGAGGATGGTCCCCCCATCTTCAGACAGGATTTCACGTGTCCCGCCCTACTTGTCGCATCCCTAGTTCTTCCAATCTGTTTTCGCCTACGGGGCTATCACCCACTATGGCCGCACTTTCCAGAGCGTTTGGCTAACAGTTCAGATAAAGAATGCAGGCTGGTCCCATTTCGCTCGCCACTACTTTGGGAATCTCGGTTGATTTCTTTTCCTGCGGCTACTTAGATGTTTCAGTTCGCCGCGTTCGCTTCACATGACCTATGTATTCAGTCATGGATACTCCATTCGGAGTGGGTTTCCCCATTCGGATATCGGTGGATCAAAGCTTGTTTGCCAGCTCCCCACCGCTTTTCGCAGGCTACCGCGTCCTTCATCGCCTGTGATCGCCAAGGCATCCACCACATGCACTTGTTCGCTTGACCCTATAACGGGTGTGTCTCCTGCGCAATTGCTTGCGTCGGTTCACACGCGCTACAGGTTGAGTATTCGTGTTGCGCCGTATTTCAAGGCAATCTTTCGATCACTTAAAAATACTTTCGATACAATCACAACCCTGATTCACCTACTCATGCCCATCTCTAGACATTTTTGGATGAATCTCTTTACTACTTCTTCCTGATTGTTAAAGAACGACAGCCGATATTTTCATATCGCTCTGACTGGCTCAATCGCCAATGCGAAGTGTTCTGCATCATTGCTGCAGAACGCTGTGCATTGGGAATTGGTGGAGGATGACGGGATCGAACCGACGACCCCCTGCTTGCAAAGCAGGTGCTCTCCCAGCTGAGCTAATCCCCCAGTCACACAACTCAAGGGGGCTGCCCGTCACAGACAGTGGTGGGTCTGGATGGATTCGAACCATCGACCCCCGCCTTATCAAGACGGTGCTCTAACCGACTGAGCTACAGACCCCTGAGTCTGTCTTTCTTACAGCCGACAAGTGTGAGCGCTTAAAACGCAGTGAGCGATGAGCTCATGAAAGGAGGTGATCCAGCCGCACCTTCCGATACGGCTACCTTGTTACGACTTCACCCCAGTCATGAATCCTGCCGTGGTGACCGTCCTCCTTGCGGTTAGACTAGCCACTTCTGGCAAAACCCACTCCCATGGTGTGACGGGCGGTGTGTACAAGACCCGGGAACGTATTCACCGCGGCATGCTGATCCGCGATTACTAGCGATTCCAGCTTCACGCAGTCGAGTTGCAGACTGCGATCCGGACTACGATCGGTTTTCTGGGATTGGCTCCACCTCGCGGCTTGGCAACCCTCTGTTCCGACCATTGTATGACGTGTGAAGCCCTACCCATAAGGGCCATGAGGACTTGACGTCATCCCCACCTTCCTCCGGTTTGTCACCGGCAGTCTCCCTGGAGTGCTCTTGCGTAGCAACTAGGGACAAGGGTTGCGCTCGTTGCGGGACTTAACCCAACATCTCACGACACGAGCTGACGACAGCCATGCAGCACCTGTGTTACGGCTCCCTTTCGGGCACTTCCACCTCTCAGCGGAATTCCGTACATGTCAAGGGTAGGTAAGGTTTTTCGCGTTGCATCGAATTAATCCACATCATCCACCGCTTGTGCGGGTCCCCGTCAATTCCTTTGAGTTTTAATCTTGCGACCGTACTCCCCAGGCGGTCAACTTCACGCGTTAGCTACGTTACCAAGCCAATGAAGGCCCGACAACCAGTTGACATCGTTTAGGGCGTGGACTACCAGGGTATCTAATCCTGTTTGCTCCCCACGCTTTCGTGCATGAGCGTCAGTATTGGCCCAGGGGGCTGCCTTCGCCATCGGTATTCCTCCACATCTCTACGCATTTCACTGCTACACGTGGAATTCTACCCCCCTCTGCCATACTCCAGCGATGCAGTCACCAATGCAGTTCCCAGGTTAAGCCCGGGGATTTCACATCGGTCTTACATCACCGCCTGCGCACGCTTTACGCCCAGTAATTCCGATTAACGCTCGCACCCTACGTATTACCGCGGCTGCTGGCACGTAGTTAGCCGGTGCTTATTCTTCCGGTACCGTCATCCCCTCAAGGTATTATCTCGAAGGATTTCTTTCCGGACAAAAGTGCTTTACAACCCGAAGGCCTTCTTCACACACGCGGCATTGCTGGATCAGGCTTTCGCCCATTGTCCAAAATTCCCCACTGCTGCCTCCCGTAGGAGTCTGGGCCGTGTCTCAGTCCCAGTGTGGCTGGTCGTCCTCTCAGACCAGCTACGGATCGTCGCCTTGGTAGGCCTTTACCCCACCAACTAGCTAATCCGCCATCGGCCACCCCAATAGCGCGAGGCCCGAAGGTCCCCCGCTTTCATCCATGGATCGTATGCGGTATTAATCCGGCTTTCGCCGGGCTATCCCCCACTACTGGACATGTTCCGATGTATTACTCACCCGTTCGCCACTCGCCACCAGGTGCAAGCACCCGTGCTGCCGTTCGACTTGCATGTGTAAGGCATGCCGCCAGCGTTCAATCTGAGCCAGGATCAAACTCTTCAGTTTAAACCTGTTACTGTTTTCGGTTCTCTCGAACCGGTCGCTCACTCAAAGCTGACAGGTCATTGAATAAATTCAAAAACCTGACTTACTTTAGTGTGAGACTCTTGATACTTTTGCTGCTCCCGACTCCATTCCGAAGAACGGGGTCAGGCCGCCACCGCATCAAGCGCCCACACTTATCGGCTGTAAATTTTTAAAGAGCAATTCGTCTTAATCGCTTCGTTTTCGTTCGCAGCGATCAGCGAAGGAGGCGAATTATGCAGGCCCAGGAACCACTCGTCAAGCGAATCTGGAATATTTATTTCCAGGGGCCCTACACAGATTATGTGACGCGAAATTACCGCCTCTTGAGGCGCCGGCGAATGAAAATACGTTGCCATGTATTCAGCGCCGCCCGGTCCCAGTCGGCAATCGACGAGCACGGCGGCGGCGCGGACGAAGCGGCATACGACGCCTTGCACGCGTAGGCCCAGGCGACCCCACAATACGCGCCGTTCGTCAATGCCGTTCGCAGGGAAATCCTGGAATACTTCGGCGTAGCCGACGATCAACTGGACTGGGTGGTCCTGCTGCGCGATGACGACAGCGATGAGCTTTGGGCAAAGGTCAACCGGCGGCGGAACGCGCTGGGAACCGGAGAAGTGCGCGGAGATCCCGGATCATCGCGTGCCATCGGCCACCACTACCGCGCGAGCATCAGGTTCAGGTTCTGAACCGCAGCGCCGGCTGCGCCTTTGCCGAGATTGTCGAAAACCGCGGATAGCAGAACGTGCCCGTGTTCCACGTTAGGAAACACGCTTAAGCGCATATCGTCCGTACCGTTCAGCACCTGCGGGTCCAACTGCTTTAAAGCGCACGATTCGTGCAGCGGCAAGACATGTACGTGGGTCGCCTCGCCATAGTGGCGCGCGAGGCACGCGTGTAACGTGGCGCCATCTACGTGGGGTGCCAGAAACCGCATATCCAGGGGCACCGTCAGTACAATGCCCTGGCGGAACGCACCGTACGCAGGGACGAAGATCGGACGCCGCGCGAGTCCGGCGTGCTGCTGGATCTCCGGAGTGTGCTTGTGCGCGAGTTCCAGACCATACACCTGGTACGAAGGTGCGTTGACAGCACCCGGCCCCTCGTGTTCTTCCACGCCGGCTCGCCCGCGTCCTGAGTAACCAGACACCGCGTAAATGCTGACCGGGTGGCTCCCTGGAATGAGCCCGGCGTGCAGCAGGGGACGCAGCAGGCCAATTGCACCGGTCGGATAGCAACCTGGATTGGTGACCCGGCGGGCGGTCGCAATGCGCTCAGCCTGTCGCGGCGTCATTTCCGGAAAGCCGTATGTCCAGTCCGGCTGTGTGCGATGGGCTGAACTTGCGTCGATGACTCTGACGGCAGGGTTGACGATGGCGTCCACCGCCTCGCGCGCGGCGCCATCGGGCAAGCAGAGGATAGCGATGTCGCAGGCGTTGATGGCTTCGGCGCGACGCCTGGCATCCTTGCGTTCCGCCGCGGGAAGCGTGACCAGTTTCAGATCGGTCCGGCCGCGAAGCCGTTCGTGAATTTGCAACCCGGTGGTGCCTTGGTCGCCGTCGATGAAAACAAGGGGAGAGCTCATGCGCGCAATACTCCGGTGACTGGTAACAAGCCGAACAAGCCTGTTATCTTCCACGCACCGCTAGAATAGCGAAAGTTGAATTTCATAACTATGACATTCAGTTTTTCTGAATCTGGACGCCGACATGCGAGAGATCAGCCTGGACCGCTTGCGCACCCTGGTCGCTATTGCCGACCGTGGCTCATTTGCCGACGCGGCGCGTGCGTTGCATCTGGCGCCGCCAACGGTCAGCCTCCACATTGCTGAACTGGAAGAGCGCATTGGGGCTCCGCTCCTGTCGCGCAAGCGTGGACATGTTCGGCCTTCGGCAACAGGCGAGTTGTTGGTCGAGCGCGCGCGCAGGCTGTTGGCCGACGCGGAACAGGCGTTAGATGATGTTCATCGCCAGGTCCAAGGACTTGTCGGGCGCGTTCGGCTCGGAGCATCGACCGGCGCGATTGCGCATCTTTTGCCGCAAGCGCTTGAGGTGCTGCGTCAGCACCATCCCGCGATCGATATTCAGATCGCGGTACTCACCTCGCATGAAACGCTAATCCGATTGGCCGATGGGACGCTGGATATTGGGCTGGTCGCACTGCCTCAGCCTCCGGTGGCTGGACTCGTGATCAAGCCCTGGCGCCGCGACCCCGTGATGGCTTTTGTGCCGGCGCATTGGCGCTGTCCGGCTCGCATCACGCCTGAATGGCTCGCCGCTCAACCTCTCATTCTCAATGATGCGACGACGCGTCTGTCGCGTCTGACTTCGGAGTGGTTTGCGACCGGAGGGCACCACCCCGCGCCGCGCATCCAGCTCAATTACAACGATGCGATCAAGAGTCTGGTAGCGGCAGGTTATGGCGCGGCGCTGTTGCCTCATGAGGCCACTACGCCATTACCCGACAGGCGCATTGTCATGCGTCCGCTACGCCCGGCGTTGTGGCGTCGGCTCGGCATTGCGCATCGTGCGGGGCACGTCGAACGATCCACACAACATGTACTCGATGTGTTGTGGGATCTGCGATTGGCGTAGGCGTTTGCCCCGACAAACGAATGGCCGGCCTGTAGATATTGAACTGTGTCGAAAACGGTAGTTGGGTGACGCGTCGAAGTCGAGCCAGCAGTGGACAATATCGATGAGGATTGACGGCTCACCGTGTCTGTCTACACCATGATGAGTCCGTGCCGCATAGCGAGCATCACTGCTTCGGTGCGATTGGTCGCGCCGAGTTTGCCGAAGATGGAAGAGAGGTGAGATTTCACCGTGTTATCCGAGATGTCGAGTTGCCGCGCGATCTCCTTGTTGCCGAGTCCGTCGGCAAGCATCGCCAGCACTTCTATTTCTCGTAACGTCAAGGCTTCGGACGGTCCGCTGGATGCCGTCCAGCCAACCGGTTTTCGTCCGGCCAGCAGCCTTGCGAGGATCTCGGGCGACAGCACGCACAAGCCCGCGGCGACGGCTTCGATGGACGCGACGATTTCAGCTGGCATCACGTTGCGCGACAGGATCGCGATCGCCTCGGCGGGGAGCACGTCAAGGACCCAGTCGCTATCCAGGTCGTCGAGCAACACGACAAGCGCGGACGGTGCGTGCCCGCGTTCGAATCGCGTCTTGAGCGCGTCGCTCTCATCCGGCTCGTTGTCAATCACGACCACGTCCGGCACCGAACCCGCAAGGTTTTCGGCGAGCGCGTCGGCGTCGGCTGCGCTAACCATGAACTCGAGTGCTGGGTGCGCCTCAACCATCGTTTGCAGGCTTGCGCGCACCCGCGACGATGCCGCAATCACTGCGACCCGGACCGGCCCCATGTGTGCCACCTGTCCAACCTCACCTGCACGAATTGCGTTGGGGGCGCTCACCCACCGTGACCGAAGACGCCTGGCGCTCGCCGCCTCGGATCAACGCGATTTGCAGCTGCTGTCCGATGCTTGTCGAGCCCAGCGCGGCATACAGATCGTCCATGTCGCGGCAAGGTTTGCCGTCCAGTTCGATGAGCACATCGCCTATGAGCACACCCGCCTGTTCCGCTGGACCGCCTGGCGCAAGCGAACTGATCAGCAACCCGCTACTGAACGACACGTTCATTTTGCTCACCCAGGCATCCGGCAGCCGGACCTGCTGCGTGCCCACGCCAAGGTAGCCGCGTGAGATCCGCCCTTTCGCCAACAGTTCGTCACTGACGCGCTCCACCGTCACCGCGGGAATCACCATGCCGGGGCCGCGCATCAGCGCCGACGTGCAGATGCCCACGACTTGCCCACGCATATCCGCGAGGGCCGCCCCAGAGAAACCTGGGCGCAAACCGCCGTCCAGTCGCACGAACGCATCGAGTTGCCCACCTCTCCACGTGCGCCACGGGCCACCTGTGCTGCCGATCACGCCAAAATCCGTGCTGATGCCCAGCGCGTCCGTGCGCGCGACCGCGAGCGCCAGATGACCCGGCTTCAGTGAGCGCGCATCGCCGGCTTCGACTGGGTCCAGGTCTACCCCGTCCAGTTTCAGCACGGCGAGGTCGGTGCCCAAGTCCAGCCCCGCGAGGACTGTGGCGATCGTGCGGCCGTCGGCCAATGTGACTTCGATCCCGTCCTCACGGCGGATCGTGTGTGCAGCCGTCACGACGACGCCGTGACGCCAGATTACCCCACTTGACGGCACGCGATGCCGGCCGTGTATTGCCACGACACTCTGCCCGACTCGTCCAACAATGTCGGCCAGATTGTCCGATAGATCCATCAAAGGATTTCCGTTCGAGGAAGTGGTTGCCATTTCGAGTCCCCTGTCAATTACGGGTTCAGAATGACAGAAGGACAGGCGGCGCACACCACCCAAATGGGTAGTCGGTAGACTATGATGGACTTCGTCACTGAAAGCCCAGCGCACAGTGCGTGCGCGCGCTGCATTCGCAGCGCCAGGCCGAAACCTCTGGCGAATCTCGGCGCGGCAAGCACCTGAAGGCTGCTGGACGAATCGCCAGCATTCCCAATATTGGCCACTGCCGGCGCACCAGTGGACGAGGTGCCCGAGGCGATCCGGTAAGCGCCTTCAAACAGAACTCCGTTCGTTTCGAAAGGAAATAGTCGGCGATCACGCTGAACTGGTTGAAGTGCTGATTGCCGACATTGTCGCCAGCGGGCGGGCGAACGTTGTTACCTTTCGCGAAATCGTAGGCCGCACCGAGGATGAATGCCTCGGTAACCGTCCATTTGACACCTGCGTCGACATGATTGAACTTCGCGCTCACGCCACCCCATTGGACTCATTCTGACCTTCGGACCATCACCGAATGTTCAGGATCGTCCCTCCAATGCCTGCTCCTGGATCACTCGATTGCCTCTTGCGCGTTACCGATTGCCGGTCCGAAGGATTGGAGCATCCATGCGAATCGCGCTTGCCAACCACGGCTCGGTTGCGAGGGAGCACGAAGCACGCGGTCTTGTCCCCATGAGCGGCGCTCCTTTTCACGCGGTGCGCCGACGTCCTGCGGCGTAAGCACTACTGGATCCACAAAAGCACCGCCACCGGAAAAACCGGTTCCGCTCCGCCCGCGCAGTTGTCCACAGAAACGGTGGACAACCCTGTGCAAACACCAGGCGCGGTAGAGCCCGACATGCTCGCCGGGCGCACACAACAGGTGAGCGAGGAAGGTTCGGCCGATGCATGACGACCAGCGCGACGCCCTCATTCGAGCCTTTCGGTATTTGGCCAATATTGAATGACGGGTCCCGGATAAATCGAGCAGGCGCTAACGCCCCCGCAGCCGCCGGTGCAAGCGAGCTCGAATACCAAAGGCACCTTGATTGCAGGTCAATCGGGCTCGGACGTGCAGCCCGACTGCCATGAATATGCCAGGCGGCACTCAGGCGTTGATCCAGGCGCGAGCCTGCTCCAGTTCGTTGATGCGGAACGCCTTGACATCTGCCTTTGTAAAAAACCGCGCCAGATGCATCGAGGCCCGGATCCAGCCCGCATCGGCCACGACTGCGGCGCGCGTGACCTTGCGGGCCAAAGAAACACCGAGCGTTAAATCTGTCCACAGCGCCTTCGGCTCGATGCCGGTGAAATGCTCGATGCGCTCGAGCACGCGGGTCTTGCCGTTCAGTTCGAGATCACCACGCATGCGCTCAATGGCTTCGCGCAGATCGTGGTCGGTGAGTTTGCCTTCGACGGAAATTTCGATGACAGGGGAATCGGGCTCGGTGTGATACAGGATCATGGCAGGACCACCAGACTGATGAGACGTTGCACACGCTCAGGCGCCGCGTGGATGAGCCTGGCGTTCGATGATTTCTTCACGATACCCCTTTTCACACGGCTCGGTTACTCAGGTTCAACGCAGTTTAGAGTCCGCTGACGACGCCGCCCCGTCACCATCTTCCCGTCCGTGCGACACGTGTCGCTGCGTGGCCAATGGTTCGGTTGCGTCCGGGTATAGACATCGCCAAATATTACTGTTACCTTACATAAAGGTTGCGGCCAGACCCCGCAGCCTCCAGCGCCTCCCAAGCTGGAAGACAAAGCTTAAGGCCGTCGCATTCACTCAGAATCGACGGCCTCTTTTCATCACGCAGAGGGTAGCGGTGAATGCTTTGCGGTTACTGCGCTGCCGCCGCAGCCAACGCGGGAGACTCCGTTTCCTTCATGGCGAGGGCGCATCCTGGAACGTTGACTCACCAGTCGCCTGGCGTCTATCGAAAAGCGCATCACTTTCCGCTCACTCGGGAAGATCGTCCACTTCGATATCGAGGAGCGCCATGCTCATCGACTTGCCGTGCGCGTCTAGCGCCAGCGAACGCGTGACGCCTCCCCCGAGTGCGTTGCCGAGCACGAAATTGAACGCGCCCAGAAGCGGCAGTTCGTAACGCACGACGTCACCTTTAACCACATCGGCGAGGTGAGCCTTCACGCGCTCCGGCGTCAACACGTTGCGCAGATGGGCGTAGTGCTTCACGTCAAAGCAGATCACCGAAATATTCAGCGTATTGCCTTTGTCGCCGGTGCGGCCATGCGCCAGTTCACGCAGTTTCATCGCTTGCCTCGACAAATTGGAAAGACGGACTGACTTGTTCACGCGGCAGCAGCACGGACTGCACGGCGAGCACCTCGCGCGTGGATTTGGTAACGCCCCCGCCGCCCGCAGGTCCGTTGGTGTAGAGCGTTTCGACCTCGTTACCGATGCGTGCGGCTTCCTTTGCCTTCGCAGCGCGCCCCGCCACGCGAACGCGCACTTCGTACGGTTCATCGCGATGTGCCGCGAGCGCATCGCCATAGAGCGCATTCACGCCGATCAGGTCGAAGCGCAGTTCGCTCGTGTCGACGCCCGTGATGGCCAGGCGCTCCCGCACGATGTCGAGCGCAAGCCGCGCACGCTCGACGGCGCCTGGACCGCCATAGGAAATCTGCCCCTCTCCGATGCAGCCGTCGACATACGCGACCGACACCTTCAGCGTGCCGGTGCGAGGGCTACCGCGTCCACCTGTCACGCGCACGCGGTCTTGTGCGTCCTCTACGACACGTACCTCGGAGAAGTTCGCGACGACATCGGGCTGAAAGTAGCGTTGTGGATCGTGAATCTCGTAGAGCAACTGCTCCTTGCACGTGGCCTCGGTCACGCGCCCGCCCGCTTGCGGCACCTTCGTCACGACGACGCTGCCATCGGCACCCACTTCGCCAATCGGAAAACCTAGCCGCGCGAGATCCGCGACGTCCTTGATGCCGGGATCGGCAAAATAGCCACCAGTCACCTGTCCCGCACATTCGAGCAAATGACCGATGACGGTCGCCTGCCCGAGTGTGTTCCAGTCGTCCATGCGCCACCCGAACTCGTGAATGAGCGGTGCCGTGAACAACGACGGGTCCGCGACACGCCCCGTCAGCACGATATCCGCGCCCGCTGCGAGCGCCTCGACAATAGGCGCGGCGCCGAGATACGCATTCGCCGAGACGATGCGATCCGTGTACTGGCTGACATCGTCGCCGGACTCTTCGAAGCGCAGTTGGGATTGCAGGACGACATCGAGCACGTCGTCGCCGGTGACGGCAGCGATCTTCAGTCCGGTCAGGCCAAGCTCCCGCGCAATCTGCGCGGTCCTGATCGCCGCCGCGCGCGGATTGGCTGCACCCATGTTCGAAATGATGCGCACGCGGTTCTTCACGGCGACCGGCAATACGGCGCGCATGCGCGCTTCGAGCAGCGGATCGTAGCCGAGTTCGGGATGGTGGCGGCGCGTCTGCTGCGCGATTGCGACCGTGCGTTCCGCGAGGCATTCGAATACGAGGTAGTCCAGCGCGCCGTGCTCCGCGAGTTCGACAGCGGGCTCGATGCGGTCGCCCGAGTAGCCTGCGCCCGCGCCTATCCGTACGTGTTTTGGTGATTCGGTCCGGTTCATGACGTCGATAACTCCTGATTACAGCGCAAACACGCCCAGCACGACGCACGCGATCGTCATGACGATCGACGCGCCGAACAGCAGCGGAAACGTGAACTTCTGATGATCCGCGAGATCGATTCCACATAGGCCGACGACAAGAAACGTCGCGGGCGTGAGCGGGCTCACCGGGAAACCGGTGGTCATCTGGCCTAGCAGCGCGGCCTGCCCGATGTGCACCGCCGGCACGCCGAACTGCGACGCCACTTCGGCGATCACCGGCAGTACACCGAAATAAAATGAATCGGGATCGAAGAGCATCGAGAGCGGCATCGACAGCACGCCGAGCGCGACCGGAATCTGCCCTGCAAACGCAGGCGGCACGAAGCCGACCGCCGCCTGCGCCATTGCCTTGAGCATGCCGCTGCCCTGCATGATGCCGGTGAACACGCCAGCTGCAAGCAGAATGCCCGCCATCATCAGCGCGGCGCGCGCGTGCGCGTCGATGCGCTTTCGCTGCATGTTGACGTTCGGGTAATTCACCATCAGCGCGATGCACAGGCCTACCATGAACATGATCGCGGGCGGAATCTTCTCGCCCATCACGACCATCGTGCCGAGCACGATGATCGTCAGCACGATGTTGAACCAGAAGTTTTTCGGGCGGCGCAGTGCCTGCTCCTCGGGCGTGAGTTCGCGTTTGGGCATCGGAACACTGCCGCTCGCGGAGGAATAGCCAAGGCGTTTTTCCTCGCGCCGGCCGAGCCACCACGCCATGCTGAACACGAATACGAGGCCGATCGCCTGCACCGGAATCAGCGGGTTGAAAAGCGCGGAAATCGGCAGATGCAGCGACGCCGATGCGCGGATCATCGGCCCCGTCCACGGCAGGAAGTTGATGCCCGCCGCCATCGAAACGGCCGCCGCGAGTACGCGCTTGTCCATGTTCAGGCGCTCGTACAGCGGCAGCATCGCGGGGATCGTGACGAGAAAGCACACGGCGCCCGAGCCGTCGAGGTGGATGAGCAGCGCGAGCAGCGTCGTGCCCAATACGATACGCGTGGGTTTGGTACCAACCGTGCGCAGGATGCGGTCGATGATCGGATCGAGCGTACCCGCGTCCGTGATCGTGCCGAAATAGAGAATCGCGAACACGAACATGCCGACGACGGGCGCGAGGCTCTTCAATCCGTCGATGACGAACTTGCTCGTCTGCAAGCCGAATCCGCCCATCAGCGATGCGGCGATCGGCACGATGATGAGCGCGACGAGCGGCGACATGCGTTTTGAAAGAATCGCGGCCAGCAATACCACGATTGTCACGAGCCCCAGCAAAGGCAGCATGTTGTGTCTCCAGTCTTGTCTTTTAGTAGGGACCAGCGTAAGTTCGGCGGTGCAATAACGCAATTGAAATGAATTGATCGCAGCAATCACAGTTCGTTATGGATCTCAATCTCCGCGACATTCGAGCTTTCGTGACCGTGGCGCACGCGGGCAACTTCACGCGCGCTGCAGCCCGGCTGCATTTGTCGCAGCCCGCGCTAACCGTGCAGATTCGGCGTCTCGAAGAAACAGTGGGTGCGCGATTGTTCGATCGCAACAGCCGCAGCGTCGCGCTGACGCAAACGGGCCGCGAATTGCTGCCTATCCTGACGCGATCGCTGGCAGATATGGAGCAGGCCCTGCGGGACGCGCGCGCCCTCGGCGATGGTTCGAGCGGCACGGTGCGGCTCGCTTGCCTGCCAACCTTCGCGGCCAGTGCGCTGCCCGATCTCATTCAGGCGTTTCGCAAACGCGTGCCGCAGGCGCGATTTCAGGTTCGCGATGTCGTCGCAAGCGCCGTCAACGCACTCGTGCGCAATGAGGAGGTCGATATCGGCCTGACGGGCGGCCACAGCGTCGATGCGACGCTCGATATCCTGCAGACGGGTGAGGACCGGCTCGTGATCGTATGTCCGAAGACCCACCCGCTTGCCCGCAAGCGCTCGGTGACGGTCGACGACTTCACGTCGATGCCGCTCGTGCTGACCGCTCCGGGAACCAGTGTGCGCGCGGTTGTGGACGCCGCGCTGTCAAACTCGCGTTGCACGCCCGATATTGCGTGCGAGCCGATGTACATGATGACCGCCGTCGCGATGGTGCGCGGCGGCCTCGGGATCTCCGTTCTTCCCGCGTCCGCGCGCGAAGTGCATGCCGAGCGTGGTCTCGTTACGCGGCCCATCGACGATCCCGCGTTCGTGCGCCCGATTGCGCTCGTCAAGAAGCGCGGTCGCACGCTGCCGCGCGTGACTGAGGACTTCGTCGATACTGTTGACCTGAGCGGGAAGGCGGCGGGTTGATCTGCGTGGTGGATCTGTCTGGCACGATCGGCCTGGTGGGAAATCCGGCGGAATCAAGGCGCAGTTGCCGAACAACGCGGCCTGCACGTAGTCTGCCGCCTTCTGCACTGTCTGTCCGAAAATGCTGAGCAACCGTGCGCGCTTTTCCGGCACGAGCGTGGCTCCATGCGTATGGGCCCAGCGATACTCGTCGTATGACGCGCCCGTGCTTGCGAAGTGCGCGTCATAGGGCTATCGACTTTCCCTAACTGATGTCAACCGTTTCGCCATACGTCGCAGGTTCCGAGCAGTGGCAGCCAGGAGGAACTAGTCCTGAGCGCCTGACAGCCCTCGTAGACGCAGGCGATCTAGCTTCAGGATGCGTTGACGTGCGCAATGAGCCTCTCCACCTTCTTACGCTCGCAACTCAAACGCTGGCATTGCGCAGTGGTGGCAATTCGGCGGCCAACGTTGCGCGCATCCTCAAGAGCGCCGCGGACGATCTTACGAAACGGTGTATTTAGCCGCCGAGACCCTCCTCCAGTTCCGCTAACGCGCCGTCATGGGCTTCGAGTGCGCGGCGCACGTCGGGCAGCGCGCGGCGGATCATCGTGCGCGCGGAGCGCGGAAAATCCGTGCATGCGAGTTCGATATCACCGCTTCTATGCTCACCAAGCATGGCCAGCAGTACGCAAGCCTGCTCGATATCCTTTTGCGACTTGACCAGCATGTTGGTGCGCAGACGTGAAACGAGGATCTTGTGTATCGCGAAGCGCGCGGGGTCAGGCACGCGCACCGGCACGGCGCCGTGCCGTGAGAGTAACGTGCCCATATGTGACTGGCCAAGCAGGTAGGCGAGATATGGCATGCCGCTCGCGTGCGCACCAAGCTCGGGCACGGCGACGGTCGGAAAGGTGTTGTCCTTCGATGGCACTAGCAGATCGACGTGAAAACGCGTCCGCCCGGCCTGCTTGAACGATGTAGGTGGGTCGCCTCTGTTGAACCCCGGTACCGGCACGAAGTCGATGCCAGTCTCTTTCAGAATCTCGAGCAGCCCCCCCGAAGGTACGCCCCGCAGGGCGAGCTGGCGGGCGCGCGCGATATCGATGTCCTCGGTCTCATAAGCGAGCGCCTTGATTCCGAGGCTGTTGAGCAGCACGGCGTATGCGTGCGAGCCGACGAGTACGCCGCCGGCCTGAAAGAGCCCGTGGTTATAAAGGACGGCCATGGTCGCATAGGTCTTGTTATCCGCGATCTGGAAGCCGAGCTTTGCAAGCTCGCGGATGCGGCCAATGAGATCCTTGGTTTCCTCTATCTGCCCTTGCACCGTCGTGACGTACTCATCGGCCACCGGGTCGCCCTTGGGGCCGCCGAGGCTCTCCTGCTGCCGCTTGCCCTCCGCATTCATGAACTGGCGGGCATAGTAGACGGCGTCGCCACGCTTGTGCTCGATGATCGTGCCCGGCGCTCCCACGAGCACCCGTTCCTGCGCGGCGCTGGCCTGCTCGATGTTCGCGTACTGGGCGTTAAACGCCTGATCGTGCCGCTGATAAAGTCGGATACCTTGCATGGCTCGAAGATATTGCAGTAATTTTTTAAATTTTACTGCAAAACACGCCCAACACAAATTGCAGTAATTTTCGCAAAATTACTGCAATCCCGGCTACCCCACGCAACTCGCCGCGCGCCACATGCAGCCCGATCATGCGACTTCGATGATTGTCAGCCAAAGCCGCCGAGCGCCTGGCGATCGATGAGCGGCACGAGCGCATGGCGAGCATCCAGACACGATAGTGTCTCGCCCACCCGCCCTGCTTGCCGCTTTCCACCGCTTCGTCCGCCGCGCGCAGCGTGATGAAGTCGCCTCCGGCAGCCGTCGCGTTCGCCGTGCCCACGACGTTCGGTGCCAACGTCACTGACACGTGGTACTGCGTAATGACGAAGCTCGCGCTGCCCCACCGCGCACTGCTTGGCACCTTGTCATAAAGGCGCCGGAAATCGGAGTCGAACGGAAGCAATTGCTCGACGCCATTTTTTGTATTCGCCGTGCATTGTTCTGATTTATTTTTCGAAAACATCGACCGTTTTTCTGATAGAAAGCTATACGTAAGGATTGAGCGGAGCCGCCGCTCTGAATGGAGCCTCGACGCATGAATCTTCCGAAACGTATGCTCGTTGCCAATGTCGCCTGGGCGCAGGAAATTGCCTCTCGCGACCCGCAATTCTTCAGCGCGCTAGCAAGCGGGCAGAAGCCGCAGGTACTCTGGATCGGCTGCTCCGATAGCCGCGTGCCAGCCGAAAGTGTCACTCACTGCGCGCCCGGCGATTTGTTCGTTCACCGCAATATCGCCAACCTCTTCCACCCCGACGATGACAACAACATGAGCGTGCTCGAATACGCGGTGCGTGTGCTGCGGGTCATGCACATCATTGTCTGCGGACACTACGGATGCGGCGGCGTGCGCGCCTCGCTGCTCCCGCCCGCCGACGCGCTGCCTCACGTGAACCGGCGCATCAAGCCGCTGTGCACGCTCGCGCAGACGCATCGCGCAACGCTCGCGCGCCTGCCGTCGGAAGAGGCGCGCATTGACCGTCTTGCCGAACTGAACGTGATCGAGCAAGTGCGCCTGCTGCGCGAACATCCGCTCGTGCGCGAGAGTGAGAGCGAGCCCACGCCGCTTGTGCACGGCTGGATCTTTTCGCTCAGCAACGGGCAGTTGCGCGAACTTGCGTCGGGCTACGACGCTGAAACCACGATGGCCATCGCAGCGGCCTGAGCAATCCATTCCGGATTGCATGGACAAGGCACGGCACGCCCACCCGTGCCGCCCGCCAATCGCGCCGCGGCCGTTGTCGGCTCCCCCACTCTTCTTTTCTTCCCACTTCCGTCATGACTTCGAGAGCTTCCCTGTCCGCGTTTGCGCGCGACCTCGCCGCCGGTACCGTTGTCTTTCTCGTTGCGCTGCCGTTGTGCCTTGGTATTGCAAGAGCATCCGGCGCCGAGCCGTTGACCGGTCTCGTGTCCGGCATTGTCGGCGGCATCGTCGTCGCCGCGCTCAGCGGCTCACGCCTGAGTGTGAGCGGCCCCGCCGCCGGACTCGTCGTGATCGTCGTGGATGGCATCGCACGCCTCGGCAGTTTCTCTGCATTCCTTATTGCTGTGCTGCTGTCAGGTGTGCTGCAGTTCGGCTTTGGCATGCTCAGAGCCGGGCGGCTCGCCTCGTATGTGCCCACGCCGGTCATCAAGGGCATGCTGGCAGCCATCGGACTGCTGCTGGTGATCAAGCAGGTGCCGCTCGCGCTGGGGCTGCGGTCGAGCAACGATTCCGGATCATTGACGGGTGCGCTTCAGTCGATCTCGCCAGTCGTCTGCGCCGTTGCCGTGCTCTCGCTCGCCATTCTCGCGGGCTGGGAAACGCGCGCATTGAGACGATTTGCGCTCGTGCGGCTGGTTCCCGCGCCGCTTGTCGTCGTGGTTGCAGGCGTAAGCGCAACGCTGGTTTGCGGCGCGCTCGGCACTGGCTATGCGTTACCGGCCGAGAACCGGGTGGCGCTGCCCGCCATCGAATCGTTCGCGGCTTTGGGCGAGGCCCTGCAATTCGGCGACTTCGAGCTGAGCTTCGCGCGGCTTGCCAACCTGGATATCTGGATCGTCGCCTTGACGCTCGCCATCGTCGCAAGTCTCGAGACGCTGCTGAGCCTCGAAGCGGTCGAGCAGATCGATCCGCAGCGGCGCGCCGCGCCGCCAAATCGCGAACTCAAGGCACAAGGCATCGGCAATATTCTAGCGGGCGCCATTGGGGGACTGCCCATCACGTCGGTCATCGTGCGCAGTTCGGCAAACGTGCACGCAGGCGCGCAAAGCCGGCTTTCGGCGATCGTGCATGGCGTGCTGCTGCTCGTCAGCGTGTTTGCGCTCACCGACGTGATCAACCTGATCCCGCTCGCAAGCCTCGCCGCCATTCTCATTCATACCGGCTTCAAGCTCGCCAAACCTTCATTGTTCATCGCGCTCGCGAAACAGGGCGCGGCGCCTTTCGCGCCGTTCATCGTGACGATCGCGGGCGTGCTCGCCACCGATCTGCTCACGGGAATCGTGCTCGGCGTGCTGTGCAGCGGCGCTCTCGCACTGTGGGCGAATCTGCACCGGCCGATCGCGCTTGCGTGCCATGACGACCATTTCCTGCTCTCGTTTCGCAAGGATGTGTCGTTTCTCGGCAAGGTGCCGCTCAAGCAGATGCTCGCCCATATTCCAGACCGAGCGACGGTGATCGTCGACACCACACGCGCCGATTTCATCGATCACGATGTACGCGAACTGCTCGAGCGTTTCGTCGCCGATGCGCCGCTACGGTCGATCGCGGTGGAAATACGGCGTGCCGCCGCCGTCCTTCCTCCGGCAACACGTTCGGGCGCTTGAGCACCGGACAAACGAGGCAGGTGGAATCAGTGCGCAGTGCCAAAGAAAGCCCCCGCGCCCTCCGATCGCATCAGTCCAGCGGTGACATCGGGATGGCGTTTCGTCTGGCGCAATCGTCGCTAGCTCATTTGAACTCGAGACTAAAATCCACGCCTTCGGCGAGCGCCGGCTGCGGTTGCACGCGGGTCGCGCCGGTTCGCCTCAGCCGGTCGCACCCGCGCCGCGTTGCAGGCCTTCCAGCTGGTCCAGCCGCCAAAGAGGTCAATGGCCTGCAACTCTATCTGGATAGGTAACCGCGGCACGGCAAGAGGTGATGATCGCGGCTAGCGCCGTCCGCTGCGGCCCCAAACGTATCGCACCCACCGCTGCCACCGCCTTTGCGGCGGAGCGGGTGAGTTGTGCGCACCCTGCGCTTCCCGGTCGCGCTGGACGGACTTCTGCACCTGCTCGTGAATCTGTCGCAACGTCATGCCACCGGGGCCCTTCAGTTTATCGGGATCCGAAGGAGGATCGGGATCAGGATCGTTTGTCATGGGAGTCGCCTGTAGCTGACGCGGCGACTTTATCTTGATACAGAAGCGCAGCGGCGACAAGCATGCGGCCGCGGCGCAGTCCACTCTGCGCGAAACGTGCTCCAGGTCGCGCACCGTCCTGAACCACAGTGCATGCTTCGCGACCGTCGAGCCGAATCTTGTGCCCAGGACCGAGCGCTGCAAGTTCCGGCCGTTCACGACTTCGGTTGCGCGCAATAGCCGTCGTGGCAGTCAGAGTTCACCATCATCTTCGTGTGGTGAAAATGTCGAAGCCAGGCGGTCGTATTTTTGAAATGTATTTTTTGAGGACCATCATAGGGCAACGGACTTTGAATCAGGTTTGCAGGTAAATGGGGGCACGTCATGGGCAGCACGTTAGTTTGGGCAGCAATCCCTCACAATAGCGATGGGGTCGTGTTCCAGGTTCGCGTGATTCGCGGACTTCAACGTTTTCATATCCCACGCCGGGCGCTAGAGGAGGCTTTCAAGTTGACACCTCATGCATCGGATGCAAGGCAGCTTGAACTCTTTTTTCAGCACAAGACTCACATCCTGAGTCGGGCCATGCGGAAACGTCCGATTGCGGGCGCTGACACTGCTGCGCTTCAGACTGCGGATATCGTCACGCTCGTCGAGGTGCGACAGAGCGCGACGGCGTATCTGCCGGAAACGCAAGGGTATCTGGCTTCAAACTGAAGGGCTGTTGAAGAGAACGGTCGTTGGTTTGCGGGAAATCGGACGTCGAGAACGGGTTGCGGATTCACCGGCGCGCGTACGATTGATCGCGTCGGGCAGCAGTCGGCCAACTTCAGCCGTTCTTCTTCGCCGTCACGCGGTCATTCAAACGACCGCTCCGATTAGCGGACCTTCAAGCGTGGACTCAGTCGCGGTGAGACGGGCGCTCGAAAATCGACGCGTCCCGCTCGTCGATACGTTGACTTGGACTAATTGACTCGCTCAAGATAGTGCTCACGCACCCGCTGTACGTCGATGCCGAGCACCTCGCTCAGGAATCGCGCGGTGCTGCCCCATTCCTGCTCGATGGTCTGTAGTGACGTTTGAAGATAGCCTGAGCTGACCTCCAGCAACGGCATTGCCACGTGGGGCGAAATACCCAGGGACTCTATGCGCCCCTGCAGCCCTTGGATGAGTCGCCGGTTCCAGTGGTTCGACTCCAGAAAGTTTGCCAAGATCGCGTCCGGATCCACGTCCAGTGCCGACAGCAGCAGGAAAGTGGCAAACCCGGCCCTGTCCTTGCCGGTGCTGCAGTGGTAGAGCAACGTGCGGCCCGCTTCCGCCTCTTTCATGAAACTGCCAAATGCAGATTGGTGCTTGATTGGGAAGTCGCGATACAGCTGCAGCACGAAGTCGTCCATTTCCTGCCGTGTCGCGCTTCGCAGGCGCGGCACCAGCTCGTTCATGCTCATGCTGCCTTCCAGCACCGGCAGCGCCACCCAGTTGAACGCATCGGCAAATCCGCCTTCCTCAGGGGACTTTTCTTCGGGAGAACGAAAGTCGACTACAGCGTCAAGGCCAAGCGTTCGCAGTCGCGCGATGTCGGCCGCGCTTGCCATACCCGGATTGCCGCTGCGGAAGAGTCGGCCCGAGCGCACGCGTCTGCCGTCGCGGCTGCGCAGGCCACCCAGGTCACGCAGGTTGTGAATGTTCTCGAACGCCTGTAGTGGGCTGCTGTTAGCAGCGTCGAATGCCTGACCGGTCTGAGAAGCCTCTGCGGGGGCAGCGCCAGACAAAAGCAAAGAAATATCGTCGGACATACCTGTTTTCGGTTTCGTTTGTCACTACCCACACTCGTGCAGTCCCGCGACAGGGAGAAGCGCATGGGAAGCCATTGCCTACCTGAGTTCGCGCTCTAAGCATGCCGGAGCAGGATGATCTGAATACTGCACAATAAAACAACTCGCGATATGTTTATTTGCATCGGCGCCATTGTTTTAGGCTTTCGCGCCATTAGGCGTTAACACCAAACCTCGCGCGGGCTGGGTGTCCGATTGGCCGGACGGGCATGAGCGTCCGATCCACGATAGGACTCGGCAAGCTACAACGCACGGAGTGGCCCCGTGCGACATGCACCTGAATTCGGACGATCAGACTCATGGCCGGCGGGGTCTCGTGCACGGCGATAGCCAACGCTCCCTGAGTGCCCCGAATCCGACATTCGCAATTTTACTGGATGTCACGCGGCCGGGAAAAGTCATAGCCTTTAAAAAGTAACACTTGAAAATTTGAACGCTTCGAGGTTGCGGGAATTCATAGCCTAAAGCCTTGGGGAGAGGGAGAAGATTTATAAAAACTCTTCAGGGACCGCTTATTTCGAACGGAAGAATATCGGCATCCGCTCATTGGAATTGGCACTCGCGTGTTCAGATGCAGTTTATGTGCGCTCGCCAACATCCAGCGAAATCGTAACTTGCAATTCCGCGATTTAGCGTCTATTGTTCGTGGCGACGACCATTTTATGCTCAAACAAACTCATTAAAATACCGATTGACAACCTGCTTTGTATACACGAAGAATTGCCACCCGCACAACTTGGCTCGGAGACATTCGATGGATGACGACACTAGATTGGATCGATTGTATGACTACACCAAATTTCACATTGGGATATATTTGTCTGCCGCCGGAGGTTTAGCCGCCTTAATTGCATTGGCTTCCGACTCGACAAAATTGCCCTACATAAACCGGCTCATAGGTACGCATTGGGCATTGGTAATTTCATTCGCACTTATGGTTTTTGCTGGAATATCAGGGGCAATCGTCGCGACCTCTACGATCGAAAGCGAAACCTATACCAAATTCATTCAAACTCCCCAAGGTGCATACGGATTCAATCCATTCCCGGGAAAAACATGGGTTACGCTCGAGCATGCGTGCTTTTGGCTTAGTCTCCTTTTCTTGGGATACGGAGTATTTTCGGCGACGGCGGTGCGTACGTGGGTGCTCTCGTAAAGCACAAAAATGAATCATCTTGTGTTGATTCACGGAACGTTCGCACGCGGGGCTGAGTGGACGCAGGACGACTCGCCTCTGGTGAGGGAACTACGAGAGCGCCTCCATATGCCACGCGTCCATCGTCATATATGGTCGGGCCGCAACTCCTTCGCAGCACGCGAGCGAGCAAGCGTTGACCTTGTGAATCTCATCAAGACGATTGTTGCAGAAGATGGCGACGCGCGCATCGCAATCGTCGCACACAGTCATGGTGGCACGATTGCGCTGGAAGCCATGAACACGGATGAAGTACGAATCCATACCAATGCTATTGCCTGCCTTGCGACACCTGTCTTAAACGTTGCACCTGTCCATGAACGAGGCATCTCAATATATGTCCTGTGGACGCTTGCCATAGTCGGCGTGGTGTTGGCAACATTCGGTTTCCCACCTTTGTCCGGAAGCGGGTCGCCCGCGCTCCCGACAGGGCCGATCTCGGGCCTGTTGTCTGCTGGTCTAGTTTGGCTACTGACAGTTAAGGTAGGAGTTCCGTTCTACCGGCAAAGACGGGACCTGGCTAAAGTGATTCTTCGTTCCACAAGTTATAAGAAGATCATTTCGACGAAAACCGCATTCTTTCGATATCCGGGTGACGAGGTAACATCGTTCGCAGGAGCCATTCATCTAATCAACTTTACATTAGGGTTATTAAGCTATCTCCCTTTGAAAATTCTCGATAAGTCATTTCAGAAATTTGCGTATTTTGTCGTCAACACAACTGAACGATTCGGAAAAAATGCTGCAACTTACGTAGGCTTATCTCTTCTTTTCAGTGTTTTTATAGTTCCTCCGCTTATACTGATTCTGCTAAAGAGAAATCCAGCTGAGGGGTTGTGGGTTCCTCTTGGAATCCTACTATTTTATATAGCGCTGGGCGTAGTATATTTATTCTGCCGAGCGTTTGGTGCGTGCGCTCTAAGCCTCCTTTTTGGACCAGAACTAATTTTTGCGGCACCAGAACTTCGCGTCACGGCAGAGAGTTGTCCGTATGGACAGTGGACCGTCGTTTACCTCGATGAACGCGCCTCGATACCAAAATCGAAAGAGGATTCGATATGGTCGGATGAGTACAAGGCTGATTCTGGGCGATACTCGCATGGGGCCGTTTACGAAGCTTGGTATTTCTGCCGCGCCTTGGCAGATTGGCTAGTAGTTCAGATGGAGTTCGAGTTGCCATCGAAAAAAATCGAATCTTGATTTGACTTATTTTTTATTACTATAAGCAAATTAAAGTGTGCCTCTTGAAAAAAATACCTCAGATAGCAGTGACTTCCCCGCTGGAAAGACGCGGTCCTCTTCTTGCGAAGAAATCGATTAACGGCTCTATCGAACGCTGCGCAGTTTCGTAAATAAGTTCTTGTGCAGGTATTGTGTGACTGTTCAGATTCGCGACTGCCAAGATCCAAAGGTCGGAATGATAATATATATCCGCCTTATCACGCCAAAAGGGAACGTCGGCAATGGCGGATGCCTTGTTCCCGAACTACGAAGTGGAATGACAGTTCTGCCTTGATGACAGCCCCTGGAACGCTGAAGATTCGACCGGCAGGACTGGGTCGGCTACCGGCACCCGCATAAGCCTGCAGCCGGCCATCAGCGGGCGGTCGAGTGCGCTTTCAATCTGACGTTCGACCGGCAGAATCCGCCTCTAAAAACCGGCCAGTCGCCGAATATGGGCTGTACGGTTTCGAGCGTCTGGATAATCCACTCCTTGAGCGAGGCGCCCCGCTCGGCCCCCACACTCACACAGTCGAGCACGGTGTCGCCGAACCGTTGCGTGCCGTCGATTGCCTGCTCGACCTCGGCAGTTCCGCGCAGCGCCGCGCCCCGGGAGCAGGACATCGGCGTCGAGCGCGCGCATCGCGTGATAGTGCGTCAGAAACACGTGCTTCACCGGTTTGTCGGTGACGCTCGCAATCGCGTCGGCCTCACGCGATCCGCAGGAGGTGAATGAGCACGAGACTCATGAAGGCCAGCGAGAGGATCGAAAGCACCACGGCGGCCGTGACGCGCGGCCCCGCCTTCGCGACGGTACGCAAATCCGTCCCCAAACCCAACGCGGCCATTGAAACGACCGTGAGCGCGCTGCCGATCAGGTTTGCCGGCTGCAGCAACAGCACCGGTATCAGCCCGGCCGAGCGTACCGCGCAAAGTACGATGAAGCCGATGATGAACCAGGGCACCAGCCTGGTCAGCCTGACCATATTGGCCCGCGTGCTCGCGCTGTCGCGCGGTGCCGGAGTACCCGGATTCGTATTGCGACCGGGCGCCAGCGTGTTCAGGAGCAGCATGACAGGGCCAAGCATGAGCACGCGCACGAGTTTGACGAGCGTGCCAATGTGCGCACTGACGGCTGAAACGGGCACGGTTGCTGCGAGCACCTGAGGCACCGCATAGACGGTCAGTCCCGCCACCGTTCCATACTGCACCGCGTTCAGATGAAGCAACGAGGACAGCGTCGGCAAGCCCAGCACGACCGCCACGCCAAGCACCGCGGTGAACGCGATCGAAGCGGCGACATCGTCACGGCTTGCGCCAATCACCGGAGCGACGGCCGCGATCGCCGAATTTCCGCAGATGGAGTTTCCGCACGCGATCAGCAACGCGAGGCGTTGCGGCAGCCTTAGCGCACGTCCGATACCGTAACTGACCGCAATGGCCACGACGACAGTCACGACGATGCCCAACAGGAGCCGGATGCCCGTCGCTTGCAATGCAGTGGCGCTGAACGACGCGCCGAGCAGCATGACCGAGACCTCCAGCAAGGTTTTTGCGCTAAACGTAATGCCGTTTGTCCAGCGGCTTCCGGGCGTCCATACGCTGCGGACCAGCGTGCCGACCAGGATCGCCAGCACGAGCGATTCGAGCCAGATGTGGCCAAAGACGTGGGCCTGAAAGGTTTGCAATAGCCATGCGATCAAACTCACACCGAGACACAACGCGACGCCAGGCAATAACTCGCGAGAGTAATCGAGGAACATCGAAATCTTGCTACAGCATGCGGGGCGATTCGGCAACAGAGACGACATTTTGACACCCGTGGGTTAAATGGAGCGCCCAGACTAGATGTCGTTCGTCCTGCTGAAAAATACAAAATTGGCAACGCGGCTCTGACTTTTTGTTATGCCACGCCGACTGCCGCGGCTACGCGTTGCCCTCGGATCGATTGTTTTCCACAGGAAACAATCTTGCTCCAGGAAGAGCCTTAAACGGAGCACCGGAGAAGGCTAAGATCGAAGGCGTCGCGAGATCCCCCTGATCATCGGGTTTCGAATCACCATGCCGTGAAGCGACTTCTGCGGGTCGTTGCCCATGAATTTTACTCACCTGTTTGCGTTCTACGAGGTCGCCTGTGCGGGCAGCTTGAGCGGGGGCGCCCAGCGCCTTCGGGTCAGCCAGCCGGCGGTCAGCCGCGAAGTCAAGGAGTTGGAGGAGCGTCTTGGCATAGTGCTGTTCGACAGACTGCCCCGGGGTGTATCGCTCACCCATGCGGGGCAGATTCTGTTCGACTACGCGCAGCGGATTTTCACGCTTGCCGAAGCGGCCCGCTCCGAGCTGAACGAGGTAGCCGGCCTGAGCGCAGGACACCTGAAGATTGGTGCAAGCGCAACTGTTGGCGTGTATCTGGTGCCAGGCATCATTGCCGAATTCAACGCGCGCTACCCGAAGGTCAGCATCGAGCTGACGGTCACCAATACGCAGGAAGTCGCAAGCGGTCTGGGCGACGGCAGTTTCACGCTCGGCTTCATCGAGGGCCCGTACGACGCGGCGCGCCTGAACGCGCAGCATTTTGGCGCCGACGAAATCGTACTTGCAGCCGCAGCGGACAATCGGCAACAAACCGGGCCACTCCTTGCGCGCGATCTCGCGACCCAAGCCGTTATTCTGCGCGAACCGGGATCGGGCACGCGAGCGGTGGTGGAAGATGCGTATCGGCGCGCCGGGCTAGCGATGACGCCTGCGATGTCGGTGAGCGACACGGAGGCTATCAAACGCATGCTGATCGCGCAGCGCGCCTTGGCCTACGTGTCTGCACTCAGTATCCGGGAAGAAGTTGCACGCGGCGCACTGCGCGTGCTCGATGTCGCCGATTTGCGCATCGAGCGGGCGCTGAATCTCGTCTGGCTCAAGGGGCGCTCGCTTGCGCCGAGCGCCCAGGCCTTCTTCGATCTGGCCATTGGGAACGCCGCGAGATCGCACTGAAAGCCGCCTATAATCGTTTCATTGTCGCCGGACAGAAACGATGGCCATGATCGACCTCAATGATCTGTATTACTTTTCGGTCGTGGTCGAGAAGCGTGGCTTTTCCGCTGCGGCAGAGGCAATCGGGGTGCCGAAAGGCACGCTCAGCAAACGTCTGCGCGCCCTCGAGCAGGCGCTGGGCCTGCGCCTCGCGAATCGCACGACGCGCAAGTTTTCGCTGACCGAGGCGGGAACGGACTTTCATGCGCACTGCCTGCGCGTAATGAACGAAGTCCGAAATGCCGAGCAGGCCGCGCAGGCGCGGCTGAGCGAGCCCGTCGGCCGCGTGCGTGTCACTTGCGCGACGGGCATCGTTCGCATGGCGCTCGATGAACTGTTACCGCCGTTTCTCGCCGCGCATCCGAAGATCGATCTCGATCTGCTGACCTCCAGCCGCTACGTCGACATCGTCGAAGAGGGCTACGACATCGCGCTGCGAAGCCACACGGAGCCGTTGCAAAGCTCCACACTGATCGCGCGCCCGGTCGCGCAGACGCGCGTGGTGCTCGTTGCCGGCCCCATGTTCTTTGCGCACGGGCCGCCCGCCGAGCCGTACGAACTGGAAGGCGTAGCCGGCATGCAGTTGACGCGCCGCGACAGCGGCAGCACATGGTTGCTGCATGCATCGGATGGCCGCACCGCGACCGTTTCCTATCATCCACGAATTCGCTGCAACGACGCACCGATCGCGAAACTTGCCGCGAGAGCCGGCCTTGGCGTCGTGGCCCTTCCCGCGCCCATGTGCAAGGCAGAGCTTACCGACGGCCGGCTGGTGCGCGTCTTGCCCGACTGGCACATTCCACGCGGCACGCTCAGTCTCGTCTTCCCCTCCCAACGAGGCATGACACAGGCGATGCGCGCCCTTCTCGACTATCTCGCCGAAGCCCTACCCGCTTTTCTGAACGACTGATCCCCCTTTCATGCCGTCATGCAGTCCCTTGAATGGGACGCGGGGGCATTGCATCGTCACGCACATCGTTTCCCCATGGAAACAGTTTTACGACGTTAGCTGTCTTTTTCGTCATTCGCGTGTTGCCTACGATGACGCTCTTCCAGGAGCAATCAGATGGCACATACGTTGTCTTCTGCCGGGCGGCGCATCGCGCAACGTGCGCGGTCGCTAAACAGCTCGGCGATTCGTGAAATTCTCAAGTTCACCGAACGGCCTCACATGATTTCATTTGCGGGCGGCATGCCGTTGTCTGCCACGTTTGGGCTTCCCGCGCTGCGTGAAGCATCTGTTCGGGCCTCGCACGGCGCCGAAAGCTTCCAGTACAGCACGACGGAAGGCTATGCACCGTTGCGCGAATGGATCGCACGGGAACATTCGGACAGCCAGCATCGCGTCTCGCCTTCGAGCGTGCTGGTGACGAGTGGCTCCCAGCAGGCCTTCGACCTGATCGGCAAGGTGCTCCTCGATCCTCATGCCACCGTGCTGGTGGAGCGACCCACGTACCTCGGCGCACTGCAATCGCTGTCGCTTTACGAACCGGAGTTCGTGAGCGTGCCGATGGACGAACACGGCCTCGTGTCCAAAGCGCTCGAATCGATCGGGCCCGAACGCGCGGCGCTGCTGTATCTGCAGCCCAACTTCCAGAACCCCACTGGCGCACGGCTGTCTTTCCAGCGCCGCAGGAGCATCGCGGAGATCGCGCGCCGCACTGGGCTCATCATCATCGAGGACGATCCCTACGCCGCACTCGCATTCGACGGCAGGCAAGTGCCTTCGATTCATTCGATGGCGCCAGATCACGTGATCTACCTCGGCTCGTTCTCGAAGGTGCTCGCGCCGGGATTGCGGGTCGGCTACATGATCGTGCCGCGCGTGCTGGAGCAGAAGTTCGTGCAGGTCAAGCAGGCCGCCGACCTGCACAGCTCGACGCTCTCGCAGCGCATCGTCTACGAGACCGTGCGCGAGGGCTTTCTTGCCTCGCACGTGCTGCGAATCGCGAGTTTATATCGCGAGCAGTGCGAAGCAATGCTTTCTGCTCTAGACCGGCATATGCCCCCGGGCGTGCGCTGGAATGTACCTGAAGGCGGCATGTTCGTCTGGCTTGCGTTGCCGGAAGGTATAGACAGCGAAGCGCTGCTCAAGGACGCGCTTGCCGTCAAGGTGGCATTCGTGCCCGGAGCGCCGTTCTTCGCGCGCGATTCGTTGCACCACTACATCCGTCTTTCGTTCGCAACCGCTGCGCCCGAGCAGATCGATCTCGGCATCGAGCGGCTTGCGGCACTCATCAACGCGTACTCGCGTGTGCTTACCCCTTACCTCGCCACGGACCTCCATCGATGAAAACCCGACTGACACTGCTGCTGATCGCCACACCAATTGTCGCGGCGTTGTGCGTACCCCTCTATAACCGGCTGACGCCGACGCTTGGCGGCTGGCCTTTCTTCTACTGGTGGCAGACAGGCTGCGTCCTGGGCGGCGCCCTGCTGACGGGCGCAGCGTACCTGCTGGACGCGCCGGCCGTGCGCAAGGCCGGCGCGCGGTCGAACGGGGATGCAGCATGAGGACGACGCCCGTGGTTATCTTCGTGGCGCTATTGGCGCTCGTCAGCGTGCTTGGCGTGGTCGCGTCGCGATGGCGGCGCGGCGACCTCGGCGCGATTGACGAATGGGGACTTGCGGGGCGGCGCTTCGGCACGCTCATGAGCTGGTTTCTGATTGGCGGCGATCTATACACGGCCTATACCTTCGTTGCCGTGCCCGCGTTGGTGTTTGCTGCTGGCGCGATGGGCTTCTTCGCAGTTCCATACACCGTCGTCGCGTTCGCGCTTGGCTTTCTCGTTTTGCCGCGCCTGTGGCGCGTCGCGCGGGAGCACGGCCACGTGACCGTCGCCGACTATATCGAACAGCGCTTCAACAGCAGACCGCTTGCACTCGCCATTGCATTGACGGGCCTGCTCGCGACCCTGCCCTATATCGCGCTGCAACTGGTGGGCATTCAGGTCACGCTTGGCGCGCTCGGTTTCCCGACGCATGGCTGGACCGGCGAGTTGCCGCTCTTCGTGGCGTTCGGCGTGCTCGCGGTCTACACGTGGTCGAGCGGCTTGCGCGCACCCGCGATGATCGCCATCGTCAAGGATCTGCTGATCTACGCAACGATCATCGGCGCGCTAATCGTTATCCCGCCGCAACTGGGCGGATTCGCTCACCTGTTCGCCGCGTTGCCGCCTGCGAAGCTGCTGCTGAAAGCGCCGGACGCCACGAGTCTCAACGGGTATTCGTCTTATGCAACGCTTGCGCTCGGATCCGCGCTCGCGTTGCTGCTGTATCCGCATTCGATGACGGCTACGCTTTCCGCCTCATCTGAGGGCGCAATCCGCCGCAACATGGCACTCTTGCCCGCCTGGTCGTTGCTGCTTGCCTTTGTTGCGCTGCTCGGCGTGATGGCGCTCGCGGCCGGTGTCGGTTCGATGCCCGAATTCGCAGGGCAGTTCAGACAGTACGGCCCGAACTTCGCGGTATTCGCGCTCTTTCTGCATTACTTTCCGTCGTGGTTCGTGGGCGTCGCGTTCGCGGCCATCGGTATCGGCGCACTGGTGCCCGCCGCGATCATGTCGATTGCCGCGGCCAATCTCTTCACGCGCAACGTATGGCGGCCGTTCCTGGCGCACCGCTGCACGGCGGCACGCGAGGCGCGGGTGGCAAAACAGGCATCGCTATTCGTCAAGTTTGGCGCGCTGGGTTTCGTGCTGTTCATGCCCGCGCAGTTCGCAATCCAGCTGCAGCTACTCGGTGGCGTATGGATCACGCAGACCTTACCCGCCGTCGTCCTGGGCCTCTTCGTACCCGCCGTGCGTGCGCGCAGCCTGATGGCGGGCTGGGTCATCGGGCTCGGAACGGGTACGTGGATGGTCGCGCAAAGCGGTTTCAGGTCGGCCATTTACACCATTCACCTGGGCGCCCTTGAGATGCCCGTGTATGTCGCTGTGATGGCATTGCTCGCCAACTTCAGCGTCGTGCTTTTGTCGTCTGCAATCCTCACGAAGTCACAGGAAAAGGGAGTCGAAGGTGACCTTCAAAGTTGATATCCCTCGCGACGCGCTCGTGGACGTGGACACCGATACCCTGCTGTCGCAACTGGCCTTTCCTTCGGGCGACATCGGCCTCGCGGTCGGCGAGCTGATGGAGCGCGTCAACGCCGCGCTGATCCATGCGGCATTTGGCAAGCTCGATCTGCGAGTGGACGACCGCATTGTCGAGATCGGTTCCGGCAACGGCGGTCATATCGGAACGGTGCTCTCGCGCGTGCCGGGGCTCACTTTCGTCGGCCTCGACATTTCGCCGACGATGACCGCCGAGGCGCGCGAGCGCAACGCCCTGTTGCTGGCGCGCGGCCGCGTCGCGTTCACCACTGCGGACGTGGCACGCATTCCTTACGCGAGTGCCACGTTCGACAAGGCCATCGCGATCAACAGTGTCTACTTCTGGCGGGATTTGCACGCCGGCCTGCGCGAACTTCGCCGCGTGCTGCGCGACGACGGCCAGCTGCTGATTGCCACGATGACGCCCGAGACGTCGCTGGCGATGCCGTTCAGCCGGCACGGATTTCGCATCCACGGGCCGACTACATTTCGCGAAGCCTGCTTCGAAGCCGGATTCAATCACGTGCAGATCGACCGCCATGTCGATCGCACGACAGTAGCTGTCACGCCCGCTTCGGAGCGGACGTTTTTTCTGGTTCGCGCCACGTGCATGTAGCGCATCAGGTTTCAGGAGAGTTCGATGTTTCCTCAGGTTCAATCGTTTCACGACGCAGTGACGGGCACCGTCAGTCATATCGTTTACGCCGGCGCGGGTTCGCCTTGTGCGGTGATCGACCCCGTACTCGACTATGATGCCGTCTCAGGACGCACATCGAAGGGCTCGCTCGGTCGCATCGTGGCATTTATCGGCGAGCAGCAATTGAGCGTTGCCTGGATTCTCGAGACGCATGTGCATGCGGACCACCTTTCGGGCGCCGTCGAACTCCAGTGCAAGACCGGAGGCAAAATTGCAATCGGCGCCCGGATCGCTGACGTGCGCTCGCTGTTCTCTGCAACATTCGATCTCAGCGGCAGCCACGGCTTCGATCACCTGTTCGCCCCCGATGAAATGTTCGCGATCGGCGCATTGCAGGCGCGCGCCATTCCCACGCCCGGCCACACACCCGCCGACTCCGCGTATCTCATAGGCGATGCGCTCTTCGTGGGCGACACTTTGTTCATGCCCGACCTGGGCACGGCGCGCTGCGATTTTCCGGGCGGCGATGCATGCGTGCTTTACGCTTCGATCAAACAGCTGCTGGCACTACCCGAAACGACCCGCGTTTTCGTCTGTCATGACTATCCGCCTGCGGGGCGCGACGTGCGTGTCTGCACAACCATTGCCGAGCAGCGGCGCGACAACATTCATGTGCGCGATGGGATCAGCGAAAGTGACTTCGTCGCCATGCGAAGGGCAAGAGATCACACGCTGAAATTGCCTGCGTTGCTGTTTCCGGCAATGCAGGTGAACCTACGGGGAGGTCGTTTGCCCGAGCGTGAATCCAACGGCCGGCGCTATCTGAAGGTTCCCCTCGACGAGCGGCTGCTCACTGGGGATGTGTCGTGATCCGGTGGCTTCTATGCCTTGACTTCGGGCCCAGCGACGAAGAGATCGAACTTATGCGCTACCTGTTGCTCGCCATGGTGGCAGCGTATTGAGCACACTTACACGACCGTTAGAGGCGGTTGCCCGAAATGCTCGATAAAAGACCAGTGCACGCCAGCGGTGCCCCTTTCAGTGGCGCACTCGAAGGCGTGCACCGCCCGATCATGGTGCTCTCGCGCGGGCCAAACGTCGGCTCCCAGGGGCACGTTGCACCACCCGGATTCACGGCACCCGCCCGGGTGCGGCCCGCGCGATAATGTGTCACGGCCAACATGAGATATGGGATGACAACTACATTCGACGAGGCAACAACGGCGGCTATTACCGCGTTTGCCCAACTGGACTTCTACACGGCTGTGCAGGCGATGCGCGCCGAGGCCGACTACGACCGCGAACGGGATCAGTGGATCTCGCGCTACATCGACGAGCACGGCGGCGGCGCTGACGATGCGGCATACGACGCCTTGCACGCACAGGCCGAGGCAACTCTGGAATACGCGCAGTTCGTCGACGCCGTTCGCAGGGAAATCCTGGAATACTTCGGCGTGGCCGCCAATCAACTCGACTGGGTAGTCCTGCTGCGCAATGACGACAGCGATGAGCTTTGGGAGGAGGTCAACCGGCAGCGGACCGTGCTGGGAACCGGTGAAGTGCGCGGAGATCTCTGATCATCGCTTATCGGTGTATCGCGAAGGTCGACAGTTCGCTTCGAAGCCTGCCAGGCGACACGTCGAACTGCCAACATGGAGGTCGATTTGCACGAGAATCTGAGGCGCTCCTATGTGTGACGCGAGCAGACCAGCCACTGTACGAAGGTGCGAACTGCGCTGGACCTCGCATGCTCCGCAAGATGTGCGACGTAGAAACCGTAACCAGGCAACGCAAGCGCATGCACTTTTACGAGCGCGCCGCCCAGCAGTGCCCGCTCCAGTACGATGTCGCTGCACAGTGCGATTCCCTGGCCAGCGAGTACAGCGTCGATCGCATGGAGTTCTTCCCGAAAGCTCAAATCACGCCTGTTCCGAAGAGACGTGAATGCCGATACCGGAACACCCGAAGCAGAAAACCAGCGCGGCCAGGAAGGCGCCTCGGGATCTCCGTTCGTCCACTCGTAATGAATCAGAGGAAATCGAAGCAGATCCATCGCAGCAATCGGGCATGGTTTTTCTGTTCCGAGGAGGCCGGGGCTGGCCACGGGGTAGAACGCATCTCGCGCAATCTCCTTACATACCAGACCTCTCGGCGGCAAGTGTGCGTAGCGTATCGCTACGTCCGCTTCGCCGGCCGCCAGGTCGAGCACTGCATCGGTACCGATGATCTGCAGCGGAATGTCGCGGTGAGACTCGTGCCATAGCGACAGCCGCGGAACCAGCCAGCGACTCGCGAAAGCGTTCGGACTCGTGATCCGCAGCGCAATCGTGCTGCCCATTCCGGCAACCGTGGAGAGGGCGTCGGCGAATGAATCGAATCCCCTACGCAGGGCCGGATACAGAAGTTGTCCAGCATCGGTGAGTCGAACGGGTCGTGGCCGCCGCACAAAGAGTGGCCTGCCACACGCTTCTTCCAGCGTGCGGATCTGGTGACTCAGGGCCGTCGGCGTCACGTTGAGTTCATCCGCGGCGTCCTTGAAACTGCGATGCCGCGCAACCGCCTCGAACGCCTGCAGCGAACGCAGAGGGGGCAACTTTCGCATGTGTTCAGTCTAGATGAAGTTTTCTCATCTGAAAGCTGAATTCTTTCATTTTGCTTTGGCGACTGGGAAATGAAACCATCAAGCGATCGATCCTTGAATTTCGGCTTCGCCAAGCGGATGCGAAGGAGGCAAGATGAGCACGCAAACAGAAGCGTTACACGTTTTGAAGGGCGAAATCGACGCTGACTCGCATCAGTTCAGGCAATTACATGAAACGCTTCACGGCACGCTGATCATGCCCCGTGATCCGGATTACGACGAGGCGCGCCGGGTGTGGAACGGGACAGTCGACAAGCGGCCAGCAATGATCATCTATTGTGCCGACGCTGACGACGTGGTCGCAGCCGTGCGCTTTGCCCGGGCGATTGATTTGCGGGTTGCGGTGCGCAGCGGCGGTCACAACGTAGCGGGCGTTTCAGTCTGCGATGCCGGTATTGTCATCGACCTCTCCCGAATGAAACAGATCGACGTCGACACTGAGCGACGCGTTGCGCGCGCGGAGGCTGGCCTCAACCTCGGCGAGTTCGATCGGGCCACCATGGCCCACGGCCTCGCGACGACAGCAGGCGTGATCAGCGACACGGGCATCGCCGGCCTGACGTTGGGCGGCGGCTTCGGCAAGCTCGGCCGCAAATACGGGCTGACTTGCGACAACCTAGTCGCCGTCGAAATGGTGACTGCCGACGGGCAAAAACTGTTGGCGAGCGACAGCAAACATTCCGACCTGTTCTGGGCCGTCAGGGGCGGTGGAGGCAACTTCGGCATCGCGACGGCTTTTCACTTGCGTCTTCACCCGCTTGATCCGGAGTTGCTTGTCTGCTCTCTGCTGTACCCGTTCGCGCAAGCGCGCGCGGCACTGCGCTTTTACGATCAGTTTGCGCGCAATGCGCCGGACGAGGTGAGCGCGGACGCTGCATTCGTCGCCAATCCATCTGGCGAGCGATTCTTCAGCATATCGGCTTTGTATGCCGGCGCCCCCGAGTCCGGTCTACGGGTTCTCGAGCCACTGATGGAGTCAGGCTCTCCCGCCGACTGCCGTCTCGAGCGCGTGCCTTATCTCCAGATTCAATCGAACGGCGACGGCGTGTTTCCCCGAGGCCGGAGGTACTACTGGAAGGCGCAGTTCCTGAAAGCGATCGACGATGGCGCGATCGACGCCGTAATGAGCGCCTACGAGCGCTCGCCTTCGCCGTCATCGCTGCTGGTCTTTCAGCACGTAGGGGGCGCCATTGCCCGCGTCGCCGGGTCCGCGACCGCGTACCCGCATCGCGACGCCAACTTTGACTGCTTTCCCGTCGCCATCTGGGACGAGGCAGCGGAAGATGCCGTGAACGTCCAATGGGCGCGCAGCGTATGGGAAGCGTTAAGGCCGTATTCATCTGGAGGCGTCTATGCAAACAACCTCGGCGATGAAGGCGACGAACGCGTGAAGGAAGCCTATGGTGCCAATTATTCGCGGCTGGCTTCCATCAAACGCAACTACGATCCGGGCAACTTCTTCCGCATGAATCAGAACATTGCTCCCGCGTGAACATATTCACCTGGCGCGCAATATCCGGCACGCAGAGCTTCCGTGCCATCGCTCGCTCGAACAGGTGCAGTTTCCCAACGATCTATGTCCGGGCCTGTCCAGTCGTCGCCGAGTACAGTTGCACAAACGTGTAACCCAGGAAGTCAAATCCGCCGTCCGACACTTTGCAGATGCGTGTCTTCTCCTCGTTGTCCGTCAGCTTCAGTTTGCCCATGATCTCGTGCAGCTTCAGCAACGCCTCTTCGGCCTTGCCTCTCTTGCACAGGATCACTGTCGGTAATGACGGTTCCGTACGATCCCGGCATTTGGGTCAATCGGACGTCGGCATCGACATGATCGGCACGCCTCGTTGACATCTCATATTGTTCTGATGGAAGTGCTGCCGTGTCCTCTACTTCAGGATTCTGTGCACAGTTGGACGCCCAACAGTTTGGGGTTCGGTCAAATTTATGCTATCAACGTAAAGACCAACAACAAGAATCGATGCCGGTGTTTGCCGTTTTCAGCCGGGGGAAAGCTGGAATCAATAACGGAGGCACCCATGCACGAGCTCAATGATTTTCTCCTGTCGTTGCATTGCGCAGCCCGAGAGGTTCCCTTTGAGGACTTCCAGGCGCATGCGCTCGGCCTGCTCAAGCGTGTCGTGCCTTTTGACGCGGCGCGCTGGGGAACCACGCGCCATGATGAACGCGGAGCGGCGTACCACTCGCCCTATCTGTACAACGACTCACCCGACACGCTGAAAGACTACGACGCGGTGAGGGAAAATGATGAAGCGGCCACGTGGTGTCTCTCGCATCTCGACACAGTGACGAACTTTCAGCTGCATGACATGTGCGCCCGCAACCGTGATCCGGGCATGCTCAAATACGTCCGAGAGTATCGTCACATGCACGGGCTGATTGTTGCGTGCAGGACGGGCGAGCACGGTCTGTTTCAGGCCATCTCGCTCTACAGCGCGTACCTTGACAAGCCGTTTGATGAATCTCAGCGCAGCATGATGCAAATCGTGTTTCCGCATCTGCGGGAGGCACTGAATACGAGCCTCACCTTCCAGATGGAGCGCATTCGCCCGCGTGCCAGTGGGACCTTGTGGCATCTCGCGATCAGCGACTTTGCGGGAGATTTCCGGTTCGTGGAGCCCGGGTTTCGCGAGCTGTTGCGCCAGGAATGGCCGACGCTCATGCATCACGCCTTGCCGGCTGTGCTTGTGGGGCTGATCAATCCGCGCGCGCCGGCGCGGTTCCTGGGGCGCGCGATGATTGCATGGATCGATGTGCTGCACGACATGGTCTTTGTGCGGGCCCGCGCACGCATGCCCGTTGACGGACTTTCGCCCAGAGAGCTCGAAGTGGCGAGGCTCGTGGTCTCCGGTCTGACCTACAAGGACATCGCCAGAACCCTGGCACTTTCGCCCGCGACGGTTCGCAATCATCTGCAGGCAATCCACGATCGCGTGGGTGTACACAACAACGCAGAACTGACCGAGGAGTTTCGACGCGCCGGCTTCTAGTTCCGGTTCCACCAGTGCGCGGCGGCGTCCTCCAAATGGATGAAATGTCCTGCATCGAGTTCGGCGCACTGCGCGCGCGGAAAGTACTGCATCCAGGTCTTCCGCTCGGTGTCGATGTCGATGAGTGGGTCAAGGCGCCCGAAGACGATCTGCACGGAGGCGGGCTCGGTGGGCAGGGGTGATGAGGGTTGTTGTGCGGCCCAGAAGTCCTGCACGATGACCTCGAACGCACGCGGGTCCACGACGTTCTGGTGCGCAACCAGATCCAGGTACCACCGGCGACGCGCGTCCGCTGTGGGGCTCCAGTACAGATCGAAGAAGTTTGCGAAGCTCGTGACCTGCGAGGCGAGCCGTGAAAAGCGCACGTGATCACTGCCTGCCTTGAACTCCTCGAGCGCGGCGAGCAAAGGCCCGGAGGTGGGGGCGATCTCGAGCAGGCGAGTCCCGAGCCGCACGAACGCGGCGCCGATGTCGTAGACGGGTGCGAGCAGCCAGAGCTTGCGCACATGCTGCGGCGCGCGCGCGACCAGATGAAGCGCAAGATGCGCCCCGAAGGAATGTGCGATCACATCCGCCGGATGGCCCTGGGACTCGGCGAGCATGCGCACTTCGTCTTCGGCCGCTTCAACCAACGCCTCGAAGGGATGTGAGAACAGCACGACCGAACGCGGCTGGTCCCACCAGTGAATGGGAAGCGTGTGGCCGTAGAGATCACGCTCGGCGATCGCAGAGAGCCCCGGGCCGCCATGCAGGAACAGGGTGGAAAGGGGTGCTTCCATGTTCGCTCCTGAGGCCTGGGATCGCGGGTTGCATTGCTGCGTAGCGTCATCTTCCTTGGTCAGGCGTTCACGCGCAATGGTGCAGATGCATCATGCGTAGACCGTGCCACCCCCACTATCCTCAACGTTCGCGCGCCACCCAGGAGCGCGGGTGGATAACGCTGAGGAGACCAAAATGCCTGAACCTGGACTGCCACAGATCAAGCGCGGTATCACGTACTCACTCTCTTACCTCGCGGGTGCGGCACTCGTTGCCGCGCTGCTCGCCGCCTGTGGTGGCGGAGGCAGCGGCGGCCCGTCTGGCGCCACGTCGCAGAGCGCGTCGACCGCCGCCAATGACCCGCCGGACTCATGGGCGAGCGCGCAGGCCCAGGTGTCGAATTTTGGCGGCCCGGCCACCGTGGTCCAGCCTTCCGTCGTCGCGACCAATTCGGTCTGCAGCACCCAGGGAACCTGCGTGCCGGGGGGAATCCGTCTTGACGAAAACTGCAGTGCCCAGGCGGTGGTCTGCGGGCCTGCCGGAATCGCAGTGGATGCGAGCGGGAACGTGTACGTCGCGGGCGGCAACACGATCTACCGGTTCACGCCAGCGGGTGCGATGTCGGTATTCGCGGGCGGCGGGAGCGCGGGGTATGCGGACGGCCAGGGCGCATCGGCCCTCTTCGATGCGCCCCAGGGGATGGCGTTCGACGCGACCGGAAATCTGCTCGTTGCGGACAGTGGCAACAACGTGATCCGGAAGATCACACCAGGTGGCACTGTCTCGACCGTTGCAGGTTCGTCCGTCGAGGGTAGCGCTGATGGTACGGGCACGGCGGCGAGCTTTAGTGAGCCGGTTGACGTGGCGGTCGATGCGAGCGGCAACATCTTCGTTGCCGACGGCGGGAACAGCGCCATCCGCAAGATCTCCACGGCGGGTGCCGTCACCACGCTCGCTGGCGGGCAGAAGGCGTCGACGTTCACCTGGCCCACCGGCGTCGCGGTAGATCCGTCTGGAAACGTCATCGTGATGGACTTCGGCGCCCACAAGGTACTAAAGGTAACGCAGGCCGGCGCGGTTACGACGGTGGCAGGCACCGGTAGCGCGGGCTCGGCAGATGGTGCAGGCAGCGTGGCGACGTTTGGGTCTACGGGCCCGTACGATCCGCTTCACGCAGCGATCCAGTACGGCCCGGCGGGCATCGTCGTCGACAAGCTCGGCTACATGTTTGTTGTTGATCGGGGCAACAACGAGATCCGCATGATTACGCCTGCGGGTGTGGTGTCAACGCTCGCCGGTCAGCCGGGTCAAACGTGGGGTACGGCCAACGGCCCCGGCTCGGCCGCCCTATTCGATACCCCAGCGCATATTGCCATGGATGCCAACGCCAACCTCTATGTCACCGAGGACGGAAACAGTGATGTGCGCATGCTCACGCCGGTACAAGCACACTAAATGCGGTTCTTAAACGTCCAGCGAAGCTGACTGTTCTTGCGCTCGACTGTTGTGCCCCTGGCCAGCCGAATGCATGGTGCCATGCGTGCGCTCGCACACCGACGCGCGCACCACGCGCGCAGGCTTGCTCATGAAATTCGCCTTTAACGCATGCTGGAAATGCCTCCACGCCCAATCCTGCCCAACAGCACGCATCGCGGTACCACCAACAGGAGACCAGGATAAACAATGCGGATCATGTCCCCGTGTTGACAGGGAAGGCGCGGTTTCTGGAAGGGCGAATCGACTGATCGCTCCAACAGTTTCGATGAGTCGCGGACCTGGTATCGTCGCCGGTCCGTTGCCTTCAATATCCTGGTGTCCGATATGTGCGCAACTTCTGCCGCTGTGACGTCGGGCGCTGGATGACGGAAACGGGTCGGCATCCGCCGGATGACCCGCTGTTGCCAAAAACGCCCGATTTCCGCTCCGCAGCGTGTATGGCGAACGTCAACCGCTGAATCCGAATACCCCGTAAAACCTGCTGCATGCCCCTACCGCAGCCTTCTGTTTCTTTGGGCCGCCGCGCCAGCGCCAGGCTATTCCGGACTGGACAGATCCCTTCACGGGGGGACGCAAACCGGGCCAGTATCTCGCGCAGCGACGCCGGCCGCATGTGCGCTCCCACCCGTCATCCGTATCGGGGTTAACGCGCGATGGCGCTGAATCGCAAAAGATTGGCACGAAAACACAAAAGTGTCTCGCCAGTTTGGCGTATCGTCCCAAGCACTACTCCCCCCTCGCTTCACTGCCAGAAGGACACGCCATGAATTTTCTCGACGGCCACCTCTACACCGAGAACCAGCAACCCCTGATCATCACGGCCGCGCCCTATGCGCCGTCGTGGGTACCCTCCGACTTTCCGGAAGACATCCCCGTTACGATGGAACAGCAGATCCAGAAGGCGGTGGACTGTTACAACGCAGGCGCGACCGTGCTGCACTTGCATGTGCGCGAACTCGACGGCAAGGGCAGCAAGCGTCTGTCCAAGTTCAACGAGCTGATCGCGGGCGTGCGTCGCGCGGTGCCGCAGATGATCATCCAGGTGGGCGGGTCGATCAGCTTCGCCCCCGAGACCGAAGGCGCCGCGGCCAAGTGGCTGAGCGACGACACGCGTCACATGCTGGCCGAGCTCGATCCGAAGCCGGACCAGGTGACGGTCACGGTCAACACCTCGCAGATGAACGTCGTCGAGCACTGGGAGGACGCGGACGTCAAGGGCACGTCCATGGAAGACCCCGCGGTCTACCATGCCTACAAGGAGATGACGGTGCCGGCGCAGCCCGGCTGGGTCGAGGAGCATGTTCGCCGCCTGTCGGCCGCCGGCATCCAGAGCGCGTTCCAGTGCTACAACATCAACAGCTTCGACTCGGTGGAGCGCCTCATCCGCCGCGGCATCTACAAGGGCCCGCTCGTCATGAACTGGGTGGCCATTGGCGGCGGCATGGACGTCCCCAACATCTACAGCCTCTCGAACTTCGTGCGCGCGGTGCCCGACGGCGCGGTCCTGACGGTCGAGAGCTCGATGCGCAACGTGCTCCCGGTCAACATGATGGGCATCGCGATGGGCCTGCATGTGCGCTGCGGCATTGAGGACAACCTCTGGAACCAGTCGCGCACGAAGCGCATGAGCACGGTCGAGCAGATCGAGCAGCTGGTGCGCATGTCGCGTGAATTCGGCCGCGCGGTGGCGACCGCCCAGGAGGCCCGCGAGATCAGCAAGATCGGCGTGTTCTACGACACCGTGGAAGAAACGCTCGCGGCTAACGGCTTCGCGCCGAACCGCAATGGCGCCACCCAGGGCTTCCTGCGCAAGGCAGTCTGACCCGGCAACACGTTAAACATGCTGTCGACGCCGATCGAATCTTCGCCCACAGGGCAATTTTCGGTCGGCATCCGCTGACGACAGAACGTGGTGCCATGGCGCTTGACGACGCAACGGTTTGCTGCGCCGCAGATCATGTCTTCAAACGATTCAAACGTCAGGTTAATTGATACGCAAATCAAAAGACCAAGCTGACTCAATCGCTTAGGAATACCAATAAGAAAAGGGCCTCGGTAGGCGCAACGGTCGCTGTATTGTCTGACAGTAGGCGTGGTCGTTTCTCCCCAATGTTGTGAATACATTGAACGGCGAATCCGCCGAGGGAATCTACCGTGAACGTCTTGATCCGCAGACGGGCTCTGGCGAGCCCGCGTCCTTTTACGCGTCCCCCGATTAACATCGCTGCGCGAATACTCCTGACCGCCCTAGCCTCAGTGGCGCTTTGCATTAACGTGACAAAGCCGTTTTGATGCTTGATCGTCTATGGGATCCCGACTATCGATGAGGATAGAAATCTGGCACGCATTCGCGAAGGTGGCAGCACGCGTGAACACCCGCACCGCCCCCGTCCGCTAGATCTCAATCACCGATCAGGAACTTTTCCGGCAACGTAATTTCGAGCAACTGGAGATCCTCTGAATAGCGCTCAAATGCATACCGCGTGTTTCCGGGGATAGTTATGCTTGCATCCGGGGCGAGCGTATAACGGTCGCCCTCCACGACGACATCGAGACTACCCGACAGCACAAAGAAGAAGCACAGTTCGGTGTTGTGCGCCTGTGCCCGACAACTCGCCTCTCCGACTGGCCGTACAACGCGAACTCCAGCGACGCCTTGGGTCGCGTGACCAATCTGGGTATCTGACGCCTCAAAGCCGGCAATGCGCCACGGTCCCCACTTCGCTGACTTTGCCACGTGACGCACGAAACGCTGGCCATCAAAATCCCGGGCCGGATGTGAGGCGGGTGTCGGCAGCACCATTTCGTGGTCGACGACGGTGATGTGCTCAGCCGGACTGCTGAGTTCGACCACTTCCGCTCCCGCCGAGCTAGCAAGTACGCGATGTCGAATTGTCGGCGGTTGAAGTACGCAGTCTCCGGCATGCATTTCAAATGGCTCGCCCTGCCCCTCGTAGACAACGCGCACCCAGCCCTTTCTGCAAAAAATCGTCTGGAATCGGACCTTGTGAAAGTGCGTGTAATCGGGTACGGGTCCCCCATCGAGAATGCGAATGTGCGATGCGATAAATGCACCACCGTGCCTCTCCGGGAGAAGATCGCGATAGCGAAGTCCCGCCCGACCGACATTCCAGTGCGTATCTTCGTCCAGATGCGATAGCGCGAGCGCCTGACGCGTCTCTGGCTGACGGACAGGCGGATCGGCCGCCTCCAGGCGAATACTCACCCCGTTCGGTGCAACAAGTTCTCGCGCACCGGACGAAAGCTGATAAGGATCGTCGCACAGCAAACGCAACTCCTTGACGCCGTTGGAGAGGCCTACGCCAAGTCGAAGGGACAAACCATGTCCGGAGAGCATCGCCGTCGACGGGTTGTCGGCGGGAAAAATAGCGTCAATCCGAAGCCCGAGTGTCCTTGTAAGAAACTCAAGCGTTGGGCTCAGTTCGTCGCATGCCATAAGCACCTGGCAGCTGCGAATACCGGTAATTGGCTGCCGGATGGAAGAATCGTTAGGCTCGTACATGACAACGCTCCGGAAAAGTGGCTACGTCGATGTTCGCTCATCGACTCCGCGGGTATTTAAAATGAAGCTCAGTAGAGCAGATCAGAATCAGCGCGTGAAATATTGCTTTACGGCGCTAACGAACGTGTCAATGTCAGCGCGTGAAACATCCAGGTGCGTGACGAAACGGGACCCATACAACACTTGTGTGAGGATGCCACGTTCCTGCAGCCACGCTTCGAGCGGCGCACAATGCTGTTGCGGGAACTGCGCGAACACCATATTGGTGGCCTGCGACAGGACCTTCACCTGATCGATTTGCGCGAGCCCCGCAGCGAGATGCGTCGCATTGCCGTGATCTTCGGCAAGGCGTTCGAAGTTATGATCGAGCGCGTAGAGACATGCTGCCGCCAGTACGCCCGACTGCCGCATTCCGCCGCCCAACACCTTGCGCCAGCGTCGCGCCGCCTCGATCACCGCCTTGCTGCCGACCAGCACCGACCCCACAGGGGCGCCGAGTCCCTTTGAAAAGCACATCGACACCGAGTCAAACGGCGCACACAACGCCTCGAGAGTTTGTTTCGAGGCGACGGCCGCATTACATACACGTGCCCCGTCGAGATGCGTCGACAGCCCGCGTTCACGCGCGAGTTGCGTGGCTTCGGCGACATAACCGGCAGGCAGTACCTTGCCGCCGGTCGTGTTTTCCAGCGCGAGCAGCCGCGTGCGCGCGTAATGGATGTCGACCGGCTTGATGGCGGCGGCGATCTTGTCGAGAGGCAGGGAGCCATCCACTGCATTTTCGATTGGCTGCGGCTGGATGCTCCCCAGCACGGCCGCCCCCCCACCCTCGTCCCTGTACGCGTGCGCCGTCTGGCCAACGATGTACTCATCGCCGCGCCCGCAATACGCCATCAGCGCGGCAAGGTTGCTCTGCGTGCCGCTCGGGAGGAATAGTCCCGCCTCCTTGCCCGCGCGCTCGGCGACGCTCGCCTGCAGACGCAGCACGGTTGGGTCGTCGCCCCAGACATCGTCGCCAACTTGTGCGGCTGCCATGGCGGCGAGCATACCCGTACCCGGACGAGTCACGGTATCACTACGCAGGTCAATCATGTGTTCTACCTCTGGTTGCAATCAGCTATTCGTCGGCCAGACCCGAAAGCGCCTGCAGCATTGCTGCACGCGTCTGGCCCCAGACCATCCCTTTCCAGACGTCGTTATCGCAATAGAATGCATCCTTGAGTTGTTGACGAATGAACTGTCTCTGACTCTCATCGGACTCAGGGTGCCTCAGCAGCCACTGCGACGCGCGTAGGCGGAACATGACTTCCGCTTCCGGCCACGTGCCAAATTCAAGCCCGATGAGCGCGGCCACCGCGCCCGGACATTCATCGTAAATGCTCGTCACGACCAGCCCGGACACCTCGGCCGTGTCTTCCTGATTCTCAAATGGCGAAAATACCAATGCCCCCCACCAGGCCCGAGCCAGTTTCAGGTCATCCGGTCGCCTGCGTCCACCGTACAGCTTGTCACCGTGTCCGAATGGCCCGAGACCGGTGTGTATGTCGATCCAGCCGATGTGCGACGCGTCGGCTGTAAATTTGCGCAAAATCCTTCGTACAGTCGTGTTGTTCCAGGTCGGTGTCTGTCCTCCATACAGGAGTCCGTTTGGCACACTGTATTGGCCTGTCACCAGCGCTTGTGTCGCTACTGCCTGGCCAAGTTCGGCGACGCGCGAATCAAGCGCCAGTTGAGCCTCACGGCTGGGCGGCCAGGTGTCCGGGAACACGAGCGCGTCCAATTGCACGTACTTCGCGTTCTGCGGCAACGCCGCATCGAAGTTGATGTGATTCCGGTTCAGGTCAACATTGTCCTGATTGGTCCGCTGCAGATGGGAGAAACCGTAAGGGTTGATTGCATGAATCATCAGCAAGCCGATATCGGAGCGCGCTACGCGTGCCATCAAATCCGCGTCATGCAAAGCCGCCATCTGGCATCCGGAGCCGCAAAAACCCTCCGGACCGTGCGTGCCTGAACTCACGATCAGGATGCGACTCGCATCCATTCGACCGAAGTAAGCGACATCGATTGCGAGTTCTTCGCCGACCGCTCCCTTATAGTCTGGAAGCACGAAGGTTTCCAGATGAGCGTTCTGCTGATCTGCCGCTTTCAGAAATTTACGGCGTGCCTCGCCATAGGTTCCGGAAAAATGGCGAGTTACGTTGCTTGTATCCATGATTTTTTTCGTAGCGCCAACATTAGGCAACGCAAAAGTTAGTCGTGCTGTCAAGCAGTTAAGGTTCCGAATGAGGACACCGCAGCAATAACCGTGTTTGCAATAGTCTTGCGTCGCGCCTGGCACCGAACGCAACGATCAGTTCTTGATACCAGTGTCGATTGAACTAGAGGTCTGCGTGTTGCAACGTCCGTTCCTGGGCGGTTTCCGTGCGCCGCCCGGCCATGGCAACCGCCGCTATCGTGACTGCGATTGCAGCCAACACGTACCAGCATGGCGCCATCTCCGCTTTCAGCGTGTGAACGAGTGTCGCGACGATCACCGGCGAAAAACCGCCAAACAGGGTGGCTGCGAGGTTGTATCCCAGCGAGATTCCGAAGCTTCGCTGCTGCGGCGGAAAGGTCTCCGACATCAGTCGCGGCAATCCACCCATGTAAATCGCCACCGCCACTGCCATGACAGCCTGGCAAACCAGCAATGCGCCGACTGTACGCTGCGTGACGAGGAAGTTAAATGCCGGAACGATTGCCGCTGCGGCAAGTACAAGTCCGAAGTTCATCACGCGGCGTGAACCGATGCGATCCGACAGCGCACCTGCCACAGGAATGACCACCAGGTTTGCCACACCCACGATCGCCGCTACGACATATGCCATGCTGGCTGGCATACCAAATTGCTTAATCGCAAAGGTTGGCATGTACAGCATCATGATGTAAGCAGAGGCCGACCCTGCGGCGACAAGACCGGCGCAAATCAGGGCGCCGCTGATCACCCCCCCGGCGTTGGACGTGAGCGGTGCGACCTCTGTTTTCATTGCGACCGAGCGCGTAAATTCCTCGGTCTCGGATATCGACGCCCGCATCCACAGACCGATCGGACCGATCAGCAGCCCAAGAAAGAACGGAATCCGCCACGCCCACGCCTGAATCTGATCCGGGGTGAAGGCAACGCTGATGAGCCAAACTGCAGCGGCAGAACAAGTCGCCGAGAATCCCTGACCAGCGAATTGCCAGGCACCGAAATAGCCGCGGCGCGATGGGTCTTGTTCCACCAGAAACGTTATTGAACTACCGAATTCGCCTCCAGCTGAAAATCCTTGAATAAATCGGGCGGCGACGACAAGAATTGGAGCCAGCAAGCCGATTGAATTGTACGACGGCGTCACTGCGATGATCAGCGTGCCGACGAGCATCATGCTGATCGTCAACGTCATCGCCGGCTTTCGCCCGGCCCGGTCGGCATATCTCCCGATCACGATCGCCCCGACCGGCCGAATGAAGAATGGCACACCAAAGCTCGCGAGAGCGAGCATCAGCGAAGAGAAACCGTTCCCCGTCGGAAAAAATACTTTTGCAATGGTCAATGCAAAAAAGCCGTAGGTAGCGAAGTCGAACCACTCCAGTGCATTGCCAATCGATGCAAGGAATATGCTGCGCACGACACTAGCCTGCTTACCGCGGTGGTTGTCATTTTGTGTCATAGCCTGTCTCTGCTCTGAAAGTATTCAGTCGCGCGATTTCGCTGCTTTCGACGAAACGACTGCAGCGTCTTTTGGATCAATGCTCCGACTGACGATTGCTTGCGCCGATACCTATAGTTTTCCAAATACGACGATGAAGTACGCGACGTTGTGTGGAACCTGGCCTCGGCGACTCGACCGCAGCGGAACCGCGTGGTTTAGCGGCACAAGCCTCTCGTGCAAGTCGGGAGGGATGAGACGTGCCTCAGCGATTCGGGAACTGATACGTACAATGGGCTCGTCGACCTTCGCGTCTTACCGGTCCAGTGGCGGCCGTTATTGCCGTGTAAGACCGGAGACAGCCTGCAAGGCAATTACACGTATCTGTCCGTAGACGGCGCCCTTCCACTCATCAGTGTCCGGATAAAATGCATCCTTCATGGCCTGCTTGATTTGAGCATTCTGTTCTGCCCCGCACTCCGGGTGCTTGTGAAGCCAATGGTCGCCTCGAAGAGCTGAGAACACACGACCCTCTTCGTAGGTGCCATATTCGATGCCCAGTGTGGTCTTCTCCACGTGAGACGGCAGGTCGTACACCGAAAACAAAGCGGAACCGCTTGTTTCTGTCGACACGCATCCCGGTTCGTACATCCACCTGACGTCCGCGCCCCACCAGCTGTGGGCACGCTGCAATTCATCTTTCGACTTGCTAAGGAAGATCTTTTCCGCGTGCCCGAACGGACCCAGCCCTGTGTGGATATCTACCAGGGCAACGCGCCTGTAGGCCGAGGCGTGCTCCAGAAAAATCGAGCGAAGTTCCCGCGTGCTCCAGGATACCGAATTTCCGCCGAAAAACATGCCGTCGGCAACACGATACTGACCCGCCGCTGCGATCGCCCGAACGGCCCTTTCTCCGTGCTTCGAAGCGTATGCCTCCAAGGCCTCCTCTGCCTCCGGTGTGGGCGGCCACGAGTGTGGCAACAGAAGCCGTTCGACCTCCTCGTAGGCCGGGTTTAATTCCCTCGCCGCCGCATGATCTACTGCATTTCGGTTCAGATCGACATTATCTTCGTTGACCCGCCGCAGATGCGCAAAGCCAAATGGGTTGACGGCATGAACAAGAAGCAGAGCGCATTTCTTTTCCGCGAGAACTCCGAAGAGCTCGTCATCGTTCAACATCCCGACCTGGCACCCCGATCCACAGAACCCCTCCGGGCCGTGCACACCGGACGTTACGACAAACATTGACTCCGCGCCTTTTGGTGCGTAGATCGCCGTGTCCATCGTCAGCGCTTCGCCCTCGGGGCCGAGGCGGTCCGGCAACCGCGCGGAAACGATGCGCATTCCGCGCGCACGCGCAGCATCAAGAAATTTGGCACGAGCCTCTACATACGATCTGGAAAAGTTTTGAACTACCACGCTAGAACCTCCGGTTGATCTTGCATCTCATGCGTCGCCGCTCGCGCACCATTTTCTGTGGTTTGCGATATTTGAAAGCAGAATACAGTTTGATATGTCAACTATCAAGCTATCCAATTACAGGGTATACGAGAGACTCTTGGACAGGCACCGTCTAAACCCTCTTATTCGCGGACTTTACGGCCAAAATTCGCTGTTTCGCTGGGCGTTAACCCCAACGGTCAAGAGATTGACTCTGCGCCAAGAAGGTCTATAAAGTGTATTCAGTTGTATGAAGTCGTGGATATAAACGCTGTTCGAAAAAAGCATCAATCTGGCCGATCGATGACGTACTGCAGGGCAATTCCGGAAAGTACCAATGGTTTGGCAATCCAAGTCTTGCCATGGTTGGAGCTTTTTGTGCACAAGCCGCGCACGAGACAGTCTCCGGGGTCGCTCCAGATTCGCGCAGAAACGCCGGGTTGCAGTTCAGTGCTCAGGAGACGATTTGACATGCAGAAAAAGGTAATCGCGGGGACGATTCTGACCACCTTGTTCACCAGCGGCGCACACGCCCAAAGCAGTGTGACGCTGTATGGCATCGTGGACGCAGCCGTTGCTTACACAAGTAACATTGGGGGTCACAGCGCCGTTCAGTTGCTGCCTGGCGGGATGTCTTCTGACAGGTGGGGTCTGCTTGGCAAGGAGGATCTCGGAGGCGGAAACCACGCAGTTTTCAAACTCGAGAACGGCTTCAGCGTCACAAATGGCGCGCTCGGCCAGGGTGGCCGAATGTTCGGCCGCAATGCATACGTTGGCCTCGCAAACGACCAGTGGGGCACCCTGACAGCTGGTCGCCAGTACACCCCATTTCAGGATTTCATGCCCTACGTGATGGGCGCGCGATTCATGACCGGGTACACCCTTCGCCCGTACGACAACGACGGCCTGAACAACACGTTTCGTGCGAACAATTCCGTCAAGTATCTTTCGCCGAAAATTGCGGGACTTTCGGCCGAGGCCTTGTACGGGTTTTCTAACGCCCCGGGGCAATTTGCCAACAATCGCATGTGGAGTGTGGGCGCGGATTACACCCGTGGGCCGTTGCAACTCGATGCTGGCTACATCTACATGAACCATCCGGGCTCCGGCACGGCTGGGACCGCAGCGTCGGATAGCTATTACGGAGCCCTTCCGACGATCGCGGCCGGTGGAGTCCAGAGACAGGAGGTATATGGCGGTGGCGCCGCGTACACCGTCGGGTCGTTTGTTGCCACAGCGATGTACACACACTCGAAATTCGACGCGCTGACGGGCGGATCACTGACCTTCTCGAACGTTGATGTGGGGCTCAACTATAAGCCCACACCAGCGACCTCTCTGACCGCCGGGTACATATACACGAACCAGCGCAGCACTGTCGCGGCAGGCGCCAATACGCACTACAACCAGCTAGCCGGAGTCGCGGATTATTACCTTTCGAAAACGACGGACCTTTACGCGAGCGTGACGTACCAGAAGGCCGCCGGCCATTCACATGCATTCATCAACGGCATTCAGGGAGCGTCGACCTCGAATAACCAGACGATCGTGCTGACCGGCATCCGGAAAATGTTCTGACAATCCGGGGATGGCAAAAAGTGCGAGGCGGGGTTCTTTGGTCCCGCCGACGAGGATTCAAGCCTCGCACGCCGATTTGTACATCGAGTTTTCAGGTTGCCTCCTTCTGATGAGCTCTACTACCCAAACGGACAACAGCGGCTGGCTGCCCTACCATTTCATTGGTGTCCTTCCCGATCAGGAAAACCCGATGCGCGAAGCCCCTGAAAAGTTCGCGCACAGTTGGTGTGCGCCTGACGTATCGCGCCGGGAGTGACTGCAACCGGATCGGCGTGACCGGTTCATTCAGTTGCGCTCACCACTTTTTTGCACCGTGACCACTCGCAACCATGAGCAATTCCCCAAGACTGGCTACGCAAGGCGCTACGCGCGGCATATTCGTTGCCTCGATCGGCAACGCACTGGAATGGTTTGACTTCGCCACATACGGTTTCTTCGCCGCCACAATCGCGAAAGTGTTCTTTCCCATCGGGAACGAGTTTACCTCGCTGATGTTGACGCTCGCCAGCTTTGGCGTACCGTTCTTCATGCGTCCAGTCGGTGCGATCGTTATCGGGCGGCTTGCCGATCGCGCCGGGCGCAAACCCGCGATGACATTGACCGTCGCGCTGATGCTGCTCGGTACCTTGATTATCGCGGCAACGCCGTCGTATCAGTCTATCGGGCTGGTAGCACCCATTCTCATCTTCATTGCTCGGCTTATTCAAGGCTTTTCGGCGGGTGGCGAGTTCGGGAGTGCAACAACTTTTCTCGCCGAGCAGAATCCTCAGAGACGCGGCTTCTTTGGGTCGTGGCAGTTCGCAAGCCAGGGTATTTCGCAGGCGATGTCTGCCAGCGCAATCTGGCTTATCACGGCGCGTTTTAGTCCGGCGGACATCCAGATATGGGCATGGCGGATTCCCTTCTTCTTCGGCCTTTTGATCGGGCCCGTCGGCCTGTGGATGCGACTGTCCATCAGCGAGACAGAGGAATTCGTGCGGGAAGTTGCAGCGAAGCGCGAAATTCACGTTGCAGGTAAGTCAAGCCTGTTGCACGGAATACTCACGTGCTCCGGTCTCATGATTGGCATGACTGCATCCAGCTACGTGATGGTTCTCTTTCTGCCCACGTTTGCCATCAAGCAGCTCAACATGCCCTCCGCAGTTGCCTTCGCTTCAGCGACCTTGATTGGGTTGTGCACCCTTGTCGTTACGCCACTCTCTGGAGCGCTCTCTGACCGGATCGGTGCCCGTCGCGTCATATACCTCGGCATGGTGCCCGCCGCGCTGGTGATCGTCCCGCTTTTCAGCCTGCTGGTTACTTATCGCAGCCTCGGCGCGCTTATCGCGTGCCAGATGACCATCGCGGTCCTGATGGCGGTAAGCGCAGGTGGCCTTGCGAGCCTGATGGCGGACCTCTTTCCCACCCGCAATCGAACACTCGGCATCTCAGTCGGCTACAACCTCGCCGTGACGATTTTTGGTGGCCTGTCCCCGATGATCATCTCAGCGGTCGTCCACGTCTCCAAGGCCGAGATGGCGCCGTGCTGGTACGTTCTGATAGCGATTCTGGTCACGATCGGGACCTTGACGCTATCCCGGCGAGACCTTGTCTCAGCCGGACAGCAGCCGTTTCAACCAGCGGACGTGTAACCGCCTGTACTGGCGGTTCCGGACGGCGACCTGTTCCTCCCGCAACGGACGCCCACCGCAGACTGCTCACCACGGTGTCCCGGCGGACAACTGCAGAATACATATACAATGTCTGCGTATTTATTGAAATCAGAAAGCGGTTAATCGGAGTGAACGTTGATGGCGGACGGCAGTCAGCAGGAAACGAATGCACCTCGACGCAGAGTGCTCAAACAGGTCACTCTCGTCGACACGATCTACGAGAAGGTGCGTGAGAGGTTGAGACGCGGGGAAGTGGCCCCGAATGAGCGTCTGCTCGACTATCAGATCGCAGACGAATTCGGTTGCACGCGAATGCCCGTCCGCGAGGCTCTTCTGCGTCTCGTCAAGGATGGTCAGCTGGTAGGCACAACACGTGGTTTCGTGATTCCGCGACTGTCCGACAAGGACGTCCGCGAAATTTACGAGGTGCGCCGCCTCCTGGAGCCAGCTGCAGCTGCCAGCACGGCCACAGCGTTGTCGGAAGACCAGCTCGCCGCGCTTTCTCGCATCTACAAGAAGGCTGTCCGCGCCTGTGAAACTCGCGACGCGGGGGCAATGGTGGAAGCCAGCGCTGAATTCCGGGACATCTGGCTGGGCGCGGTTGAGAATGAGCGGCTAAGGACGGCAATCATCCAGTTTGCCGAGCATCCGCAGCGGATCCGTCTGGCGACCCTGCAAGACAACGACGCGCGAGAGATCTTTGTCGAAGGCCTCAGGACTCTTCTGGATGGATTTCTCACCCGTGATCGCAAACAGATCCGCGCAAGCTTGCAGAAGATATTGCTCGCGGCCGAGCAGCATTATTTTGCGCTGTCCGAGAGCGAGGATTGAGACTTCCAGGCGAACAAGCCGCAAGCCCTAAGCGGCACGCCTTCAGTTGATCAGACGTTTGACGCCCTGCTGCCCGACTGGAGGTGACGGTACCAGCGCGGGGCGCATCTACTGCGAATCAGCCGGCGGGCGAGCACGGCGTTGCTCCACAATTGCCGCAGCCTGGAGCACATCATCCGGGTAGTTGTTGTTCAGGCCAGCAGGTTGCAGTCCTGCGGCACGCCATGTCGCTAACTCAGCCTTTACGTCGGCGCGCGTTTTTGATACTGACGAAACCGAAGAAGTTAAAGTCGTCTGAGCATCGGAGGAGGCAATCAAAGTCACCCCGATCAACAGTCCAAGTGCCATGCAAATTAACGTCTTCATTTCACACCCCTTAACGTGACCTTCCCCCCAATTCTAGGCGGGAGTAGAAAAATATCCAGGGTGTATTGCACGTGCCTCACGGCCCATGGGAACACGAGGCTCGCGATATAGGTCAAATACTGCAATCAGAAGTCGGAATATCCCATCCTCGCCGCCCATTCACGCGATATTCTGATAACGCGTGAGTCATTCGATTTCAGGTACATTGGAAATCTGAATTCCGGATTCACGGTATTTTCCGAATCGTCTGGCTGATATTTTATCCGCGCTTGATGTAGTGCCAACTGCCGGTGCACTGAGTTCCAGGTAAGTGACATGTTTGCCTGAGAAATGAACGACGTCACGACTGCGGCATGACGCTCACTCCTTGCGTTCTTGCCCGGACAGACCTTCGACACCCCGCGCGATCACCTTCTTCGTGTGGCACTCGTCGGGCGACAGCGATCGCTGCCAGCCAATTAGCTCGAGAACTGGCACAGCCGTCCACCTCGAGCTCAGAAATGAGCGACGCAGCAGCATGATGAGGCTCGCCGTCAGGTGAAACGCCCGGCGCAATACCCCTGGCCAGTCGCTGCGTACCGACTAGAATGTGACTGTGCCACCCCTTTTCGGAGGACACGTCATGAAGATCGAAACCCGGTGGATGCTGGGTGTACTGCTTGGCACGGCGGGCGCTTTTTCCGCGAATGCACAAACATCCCCACTGTCGCAATCTCAGCCGGCACCCCTGGCTCGCGCCGACGTCCGGTCTGACCTTATCGCCTGGCGCGCCGCAGGATTTAAACCGCCCATCAATTTCGAGCACTACCCCGCCAACGCGCAGGAAGCGGGACGAATCGTGGCGGAACGGCGAGCGAATTCGCCTGGTCAGCAGTAGCGGGAACAAACAGAGGCTCCGCGAGATAGCCGCCAAGGATCGTCGCCCGCAACACCCGTCCTTCGTGATGCGACGCCATCGTGCCCCGACGGCGTCGCAAACCACACAAATTCTTCCCCGTGGCGTTCAACGGCCAGGTGCCAGCGCAATTACGCGAAGGGGACTCCCGGATCCGCCTTGTATCTTCAAAGGTGCGGCCAGAATCATCGCGCCGGTTGGCGGCAATTCGTCGAGATTTTTCAGGCACTGCAGCCCGTAACGATTGGCGCCGTGCATCAGCGTATGGCATGGGTATGGAACCGGCCAGGCATAAGACTGGCCAGCGTCCGTGTTGATTGTTTCAACGCCAAAGCCGTGCACGTTCCGCTCGTGAATTAGCCACTCCACCGCCTCTTGCGTCGGCCCCGGTGTATGCGCGCCATCCTCCCGGAAGTTCACGAACTCGGCAGGATCCGTGCGTTTGGACCAGTCGGTGCGGAACAACACCCATGCAGACGCAGGTATCTTGCCGTGCTGCGACTCCCAGCGTTCCATGAACGCCTTCGTGAGCAGCCAGTCGGGGTTAGCCGCCACTTCCGTGCTGGCGTCAATCACGACTGCCGGCGCAATGAAATTCTTCACGTCAATCGTATCGACCGAATTGTCTGCGTGATCCTTGCCGGTAACCCAATGAACCGGAGCATCAAAGTGCGTTCCGGTATGTTCGCCGCAAGAGAAGTTGTTCCAGTACCAGCCTGGGCCCTTCTCGTCGTACCGACTGATCTGTTCCATTTTGAACGACCATACTTGCCCAAATTCAGGCGGCAACTGTAAGGCAGGGAAATCGGGCGAAAGCGTATGCGTCAGATCGACCGTACGAATCCCGCCGAGGGTAAGTTCGCGGGTGAGTTGATTGAGAATCGTCGTCATATTACCTGTCGTCTCCGTGAATTGTGGACAACCGTCGTTGGCTTCGGCAAAGCCGCCGGAGTTTGCGTGTTGCTGATGCAGCTAACAAAAATATCGTAGTGCTAAGTCTAAAGGACTTATTCGCTGGCATTCAGCACATTTTCCAGGGCGCTGAATCCGATGCAGAATGGTAGCTCACCCGACTGGGTCGCATCGGGTAGTGCGCATTTGTTAACGCTTGTCATCCGCGATCCGTGTTGGCATTCGTATAGGTTACTTTCCGTGCTATGGTTGCCGTTCCTTCTTCATCTCAGGCCACTTCAGCTGTGCATACGAAACGTTCGACCGAGTCCCAGCCACGAGCTTTTGTTGAGGACTACACGCCAGCGCTTCTCGCGCAGGTTAGTCAACTCATATCCGGCGAATTTCACGCCATTGTGCAGGCCAACGGGTTCGAGATTTCCGACTGGCGGGTTCTGTCCACCCTTTCCGACGGCAAGCCCATCAGCATCGGCCGCCTTGCGCAGGTCTCGGTCACCAAACAACCCACTGTCACGCGGCTGCTGGACCGCCTGGAGGCGCAGGACTACGTCGAGCGCCTGCCGCACGAGACCGACCGGCGCGTAACGCTCGTTCGCATCACGCCGCAAGGGCAGCATCTCGTCTCGGCCTTGATCGAACAGGCCAAGGCACATGAGGAGCATGTGCTCGCGCCTCTCGGCAAGCAGAGAGCCGAGGACCTGAGAGCAACCCTGCGGCTTTTGATCGACTTGCATCGTACGGAAGTGTGAGCGCCAGGCTGATCCATCAAGCGCTGCCCAGTATTCTCTGCACCGCAAGCGTCAAACAGGCACAATTGCGCTGGATCCTTCGCATTCGATCGCTGCACGCAGGTCCTCCGGAATATCAACCGACTGATGCGTGTCGAGCGAAGTCGTCACGATGACCTGGGTCGCCGCCATCCGGACGTCGCCGTCTACACCGGCGCACTGCCACGCAAGCGTAAGCGAACGCTCCCCGATCCGCACCACTTCGAGCGAGAGCCACACCTGATCGCCCATGCGGCTGACCGCCTTGTAATCGACTTCCAGATGCACGGTCGGCAAGCCGATCCTGCGCTGGCCGACCACACCGTGATACCCCAACGGTAACAACTCGTCGATCCATGTTTCGATCAGGTCGTTGAAAAGCACGAAGTATTGCGGGTAGAAGACGATGCCTGCAGGATCGCACTCGGAAAAGTGAATCTTGTGCCGACGTCTGAATGGAACGTTGCTCATATTGCATGCCTGAATGGTGTTTCGCTGGACTGAAATGTCTGCGCCTCGCTCAGACCAAGGCGAGCCGCGCGAGCGCCGCCTGAAGCTTTTTCCCGTGCTCGTCAGCTAGTGCTGCCTCGCGCAGTTCACGCAACGTGGCGGGCGCCAGCAACGCGCCGGCACGGACCACGGCGGCCATGACCTTTTCATAGTTGGCGAGGCCGCGTGCGTGCGTGTCGCCGTAGCCCTTGACGAGCCGCTGACACTGCGCCACCTCGACAGCGAGCGCCGGGTTGCGCTGTGCCGTGTCGCGCACCTGCCCGAGCCAGTGTTCGATGCGAGCGTCTTCCATCTGGTAGCGCAGTGTGGCGCGTCGCCAGCGGCGCATGTGCGATACCGCGTAAAGCATCAGGTATCCGCGCAGCGAACTGGTGGTCACGATCCGGCCCGAGCGCGTGACACGGCGCACGAAGCGATGCACCCAGTGCGGGCGCATCAGCCAGCGACCGATCGAGGCAGGCAGCGTCTCGCAGATTTCCTCGAGACGCGGATGCATGAACTCATTGATTGCCATGAGTTGATCCGCTTGCGCGCGCACTTCACTGCGTACCCGCTCGAAGCGTGAGCCACGCGTCTTGAGGTCGGCCACGCGAATCGTGTCTTCATACGACATCCACAGCGCCAGATGGCGCGCCGTCTCGCGCACGAGTGTGACGTCCTGCTGCTTGAGAGCGCGCTGCATCTCGGCGAGGCGATCGAGAAAGAGTCCTGCGTAGTCGGGATCCTGGTAATCGATCAACCGGCGTACGCCCTCGATCGCGAGTTGTTGCACCCCGGCGGGGAACTGGGTACGAACGCGTTCGATGAGCGCCGCCACCTCTGCGTTGCGCGGTTTCGCTTCGACGTCGGCTGCCGCGGATTCTTCGGTATCGCTTGCAGGGCGTCCGCTATCGTTGGCCTTCATGAACGCAACGCCGAACGCGCTCAGGCTTGGCTTCACGCCAACGCCGCCACGCACGATGGTCGCCTCGAACTGCTCACGGCTGAACGGCAGCACGCCCGTGCCTGCCAGTGCGCCGAACAGCACCGCGCTGATCACACTGCCGGAGGCTTCAGCCGCGCGAGCCATATCGAAGCGAACGAAGCGCTTCGCCGCCTTGCTGGCATGCGCGATCAACGCATCGTTATTCACCAGGCCGTCGCCCATTGCTGTCTTCTCAGCAATCGAATAGACGCGGTGCGTGGAAGCCACGAGCGTAGTGCGCTCGGGCGTCACGAGACCTCGCTGCACCGCGCGTCCGGCTTCCATCAGTTCGGAGGCGAGAACGACGTCGACGTCGCCCGGCAGTGGCATCAGCGCAAGCACCGGCGTGCGGCCGGCGCGCTGCGCGGTTTCCCGCGGAAACAGTTCGACGTAATAGATGGTAGCGCCGGTGCGTTGCGCCACCCCCGGCACAGAGGTGGTCTGCGCGTAGTAGCCGTTGTGCTCGCCGAGATCGACGATCCAGTCGGCGAGCACGCCACCGCCCTCGCCGCCCATGGCAAGAATGGCGATCTTGATCGGTTGGGCTTTCATGATTTAACTCTTACTCATCAAAAGGTAAAGCGCGCACGACGCGCGGCGTCGCGTCGCTGCAGCCAGCCGATCAAGCGTTCGCGCATACGCTGGCGCAACCGGTCCATGCGGGTCGGGTTGCTGACGATCTGCGCGCGATAGAACGACGGGCACAGCACGGCTGCATGGGACACTTCCCCGCACAGCCCGCAGCCCACACAGCTATCGAGCACCGTCGCCACAGGATCGGTGCGCAGCGGATCGGGATTCGGCTTAACCGACAGCGATGGACAACCCGAAAGCCGGATACACGAGTGGTCGCCCGTGCAGGTATCGGAGTCGACGCCAAAACGCTCACGCACCACGCGCTCGCCAGCGGCTATGGCTGCGCGCGCCTTCGGTTTTTCACGGCGCTGCTTGTTAAGCATGCACTCGCTTTGCGCGATGAGCACCTTCGGGCCTTTCTCGCCCGTGGTCAATGCCTCTCTCAAGCTCGCCATCATCGACTTCAGATCGTACGTACGACGAATCGTACGCACCCACTTCACCCCGACGCCTCGCACGGCACGCTCGATCTCGTGACCCGTGCTGCGCGTCGGATTGAGAGCCGTCGACGAGAGAATGTCCTGGCCGCCCGTTGCGGACGTATAGCTGTTGTCGACAATAACGGTCAGATTGTCGCTCTTGTTGAAGACGGAGTTTGCGATCCCGCTCGTCAAACCGTTGTGCCAGAACCCACCATCGCCCATCACCGAGATCGCTCGCTTGGCCGCAGGCGCGTTCAGTGCCGAAGCGCTGGCGCCGCCGAGACCGTAGCCCATAGTCGTGCTGCCAAGATTGAACGGTGGCAGGATGGAAAACAGATGGCAGCCGATATCGGCACTCACATGGTGCGGCCCGAGTTCGCGCTCGACCAGCTTCATCGCCGTGAAAATCGGCCGCTCCGGGCAACCTGTACAGAACCCGGGAGGCCGGGCATGCACATTCTCGTCGAGCGGGGAAACCTGGTCGGCGGCGGGAGCTGCCCCATCCGTACCAGGCGCGGAATCAACCGCTGCCGCCACGAGCGGAATCACCTTGCGCGGCTCGGGTGCAAGCACGCCATAGCGCTCGAAAAACGTACGTAGTCCTTTCAACACGGTGGCCGTGTTGTACTCGCCGGCAAGCGGCAACATGTCCTTGCCATGCAGCATCACAGCGCAATCCGTCTGGCGAAGAATCGCGCCGGCGTTTTGCTCGACAAAGTTCGGCTGCCCTTCTTCGATCACGAGCACAGCGCGCTTGCCCGCGCAAAACCGCTGCCACTCGGAGTCGATGAGCGGATAGGCGACGTTCATGACATAAAGCGGGACCTTCGATTCGCCATATACGTCTGCGAGATCCAGACGTTCCAGCGCGCGCAGCACCGTGTTGTAGCTGCCGCCCTGCACGGCGATCCCGATGTCGGCATCGTCAGCAGAGAAAAACTCGTTGAGCTGCCGTTCTTCGATGAACTTCACGGCTGCCGGCCAGCGATGCCTGATCTTTTCCTGCTCATGCAGAAAGCTTGCGGGCGGCAGCACGATGCGGTTGACATCGCGCTCAGGCCTTTCGAGTGCGTCCTTGATCGAGAAAGTCGAGACCCGATTATCCGAGGCGACGAACTGCCCATGCACGTGACACGCACGGATCCGCAGTTGCAGCATGACGGGCGTGTTGCTCGCTTCGGACAAGTCGAAGCCGTCTTTCACGGCCTGAACGATGCATGGCAGGTTCGGGCGCGGATCCAGCAGCCAGATCTGCGACTTCATCGCAAATGCGTGGCTGCGCTCCTGCATGATCGACGAGCCTTCGCCGTAATCTTCGCCGACGATGATGAGCGCGCCGCCCTTCACGCCGCCCGATGCGAGGTTCGCAAGCGCGTCCGACGCGACATTCGTGCCGACCGTCGCCTTGAACGTAACCGCGCCGCGCAGCGGATAGTTCACCGAAGCAGCCAGGGACGCGGCGGCTGTCGCTTCGCTCGCGCTGTTTTCGAAGCGGATACCGTGATCGCTCAGGATATCCTGAGCGTCGGCCAGCACATCCATCAAATGCGATATCGGCGCGCCCTGATAGCCGGCGACATACGCCACGCCGGACTCGAGCAGCGCCTTGGTCACGGCGAGAATCCCCTCGCCGCTGAATACCTCGCCAGCCTGAAGGCGCAGCTTCTTCACTTCCTCTACGAATGACCGCTCGGCCATGGTGTTCCTTGTTGGTGATCCGGTCTGGCATGGCCGCAGGAAGCCATGCGCTCGAATACGCGCTACACGGGAAGCGCCCGATCGCGTGCCCTTCCCGTGGGCCGCGCTCGTTGCACGACCCAGCGGTCCAGATGATCAGGCACTGGCGGCGTTGCCGACCACGGACTGCGCCAACCGCTTGCGGTAGACGAAGTACACGATGGAAACGGCGACCAGCCACGGCACCCCGACGATCCAGGAGATATTCCAGAATTCGGTATCCAGACCCATCGTCACCAGAATCGCACTCAGCAACGCGATCCCCGTGATTTGCGCGATCGGGAACAGCGGCATGCGCACCGGCAGCTTGCGGCCTTGCCATGCGCGACGGAAGCGCAGATGCGTAACCAGGATCACGATCCACACGAAGATGCCGCCGAACAAGGCAATACCGAACAGGTAGTTGTAAGCGAGCGGGCTGAAGAACGACACGCCTGCTGCCGCCAGAATGCCTGCGCCCGAGATCAGCGTGGCAACGAGCGGCGTGCCATTCTCGGTCAGCGAACCGAGCCAGCGCGGTGCATAGCCGCCGCGCGCGAGCGAGAACAACGTGCGCGAGGAGAGGTAGATGTTGGTGTTCATGCTCGAGAGCGCAGCCGTGATCACCACGAAGTTCATCAGCCCCGCGGCGTGCGCAATGCCTGCGTGCGCGAAGAGCTTCACGAAGGGGCTTTGCTGCACCACCTTCGCACCGGCTTCGGTCCACGGGAGGTACGCGACCATGATGCCGAGCGCGAGAATATAGAAAAGCGTGAGGCGCAGAACCATCGAGCGGAGTGCGTTCGGAATGGCACGCGACGGATCTTTTGCTTCGCCGGAGGTCACGGCCACGATTTCCACGCCATAGAACGAGAAGATCGCCATCAGCACGCCCATCCACACGCCGCTGAAGCCGTGCGGCATGAACCCGCCGGGCAAGCCGGTGAGGTTGTGCAGGCCAACGCCCGGCGTCCCCGTTCCGAGGCCGAATACGTGCGCGAGGCCGACCACGATGAAGCCGAGGATCGCCACCACCTTGATCAACGCGAACCAGTACTCGAACGAACCGAAGTTGGTCACCGACCGGCAGTTGATGTAGACGAGTGCAATGCCGAACGCAATGGACCACAGCCACACAGGAATGCCCGGGAACCAGAAGCCCATATAAACGCCAACGGCAATCGCTTCACCGCCGACCGCAACCACCTCGATGATCCAGTACGTGTAACGCACGACGAAGCCGGCCCAGCGGCTCAGGTACATCTCGGCGTAAGTGCCGAACGAACCTGCGGTCGGATGCGCGACTGCCATCTCTGCCAGGCTGAACACCATGATCACGGCGATCAGCGCTGCGATCGCGTAGCTGATCAGCACGCCGGGGCCGGCGTAGCCGATCGCAATGCCACTCCCCATGAACAAGCCCGTGCCAATTGCGCCACCAATGCCGATCATCGCGATCTGCCGCTGCGTCAAGGCCTTGTGCAAGCCTTTTTCACGCGCGGTAATGTTTGTCTCTTCCATATCGTCATTTCCTGGATAGTTGTTTTTCCGAAGCGGATCAGGCTTCCGGGAGCAACGCAGACAAGGTGTCGAGCACGTCATGACTGGTCAGCATGCCCGGCGACATGCGCACCGTGCTGCCCCGTGTATCCACGAGAACGCCCTGCTTCGCCAGAGTGACCTCCAGTTCTTGCGGATCGACGTATGCCGGCAGTTCTGCCATCACGCTGCCGCCGCGCTGCGCATCCTCGCGCGGCGATCGCACGCGGTATCCCTTTGCGTCGGCGAGCGCAATCAACTGGCGCGACAGCGCGAGATTGTGCTCACGCATGCCGGCCGCCGCAGGCGAGAGTCGCCACGCGAGTCCTGGGCTCGACGCGACGAACGGCAAGAACGATGGCGTGCCGCCGTCGAAACGCCGCGCATCCGGGGCCAGTGCAAAGCGCGAGAGGTCCCAGTTGAAGGGATCGGGCTGGCTGAACCAGCCTTGGACGAGCGGCTTCATCTCGCCGTCGATCAGCTTCGGGTCCAGATACGCGAGCCCGGTACCCGGCGCGCCGCACAACCATTTGAGCGTCGTGGTCGCGACAAAATCGACAGCTGGCTGCGTGACGTCGAAATCGAGAATGCCTGCGCCCTGCGTGATGTCGACCGCAATCAGGCTGCCTTGCGCGCGGCCGTGCCTGGCGAGGCGCGCAACATCCGCTCGCTTCGAAGAGGTCGACGTAACCCAGGTGACGATCGCCAGCGCCACGTCTTCCTGCCAATGGGCGATGAATTCGTCGTCGGTCACATAGGCGGCGCCCGGCGCGAGCGGCACCGTATCGAGCGTGAAGCCGAGCACGGGTTCGAGCCCGCGCAACATGTAGTGCAGGCTCGGGAAGCAATCCCCGGCGATCAGCACGCGACGGCCGGCCAGACGCCCGCGACCGAGCGCGCCGACAAAACGCGCGAACGCATCCGTGACGTTCTCAGAGGCGAAGACGGCATGGGCCGGAGCGTTGACCAACGTGGCCCATTGATCGAGCACCTGACGGCGCGCTTCGAGACCGTAGTCCCATCGTTTGAGGTCGGGGCGGCACCAGCTGGACGCAAAGGTGTCGAGCGCGGCGCGAACGGCGTCCTCCTGCCCCGGAAACATACCGACCGAGTGGTAAAGCAGCCACCCAGAGCGATCGGAATCGGCGAGATGAGTCATATATTGGGTTCCTTTCAGTGTGACCGGGTTTGCGCGTCAGAACATGTGGCGCATGCCCACAGCGACGCCGGTCTGGTTGTTCTTGCCCGGCAGTTCGGTATATGCACCGCCCGAGACGTGGTTGTAGTCGACGGTACCGTAGACCTGCGTGGCCTTCGACAGCGAATACTCGGCAAGCAGCACGCCTGTATAACGCTCGCCGTTGTTGCCGGCGAAACCGTTGAGGTTGTGCATGTCGTCGTAGTAGAACGCGCCCGTGAGCGCCAGCGCCGGCGTGGCCTGATAAGTCGCGCCCGTATAGAGCGTCATGTCGCGACGCTGGTTGGCGGAAAACGAGCCGGTTGCAACTGTGCGGCTCGGATCGTTGAGCGACTCGTCGACCGTCCCAGTGCCGTCTTGCCCACCCAGATACCCGGCGAACAACGTGGCCGGGCCGGCCGAATACTTCGCGCCGAGACCCCACATGCGCTGGATGTTGTTGCTGAGGTCGCGCGTTTCCTGATATGTACCGCCAAAGCTCGCCGGACCGAGGTCGTATGACGCGCGCACACTCCAGGACGAGTTCTTGCTCAGGCTGCCGGGTTGCTGGCCGAACCCGTAGGTCGCGCCGAGATGCAGGCCGCCGAACTGCCCCGCATAGGTCGCGGCGCTGTCGATACGGCCGACCGTCATGAAGAAGGGCCATGAGTTCGCGGTGTAGTTACCGACAGTCAAGGGATCGAAGTCGCCGAAGAAGTTGAATGCCTCCGTTCCCTGGCGGCCGAGCGTGAAGGTGCCGAGATTGCTGGACAAACCTACGTATGCATAGCGGCCGAAGAGCCGTCCCCCCTGATTGAGCTTGCCGGTTTGCGGATCGAAGCCGCTTTCGAGGCGGAACACTGCCTTTACCCCGCCACCCAAATCTTCGTCTCCCTTCAAACCCCAGCGGCTATTGGTGATCGCACCGTTGGTCAACTGCACCTGGTTGTCGTTTGCCGCATCCGAGTTATTCGTGAAGCGAATGCTCTGGTCCACGATGCCATACAGCGTAACGGAGCTTTGCGCGAAGGCAGTGCCCGTCAATCCGATCCCAAGGGTGGCTATCGCGGCGTGGAGTTTGCGTTGCATGATTGGAGCTGTCTCTCTTCTTTGGGTGGAAAACTGCCCGGCGGCGATCGCCGAACGTCAATACGGCAAAGCTCCGGCGGCGCAGGCTGGTCTAGTGCCGGTCACGCAACAGTGGACTGAGTCGATCCAGGGCTTCGATCAGGCTGGCGTCGCTGCGCGCGTAGCACAGGCGGATCTGGTGCGCCGACTCCCGCCCGAACGCGATGCCCGGCGCAAGCCCTACGCCGGCTTCGTGCACGGCGCGCCGACAAAACTCGAGCGTGTCGGTGACACCATCGATACTGAACATGAGATAGAACGAAGCACTGGCGGGCACCACGTGCAGACCTTCGAAAGCGTGCAGACGATCGAGCGCGATCTGCCGGCCGCCGCGGCAGCGCGAGACGAACGCCTCGACGACTGCCTCGCCCTCGTTGAGTGCCGCTGCGGCCCCTGCCTGCAGAAACGCCTGGCCGCCGCTAGTGTTGAACTGGACCAGTTTCTCGAAGGTATCGAGCATCGAGCGCGGGTACACGAGCCAGCCCATGCGCCAGCCGGTCATGAGCCACGCTTTGGAAAAGCTGTTGATCACAAAAACCGGGTCTTCGGGCGAGGCAATTTCCAGCAGCGACGGCGCATAAGGGCGGTCATAGACAATGCGCTGGTACACCTCATCGGCAAGGATCGCGATACCGCGCGAACGCGCGAATTCGAGCAGTTGCCGCTGCTGGTCGCGTTCCATCATCCAGCCCGTCGGGTTGCCCGGTGAGGCGTAGTAGATTGCCTTCGTGCGTGTGTCGCAAGCGTCGATCAGCCGCTGCAGGTCTAGATGCCATCCATCATCGCTGTAGTCGAGCGGCACGCTACGAACATCGCCGCCGGCAATCGTGACGGCGCGCAGAATATTGGGCCACGACGGCGTCACGCACACGACGTTGTCGCCCGGCTCGACGATCGCTTGCGCGACAAGCATGACTGCATTCATGCCGCCGCACGTGACGGCGATTCGCTCGTCTTCGACGTGTATTCCGCACAACCGGTTGTAGTACGCGCGAATCGCGTCTCGCAGTTCAAGAATGCCGCGATTAGGCGAATAGAAGGTCTTTCCGGCTGCCAGCGCGCGGCTGGCCGCGTCACAAAACGCCTGCGGCGTCGGCAGGTCACTCTCGCCCGCCCATAAACCTATGACGTCACCTCGGCCGATTCCCAAACGCCAGACGTCGATGATGGGCGAATCCGGCATCTCTGCGATCGTTCGTCTCGTGATATTCATCGCATCCATTTGAGGTCTGATCAAAATGAAAGGCTTCGGTCGTGCAACGAACGGCACGCTTCTTCTCGCGTCGCAAGGAAACCTTCCTTGACCACGTCAATGTCATTGGCGCACACGACTATCCGGTATCCGCTCTCGACCGCCTGATGTACTGCACGTGCGTTGCCAGTGAAGATGCCGCACGGCAAACCATTTGCCGTGGCGGCACGCAGCACGCGCTCGCAGTCGCGGCTGATTACCTGGCTATCGCTGGTGCCGCGCGAAAAGGCAAGATCGCCAGTACCGATGAACAGATAATCGACGCCCTCAATTGCGGCGATGTCTTCAACGTTTTCGACTCCCTCGGCCGTTTCGATCATCAGTCCAATGGCCACCTCGCGATCGGCGGCTCGCATCGCTTCGAGACCCGCCAGCAACGGCCGCACGCCGCCGGCAGAACGCCTTCCCATTGGCGGGTAACGGCCCGCGAGCACGGCCCTGCGCGCGTCGTCCGCGGTTTCAACGAGCGGCACCAGCACTGAAGCGGCGCCTGCGTCGAGCGCCTGCGCGATGGCGCTGTTCGAATTCTCCGCGCAGCGGGCAATCACCGGGAGCCGCGCACCAACAGCGCCAATTGCCGATTCAAGCGTGCCGCGTTCCCACAAGCCGTGCTGGAGATCGAGAACGAGGGCGCCAGGTTTCGCACGTGCGGCGAACTCCATCACCGGTACGCTCCCAAGCGCCAGCCAGATCAAATGAAGGGGCGCATCACAGGTCAGGAGCGGCTTCAGCGAGCGAAAGAGCATTGATTTACGCCTCCTCCAGGGTTTTCCGCCACGTTGCGATTGTTCATACAATACATAAACTGGATTCAGTTTCTTGCGTGGAAAGAACATTACTGTGGATATATTTTGATGTCAACGAACTACACCCCGGCAATTCTGCCGACTCGTGGCAGAGCCTTGATCTACAACGGACTCGGGTTTTACCGGGCTGGGTTTTCACTGATGCAAAACGTCGCAATAACGGGGAAAACCGCTGGAAATCGCTCACAACACGTTGCCTCAACAACCATGATGAACCGGGTCCGGAGAAAGCCTTTCGAAACCCATGTCGAAGCGCGGATTGAGGGCTGCCAGGCCTGCTCTCCTGCTGTCTTGACAATTCAGACCAGCGCAGCTGAGAATGAAAAAGAATTCTGAATCCAGTTTACGAAACGGCCATCATGACGACACTGGTTGAAAAGATTGCAAAAGCGCCCACCAGAACTGCGCTCAAACAGACGACGCTGACTGAGACGATCTACCAGGAGGTCCGCGCCCGACTGCAGCGCGGAGATATTGGGACGACCGAGCGCATTCTCGACTATGAAATTGCCGACGAATTCGGCTGCACGCGCATGCCCGTTCGCCAGGCGCTTGTCCGACTGGTCAACGAGGGATACCTGGTCGGCACAACGCGCGGCTTTGTCATGCCCAGACTCACGAACGACGACGTTCATGAGATTTTTGAAGTCCGCAGACTGCTCGAACCGAGCGCGGCTGCTGGCGCAACGACAGCGCTAACGGACGAACAGCACGCCGCGTTGAAGCGTGCCTACCAGAAAGCCGTGCGAGCTTGCGAAAAGCAGGACCGCGCTGCGATGATTACCGCCAACGTGGAATTTCGCGATGTTTGGCTCTCGGCCGTACAGAACCGTCGGCTGCAGGACACGATCAGACGTTTTGCGGAACACGCGCAACAAGTCAGATCGCTCACGCTGACCGACGCGTCAACCCAGAAGATCGCATTGGCCGGACTGCATGACTTGCTGGAAAGCTTCCTCGCGCGCGATTCGAAGCGTGCAAGAACCATCATGCTCGAATTCATTCTCAACGCTGAGCAGCGCTATTTCGTCCTGGTGGACGGCCAGGACCAGTGATCAGAATAAGGCGCGCATCCACTTTATCCGGCCGCATTCCCACCGCGATGGGGGCCGTCCGTCCGCGTGGCCTCTTTATGACAGGACAACTAAAGATGGAGCGCTCATTGGCGAACTTAAGCTATGAATAAGGCGATCCTGGAACAAGGAACCTGGTGGCGAACGGGATTCGAAACAGCTTTCGTGATACTCGGCTCGGCCGTTATCGCCCTGAACTACTACGTGTTGCTGCAGCCGAACCAGATTCTGCCTCCCGGTCTCGGCGGTCTGCTGGCGTTCGCGTCGCGTCAATTTGCCCTTCCATTCGACATTGTCTATTTCGCGGTCAATATCCCTCTGTTTCTGGTTGGATTCCGCGTAGTCGGCTTACGTTTCCTGATGCTGAGCCTGGCAGGAACCCTGGCCATGTCAGTTTTTCTCAAGCTGTTCAGCGCGGTGCCGGGCATTCATGGGCTCGTGCTCGGAACCTTGGTCGGCGGCTTGTTGAACGGGGCCGCCATCGCCGTCATTCTGATGTGCCGGGGATCCACTGGCGGAATGGATATCGTCTGCGTGGTGCTATCTCGTAGGTACCCACGTTTTAGCATTGGCCAGTTTTCATTTCTCTTGAACACGTCTGTGATCCTGATTTCCGGGGCATTTCTTGGCTGGGCAAGTATGCTGGCCACCCTGATCGCGATCTTCCTCGCAGGCAAGGGGGTCGATTGGGTGATGGCTATGGGAAGGCCGCTGGCAGCCCGGTGAAAAAGCTGCGACCACGTGTGTCCAGCTTCGATTCCGTGAATGCTTCGCCTGCCCTCACACGCAACGCAAGGTTAGCGGGCACGCCACGGCAACCAGGACCAACCGCTCGTGCTTCACTCGTCATTCCGGATGCCCGGCAGCACATCGTGTGAACCGTTTTCAGTCAGAACAACGCGCTTCTTGCCGCGCCTGAAGGCTCGCAGGCAGATCGGTCATTTATGCCCGCGCTGATTTGATTGTGGACGATCCCACGCTCGCCGCTCGACCGACAGGATTGCTCAGAAATCTGAAATCCGGTCTACCGACCTCCGAACGAGTGCGGAGGGTCGATGGACCAAACCGCTCCCGCGGCGGACCGACGCTCCTTCGTCCGAGTGTTTGCTGAACGCAGTAGGCACCCCACTCACCGAATCTCGAGGTTGCCAGAATGAGTCGACCTGTTCGCCCGCCCGGCACTGCGACATAGCAGATCGACTGGTTGCGCATCGGCGAGCCTGCTGGGCTGCATCTCGACACCGCTTTGATCGGTGTAGAGGACACATAAAGCGACGCCCCGCTCGAAAAAAATAGACGCCGTGCGGCGCGATCCGCGCGCGGCACGACGAGCGATGCTTCAACTGGCCTGACCTGCGCCATCTGCGCAACGTGCCTTAGGCCGGCAGCTTCGGTGCGGCAGGAAAATCGACCGGCACGCGGGTCACGCCATGGAGATAGTTGGTCACGACCTTGTCGCCAATCGCGACGATCACGTCCACGAGGTTTTCGTTCGTCCACCCGGCGGCGAGGAACGCATCGACATGTGCCTGATCGGCATGACCACGGCGCACCGCAATGTCTTCCACGAGAATCGCGAGCGCGTCCAGTTTCGGATCGAAGCTCGCGCGAGCGCCGCGAATCTCCAGAATCTGCTCATCCGAGAAGCCGTTCTTTTTGCCGATCATGGTGTGGGCGGCCAGACAGTATTCGCATTCGTTCACCTGGCTCACGACCAGGTTGACGACCTCCCGCGCCTTGCCCGTGATGCTGCTCTTCGCGTTCTGGAAGGTCAGATAGCTGCCAAGCGCATGCTCGGAATACGCGAACGTCGCATAGAGGTTCGGCACGACGCCGAGACCCGCCTTGAGCTTGTCGAAGATGGCCTGATTGGCGGGCGAGACGGTTTCGCGGGTGGGGACGTTGAACGTGCTCATTGAGTTTTCTCCTGATGGTAAGGGTGACGTGTCGACGATGCGTCGTTGACCGAAGTGGCGCTGTTTTGCGTTTGCGCTGCGGCGCCGCGGTGTGGATGAAATTTGGCGCAAGCGCTTCCAATCCGGTAGGCAGGCGCCGCACATATCAGCGATTCCTGGCGGGCATGACGGCGCGACCGAACACCCATGCCCTGGAGGAATGACTGCTATCGCCGCCGCCTGCCTTCCTGCCCGATGCGGTTGCCGCGAACATGGCGTCACCCCATTCCCTGAAGCAGGAGCGCCAAATGAAGCTGTTCAGCCAAACCCGCGTCGGATCGCTCGCCCTCAAGCATCGCGTCGTACTCGCGCCGCTCACGCGCATGAGAACCGAGCCCGGCAATGTGCCCGGTGATCTGATGGTCGAGTACTACGCCCAGCGGGCGTCCGAGGGCGGCCTGCTCATTACGGACGCAACGGCGGTTACGCCACTCGGCATCGCGTACGTCGACGCACCGGGCATGTGGACGCGCGAACAGGTTGCCGGCTGGAAGCGCGTGGTGGAGGCCGTGCACGCGAAAGGCAGCCCGATCTTCGTCCAGCTGTGGCACGCGGGCCGCCAGGCGCATGCGGCCAACACGGGCGGCTTCACGCCGGTTGCACCCTCCGCGCTGCGCTCGCTCGAGCACGCTGCGATTCGCGACGGACAAGGCCAGATCGTCGAAGCCGAACTGCCGGTGCCGCGCGAACTCGCAACCGATGAAGTCGCCGCGATCGTCGAGCAGTTTCGCCAGAGCGCGGTACTCGCGAAGGAAGCGGGCTTCGACGGCGTCGAACTGCATGCCGCCAACGGTTACCTCTTCGAACAATTCCTGCTCGACGGCTCGAACCGTCGCACCGATGCGTATGGCGGATCGCTCGAAAACCGCGCGAAGTTTCTGTTCGATACGCTCGATGCAGTTGTCGGCGTCTGGGGCCCGGGCCGCGTCGCCGTGCGGCTTTCGCCGAGTGGCACCTACGGCACCATGTCGGATAGCGACCCGCACGCCACCTTCGGCTACGTCGCCGCGCGCCTGAACGGCTACGCGCTTGCCTACGTGCACGTAATCGAGCCGCGCATCCGCGGCATTGACGAACGCGAGGCCGACGAGTCGGATGTCTCGTCGAAGGACATCCGCCGCTTTTACAAGGGCACGCTCGTGGCGGCCGGCGGCTTTACGCGCGACAGTGCTGAGCAGATTGTGCTCGACGGTCATGCCGACCTCGTCGCCTTCGGGCGGATGTTCCTCGCCAACCCGGACCTGCCCGAGCGCCTGCGCACGGGCATGCCGCTCAATCGCCATGACCGCTCGACGTTTTATGGCGGCGACGCTCGCGGCTATATCGACTATCCATTCGCGACGAGCCAGGTTTCGATGCGTCAGGCCGCCGAAGCCGCAACGGGAGAGCCGGCATGAAAACCCGTACGTTTCTCGTGACCGGCGCGACCAAAGGCATAGGGCTCGCGCTTTCGCGCCGGCTAACGGGGGCCGGTCATCACGTCGTGGGCCTCGCCCGCCACCGCGAGGACTTTCCCGGCAAGCTCGTGACGGTCGACCTGGCCGACCGCACGGCCACGGAAGACGTGCTCCGCGAGTTGTCCAGCGCTCACGCCTTCGACGGCCTCGTGAATAACGTCGGCCTCGTACGCCCGCAGGCAATCGGCGAAATCCGGCTGGACGATCTGGACAGCGTGCTCGCCGTCAACCTCCATCCCGCGCTGCAAGCCATGCAGGCCATCCTGCCGGGCATGCGTTCACGCGGCTGGGGGCGGGTCGTGAACGTCGCGAGCCTCACCGTGCTCGGCGCAATCGAGAGAACCGCCTATGCCGCCGCCAAGGCTGCGCTCGTGAGTTTCGCGCGCTCATGGGCGCTCGAACTCGCCGCGACCGGCATCACGGTGAACGCCGTGGCGCCGGGCCCTACGGAAACCGAACTCTTTCGCGCCAACAACCCGCCGGGAAGTACGGGCGAACAGCGCTATCTCTCGGGCGTGCCGATGCAGCGCTTCGGCACGCCGGACGAAATCGCCGCCGCCATCGCGTTCCTGCTTTCCGGGGACGCAGGATTCATCACCGGCCAGACGCTCTTTGTCGACGGCGGCGCATCCATCGGCCGGGCGTCGATGTAATCCGTTGCTGCCGAAACGCCCCCACGCGTTGAGTCGCGTGGAGGGCCGCACTTCACCCCTCGTCCCATGTTCAACCGTTCATTGGAGGTCATCATGTCGCTTCAGGACAAACTCGACGCATTCAAAGCAGACTTCAAGGCCGGCAAGGCGCCTTATTTCGCCCCGCCGGAAATCCATCCGATCATGGAGCGCGCAACAGCCGAGCTCATCGCGAGCGGCCAGGCCAGCCGCGCCGTGAAAGCGGGCGACCCCGCCCCAACCTTCCGCCTCAAAGATCAGGACGGACAGGAGGTCACGTCGACGGATCTGTTGAACCAGGGTCCGCTGGTCGTGACGTTCTATCGCGGCGTGTGGTGTCCCTACTGCAATCTGGAATTGCAGGCGCTCAACGAAGCGCTGCCCGAGTTGCAGCGCCTTGGCGCCAGCGTGGTGGCAATTTCACCGCAGTCCGCCGTCAACAGCCGCAAATCGGTGCGCGTAAACGGACTGAATTTCCCAGTGCTCAACGACACGCACAATGAAACCGCCGGCGCATTCGGCCTGCGCTTCGCACTGCCCGACTATCTCGTCGATCTGTACAAGGCACTCAAGAACGATCTACCCGCCTTCAACGGCGACCCGAGCTGGACACTGCCGATGCCGGCGCGCTACGTGATCGGCATTGACGGAATCGTTGCGTACTCCGAAGTCAATCCCGACTATACGCACCGTCCCGACCCTTCCGAAATGATCCCGGTGCTCCAAAAGCTCATGCAGACGCACTGAACCGCTCGCGCCTCGCGCCGCGCCGCCGCGGGACCGGCGCGGCTCGCCCCATTACCGGAAAGCGCGGCGAAGTCTTGCGAAGCGTCATGGCGGCGCTTCGGCCAGCACACTTTCGACAAAGGCCACGAAGGCCCTGGCTCTTGAGGTAACGAGCCGGCCCGCGGGGAACACCGCCCACAGGTCCACCGCTGGCAATTGCCAATCAGTCAGCACGGCACGCACGCGGCCGTCGGCCAGCTCAGGCGAGAACATCCATTGCGACGCAATGGCAAGCCCCATGTGCCCGAGCACCGCAGTGCGGATACCTTCCGCGGCACTAACGCGCACGCGGCCCGACACTACCACGGCCGTTTCGGCGCCGTTCTGGCTGAACGACCAGGACTCACCTCCACCACGCTGCGAATACACGATGGCCTGATGGCGGCTCAGGTCGGCAGGCGTGGCGGGCACACCGGCCTCCTCGAAATACTCAGGTGTGCCTACCACGAGCCGCGGGCTGCGGCTGATGCGCCGCGCGGTCATGCCTGAATCGTCGAGGCTACCCATGCGCAGCGACACATCCATGCCCTCCTCCAGCAGATCGATGTTGCGGTCGTCCAGCACGATATCGATCTCGAGTTGCGGATGCTGGTCGAGAAAGCGCTTGAGCGCCGGCATGACGTGCAGGCGCGCGAACGTCGGCGCCGCCGAAACGCGCAGCCGCCCGGACACGCTCTCCGAAGACTGCTTCGCGGCGTTCTCGGCCTCGTCCGCCTCCTCGATGGCGACCCGTGCGTGCTCGTAGAAGCGCTGGCCGGCATCGGTCGTATTGAGGCCACGCGTAGAACGCAGCAGCAAGCGCGTGCCCAGCCGTTCCTCGAGCTGAGCGACCGACTTGGAGACGGCGGGCTGCCCCACGTTCAGGCGCCTCGCAGCGGCGGAAAAGGAGCCAGACTCGACGACGGCGACGAACGTCTCCATGGCTGTCATACGATCCATCGCTAATCCTCTTTTTGCATGATTCGAATCGAGCCTCGAGGGTACGCGAAAGCAGCGATACGGTGTTCGGCTGCGTCAGGATTCAGGCGGCGCTCTCCCCAGGATAAATCGCAACGGCCGTTTGTAGTGGAAACACCGAAGGCGCGCCGTCCCCACACCACCGCAACCACACCGGCCTTGGCGACCTCGGGCAGAGCTAACAGAAACCATGCGAAGTTCGGAAGCGAGGAAGCGGATCGAGCGTCAGGAACGCACCGATAGACGGTGCGAGCCATGCGACCAGAGTGGACGCCATGACTAGCTCAAGCTGCTCGCGGACATAGCGCCTGTCATCGGCAAACGGGCCCCGAAGCCACACGCTGGCGGCGCAAATGCGTGGCCCATGACCGAAGCGGGCCGGCTACGGCGGTCCGCCTGGGGCGGAAGTCGGCCCGCAACGGACGGTCACCCACACGCAAAGCGCCCGTTCAGCCAGGCTCTGCCGGACGCTTTGTTAACGAAATGCCTGCCGGATTCCCAGCGCAATCATGAGACCTCCGCATGTGAGGTCGATCCATGCCTTCGCGCGACGATACGCCGTCGCAATCGCCGCGTGCGATAGAACGAGCGCGACTGCTCCGTACCAGCACGTCGCTGATGCACCGACAGTAGCAAGCATCGAGAAGAACGTCGCCATGGAAACGTGGGTGGGCACGGCTGAGGAAAACACCGCCGCATAAAAGGCAATGGACTTCGGGTTCGCGATATTTGTCGCGATACCTTGCAGGAAGGCGGCACGAAACAGAGGCGCCTTCGTTGGGTGACGTGCTCCTGAGGGGGTTGCCCGTGCCGACATAACGAGCCGCAGCCCGAACCAGACCAGATAGGCCGCGCCAGCAAGCCTGACGCCGACAGCGAGCCACGGGAAAATGGCGAACACCATCCCGATACCAAGGATGGCGCAAGTCGCCCAGAACAGATTCACCGTCACGATTCCGGCGACAAGCGAGAGCGCATCGGAGCGTCTGCCGGCTACCGCCTTGTGAGTGATTGCGACGAAGTTCGGCCCGGGTATGACGACACCTGCCGCATAGACAGAAAAGACTGTCGCAATAGCAGACCAATCAACCATTTGTAGCCTCAGTGAATTGTGGTTGTACAAAACGTGGAGTTGCTTCATCGACAGTATTCTGAAGCAATTCACGACTGACCGCTGTTGGCCGAGAGCACCAGTTCAATGAAGGTTCTGCGAAGCTGCCGTTGAAGTCTTCAACGGCAGCTTCGCACAGTCTGCCATGAGGGGGTCATTCCTGCACCTTGCCGTTCGGACGTTAAGGCGTCGGTCGTGTCGGGCAATCGGCCATTCGACTCCGCGAAATGTCCCGAAACAGCTGTTCACGAGTCAAACTTGATCAAGTCCTTGAAGATCAGTTGTCCCCAGTTATTTTCGCGCGCGTGCACAAGCAGTCCACCGTCCGAAAGCCCGCCAAGTTTGATCGGCGAGAAACCGAGATTTTCCGCAAGCGTACCAATCTCCGCTGCGGCGCCGTCATCGTCGCTCGCCAGGAACACGACTCTCCTGCCACCATGTACGGCCGGGTCCTGGCCGAGGACAGCAGCAACCAAATGATTGAAGCCTTTCACCAGCCTGGCTCCGGTGAATGCGTTCGCGACGAAAGCTGAGGACGGAAGGCCGTCCAGTTCGTCAAGCGGGGCGAACGTGTTCATCACGTCGATGATCGTCTTTCCCTTCCAGCTGGGCAGCGCCTTCGCAACCTCCGGGTGCGACTCGAAACGGACAGCCAAAAAGATGGTGTCCGCCTTGACGGCTTCCGCCAGGGTTTTGGGAATGATTCCGGGTCCGATCGCGGCCACATCGGATGCAAAGCTCGACGGGTCGCGCGTGGTTGCAATGGATACTTCGATACCGCTGCGGGCAAACGCCTCGGCAAGCGCGTGGCCGATCTTGCCGAAGCCGATGATTGCATAGCTCATATATTCTCCTTCGGTTTGTCGGCGCGCTCAGAGCTTGTAGCCGCCGCTCGCCTCAATCGTCTGGCCGGTTACCCAGTGGCCTTCGTCGGAGGCCAGGAACGCCACGACGGCAGCGATTTCTGAAGGTTCGCCGAAGCGCCCCAGCGCGATTCCGGCCTCGACTGCCTTCACGAGTTCGGGATTCTCTCTGAAGGCCGCGTTCGCGTCCGTTCGCGTGTAGCCCGGCGCTACAGCGTTCGCAGTAATTCCGCGCGGCCCCAGATCGGACGCGAGCGCATGGGTCAGGTTGTTGATGGCCGCTTTGGCCATCGAGTAGACGGGCGCAGCTGTCACGGGCTTCGTGGCGGCAGCGGAAGAGATGTTGATGATGCGTCCATCATCGGCAAGACGCTCCAGAGCAGCCTGAACGATGAAGAAGGGCGCACGGGCGTATACCGCCATCAGGGTGTCCCAACTCTCGGGCGTCGCGTCCTTGAAGCCAACCCAGCCGGAATTTCCAGCGTTGTTGACCAGAATGTCGAGAGCTTTGCTTCCGTTGCGCCTGGTGAACTCATCGTCGAGTTTCTCGAACAGGGCCGGGACGGTCGTCGGGTCAACGAGATTAGCGTGGATCGCGAACGCAGTGCCTCCAGCTTTCTCGATGGCCGCGACCGCCTCGTCTGCGCCAGATCTGCTGGCGTTGTAGGTCAGCGCGACCATCGCACCATCCTTTGCAAGACGTTCAGCGATGGCGCGGCCAATGCCCCGCGATGCCCCGGTAACGAGAGCAGTTTTTCCCTTGAGAGATTGTCCCATTTCATTTTCCTCCGTAGATGTGCGCACGACCGGATCACTGGAGTGTCCGGCCGGGCGTGGTGCATCAGAGTTGCGCCAGGCCACCGTCGGCGGCGACCTCGCTGGCTGTCATGAAGCTGCTGTCGGACGACGCGAGAAAGGCGGCCACCGCCCCGATCTCCGCCGGATCAGCCATGCGCTGGAGCGGAGTCATCGAGGCGAAGACCTTCTGGCCCTCTTCGCCCAGCGCTTCCTTCGCGAGTTCGGTCGCCGTCGCCCCGGGCGACAGCACGTTGACCCGGATGCCGGTGCCCTTCAGATCCTCCGCCCAGGTCCGCGCGAGGTTGCGCACTGCCGCCTTGCTCGCGCTGTAGGCGCTGAACGCCGGAGCGCCCGTGGTGCCGGCGCTCGATCCGGTCAGGATGATTGAACCGCCCTGGCCCATCAGCGGCAGCGCCTTCTGGACCGTGAAAATCGTACCTTTCACATTGGTGTCGAAGGTTTCGTCAATGTGCCCGGCAGTGATCTTGCCGAGCGGAAGCGGGCTTCCCGTGCCAGCATTGGCGAAGACGATGTCGAGCGTTCCGCGCTCGGCCTTTACCACCGCGTAGAGCCGGTCGAGGTCGGCCGGATCGGAGACCGACCCCTTTACCGCGCGGGCATTGGGCCCGAGGTCGGCCACAGCGGCGTCGAGCGCTTCCTGCCGGCGGCCAAAGATGAAGACGAAGGCGCCCTCCTCGATGAAGCGCTTTGCAGCGGCGCGGCCGATGCCGGTAGCGCCGCCGGTGATCACAGCGGTCTTTCCATTCAGTCTGGTCATGTCATGCATCCTTCGAGAGAAACGACAAACACCATTCTGGAGCGCTTGATTCATGAAGCCAATTGACTAAATATCTATAACTACGATCTACTTTTTAGATAGCCATGCTCGACAACGTCACCATCAATCAACTGCGGGCCTTCGTCGCCGTGTGTGACCAGGGAAGCTTTTCCGGGGCTGCACGGGAGCTGAAGCGTGCCCAGTCGGCGATCAGTCACGCGATCAACGCGCTCGAGAGCGCCTTTGATGTGGTGCTGTTCGAGCGCAACACCCGCAAAGCGACGCTGACGGCCGCTGGTCGCAGCCTCCTGCCTGATGCTCGCGGTGTGATCTCGCGCACCGAGGAAATGAAGATGCGCGCGGTTGCCATTGCTGAAGCCGGGGTCCCACAGGTCTCGGTTGCCGTGGATACCTACTTTCCGCGTGCGCACCTGATCGAATGCCTGCGCACACTGCAGGCGGACTTTCCAACGGTTGCAATCAATCTGCGCATGACGACGATGCAGGACGGCGAGCGTTTGGTTCTCGAAGGCACGTGCGCGTTGGCGGTGACGATCACGGACGTGCCGGAGCTGAGCCCCGGCACCATAGAAAGGCAGCATCTATGTGACACGCAAATGGTGACCGTCTGTGCGCCATCGCATCCGCTGGCCGCAATCGCGGGGCCAATTCCACGGGAGGAATTTGGCCGGCATATCCAGCTCGTCGTAACCGACAATCAGCCCGATGCGGAGAAGACACAACAGGGGGTCGCCAGTGAACGCCAGTGGCGCGTGAATGACCTCGGCGCGAAGCACGATCTGCTCAGGGGAAGCTTGTGCTGGGGGCACATGCCGCATCATATGGTTGCGGAAGACCTTGTGAATGGAACACTTGTCGAACTCCGGCGGCGCGCATGGCATATGCGCCCTCTCACGTTCATGATCTCGCAGCGGCGCGGGTACTCGTTTGCAGAATGTGAGGCACGGCTGGTCGAACTCCTTGGCAATCACCATTCCTCCTCTAAAGGTGGGCAGACCAAGGCCAGCGTAAAACGCGGTCGCTGATGCGTTTGCTCGGAGACGCTGCGATCCAGACCATGACGTGGGCACGACCACGTCTCGAGCGGCGAGACTTTCATTTCCTTCCGTTCACTCTCACTCCAAAGCACGAGTACGGGACAGGCGAGCTTCCGGCCCGCAGCGAAATCGCTCGCGTCGTGCTCGAGATCCTCAGACGTCGCGGCGCGATAATCCTCACCCACGATGCTCTGGTCGACACGCCTACGCGCGCCTCGCCGCCATCGGGGCGAAGCCGGCTCGCGGCCGAACCCGACACCTATATCGATGCCGCGCTGGCGAAGATTGCGGGAAGACTCGAAGTGCTTACAGCGTTCGCTTGAATAACGCCAACAGCTCGGTCCACCCGCGCTCGGCCGCCTTCTGGTTGTACACCGGAAAATCAGGCTTCATCCAACCATGCGCTGCGCCCTCGTACCTCTCAGCGCGATATCGCACGCCTGCATTTCGCAAAGACGCTTCAAAGCGCTCCGCCATGTCTGCGGGATAGTGCGCGTCGTTGTCCGCTGCCGCAATGTACAACTCTGCCTCGAGCCCCGCGACGAATCGATGAGGACTGCTTGGCGCATCGGTCGCAAGATTGCCACCGTGAAAACTGGCAACGCCCGCGAATCGATCGGGATACGCGGCCGCGGAGGTAATCGCCATCCCACCGCCCATGCAGAATCCGACAGCGCCGTAACGATCGCCTTTTATGTCCGCTCTGCTATCGAGATACGCGATGAGGGCCTCCGTATCCTCAGCGGCTTTGTCGTTCCCCGTAGTTGCCATCAAGGGACCTAGAATAGCCATCACGTCGCCCCGGAAAACCTCTGCAGGCACAAGAGGCCCATACGGTCCAAATCGATAGAACAGATCGGGGAGCAGGACCACGAAGCCTGAATCCGCCAGCCGCCCTGCCATCGCCAAAACCGCCGGACGTATCCCGCCTGCGTCCATGTAAAAAATCACGCCCGGCCACCGACCTGAGCCCGCCGGGCTGAATACGTGGGTTTCACAGTCGCCATCGTTGGTGCGGACAGTCACTTTCTCGTAAGGCATCGCGACAAACTCTCAATAGAAGGTACGGAACCATTAAACGCATGCATTGATCGCGGGAGTATTCGCAACTTCTCTCGCCGCCTTCGCACACTCAACCCGGAGGGTCGCCGGTAGCAACACACTATTCTTCGCCGCTGTCACTTCCGCAAGGATCGATATCGCGATTTCGGGGGGTGTGCGGCTGCCGATATAGATCCCGGCCGGACCGCGTAAGCGCGCAAGCTGTGCGTCGTTTAGATCGAACTCTTTGAGCCGTTCCCGTCGCGCGGCATTGTTGCGTCGCGAACCGAGCGCACCGACGTAGAACGCCGGTGTCTTCAGCGCTTCCATTAGCGCGAGGTCGTCGAGCTTTGGATCGTGCGTGAGTGTAATCATCGCACTGCGTTCGTCGAGTTTCATATCCAGAACCGTATCGTCGGGCATCGTACGGGTGAGCCTCGTGCCGGGAACGTCCCAGGTGTGCATGTACTCCTCGCGCGGATCGCACACTGTCACCTGATAATCGAGCCCTGTCGCGATCTGGCACAAGTAACGCGATAGCTGTCCCGCGCCAATTACCAGCATACGGTAGCGCGGACCGTGAATCGTCGTCAGGTGTGTTTCGTTGAAGTACACACCGTCAGTCGTACTCGCTGGCCCAAGTGTCGCTGCACCCGTCACCATGTCCAACGTGCGCGCCACCAGCTCGCCCCGACCGAGCGCTTCGTACACGGCATGAATACCGCTTTGCGGCGTAATCGGCTCGAGCACGAGTTGCATCGTGCCTCCGCATGGCAGCCCGAAACGACGCGCCTCCTCGGCGCTAATGCCGTATTCGACCACTTCGGGTGCCGTTTGCGTGACGCCGTATCGACGCACCCGGTCGATGAGGTCATCTTCGATGCAACCGCCCGAAATGGAGCCCACCACATGACCATCGTCACGCAGAACGAGCATCGCGCCCTCCGGGCGCGGCGATGAGCCCCAGGTCTTCACCACGGTCACGAGCAGCATGCGGTCGCCCGCATCGAGCCAGCGCATCGCAGCTTCCAGAACCTCAAAATCGACACTGTTCATACTCACCTTTCCTTCGATACGTGGTCAAGCGATTTCACGCGGGCGGCGTCAGAACGTATGGCGGATGCCGATCATCGCAGCGGTGCTTGAGGTGCCCTCAGGAACCGGCGCAGCATAGGCGATCGTCTGGCTCATCTTGCCGCGGTTATTGACATGGCCAACCTGTACGTAGGCGACGGTAGTCTTGGAGAAGTTGTATTCGGCACCCACTGCGAACAAATCCGACTGACTGGACGAAACGTTGCGGTCCTTCAGATAGTAGAAGCCCGAAGTGACCTTTAAGGCCGGACTAAATTTGTAGCCGATCCCCCCTGAAATCATCTCGAAGTCGTCGTGACTGCTGTTCGCCGGGTTCTTGCCAATGCTGTACGACGTCGACACGGAAAGATCGTGAAACGTGTACATCGCGCCCAGATAGTAGAAGCGGTTGTTGTTCTGGCCCGTGGAAGGCACCGTGATGATCGCGCCGGTAGCTGTCGTTATGAACGGATTGGTATCGTGGCCGTTGTAGTAAGCGGCCGAGAGGTTCAGGCCGTAGTTCGAATACCTAAGGACTGCCGACTCGCGCGTGCCGCCCTGGAACTGGCCAGCGACGCCACCCGGCGCATACTCGAGCCCAAGCGACAGACCATGAAATTTCGGCGATTGGTACACAATTGCGTTGGAGTCGTACAAGGCACCGATAGGACCGTTCGTGCTGGTGCCCTGCCAACCTGCAGCCTGATTCATGCCGAGCCATGCAGTGAGGATGCTGCCGAAGAATTGCGCACCACGTACGTCGGTATCGGCCATCGCGAATATCATCGGCACGAACTGACGGCCCGCGTCGATCGAGCCGAAAGGACCCGAGATGCCCAACGTCGCTTGCTGGTTGAAGATGGCGGCGGAGCCCGGCGTGTCGGACAGCCCGAGCTTTCCGTTTGTGCTGCTGAATGCTCCCTGTAGCCTGAAGTTGACCCTGTAACCGCCTCCGACATCTTCGGCACCCTTGATACCCCAGAAGCTTGTGAAAATCCCTGCGTCCTTGAGTTCGTAAGCATGCCCGAGATTCACTTTCGACTGGAAGTTCAGCGCATTCGCGCTTTGATACAGCAATCCGGTATCGATGGCGCCATAGAGCGTAACCGACGATTGCGCGTGTGCCGCGATCGCCCACCCAACGAGCGCCGAGGCGACGATCATCTTCAAATTCATGACGTCTCCAATATTGTATTTATGTGCCGAACGGGTCCGGCGTAGTCACTTCAAAAGTTGCGGTGCGAGCAGATCGACGATCATGTGCATTCATGTATCGATATCCACGAAGCTTCTTGTGTTGCGCGCTTCGAACGTACGTGTTGTTCGTTCGCCAGTTTCCGGGCCAAAGACAATGGCGATCAGCCCCACTGCAAATACGGAAGCGATACCGATTCCGACCGCACGAAATCCCAGATTTATCGAAGCAGAGGACACTAGCAAAGGTCCAAGTGCGGTAAATAGACGTGCCGCATTCCACGTGAATCCCTGCCCCGTGGCGCGAACATGGAGCGGAAAGAGTTCGGTCAGGTACAGCGCGACGATCCCGAATCCTCCCATTGCGAAAAAGCCGAATCCAAGCATGGCGAGATAGAACGTCATCAGGGTCTTCGCAACACCGAAAAGTGCAACGACCGCAATCCAGGCGCCAGCACAAAACACGGCATAGACCGCCCGTCTGGAAATACGAGGCACCAGACTGACCACAAGCAGTGTCGAAGCGTATCCAAGTACCGCGCCGACGTTGGTCGACATGAAAGCGATGCCCGTTTGCCTGGTGAATTCTGCGTTGCCGGCATGGGGGAAAAACTCTCTCAGCAAAGTGGGAAAGAGAATCGACGCGCCCCAGCTACCGATCATCATTGCCGAAGAAATGAGCGTCCCTACAACGGTTCGACGAAGCAACGGACGGCCAAATATCTCGGATATCGAGCCCATTCTGGGCCCTGCGTGACGAATTACGGCCGCATGTGACTGCTCCCAACGAGCCGATTCTGGTGTGATGAGCCGCAGGCCAAGGCTCGCAACTGCCGGTGCCGCTCCGACACCAAGCATCCAACGCCATCCCGCACCTGAAAGAAAGATCGCAAGCGCGGAGGCAGCGACTAGCCCGACTACATTGGCAACCTGCATCACCTGGACCGCCTTTGCCCTGTGCTTTTCCGGCCAGGTCTCCACAACCAGCGCGGCGCCCGCAGCCCACTCCCCCCCGATGCCGAAGCCCGCCAGCATCTGAAACAAAAGAAGTTGGTGCCAGTTGTGCGAGAAGGCACCGGCCGCCGTAAATACCGAGTAAATCAGCATCGTGCCGAGCATCACTCGCGCCCGCCCAAACCGGTCGGCCGCGATGCCAAACAGAATGCCGCCGATCCCCCAACAAAACAGTTTCGCGCCGACAATGAGCCCCCCGATCTGCATCACGCTGCCCTGTGACGCCCCAAGCAGGTCATGAAGGGCCGGCACCATGATCATGGTGAAAAGGTAGAGATCCATCGCATCGAACATCCAACCCACAAACGCCGACCCGAGCACTATCCAGGCTGCCTTTCCTACGGCCGAAGCACCGACATTGCTCCCGCCTTCTGTCGACTCAAACGGAGTCGAGTTCGTCTTCATCGGTCCATCTCCTTCTTTGCACTGCTAACAATTTAATAAGCATTTGCAGACGCTTTGACGCTATCGAGGGCTATGAGGAATGCAGCCTGACGAACCACTGCCTGCATTTCGAGGTCAGCGTTCTCCACAATATTCCGAGCACGGAGATCTCGTTCGTTGAGTCCGCAGCTTTGTCGCGACGGCGTTTCACCACCAAGGGGTGCCCTTCTCCAGGGGATTCTGAAGCGGACGAATCTGCGTCGACTCGATACGCCTCAGTCGCTGCAGCCGGATGATCTGCGAGTTTCCCCTGCAAATTAGCCGCGAATTGACGCACCATCTGTTCCGCTACGGCATTTATGATGCCGACCCCGCGTCCATACTGCGCGACCTGCCCTGCCATCTGTACAGCGGTGCGAACGTCGACCTGTGTGCCGCCGGCGTCGCTGAGTCGAGCAAGAGAAAACGTGGTCTCCGTCGTGGCCGATCCGCGGTTCCTCGTTTCCTGCCATGTGGCTTTGACGGTCGCCGTATACCCGTCTGTTGACGATGCACTCAAAGTGACCGTGCCGGCGAATTCCATCGCAATTGGACCCAGCTTGACGCGAATCCGCCCTTTATACGAATCTTCACCAAGGGTATCGGTGAGCGTCGCACCCGGAAAGCAGGATACGACCAACGGCACATCGAGTAATGCCTTCCAGGCGTTCTCGATAGTCGAGTCGACCGAAAAGTGATTTACGATTTCCATACTTCTCCTCCCTCTTCCGTGTATTTTTCAAACAGGTCGAGTAGAACCTCGGCGTACGCATCCGGCGTATCCACACATGCGAGATGTGCGGCAGCGCTCAGCGTTCGTTCCGCCGCGCCGCGGATTCCTTGCGTCAACTTCGCGGATACGGCTCTCGGCACGCTCCTGTCGAGTTCGGCGTTCAGCACAAGCGTTGGAACATCGATCTCGCGCAAGAAACCAGAAACGTCATCCGTGGCGATGGCGTGCGATATTTCCAGGTATTCCTTTGAAGACATGGCCGCTATCTGCTGGGTAAGTCTTTCCCGCTTCGGGTACGCCGTGTCCCTGTGCAGTGTCTGCTCCACGTACATGCGCGCAAACAGATGCATCGGCAGCTTTTTCAACATCCCGTCGATCGCGGCCAGCCGCTTTTCCACTGCCGGTCCCGAAACGCCCGTGTAAGCGCTCGACAAGACCATGACCGCAACGCGTTGACCCAATTTTGCGGCAACGCGTACCGCAGTCAGTCCTCCCATTGAAATGCCCACCAGGCCGAAAGCATCGAGACCGATGGCTTCCGCCACGGCGACGACATCGTTGGCGACTGCGTCCGCATTCCACGGACTTCGCTTCGTCGAGTCGCCGTGACCTCGGGCATCTATCGCGACGACCCTATATTTCGCGGTCAATGCGGGCAAAATGTCGTCCCACAGCGCGCTTGACGTACCGAGACTGTGCAGCAAGATAACCGCAGGCCCGTTGCCAACGTCGACATAGGCGATCCGTTCGCGGTCGACGGTCAGAAACCGCTTGACGTGGGAGGAAGCGAACGGCGCTGTCACCTCGAGGCGCGCCGCAATGGAATCCGCCAGCGTATCGGCGGCGAGCGTGGCGAGGTCCGGCGAACGCAGACCAGGCGATTCGCGCAGAAACGTTTTAACGCCACGTAGCGCCTGAGGAGCCCGGCTGTTCATGAAGGCGACGAAATCGTCGAGTGCTCTGTCCAGTTCCCAGGGAGCGACAACTTCGCCGACAATCCCAAGTTCGAGTGCGGCTGTCGCGTCGACAGGCCGGCCCGTAAGAACGAGGCGCGAAATCGCCTTGATATGGACACGCTCGATGAGCGCGGACATCAGCAGTGCGGGAGCAAACTGTTTCTCGAGTTCATTGGCCTCGAACCGGCTACGCGTGTCGGCGACGGCATAGTCGCTCGCCACAACGATTGCGCAGCCCATACCCGAAGCGAGCCCTTTGACGAAGCAGGCGACCGGTACCGCACTCGAACGGATGGCCTCGTAGAGGGCGAGAATTGGCGCCGCCCCTCGTTCCTTGATTGCGGGGCGTGGATCTTCCGTTGGCAAAGGCGCCGGCAATGGCGATGCGGCGCGCCCTGCGCAGAAATTCTCGCCCGCTCCGGATAGCACGATCGCCACGGTGCTCTCGGGAGGGTCGCTGATCACCTGAGTCAGCGCCCGGATCATAGCGTCATCCAACTCGTTCCTGCCATCAGCACTGTTCAAAGCGATATGAAATACATTGCCCGTCATCTTCAGCAGAAGATTTTCATGCATTCCGATCTCCTGGTTTATCGCGACTTCACGCCGGGTGATGGCATGCCCGGTACGAACTGCCGAACGACGCCCTGGTTCTGGAGTGTCCTCAGTTCATCAGCATCAAGGCCGACGTACTCGCCAAGCACGACGTTGGTGTGTTCCCCAAGATGAGGTGGGTAGCTCGCATCGGCATACCCCTGAACATCAAACTTGATTGGATTGCCGGGCACGCGCACATGCGATCCCGCTCGACTACGAAGCTCGGCGAGCATGTCTCGATGCACGACCTGAGGGGCATTCAGTGCTTGATCAACTGTCTTGACCAGAGCGGCCGGAATCGACGCTGAATTCAGCAAATCGAGCCAACGCTGCGCCGGTTCGTCACGGAAGCGCGTCTCCAGTATTTCCCATAGCGCCACCTTGTTCGCGAGCCGTTCAGCCGGCCCCTTGAATCGCGGATCGAGCACCAGATGGGGCAACCCGACCGCCTTGCACAGGTCCGCCCACATGCGTTCCGTGTTGGCGGTCACGACCAGTGAAACGCCGTCGCCACATTCGAACGAGCGATAGGTCGGTATCGAATCGTGACCTCGTCCCTGCTGTTCCGGCACTTCGCCCGACAGCAGATAATAGGCACCTTGATAACAAAGCATCGCGATCTGCGCATCGAGCATCGACACATCGACGAACCGCCCTTCGCCTGAGGTTTGGCGCTGGACCAGCGCGGCCAGGATGCCCATCACGCCGTACATGCCGGCCGCCAGGTCGCCGATTGGAATGCCAGCGCGAACGGGCGCCCTGCCAGGCTCGCCGGTCAGACTCATGCCACCCGACATCGCCTGCACGATCATGTCGTAAGCGGGTAGGTCCCTGTCCGGGCCGGTCTGTCCGAACCCGCTGATGCTGCAGTAGACGAGCCTTGGATTGCGCGCGCGAAGCTCCGCCTGACCGAGTCCGAGCCGCTCCATGACACCCGGGCGATTGTTTTCTACGAGGACATCAGATTGCGCCGCCAACTCCCGAACGAGTTCGACGCCCTTCTCCGTCTTGAGGTCAATCACGACACTCTTCTTGTTGCGATTGACTGCGAGATAGTAGGCGCTATCCCCCTCTACGAAATGGGGAGGCACACCGCGTGAGAGTTCGCCCCCCGGCGGCTCGATCTTGATGATCTCAGCACCGAGGTCGCCGAGGATTTGTGTACCGAAAGGGCCCGAGAGGAACTGCGTGAGGTCCAGAACCCTCACACCGCTCAGCGGACCAGTGTTACCAGAGTCCATATTCGTTATCCAACAAGTTCTTCGTTCGAGATGTGCCGTGCGTCGACGTCGCTGTATGCGCCAGCGGCATGCAGACGATCAAAGATCATTTCAGGAAGCACGGGTGATTCGTCAAAATGAATTGACCAACGGCTCAGCGCATCCTCAATGGCACTGACGATCGCTGCGGATGCAGGAATCGTCCCGCCCTCTCCGGCCCCTTTGACACCAAGAGGATTGTTCGGCGAAGGGGAAACAAGATGCGCCATCGCGATGCGAGATGGCATGTCGAGTGCGGTAGGCAGCAGAAACTCGGCGAAATTCGTCGCAAGCGGCTGGGCATTCTCATCGTAGCCGTGGCGCTCGAGCAGCGTATTTCCGATCCCATGGGAAATGGCGCCAATCACTTGACCCTCGACGAGCATCGGATTGATCACGGTCCCGCAATCGTGTGCAACGCCATAGCGCAAGACCTTTACATAGCCAGTCCCGATATCCACCTCGACTTCCGCGAATGCCGTTCCGTTGGCGTAGACGCTCGCTTTCGGGGAAAAATAATGCGTGACGGTCATGCCCGCATCCAGCCCGTCAGGTAGCGTGAACCCAGCTATTCCATAAGAGATTCGAGCGATTTGGCCAAGCGGCAACGCCCTTTCCGGCTGGCCTCGCACGCATACCGCGCCACGTGCGATCTCGATCTGATCCGGTGGAACACGAAGAGCGTTCGCGGCGAGCGCCCTGATTTTTCCAGCGAGCTTGCCGCATGCGATGTGAACGGCATTTCCAGCGTTGACGGTGATCCGGCTCGCGAATGTCCCGATGCCCATTGCGAGCTTGCCCGTATCGCCGACGACTACCGTTATGGCATCCATCTCGACGCCGAGCTGATCGGCAGCGATCTGGGCAAAGATGGTTTTCATTCCTTGCCCTTGCGCGCCGGCGCCGCCGACGTCCAGGTGTATGCGTCCGTCGTTTTGCAACGTGACTTCCGCCCCTTCATATGGGCCGAGGCCGCAACCCTCGACATAGTTGGCAAAGCCAATCCCGAGATACCGTTGCTGCGCGTGCGCGTCCTCCTGACGGGCACGAAATGCGTCCAGACCGGCAAGCTCGACGGCCTCTTCCTGGGTCTTCGGATAGTCGCCGGAGTCATACACCATCGGGGAACCGTCGCGGAATATCAGGCCAGTTTTGTACGGCAGTTGGTCCGGCTGCACGAAATTTCGGCGTCGAATTTCCAGACGGGCGAGGCCGAGCTGGTCGGCTGCCGCGTCGAGCATCCGCTCCATCGCGAATACCGCTTTGGGCCGCCCCGCGCCGCGCACCGGCGTGGTGGGGACCATGTTCGTGGAAGCCACCTTCAACTTCACGTCGAATGCCGGTATGACGTACGGGCCTAGCGACGAGGTCACCGCGATGATCGGCACGACGATGCCCCACGGCACGTACGCACCGTTATCGTGGACCACGGAGCCGCGCACACCGAGGATCTTTCCGTCCTTGTCAAGCGCCATCTCCAGATCCCACAACTGGTCGCGCTCCTGAGTAATGCACAGGAAGTGCTCACGCCGATCTTCGGTCCACTTGACCGGCACACCCAGCTTGAGCGCCGCCGAAGCCACGACAAACTCTTCCGGATACGCGATACCCTTCGGACCGAAAGCCCCCCCGACATCCGGCATGATGACCCGGATCTTCGCTTCGTCGTAGCCGAGCGCCTGCGCGAGAAGACGTCTCTCGAGATGCGGTGCCTGGCCTGAATTCCAGACGGTCAGATCACCGGTACCGCGATCGAGCCGCGCAAGCGTCGCGCGGCACTCCATCGGATGCGCAGTTCCGCGATGATGGAATATCTCGCGCTTGACCACATGCGCTGCGCGCGCGAAGGCCGAGTCGACTTCGCCGAAAGCAAACGGCATGTTGAGGAGGAGGTTTGTCGGAACGTCGCTGTGAGCCCGTGGCGCATCCGGTTCGAATATCGTCCGGATGTTGCTGGCGACGGGCAGAACTTCGTACTCGATCTGCACCAGGTTAGCGGCGTCCTCGGCGATGTACCGGCTTTCTGCAATGACGACGGCGACCGCCTCGCCGACGTAGCACACTTCCTCCGCGGCCAACGGCGACCACATGCGCGGCTCGTCCAGCATCTGAGTCGGTGCCAGGACCGGCAATGGCCGCCGGTGGGCTTCATCCAGGTCAGCATATGTCCAGACATGCTGTACCCCCGGGACAGCCTTTGCTGCTTCCGTATCGACGTGCTTGATGCGGGCGTGCGCGTGCGACGATCGCACGAAACAGCAATGCAATGTTCCGGGGAGGTGGATATCGTCGACGAACTGCCCCTCGCCCTTGAGCAGCGCGGGGTCTTCGGTTCGCTTGACGGGTCTGCCGACATACCGTGCACCAACGGTCGGAGCCGCGTCGGGCTCGCTGTTTTTTGAGTGTGAGTCGACCAGTCCGAAAACGGGATCGGGTTCGCCGCGCATTCGGGCGGCCGCGAGCAACGCCGCTTCGACAATGGCCTGATAGCCAGTACAGCGGCAGATATTCCCGCTGACCGCATCGCGAACTTCGGCCTCGGACGGGTTGGGGTTGGCTCGCAGAAACTCGGTTAGCGTGGTCAGCATGCCTGGGGTGCAGTATCCGCACTGCAATGCATGGCGATCCTGAAAGGCCTGCTGCAGGACACCGAGCGAGCCGTCGGCATTCGCCAGCCCCTCTACAGTTGTGACCTGCCTCCCGTCGACCTGACCACAAAGCTGCAGGCAGGAACGCATGGAACGTCCATCCACCAGTACCGTGCATGCCCCGCAAACGCCATGCTCACAGCCATAATGCGTGCCTGTCTTGCCAAGCTGGTGACGAAGAAAATCGCCGAGCGTCACTCTGGGGTCAATGTCGCAGTTCAGCGCCTGGCCGTTCAGTTCGAAGGCAATCTTTGTTGGTTCGACGAATTCGATTCTCTGATTCATGCTGCCCTCAGCTTGCGTTCAATGCGCGGGCGAACGCGCGCACCAGCGCACGCTCGGTCACCGTGCACGCGAGACGTTTCCGGTATGCAGCACTAGCACTCGTGTCGCTAAGTGCATCAATCCAGCTTGCTCGGCTGGCGGCTGTCTTTGCCAGATCGGCGCTGGGCTGCTGTCCCTCCAGGACGTCGGCAAACTGGAGACGACATGGTTTGCCACCCATCCCACACAGCACCGCGTCGGCATGCGTGATCGCGTGATTGACGTCGACCGAAACCATGACCGCGGCGCCGACGATCGCGAAGTCCCCATGTCTGCGTGCGAATTCCTCGAACGCGTATCCGTGCGGCTCATTCCAGATACGAAGGCGAATCTGCGTCACCATTTCGTCCGGCTCGATCGAGGTAGTCATGAAGCCGAGGGCGAATTCATCGAACGGGATGCGCCGCTCTCCCCGCGGTCCCACGGCGACGATGGTCGCATTGAAGATTTCGGCCAGAGCGGGCTGCTCCGAGGCCGGATCGAGGTTGCAGACGCTGCCGACAAACGTACCCCGATTTCGCGTCTGAATGTGACCGACCAATCGATACGCCTCGACCATCAGCGGCGCGTATTGATGAATCAAAGGAGATTGCTCGAGATCCCGCTGACGAACCAACGCGCCGACACAGACCTCGTCGTCTTCCAACGTTATCTGATTGAGACCAGGTATCGCGTTCACATCGACCACGTGATCCACATACGCGTAGCGCATGGCCAGCATCGGCATCAGCGTCTGTCCGCCAGCGACGATGCGTGCGTTGTCCAGCGTGGCAAGTAGCTCAACGGCACGCGCGACGCTTTCTGGACGGTGCCAGGTAAAGGGTGCTGATTTCATTTCTCATCTTCCAAGAATGTGTATCGCACACGCGCCGTGATCGAAGCCATAGGTGCCTCCACCGGTGATGTGCGCCAGCCCGATTCGGGGACCGCCCGGCTTGTCTCGCGCGACCTGTCGCGCGCCGCAGCGACCCTGCAACTGACGTGTTATTTCGACGATCTGCGCGATCCCTGACGCTCCGAGCGGATGGCCCCTGCAGAGCAGACCGCCGGACGGGTTGAACGGAATCCGTCCGGTAAGCGACGTTTCGCCGTCTCTGATCAAACGCGCCCCGTCTCCGTGCGCTGCAAATCCAAGTGCTTCGTAGTACAGCAGTTCGGCGATGGTGAAAGCATCGTGGCATTCGACGAGATCGATGTCGGAAGGACCGAGACCGCAAGACTCGTAAGTTTCGTTCGCACAACGCACTGTCACCTCGGGCGTCGTCATGTCGCGCGCGCCCTGCATGTAACGCCCCGATGTCAGATGGGACGCGAGAATCTTCACCGCCCCTGGCTTTGCCTCAGGGAGGTTGGAGGCGGCAAGGACCACCGCCGAAGCACCATCGCCAAGCGGACAGCACTGATGCAACGTCAGCGGCGATGCCACCGTGCGGCAGCCGAGCACTTCGTCGACCGAGGTTGTGCTGCGAATCTGTGCGTAGGGGTTGAGCGCGCCATTCGCCCTGGCCTTGACGGCTATGAGCGCGAGATCACGAGGCGACAAATCGAATTCATGCATGTATCGTTGTGCGCGCATCGCGTACAGAGCGGGCATTGTCAATCCGTTCGCCGCCTCGACATCCTCATCGCCCAGGTCAAGTGGCCCGCCTCCGAGACGAGTCAATTGCTCTACCCCAACCACGACTGCACAATCCACCGCGCCTGCGGCAATCGCAAGATAGGCGTGCCGAAACGCGCTAGCCGATGACGAGCATGCGTTCTCGAAATTTGCCGCTTCGATACCGGTCAGGCCCGTCTCCCGTGCAATACGTTGGGCGGCCAGCGGACCGCCGGATACCGTTCCACAGTAAAGCGCACCGATGCGTCGACGATCGATTCCGGCTTCATCCAGCGCTTCGATGACCGCCGGTGCGGCGAGTTGGGAGAGACTCACTTCCGGGAAACGTCCAAAACGGATCATGCCCGTTCCAACGACGTTCACACTCCGAAGACCGTTCGTCATGCTCATGAATTGGCCTGCCCGGAAATCTCGCCGGGTGCAGTAAAGAAGTAAATGAAGCGACTCGCTTGTTGATTTGCCGGCTCCACTCGCAATTCGAGCTGCTGCCCTGGCTGGACAACGCCAGCCGCCATTTCAATGCGCCCGAAAACCCGCAGGCCATCACTCAGGTCCACGTACCCGACGGTGTAGGGCGTGTCGACGCCCTTTGGCCCCATATGCACGACGCTGTAGCAGTAGAGCGTGCCGATCGCCGGCAACGGCGCCGCAATGAAGCCACGACCGCCGCATTGCGGGCACACGGTGAGCACGGGATAGATCGGCGCTTCGCAGTCGGCGCACTTCGCCCCGAGCAAGGACCAGCCATCCCGCCCTCTTACAACTGAGGCTGTGCCTAAGTGTCTGAAACCGTTCACGTTGACTCTCATTCCTGTACGAAATCTATGGTGTAGTGTGTATTACACTATACCTTTCGCTGACGACGAGAAAGGTAGGGAAAACCCCTGCGCCCTGGCGAATTTTGCCAACGCCGGGCAGAATGCCTTGCAGACCGAACCTCAGCAGGCGGCCCGGGACTCGACCCGGGAAATGCATCGGATGTTGCATGCCCGTCCGGGTGACACACGGATACGCTGCCTCGATACAAGCTGTAAATCGTAGAACCGCAGGACAGTTTTGGAGCTGATAAGTGGAAATGGCGAAGGCAGGAAGGAAGAAGCCCCTCTCGAGGACAGAGAACCGCTCGACGGACGGCGTAGAGGGGTATCAGCAGCGCGTCAGCAGGGAAAAGCGCAAGCTGATACTCGAGGTCGCAATCACAACGTTTCTGCAAAGCGGATACGACGCGGCCACGATGGATTCCATCGGCGATCGCGCGGCAGTGTCATATGCGACTCTGTACAAACATTTTCCCAGCAAGGAAACCCTGTTCGTTGAAGCGGTGGACCATCTGATCCATGAGCTATTTTCACGCTGGAAGGACCACCCCGTGCCCCCAGAGGTCGAACCGGGCCTACGCGAAATTGGCCGCGCATACTGCGAGCTCGTTTCGGATACTCGATTGATTGCCACAATGCGCCTGATCATTGGCGAAGTGCGAACTTTTCCCGACATGGGCTCCCGCTTTCAACTTGCAAAGCATCTATTCAGCGATATTACGGATGCCTGGTTGCAAAAGCGGATTGACGAAGGAAAGCTGCGTATTGCCGCCGTGCCACTTGCGCGCGCAGAGTTTATTGGCATGCTGGGTGAAACCCTGTTCTATCCTCGCTTGACGCAAATTGATTACGCCATATCTGATGAGCAGGCGGAAAAGATCGTCGAGAGCGCGGTTTCCACTTTTCTAGGGCGATACCGAGTGCAATGAGTCGCTGGGCGGTTATCGGAATGTATTCCCAAAGGCGGCTTACGCTGGAGGGCGCTGAACGCATACGGTCGGACACGAAGAGCCGTTCGCGGGAACTGCGGGTTCGCCATCTAAAGCGCCCTGGATTGGACGTCAGTGACCAGCTTTCCTCGTTCCTGTGCTACGCAAATAACGCCAGATGACGCGCCTCCGTTTCGTCGTCTGCCGGAACCAGACACCTCATCCGCAGATCCTGAGCCGCCACACTTCGAGGTGCGCCAACCGTGGTGATCATCACAAAATAATTCAGAACCGCCCCGTCCTTGACAAATCCTATTGGAGCCATCGGTAAATTGGACGTCGAATCCGCTACGCGCTGCGCTTTCCACTCGGGTCGCACGTCAGGATAGGCTAATACGGCGTCAAGAAGCTGCTGCATCTGCCTGTCAGCACCATGTCCGGTGGCTTCCCGATACACACGCTGGATCAGGTGTTGCGCAACCCTCTCCCAGTCGATTACATGGGGTTGCATGCCATTCGGCGCTAACATCAGGTGCAAGATATTGCGGGGTTCCGTACACGCCTGCACGTCAAAAAATCGATCAAACACCTGATTCGCCATCAGCACATTCCAGTATCGATCCATAATGACGGCCGGAAATGGCTCCTGCTGACGCAGCATGCGCCTGAGCACATTCGGTGATAAGGCGAACCTCACACGCCGAATCGTTCTATCAGGCCCAGCCTTCATGGCTGGCTGCCATGTTTCCGCTGTAGCGCATGCTTTTTTATTACATGCGATGTAATTGGCGGGGCCCCGGTGTATCACTACTCTTCACTTGTCGTGTGATCACCCCTTGGCGCACGCATTCACCTCTCAAGGAAATATCATGGCTAACTTCCCCGTTTATACGCTCGAGTCGGCACCGGAGGGCTCAAAGCCGGCACTTAAGGGCCTCGCTGAAGCATTCGGCATGGTTCCCAACATTGCCGGTGCCATCGCCGGGTCGCCGAAACTGATCAACGGCCTGGTCGGCGTATTCCAGCAGGCTCACGGCGGTAGCTTCACGGAAGCTCAGGTGCAGACCCTGCTGCTGACGAATGCAGTCACCAACGGTTGCACCTGGGCGGTCGCCTTCCACTCCGCCCTCTCACTCAAGGAAGGGCTCAACGAAGCCGACGTGCAGGCCATCCGGGCCCGTCGTCTGCCGCAAGATCGAAAACTCGCAGCACTCTCGCATCTCGCACGCACGCTAATCGATAAGCGTGGCCGTCTCGACGATCAGGACATCGCGTCATTCACCGCCGCCGGTTTCGACCAGGCTCTGGTCCTCGAAGTCATCCTGGTCGTAGCCGCGTCGACCATGACGAACTACGCAGGCAGCGTTGCCAACCCACCGCTCGAAGAGATGTTTCAGGAATACGCGTGGCAGGCGTAAGGTCGATGCAGTGATTCGCCAGTAAGGGTTAGTAGTCAATCGACCAGTTTCTCTAGACGCCAAGACCCTTTTATCCCCTTTCCCGACCGGGAAAGGGGTCTTTTAGTTACTTGACAGTCAAGGGTAAGGAATATCGACTGCGCTGCGCACCGGTCACCCTTGTCTTTCCGGCTTGTAAAAGGAGATCGTCATGAGCATTCCTCTGGACGTTCATTTGAAAATTGGCGGGATTATTTTCCCAAACATGGATCAATGCGATTTCACCGGGCCATTCGAGGCACTGGCTCGCGTGCCGAATTCGTCGTTTATCACGCTCTGGAAGGACAAGAACCCTGTTCGCGACCTTGCCGGCATGCAGTTGCTTGCCGATACGACGTTCGAAGAGGCACCGCAGCTTGACGTTCTCCTGGTACCGGGCGGACATGGGCAGGAGGCATTGATGCACGACGAAATAGTTCTGTCGTTCATCCGCAATCAGGCAGCAGGCGCACGCTACGTGTATTCGGTATGTACCGGCTCACTGCTCTGCGGCGCCGCCGGCTTGTTACACGGTAAGCATGCCACTACACACTGGACGGCGATGGACGTCCTCCCGCTGTATGGCGCGATTCCAAGTGGCGAGCGTGTAGTGATCGACGGCCGGTTCATTAGTGCAGGTGGGGTGACGTCGGGAATCGACGGCTCGTTAATCGTGGTCTCGTTGCTGCGAGGCGAGACGGTCGCCCAGGAACTGCAACTCTACATGGCCTATGACCCGCAGCCGCCGTTCCGCTCCGGCTCTCCTGAAACAGCGCCTGCGGACATCGTTGCGACGGTGAGCGAACGTGCTCGAACCATTACGGAGAAGCGCCTGTCTACCGGGCGGTTGTACCAGGCTTCACTGGAAAAGACGCATAACTTGTCGAATACAGCGGGAGGCGGCCTCTAATGGCTGGAAAAGCAACCTGCGGATTGCCCGGCCGCGATCTGTAAGTTGGAGAACATAAGTGGACGATCTTCTAAGCAAGACTCTCTATCATCCCCTGATTGCCGCGGCCACAATCTACCTCACTGAGGTCATGGTTAGTGTTGACTCGAGCATTGGTGGCGCACTCGTCATCGTGGCGGGTGGCCTTGCGTTACAACTCTTTCGCAGCTTCATGCGATACAAGTGCTACGTCAGTGAGGCGTGGTGACGGGTTTTGTACAGCGGCACGTCGGCTTTTTTCGACCTCGATTGGCGAACGGCAGGCAGGCTCATCACTTTGCGGCTGCCCTTGGTCCCCAGGAGATTCTCGCGGCGGGACGTCGCCGTCTGACAGTTGGAGTCCCCGTCCTTCCCGCGCCTTGCGCGGCAGCCGCAGGCTGAGGACGGGGAGGACGTCAACGAGCCGCGGTCACTCGACCGCGTAATGACCCGCGGTTTGCTCGCCCGCGCGCTGATGCGCGCGTGAGAGGCGGCCCATCACCGGAAGCAGCAGGATCGCCAGCAAGGCGCCTACTGCCGCGAGCCAGCCGAGACCGTCGAAGAGACGCGTATAGAGCGGCAGCGACTCTATGGGATCGAGATTACCCGCTGGCATCTTCGCGAAGTTCGCGACCACGCTACCCAGATACTGGGAAACGCCTGTGGCCACGAAGTACGCGCCCATCATGAAACCACCCATGCGCGCAGGCACGTAGCGCGCGATCATCGCGAGTCCGAGGCCGCTCACGAGTAGTTCGCCAAGCGAGTAGAGGCCGTAGCCCGCCACCATGAACCACGACGACACGCGGCCGTTCACTGCGTAATGGCCGCTCGCCGCGTAGACGAAGAAGCCCGCTGCCACCACGACGAAGCCAAGCGCGTATTTAGCCGCAACGGGCACGTCGCTGCCACGTCGCGCGAGGCTCGAATAGATCGTCGCGAGCACCGGGCTCATGATCATGATCCAGATGGGATTGAGCGCCTGGAACTGCGCCGCACTCCAGCTAAAGAGCTCGATGCCGAACAGTCGGAAGTTCGGGTCAACGTTGCGCACCGCGAAGAGTGTGAGCGACGTGGACATCTGCTGGTAAAACACAAAGAACAGGATGACTTGCAGCGTGAGGATCAGCGCGGCCACGAGACCAGCGCGCTCCTGGCGTTCGCAGGTGCGCAGCATGTACGCGAAGATCGCGAGAATCGCTGCGCCGGCCGTGTACACACACATTACCGCGAGTTGCTTGTGCTGCAGCACGAAGAGCGTCGCCGCGCCAAGCGCGATGCCGCCAGCAATCACCGCCGCGAGACGGCGCCATTGCACCGGCATCGCGTCGGGCGCGGAGCCGATGTGCGCGAGCGTGCGTTGCATGAGGAAGAAGTTCGCGATGCCGAGCAGCATTCCCGCGCTGCACACGGCGAACGCGGCGTGCCAGCCCCAGTGATCCTTGATCCACGGCGTGAGCAGCATCGACACTGTCGAGCCGATATTAACCGCCATGTAGTAGATCGTGAACGCGGCGTCGATGCGCGCTTCGTCTCCTTCATAGATGCGGCGCACGAGATTAGCGGCGTTGGACTTGAAAAGCCCGTTACCCACCACGATTACGCCGAGCGACGCATACATGTGCGAGAGTCGGTCGTCGGGCAGGGCAAGCATAACGTAGCCCGCAAATAGCACGATGGCGCCGAGTACCATTGAGCGGCGTGCGCCCAGTACCTGGTCGCCGATCCAGCCACCGATCGAAGGCGACGCATACACAAGCGCGGTGAACGCGCCCCAGGTGAGCGTGGCGTGCTCGTCGGTGAAGCCGAGTCGCTCGACCATGAAGAGAACCAGAAGTGCGGCCATGCCGTAATAGCCGAAGCGCTCCCACATCTCAATCAGAAATACCGTCGAGAACGATTTCGTCCTGGAAACCGATAAATTCATTGTGACCTCAATACGCTGCGATGATGACGATGACACGCGGATGCGTGTAAAGCGGGCAGTGACATGTGTCTGATGCTGCGCCGCATGCATGGGCGCTTGTGGCGCCGCCAGAGTGCATGTCTCCTCCTTTCTGTGGGTTTGTGGATCGCACGAACCCAAGGTTTACAATTTCATTCTTCTCGAGCGTGCCGAGTGGCGGATCCCGTTGGCCCACTGGAGTGGGCCTGACGCGCACCGCTTTGGTGCCAGACGCGACGTGACGTTGTAGATCGCAAGCGTATCAAACGATATTTACTTCCATCAAACAAATTTTGACGACAAAAAACGTTCCTGATATGGTTTCTACATCTGGCAAGCACGACCCTACGGCGGTGGCGCTCGGCGAAAAGATTCGTGCACTGCGTCAGCGGCTCGGACAGACGCTCGACCAGACGGCAACGGTGGCCGGTATTTCCAAGCCGTTTCTGTCCCAGGTGGAGCGGGGTCATGCGTCGCCGTCCCTGACTTCACTCTCGGGCATTGCGAAGGCGCTGGGCGTCACGGTGCAGTATTTCGTCGAGACGCCGTCGGAGGAGCGCTCGGTCAAGCGCGGCAGCAAGCTGGAGTTCTTCGGCTTCGCGGATTCGGCGAACCTGTTCGCGCGACTCACGAACACCGCAGGCGGGCGGCAGCTCGAATCGATACTCGTGCGTCTGCCGAAGGGCGTAAAGCGCTCGGAAGTCACGACGCACGCGGGGGAGGAATTCCTCTACGTGATCGAGGGCGAGGTCACGCTGGAGCTGGAGGGTAAGCCGTTCGTGTTGCAGGCGGGCGATTCAGCCCACTACCAGTCGACGGTGCCACATGGCTGGAGTAACGAAGGCAACAAGGAGGCCGTCGTGGTCTGGGTAGGGACTCCACGACTGTTTTAACGGAAAGAGGCCAGGCGCGGTACAACCGACTGGCCTCCATGTTTTTAATAAAATTAGGACGACAAATTGAAAGACGACCATTCCCGAACACACCAATCGCCGCACATGTCGCATCGGGTGTGAGCGCTGCGTCAGGGCCGCGCGCTGTCCCCCCTTCCAGTCAAAAACAAGTCTTTGTCACTGAAATACAGATGAAAAACAACAAGTTCAAAGCCAGCGTTGTCGCTATTGCTGCTATCGCAGCGTCCCCGGCAGCCATGGCTCAGTCGTCAGTCACCCTGTACGGCATGCTTGACGCGGGTATCAGCTACACCTCGAACGTCAATGGCCACTCGTTGGTCAGCCTCGTTGGCGGTGCCTCAGGTTCGAACAAGTGGGGCCTCCAGGGTCAGGAAGACCTCGGCGGCGGACTCAAGGCAGTCTTCAAGCTCGAAAATGGTTTCAACATTGCTACCGGTGGCATCGGCGGCCAGGGCCCCATCGGCTCCTCGCGCTCGCTCTTCAACCGCCAGGCTTTCGTCGGCCTCGCGTCGGAGCAGTACGGTACCCTGCGTATGGGTCGCCAGATCGACGCCGTGACGGAAATGGTTCAGGGCCTGACGGGCGACGCCATTTCGGCGTCGACATTCTCGACCCCGGGCGACGTGGACAACAACGACAACACGACGAACCAGAACAACGCGGTGAAGTACATTTCGCCGATTTTCCACGGCTTCCAGGCTGAAGGCGCGTACTCGTTTGGCGGCGTCGCTGGCGCCATGGGTTCGGGTCAATCGTGGTCGGTGGCTGCGGATTACGTTCAAGGCGGTCTGACGGTCGCCGGCGGCTACTTCAAGGCTGTGAACCAGGGTGAGAACGGCTGGCAGAACGCGACGGCACAACCGTCGTTCGGCGGCGCGCTGGGCTATCCGAGTTCGGGCTACTACGGTGGCAACGCGTTCAAGAGCGCGGGCATCGCGCAAGTCGCTGGCCAGTATCAGTTTGGTCCGTACACGGCAGGCCTGCGCTACTCGAACGCCCAGTACCAGGGCAACGATGGCCAGGAGTCGATTCACTTCAACGTGATTGGTGGCCTTCTGCAGTACCAGGCATCTCCGGCGCTGTCGCTGGCGGCCGGCTACACGTACGTCTACGGTTCGGAAGCCACGCCTGCGCAAGCCGCTCAGGGCCGCACGATGGCGTCGATCAACCAGGTGTCGCTGGGTGCGACGTACGCGCTGTCGAAGCTCACTTCGGTCTACGCTATGGGTGCCTACGTCCATGCTCAGGGCGCTCAGGCTTCGGCCGCTGACTTCGGTAACACCGCGTCGGGCGGCAACCAGGTTCAAGCCAACATTGGCATGTACCACCGCTTCTAATCGCAGGTTCACGGGGTAGTGAACACATTACACCCCGACCAGGAAAAGCCCCGCTAGTGAATTGCACCCCAAGAGGTGGACATTGCTCCAATCTTTGGGGTGCCGTTCATGAACCGTTTGGGGTTTCTGGACACGTTGCGGTGATAGTGTCTGGCGTTTCATGAGCCTTCGGCCGCAGGCCGAAGGTTGTACTGGCGGCCAAACTCGGCCGGGGTTAAATCGTTAGGAGCCCTGTGAGGCCGGGTCTCAGGCGCTATGTTGCCGATTCACCGCCCCCGATCACATGGACGGGATCTCCGACGCTTATGCCAAGCTGCAACGCGGCACTGCCGCGATTCACGGCGATCTCCACGAGCCCGATCGAGTTCTCGTACCAGAAGGCTTGACCGGCCATCGCATCGGAAAAAACCCGTGCATATTCGACATCGGCATCTGCGATACCCAGCCGTGCGTTCCTCGGCACGTTTCCGGCTCGCAACCCCGTCAGTGCATTGCCGTAGTGATCGACGTATATGACCTCGGCGAGATCGCCCGCATCCAGTTGCACGCGCAAGCCTCTCCTTTCAACGAGCTTGTCGGGAGGCAACTCTCCGCGGCTTACCCATGCTGCTATCGGAGCGAACAGGTCGCGACCATGAAATGAGGCGGAAAGCGCGGCGGGACGCCATTTAATCCGCCAGGCCCGGGTACGCGCCGCGCGCGCCGCCACGATCGAGAGCAATCCATTGTCCGGCCCGACGAACCACTGCCCGTCGGCTTGCAGCACGACGGCATCCCGCTCGCTACCCACGCCGGGATCAACCACTGCCAGGAAGACACAGTCCGGCGGATACCACCGCGCAAGCGCCGCGAGTAGATGCGCGCCTGCCTGCGAATCGTAGTTCGGGGCAGTATGCAGTACATCGATAATGGGGGTGCCGGCTGCCGCGTGCTGCAGCAAGGCGACCCTTACCTGTCCGACATAGATGTCGTCGGCCCCAAAATCGGTAAAGAGTGCGAGCATCGCATGGCCTCCTTGCAGTCCTCGGCCGCCTCGTCAGCCCGTGTTCATGGCATCGCGATGGTGTGTAACCGCCATGCGCGTGGCCACTGTCCCGTTCTGGCCGCGGCAAGCCTGGCGAAGCACGCCTTGCACGGGACAAGTGCCGATTGTAAAGCGTCGCAGTATCTGGCGACGCACCGATCTAACCTGACCAACCGCAATATCAATACGCGCTTCACGATCGGCGGCATGGAGGTGGGTATTGCTGCGATCGGGAAGAACTTGCTGGGCAAGCGCGAGTTGGAACTGATCCAGGGTCTGGCCAATCATCTAACCGATCTCAAGCGAGTAGTAGCAACGACGGGCAGATGAATCATTCACCTGACCGGTGCCGCCGGGGCGAATCACTGTGATGATCGCTCGCTCCAGACCACAGTGTCATCCACCGCATAGAGCTTGCAGGGATCGCTGCTCCGATTCTGACAATTCGCCACTGCGACAGCCATCGGGTTATCGCCACCTTCCGCCCAGGACCATGCGCCCGAGTCTGACACGGCGAACGCACGGCTCGGAAGTTGTTGCAGGAAGGTTCTATACGCACGGCGGCCAGCCTCGTCTATGAACGGCACAGCATCGACTGAGTCGATCGCCGCATAGCCAGTTGCTTCTGGTTTGACCGGATCCGCAACGCGGTACTTGATCCCGGTCGGCATTCCAGCCCGCGCAAGAAACGCTTTGACGGGTGGCCACCATATACGCACACCGTCGCGATCTTCGGGAAGGCAATGGGAGTCGTGTTTGTAGACGCCAACGTCAACCATGTGCGCGCTCGCGCCATTAGCGGTGTAGGTGGCGAACATCTTCGGGATCAACCGAGCCGGCCAGATCGAATCGTTGGCGCCGTACAGCCATAGCGAAGGCACTCGCGCGTGTTCGCCATACGCGCCATACGCACGCGTCAAATCGCCTTGCCAGTCAGTGCATGCGTCCTGCCTGAGGCCGCCCGAAAAATTGATAAGTGCTCGCACACCGGGGGCAGCATTGGCACCGTATGCGATCGTCGCGAGCCCACCGTGCGAGACCCCGGCCACCACAATATGTTGTGCGTCTACGTATGGCTGCCTCGACATGAAATCGACCGTCGCTGCGATATCTGCAGCCTGTTCCCATCCGTTGCTCAAGATGTCGCAACCATGCTGTGCATATGCGCCGCCCGAATGCGCGAAGCCGCGCCGGTTCGGCGCGACGACCACGTAACCTCGACGGACAAATTCACGTGCGAGCGACAGCGGGTCGCTTCGTGACTGCTCGTGCGGATCGCCCCGGTTCTTGCCGTGATTGAAGACAACCATTGGGAATGGTCCAGGGCCGTCCGGCTTGTAAATCGACGTCTCCAGCAAAACCTTGCCGGATGCATCGGCTGGTATCCAGATGATTTCTTTGTCAAGGCTAGCGGTAGGCAGGAAGGTGTCGCTGCGTTCGGCGCGCGTAACCAGTGGATCAGGATTTGGGCGGCCAGCACTGGCCGGCTGCTGGGCGTCAGCGGACTGCGCGAAAAGCGCCGGGCATGTACAGGCGAGCGCCATCGCCCATACCATATGAACTTTCCAGAATCGCATCTGCTACGCCTGCCGTGACGAATAATCGAGCCAGCTCCGCCTGCCACGGTGTTCGCAATAACTGTTCCCACGAGGATCGGCGGCGCCGTGTACGGGTCGATTGATTGTCCGGCGCTCTAGTCGCGTCCGGCTGCGCAGGGTGCCTGATAGTTCTATCATGGTGAATCGTGAGGTCGCCATGACTTATCGGAACTTGAGCGTCGAATGAAACCGCCACGCAATACCGACTCCGCCCCAGGGGAGTGGTACATCGACACAGCGTGCATCAATTGCGGTGCATCGCGTCACGTCGCGCCTGAGTTGATTGTCGAACGAAACGACAAGAGTGTCTTCGTTCGGCAGCCCTTCACGCCAGAAGAGCAGCTTGCTGCCTGGCGTGCGGTCCTCGTATGTCCGACGGCATCGGTGCGCAGCGAAACGAAGCAGCCCCGCCCGAACGCCACGATCTTTCCGCAGCAGATCACATCCGGTGTGTGGCGCTGCGGATTCAACTCGCGGTCGTCGTTTGGCGCACATTCTTATTTTGCGAAGCGTCCGGACGGCAATCTGCTCATCGACTCACCGCGCTATGCGGCGGAACTCGTGAAATGGTTTGACGACGCCGGTGGCATTGCACACATCCTTTTGTCGCATCGTGACGACGTTGCAGACGCCGACAAATACGCACGTCAATTCGGCGCGCGCGTCTGGATTCACCAGGCGGACAGGTCGGCTGCCCCCTATGCTACGGATCTGCTCGACGCCGGCTCAGCACCGAGCATTGCGGCCGGCGTCCGCGCAATCCCGATGCCCGGGCACACTCGGGGTAGCGTCGTATACCTGGTCGATGATCGCGTGCTCTTCGCGGGTGATTCGCTCGCCTGGAGCCCACGCGAGCGCGACCTCGTCGCGTTCAGGGACGCGTGCTGGTACTCATGGACGAAGCTCACCGATTCACTCGGCAAGCTGGCCGCGTATCGTTTCGAATGGCTGCTTCCGGGTCACGGTTGGCCCACGCACTTGCCAGCCGAGCAAATGAGTGCTCGCTTGCTAGCGTTGGTTGAACGCATGCGAAGTGATTGAAGTCGCTGGAATCCCTCTTGCCGGTCTCGCGCAAGCATCTCTTCGTGATTTTTAATCCCGCCCACGTCTGCAAGTTCGGAGACACGCGACGAATACACCGCACGCCGATCCGCTCCTTCCGGGCGCACCTCGACAATGGCATTGTCGAGGTGCGCCCGGCTGAGCGCCATGATCTTCTCCGATGCGCTTCGCTGTTCTTCAGCGAGTCCCGCTTCGCCGCGTTCAGGCTTTCAACACCCCGAAGATCTCACTCAACATCGTCTTCGCGTCGCCGAACAGCATGCGATTGTTCTCTTTGTAGAAGAGCGGGTTGTCGACGCCGGCATAACCCGAGGCCATGCTGCGTTTCATCACGATCGAGGTTCTGGCCTTCCAGACCTCCAGCACCGGCATGCCGGCGATCGGGCTCGCCGGGTCCTCCTGCGCCGCCGGATTCACGATGTCGTTCGCGCCGATCACCATCGACACGTCCGCCTCCGGGAAATCCGTGTTGATCTCGTCCATCTCAAGCACGATGTCATACGGCACCTTCGCTTCGGCCAGCAGCACGTTCATGTGGCCCGGCATGCGGCCCGCCACCGGGTGGATCGCGAAGCGTACGTCCACGCCCTTCTCGCGCAGCAGCTTCGTGAGTTCGAAGACCGTGTGCTGGGCCTGCGCCACCGCCATGCCATAGCCTGGCACGATGATCACGCTCTTCGCCTCGCGCAGCAGTTCGGCGGTTTCGGCGGAGCTCACCGCCACCACCTCGCCGGCAGCTTGCTGCGCGCCGCCGCCCGCCGGCGCCGACACGCCGCTGCCGGTACCGAAGCCACCGGCAATCACGCTGATGAAGTTGCGGTTCATCGCGCGGCACATGATGTACGACAGGATCGCCCCCGACGAGCCCACCAGCGCGCCGATCACGATCAGCAGGTCGTTGCCGAGCATGAAGCCAGTGGCCGCCGCCGCCCAGCCCGAGTAGCTGTTGAGCATCGACACCACCACCGGCATGTCGGCGCCACCAATCGCCATCACCATGTGCACACCGAACAGCAGCGAAACCGCCGTCATCACGACGAGCGGCATCATGCCGTCCTGAATCGTCTCTGCATGCTGGAACGCGTGGCCGTAGTAGATCACGATCAGTAGCGCGGCCAGGTTCAGCCAGTGTCGTGCCGGCAGCAGCAGCGGTTTGCCGCCGATCTTGCCCGACAGCTTGCCGAACGCAATGACCGATCCCGCGAACGTCACCGCACCGATCAGGATACCTACATAAATCTCGACCTCGTGGATGGCCTTTTCGGCGCCGGTGAATTGCACCGACGTATCGATGTAGCTGGCGAAGCCCACCAGGCAGGCCGCCAGACCAACCAGGCTGTGCATAAGCGCGACCAGTTCAGGCATCTGCGTCATCTGCACTTTCTTCGCGGCGAACAGGCCAACGGCGCCGCCGACGACCAGCGCAGCGACAACATACGGAATGCCTTCGGCCGACACGCGCGGACCGAGCACCGTGGCGAGCACCGCGATGAGCATGCCGATCATGCCGAGCAGGTTGCCGCGGCGCGCGGTCTCGGGATTGGCCAGGCCGCCAAGGCTCAGGATGAAGAGAATCGCCGCGCCGATATAGGAGACGGTAGTCAGGTTGGAAGTCATTGTTGTCGTCCCCTTATTTGCGGAACATCGCCAGCATCCGGCGCGTCACCGCGAAGCCGCCGAACATGTTGACGGCCGTGAGTGCCAACGCGCCCACGGCGAGGCCAAGGATCAGCCCTGATCGCCGGTCGCCAGCCGCGGACCCGCCCAGCGGCGGCGCGACCTGCACCAGCGCGCCGATGGCGATGATCGACGAGATCGCGTTGGTCACGCTCATCAGCGGCGTGTGCAGCGACGGCGTGACGTTCCAGATCACCATGTAGCCGACGAAGCAGGCCAGCACGAACACCGTGAAGTGCGACAGGAACGTGGTCGGAGCAAACAGCCCCACCATCAGGAAGGCCAGCGCGCCGATGCCGAACGCGATGGCCAGCGACTTCGCCGACATCGGCTCGCTGCTGCCGTGGCCCTTCTTCGGCGCGGCCGCCGCCGCAGTGGCAGCGGGCTGGGGTTTGGGCGCGACGGCCGGCGGCTTGATCGGCGGCGGCGGCCAGGTAATGTTGCCTTCCTTGATGACCGTGAGGCCGCGGATGGCGTCGTCATCGAAATCGACGTTGATCGTGCCGTCCTTCGTCTTGCACAGTTCCTCGACCACGCGCAGCAGGTTGTTGCCATACAACGTGGACGACTGTCTGGCCAGACGCGAAGCAAGATCCGTGTAGCCGACGATGGTCACACCGTGGCGCACCACCGCCTCGCCGGGCACTGTGAGCTCGCAGTTGCCGCCTTGCTCCGCTGCCATGTCCACGATCACGCTGCCCGGCTTCATCGACTGCACCATTTCGGCGGTGATGAGCTTCGGAGCCGGCTTGCCGGGAATCAGCGCGGTAGTGATGATGATGTCCGCGTCCCGGGCCTGCTGCGCGTACATCGCGCGCTGCGCGTGCTGGAAGCCCTCACTCATGACCTTGGCGTAGCCGCCGCCGCCCGAGCCTTCCTCGTCGTAGTCGACCTTGACGAATTCGCCGCCCAGTGACTTGACCTGGTCGGCCACTTCGGCGCGCGTGTCGTTGGCGCGCACGATCGCACCGAGACTGGCCGCAGTGCCGATTGCAGCCAGGCCCGCAACGCCAGCGCCAGCGATAAAGACCTTTGCGGGCGGCACCTTGCCGGCGGCGGTGACCTGACCGTTCAGGAAGCGGCCAAACGCATGAGCGGCTTCAATCACCGCGCGGTAGCCGCTGATGCCGGCCATCGAGGTCAGCGCGTCCATCTTCTGCGCGCGTGACAGCGTGCGCGGCAGCGAATCGATCGCCAGCACGGTAGCCTGCCTGGCCGCCAACTGCTGCATCAGCTCGGGGTTCTGGGCCGGCCACACAAAGCCGATCAGCATGCCGCCCTCGCGCATCAGTGCCACTTCCTCGCTGCTCGGCGGACGCACCTTGAAAACGATGTCACTACGGGCCCAGAGTCCGGCGGCCGTTGCGACGACCTCGGCACCCGCAGCACGGTAATCATCGTCGCCAAAGTTCGCACCTGCGCCGGCGCCGCTTTGCACGGCCACCGCGAATCCAAGCTTGATCAGTTTCTCTACCACCTCGGGCACGGTTGCTGCACGCCGCTCCCCGGTGGCTGTCTCCAGAGGAATGCCAATCAGTAATGTCATTTTGTCAATTGATGATAGTGGCCGTCGCAAGGACATCGGGCCTGCGCTTCAGCTCTTGTCACGGCAAGGAGCACAGAGCGAACAATGGTGATATGAAAAGTACTACTAATATTACAAGATCGTAGAATTGAATAGCGACGGACCAATGAACTGTGCTCGCGCTGTCAGTCGTTCATCTTGTTCCGCACGGGATAGCGGACCGCCTTACTGCGACAGAACCGTCAAAACTCTACTGTTTTGCATCCGCTTCGACAGGTACAACTACCTGGCGGGTCCGTTTGGCAGTTGACGCAGCATCGAGATTGCTTTCAGCAGTCTCCACGGCTTGCCTGGCAGCTTTCACAGCAGTTTCATACGCCGAATTTGCCGTCTCGCTTGCGGTCGTGATGAATGTCTTCCATGCCGCCACTACCGATTCACTTCCCGCCGGCGCATTTTTCGTGAGCCCGTCGATGAACACGTGCGCATCGCTCTGGAACTGCTTGCACTGTGCTTCTGCGAGCGTAGCCAATTCAGCTTGGGTGCTGGAGCAGATTTCGTAGACCTCGCGCCAGTATGACTGCACTCTTTCAACGGAAGGTTGAACCAGGATCGACTGTTGTGAAAACGTTTCCTGAGGCTCTTTGGCAGAAAGTGCCTTGACTGCGAATGCCTGACTTTCAGCGAGGATCGACTTGACCGCTTGCACATTCAGGTCGGCCAGCTTTTCAATGCCTTCAAATGCCTTGTTCAGGAAAACAAACGATGATTCGACGCCGCCTTTCTGCGCGGCGACAAGTTGCTCCGTCGTCTCAGTGCTCATCAATGGCTCCATGCAAGGTGGAAGTGCCCGAATGTCCACAAGAGCGGCTCACGGACAAAAAGACACAGAACACAGTTGGTGGTGCGATGCAGCAATATCCATTCTAAGGTCGAGTGGACGCCTGTCAATCATTTGTTCGTGGAAGCCGCTTCATGTCTCGTAAGCGTATCGACAAATGCCTTGCCAGCTCTGGCATGCAGGCGCTTACCAGGTATAAACCCGAATAATAAATTCGCCCTCGCCGCAAAGTCGAAAATTCGTATAACAACTGTTTGCGATGCAGCAAAAGAGCGCGTTGCAATCCATCTTTCTGCACACTTCGGAGGAAACCGCATGGCGGTCCGTGCCACGGCGCGCGGGCGATGTGTGCGCCCGTGTTGCCGGCTCGTGTCGGGGTGATCGCGGTCGATTTCTTCAATCAATTAGGATGACGAATGATGAAAGGAGGGCGATTTGTGCTGTGGCAATTGAGAGTCGCTCAACGTCTCCTCCGCGAATCCCCATACTGAAGCCAGAAGACACGCTCGCATTCGACACTGCGGTCGCTGAACTGAACAAGGCAACTCAAGACCTCCAGCAGCTGGAGAACGATCGAGCAACATCCCTCGCTGGGCTTGCGAGGGCGCAGGACCGTTACTACCTGACCCGCAGGAGCGGCTGCGCCGTAAGTGCCAATTGCGCGCGTCAGCAGCCCGTGCGGTACCGAAGCTACCACCGGGCGTCGGACCCATTGTGATTGGCGAAATTGCCGAAGCCCAGTCGCTGCACATTGGTTTCGATGTTGGGCCTATGCGGGATCGGACTCGGCCGGCGGGAACATTAGCTTCTATTTCGCAATCCTGGTCATAGCAATGTTGACGACGGAGCTTTCCAAAGAATATTATGCGCGCATATTATTCTTTGGACGGAGCTGGCATGTGGTCAGTTGAGGTCACGGGTGAATGTGCTGCGACACCAGCGAAGGTTTTTGGCGTCCTGGCGGAACCGGAGAAGTGGTCGGAGTGGAACAAAGGTGTCCTTAGAATCGAAATGCACGGACCGTTCCAGGCTGGCACAACTGCGGTGATGGTTCTGCCAGACTTGACGAGGTTGCCGTTCCGCTTCGGGTGGGTTGAGGCGGACAAGGGTTTCGAGGACGTAACTGAAGTACCCGACGCTGGCGTGGTTGTTCGCGTTCGTCACGAGCTTTCGCCGACCGAACGCGGCACTCGGATCACGTATCGCTGCGAGGTCGATGGCCCTGAGCCAGTAGCCCGCGAGGTGGGCGCGCTTGTTACTTCTGATTTCGCCGATGTAATCGCCGCCCTTGGTCTGCGGGCAGAGCAACTGGGTAAGTGAGTCGCTCCAACCTGGCGAGAGTCCTGGGCATCTACTATGGCGAGCGACGCTTGGCTGGCAGCGGCGCCTTACTGCTGCACTGAAGCCGTTGGGGTTGACACACGTACAGTTCGTTCTGCTGGCCAGTACCTGGTAGATCACGCCTTGCCGGGGAATCGCCACGCCTGCGCCGAATCGCCGACCACGATCAGCGGATACCCAAACGTCCGCTGGACCTCATGCCGCGCAAATTAGCCCACGAAGTGCCAAAGCGTCGGCAAGTGAACGATAACCAGTAAAGTGATGAACGTTAAGGCCGGCTAGCCGGGCGCCTGCAATATTGTCCGGAAGGTCGTCGACGAAAAACGTTTCGTGCGGCAAAGCACGAAGCTTCTCGAGACATCGATGGAATACCCCGACGTCCGGCTTCGCGGCCGAGAACGATGCAGATGCGTACACGTGATTGCCAGATACGCTGGCGATTTCCGGGCAAAGGTACTCGATGTTTGACGACACGGCTCGCGCGCGACATCCTGCGCGCCCCAGCGATGAAACGCTATGTGCAAAGCGAAGTTCTGCCGGGTTCGCGCGTGAATACCGATCAGGAACTGTTCGACTATGCATGCGCGAATGCAAAGACCGACCACCACCCCGTCGGCACTTGCCGCATGGGACGACCCGATGATCCCGATTGCGTCGTGACGCCCGATCTGCGTCTTATCGGACTCCGGGAAGGGACAAAGTTGCACTCACACTCGGCGAATAAACCGTTGAGTGGCGAGGCTCTCTCAGGCGGGCGTGCTGCTGATTAGCCAGATCGCGCCGGGCAATCGCACTCTCGCACCGTCCGCATAGGGCTCAAGCGCCTCGTGAACAGAAGCGGTGGCGGCAGAGACGACCTCGGTTGGCTGGTTGCGTAACCAACTATTTACCGCGCCGATTTGGGTTGACTGAACCACTGCCTCCTCCAGCCCGCGGCCAGCAGCGATATCGAGGTCAATGTCGAGTTTCTCGAAGCGCGGCGGCGCCCAACCGGCCGCCGTGACAACCTTGGTCACGTGGTCCCGATCGGCGAAGGCGAACATTCCGGGAGCGTTCGGCGCCGACTGCGGCCTCGGCGGCAGGTGCCGCGCGGCCGCGGTCATCGGCACTTCCATCCACGGGTTTTCGGCTAGTGAGCGCCAGCACGCGAGCGCCATCCGCGCGTCCGGTGCAGCGGCGCGGCGCATATTGGCGAACGCTGCCACACGGTCGCCGAAGAACATCACTCCGAAGGCCGAAATCAGCAAATCGTATTCGTCCAACGCGGCCGTCGCTGGATCGGTCTGCCGCCAATCGACATTGGTGATGCCGGCGGCGTTCGCGCGCCTTTTACCCTCCTCAAGCATTGGCCCCGATATGTCCAACCCCGCTACGCATCCCGACGGCCCCACGGCGCGAGCGAACTCCAGCGTGGGCGCGCCACAACCACAGCCGATATCCACCACCCGGTCGCCGGCACGCGGAGCGGCAAAGACAAGCAAGGCGTTTGTGACCGGTGCTAGCGTGATGTCGGTGTGCTCCTGTCGAGCCACCCAGATGTCGCCGCCGTTCCCGTTCCAGAAGGCAAGCATGTCGGCGTTGATCTCTTCGGATGAGGCCATCCGGGTTCTCCTACCTGGCGGCTGAGCACGTTCCGGCTTCGCCGGGCGGAGAGCAAGCGGCGGCGCGGCACGCGCAATTTGAACGCCATCTGACCAGCGAGCGGCCGCTCAATCGAACTCAACGCGCCCCGTGCCGCGGAGCATTCCCGTCCGGCTTGAATGTCAGTTTCGTGGGAAGTTGATCGCCCCGCGGGTCGGCTACTGCCGAGCCAGGTCGGCGGCCTTTCTAGTATTCCTTAATTAACTGGGCCAACGACTCGGCCACTCGTGCGATGGCTTCGTCTGCCGACACGAGCGTGCTGCCGGAATATCGTACGAGCACGACCACGCCCTTTCGTTGCGTACTATCTGCACGAGAACGTGGGAGTTTTACCGGTACGTCGACATTTGATGCGCTGCGGCGCCGCTCCGCTCACTCACGCGCGTCCACTCATGCCTCGCATGCGCCTTGCGAAATGGGCACGCTCCGCGTCGTCCATCAGCGCCAGAAACTCGTCCGCTTCCATATGAACCAGTTCTTCGTGATCGCCCGCTTCGAAGTAGATGTCCGGCTCGCCCGCCAGGTTCGCTTCGAGATAGGTTTTCATGCCATACGCCCCGCAGATCGGCGGCAGCGCCCCTGCATCGCAGTCCTTGAACAGCTCGCGCAGATCGGCCTCGGTGGCAAGGGCGAGCCTGCGCCCTGTCTTGTTCCAAAGCTCGGACAATTGCACAGCATAGGTTGAAGGCAGCACGACGGCCACATAGCCGTGCTCGTCCTCGAGCAGTACTGTTTTTGCAAGACGGTCGCCGGGAATGTGCGCTGCCGCAGCGCTTTCCATGCTCGAATGACTGTATGGGTGGCGCACGATTTCATAGCGTGAGCCCTTGCTGCGCAGGCGTTCCTGCAGAGTGGTCGACATCGACATGGCACACCTCCTGTCGAATGCGTTGAAGAAAACCAGCCGCGAGTAACCCCTTCAGAATAGGTCACGCGCGAGCGAATAGCACGCCGCCACCGCAACCGTAAATTCGCAGTACGAAGACCTGGCGGCTGGATTCTCCGTTGTCGCCGATGAGCGTAACGACCGCACCCTTCTCACCCGGGTTGACCCTGCCGGCACTCCGTTTCGAGCCAATGGGCAACCAGGCGCCGCGCCGCATATAGATCGTCTGGGTAGTTTGGGTCGTCGTTCGATGGTGACGGGTCATGGCCGGCTTTCCTCAGGGCCGAAAGCTCGCTTTGTCGTAGCGTCTTCCGGTCGGTGAACTTAGCGCGTCTGCATCTTTGCCTTCAACGCAGTGACCGGAAAGTCACGCGAACCTCTTCCGAGAAAGCTTGCGGTTGCTCCCAGGCCGCAAAGTGTCCGCCTTTGGGGAGGCGTTTGTAGTGAATAAGCTTGGGATACGCTTTCGCTGTCCAGCTCTGCGGGGCGGCGTAGATCTCATCCGGAAAGACGCTGACGCCAACCGGGATAGCAACATGCTTCGGGGCAAAGAAGTTGAGCTTGTTTTCCCAATACAGACGAGCTGAAGAAACTGCCGTGTTCGTGAGCCAATAGAGCGTGACATTGTCGAGGATGTCGTCCCGCGTAAGCCCCTCCGGCTGTCCGGCAAACACGCGTGCGATAAGCGCCTGGCTGCTAGCATCGTGATCGAGCATCCACGCGGCGAGCCCGACAGGGGAATCTTCGATCCCGTACAGCGTTTGCGGGCGGTTCGCCATCTCCAATGCGTAGCCAAGCCCGTGCTTGTAGAAATAGTCGAGTTGATCGAACGCGTGCTTCTCGTCGGCTGAAAGGCCTGCTGGCGCAGGCTCGCCCAGTTTGAGAGCCTCTGCAACGTTGGCCGGCACGGTGGCCGGCATGTTCGTGTGAATACCGAGCAGATCCGGTTGCGCAAGCAGGGCCATCTGCTCCGTAACCGCATTTCCCCAATCGCCGCCTTGCGCGACATAACGCGTATATCCGAGGCGCTTCATCAGTGCGACCCAGGCGCGTGCAATGCGAGCGGGATCCCAGCCGGTCGCTGTCGGCTTGCCCGAGAACCCGTAGCCCGGCAGCGACGGAATCACAACGTCGAAAGCGTCTGATGCAGTCGCGCCATGGGCCGTTGGATTGGTCAGCGGATCGATGATCTTCAACTGCTCGATGATTGACCCGGGCCACCCGTGCGTGATGATGATCGGCAACGCATTCTCATGTTTCGAACGAACGTGGATGAAATGAATGTCGAGGCCATCAATTTCGGTCACGAATTGCGGCAGAGCGTTCAGCCTTCTCTCGACTTTGCGCCAGTCATATTCAGCCGCCCAATAGCGTGCGAGATTCTGCATTGTCGCGAGCTGAACACCCTGCGATGCGTCAGGTACCGTTTCGCGATCAGGCCACCGGGTCGCCTTGATACGCCGTTTCAAATCGATGAGTTGCGATTCCGGCGCATGCACACGAAGTGGACGAATGGCGGTCTTGTCACTGCCGGTCGACTGGGTGACCTCAGCGATGGCCTGATTCGTTTCTGCGAAAGCGAGCTGACTCAACGTGCCGGCTGCAATGGTTGCTGCTGCCACACCAATGAAACGGCGGCGTGACGGGATATGGGGGATGAGATCGTCTGGCATGCAAACTCCAATTGGCAATAAGTACGAATAGGGGAGCGATGAATGCCGCAGCAACCCAATATCGCGAGCAAACACCTTCTCGATTGCGCAATTGAGCCGATCTACACATGCAGTCCGTTAGCAGGCCTCACATCGTTACCGCTTTGACCAACCACAAACCGAAGTCCGCGGTAGTGAAACGGATTATGTGTAAGCAAGCTGCTCGGGTAAACGCCGACCGTAGAAGAACAGTTGTGTCGGTCAGGAACAAACCATCGCCCTGCATCCAGTGCGTCGAGGATATGAACCTCGGCTTTCGGCAGATCCCGCTGATAGGCCGCAACCCGCTACCTGGAAAGAGGGGCCGCACCTCCCCCTGACAACCAGCGTCGGGGTTGGTGCTTTCTCTCGAGATGTTTGGTAACTACCCGGTTTGCACTGCTCGCGCGACGACCTGCCACTGGCAAAGACCAATCTGGGTTCACGGAGCTTCCGAATCGGGCGCAATGGCGTTCTCTCTGATTCAGGTCAAACGAACTGCGACGGAGTGCGGTCCAATCAGCATCAGGCGCGCATTGCCTGCGTGCGACGAGGAGACCGACATGAAGTTGACGTTTCTGGGCGCGGCGCAAACCGTCACCGGTTCTCGCTATCTGCTGGAGGCGGCGGGCAAGCGGGTGCTGATCGATTGCGGCCTGTTCCAGGGCACAAAGAACCTCCGCTTGCGCAACTGGGATCCGTTGCCGTTTCCCGCCAACTCGCTCGACGCCGTGATCCTCACGCACGCCCACCTCGATCACTGCGGCTACCTGCCGGTCCTCACGCGCAACGGCTATCGCGGGCCGGTCTTCTGCACACCGGGGACGGCGGGTCTGTGCGAAGTCATGCTGCGCGACAGCGCGCGGCTCCAGGAGGAAGACGCCGCGTTCGCGAATCGCCATGGCTATTCGAAGCACCACCCGGCGTTGCCGCTCTACACGCAGGAAGATGCCGAACAGGCGTTGCGCCTCATCGGGCCGCGCGAAGTCGACACGTCCGTCACGCTGGCGCAGCAATTGAGCTTCCGGCTGCTCCCCGCCGGCCATATCCTCGGTGCCGCGAGCGTCGTGCTCTGCTGCGGACACACGCTCATCGCGTTCTCCGGAGACCTCGGTCGTCCCGACGACCCGATCGTGCGCGCGCCATCACCGCCGGCACACGCCGACTACCTGGTGGTTGAATCGACGTATGGCGACCGGCTCCACGGCGCGCTCAATCCCGAGGATGAACTCGCCGACGTCTTCGCACGCACCTTCGCGCGCGGCGGCGTCGTGGTGATGCCTTGCTTCGCTGTGGGGCGCGCACAGGAAGTCCTCTATTACATCGCGCGGCTCAAGGAGACGGGACGCATGGCCAACGTTCCCGTCTATCTCGACAGCCCGATGGCGATCAGCGTGACCGATCTTTATCGGCGCCACATGCGTGAACATCGATTGACAGTCTCACAATTGCACGCCATCGATCACGCGGCGTTCATGACGCGAACCGTTGACGAATCGAAGGCCATCGCTTCGCGCAGCGGACCGATGATCGTCATCGCAGGCAGCGGCATGGCGACCGGGGGGCGCGTGCTGCACCACCTGAATCTCTATGCGCCCGACCCACGCAACACGATCGCACTGGTCGGCTACCAGGCACCCGGCACGCGCGGCGCGGCGCTCGAAGCCCACGCGCCGACCATCAAGCTGCATGGCGACTACGTGCGCGTGCGCGCTGAGGTTGCCTCGATCTCCTCGCTCTCGGCACACGCCGACTACCGGGAAACGCTGCGCTGGCTCGCGGGCATGACGTGCCCGCCTCTGCGCACGTTCGTTACCCATGGCGAGCCCGCCGCAGCTGATGCATTGCGCCGGCGTATCGCCGAAACGCTGCACTGGGAGTGCAGCGTGCCCGAATATGGCGAGTCGGTCGAACTGGCAGAGGAGACCGCGCGCGCGTGCCCGCCGCGTGAACCGGAAACGCCAGCCTGAGCGAACAAGGCGCGGCACAGCCATCGCGCCGCGTGCGCTTCGCCGCCGCTCGGCGCGCCCAACTTTATCGCGACACCATCTTGTGTCACTCATAAAATGGCGGCAAGCCCCCGCGCGACAGCAGCCGCCGGGAATCCCCGCATCGAAGTCGATACTTCATACGTGAATGGCTTACGCACCGGTTTCGCGCAGGCGAGTTGCCCTGGATAGTCCCCATGGGTACTAACCCGCGAGTACGCCTCGCCGCAGGCGCGGCGACTATCGTTATCGCCAGCACCGTGGCCGCCACTGCATTCGCGCTCGTTGTTCATCGCCTCATGCGCTCGAATGCAATGCCCTCGAAAGCGGACAGCGCGCCGGCGCTCAACGATGCGCGCATGATGGCAATCATCCGTTCATCGATGGAAGCGATCATCACCGTCGACGAAGCGCAGCAGGTCGTCATCTTCAATCCGGCCGCCGAGTTCGTGTTCGGCTTGACGGCCGCGGAAGCGATCGGCTCCCCTTTGTCACGCTTCATCCCCGAGCGGTTCCGCGCGGCGCACGCGCAAGACGTGAACCGTTTCGGCGCGACTGGCGTAACCGAACGGCAGATGGGCCACCAGCAGCGCGTCCTCTACGGACTGCGCGCCAACGGCGAGGAGTTTCCGATCGAGGCGTCCATATCGCAGATCCGCGATCATTCGGGCAAGCTCTATACGGTGATGCTGCGCGACATCACGGAACGCCTACGCGCCGAGAATGCGCTCACGCGTTCGCGCGAAGAACTGCGCGAACTGTCGGCCAATCTGCAGAACGTGCGCGAGGCCGAAAAGACGCGCATCGCGCGGGAGCTTCACGATGACCTTGGCCAGCAGCTCACTGCGCTCAAGCTCGATCTTTCCGCACTCGCGCATGGCATCGGCGATGACGCCAGTGCGGAGACCGCCGCACGCCTCACCGGCATGAGCAAGCTGATCGACTCAACCGTCGCGGCCGTGCGACGCATCGCGGCCGACCTGCGGCCTGTCATGCTCGACGATCTGGGCCTCGTGCCAGCCATCGACTGGCTCGCGAACGATTTCACGAGCCGCTACGGTATTGCAGTCCAGCGGCACCTCGACACAGGTGGCGCAGCATTTTCAGGCGCCGCTTCCTCGACGCTGTTTCGCATTGTTCAGGAGGCCCTGACCAACGTCGCCCGGCATGCCGAAGCAACCCTTGTCACGCTCACCCTCACGATAGACGGGCAATGCTGTGTCCTGCGCATCGCGGACGACGGCCGCGGCGCGTTCGGCGATTCCGGCGACACACAGCATCGCGACCCACAGGACAAATCATTCGGCCTGCTTGGCATCCGCGAGCGCGCACATATGTTCAATGGCACCGTTTCAATCGACACAGCGCCTGGCGAAGGCTTCGCAATGACCGTCACGTTTGCCCTCGACGCCCTTCAGTCTGACGAGGACGCATCATGATCAAGGTGATGCTTGCCGACGACCACACGCTCATGCGCGAGGGGCTGCGCCGCATCCTCGAGAGCGCGCGCGATTTCGACGTCGTAGGCGAAGGCTGCGACGGCGCGACGACCCTCGCGTTGGTGCGCGAGCGTGACGCCCAGGTCCTTGTGCTTGACCTTTCGATGCCGGGGCGCAGCGGCCTGGATCTGATCAAGCAGATCAAGGAGGAAAAGCCCGCTTTGCGCATCCTCGTGCTGACCATGCATGCGGAACAGCAATATGCCGTGCGCGCCTTCAAGGCTGGCGCCTCTGGCTATCTCACCAAGGAAAGTGCAAGCGCTGAGCTGGTGAATGCCGTGACGAAGATTGCCGCGGGCGGCGTCTTCGTCAGCATGGCGATGGCCGAGCGCTTCGCCCAAAGTCTCAATGAGCCCGCCGAAACGCTGCCTCACCAGCGCCTTTCAGACCGCGAGTTCGAGGTCTTCCGGCGCATCGCGTCCGGGCAGACGATCACGGAAATCGCCCAGACGCTTTGCGTGAGCACCAAGACCGTGAGCACCTACAAAGTGCGCATTCTTGAAAAAATGCAGATGCCGCACGAGGCCGCACTCGTCCGCTACGCGGTACGCCACAAGCTTCTCGACGACCAGGACGAACCCTGAGCGCTCCGTTGCCGCGGCTGTTCGTCACATGGTTGTAGGAATCGCCCTACAGCCCTTCCGGTCTGCGTACGTCAATCTCAACCGCCGCCGATATTTTTTTTTGATCGCACCGCCAATACTGGTCGCATGGAAGCCAGCGCGAAGCGCCAGAACCTGCAGGTCTTCCTCGTCGAGGATGCGGCGATCGTGCGCCGTAGAATTTCGGCGGCCTTCACCGCTATTCCTGACGTCGTCGTAGTTGGCGAGGCGGAGGATACCGCGACCGCCCTGACGGGCATTGCCGCAAGCGGTGCCGACGTCGCAGTCGTTGACCTGAGGCTGGCTCACGGCAGCGGGATCGAATTGCTCGCCCTGCTCTCGCGCGAACAGCCCTGCGTCATTACGGTCGTGCTGACCAACCATGCCGGCGCGGCGTTCCGGTCAGCGTGCCGGCGAGCAGGCGCCGACTTCTTTTTCGACAAGACATCCGAATTCGACGCTGCATGCGATGTCATCAAAGCGCTTGTGAAGCAGCGCGCCCGCACAGCGCGCTGAACCGGAGACGATCATGTACGCTGCGCCCGCCTGCGACACGCCCCAAACCACGGCATCGCCTAAACCACGGCCCGTGAGGTCATTGCACCCAGCCGTGAGCGACGCGGCACCGCTCGGTCCGGCCACGCGTTGCTCCACCTGTTCGCTGCGTGCGGTCTGCATGCCGGGCGATCTCACTTCCAGCGAGCTCCAGCAACTCGACACCATCGTCCACACCACGCGCCACGTACGGCGTGGCGAAGCGCTGTTCCGTGCGCTCAGCCCGTTCCAGAGCCTATATGCCGTGCGTACTGGCTCCTTCAAGACGATCGTGATGCACCGCGAAGGCGCCGAACAAGTCACAGGCTTCCAGATGCCGGGTGAACCGCTCGGACTCGACGGCGTGTGTTCCGGCACGCACACCTGCGAAGCCATCGCGCTCGAGGACAGCACCGTCTGCATCATTCCGTTCGGACAACTTGAGATGCTGTGCCGCGAGAGCCCGCGTATGCAGCACCATCTGTACCACTTGATGAGTGGAGAAATCGTGCGCGAATCGAGTCTGATGATGCTACTTGGCACAATGACCGCCGAGCAACGTCTCGCCGCGTTCCTGCTCGACCTGGCCGCGCGCTTCCGGGCTCGTGGCTACTCCGGCGTGCAATTTCATCTGAAGATGAGCCGCGAGGAAATCGGCTGCTTTCTTGGCATCAAGCTCGAAACCGTGAGCCGGATGTTTTCGCGCTTTCAACGGGAAGGCCTGGTCGAGCCGAACGGCAAGCAAATCCGCATCGTCGACCCCGAGGGACTCGCACGCATCTGACGTGCGATGCACGCCAACCCCACCTTCAAGGAGACAACCCATGCCACGCACCCGCCTCGCGTTTTATGCTGCGCCGGTGGCAACTTTGCGCCAGGTATCTGCCGTCATGATGTTCGTGCAGGCAGCCGCCGCGTTGGCTGCCGCGCTGCACACTGGCGCTGCGCATGCACAGCTTCCCGAACCCACGGAGCTCGTGAACCAGCAGCACTGCATGTTTTGCCACACCACCGACGCGCCTTTCCTCGCGCCATCGTTTCAGCAGATCGCCGGGCGCTACCGCGACAAACCGGACGCGAGCGCGATGCTCGAACAAAAACTCCGCCACGGTGGGAAGGCTCACTGGGGCGATATGGCGATGCCCCTGCCGAAGGATCGCGGTGGACCGCTGTCGGCCGAGGACGCGCACACACTTGTTCAGTGGGTGCTCAGCCAGTAGCTTTACGATTTGCCTCGAGGAGAAAATCATGCGCGTTACGGTCCATTTCGACAGTTTCGACCGCCTTGACCCATGCGCTTATGCGATTGTCTGGATCGACACGGCGTCAGGCAAATGGTCACGCGAAGGCCACGCGGGTTTGGCGATGCCCAGGTGGGGACGATGCGGCCGCTTACCAGACGGAACGAGTCTCATAGCAGGAGAGGACTCGCATGACATCTGCGCGATCGAAGGCCTCGACCTTGCCGCGAGCGATGGTCCGTTCGAAGGCGAGGACGGTCGCGCGCATTGGCATGCGCGCGACCGTGCTGAGCCGATCGTCGGACATTGGCGCGTGCAATGCGTCGACGCGAGTGCGGCCGATCCCGAGGAAAGTCTCTTTGCCGACGAAGCCTGAGGGGTGTCGCCCTGCGTCGCGTGGATCAATGATCGGAGCGCGCTGTACCGCCTCCGGCCCTATTGACTATTGCCGCCGAACACAACTCGCGTTCGGCGACATCGAACGCCGCACGCACGGCGGCTAGCGGATCTTCGTTCTCGCAATGGGCGATCAGCTTGAATTCGCGCGAAACCGACCGGAGGTCGAGTCGAACGTCGTATGCGGCCTTCCTGCAACCGGTGCTCAACTGTTCGATGGCGAGATGACAGCCCGACAGCATGCCGCTGAACCGGTCGAGGCGCAGCAACTGCACGCCCGCTTCTGCCTCGAGAGCGGACGAACCCGCGAAACCCAGATAAACGATTTGCATCCCGAGTCCCATCGCCGCGCCCTCCGTGTCGCCTTTGCTGGATCTGCTCGCGAATGCTTGTGAGCGGGGACTAGACATCAAACGCGTGACGGCTCTTGAGATCCACCCACACTGCGCCCTCTCGCAGGCCCTCCAGCACCGCCGCGACCTCGCTCTCGAAGATGCGATGATGGGCAAACGCATGGTTGAAGTGCTGCTCCGGCGTGCCATGCGCGACGTTGATCAGACAGCAGAAGCCGCCTTGCGGAGCGGGCGAGGTTTCAGCCTGGACGCGCCACGCGCCCGCGTCGATGGTGCCCTTCAATGCCATGATTTCGATCTCCGTTTCGCGCGAAAGACGCGCAATATCCGCTAACAATCGATTTCAGGATAAGGCCGGTCTGCGCACAGCAATTGATGCATATCAATCGAGGCACAGCGGAGATTGAGACGCCTTCGTTGCGCCTGACCTGCCTGCGAGTTGCACGCCGAACCACCCGAATGTGCGTCAGGCAAGCCTCGACTGCCCGGAGGTCTGCGGCACGAGTAACAGTGGCAGCACAGTCATCTGCGCGACATCGGCTGCGACGCTCCCGTAGCGCCAGCGTCCGCCCGGTTGGCCAGCCCGCGTGCCACAAACCAGCAGGTCCGCGCGCCACTCCGTGGCGGCCTCGACAATGGCTTGAGCGGTTGTTTCGCCATCGTGCCGTGCGTTCAGGACCGCCGCGTCGAAGTCTTCGGGATGCTGGGCGGCCACAGGGTCGCACGCAAGGTACGCCACGCGCACCGTCGCGCCCGGTTCGGCAAGCCGCGCGGCCTCCCGCACGGCGCAGGCCGAAGCCGAACTTCCATCGCTCGCAACGAAAATGCGTAGCGGTGGCGCCGTGCACCGGCGCGCGTACGGTGCCTGAATCTGGAGCACAGGACAGTGAAGCCCGTCCTCGATCACGACGCGATTGCCCGGCGTGCAAATGGTCAAGTCGGCGCCCCAGCGTCGAATCGCCAGCGCGAGCGCTTCCGTACATGCCGGATCACCCGCGTGCGGCTCCAGCAGTTCGCGATCCGCCTCGATTCCGCGCGACGCGAGCGCTGCGCAGGCGGCATCCAGCGTCGCCGCCAGCGTGATCCGGTTGCAGAATCGCCGCGCGGCCTGGTGGTCGGCATCTGCCGTTCGGGCACCACGCGCAAGGCCAACGACGTGCACCTGCGCACCAGGCGCCACCCAACCCGCGATACAGTCGAGCAGCGAAGCCACGCGCTCCGCACCATCCAACACGACAAGGATGCGCACATACGGCGCGACATGATGCGCTGCGGCGACTTCGTCGACACGACGTTTCATTGGCCTGCTCCCCGTTCATTCGGAGCGCTGCCCGCGATGCCCGAATGACACTAACGAGTCCATGGCGCAGAACCACCGGCTCCGCGCCGCCTCCTGTTTTGCCTTCATGCGTTCATTCGATCTGCAGCCGCTTTTGCTCGGCGGCTGCCTTTTTCGGCAACGTGAGTGAGAGGACGCCGTCCTGGTACTGTGCGCTGGCCGCGCTCTCGTCGATATCGCTCGCCAACGAGAACGTGCGTCCGAATGCGCCGCTGTAACGCTCCCGGCGAATCACGCGCTCCCCTTCCTTTTGCTCGGTGTTGCGCTCGACCTTTGCGTGAATGGACACGACGTTGCCGTCGATCTTCACGTCGATGTCCTTCTTGTCCACGCCCGGCATTTCCGCCTTTACCGTGTAGGCATTGCCGCTCTCGCTCACATCGATTTTCATCGACGGGACTTCGTCTTCGTCGGCTGCGAGCATGCCTCGCAGCGGCCGGAACAAGCCCTGGAACAGGTCGGGCGCCAGCTCCATGGAAAACGGGTCATAACGTGTCAGCTTGCTCATCGCCTTCGCTCCTTTCCGCCGTCGCGGCGCACGAACCATCCGGCCGGATCGCGCTGCCACCCGCAGAGGTCACCCCACACACCGTGCGCGCCGCGCCATGCGGCACGCGCCGTCTTCAATCTAGACAGGCGAGGCGTTTTCCAATTGATCTACCTCAATGTCTCCTTTTTCGGCACTCGTGTGCGCCGTATGCGCTCACGAAAAAAGACTGATTCAGATCAAACTTATAGCGTCCCTCGTCTTTAGACTCGGATTACGCGGTGAGCGTCGAAGCGCACTTCAACCTTTCGCTGGAGATCGCAATGAGCTGCAAGACCATCATGGTTCACATGGACACGAGTGCTAGCGCCAATGCGCGGCTCTCGCTCGCGCTGAGGCTGGCTCGCGGGTTCGGCGCACATCTGGAGGGACTGTTCGCGAGGTTCGAACCCAACCCGCGCGAATTCCACGTGATGGGTGGAACAGCCGCCTACTACGACACGCATCGCACGCTGCGCATGGAACAGCGCGGCGCGATTGAACGGCTCTTCCGCGCAGAAGTCTCTCGCGCGCAGATCGATGGCGTCTGGGCCGTCTCAGAGGGCGATCCCGTTTCGGCGATCATGCAGCGCAGCCGGACAGCGGATCTCGTGATTCTCGGACAAGCCAATCCGGACGACCCGGAGTCCTATATTGCGGATCGATTCCCGGAGAGCGCTCTCCTTGGGGCGGCGGGGCCGGTGCTGCTGGTGCCATATACGGGCCGATTCGAGTCGTTCGGCAAACGCGTGCTCGTTGCCTGGAACGCAAGCCGCGAAGCCGCCCGCGCGGTTCACGACGCGTTGCCGTTCATCCTTCGAGCGGTGCACGTGACGATCTTGACGCCTGAGCAGTCGCACGCGTCGTGCGAAGACCTTGCCGCCATGCTCGCACGCCACGGTGCCACGTCGATCGACATCACCCTGCTTGCCCCGCACGCGGCCGAATCCACGGGCGATGCGCTGCTGAACCATGCCGCCGACGGCGCATACGACCTGCTCGTCATGGGTGCATACGGCCACACGCGATTCCAGGAGCTGGTTCTGGGCGGCGCCACGCGAACCATCCTCTCCACGATGACGCTGCCGGTTCTCATGTCTCATTGACCGGCCACACGCATTGCGACGGTCGAATGAGGTCGCGCAGGATCCCCGGCGCAGGAGAAAGCCGCCGGGGAAAAACGCCCTCACATCGGCGTGAACACAACCGGATATCCGAGATGGTCTTCGACCCCCTTGACGCCGGTTACGCGCTCCGCAGAGACCAATATCGCCTTGCGCTCCTCTTCCGAGTTCACCGTGCCCCAGAGGTGGACGATCCCTTCCTTGACGACGACATTCTCTGCAGCCATCGCCCATCGACGCCCCTCCAGTGCATGAAGCACGTCTCGCTGGATGCCAGCGTCAGACGCGAGCGCCGCCGCATCGGGCTGTGCCGCGCTCGCCAATGCGCGTATCAGGTTCGCGCGGCTCACGATGCCCACGAGCTTGCCCTGCTCCAGCACCGGCACGCGCTTGATGTGGTGGCGCTCCAGGAGGTCGGCGATCTCGCTCAGTTCCGCTTGCGGCGTGACGTAAATGACATTGCTCGTCATGATGTCGCCCACCTTCACGGCATTTTCCTTCAGGTACTCGCTTGCAAGCCTGCGGGTCGAGTGGAGGAATTCACCCAGCCAGCTACGCTGCGGCTTGCCTGTTCCTGTTTCCACGCGATGCAGCAGATCGCCCTCGCTGAGAATGCCGACAATGGCGCCGGTTTCGTCGACGACCGGCATGCCGCTCACGTGATGACTGGTTAGCAGTATCGCGGCCTCGAAGACCGACGCGTCTGGGCGCACGCTTACGACGTGCGTGGTCATGATGTCCAAAGCTTGCATGAGTTCCTCCGTTACCGGCAAACGCCGTACTGGGACTCAATTTAGAGATCGGCTGCGCACGTGCATTGACCTAAATCAATCATGCGGGCTCACTGCGACAATGAGTGCCACCTTGATTGCGTCAATTGATATACCCGCGATCCAATCCGGAGCGGTCCGATTGACGACAAGCAGTCTAGCGGCCTCGTCGATCGTCATGTTCGATGCTGCGGTGACGACTGACGTCGTCAGGACGTGGCGTGCGAGCGCTGAGGCGCCTTGATTCCATAACCTGATTCAATTCCGGATTGGCACACCGTCCTTTGCGCAAAGAGCTGCCTTGAATGGGCTCGTCTTAGCGTTGAGTGTTGAGTGCGCCCAAGCCGACAGTGCTATCGAACTTCGAGTGAGCAATAGAGGTCTGGAATGCAAAGGGCAATCGAGTCATTCAGCGCAGGCTGCGTAGCAAACGAAATCTGCGATGCGTCGAAGCGCGGAAACGGCGTGTATCCCGAAGCATAGGGCGCCCGGGCGGACTCATCCAGCCCGGAATCGAAATCGGCGTTACCGGTCGCGGCGATACAGCACTGAAATCCGGCGCTGGCCATCGCCGTGAACACGCAGCAGGTTAGAACGGTTATGGTCCGGCTCGGGTCGCTCATGTCGCGGCTCCTTAAGCGTGGCACGTCGTTGAGCGCTACCTTCCCTTCGCAAGGCAGCGTGCCCCTTGGAACAGGTTATGACGAGGAGGCGGACCGCACCAAATAGCCATCAATACGTGATGTTTGCCGGGCGCATCACCGTAGTGCGGCCAAAGCCCCAAGCGCATCACGTCGGCCGATCGTCGATGACAAACCATCGGAGCGTGCGCGCCGGTTCGTCAGGCACGGCGATTTGCGTGGGCAGGCTGCTAATCACGCCCCTCACCTGGGCGACAAACGCGTCACCCTTCACCGACGCAAGCGACACTGTTTTCAGGCCGCACTGATCTTACCCACGAACCGTGGACACCTTGAATTTGGCGTTCGTCAGCATTTCAAAGGGCAGCGGCGCCTCGTAACCGATCGTTGAGTGACGCCGCTGGCGGTTGTAGAACACCTCCATATATTCGAACAGACTGGCTCGTGCCTGATCGCGGGTTTTGAAGTCACAATGCATGACCAGCTCTGTTTTCAACGTGTGGAAGAAGCTTTCCATTGGCGCGTTGTCCCAGCAGTTTCCCTTGCGGCTCATGCTCTGACGGATCGCGTGCCGGCCGAGCAAGGCACGATATTCGACCGCTGAGTACGTTGTTCCCTGATCGGAATGCACGATACCCGGAGCCGATCCGCGTTTGCTTATCGCCATCTGGAGAGCATCCATTGCGAGCCGGCAATCGAGTGTCCTGCTCATGGCCCAGCCCACCACAGCACGCGAGTGCAGGTCCAGGATCGCGGCCAGATAGAGCCAACCCTCGCGCGTTGCGATGTAGGTGATGTCGCTCAGCCAGCAGGCGTCCGGCCGGTCAGCCAGGAATTTGCGCTTGACCAGATCCGGCGAGGCCTTTCTCGTGTTGCGCGAGTCAGTGGTCACGCGATACCGCCTGATGGCTTTCGGCATGATCTGTGCCTGTCGCATCAGTTTGGCTACCGTATTGAGGCTGCACGCAACTCCCTGCACGAGCAGTTCGGCATGCACGCGCGGGGCACCGTACGTGTGGCGGCTTGCGACATGAATGGACCGGATCTTCGAGGTCAGCAGCGCCTGCCTTTCGCTGCGCCGACTTGGCACACGGGTGCGGGCGGCATAGTAACCGCTAGCCGAGACGTTCAGTGCCTGACACATGGTCTTCACTGGGTAGCTATGCGCATGCGAAGCAATGAACTGATGCTTCACATCGATCCCCGCGCGAAGTAGATGGCCGCTTTTTTTAAAAGCTCATTCTCCTCCCGGAGCCGAGCATTCTCACGCTTGAGCTTCGCGACGTCTTCTTCCTGAACTGGTGCACGTTTCGGCACGCCGACGCGCTCCTCTTCTTCGAACTCGAGCCGCCAGTTGCGCAACTGGTTCACACGGATTCCAAGCTCGCGAGCAATCTGCGCCTTTGGTTTCTCGCCCAGCGCCGCCAGCCGAACCGCTTCCAGCTTGAATTCCCGTCTATACCGCTTGTATTCCTTGCGTTCCATGAGACACCTCGCAGAGCTAGTATGCCCTTTTCAAGGTGTCCACCGAACGTGGGTAAGATCACACTGCGCCGCTGTGTTCAAGCGCGAGTGAACGATGGTGAGCCACCAATCCGTGATCGTGTAGCCGGTGTCGCGGGCTTCGATGCACGTCCGATAGTTCGAGGTGACAAACTTCCCGGCGTCACCCGAGGCGGCCACCACAGCCCACGCCTTCTCGTAACTCCCGTCAGCCCGTCCCGCAGCATCCCACTCCATCGGCTGCGTTTGCAGCCCATAGAGACTGGCCACAGCGACGCCTGCAATTGCAACGAATCCAGCGAGATACATGGGATGTCGCTTCGCGGCCTGTTGGCCCGTTTTCAGTACAGAAATCATGACGTGATCCCCCTTCTTCGACGACGAGGTTTGGTCCCTGGTTCTGCGGTTGTTATGGTCACCCTGAAATACACTAGCGGCGATGGAACTCATCGTAGGTTATGCGCTGACGCCGGAACATAACCTGAACAGGTGATCGCGTAAGCCCTGCACAGACAGCACCGCCGGCACCTCTCCCGCCGACTTCGGACGGAGGGCGTGGCGACGCGATGTTTGCAATCTGGGATGAACTCACGGACTTCGTGGTTGGAACGGGCACGGTGCGCTCGAAAGGATCGAAATAGACCAGCACTTCCGGGGAAATCCCGGCGAGCGGTCGTATTGCCCAGTCCAGCAATTCGGCACGCGGCAGGCGTGAACCGGCAGAGCATTGCATCGCGCGGACGGCGGCTCGGCATCGTTGCCTGCAACGCCGGCGTCTGTCGTTCGCTATCTCAACTTGCCGAGCCACAGCGCGGTGAGCGTTGAGCGACTCCCGACGTTGAATTTGGTGTAGATCGACTTGATATGGACATGCGTCGTGTTCGGACTCTGGTCCAACTTCTGCGCGATCTGCTTTTCCGTGAGTCCGTCGAGGAGCCCCAGTAGCACCCTTCGCTCGGCCGACGTCAGGGGGGCGTCGGCGATAAGCAGGCCGTGACTGAGCAGTTGCTGTCGGTAATACCATCTCAGCCCATGCATCACGAAGCCCAGAAGCTCGAGATCCGGCGCAGAGAAACGGGGTGCCTGCACATCGCGAAACACGAAGAGATGAATCCGCACATCGTCGTTCAGCGAACAACGCACCTGGATGCTGTCGCCGTGACCGACTTCGAGGTAGTGCCGGCGATAGTGCTCACCTTCAAACCATTCAGCGGGCATCGCCTCGAAGAGCAGGTTGGCGCGGAACGGCTCGTTCCCCGACATGGCCACGACATGTGACGAGTCGACGTTGCCGGACCAGAGTGTGTCGAACTGCTCCTGCACGGAAGCGACCATCGCGGGTACCGGATGCAGGAGCCGAACCAGGCGTGGGCGCCAGCCGAACAAAGGATCCTTTGACGCGAGCGAAGGCAATCGCACAACTACGGCCCAAAGCGCATTCTGTGCCGTGGCCATCGCACAGAGCGTGGTTAGCAAATGGGTCAGCGCGGCATCGCCTTCGCCTGCGGAGAACTCGGCCAGCCGATCCCAGAGTGCAAAGACGTCATCGTGGACCGCTGGATTGGCGGAATTCGCGAATGCATGCATGTCGTCCCCAAGATGAATGGGCGGATCACCGATCTTCGGTGATCCTGGCATCGCCTGACAAGGGCCTGTTCGTTGGGCGAGGCGTTCGTTTGAAAAATGCAGCGTCCACGCCTGGCGATCCGGTTTTGATCGGCCCGACCGGCCGCGCATGTGCACACGGCGCTTGGCACCAGCGCAATCCTGGCCACAAACGGCTGTTGCCGATCGATTCTGTTGAAAAACTCGACCGCCACGAATTTAGCGAGGTTTTCAGGGGTCCTCTTACCCCTACCGGGCGTTCACGAGCGGCTTGTAGAGCGAATCGGACGTCGCGATTTAAACGAGCGCTGGCGACAGGCTAGCGCATACAACAATCTTACATTATTGTTGATATATCAACATAATTGCAATGGATCGCTTGCCTGTGTGAAGTTCAATTGCGGCAAGACGATGGATGCGAGCTGAGCAATGGTAGGATTTGCGCACAAGATTCGAATGAATTTCAGGTATGTTTGGAGACCTAAAGAGCAGACAATTACCCATCACCCACGGCGCAAGCCTGGCTGGTTATGCGGAGCTTGCACGCAGCGTTGGCCTCGACGCCAACGCCATGTTGCGACGTGCGGGGCTAGGTAGGCATGTCCTCGACGATCCGGAGGCTCCGGTCAGCCTGGAGGCTGCCTGTGAGTTGCTTGAGACCAGCGCCGAGGCGTGCGGCGTCGAGAACTTCGGGCTGCGGCTGGCGACGCAGCGCGATTTGTCCAACCTCGGCCCCATTGGACTCGTGGCAAGGGAAGAAATCACGGCCATGCGCGCGCTCGACACCGTCTGCCGGTATCTGTGTTTGATCAGCGCTTCATTGATGGTGCGCATCGAACATCAGCGCGATCTCGTCGCGATTCGGGCGTACGTCCTGTTGCCGCCCTCCACCCGCAGCCGGCAGGCACTGGAGCTGACGGTGGGGATGCTGTACAGGATCATCGCCGAACTGCTTGGTTCTGCCTGGAAGCCGGTGCAGGTGTGCTTCACTCACAGGTCGCCGCGAGACAGCAAGCCCCATCGCAAGTTCTTTGGCATCCCCGTCACGTTCAACGCCGAATTCGACGGCATGGTGTGTCGCGCGGCTGACCTGGGCCGGCCCCTGTCGCGTGGTAAGCGTGACGTCACCCGCTTCGCTGTTCGGTACCTTGACCAAGCCCTGGCGCAGCAACGCCCAAGCTCCAGCGCGACGGCCCGCCAGTTTATTGCCGCCATGCTGGCAAGCGGCCGCTGCAGTGCGCAGCAACTCGCCGAGCATCTGGGCGTGGATCGCCGGACGGTCCACCGACATCTCGTGACCGAAGGCGAATCGTTCCGGGGGCTCCTTCAAACGACACGGATGGAATTGGCGGAGCGGCTCGTGGCAGAAAGCGACCTCGCGTTATCGGAGGTCGCCACACTCCTGGGTTTTGCGGTGCCCAGCGCTTTTTCCAGCTGGTTCACAAGGACGTTTGGCAGCAGCCCCAGCCAGTGGCGGAAGAACCGCTAGAGCAGACCGACATGGCCTGACGCGTTGCCCTGCGTCAGGCCGGTCGGCGATGTCGTCAGGCGTGAAGCGTGAAGCCGCGCTGGCCAGGCTTGCGGTTCGGTGCGAAACCGACCTTGCTCAGCGTCTCGTCGATGCCGTCGTAGAACTCATCGACCTTGCAGATCTGGCGAGCTTCCTTGCCGGTGGCAATCTCCCGTCCGAATTCGCGGGAAATGCGTACCAGCTGCTCGACCTGCTTGACGGTGCTCATCTTGCTCTTGTGGTCCTGCGTCCAGATGTTGTCCTCGATGCCACAGCGCACGTGCAGGCCCATCGCGATGGCCATCATGTTGATCGGCAGCACGTGGCGCATCGACGACTCCAGTGTCAGGATCGCGCCGTCCGGCACATGCCGGATGAAGTTCATCAGCGTGTATGGATTGGCGCCGTCGAAGCCGCCGCCGATCATGACATAGGTCAGCTTCAGCGGCCCCCGATAAATACCGCGACGCATCATGCGCTCGACCGTCTCGAGCTGGGCGACGTCGCCAAGCTGAAATTCGGTCTGGATGCGCTTCGCCTGCAACCGTCGCAGATGCTCCTCCATCCACGCTGGCCCGGCTGGAATGGTCATTTCGCGATAAGCCTCGTACATCTTCGGCTCGCCAAGCGACGTGCCGGCGACGTCAGCCGCCGTCATCTTCTCGCAGACATTCATCTGGTTGCTATTGATTGCAATGGTCACCTGATCGGGTTTCGGGAGCAGTTCCGCCAGCATGTGACGGGTATCGTCACTCAGCCACTTCGCCGCATCGCCTTCGTTCTCGGGTGCAAACGAAATCGAGCCGCCAACTTGCAGAATCATGTCGGGCACCGCCTCGCGCAGCCCCGCAAGCAATTCGTTGAACCTGGACAGGCGCTTGGAGCCCTTCCCGTCTTCCTCGCGAACATGCACATGCAGCACGGTTGCGCCGGCGTTGTAGCAATCTACGGCCTTCTGCACCTGGTCCTCGATGCTGACGGGAATGTCTTCCGGAAAATCCGAGGGAAGCCACTCAGGCCCATAGGGCGCGGCGCAGATGCAAAGCTTTTGTTGATTCTCGGGGAACCACGAATCGTCCATGAAGTTCACGACTGTCTCCTTGAATGGGCCCGACGAGTGTTCGGGCCGATGTTAGGGTTTCGGGATAATTGGTCAGCCCGCGTCAGTTACGCCGGGCGCTCTCCGGGACCAAACGGACGGTCACCGATGATGCCGGCACGCTCCATCTTGCGGTGGCACGGCGGATAGTCCATGACCGCGTAATGCTGGGTCGAGCGGTTGTCCCAGATCGCCATGCTGTTGGGCTTCCAGCGCCAGCGCACCTGGTATTCGGGAATGAACGCCTGGCTCACCAGATAGCGCAGCAGATCGCCCGCGCCGGGATTGGCGTCCTGTCCATAGCGCACGTTCACCGGCGTGTGGAAGTTTGTGAAGTGCGTGGTGAAAGCATTCACGAACAAGATGTGCTCGCCAGTCTCGGGGTGCTCGCGAACCACCGGGTGCTCAGCGTCCGGATACTGCGCCTTTAGCGCAAGGCGCTTCTCGATCGGCATCGCTGCACCAAAGCTGGCTTCGATGCTGTGGCGGGCACGCAGCCCGGCGATCTTGCGCTTGATCTCCTCAGGCAGCTTTTCGTAGGCGAGCGCCATGTTGGCCCACATCGTGTCGGCGCCGACGGCCGGCCCTTCTACACAGCGCAGCACGCAACCCATCGGCGGCGCGTCTCGCCAGGTGGCGTCGGTGTGCCACGCATTCTCGTAACGGTCGGCAGGTTGGTCGGGCGACTTGTAGATCTGCACGAGACCGGGCGCGTCCGGGTGAGACGGCGCAACCGGATGATCCTCGAGTTCGCCAAACCGGCGGGCGAAGGCGACGTGTTCGGCGCGGCTGATGCTCTGATCACGCAGGAACAGCACTTTATGTCGTAGCAGCGCAGCTTTGATCTCGGCGAACAGGCCGTGGTCAACCACGGCATCGGCAAGATTGACACCGATCAGTTCGGCGCCGATTGCACAGGTCAATGGTTCAATTCGCATCGCTTTCCTCTTGGGTTCTCAGGATCAGGTTGCGAATCGTGGAATGCCGCTCCTCACTGAAGGCCATGCGTGAACTCCTTGTCTCCATTCGTTTTGGGCGCGCGTTAGATTCGCGTGAGAGCAAGGTTAGGACCTTCCATCCGAATTGACTTTCTCAATTGGGACAATGAATTTCTCATTTGGGACACACCGAAGCGTATGCCCTTAGCCCTTTGATGCAGGTCAAAAATGAACGTTGGGCACCTTGTACCTGGACAGGCAAGATGAGTAGAGATACTAAGCGTCGTCAACCGACGCCATCACATCGGATATCTGCGAGCGGCGTTACCTATTGGGTCATGAATCTCAGGGGGAGTCCGAATGAGCGGCCGATTTCACTCGGAAAGCCGCCATTTTGCGTGTGCGGCATCTAATGGCAGCAGACGGTTGATTTCCGCCGGATGGAGTCGGGTCGACGCAAGCATCCGTCGTAGGCTCACCATCGGACCGTGTGCGGCCGACAAGCGCCGCCCACCGTGGCTTGTGCATCGACGGTCGAGCGCCGGCCACGCGCTCGACAGCGGACCGGCGTTGCAACGATTGCCCGGGCACCCGAGGCGGTGTCCGCGTCGCAGGGTATGAACGCGTCTTTAGAACATCGTGCGAAGTCCGACCGCCACGCCCACCTGATTGGTCCGGCCAATCGTGTTCGTCGGAACGCCCTCGCCGTTGACCCCGCCCGGGTAGTCGGCGGAGAAGGCGCCTGTGCCGCGCGCGAAGTCCGTGATCCCGTAGACTTCCGTGCGCTTCGTGAACGAGTATTCGGCGAGAACGGTAGCCGATTGGTTCACCCCCTTGCCGAGCGTTCCGTCGAGCAGTTCAGCATTGCGCGTCTGCCCGTAATAGTAGGCGAACGTGAACAGCAGCGAAGGCATGGCGTGCCAGTTCACACCTGCGTACCAGGTGTCGTCGATACGGTTGGGGCTGCCTGCACCCTTCAGTGTCGGCGCGCCAGATTGCTGCATATAGAGGTCAGTCAAACCAGTCTGGTCCTGCCCTCGCAGCCAGCCCGCCAGGAGGCGGATTTCGTGGGTGACCTGAAACGCGCCGCTGACGTGCATGAAGTTGCTCTTGGCGCCATTGATCGAGCTGCCGACACTGGTGCCAACCGAAGAGCCGGTCGCAGACGTTGGAACGGAAACCTGCTGGAAGCCTGCGTTGAGCATGGCCGGGCCGTACGTGTAAGTCAGTTCCACGGCATAGGTGGCGCCGAGACCGGGCGCGCCTGGCTGGTTGCCAAAACCGTAAAGGGCATTGATATCCAGGCCACTGAAGCTACCCTTGTACTTCACCGAGTTGTTGACTTCGAGGTACGGGCCGATGCCGTTATACATCCAGCTGTTTTGCCAATAGTTGCCAACGGTCAGCGGGTCGAAGATATCGCCCAGGGTGTCGTAGGCCGGCGCATATTGCCTGCCAAAAGTCAGCGAGCCCCACGTCTTGTTCGACAGCCCCACGAAAGCTTGCCGACTGAACAGCGTGCCGGGGACATGTAGTTGCCCATTGAAGGCTTCGAACCCGTTTTCGAGGCGGAAGATCGCGGACCAGCCGTCCCCCAGATCCTCACTGCCCCTCAAGCCCCAGCGGCTGTGGGTTTCCGGGCCGGAGGTCATGGCGACCTGGTCGTTGCCGCCCGGCCCGGCATTCGTCTGATACCGGATGGCTTCGTCGACGATGCCGTACAGCGTGACCGAACTTTGTGCGAATGCCGTCGACGCCGCGGCAGCGAAAAGCGCGCCAGTGGCGCTGGAAATAAGTATTTTTTTCATTAGCAATCCACAGTAATTGGTGAGGAACTGGGAAAGTTTCCACGCTGGAACAACAAGGCCGTGAACGGGAGCGTAGCGTGTCATTTCATTGAGGCACAGCTATTAGTTACGGAGTGTTGTTTATTTGCTGTGCCGGGACAGGTATGTGCAAATCGTCTGATAACTTTCTGTGGAAGATAACGACCTGGCAGTTGGGTCTTGATGCACTGCGCCGCTTTGAGCACGAGGCATTGCCGATGCCGGGGCGGCCAGGGAGTAGAGAAGCACTGCTTTTAATTGCTGTGCCAGTAGAGCTTTGGTGTGAGAAATAAATTAAGCGGAACAATACTTTTGACTACGCGCTCGAATGTGTCGATTTCAGCAAGACCAGCAAACTCTCATGGCGATCCCTGTCCGTTCGACTTGCTACACTGCGGTGGTACTTGCGCCTGATACATCTCACCACGTAAAGACAAGTCAGCCGCCCTTGCTCGTCTGAAACGTCTGAAGTAAATCGAGGCTCTCACAGACGCCTGCGGGATGGGCCCGGCGCCGCGCTCCCGAGATTGGCCCGGAGGTTCATCATGTTCACGACATTTTCTGGTCTCTCGAGAACCGTCCTGGTTGTCGCTGTGTGTGCTGCATCGACGGCAGCCTTTGGGAAGCACGCGAAGCAGTCACAGGCGCCCCCCGAATCGATTTCCTCCCTGTTGCTGAGTGACGACGAACGCATTGAGTTCTGCACAGAGATGCACCGTGCGTCGACGCTCGAAGAACGTCGGGTCGTCGTGGAGCGCATGCGCGGTACACTCACTCCCCGCGCAAAAGCACAAGATCTTTCCCTCCCGCGTTGGTTGCTGGAAGGACGTCCGATGAACGGGTTCGGCGGCCCCAATGGCACCATACCCGGACTGGATTGCGAATCGGGTATCAGCAGACTCCACGCACAGGCGGTCGCGCCTGCCCGGCAGGCACCCGACCACAAGACGCCCCCCTCTGAGGCGCCGCCCAGCAAGACGCCTGCTCAGGAGATGCCAGGCAGCGACATACCGGTCGGGCATGACCGCGGTATCGCCTATGTCACGGGCGGCGTGGGCGAGGATGAAGCCACTGCGCTTCGCAGGCTCGCGCCCGGCTATAGCATGCGGGCAACATTCACGGCCGCATCAGGCGAGTACCTGTCGGGTGTCGCCGTGCAGATATTCGGGTCCGACGGGAAGGTCGTCTTCACTGGCACATCGGCCGGCCCCTATCTGTTCGCGCGGCTGCCCCCGGGCCACTACCGCGTCGTTGCGACATTCGATGGCGTGGAGCGTACTCGCTCACTTTACGTTCCCACGCGCGGCAGCGTCAGATTCAAACTGACATGGGCGACGTCGCGCGCCGCTTCGTCCAGCTGAGTATTCCAGGCGTGCCGACTGCCGCGAAGGTGCAGATGACCACTGAACCTGGAAAGGAACCGCTCGTCTGGTGTGGCATGCAACGGCAGGAGCGGGACGGCTGAATCCGCCGCCAGGAACGGTCATTCACGCGCACCGTTGCTGAGACACTCAAACGTCTGAAGCTCGTCGTCATTAAGCGGCCAGGCCGTTCGCGACGACGACCGCATTTTCGGCGGTTGAATACGGCAGTTGAGGCCGTGCATCTCGGCAACGGGCTGGCATCGCGATATTGGACTTAGGTCTCTTTTCGCAACGCGCGATTCTGCCAATATTAGTTGGCACGACGACAGACCAATAGCCCGGGTTGAATCAGGTTGATTGAATTTTCCGCATCGCCAGGCGAAGAGGCTTCATTTGCCTCTGGTATGGATGTCACCACCGTTGGTCGCGCCACAATCCTCGCGTTACTTTCGAATCGCTTGCGTCGAGCTGATTGACCCGCCTGCGATAATCGGTCGCTCGACCGGCCCCATCCGTTCGCTTCGCGTCGTCTGGTTTTCCGACGAAATTAACGACCAGGATCATCCCAATAGTCGGCGGACTAAAGGGAACTTTGGCCGGAATGTGAGGGGGATTGGCGAAGCCGCATCCTCGCGCAAACGAAAGGGCGGCCCCGCCAAAGGCCTGGCTTACTGACCCGGTTCCTTGATGGTCAGTGCGTTCTTGACCGAGGCCACGCCGGCAACGCCCTGAGCGACTTGAGCAGCTTTGTCGACCTGCGAAGCATCCGGAACGGTGCCTTCCAGCGTCACCGCGCCGCCGCGAGCACGAATCACAATGTTTTCCGTTTTGATGTCCTTCGCGTGAACCAGCGCAGCACGCACTTTCTTCTCCAACGCGTGGTTGGCCTGCTTCGACGATTGCGAGGTAGCCGGCGCCGCGCTCGTTTCGTTCCCCTGCGCCCATGCGCTGATCGAAACGGCGACGATCAATGCGCCACCGGCTAGTTTGATTGCCTGAATAGCCTTCATTCACTTTCTCCTTTTTCAGCGTTGCGACGAATCCCAACGATGGTCTCACAGGGGCCACAAACGGGACGTTGGACGAACTATGACTACTTGTACCCGGTGCAACAGTGCTAAAGGCATGATGGTGTGGGACCGATTTCGCCAAGCCCACGTTGCAACACGAGTGCCCCAGCCGTCTATGGGCAGGCGATGCGTTTCCAATTTTATGTTGTCACCGCCCATACGTAGAGTGGGGTAAGCGCAATTCTGGCACTTAATGCACAGAAAATGGCGGAAACCGCCGAGGCCGCACGTGGGTCCAGCGGCTGAAGGTGGATTGACATGAGAAATTGGCTCCGCCTATACTTTTCCAATCGGCTAATTAACCAAATGGAAAAGTAATTGGAATCGGATCATCTGAGTGCCACCTTCGCCGCGCTGGCCGACCCGACGCGGCGCGCCATCCTCGCGAGGCTTGCGCAAGGAGAAGCGACGGTAGGTGATCTGGCCGAGCCTTTCGACTTGAGTCCGCCCGCAATCAGCAAGCACCTGCGTGTTCTCGCACATGCAGGACTCATTGCGCAGGGAAGAGACCGTCAGTTTCGTCCTTGTCGCATCGTGCCCGAGCCGCTAAAGGAGGCGGCCGACTGGGCGCTGCAATACCGTGCCCTGTGGGAACAGCGCCTCGGGCAGCTCGACAGCTACTTGCAGCAACTGCAACAGGCGCCGGTCAAGAACACCGAAAAGCCCGACGCCAAGACTTCCAGAATATCTTCAACCCGAACCAGGAAACCCCGCAACCATGACTGAAAAAGTGTCTGCACCCTTCATCCTGGAGCGTCGCTTCTCTGCGCCGCGCGAACTCGTGTACGCCGCGTTGACTGAAGCCGAGCATTTGAGTAAGTGGATGAGTCCGCCGGGAATGGAAATGTCCCACTGCACAGTGGACGCGCGCGTCGGTGGCGAGTTCCACTACGCGATGAAGCCGCAGAACGCGCCCGACGCCCCGGCGATGTGGGGCAAATGGACGTTCCGCGAATTGACACCCCCTGAGCGCATTGTCGTCATCGTGCAGTTTAGTGATGCCGACGGCGGTGTGACACGACATCCGATGTCGGGGCAATGGCCACTCTATACGCTCTCGACAACCACGCTAAGCGAAATCGATAGTGGCACGTTAATGCGCCTTGAGTGGCGCGCTCTGGATGCCAGCGAAGCCGAGGAAGCCATCTTCGACGCGGCGCACGCCAGCATGTCTCAAGGCTGGGGCGGAACGATGGACGCGCTCGACACATACCTCAGGCAGCAGCAAGCCGAGCGCTGAGTCGAGAGCCAGAACAAGAAGCTCACTTTAGGTGCGCCTCTTCCGTTCATGAATCATCGGCGTCCATGCCCATAGCCGTCCCGCTGGCTCGCATCGTTAAGTCTGCTCGAACGAATGACCGAGGTAGATTTGAGACGAGCCGTTGGCAGCATGATGCATCGGAGGACCACTTCGGGTCGAAAGTGTGAGTTCGCTGATGCAGGAAGCTGACGTCGGGCCGCTCGATACTGCCACCGACAGCATTCCCGCGCATTGCCGACGTAGAACCCACCACCCCCAATGTCGGCAATGGCCGACAACTTGCCGGCCAAGACGCCATCTGAACGGCACCGCATTTGCAGCTTGCCATAGACGTGCGTCGACGAAGTCTCAGGTGGGTGAGATCGTGACGCCCTGCGCATGCGTGACTGTGCCGTCGACGTTCGGTGAGTTCTACCAGCCATACTTGAGTTCGATACCGGCGTAGTCGGCATTGTGGCCGCCGGCCTGGCGGATCGTGTTCCCGACCTGGAAGTGCACGGCTTCGATCGAACCAATGAGGTTCGCCGCAATTGTCCAGTCCGCGCGCAACTGCACGTACATGCCGGTCCACAGACTGCCCTTGCCTGCCGTGCCAGGCACAACCTGACTGCCCTGCTGATACACGGCGTCGCCGGTCGTCTCGCGCCACTGGAAACCCAGCGCGCCGAGCAGCGCTAGATTCGCGGTCGGTTTGAGCGTGATGGAAGGCTTCACGTGAATCAGGTTCGAATAGCCGGTATAGCCGGCGAGCGTGAAGTAGTAACCGTTCGGAAATAGCGGATTGAAAGTGCCAATGCGACCGTCGCCGGGATGCCGGTCACCTGAAGCCGCGTCGATTTGCAGCCCCACGTGCGGCGACCATGGCATGTCGAGCTTGTAACCCGCGATCGAGCCGATCGCCCACGCGCTGATCGTGTTATTCCCGACCGTTCCCGTCTGGAACATGCCTTCGATATCCCAGTCGAAGTGGCCTTGCGTGCCGGTGTAACGCAAGTCCCAGACATCACGGCGCTCAGCGCCGCTGGCGTCGAGATAGCGCGCGTTGCTGCGGCTGTAGAGCGACCAGTAGCCGGAGAGATCGCCGGGACCAACCGACTGTCGCTCGAAGCGCACGCCGCTGAAGGTCAGATCGCGGTTCGACACGTCGTCGAATACCGTCGCGTCGCGGTACTGCACGGGCTGAGTTGCATACGCAATGAAGCGCCACTTCTGATATTCGTAGTCGGCCCAGACTGCGTCGAACGCCTGGCGAACGTTCGGACCATCACGCACGGAAATGAAACGCTGCAAGTCGAATGCCATTTCCTGGCGGCCAATGCGAACCTTGACCGTGCCACCGCCGAGCGCCCCGGTATAGGTAACGAATGCCTGCTCGACATCGAGCGGATTCTTGTCGACCGGTGTCACCGTGTTCTTGCCAAACGGACGAGCGTCCTCGAGCTGCACGAAGAACTGCCAGTGCTGGCCAAGATGCGCATCGGCATGCACCTCGACGCGCTGGATAAGGTATGTGTCCGACTGCGCGGAACCGATGCCGAACAGCGGCGCGTTGTTGCTTTCGATCCGCTCGCGCAGGTTCGCGCCGAGCGAAAGATACGACGAGGGGTCGCCGCCGAGCGGGATGTACTTGAGGCCGTCGAGCGGCTTGCGCGCAACGCACGGATTGGCGAGCACGGACCAGTCTTCCTGCCAGCGATTGAACATCACTACAGGACGTTTGACGTTGCACGCCGCAGCCGAAGCACTACCGTTTTGCGGCGCCGCGCTGGTGGCCGTACTTGCTGTATCCGCCGGGTCGGCCGCGAGGCTCGTCCCCGCAGCGGGTTGCGCGGCGGTTTCCGCGAGCGCCGCATCTGCGCCCGTCAGCAACAGCCCTGCGATGGCCGTCACGCTGGCGGCCTTCTCGAAGCGCCGCCCGCGCATCGTGCTCGATACCATGAGTTTCCCTGGCCGTTGCCGGCTTGTGGTTGGATTTGCCCGGCCGGCTCACGCGGCAGGCGTAATCGCGGCAACGCTCCGGGCCGCCTTGATTCACGTATGCCCCGGCGTCGCCGCGCGCTCGTGTTCGCCTGTCCTCAACGCGAGCCCCGCAAGCGCACACGCCGGCGCGAGCAGCGCCCAGAAGCCCAGATAGCGCAGCCCCAGCGCACCAGCCACCGCGCCGATTGCAAATGCAACGATGGCTGGCATCATCTTCCCGAAGCGCGCGCGCGCCACGTCGCGCGCGCTCTCGGCCGTACTCGTGGACATCATGTCGACTACGTCCAGAATCGCCTGGGTGACGTTGCCCGTCATCACGGTATTCGGCACGCCGGGACGCTGGATCAGGCGCGGATGCGCGTTCTGCACGCCCATCGCGAACGCACCGACCACGCCGGCCGCGATGACCGGCAGGCTGTCGGGCTGGCTGACCGGCGTCGCCCAGACGCCCGCGAGGCAAAAGCCGAGCATGAGCAGGGCCTGCACCGAATGGAGCAGGCGCGCGCCCTGACGTGCATGCGCTTCGGATAGCGATCGCACGAGCAGGCTGCTGAGAACGACGCCGCCGACGAACGCGGGAAACACGATCAGCTTGAGCAGGACGCCCTGGCCGTAGCCTGCTACGCCGGCCCCGATCAGCACGAAGTTGCCAGTGACGTGCGCGGTGAACAGCCCGAACAACGCGACGAAGCTCAGCGTGTCGACGAAGCCGGCGATGGCGGCGAGGATCGTGTCCTCGTGTTTCATTTCGCCGCTTTGTCGTGAATCTCGGCGATATAGCCACCCGGGAACTGGACGATCGCGGCATTGCGGCCGTCCGAGGAGAACGGCGGCACGAGCACGCTCACGCCGGCGGCCTTCGCCTTCTCCAGCGTCCCGGCGAGATTCGATACTTCGTAGCCCGTCATTTCCCGCCCGAACGGGTAAGGCAGATGGCCATCGGTAACGAGCACGGTCATCTTGCCGAAGCCCGATTCGATACGGATGCGGCGATACGTTTCGTTCGGCCGTCCGATTTCGACACCTGGCGCGTTTGCTTCGTCGGACACGACCTTGCCGTGCGAGAAGTTGACATAGGCGTGAACCAGCTTGTGCAGGCTTTGCGGCGACACGTACACGCGATTCTCAGGCACGGTCTGGAGTGCATCGTAATGCGGCGCCTGCGTATGCCAGTAGAGTTGCATGTTGAGACCGCCCGGCCACGTGACGACCGCGTCGCGGCCGATCGGGTCGGGGAACGTGTCGACGACCACGTCCGCACCGAGCGCGCGCGCCGACTTCATCGCCGCGTCCATGTCGGTCACGAGGTAGCCCGTGCGCTCCGCGCCGAACGGCCAGGGAATTGGCGTCTTGAAGCCGAACACGGAGATCGTGCCCACCGGCGTGAAGACGAGTTGCGACATCGTCTGGCTCGGCGTCGGCGTGACCTGGAACACGCCCTGCTTCGATTTGCTGCCGCCAAACGTCGCCACGAAGCTGTCGGTGAATTTATCGAAATCCTCCGGCGCGACATAGACGTGAGTCGTGTCGTACTGCGGACCGACCGCGACCCACGGCGCCTGGGCCGGCAGCACCGGCGGCTTCGCGAACGACGCTGGCGCGGTGACGAGACCGCCCGCGATCATCAGGGCAACGAATACAGAGCGAATAGCTTTCATAACGGGATTTCCTTGATGTTTCATTTTGCCGATCGATCATGCTCGGCTGTTGCCGGACTCAGGTTGCACATCGCCGAGCATGGTCGCGAGCACGAGCGCTGCGATCAGCCCCATATGCTCGAAAAAGCTGTTGAGCGCGATGAAACGCGGGGTGCCGGTCTGATTCCAGAAGTCGTTGGCGACCAGTATCGCCACGACCGTCAGCATACCGAGGCCGCCCGCGCCAAGCCACGTGAAGCGACGGAGCACCACGCAAACCGAACCGCCGATCTCGACCACGACCGCAAGCGCTGCCCAGAGTGCGGGCGGATGAAGGCCGAAATGCGCCTGCTCCGCGATGGCGCTGCCGAAGTGCAGCGCCTTGTTGACGCCGCCGATGAGCCAGGCGGACACCAGCGCAAGGCGCGTGAGCGGCGCGACCCACCACTGCGAAAGCAGCGCACGCACCCATGCGGGGTTGCGACTGCCGCTCAGCGCGCTCATATCAGATCGCCCAGCAGGAGCAGCCAAACGCGCCCCAGAAGCCCTTGGCATCCGACGTCGGCAACGTGCTGCCCCATGCGCTCGCGTGGCCATGGCCATGAACGTCGCAGGCATTCGCGCAAGCGCACATCGCTGCCGCCGCGGCACGCTGCAGCGGCGCGCCCTCGCGTTGTGACGCGCCCCACGCGCCATAGCCGCCGTACTGGCGCACGGGCGACCAGTCCGGCATGGCGGGAGGAATCGACGCGTCGTACTGTGAGAACGGGCCCGCGCCCCAGACGATCCTGCCGCCGACCACCGTGAGCAATGCCGTCGTGGCGGCGATATCGTCTTCGGCGCACGCAAAGAAGTCTCGGTCCGGCACCATCAGGTCCGCAAGCTGTCCGACCGCGATGCGGCCTTTGCGGCCCTCTTCGTTCGAAAACCAGGTGACGTACTCTGTCCACATGCGCAGGGCCGTTTCACGATCGAGCAGATTGCGTTGCGGATACATGCGCAAGCCGCCGACCGTCTTTCCGCTCACGAGCCACGCGAGCGAGACCCAGGGGTTGTACGACGCCACGCGCGTGGCGTCGGTGCCGGCCGAGACCTTGATGCCCTTGGCGAGCATCTTCGCGACGGGCGGTGTGGCTTCCGCCGCCTGCGCACCGTAGCGCTCGACGAAGTACTCGCCCTGGTAGGCCATGCGATGCTGGACCGCGATGCCTCCGCCCAGAGCCGCGATGCGGTCCATCGAGCGATCAGAAACGGTTTCCGCGTGATCGAAGAACCAGTTGAGGCCCGCGAGCGGAATATCCTGGTTGACCTTCTCGAACACGTCGAGCGCGCGGCTGATGGTTTCGTCGTACGTGGCATGCAGTCGCCACGGCCAGCGGTTCTGCGCGAGCACGCGCACCACGCCTTCGAGTTCGCCTTCCATCCCAGGCGGCAGTTCAGGGCGCGCGACGCGGAAGTCCTCGAAGTCGGCAGCCGAAAACACGAGCATCTCGCCCGCGCCGTTGTGACGAAAGTAGTCCGAACCATCGTGATACTTGACTGTGCGGGTCCAGTTCACGAAGTCTTCTTTTTCGGCGTTCGGCTTTTGCGTGAAGAGGTTGTACGCGATGCGCACCGTCATCTCACCCGCTTCATGAAGCTTGCGGATGACTTCATAATCGTCGGGATAATTCTGCGAGCCGCCGCCCGCGTCGATTGCGCCGGTCACGCCAAGGCGATTGAGCTCGCGCATGAAATGGCGCGTCGAATTGTACTGATACTCGGTCGGCAGTTTCGGACCTTTCGCGAGCGTCGCGTAAAGAATTGACGCATTGGGATTCGCGAGCAACAGCCCGGTTGGGTTGCCAGCACCGTCACGCAGGATCGTTCCGCCCGGCGGCTCGGGTGTTTCCTTCGTATAGCCAACGACGCGCAGGGCCGCTGCGTTGAGCAGCGCGCGATCGTACAGATGCAGAATGAATACGGGCGTATCGGGCGCGACAGCGTTGAGTTCTTCGATGGTCGGCAGACGCTTTTCTTCGAACTGATGCTCGGTGAAGCCTCCGACCACGCGTACCCATTGTGGCGCGGGCGTGATCGCAACCTGCTGCTTGAGCATTTCCATGGCAATGGCGAGCGAGCGAACGCCGTCCCAGCGCAATTCCATGTTGTAGTTGAGACCACCACGAATCAGATGCAAGTGGTTATCGATCAAGCCTGGCAGTGCCGGCCGGCCGCCGAGATTGACGACTCGGGTCGCGATGCCCGCGAGCGGCATGACCTCGGCATCGCTGCCCACCGCCACGAAGCGGCCATCGGCGATCGCCACGGCAGTGGCGAGCGGGTTCGAACGGTCGAGTGTAGTGAACCGTCCGTTATGCAGAATAAGATCAGGATGAGTAGCGGTTGCACACATGTGCGTTTCCTCGCTTCACGTACTGCGATTAAAAGCCGAACAATGGCTTGAGGGCTGGGATGGCCTGCGCGCCGATCACCATGCCCAGCAAACCGACGAGGGCGACCAGCGGCGGTGCCGGCGAGCGGACCTTGATGACGCTGTAGATCACGCCGGCGAGCACACCAGCACCGAGCGATACGAGATACGGTTCCATACGGTCAGACTCTTCGAAGGATTAAGATGCGGCTCGTTGCATCCCGGTTCGTACCGCCGGGATCCGTTGTACATTCGGTACGACAGTATTCAGTTATCCTTATCGCTCAAGCCGGTTCGCCCAACGTCCGTCGTTTCGATTGCCACCTGCCCCAACATGCAAAATCTCCCTGATCTCGAAGCCTGGGTCATCTTCTCGCGCGTGGCCGAAACCGGCTCGTTCGCCAAGGCCGCCAACCTGCTCGGCATTTCGCAGCCGACCGTCTCCAAGGCCATCGCCCGCCTCGAAAAAAAGCTCGGCACCATGCTGCTTTACCGCACAACGCGTAAGCTTTCGCTCACGCCCACCGGCGAACAACTGCGCGAGCGCGCGATGCAACTGCTCGCCGACGCGGAGGTCTTCGAAAGCGAAGCGTCCGCGCTTGCGATCGAACCGCACGGCGTCGTGCGCGTGAGCGCGCCGATGTCGTTTGGCCTGCGCTATCTCGCGCCGCTGCTTCCCGACTTTCTCGCGCGCTTTCCGGGCGTCGACGTCGAACTCATGCTCACCGACCGTCTGGTCGACATCGTGGCGGGCGCCTTCGACGTCGCAATCCGCATTGCCGAACTAGGCGATTCCTCGCTGCGTTCGCGCCGCCTCTGCGCCGTGCGCCGCCCGCTCGTCGCAGCACCCGCCTATCTCGAGCGGCATGGACGTCCCGCTCATCCGCGCGAACTCGAACAGCACGCGATCCTGACCCACACGAACCTGCCGACGCCGGAGTACTGGCGCTTTCGCAACGAGACGTCGCATGACGAACATGCCCAGTCCGTGCGCGGGCGCCTTCGCACCAACAACGCCGACGTGATCATGCCTGCACTGCTCGCCGGTCAGGGCATCGCCCTTCAACCGGAGTTTCTGGTGTGGGACGCGCTAAAGCGCGGCGAGCTCGAGCACGTCATGCGCGACTGGGCAATCGACGACATCAACGTGAATCTAGTCACACCGCCAGGCATGCTGCGCACCACGCGCGTCATCGCACTGCTCGATTTCCTTGTCGAACACCTGGCCCATGCGCCGTGGGCAATGTCCGAACGGTGAAAACGTCAGCCCTCATGCGCCTGGCGAAGCGGCACGTTCGCACGGAACGCGCCGCTCCGGCCTGCGCAGCCAAGACGAACGCGATTACTTCGCCGGCACCGCCGCGAGCAATTCGTGCGGCACAGCCGTGCGTTGCGCAGTCTTATGGACCATCGTGTACGCATAGTCGACGCCCATGCCGTATGCGCCCGAATGCTCCTTCGCAATCGCCATGACCGCGTCGTACGTTTCGCGGTGGGCCCAGTCGCGCTGCCACTCGAGCATGACCTGTTGCCACGTGACGGGCACGACGCCGGCTTGAACCATGCGCTGCATCGCGAAGTCGTGCGCATCCTTCGACGTCCCGCCCGACGCATCGGCCACCATGTAGATTTCGTAGTCGCCTTCGAGCATGGCGCACAGCGCAAACGTCGTATTGCAGACTTCCGTCCACAGGCCCGCCACGATCACCTTCTTGCGTCCGTTCGCCTTGAGCGCGTCACGAACCTTCTGGTCGTCCCACGAATTCATGGACGTACGCTCAAGCAGCTTGTGGTCCGGAAACACGTCGAGCACTTCGGGATACGTATAGCCCGAAAAGCTTTCCGTTTCGACGGTGGTGATCGTGGTCGGGATATTGAATACCTTGGCCGCCTTGGCTAGCGCAACGACGTTGTTCTTCAACACCTGGCGGTCGATCGACTGCACGCCAAAGGCCATCTGCGGTTGTTGATCGATGATGATCAGCTGGCTGTTCTGCGGGGTGAGGACTTCAAGTTTAGGATTGCTCATGACACAAGTTTCCTTTGAACCGGGAGGGAAACGCTACCTCGCGGATATGACCGGGAGGCGACCAGGATGTATTGCACTGGCGAGTTCGTCGGCCAGCTGCACTTATTTGACACGCTAAAGCGGAATATCAACAACTAAAAAATGGAATTAATCTAATTCCAGAAAATTTACCCTTAATTAATCTGAACGCGTCTTTTCCCGCTTCTGAAAACCCGATACCCTTTCCGAAAGGTCGCTGTGCATAACGCCTCCATGCGCCGGTCATCAACGAGATTCGTATCATGAAACCCTATATTCTTTCGCTGCTCGCCGGCGTTCTTATCGGTGTCGTCTATTACGCGATTAGCGTGCAGTCGCCCGCGCCGCCCACGATCGCGCTGATTGGACTGCTCGGTATGCTGGCCGGCGAGCAGATCCTTCCGCTCGCGCGCCGGATGCTCTCGGGCCTCAAGCCGGGTGCGGCCTGGCGTGAAGCAAAGTGCAGCCAGCACATGTTCGGCTCGCTACCGGGCGCTCACGTAGCCGACGCCGCGGCAAAAGATCAGCAAACGTCGTGACGCGTCGCCATACACTCGTTTGCGCGCTGCATAACCCTTTGCACGCGAATGAATAACGTCGAGCTATTTCATTACCTCCTGCTGCTGATCTGCGGTGCGGGCGCGCTCACCTGGCTCGCCGAGCGCGTCTCAATCCCGCCTGCCGTCGTGCTCCTGCTGGGCGGCTGCGTAATTGCGGTCGCTGGCAAGCGCGTTCCCGACATGGATCCCGACTTGCTGCTCGCGGCCGTGCTGCCGCCGCTGCTGATGTCGAGTTCGTTCTATACGGCATGGAAGGAATTCAGGCAGGAACTCGGCACCATTACCTCGCTCGTGCTCGGTGCGGTCACGTTCACAACCGTTGCCGTTGCCGTCGCGGTGCGCGCCTTCAATCCGGACCTGCCGTGGGCTGCATGCTTCACGCTTGGCGCGATCGTCTCGCCACCCGATGCGGTCGCCGCGAAGGCGATCCTCCAGCGCCATCCACTGCCCGCAAGACTCGTGGCTGTGCTCGAAGGCGAGAGCCTCGTGAACGACGCATCGGGGCTGCTGCTCTATCAGATGGCGGTTTCCGCCGCGCTCGCGGCCACGATCACCGTCGCGAGCGCAACGGGGCTGTTCTTTGCGCTGACGCTGATCGGCGTCGCGGTCGGTCTCGCGTGCGGCCAAGCCATGTGCTGGGTGCTGCCGCGTCTGCGCGATCCGATGCTCGGCATCGTCGTGACCTTCCTGATGGCATGGGCGAGTTATGGCATCGCCGAGGCCGTGCACGGCTCAGGCGTGCTCTCGGTGGTGACCTGCGGTCTCGTGCTCGGCGTGCGCCAGCACCGCGTCTTCGACGCCGACATGCGCATCAAGGCCAAGGCGACCTGGGAAGCGATCGTGTTCGCACTCGATGCGCTCGTCTTCATCCTGATCGGCCTCGCGCTCCATGGCATTCTCGCGGGCGTGCATCACGAAAGCACCGTGCTGGCGGCCGGGTTGCGCGTCGCGTTGCCCGCGACAGCGGCGGCAATCGTCGCGCGCCTCGTCTGGGTGTTCGCTGCGGTCTGGCTGCCGAGCCGGTTGCGCGCAAGACGCGCGGGTGGTCAGCCATGGTCGTTCGCGGAGGCCGTCGTGCTGGGATGGGCCGGCATGCGAGGTGTCGTGAGTCTTGCCGCCGCGATTGCGTTGCCGGGCAATTTCCCGGGCCGCGACCTGATCGTGTTCAGCACTTTCCTGCTCATCATCGCGACGCTCGTCGTGCAGGGCGGTAGTCTTGCGCCACTCATCCGGCTGCTGAAGCTGCGCCCGGCCGCGCGTCACACCATGTCCGAGCACGAGGCGCGCGCGCAAACGTTCGGTGCGTCCCTTGCCGCACTCGACGATATCGGCAAGCGCGTGTCCGGTGTCGAACGCGCAACCCTCGAGCGGCTGCGCGCCGAATACCGGATCCGCGTGAGCGCGAACCAGGACGCGCACACGTCAGGCGTTGAACGGGTCGAGGATCGCGCGCGCTTCCTGCGCGTCGAGCTCGAACTCGTCGGCGTGTCGCGCGCGACGCTGCTCGACCTGCACCGCGTCGGCAAGGTCGACGATGCGGTCTTGCATCGCATCGAATCCGAACTCGATCTCGAGGAGTTGCGTTTGCTTCGCCTGCTCGAACCATAAGGCGTGGTGCCGGTCGGTAGGGCTTCGGTTACGCCAGCCCCGCATGCATACCTCAGGAATCGTTGCTTTTCTCCGCGCACCGGCTGAGCCAGGCATGTATCTGCCCTACTACCGCCGCGCCATCGCCTACCGCCGAGGCCACGCGTTTCGCCGCGCCCGAGCGCACATCGCCAATGGCGAAGAGCCCTGGCACGTTCGTCTCGAGGGGGAGGCAGCCCGTGCGGTTGCCAGAGTCGGACGGACCGGTCATGACAAATCCGTGCTCGTCCAGTTGTACGCCGATAGATGTCAGCCAGTCGGATTTTGGGTCGGCGCCGATGAACAGGAAAAGATGCCGGGTCTCGATGCTCTCGCAGCCCGCGTCCCGGTGCCGGATCTGAATGCGCTCGAGACTTCCGTTGCTCGCCTCCAGCGATTCGAGAGCGCAGTCCGCGCAAATCAAAACATTATGCAGGGCGCCGATGCGGTCGATCAGGTAGCGCGACATCGTGGCTTCGAGATTCTGCCGTCGAATCAGCACGCGTACGCTTCTTGCGAAGTTGGCGAGAAACACGATAGCCTGCCCCGCCGAATTGCCGCCGCCGATCAGCACGATGTCCTGGCCTCGCACGAGACGCGCTTCGATGGGTGACGCCCAGTAGTAGATGCCTCTGCCTTCGAAATCCTCGAAGCCTGGCACGGAAGGCCTCCGGTACGCCGCTCCGCTCGCCACCACGACTGCGCGCGCCCGAACGCATTGCCGATCGGAAAGCGCTAGCGCGAACTTGCCGGACGTGCGCTCGATACGCTCGACCGCAGTCGGAATGGCGACGTGGGCGCCGAACTTCAGCGCCTGCTGGAATGCGCGCGCCGCGAGCGCCTGCCCCGTGATGCCCGTCGGAAAGCCCAGATAATTCTCGATGCGTGCGCTCGCGCCAGCCTGGCCACCCGGCGCACGCCGATCGAACACCACCACCGATAGCCCTTCCGATGCGGCGTAAACCGCCGCCGCGAGACCTGCCGGCCCGGCTCCGACGATCGCGATGTCGTAGCACTGCGAAGCACAGAAAGTCGGCACTAGGCCAAGCCGCGTGGCGAGTTCCACTTCATCCGGCGCGCGCAGGACCGTTCCGTCCGGGCAAAAGACAAGGGGGAAATCTTCGGGCTTCGAAGTGAGCCCGGCAAGAAACCGTACGGCTTCCGAATCGTTGCGCGCATCGATTACGGCTGCGGGATACGCGTTGCGCCGCAGGAAGCCTTGCAGCCGGACAAGACGCGCGTCATCGCCAAAGCCGACGATAATGGGCCCGAGTCCCTGCTCGATGAGGCCAAGACGCCTCAGGATCAACGCCCGCATGATGTGCTCGCCGAGCTGTGCGTCCGCGACGATGAGCGAGCGCAACTGCTCGGGCTTTAGCACGAGTGTGTCGCAGTCGGTTAGCGCGATGGCGTCGACGAGGGACGGCTTGCCGGTGAGCTGCACCATCTCGCCCATGAAATGCCCGTCGCGATGCTCGGTGATGAGCGTCGTGCTCCCCTGTGCGTCGCGTGAGTCGATTCGGACGCGGCCGCTCAGCAGGATATGCAACCCTTCTGCCACACGCCCGGTTTCGAAGATCATCTCCCCGGCCTTGAACGCCTTGCGGCGTGCAAAGCGGCTCGCGCTATGGATCTCCGCGCTGGAAAGGCGGGGAAACATCTGGTGCCGCCGATGTTCCAGCGACGAAAACGGGTGTTCGGATTCGGGTGACTGCGTGCTTGTGCTCGTATCGTCTGCGTCGATCATATGCGTCTTGCCTGGTGGTCGGGCGCCGCGTGCGCTTGCCGCCGCTCTCAAATTCGAGTCGCGATTGTTTTCCCGGCTCGCATGCGGCATGCGCGGCAACTGGCATTGTTTGCGCGCTGCTGCTCGCGAGAAAAGGCAGTGCCTGAAACGGCTAGCACGGGGCCTTCCATACTGACAGCACTCGGAGCCGCACGCCTTAATGGCCTCTGAATTGTTCTGAATTCTCGCGTCATGGCGCGTCTGCGCTTTCCAAAAAGGATGATTCAGAACACTTTACTTTTGCCCCAACAGGTTGCCGACGAGAATCGATGCCAGCGATAACCCGATCCGCTGCCCTCAACTTCTCCCTATCCTATGGACGCCATCCCGATCCACGATTCAGCTGCACGGCGCGTCGCGCAATCGCGCATGCTCGCTGCGTGCGCGATTTACCTCGCGCCGGCACTGTGTTTCCTGTTCTTGCTCGTCCAGTCCGCGCATGCGGCGGCGCCGGAAGTGCGTACCCAGGGCCCGGGCTTCTACCGGATGATGCTGGGTTCGTACGAGGTCACCACCCTCCTCGACGGTACACACGACTTTCCCGTCGACACCGTCATGACGAACGTAACGCGCGACCAGGTCAACCACGATCTGGCAAGCGACGATCTTTCGATGCCCGTGCAGGGGTCCATCAATGCGTTTCTCATCAATACGGGCAGTCAGCTCATCCTGATCGACACGGGCGCGGGCGTGCTCTACGGCGACTGTTGCGGCCGCCTGCTCGCCAACCTGCGGGCAGCGGGCTATCGGCCGGAACAGGTCGACCTGGTACTGCTCACGCATATGCACAAGGATCACGTGGGCGGCGTCAATCTGAACGGGAAGGCGGCCTTCCCCAACGCCGTCGTGCGGGCGTCACGCCGTGAAGCTGACTATTGGCTCGACGCGCGCAACAAGGGCGCAGCGCCGGCCTTCCTCAGTTCGTTCTTCGACGCGGCAGCGCAATCGGTTGCGCCGTACGTCGCCACAGGGCGCTTCCAGCCGTTCGACGGCGACGCCGTGGTTGCACCCGGCATCCACGCGCTCGCGGCGCCTGGCCATACGCCGGGCCACACGGCCTACGTCGTGCAAAGCGGAAATCAAACGTTGCTCGTGTGGGGCGACGTGATCCACGTTGCTTCGATCCAGCTGCGCGATCCGGCCGCCACGGTCGAGTACGACTCGGACGCTTCCGCCGCCCAGCAAACCCGCTACGACCTGCTGGCATTGGCCGCGAATCAGCATTACGTGGTCGGGGCCGCTCACATCGCGTTTCCCGGTCTCGGGCACGTTCGCCCGGACGGCGGCGGATATAGATGGATTCCGCTGAACTACGACGCGGATCCCGCGAAGCACGCGGCACCCTAGCCCGCTTCCTGCCTCACCCGCGCCTCGAGAAATTGCAGTAATGCACGCACCTTGGTCGAATGACGCCGGTTGGGAAGATACGCGGCATAAGCGACGGCGTCGCCGTTGTGCGGCGTCACGCTCCAGTCGGCAAGGCAGTGCATCAGGCGGCCCGCGCGGACATGGTCGTTCACGAGCCACGCGGGCAGGAGTGCCAGTCCCTGGCCGGCCAGCGCCGCTTCCAGCAGCATGTCGAGGTTATTGGAAATGAGCCGCCCACGCACGTTCGCCTTCTCTTCGACATCGCCGCGCGAGAACGTCCAGGCCTGGTGCGCGCGATAACTACCGCCATACGCGATGCGCACGCATTCGTGCTGCGCGATTTCGCCGGGATGCCGGGGCATGCCCGCGCGTTCGAGATACTCGTGGCTCGCGACGACGATGCGCGGGTTCCCGGCCAGCTTCTTGACGATGAGATTGGGATCCCCCGACGGCAGTCCGATTCTCACCGCGACGTCGATGCGCTCGACAGCAAGGTCTACGAAATGATCGGCGACCACGACATCCAGGGCGACGCGCGGATACTCGCGCAGATACGCCGCGAGATGCGGCGCGAGCACGATGCGGTTATAGACGGACGGCACTGTGATGCGCAGCGCGCCGGCCGGCGCGGCGCCGCTGTCGAGCACGCTCTCGTCGGCCTCGGCGAGGTCGTCGAGGATCCTGGAGACCTGCTCCACGTACGCAGTGCCCGCTTCGGTCAGGCTGACGCGGCGGGGCGTTCGCGTAAGCAGCGCCGTGCCGAGCGCGGCCTCGAGGGCGTCCATCAGCCGCGTGACCGACGACGTCGCCACGCCAAGACGCTGGGCGGCCTTGGCGAAACCGCCGGCGTCGGCGACTTCGAGGAGGGTGTTGAGCGCGAGTAGCTTGTCCATGACGGCGATTATGCCAGCGCGTCCCCGGACGCAGCCGCTGAAAGCCGCAAGCGCACCCCTTTTTTATCGTCCGATCATTTCGTGAGGCTTTCAGCGCCGGTGCGCTGCGGGCGCGCGCAACAATTAACAGTCAGATTCAAGACTTTTCAGGCGCATCGTGACACTCTTCCAGCGTCACGAGGACGCGGGCGCTGCGGCAGGAGCGCCGCCACGGGACCTGCTGCGGCACAGAGGGGCACGCAGACGGACAGGATCGCAGCCTTTACGTTGCGAGGAAAGCAACGGGCGGTTGCGCCGCGGGTGTATTCCGGCGACGCCGACAAGTGCCTAAGCTTTACGCAACCGACATCGCCTCTGCCGTTCCGGTGTCGCGGCGACGGGCACCGGCTGCTGTCGAGGATCGAACCGCCCGCCACAGTGACTACATCGTTCAAGGAACCATCATGCCCACGCCCTCGAGCACGCTTGGCCACAAGACGCAGGCAATCAAGCTCACCCAGGGACTCATCGCGTTGTTCGCATTCAGTTGCGGTGCGATTGTCGCCAACCTGTACTACGCGCAGCCGATCACCGAACTGATCGGCCCGTCGCTGCACATGTCCGCCGGTTCTGCGAGCCTGATCGTCTCGCTCACGCAGATCGGCTACGCGCTCGGCCTGTTCTTCATCGTGCCGCTCGGCGATCTGCTCGAAAACCGCAAGCTCATGATCACGACGGCCCTCGTGTCGATTGCGAGCCTCGCGGCGGCCTCGCTCGTGCACTCCCCGGGCTGGTTCCTCGCCCTTTCGCTGCTGATCGGCTTCAGCTCCGTTGCCGTGCAGATCCTCATTCCACTAGCGGCGCACCTCGCGCCCGATCATGCGCGCGGCCGCATCGTCGGTACGATCATGAGCGGCCTGCTGCTGGGCATCCTGCTCGCGCGCCCGCTCTCGAGCGTCGTCGCCGACCATTTCGGCTGGCGCTTCGTGTTCGCCGCCGCCGCCGTGCTCATGGCGCTGGTCACAGCCATCCTCGCGCTGACCATTCCGCGCCGCCAGCCCGAGCACCAGGCGTCCTATTTCGAACTCATCGGTTCGCTGCTGCATCTCGTGCGCACCATGCCCGTGCTACGCCACCGAGCCCTCTATCAAGGGCTGATGTTCGCCTCGTTCAGCCTGTTCTGGACCGCCGTGCCCATCGAGCTCACGCGCCACTACGGCCTCTCGCAGTCGGCCATCGCAGTCTTCGCGCTGGTCGGCGCCATCGGCGCGACGTCCGCGCCGGTCGCCGGTCGCCTTGCCGACGCGGGCCACTCCGTGCGGGCCACGTTCATCGCCCTGATCGCTGCCGCGCTGGCCTACACGCCCGCGCTGATTCATCCGGCGTTCGGCGTGTACGGTCTTGTCGTCACGGGCATCGTGCTGGACTTCGCCGTACAGATGAACATGGTCCTCGGGCAGCGGGAAATCTATGCGCTTCACGCGGCGAGCCGCGGCCGCCTCAACGCGCTCTACATGACGAGCATCTTCGTCGGTGGCGCGCTCGGCTCGGCGCTGGCAAGCACGCTGTACGAACATGGTGGCTGGACGCTCATCGCGGTCGTCGCGCTAGCTTTCCCGCTCGTCTCGTTCGTCCACTTTCTGCTCGTCGGCCGCCCGCATGCGCGCGCGAGCGCAAGCACGCTTTGACCGGTCTGCCGCGCGCGTGGTCCCGCGCGCGGCATCTTGCTGACTGTCGCCCGACCGTCTCATCCGCTTCAGGAATCCTGACTATGTCCAACTTGCTGAGCCACTTCGAGTTATCAGGCTTCGTGCCCATGCGGCGCGCGGTAGCGAGCGCGATGACCCGGGGCGCGCGTGCCATTGCACATCGGGAGCCTTCATGAACCGCAGACGACTCTGGATCGGTGCGGCGGCAATCATCGTCGCGGGCCTGGCGGCCGCCGTGGCCATCATGTACAAACCGCCCATCGCGCCGATCACGCCGCCATCGCCGGACAGCTTCGATGCGCAGCTCAAGCGCGAGGGCGCGCGCGTGGTCGCGCTCGGCGACTGCATTGTCTGCCACACGGCGAAGGACGGCCGCCCGTTTGCGGGCGGCTTGCCGCTCGCCACGCCGTTCGGCACGATCTACGCGACCAACATCACGCCCGACCCGCAAACGGGCATCGGCGCGTGGTCCGAGGCCGCCTTTGCACGCGCCGTGCGGCACGGAATCTCGCGGGACGGGCATCTGCTCTATCCCGCGTTTCCGTATGTGCATTTCACCCGCATGTCCGACCACGACATCGCCGCGGCTTATGCTTACCTGATGAGCCGCGAACCGGTTCAGGCGAGCGCACCGGCCAACCAGTTAATTTTTCCGCTGAACTTCAGGCCGCCGGTGGCTTTCTGGAACCTGCTGTTCCTGCGCGCAGGTCCCCGCGAGGCGGACGCTGCACAGGACGCGCAGTGGAATCGCGGCAAGCTGCTCGTGGATGGTCTCGGACACTGCGCCTCGTGCCATTCGCCCCTGAACGCCATCGGCGGTGAGAAAGCGGGCCGCGCATTCGACGGCGGCGTGGTGGACGGCTGGGAAGCGCCTCCGCTCAACGCGCTCGACAGCGCGGCGAAGCCGTGGACGAAGACGCAGCTCGTCGCCTACCTGCGCACCGGACGCGCCTCGGAGCATGGCGCCGCCGCGGGCCCGATGCTGCCGGTCACGCGCGACCTCGCGAGCGTGCCGGAGGAAGACGTCGAGGCGATTGCCACCTACATCCTCTCACTCCAGAAGGGTGCGCCGCGTGAAGCCTCGCCTGCGGTGCGCGTCACGGCACGCGAGGCCACGCCCGCCGAACAGCGTGGCGCCGTGCTCTTCAACGCCTCCTGCGCGCAATGCCACGGCCCGGGCTCGCCGATGCAGACGATCGGCGAGCGCCCGACGCTCGCGTTCAGCACGGCTGTCAACTCGGGCACGCCGCGCAACGCCGTGCAGATGATCCTGAATGGCATCACCTGGCACGGCGCGGACACGATGAACTACATGCCCGCGTTCATGGGCGTCTACGACGACCGGCAAATCGCCGACCTCGTCGCCTACGTGCGCGGCACCTACTCGACACGACCCGCCTGGCCCGACGCCGAACCCCTCGTCGCCCAACTCAGAAAGGAGGACAGTGCGCGATGATTTCACTGAATGTAAACGGCGTCCAGCATTCGCTCGACATCGACCCCTCCACGCCGCTGCTCTATGCGCTGCGCAACGATCTCAAGCTGCATGGCGCGAAGTTCGGCTGCGGGCTCGGTCAATGCGGCGCGTGCACGGTCATCGTGGACGGCGAGGCGACCTTCTCCTGCCTCGTGCCCGTCAGCGCGATCGGCATGCGGCCGGTTCGCACGCTCGAAAGCCTGGGCAGCGCAACGCATCCGGGCGCGCTGCAGCAGTCGTTCATCAAGCATCAGGCGGCGCAGTGCGGCTATTGCATCGCGGGCATGATCATGCGCGCGCAGGCACTGCTGGATCGCAACCCGCATCCCACGGAGCAGGAGTTGCGCGCGCAGATGGAGCCGAACCTGTGCCGTTGCGGCACGCACATGCGCATTCTCGCCGCCATCCGCGACGTCGCGGGCCTGGCCGCGCCTCAGGCGGGCGCCCCGGCCGCGCATCCCATCACTGCTGCGAAGACCGCATCATGAGCCGCCACGACGACGACCCCATCGACGAACGCCGCCGGCACTTCATGATTTCCGGCGCGCTCTTCGTCGCATTCAGCATGGTAAAGGGCGCGGACGTGCTTGCCCAGGAAGTCATCGCCGACGAAGGCGCGGCCGTGCACGTCGCCAGGGAGACCCAGGCGCTTGCGGGCAGCCTCAAGACCAATCCGCTGCTCGATGCGTGGATCAAGATCACGCCCGCGGGCAAGGTCACGGTCTTCACGGGCAAGGTCGAACTCGGAACGGGCGTGCGCACGGCGCTGCTTCAGGTCGCGGCCGAAGAGCTGGACATGGCGCCCTCGCTCATCACGTTCCTCACCGCCGACACGGGCGCCTCGCCCGACGAGGGCCTCACGGCGGGCAGCCATACCATGGCCGACAGCGGCACTGCGCTGCTCAATGCCGCCGCGCAGGTGCGCGGCCTGCTCGTCGACGCAGCCGCAAAGCGCTTTGGCGTCGACGCGAGCGGGCTCACATCGAGCGATGCCGTTATTCGCACCCAGGACGGCCGCACCATGACCTACGGCGAAGCCGTCGGCCTCGTGGACCTGCATCGCAACGCAACGCCCACTTCGCCGCTCAAGGACCCGAAGACGTTCCGCGTGATCGGCACACCGCTCCCGCGGCTCGATATACCGTCGAAGGTCACGGGCGGCGTGAGCTATGTCCACGATATGCAGCTGCCGGGCATGTTGCACGCGCGCGTCGTCATGCCGCCCGTGTACGACGCGAAGCTACTTGCATTCGACGAAGCTGCCATCATGAGGATGCCCGGCGTCGTCAAGATCGTGCGTAACGGCAGCATGCTGGCCGTGGTTGCGCAAGGCGAATGGCAAGCGGTGACGGCGCAACGCGCCCTTGCGGCCAGCAGCCAATGGTCGCCTGGACGCGCCCTGCCCGATCCGGCTACCGTGCATCGCGATCTCAAACCGCTCTGCACGCAGCAGATCAAGATCGCGGACCATCATGCCGCCGCCGCGCCCGCCGTGAAAACGCTGGAAGCGCGCTTCATCAAGCGGTATCTGCTGCACGGCTCGATCGGACCTTCGTGCTCCGTCGCGCATCTCGACGGCGGGCAGCTCACCGTCTGGACCCATTCGCAAGGGGTCTATCCGCTGCGCGAAGCGCTGGCCGAAATGCTTTCCATGCCAAAGGAGAACGTGCGCTGCGTCCACGCTGAAGGCTCCGGCTGCTACGGCCACAACGGCGCCGATGATGCTGCCGCGCATGCCGCGCTGATCGCCACGGCCATGCCGGGGCATCCGGTGCGCGTGCAGTGGATGCGCGAACAGGAGCACACGTGGGACCACTTCACGCCCGCGATGGTGACGGAGGTAAAGGCGTCGATCGACGCGACCGGGCGCATCGTCGACTGGCAATACGCGCTCTGGAGCAGCTCGCACAATGAACGCATCGTCAACGCCGGGCGTCTGCTGCCCGCACGGATGCTCGAGAAACCCTTTGTTTCAGCGCCCTCGACGCCGATGCTACAACCCGAAGGCGGCGGCGACCGCAATGGCATTCCGCTCTACACGCTGCCGAACATCGAGGTGATGAACAACTTCTCGCCGACCATGCCGCTGCAGACTTCGGCGATGCGCTCGCTCGGCGCGCATACCAACGTGTTCTCCATCGAGAGCACGATGGACGATCTCGCGCACATGGCCGGCATCGATCCCGTCGAGTGTCGTCTGCGTCACATGGACGACCCGCGCGCGCGGGATGTGATCCAGCTTGCGGCGAAGCGGTTCGGTTGGCCGCGGCCGCCGCGTGCGCGCAACCGCGGCGTAGGCTTCGCGTTCGCGAAGTACAAGAATCTGATGGCCTATGTCGCGATCGCGGTGGAAATCTCCATCGAGCCCGAAACGGGTCTCGTGAGGCTCGAAGAAGCGCAGGCCGCCGTGGATTGCGGCCAGGTCGTGAATCCCGACGGCGCGCGCAACCAGATCGAAGGGGGCATCGTGCAGTCGGCCAGCTGGACGCTGCACGAGGAACTGCGCTACGACACGAGCCGCATTCGCAGCTTCGATTGGGGAACGTACCCGATCCTGCGCTTCGATTCGGTGCCGAGACGCATCGACGTGCACCTGATCGACCGGCCCGGCGCGCCGTTCCTCGGCACGGCGGAGGCCTCGATGGGCCCCACCGCGGGCGCGCTCGCCAATGCGCTGTTCGACGCGACCGGCAAGCGGGTGCGCGAAATGCCGCTGGCGGGCGACGCGCTGAGGAAGCTCATCGAGGTGTAAAGGCCGCGTTTCTGGCCGTTTCCGGTCCGCCGCCGGGGCCGGCGGCCGCTAGCCACCTGGGGGCAAAGTTTGTATGATCCACTGCACCCATCGAGGAGTGGATCCAGCATGCCCCGTAGAGAATCCGCGCGGACCGAGCCGCCCGACGACGCCACGAATGCCGGCCAGCCCGGCGCGGGGCGGCGCCTGCCGCCCGAGGTGCGCGAGCGGCAAATCGTCCTCAAGGCCATCGATCATTTCGCGACGCACGGATTTTCCGGGAGCACGCGCGAGCTGGCGCGCCAGCTCGGCGTCACCCAGCCGCTGCTGTACCGCTATTTCCCCAGCAAGGAAGCGCTGATCGACCGCGTGTACGACGAAGTCTACGAGTGGAACACGGCGTGGGAAAAACTCATAACGGACCGCGCGATTCCCATTCAGGAACGCATGGTGCGCTTTTACACGGCTTATTCGAAAGTGATCCTGCGGCGCGAGTGGATCCGCATCTTTATCTTCGCCGGGCTCACCAAGGAAGGCATCAACTCGCGCTACCTCGGGCGCCTGCGCGAGCGCGTATTCATGCCGATGATGCGCGAGATCCGCGTAGCGTACGGCGCGGATGCCGCCACGACCGCCACGGAGCGCGCGTCCGACCTCGAACTGATCTGGAGCCTGCACGCCAGCATTTTCTATATCGGTGTGCGCAAGTGGATTTACGCCCTGCCGGTGCCCGAAGATATCGACGCGCAAATCGCCCAGCAAATCGACGCCTTCCTCAATGGCGTGCCCCATACGCTCAAGCAGTCGCGCCGCAAGCCGCGCAAGCCGGCATAGCGCTGGCTGAGCTTCCGGGCAGCGTGCGCCTGTCCGAATGTGCGGACTCACGCCATGACGGCGCCGGGCGGCTCGGCAACTCGCACTTCCGGCGCCCCATGAACCGCTCAGTTGCCAGCCGTGCGCACCGTCAGCCGGTTGACGACCTGGCTCACGCCTTCCACGTCTTGCGCGCGCTGCTGTGCGGCCGCGATCTGGGTAATCTCTGGAACCGATCCGGTGAGCGTGACCACACCCGACTTCGCGAGCACGACGACGTTCGCCATCGGCACGCCCCCCTCTTTCGTGACCGCCTTGCGCACGTTTGCCGCCAGCTTGCGGTCGGCGGCTTTCGCGGCCTTGTGAGCCGCCTGGTGCGCCGCTTTCTCCTGTGCAGCACCCGATGCGGCGATCGGCGCGTGCGTCACGACAGGCGGCGAATAAGACGTTGCCGCATCGGCGGCCAGGGCCTGAGCGCTCGTAAATGCAAGTGCCGCCAGCGTCACAATGACACGGTGATTCATGATTTTTGTCTTCTTGAGTGGGAGAAAGGGTTCTTGTCCGGCTGACTCCAGCGCGAGCCGAGAATCAGCCCGCAAAAATTCAGCCGGCAGTAATCGGGATCGAGGCGGGCAAGAATGTCCGCGCTCCACGTGCCGCTCGTCGTGTGCGGTCGATGTGCGACGCCTCTGCCTATCGCGCGGATCACGTCTTCGTTGAACGTGGCTTCGCGCGGATAGGCCGCGAGAATCGCCTTACGCTCGGCGCACGTGTACGCGTCGTAGTTCGTACCGACGAGATCGGTCGCCGCCCCTTGCGCCAACAGGCGCGCAAGCGGCGAAACATGCTCCGGAATGCCCGGCGTGGTATGCAGGGCGATCGCACGCCACACGTCCTCGACCACGTGGGGAGAGACACCCGCAAGCAGCGCGCGCGCCGCGTCGGCGCTGTCCACCTCGTAACGCAAGTTCGAATGCGCATAGGCTGGGCTCAGGCCCATGTTGGCGTACATCGCGCTCACATAGAGCGTTTCCGCGTCGCATACATGACGCTCTCGACGGGCGGTAAGCGCCGCGAATACGAACACACGACGCGCGTGTCCGACCAGAACCGGATCGAGCGCCGCGCAGGCGTTCTCGACGGCGAGCGTCGCGAGCGCGGTGCGCGGAATGCGCACGCCCGCCACTTCGTCTGGCGATGCCGCAGGTTCAGGTTTCATCACGCGCTCCGTGCTCGCGCCGATCAGGTCGCGCGAGCGAAGGCGGCCAGCGCACTTTCGTAGATTTCCAGCGGCGCGTGACGGACGAGCCGGACCACTGCCCGCGACCGGATGAACACGACCGGACGTCCGGCGCCCCAGTCCTTGAAGTGGAGTGAGGTGCCGTCGGCGGTCTCCACGAAGCTCTGAACGCTCATACGTATCTCTTCGAATGAATTCGACCGGTATCGAGTGTGCCGCCTGCTGTTCTGTCTCGAATGCGATCAACACCGCAGGCGGCCGGGCGGCTTTCCTCGAAGCCGGCCTTATTCCTTCAGGAACGCCAGCAGATCCGCGTTCACCTGGTCGAAATGCGTGCTGCACATGCCATGCGGCGCGCCGGGATATACCTTGAGCGTAGCGTGCTTGACGAGCTTCGCCGACAGGCGTGCCGAATCGTCGATCGGCACGATCTGGTCATCGTCGCCGTGGAGGATGAGCGTCGGCATGTCCATCTTCTTCAGGTCTTCCGTGTAGTCGACCTCGGAGAACTGCTTGATGCACTCGTACTGGCCTTTGATCGAGCCTTGCATGCCCTGCCGCCAGAAGTCCTGAATCAGACCCTGCGAGATCTTCGCGTTCGGGCGGTTGAACCCATAGAACGGCGTTGCGAGGTCGAGATAGAACTGTGAGCGGTTGGCTGCCACGCCGTCTCGAATGCCGTCGAACACGGACATGGGCAGGCCGCCGGGGTTGGTCGCCGACTTGACCATCTGCGGCGGCACGGCGCCGATCAGCACCGCCTTTGCCACCCGCTTCGAACCGTGCCGTCCGATATAGTGCGCGACCTCGCCGCCACCCGTCGAGTGGCCGACGAGCATCGCGTTGCGCACATCGAGCGCATCGAGCACGGCCGCCAAATCGTCTGCATAGGTGTCCATATCATTGCCGGCGGACGGCTGGCCCGAGCGCCCGTGCCCGCGACGGTCATGCGCGATCACGCGATAGCCCTGATTCACCAGAAAGAGCATCTGCGGATCCCACGCGTCCGCTGAAAGCGGCCAGCCGTGCGAGAAGACCACCGGGGTCCCCGTGCCCCAGTCCTTGAAGTAGATCTCGGTGCCGTCCTTGGCCTTCACGTAGCTGGCGCCGCGCTGATGTCCGTTGCCGGTATGCGCGGCGGTGCCGCTGGCGGCCGACGCCACCGCGGGCAGGCCCGACATGGCGACCGCGCTGGCCACGCCTGCACTGGCCGAGAGAATTCGGCGTCGCGTCGGCGACGGCGCGATCGCGTTTTCTTGCAAGTTCATCGTTGTTCCCCGTCGTTGCAGACCCGTACGCGAGGTGGCGCGTGATGAGTCTGCGCGTTGCTGTTGTCCACGATGCAAACAGGCCATGCCCGCATCCGGAACAGAGCTTAGCGACGTGGCATTAAAAGGTCCTTTTCCGGCACTTAAATATGCTTAATGGCGCTTTCAGATACCGGCAACGCGCCGGCCGGACCCCGAACAATAAGACGATTCGATGCCCCAACTATGCGGCCCCCTTTTGCAGTTCACGCAGCCAGCGCGTTTTTTCTTTCTGCGCCATAATTGCAACGCATTACCGGAGGCCGCATCCAGTTCGATGGGTAGCACCGATGATTTCATCAGCGTTCATGCCAAATACATCAACCGGTTCGAAAGACTCGCTCGGGTGTGTTTCCACCAATCTGCGCCGGGACGTGCAAGTCGAGAACGGCGACATCACGTTCTTTCGCAAGTGCATGGACAAGCCGGAGTTGGAACGCATCGCCATGCCTGGATGTGAGCGCGGCTTTCTCGTGGGCGTCTCGTTGCGAAGCGGTCACCGGCGCAAGATCTTCCGCGGGGCGCAGACAATCGATCGGCGCTTTCGTGACAACTCGATCTATATCCGCGACTTCTCCGAAGACTACCGGGCCGATCTATACGGCAATTTCGACTTTCTGCTGGTCGAGTTGTCTCGCGCTTTCCTGAATCACCTGACCGACGAGCACAATGTGCCTCCGGTTCAGGGGCTGACCTGCGCGGTCGAGCAGGAAGACGTCGTGCTCGGCCATCTCGCGCGTGCACTCACTGCCAGCCTCGAAACGTCCGGCCACGTCAACGCGCTGCTCATCGAGCAGCTCGGCGTGGCGATCGGCACGCATCTCTCGCATCAATACGGCAACCTGCGGGCCACCGATGAACGCGTTAAGGGAGCACTGTCACGTGCCTGCGCGGCCCGCGCGAAAGACATGCTGCTTGACTGTTCTCGCAACGGGCTCTCGATTGCCGATGTCGCTCGCGAATGCAACCTGTCGCGCGGCTATTTCATTCGTGCGTTCGCGAAGGAAACGGGGCAAACGCCGCACCAATGGGTGCTGGAAAAGCGCACGGAGCAGGCGCGGCAGCTCATGGACGCCACGGACATGACGCTTTCGGAGATCGCGGCGACCTGCGGCTTTGCGGATCAAAGCCACTTGAGCCGCGTGTTCCTCAGGATCGTCGGCACGTCTCCGGGGGCATGGCGGCGCCGGGCGGAGTGATGAGCGGCGCCCGCGGCGCGCTCACACGAGCATCCGGCAATTTCGGTCGCGCTAGTAACCCCTGCCCACTATCGCGACGGCCGCCTCCTTCGTGACTTCGCGGCAGCAAATGACGGGCCTTGTTTCTCAACGGCGCGTCATGGCGCCGGGTGCGGGCTGAGGTCACCCATGATCTGCGCGCCGAGATCGACGCCGAACTCGCACAGACGTACGCCATTGCGCCACTCCACCGCTTCCCACTGCTTCAGGGCCTCGTCGATCGGCCTTTCGGGGTCGCGCAGCCGCTGCGCAAGGGCCACCGCGTTTGCGGCGGCCTTCGCAGCGCCCGCGCCAGTATGCGGCCGCGCGACAAAGGCCGCGTCGCCCAGCAGCAGCGCCCTGCCGAACACGAGCCTGGGCGCCCGATAGTCCTGGATGACCTGCAGAAACGGGGCTTCGGTCGCGTGAACCAGTGCGGCCAGCGCGGGCGCGAGTTGCTCGCGGGCGTCTGCCTGCAGACGGGCGCCGATCTCGTCGCTGAGGGCACCGGGGGGAACGGACAGCGCACGCTGCACACGGTGCCGGTCGGTCAGCGCAGCGTCGAGCGGCGCACCCGCTGCCAAAGGCCGGTACCACACCCAGTTCCAGCGCCGCTCCCCCGCACGAGTCGAACCATCCTCGCCAGGGATGAGATAGGTCAGCAACTGATGTCCGTCGCCGCTCTGGAACGTGAACGCATCGGCGAGCCTGGCCGCGGTCGTCCGGTCGACAGCCGTTTCTGGCAGGAGACCGCGCCAGGCCACATATCCCGCGTAGTCGGGAAAATCGTCGGGCAACAGCAGTGAGCGCGTCGTCGAATACGGGCCATCAGCGCCAATCAGGAGATCCGCGCGAACACGCTGGCCATTCGACAGCATCACGTCGATGCAAGCGCCGTCCTGTTCGAAGTCCGAGAGCGCAACGCCCGAATGAACCACCCCATCGGGCAGTCCCGCTCTCAAGGTGTTGTACAGCACGCTCCAGGCGGTCTGCGCCTGCGGCATGCGCTGACGGAACAGCACCGCGCCGCTCGCATCGAGATACTGCCGGTCCCGCGATGGCACGCCAAGCTGCGGCGCGTGCGCGATGCCCGCAAACTGGAATGCTTCGAGCAGATCTGGCTGCATGACGAGGCCGCCGCCCCGGCTGTCCAGTTCGCTAATCGAGCGCTCGTAGATATCGACCGTCCAGCCGACGGCTCGCAAGGCCGCGGCGGCGAAGAGCCCGCCCAGCGAACCGCCAATGATCACTGCGTGACGCGATGTTTGATCAGCCATGTTGTTGCTCCTTCGGTTTGGCCCTGCGGATAGGTCATTAGCGTAGTCATGACGGACGCAATTCAGAATCCAGGCTGGGCGCAATACAGCATTGCGTTGCTGGCAACCCGCACCGCCCATTCAGGCTTGTCGCGGACCAAAGGCGATGTCGCCCCTATCTAATTATCATTAGATTAATAGTGTCGCATAGCCACCGGAACAGCGTCGTCAAACGGCAGGAAACGCCGCCTATGTGCGCCGCTTCCACGCTGACACTCGTTCGGTATTCCGCACGCGCTATTAGCGCAGCCTCATCTTCCAACGTCCACTCGTCATGCTGGCTCACGCCCAGGGTTAACACCGTTTCAAGCGGACCTTGCTCGAAATCATTTTTGCACTAGAATTTATCAACCGATCAGTAATCGATCGATAAATAGCAGGAGCACATCATGCCCGTTACACAACTCGCCCACTACTCGATTCGCACGCTAGACCTCGAAAAATCGTGCCGGTTCTACGAGCGCGTGCTCGGCTTCAGGCAGGGCTATCGCCCTCCGTTCGACTTCCCCGGCGCCTGGCTGTACAAGGGCGGCGACGAAGGCGACTACGGCACGGTTCACATCATCGGTGTCGATCCCGACAATCCGGAAGGACTCCTTGCCTATCTGGGCGACAAGACACTGCCTGCAACCGGAACGGGCACTGTCGACCATATTGCGTTTCTCGCCACCGGCGTTGAAGCCATGTGGAAGACGCTGCGCGCCGAGAACATCGCGTGGCGCGACCGTACTGTACCCAGCCTTGGACTCCACCAGGTTTTCATCGAAGACCCGTCGGGCGTCACCATCGAACTCAATTTCCCCGCTGCCGAAGTGGCTCATTTGAGCATTCCAGGCGCGGCCCAATCGCAGAACGCAGTCGCCAATGGAGCGTGACATGAACAACATTTCCACAAACCGGAAAGCGGCCATCATCGGCGGCTCGCTTGGCGGTCTCTTCGCCGCGAATCTCCTGCTGCGCAACGGCTGGGATGTCGACGTATTCGAGCGCGTGCCGGAGGAACTGTCCGGCCGCGGCGCGGGGATCGTAACGCACCCAGAATTGTTCGAGGTGATGGCCGCCGCCGGCGTGCGCATCGACGAATCGATCGGCGTAAAGGTGCAATCGCGCGTGACCTTCGCGCAGGACGGCTCGATTGTTTCCGAACGCGAACTCCCGCAAACACTTACGGCATGGAGCAAGATGTACCACGCGCTGCGCGCCGCATTGCCGGATCAGCACTACCACTCTGGCGCGAGCGTGACGGACATTGCAGACGGTCCGGAGCGCGCCACTGTCACGCTTTCCGACGGCTCGTCCGTTCACGCCGACCTCGTGATCGCCGCCGACGGATTCCGCTCCGCGGTGCGCGAGAAGTTCCTGCCCGAAGCTCGGCTCAAGTACGCCGGCTACGTGGCCTGGCGCGGTCTCGTAGACGAGGCTGCGCTGTCCAGCGAAACCCATGCTGCGCTCTTCGAAAAGTTCGCGTTCTGCCTGCCTCAGCGGGAGCAGATCATCGGCTATCCAGTCGCCGGGCAAGGCAATAGCACGAAATCCGGCGAGCGGCGATACAACTTCGTCTGGTATCGCGCCACCAGCGAAGACACGGATTTGCCCAACCTGCTGACCGACGCCACGGGCAAGGTGTGGGCGGGCGGCATTGCGCCGACGCACATCCGGCGCGAAGTGCTCGCCGACATGGAGGAGGCCGCGTTCGCCCTTCTGGCGCCCCAGTTTGCCGAAGTCGTCACGCGGGCAACGCAACCGCTCTTCCAGCCGATCTTCGATCTCGAAGTCCCCAGGATGGCGTTCGGCAGGATTGCGCTCCTGGGCGATGCCGCCTTCGTCGCGCGGCCCCATTGCGGCATGGGCGTGACGAAGGCCGCTGGCGATGCGATGGCGCTGGTAGCAGCCCTTACACGCAACGCGGACACACTCGATGCGCTAGCCGACTATAGCAACGTGCGTACGCAATTCGGCATCGCGATCGTCCAGCACGCCCGCCATCTCGGCGCCTATATGCAGGCGCAGCTCAAGGACGAAACCGAACGCGAAATGGCTGAGCGTTACCGGACACCCGAAGCGGTGATGCGGGAAACCGCCGTTCCCGCGCATTTCTGAGCGCAAGCGGAGGCTGACATGGCAGGTCAGCCGCGCCGCCTATCGGCTACACCGTACTCGACATTGAGGAGACATCGTGGAACATCCAGTCCCAGCAATCGCGGGCGCCGCCATGGAGAGCATGGCCGCACCCGTTCCCGCAGCGCATCCGCTGCTCAACGACGCACGCTTTCGCGAGCTGGTCAAAAGACGCCGGACATTTGCGTGGTCGCTGACCTTCCTGATGCTCGCGATCTATTTCGCCTTCATCTTGACCCTCGCATTCTCGCCCAGGTTGCTCGGCACGCCGATCGTGTCCGGCGAACCGACCACGTGGGGTATCCCGGTCGGCTTTGGCATGTTCGTTTTCACGTTCGTTCTTGTCGCCGTATATGTCCGTCAAGCCAACTCGGTTCATGACGGCATGGCGGCAGCGATCCGCGAAGGAGATGGTCAATGAAGCGCCTTCTGTCGCCTGCGGTCCTCGCCTTCGTTGCGTTCCCCGCACTCGCAGCCGAGCCCTCGTCGCTCGCGCGCGGACACAATCCGATCGCGATCGGCATGTTCCTGCTCTTCGTGGCCTCGACGCTATTCATCACCCGCTGGGCCGCCCGCAAAAATCACAGCGTGGCCGACCACTACGCCGCCGGTGGCAAGATCACCGCGTTCCAGAACGGCTGGGCGATCGCGGGCGACTACATGTCGGCCGCTTCGCTGCTCGGCATTTCCGCGCTGGTTTTCACGAGCGGCTATGACGGCCTGATCTACTCGATTGGCTTTCTCGCGAGCTGGCCGATCATTCTCTTCCTGATCGCCGAGCCGCTGCGCAACCTGGGCAAATACACGCTGGCGGACGTGGTCTCCTACCGCCTTCAGCAGCAGCCCATACGAGCCTTCGCGGCGTCCAGCTCCATCGTCATCGTCCTGCTGTACCTGGTCTCGCAGATGGTTGGCGCGGGCAAGCTCGTCGAATTGCTGTTCGGCCTGAACTATACCTTCGCGGTCGTCATCGTAGGACTGCTGATGGTTATCTACGTTTTCTTCGGTGGCATGCTCGCGACAACGTGGATCCAGATCATCAAGGCGGTTCTCCTGCTTGCCGGCGCGGCTTTCATGGCGCTAATGGTTCTCGTGCATTTCGGCTTCAGTCTCAATGCGCTATTCGCCCAGGCGGTCATCGCGCATCCGAAGCACGCCGCCATCATGAGTCCGGGCGGCCTCGTTTCGGATCCCGTTTCCGCGGTATCGCTGGGTCTTGCGCTGATCTTCGGCACGGCCGGCCTGCCTCACATCCTGATGCGATTCTTTACCGTCGCCGACGTCAAAGCGGCGCGCAAGAGCATCCTTTACGCCACGGGCATTGTCGGCGTCGGTTACGCGCTCATTATCGTGATCGGCTTCGGGACCATCGCGCTCGTCGCCACGGACCCGCAATACCATACCGCTTCGGGCGCCGTGATCGGCGGCACGAACATGGTGGCCATCCACCTCGCGCATGCGGTCGGCGGGAACGTGTTTCTCGGGTTCATCTGCGCCGTTGCGTTCTCAACCATTCTCGCCGTCGTGGCCGGTCTCACGCTGGCAGGCTCGTCTGCGATCTCGCACGATCTGTACGCGAACGTCCTGCGCCGAGGCAAAGCTTCGGACCGCGAGGAAATGCGCGTGGCGCGCATGACCACGCTCGTGCTGGGCGTGCTGGCGATTCTGCTCGGCATCGCATTCGAAAAGCAGAACATCGCCTTCATCGTGAGCCTGACATTCTCGATCGCGGCCAGCTCGAACTTCCCGGTGCTCCTGCTTTCCGTTTACTGGCGCGGCCTCACCACGCGCGGCGCGGTTCTGGGCGGGCTGGTCGGCCTCGCCACCGCCGTCACGTTGACGGTCTTGAGCCCAACCGTCTGGGTGCAGGTGCTCGGGCACGCCCACGCGCTGTACCCGTATGAATATCCCGCGCTGTTTTCCATGGCCGCCGCGTTCGCCGCAATTGTCTTGTTCTCGCTGACCGACAACTCTGCGCGCGCTACACGCGAGCGCGCGCTCTTCGACGCGCAACTCGTCGAGTGCGAGCTTGGCATGGTGCGTCACGGCTAATGGCATGCAAGCTCGGCCAACGAAAAACTCAAAGCATCCGGAGACACAACAATGAATTGCCTTTGCTGCATCTCACCCGGCCGTCGGCGCGTGCTAGGCGCGCTCACGGCCCTGGCCGGCACCGTCGTGGCGGGGCGCACCGCCTCCGCGGCTGAGCCGCAGATCGAGACACCGCGCGTGGCGCCGGCCAAGGTCAGATCGATCGACATTCATGCGCACTACTACCCTGAAAGCTATTGCGACCTTGTCGGCGGCGACGGGAAGCGGTTCGGTGGATCGTTCGTCTGCGACGACAAGTCCTTCATCTTCCAGTCGCCCGCCGGCGGTCTCGGTCCGCTGCCGATGAAATTCATCAACGTCGACGAACGCCTGAAGGACATGGATGCATCGGGCGTGGATGTGCAGGCGCTCTCGCTGAGCGTGCCGATGGCCTATTGGGGCGATCGGACGTTCAACGCAAGGCTCGCACGCGAATGGAACACGGCGGCATCGCGCGTTTACCAGCAGCATCCGTCCAGATTCGTTGTGCTCGCGACGCTGCCGATGCTCAACGCCACCGACTCCATCGACGAACTCGACCGGGCCGCGCAGTTGCCGGGCGTTCGCGGCGTGTACATGGGGACGAACATCAATGGGCTCGACCTCGACGATCCTCGGTTTTCGCCGATCTTCGCGCGTATCGAGCAACTGAAGCTACCGGTCTTTCTGCACCCCCAGCAGACCGTGGGCGGCTCACGGCTCGGCGACTTCTACCTGAGCAACCTGCTCGGCAATCCATTCGATACGGCAATCGCCGGTTCACATCTGATTCTCGGCGGCGTCCTCGACCGTTATCCGGAACTGCACGTGACGCTACCCCATGCGGGCGGGGCGCTGCCAATTCTTGTTGGACGTCTGGACGCCGGCTGGACGGTGAGGCCCGAAACGCGGCGGCTGGCGCAAAGGCCGAGCAGCTATCTGCGGCGGTTCAGCTACGACACAGTTTCGCATTCCGGCCCGGTGCTGGACTATCTGATGCAGAACATTGGCGTCGATCGGCTCATGCTCGGAAGCGACTATTGCTTCGACATGGGCTACGAGCAGCCAGTCCGCTTTCTGGACCGTCTCGACCTGAGCGCGGAGCAGCGCGCGATGATACTAGGCGGCAATGCGGGCAAGCTTCTTCGCATCTAGCACGCGACTGCGCCGCCTGAAAATCTGAAAAGTTCTGAAATGGCGGCCTCGAATCGTTCAGAAAGGACTTGATGGCGGCGCGCGAGGCGCAATAACGTTATGCTCTGCGGGCGGTGGCAGCACACGCGTCCTGCCCACGGGTTGCGCGCCCAAGCACGACTGGCGGCGCCGCAATGGGCCGTTTTTTTGCGCATGGCGCCCGGCGCCTGACGATGAGCATGGGAGTCAGCAACAATGAAAGTCATCATTGCCGGAGGCTCGATCGCCGGTCTTGCGGCCGCCCTGACGCTCGATTGCACCGGCCACGACGTAGAGATCTACGAGCGGTCCGCAACGCCCCTGCGCGGCCAGGGCGGCGGCGTGGCCGTCCTGCGGCGTATGATGGCCTTCCTCGAACAGCACGGACATCACAGCCGTGCGATGATCAGCGTGCCGACGCGCCGCCGCCGCTGGATCGACCGGGACGGCGCGCTCACGCGCGACGAGCCGGAGATGCTGCCATTCTCATCGTGGGATGCGGTCTACCACTCGCTTTGCAGCACGTTGCCGCACGAACGCATTCGGTACGGCCAGACGATCACGGGATTTAATCAGGATGCCGACGGAATTGATATTCACGTCGGCAAATGCGCCGTACGTGCCGACGTCCTGATCGCCGCAGATGGCACCGGCTCAACGTTGCGAACGCGGCTTTTTCCCGGCTATGCCCCATCATTCGCTGGCTATATCGCATGGCGCGGCATTGTCGACGAAGCGGATTTCGATGCCGAGGCAATCGCCGTGCTGGTCGAGAATATGACGTTGCACAAAGCGCCTGGCGAACTCTTCATGGCATTCCTGATCCCCGCGCTGGACGGATCGGTTGCCCCGGGGTCGCGACGTTTCAACTGGCTCTGGTATCGCAACGAAACGGACACCGAAGCGTTGCGCCGCCACTTGACTGATCGTGCAGGCACCGTTCATCACGCGTCGATCCATGCGGGCCAACTCTCGGACCGCTCCGTCTCGACGCTCAGACAGCTCGCCAGCGAACGGCTTCCTGCCGTATTCGCACAACTGGTGCTGGCCACGCGCGCGCCCTTCGTTCAAGCCATCTTCGACGCGCTGAGCCCCGACTTCGCACAGGGCCGCGTCGCGCTGGTAGGCGACGCGGCATGCACGGTGCGCCCGCACACGGCTTCCGGCACGTCGAAGGCCGCGGCCGACGCCGTCTCGCTCGCGCAGGCGCTTGCGCCGGACGCCACCGACGTCGTGCAGCGCCTTGCGGACTGGTCAGCGCAGCGACGCGCCGAGGTCACATCGCTACTCGAAAAAGGACCCCAGCTTGCCGCGTCGTTCGGACTCGGCTCGCCGCTTCGAGGCCCTGAGCAGGCGTAAGCGCGCCACCTCTCACATCGGGCCGCGCCTATGCCTGCTCATCATTGCCGCCCAGTCGTCTGCGCCGTGATCACTAGCGTCCGGCGCAAAACTGCGTAGCATACGGGACGGATTCTCCGTGGCCCCGATCGGCGATAACGTTGCAGACATCCCGCTCCCCTTCCCATGCACGGAGATTCCCATGTCTGACGCTCTCTTCCAACCGATTCGCCTCGGCCGCCACTCACTCGCACATCGCGTCGCCATGGCGCCGCTCACGCGTTCGCGCGCGGGCCAGCCCGGCAATGTGCCGACCCCGATGAACGTCGAGTATTACCGGCAGCGCGCCGGCGCGGCGCTGATCGTCACCGAGGCCACGCAAATATCGCAGCAGGGCCAAGGTTATGCCTGGACACCCGGCATCCATAGTGCGGAGCAGATCGAAGGCTGGCGAGCCGTGAGCGAGGCCGTCCATGCCGAAGGCGGCAAGATCTTTCTGCAACTCTGGCACGTGGGACGCGTCTCGCACCCGGTCTTCCAGCCCGGCGGTGGCCTGCCCGTCGCGCCGACGGCGATGCCCGTGCCGGGCAAGACGTTCATCGTCGACAGCAACGGCAATGGCGCCTGGGCCGATGTCCCGGTGCCCCGGGCATTGACGCTCGAAGGTATTGCGCAGATCGTGCAGGACTTCCGCGTCGCTGCGCGCCATGCCATGCAAGCCGGTATGGACGGAGTCGAGATTCACGCCGGCAACGGCTATCTGATCGATCAGTTCATCAATAGCGATAGCAATCGCCGTACCGATGTGTATGGCGGCAGCATCGAAAACCGTACGCGCCTGCTGTTCGAAATCGTGGAAGCGGTCAGCGACGAGGTAGGCGCGGTGAACGTCGGCGTGCGGCTCACACCCATGGGACGCTTCATGGGTATGGGCGACGAGACGCCGGAAGCCACCTTCGGCCATATCGCCGAGCGCCTCGATGGCTGGAAACTGGCTTACCTGCACCTCGTCGAGCCCGCTATTGTCGGCACGGTGAAGGACGAAAAGTACGATCCCCGCTGGGACGCCATCATCGAGCTCATCCGTCGGCAATTCAAGGGCGTCTTGATGCTTGCCGGCGGCTATACGCTGGAAACCGCGACGCATGCGATCGAAAGCGGCCGCGCGGACCTCATCGCGTTCGGCCGTCCGTTCATCGCCAACCCGGATCTGCCTGCGCGTTTGCGTGGAGCGCTGCCCCTCAATGATGCCGACCCGGGCACCTTCTTCGGCGGTGACGAGCGAGGCTATATCGACTATCCGGCATTTGCGTCCATCTCGGACTGACAGCACAGTGAAGGGCGGTGGGCAGTTGGCCGCCGCCGTAGCCCGAACCCCGCAGACCCTTCTGGCGCGCTTGCTGCGCCTTCGACGTTTCAGGAATTTTCACCCTCAGGCTCAGGATCTTTTAGCAGTCGCGATCCACAATAGCGTTGCCTGTCCGGCCTCAACGCGATGTCGTCCCGCGCGGCGCCCGGAACAGTGGCGTGCCCAGGCGGCCTTGCCTGGACCCGATCGCGTGCATACGAAACGGAGCTGCCCAATGGACCCCTGCGCAAACGACGAACCGTGGAAGCAAACCATCCTCTCGCTCGAACGAGCCTCTCGCTCGTCCACGGACATCGAAGCCATGGATCACGCAAGCGCAACGCGCAAGGCCGATCGCGGGCGTACGCAACAGGGAACGGCGCGATCTGCATCCCACGTTCCGTTTTCCGGCTATATCCGCATACTCGAACGCCTTTCGAGTACAGCCGTCTCGCTCTGCTGGTATGACGCGACATGTGGCCATTACGCGGATCAGCTCTGGAAACGCACTCACTCGCGCCGCAAGACGATTTGCACCCTGACGGGCAGGACCGTCAACCGTGGCGACGCCATCTACCGCCCCTATCGCCGAGGCCTCCGGCCGGCTAACGCGAACCACTCGATTCTGGCCTGCGTGCTGGAGTCGTCCGAAGGGCTCGATGTCGAATTGGCATTGGGCCGTCGATATGAACTGGAACACTAACCCGCGTTTCGGCCGAGTTGCTCGACGCCACGCGCATCCGCGAAACCGGATGCGCGCGACGGTTGATTCGAGCGCGAGGAGCACCCCGCGCGCTCAACGTGACGCACTACTAAGCGACTATGCCCGCCCCGCTCTCTTTGTTCGCGGCCGTGCGCAACGCGCGGCGAAACACCGGGACAGGCTGCGCACCGCTCACGACTTCGTTCCTCAGCTTGACGTATGGTATGACGCTGACCGATTCGAGAGCGGAGGCGCCTTCGAGCTTGCGCACCTGTGCACATCCGTCTTGCGATGCGAACAGTTCGCTCACACGTATCCTGTCGAGCCCCACAGAAGCGGCGATATCCGTCAACACTTCCGTGTTGCCGATATCGCGTCCCTCTGTGAAGTGGGCGCGAAAAATCGCATTGACCAAAGAGCGCGCGTCGCCGCCTTCGTTCTGGACGAACCACACCAGCCGGTGTGCCGCCAACGTGTTCGGCGTGCGCTTCACCTTGCCGTAATCGAACGTCAGTCCATGCAGCCTGCCTTCTTCCGTCACGTGCACATCCATGGCCTGCGAGCGAGCCCAACTGCCGAATTTCGCCGTGCGATAGGCCTTGCGGTCTCGCCCCTCTTGCGGCATGTCCGGATTCAGCTCATATGGCATGAACACGTACTTGACTTCCTCGCTCACGCCTTCCGCCGTTACGGCTTCCTCGAGCTTCTTTTCGCCAATCCAGCACCACGGGCAAATGAAATCGTGCGTGATACGAATTTCAAGCGGTTCCATCAGTTTCTCCTTCAAATGTGCCTGCACACAAGATAGGGCCGCTTGTCGAAAGCTAGAATAGGAACAGCATGCAACGGTTCGTTGCACCGGAGACAAAGCGATGGATAAACTTCAGGCGCTACGCGTGTTCGTCGTGGTGACGGAGAGCGGCGGCTTCTCGAGCGCGGCGCGAAAGCTCGAACTCGCGACCTCATCTGTCACGCGTGCTGTTGACGCGCTCGAAGAAGCACTCGGCACCGCGCTGCTCAACAGGACGACGCGCCAGGTCACGCTATCCGATGCGGGCAAGACGTATTACCTGAGCGCAAAGCGCATTCTCGAAGACATCGCCGAAGCCGACGCCGCCGTCACCGACCGCGGCGACGCGCCCTCCGGTCCGCTCCGGGTATCCGTGCCTGTGGAGTTTGCGCGGCAGTGCATCAGCCCGCATCTCGGCGCGTTCCTGTCGCGCTATCCCAAACTCGATCTGGACATCACGCTGACCGACACGGTTTCCGATCTGGTGTCCGAGCGGATCGACCTGGCCATCCGCCTTGGCACGCCGCCTCCAGACGCCAGTGTGATCAGCCGGCACATCGGCAACTTCAGCCGGTATGTCGTGGCCAGTCACGCTTATCTGAGCGAATTCGGCACGCCAGCGGAACCCAGGGAATTGACCACGCACCAGAGCCTGCGCTTCTCTTATGGAGCCGACCGGCAAGTTTGGACGTTCCGCAAGGATGGCCTGCAGTCCGAAGTCGCGGTTATGGGAAGACTGAAGACCAATAACTCGGACATTCTCCGCGAGGCGGCGCTGAATGGCGCCGGCATTGCGTTGCTCCCAAGCTGGCTCGTGGCCGCCGATGTGCAAAGCGGACGTCTGACCAAGCTCTTCGAAGACTACGAAGTCAACCCGAACAACGCCCGGTCCGCGGTAACCGCGCTTTATTTGCCGAACCAGCGCGGATCGAGACGTATCGCCGCCTTCATCGAACTCGTCACCGGGGCGGCGAACTTGCAGTGATTGGTGCCCCAGCCGATCCCACGGCCGCGGATGCTTGTCATGTCAGTTTCAAAGTCAGGTGATAATTCGAAAAGCGCGATTTCGGATTTGCCATACCAATGCCACTCACATCATGTTCCACTTTGCTTCGGTTCGATCGTTCGTGCGAGTGAAACATATTTGGCATACAGCAGGCGAGTTATGTCGCGCCACGTAGCGATACACCCTGTTTTCGAGTGACATTTATACATTCCGCTTAACAAGCGCCAACGCCGCGTGCCGCTGCACTGCGCATTTTTGTTCAAGACGTCCCGCTGATCTTTGTTTACACTTCGAAATGCGCGGAATCACTGCATCGAAAGACATCGTTGCCGCTGATTCGCGTCGCGGCAGACCCGGAACGCCGAACTGGCGCAGTATTGAGGGCCACACGCCGCTTCATCGTCCAAGCTCGATCGGATGCGCCTTCAAGATAATCACGATCCCGCCAGCCGGAGACGACCATGATTCAGATAGGATCGTTACAGGTCAGTTTCGATCAGCGAAACATTCAGCAGAACGGCCTTTCGCTGCGAATTGGCGCGCGCGCTTTCGATATTCTCGAGGCGCTTTATCGCGCCAACGGCGCCATTCTGTCGAAAGACGACATCATGGACGCGGTCTGGCCGGGCCAGATCGTCGAAGAGAATCGACTTCAGGTGCACATCGCTGCGTTGCGCAAGCTGCTCGGAGCCGACCGTGATCTGATCAAAACCGTACCGGGGCGAGGTTATCTGCTGATTGCCGGGAGCGCCCAGACGGCCAAGGCGGGCGAGACTCGTCCGCAGATCGCAACCACACTTCAGCTTCCCGCACTCCCTCCGCTCGTCTCGCCCCTGATCGGGCGCGCCGCGGAGATCGAACAACTCCTCGATCACCTCGAACGGGGACCGGTCACGACGGTCGTCGGCGCCGGCGGCATCGGCAAGACCGCGCTCGCCCTTCACGTCGCCAACGAAATCCATGGCCGAAGCGGTCGAGCGATATGCTTCGTGGAACTTGCCAGAGCGTCATCGAGCGAGGCAGTCCTCGCTATCCTGGCTGACGCGCTGAGGCTTCCCATGGACGATGTGCAGCGCCGCACGGACACGCTATACGACGTGCTCGCCGAATCCGGATGCCTCCTCGTACTCGACAACGCCGAGCATGTGATCGACGTCGTGGCGGGGCTCGTGGAGGCGCTGCTCGTGCGCAACTCATCGGTGCGCGTGCTCGTGACGAGCCGCGAAGCCCTGCACATCCGCGCTGAGTCCGTGTTGCGCCTCGAGCCGCTTGCCGTTCCGGAGACCGGACTCGCAACACAGGAGATGCTCGCGCATTCGGCGGTCGAACTGTTCCTGTGCCGTGCCCGGTCGCTCGCAACGGACTGCGCCACCGACGAAAAGAGCATTGCACTGGCCGCCGACATCTGCCGGCGCCTCGACGGCCTGCCACTTGCCATTGAACTCGCTGCGGCGCGGGTGGCGACGCTCGGTGTCGAAGGGGTGGCTTCGCGGCTCGACCACCAGCTCGACCTTCTCACCGGCGGCTTGCGTTCGGCATTGCCGCGGCACCAGACCTTGCGTGCGACGTTCGAGTGGAGCTACGCGCTGCTCGATGCGCCTTCGCGCGTTATCTTCCGCCGCTTCGGGTGCTTTACGGGCGCGTTCACTTTCGATGCGGTCTGCGCCGTCGCCACGGAGCCCGGCATGTCGATCGCGGTGGTCGTGTCGAGTCTCGGGGAACTCGCGACCAAATCGCTTTTGAACGTGGAGTTTCACGGTCCAATCGCAACGTACCGGCTGACCAAGAGCACACGTGCCTACGCGATGGAGAAACTGCGCGACGAAGGTGAAGTGCACGTCATCGCTTCCCGGCATATGCGCTACATGAAAAAACGCATTGAGGAGCACGGCCTTGTCCACGCGGAAGGCAGCCGGCACGGCACGGATCTCAACGCGCGTCTTTCTCTCGACGACGCACGCACGGCCTACGATTGGGCCTTCTCCGAGAACGGCGACCCGGCCCAGGGCGTCGCGCTCGCGGGAGCGCTGGTCGGCACGCTGCTCGATGCATCGCTCGTCCACGAATGCTGCGAACGGGCGCGGCGCGCGCTGGACGTGCTCGACACCCTGCCTGCCGGCTCTGTCGACGTTGTCTGCGAAATGCGTCTGTGCGCTGCCTACGCCTCCACGCTCGTGTACGTGGGCGAGAATGTCGAGACGGCGATATCGTTTTGGCAGCGCGTGTTGCGGCTCGCGCAGGCAGCGCACGACGACGCGTTCGTGGCGCGCGCCCTCTGGGGCCTCTGGAACACCGCGTTGTCGATCGCCGACATTCACGCATCGATCCGCTATGCCACGCGCATCCAGCAAGCCGCGGAGCATGGCGAATTGCGCGGCAAGCGACTGCTGGCGGGCGCCATGCTAGCCATTTCGCTCCACTGCTTCGGCGAGCACGAGCAAGCCCGGGAACGCCTCGAGTTCGCCGTTGCGGCGCTCGGCGAACTGGGCGCGGAGGACTCGCCCTGCGGCTCGCTCGGCGTGGACCCGCTCATCTTCTGCAATGGCACACTCGCTCGCATTGCCTGGCTTCAGGGCAAGCCGGCGCACGCAATGCAGCTCGTGCAAACCTCGCTGAACCCGGCCCGCCGGGATACGCTGGAGCCAACGCTCAGCCATCTGCTTGCCACCGTGGCCGTGCCGGTCGCGCTTCAGTGTGGCGACGTGCAGGCCGCATCGCGCTATCTCGCCCTGTTGCGTTCGCAGGTGGCGACTCACCGCTTCGCGGTCTGGGAAGACTACGCGCAATGTCTGTCCATCCAGATCGATCTTCAGTCCGGTGATGAAACGTCGGCGCTCGAGAAGCTCGAGCCTGCCCTGCAGCGACTCGTTGCGCGTGGCTTTCGGCGCGTGATTGCGCCGTTCATCGTGTTGAGTGCCGAGATGCTTGCAAACGCCCGCCGTTTCGCGGAAGCCGGTGCGAGGCTAGACGACGCGATCAAGCGCAGCGAGACCCACAGCGAATATTACTTTCTGCCCGAACTGTTGCGGGCCAGAGGTTGGGTGGAACTCCAGCACGCGCTCGCGCTGGAAGGCTCAGCGCGTGAGGAGCGCGCGCATTGCGAAGCGCAAGCACGCCACTTTCTGAACGCCGCGATGACGCTAGCGAGCGAACACGGCGCGGTGATCTGGAAATTGCGCGCCGCGCTCGACCTCGCCACACATCACATTGAAAGAGACGAGGCTGCTCAAGCCGTGGCGCTTCTTGCGCAGTTTGATGCCCTCATCGATCTGAACTCGCCGGCACCCGATATCCAGCGTCTTGGCCAACTTCGCCGGCGGCTCAGCTCAGCGGGCGTCCCGAGCGCCCGCACGCCGCCGCGCCTCGAGAGGTCGACGGCGAGTGTCGCCTCAACCGCCGCTTCGACGGCCGCCTCATCTGTCCCGCGCCGATCAGCGCGATAGCGCCAGCTTCACAATCAGCCCTGGATCGTTGTCCTCGAGCTGCAGCGTGCCACGATGCAACGTCGCCACCCCTTTGACGAGCGCGAGCCCGAGTCCGACTCCGGGGGTTCCGCGACTCGCGTCACCACGGTAGAACCGCTCGGTCACCCTGATCTTTTCCGATTCCGGAACACCGGGTCCGTCGTCGATCACCGCGACTTCGATCGTGCCGTCGGCGCCGCTCAGACGGACACGCACCTGCGTGCTCGCGAACTTCAGCGCGTTGTCGATGAGATTGCCGATCGCCTGGGCGAGCAACAAGGGATCGACCAGCGCCGGCAAGCTGTCCGGACCACTCAGTGTCAGCGCGAGCCCGCGTAGTTCCGCCAGCGGCTGATAAAACTCCACCGCCTCCGCGACAACGTGCGCCACGTCGCTTTGCAGAAATCCCGATCTGCGCACGCCCGCATCGATTTCCGCGAGCCGCAGGAGCGCGTTGAAAATGCCGATGACACGGTCGATGTCGCTCAACGCCCCCTCCAGCCGCTCCAGCGTTTCGCAATCGACCTTCTTCTTGAGGTCGAGGACCATCGCCTCGATCCTGAAGCGGAGTTCGGTGAGCGGCGTTCGAAGATCGTGAGCGATGGCATTCGATGTATTGCGCACGCTATTGATCATATCTATCAGCGCGTCCTGCGCGGCCTCGCGGCAGCGCACCTCTTCCTGAAGACGCGCGTTCTGCTCTTTGAGGGCTTTCTGCAGACGCCCCAGCTTCAAATGCGTCTTCACGCGCGCAAGCAGTTCTTCCATCTGCAGCGGCTTGGTCACATAGTCGACTGCCCCCACATGGAAGCCGGCCGTCTTGTCTTCTGTCTGCGATAGCGAGGTCATGAAAATCACGGGCACTGCGCGGGTTCGTGGGTTGTCCTTCAGCCTGCGGCACACCTCGAAACCATCCAGGCCCGGCATCATCACGTCAAGCAGGATCAGGTCCGGGTGCACAAGATCCGCCCGCCTGAGCGCTTCTTCGCCGTCGCGGGCAATTGATACGCGCAGGTCGTTTCCTTCGAGAAAATCGACCACCAGGCCGAGATTCGACGCCGTATCGTCAACAACCAGAACAAGCGGCGCAATGCATTCGAGTTCCTCTGTCATGCCGGCCCTCTTCCGTTCCAATGCCGCTCGATGAATGCGAGCAACTCCCTCGATTCGAAGTTTTCCGCGAGCCGACGTACGCGCAGCACGAATGCCTGGTACCGCCCGTCGCTTTCCAGCAGCGAATCGGCGTGACGCATGACGTCGCGCATCTCGCCTCGCAATGCCAGGCGATGCAGAATTTCCATGTTCTCATGCGAGGGAACGACCAGCGGCGCGGCCGCGCCAGAGTCACCCGGAACAGGCGGCGATGTGTCGGGCGTGCGCTCGCCTTGCGCGCACGCGTTCGACGTTCTCGGCGATGCATGGGCGCGGCGCGCATGAATGATCGCCGATGGATCGTCAGCCGCTCCGTCGATATCCTGCCTCGTCGCGCAATCCGCGTCGTCCGCCGCGCGTGCTCCATCGCCCAGATCCGGCACGGCAAGATCGAACCAGAACCGGCTCCCTCGTCCGTGCTCGCTCTCCACGTGAATCTCGCTGCCCATGAGCCAGACCAGATGTTGACTGATGGAAAGGCCCAGACCCACGCCCGCGCTGCGCCGCTCGGTATCGCCCGCCTGTTCGAACGGCTGGAAGACTCGTCCGATCTGGTCGGGCGTGATACCCACACCCGTGTCCGATACTTCGAAGCGCAGGAGACCCTGGCTGACCTGTCTTACCGCAAATGTGACCTCGCCTTCGTCCGTGAATTTCACGGCATTCGAAAGCAGATTTAGCAGTACCTGGCGCAGGCGCTTTTCGTCGACTCGAATGACAGTCGGTAAGCAAGGCGCAATCACACATGTTTGTGTAAGGCCCTTTTCCCTGGCGCGCACGGCAACCATCTCCGCGAGCATCTCCAGAAACGGCGTGAGCGGCACGTCGGCCAAATGCAGATCGATGCGACCCGCGCCGACGCGCGCGAACTCCAGCAAGTCGTTTATCAGCGTCAACAGATGCGTCCCGCTTTGCTCGATGACCGCGACTTGCGACCTTTGGCGCGTCCCGAGTCCATCGTCGTGGCGCAGGATCTGTGCATAACCGAGGATGCCGTTCAGCGGTGTCCGCAACTCGTGGCTGATGTTGGCGAGAAATTGATCCTTCGCCTTATTCGCCGCTTCCGCCTCGTCTCGCGCTACGCGCACCGTGGCCTCGAGCGCCTTGCGCTCGGAAATGTCCTGCAAGACCGCGATCGTGTGATAGATCTGCTCACTCGGTTCCCATTGGATCGCAACGCAGACATTGACCCAAACGCGCGTTCCGTCGCCGCGTATGAGTAGCTTGTCTTCGACGTAGTGAGGGATTTTCTTCTCGAACAGCAGTCCAAACCGGGAATCGCTGGCAGGCAGACAGGATGCGTCCGTGACGTCCCTGAATGTCATGTTGAGCAATGCGTCGCGGGTGTAGCCGACTATCTCGCAGTATCGTTGATTGACACGCAGAAATCGCCCATCCGAGCCGCAGTGCGCAATCCCGACCGCGGCATTTTCAAACGTACCCCGAAAGCGCTCCTCGCTGGCGCGCAACGCCAGCTCCGCACGCTTGAGTTCGGTAATGTCGATCAACGTGCCGCTCAGGCAGACAGGTGTGCTGCCTGCATGCCTGCGCGGTGTGCCGCGCGTGAGGACCCATCGGTAAGACCCGTCGCTGTGCAGCAGGCGGTGCTCTACCGCAAGCGCCCCACCGCTCCTCAACTGGCTTCTGATTGCCTCTCCAAAGCGGTTCCGGTCGTCAGGATGAACGAGCGCCATGAACCGGCTGAAGCTGGGAGCGCCGGCATGCTCCCCATAGCCGAGCCACTCGCGCACGTTCCAGCATCGCAGCACCCAATGCTGTTCGTCTTCGCTGTCAACTTCGAGTTCCCATACGCCGACATTCGACCCCCACATTGCCGCGCCGAGGCGCTCATTGGTTTCGCGCAGAATCTCCGCTTGCGCCGCACGGCGCGTTTCGGTCACGTCGCGAATCGCGAGCACGACACCAACGACCTGCCCCACATCGTCGACGATCCGTGTGACTCGGGTTTCGACCGGTACTTCGCGTCCCTGCCGGCCAACCAGTCGCGTCTTGTCCGGCAAGTCGACGGGCGCGTGCTCGCGCAGGGCCGCGGCGCCCACGTCGTCCAGCGGCGTGTTCGTGTTCTCGTCGATCAGCACGAGCACCTTCGCGAGCGGCTGGCCGGCGGCCTCCACGCGAGACCATCCTGTCAATGCCTCGGCAACGGGGTTGATCAGCGTGACGCGCGATTCGCAGTCCGTCGCAATCACACCGTCGCCAATGCTGGCAAGCGTGACCGCATAGCGCTGCTCGCTTTCGCGCAGGCGGCGCTCGGCAGCATGCTTGTATAGCGCCATCTCCACAACCGTGCGCAGCTGCTGGTCTTCAAAGGGCTTCAGGACGTACCCGAACGGTTCGGTGACCGTCGCGCGCTGGACCGTCTCCTCGTCCGCATAGGCGGTGAGAAATACGATGGGCAGACCATGCGTTTCGCGTAGCCGCCGCGCGGCATCGATACCGTCCAGTTCGCCCTCGAGGCGTACATCCATGAGAACGAGGTCGAGCGGCGCCCGCGCCGCCACGACGAGTGCCTCCTCGCCGCTCGCGACACTGCCCGCAACGGTATGACCGCAGCGCACCAGCTGTTGACCGATGTCGCGTGCCACCACACGATCGTCTTCCACGATGAGTATGCGCGCGGATGCCATGTCGATGCCCTTTGGATCCTTAGAGTTTGAAGTGAATGACAAAGCTTGTCCCCACATCGCTGTCCTGCCGAACCGAGGCATGGAGTTGGTGGGCAAGGTCGGAAACGAGTTGCAGGCCGAGAGAATCGGCCTCCTCGATGGAAAAATCGGGCGGCAATCCGATGCCGTCATCCGATACGCTCAGTTTGCATCCGCGCTCGTCGTCCGAGACCAGCTGGACGCTCAGGTGCCCGTGCTGTCCCTCCGGAAACGCGTGTTTGAGCGCATTCGAGACAAGTTCGTTCACGATCATGCCGCACGCCACCGCCCGGTTCATGTCGAGCTGCACGTCGTCCACCCGCACATCGAGGGACACGTTCAGTTGACTCAATTCATACGCGCGGGAAAGGTGCGCGCACAGATTCCGGATATGAGACGCCATGTCGATGCGCGCAAAATTTCCGGCCCGATAGAGATTCTCATGAACCATCGCCATCGAGCGCACCCGGTTTCTGCTGTCGAGGAAGCGCTCCGCCGTCGCCCTGTCTTCGACGCGCGCCGCCTGGAGATTGAGCAGGCTGCTGATCAACTGCAGATTGTTTTTGACCCGGTGATGCACTTCTTGCAGCAAGGCTTCCTTTTCCTCGAGGAGCGCCTCAATCTCTTCCAGGCTGGCATTCTCGATCGATATCGCGGCCTGCGATGCGAGCAGTCTGAGCACCGCCATCCGCGAGAGCGTGAAAACGCCGGGCGCCAGTTCGTTCTCGAGATACAGGGCGCCGACCACCCGGTCCTGCTTGACGAGCGGCAATGACAGCACCGAGCGGGCATTCCGGCCGCTGAAGTACTCGTCTGCTGCGAATGGATTCTCTATCGAGGCGTCGTCCACCAGCACCGGTTCGTGCGTACGCAGGCTGTGATGCAGCATCGCGACGGGTACGGCCTCCGACGAAGCGGCGCGACGGCCGACATCGACCGTGGTGCCCTCACGGATCGCATTGGCCTCCGCCTCGATCCAGAGTTGCTCCGCGTGCGGCAAAATCAACAATGCGCGCCGGGCGCCGGCGTGCTCGAGCACAATGGTCATCAGCGTATGCATGAGCCGCTCGACCACCCGCTCGCTGGAAATCGCCTGGGATGCCTTAACGACCGTCTCCATCTCCAGTTGATTCGCCACCGGCCCGCTCGACGCGCTCGAAGCGTCGTCCGACGCCAGTCCCGGATGGCGCGCGTCGAGCGACCGGACTTTCGCCATCGCCCCCCAGTTCAACCAGGCCAGCCGCGCGTTGCGCAGGTACACGACGCTGATAGCCGCAAAACCCTGAGCCGCATAGAACCGGCCGGCGATCTCATTGGCGAGACCCTCGACATGCAGCAGACGCTGCAAGCGCGCGTGCTCGATCGCCTGCTCGTAGAAGCGCATCGCTTCGAACTCACGCTTGCCTACGCGTGCGAGTTCGGCCTCGACCAACGCAGTACGCGAGGCAAAGTTCGCGGGGGCATGCCGGGACCAGCCGCGCAGTTTCTCGACATGATCAGCCAGCGACGTCAGGTTGGCGGTCTGTTCGGTGGGTGCAAGGGTGTCATGCCAATGCAGACGCACCAGTGCGCCAAAGAAGTGATATTCCGCCAGCTCGAAGTGTCCCGACGTGGTCCACAGCAACGGGGCTGCGCGCTTTTGCGCCTCCAGCGCGCCCCCGATGTCGCCGGCAAAATAGCGCGCCTGCATCTGGCGTATCCAGTACCAGCATGTCGCGATGGCGAGTGCGGAATTGCCTTCGAGATGTCGCTCCAGGGAAGCCTCGTCTGCATAGTCCGCACCGGCGGAACCGAGCCACGGCTGCAGCCCCCGCAGTCCGCGAATCAACGACAACTGGGCGGTCATGATGTCGACGATCAGCCCGAAACCCGCGGCGCGAACGATACGCAGGCGCTCGACCGCCTCGTCCTCGATCTCCGCGAGCGGATGGCCGGCGGCAAGTAGACTCGTCACGAGGCAGCAGCTGCTGAAGCCAATATAGGTGAGGTCGCCGCTCTGCGTCGCCGCTTCGAAAGCCCGCCGCAATAGCGGCAGTCCCGTGCGCATGGGCTGTGTCCACGGCATCACGTGATAGGCGAAGCACATGTACACGCGCGCCCTGAACCGCCCCAGGCCCCGCTCGTCCACCAGCGCCAGTCCCAGCCTGCCGAACTCGAAACCCGCGCGATAGTCGCCGAAAATCGGCCCGGCCACCATGCCGAGGTAGGCGAAACCCAGCGAGGACGCGTCGGCGTTTCCATGGCGAATGCTCAGGTTCGCCATGCGTGACAACACCAGACATACCAGGTTCTCGTCCGTGAAGAAGGCCGGTGGCAAAACCGCGGTCAGGACATTGAGCGTCGCCTCCAATGTCTCGTCATGGAGCAGCGGAAGATCGATGAGGGAGGCGATCGCTCTTTGCCCGATCCGCTCGTGCAGGGTCGCGTACTCCGCCTCGGCATCCGCGCGGGCTGGGTGCGCGGCCCAGTCAATCCCGACCTGGCGCAGATAGCCGAGGCAGATTTCGACGGCGGCCTGCATCTGATCAAGCGCCGTATGCAGCGTGACGCGAAGAAACGCCACCGCAGCCTTGTGCGGCGCGTTCTCAGCCTTGATTGCCAGACCACGCAGGCGCTCCTCGGCCAGCGTGGCGTTTCCCGTGAGGAATTCGCATTCGGCGCGCAGCAGTTCGAACGAGAACTTCTCCTGGTAATGCGTCTGCCATGCGCCACTGCCAATAATGTCGCTTCCGAGCGTCAGATACGCGAGCGCGGAACCATAGGCTGCGGAGGCCCTTGCGCGGCGGCCGGCGCGCAAGTTGAGACCGGCCACGCGCGTGCGTACTTCAACGTCCTCGATCACGTGGATCGCGCGGTTGAACTGGTTGACGATCTCGAAGATATTTCGCTCGACATCCGGATCCCCGTCACCGCCGTCCAGCAGGGTCCCGATGCGCAAGTGCGCCGGTGCGCGATCGGCTTCAGCCAGTAACGCATACGCGGCTTCCTGAATCCGGTCATGAACGAAGGCGTAGCCATCGGCCTCCCGATACACAATGCCTTGGGCGGCGGCTTCCGCGAGCGCCGTGTCGATCGCCTCTATCGACTGACCGCTCACGCGTGCTAGAACCGTGTTCGAAACCGCGGCGCCGAGACACGCGAAATCCACGAGTACACGGCGGGTCGAATCGGGCAGGCGGCCGAGCTTGTCGACCATTAGATCCACTACGCTGGCGGGAAATGCTCTCTGTGCGATCTGCTCCGAGTTGCATGCCCACTCGCGACGCGCCTTGTCAAAAGTGAGAAAGCCCTCGTCGGCCAGAACCTGAAGGAACTGGACGACAAAAAACGGGTTCCCGCCCGTCTTGTCGAACAGGACCTGCGAGAGTGGCGCTGTGCGTTGTGTATCACCGTGGGTCGCATCGCGCACGAGGCCTGCCACCTCTTTCACGCCGAGCGGGGCCAGCAACACGTCATGAACGCGAACCCGCCCCGCGCGCATCGCACCGACTGCGCGTGTCAATGGGTGCGTGGGCCCGACTTCGTTATCGCGAAACGCGCCGATGAGCAGCAGATCCCTGATGTCCTGCCCGCCCCCCAAAGCCTCGAGGACCGAGATCGTGCCTGAGTCCAGCCATTGGAGATCGTCCAGAAAGAGCACCAGCGGTCGCCCCGGAAAAGCGAAGGACCCGATGAATCGCGTCAACGCCGCGACGAACCGTTTCTGGGCCTCCTGCGGCGGGAGTTCGGCAACCTGCGGTTGAGCACCGATCAGGCGTTCGAGCGCGGGTATCAAATCGATGATCAATTGTCCGTTGGAACCCAGCGCTTCCTGAATACGCACCCGCCATGTGCTGATTTCGGGCTCGTCTTCGTCGAGAATCTGCTGCACGAGCGCCGCCATGCACTGTGCAATCGTTGCGTACGGAATATCCCGCTTGTACTGATCGAATTTGCCTGAAGCGAACAGGCTGCCCGAGCAGGACATCGACCGATGAAATTCCTCGACCAGCGCCGATTTCCCGATTCCCGAGTAGCCGGACACCAGAACGCATTCCGGCGAGCCGTCGTGAACGACACGGTCGAAGGCGCCAGTCAGCGCCCGCACTTCCGTCTCCCGCCCATACAGTCGCCCGGGAATGAGCAAGCGGTCGGCTGAGTCGGCCGCGCCCAATGCAAAGGGTTCGATATGCGCCCCGCGCAGGCATTGCACGGCGCACAGCCGCAAATCGTGCTCCACACCTCGCGCGGTCTGGTACCTGTCTTCCGCAGCCTTCGCTAGCAGCCGGTCGACGATGGCGGCCACGGGATCGGGAATCTCAGGCGCATACTCTTTCGGAGAAATCGGCTTTCTTGCCGTATGGCAGTGCAGCCACTCCGCCGCCGAACTGGCCAGCCAAGGGAATCGGCCCGTGAGCATCCAGTAAATTACGACGCCGAGCGAGTACAGGTCGGAGCGCGCATCGGGGTGCCGGTTGAGAAGTCCGGTTCGCTCCGGCGCAACGTAGGGGAGCGCGTCCGAGAACAGAACCGGCTGGCGGATTTCCTGACCTTCGGCGGCGGCTTCGGCGTCGGCATCGGAGGTCAATCCGAATCCGGTAAGCGCAACCCCGCCAGTCTTCGCGTTGACGAGCAGGTGAGCAGTCCGGATGTCGTGATGGATGAGGCCACGCACATGCAATGCGTCGAGCGCGGCCGCCGCGTTGGCCGCTATCGAAAGGACCTGACTGTGCGGCAGACGATGCGTCTGCATGGACGAGAGAACGCTGCCGCCCGGATCTTCGAGGAAGAGCGTAGTGCGCCGGCTCTCCCGCACAAGCGCGTGCGGTTGCGTGAAGCGCGGACTATCGAGCCGCGAGCGTAGCCGATTGGCGTTCTCGAGCAACGACAGGGCTTGCGCCGATGGCTGGCTCGCCGACGGACGCGCGGCGAGCCGCGTCTTCGCCGCGCCCCGCGCCTTGATCCGCGAGAGGACGAGCGTACCGTCATCCCACAACGTTTGGACGTTCGAGTCTTCTGGATTCATGACGGCTGCCGCATCGGTCCGTGGCTTCACAGGTGGCTGGATTTCATGGGTCGGCCGAAAGCATGTACCCGGAGTTTCGCACAGTGCGCAGAAGCGAACGCTCGAACCCCGCGTCGATCTTTTGCCGAAGCTTGCTGACGTGCACGTCGATCACGTTGGTCTGCGGGTCGAAGTGATATTCCCAGATATTCTCCAGCAACATGGTGCGCGTCACGACCTGATCGGCATGCCGCATCATGTACTCGAGCAGCTTGAATTCGCGCGGCTTCAGGCTGATCGCCTTGCCCGCACGCGTGACCCTTCGCGAAAGGAGATCGATACTCAGGTCGCCCACCTTGAGCGTCGTTTCGAGCACGTCGCTCTGCGAGCGGCGCATGAGCACCTCGAGCCTCGCCAGCACCTCGCCGAATGCGAAGGGCTTGACCACGTAGTCGTCGCCGCCCGCCTTCAGCCCGCGAATGCGCTCGTCCACGGCATCGAGCGCGCTCAGGATCAGCACCGGCGTCTTGCTACCCGTCGCCCTCAGCGCCGCCACGATGCTGAGGCCGTCCACGCCGCCCGGCAGCATGCGATCCAGAATAATCGCGTCGTATGCGCCGCCCATGGCGAGGAACATGCCGTCGTGGCCGTTGTCGGCGAAGTCGACCACGTGGCCCGTCTCCGCAAGTCCCTTCCTCAGGAAGCCGGCAACCTGCAAATTGTCTTCCACTAACAAGATCTTCATTCCAGCCACTCGCGGTTCCAGACTTTCGCGGTAAACGGTCGCGGCGCGGCGCCGCAGCCCGTGCGAAGTCCGGTCTTCCTTGCCTATGCACCTCGCCTCTAATTATCCGTCCTGAGCCGATATTCCGTTTTTCGGAGTTTCATTAAATTAAGTTAATGTTCTCTCCAGTTTTCGGCACTGGCGTTCCGCGGAGCCGGCCCCCGATGAACTCATGTGCGTGAACCGCTGCTGCGGGTACCGTAGATTAACAAAAGTTAATGTGCGGGTAACGATGAGGAAAAGTCGCTTCGCCTATCATCCGTCTCGATACGGTCCGCGTGCAATCAGTCCATTCACGACGTCGGACCGCCAACGGCCAGGCGGGTTGCCGCGCCCTCAGTCCCTTGCCCGAGACATGCCGGACAAAACAGACATGAACTACGCGATAGCAGATTCCGCATCGTTTGATTCCCGCACACCCGTCATTCAGGTCGGTGAATGCGAGCTGGATCTTGGCGTACGGGCGCTACGCCGCGGCGGCAAGGTGGTGGATCTCGGATCGCGCGCATTCGATGTGCTCGCCACCATCGCCTTGGCGGGAGGACGCATTGTCTCCAAGGACGAACTCATGGAGGCGGTCTGGCCCGATACGATCGTCGAGGAAAACAACATCCATGTGCAGCTGTCGGCGATCCGCAAGGCGCTGGGCACAGACCGCAAATTGATACTGACGGTGCCGGGGCGCGGCTATCAACTGGTGGCGGCTGCTTCCAATGTGCGGATCGTGTCTTTGCCGCTTCACGAATCAGGGCCCGCGCCTGAGCCCAATCCGCTGCCCGTACGTGATGCGTTGCTCGGGCGTGAAGCCGCAATCGCTGAAATACGCTCGATGATCGCTTCGGCGCGTGTCGTGACACTCGTCGGCGCGGGCGGCATCGGCAAGACGAGAATCGCCCGGGAAATCGCGCACCGGCTGGTCACGGAACAAGCTGTCGATGTCCGCCTCGTCGAACTCGCCGCGCACGGCACGCGCGCTGCGGTCATCCGCGCGTTCGCGGACGTCTGCGGCCTCCCCTTCGTCGAGGAAGAGCCCGATCTGCGCAGCGTGGCGAGTGAGCTGGCCGGCATGCGCGGCGTGCTCGTCATTGACAACGCCGAACATGTCGTGGAGCACGTCGCCGAGATCATCGGACTCATCAGCCATACCAACCCCCAGGTTCGGATTCTCGCCACCAGCCGGTTCCGCCTACGTGTGTTCGACGAGTTCGTCTATCGCGTCGGCCCACTTGCACTTCCAGGCGCAGGCGACAGCCGGGACGCCGTGCTCCGCTCCCCGGCGGTCGGTCTCTTCTTGAGGCGGCTGTTCTCGAACGGCGTGAACGCCGACATGTGCGATGACCGGCTCCGGGTCGTCGAAGAGATATGCCGACGCCTCGAGGGCATACCGCTCGCGCTTGAACTGGCGGCCGGACGCGCTTCCGTACTTGGCCTGGAAGGCATTTGCGAGGGACTCGACGAACCTCTGCTCTATCTTGCCGGCGGCTATCGCACCGCCCAGCCCAGACATCGGACGCTGCGGGCCGCATTCGACTGGAGCTTCGAGATGCTCGACGCCGCCGAGCGGACGGTGTTCAGGCGTCTGAGCGTGTTCAACCGCGCCTTCAGCCCGGAGGCGGCGTGCCTGATCGCACGCGATGCCGCGCTCTCCAACGAAGCCGTGATGGACTGTGTTGGCGAACTGGTAGACAAATCACTCATCGAGATTCAATTCGAAGGCGCAGATGTGACATACCATCTATCAGCGCCGGCTCGCGCCTACGGCCGCGAAAAACTGCTGGCCGAAGGCGAGATCTGCACGATTTTCGAGCGGCACGCACGCTATGTCAGCGAGCACCTACCCGCGCTTCCTGTCGAAGGCGTCGCATCGAACCCGCTCTCGCCCGGGCGGGCGGTACAAGCGCCCCCGTTCATGCGCGCGTAGCTTTGTACTCTGTGCGCTGGGACAAGGCAACGATTTGGTCTCCTCATGCATCAAGCGAATGAGCACAATGGACAACGGTTCCAACCTGCCTTAGCGTGGGGTGCGGGGCCTTTTCACGTTACATCGACGCGTTTGATCGCGAACTTGCTGGATGACATCCATCAACGCCTCAAGGTGTTCGCGAATGTCGGATCGATCGGAGAATTTACACAGCATACTGCGGGTACATTGCTCAACGGACAAATGTTCCGACCATACATACACGTGACACGACCGCCCGCCACCTGCAGTTAGTTACCTGTCGATCCAATCGCGCTTTAGTCTGTGAAGCACTGTCGGCGCCATGCGAGCCGGTATTCAACAACCTTGCCTGAAGGCTTAGAGGTGCGCGTCAGAAAAGCAAGTCAACCATGGCCGATGACCGGCGCCCGACCCGCGCGTGCGATTGGCCGTTGAACTTTGGAAACGGCCGTTGCTTTCGCAGCGCCCCGAATGACGGTAGGAGGTCGATGCTCACCATTGAGTGACACGGACGCCCTCGACGATCGCCTCGCTCAACCACGGGGCGCCATCCGGTCAATAGTTGCCGCTCATCCGTCGCAGTAACCCGTCACTCGAGCCACTGCCCCCTCCGAACCTGCCCGCTGCTCAATAAGGGAATCCCAGCCATCGCTGCGGCGGCTCACCGGGCTACCTGACCGACAACACTTGACTCACCCGCTCGGCTGCTGGCAAGGGAGTCGAGAGCACGAGCGAAGTGGTGATCGTACCGAAGCTGCCAATTCTGTCGATGACGGCCTCGAGCTCCGCGCTCGACCGGGTCAACACGTGGAGGACGTAGCTGTCCTCCCCGGTGACCCGCATGACCTCCACCACGTTCGGCGTTTCGCGAAACGTCTTCAGAAGACTCGCGCCCCGCTCCGCGGAGGCCCCAATGCGGATGATGGCGTTGATCGGAAAACCCAGCCGCGTCCAATCCACTTCGGCGCGATACCCCTTGATCACGCCGCGCTCCTTCAAGCGCCGCACGCGCTCCGCACACGCGGGCGCAGTCAATCCGACTTCTGCCGCGAGTGACTTGTAGGGCGCCCTGCCGTCGCGCAGCAGTATCTGCACCAGCTTCAGGTCAGTTGCATCGAGAAAGTTCCGGTCCGCAGTTTCCATGGAAATAAAAGGTAGATGGCGTCCTGACTTTCGATTCTAAAGCGAATGGCGTGTCGATATAAAGCAAACTTGATCCATTCCCGACTTAAGTATGGAGCATTCAATGAGCACCGTGACGACAGCAGGTTTCGCCTTCGTCGAGTTTGCATGCCCCGATCCCGAAGCGCTGGTTGCCCTCTTCGGAAAGCTCGGATTCAAGGCACTGGGGCAGCACGCGCGCACAGGGGCAATCCTCCTGCGCCAGGGTGAAGCTGCCCTGATCGTGAATCCTGCGCCGAATCCGTTCCGGGACGTTCACGGGGCATCCGCGCGCGCGATCGCCATCAGCGTCGACAACGCTGCCAATGCCCTGGCACAGGCGCTGCGGGGTGGCGCCCGCCGGGCAACGCCTGCCGAGTTCGGTGCATTCGTCGTCGACGTACCGGCAATAGCGGGCATTGGCGAGAGCCTCGTCTATTTCGTCGACCACGATGTCGCGCCCGTGTTTTCGAGGCCGTATCGGCCAAGGCAATCTGTCGAAGTGGCGGATGCGGCCATCCAGGCAATCGACCACACCTCGAACATCGTCAAGGCGGAGAACCTCGACCACTGGGCCGACTTCTACAAAGACACGTTCGGCTTCGTCCAGAAGCAATATCTGGACGTGAAAGGCCGGCAAACGGGGATGCGGGCCCGGTCGATGGTGAGCCCGTGCGGCAAGGTGTCGATCCCGATTGCCGCCGCGGCGCACGACCAGCCCGGCGTGCTGAACCAGAACGAGGAGTTCATCCGCGACTACGGCGGCGAGGGCATTCAGCACATCGCCTTCCTGTCGTCGAACATCGAGCAGACCGTCGCGGCCATGGAAACCGCCGGGATCGACTTCATGGCTCCACCGCCGAACGCCTACTACCGGAACCTGGACGCCCGGGTTCCCGGCCATGGGCAGAACCTCGAGAACATGGAGCGCCGAGGCATTCTCGTCGACGGCAAGAGCGACGGGAGGATTCTGCTGCAACGCTTCGCGCGGCGTCAGATCGGCCCGATCTTTTTCGAGATCATCGAGCGGCGCGGCGAGGACGGGTTTGGCGAAGGCAATTTCAAGGCGCTCTTCGAATCACAGGAACAGGATCAGGTTCGGCGCGGGTCATTGAATGCTTCGTAGGCGGAGCTTGTTCAGCATCCTCTCTTTCACAAGGTACTCACCATGCAATCTTCCAAAACGACCGTTGCCCTCTCGAATCCACACCCGGTTTTCGGGAGCACCGAGGTCTTCAGGACGTTCAACTACGCGCCAGCCGTTGCGGCGGGCGGCTTGCTGTTCATCGCCGGCCAGATCGGCGTCCGGGCAGACGGGACCGTGCCCGCGAGCGTGGACGAGCAGATCGATCTTGCATTTCAGAGGCTGGGCGCGATCCTGCAGGCAGCGGGCCTCGGCTTCGAGGATCTCGTCGAACTGGTCAGCTATCACGTTGACGTCGGCGGACAACTCGCAGCGTTCCGCGAGATCAAGGATCGCTACATCAAAGCGGACGCTCCGGCGTGGACCATCCTCGGCGTAGCCGCGCTGGCCAGGCCGACACTGCTTGTCGAGATCAAGGCGGTGGCTATGACGCGCGTCGCGTGAGCCCAATGGCCTTTGCGCCGGAAATCGCGGGTGCGTATCAGTCGCTACGCAGAATCGTCCCTGCCTGACGATGCATGCTGGCGCTTGCGACGCTCTCTCGGGTGCGCTGCCAGCAGCGCCGTGCGGGCCGTTTCGAACCGGCCGCATTCGCCCCTGAGCCACGTGGCAAATGCGGCCGCGCGGCGATCCTCGGGCCGCCGCGTGAGCAGCACGTAGCGCGCCGATGCGCGAACGTACTTGCCAAAGACATTCACGAGACGCCCGCTCCTGATCTCGTCGTGGACGAGCGCCGTGCGTCCCATCGCGACGCCCTGATGGCTCAACGCCGCGCTGATGGCGAGACTGGAAAAATTGAACTGCGGTCCCTCGAGATGGGCAAGCCAGGCAGGATGAAACGCCTCCAGCCACGTGCGCCATTCGTCGAACTCGCGTGAACCCGTCCAAGGCGAGGCGTCGTGAAGCAACACGACGCCGTCGAGCGACGCCCCCTTCGCAAAGCCCGGATGCTGCTCGAGATATTCTGGCGTCGCGACCGGTATCAGGTATTCGTCCATCAGCACCTCAGCCTGCACATGCCGGTACTGAACCGGGTCGTAACGCACCGCCACATCGATATTGCCTTCATCCATCGATTGTCGATCGAGCGCCTGAAATTCAGCCGTCAGGCGCACCAGCACGTCGGGCTGTTGCTGAAGGAATGCGCTCAGACGCGGCATGAGCCACTGCATGGCGAACGACGGCAGGCAATTGACCTGCAGCGGCGCCTGCGATACGGCGAGCCGCTGGATCGTCTGCTGGATGTCGTCGAGTGCGCGAGCCGTGGTCTTCAGCAGCGCATCGCCCTCGCGGGTGAGCTTGAGGCTGCGCGCCTCACGCACGAACAACGGATAACCGAGCCGCTCCTCCAGATTGCGCATCTGTTGGCTCACCGCACTTTGCGACAGGTTCAGCGACTCAGCCGCACGGGTGAAACTGAGCAGGCGGCCCGCCGCTTCGAAGCAGCGCAAGGCGCCGAGCAGGGATGCATCAATCTTCGTAAGCATAAGTGCTGCTAATGTTTGCGTTAGTAATGGTCGCTGTTCTCCCAGCCATTTTAACGCCAGAATGACGTCATTCCCGACGATCAAAATGGATAATCCAGTCTTATGGAAACCGCACCCTTCGAGCCAGCGCTGCTGAACGAACTTCAATCACGGCAGCCCCTGCTCTGGCTGAACCCACAGCGTGGTCAGCCGTTGCCCGCTGCGGCCCCGCCGACCACGCTGATCGCCGACGCCGAAGCGCGGATCGCGCGGTTCGCACCACTAATGGCAACGTTGTTCCCGGAACTGGCGCCCACGGGCGGGCTCATCGAGTCACCGCTCGTGCCGGCTGGCCCTCTTCGACACGCGTTGGGCGCAGACAGCAGCGCCGAAGGCGCATGGTTCATCAAACGAGACGACGCGCTCCCCGTTGCCGGATCGATCAAGGCACGCGGCGGCTTTCACGAGGTCCAGGCGCTCGCCGAGTCCATTGCTATCGAACATGGTCTGCTCGACGCCAAGGCAACCCGCCGTATCCTTTCTGGATCGCGGGCACGCGACCTCTTCGCGCAGTACTCGGTAAGCGTGGGCAGTACCGGCAACCTCGGGCTGAGCATTGGTGTGATGGCCGCAGCGCTCGGATTCGATGCCGTCGTCCACATGTCCGCGGACGCGAAGGCGTGGAAGAAGGAGCGTCTGCGCAAGCGTGGCGTGCGCGTCGTCGAGCACGGGGGCGACTACGCCGAAGCGGTGGCTGCCGGGCGCAAGGAGGCGCTGGAATCGCCGCTCTGCTACTTCGTTGACGACGAACGCTCCGAGAGGCTCTTTTTTGGGTACGCCGCCGCCGCGCGCTATCTGGCGCGTCAACTAGCGGATGCGGGCCGCGTCGTCGACGCAACGCATCCACTATTCGTATATCTGCCATGTGGCGTAGGCGGCGCGCCCGGTGGCATCACTTTCGGGCTCAAGGCGCTGTTTGGCGAGCACGTGCATTGCTTTTTCGCGGAGCCCGTTGCATCGCCATGCGTTCTTGTTCAATTGGCATCCGGCAGCACTGCACCGGTGTCCGTGTACGACATCGGGCTCGATAACTGCACCGATGCCGACGGCCTCGCGGTGGGGCAAGCCTCCATGCTCGTCAGTCCGTTGATGGCCAGTCAATTATCTGGTGTCCTTACCGTTTCAGACGATCGGCTCTACGCTAATCTACTGGCGCTGAAGGCGTCGCTCGACGTCGAAATCGAGCCGTCGGCCGCTGCTGCCATCGGGGGCCCAGTGTGGCTGCGCGAATCGGCAGCGGGAAGAGCGTATGTGCAACAACATGGGCTCGACATGCGCAGCGCGACCCACGTCATCTGGACGACCGGCGGCTCGCTTGTGCCTCCAGAAGAACATCGAAGGTTTCGTGCTCACGCCGAAGGTCTCGCGGCATCCGTCGGCATTCACCGATAGCGCACTGCCGTTCAAACCATCGCCCTCTATTCGCCGATCGGCCGTTGAACCGAAAGCCGGTTCGTCACGGAAGTGACGCCGGGTACTCCCTTCGCAATTTCGGCCACCAGGCCGAGTTGGGACGCCTCAGTGACGGTGCCGTTGAGAGTGACTGCGCCGTTTCTCGCGACGATGCTGATGTTGCCCGCGTCGATGTCCTTGTGCGTCGCAAGCGCGGCATACACCTTGCGGCTCAACGCGCGGTTGGCCTTCCGCACTTCCCTTGCCGTCGGCGCAGCGGGTGCCGCCGCCGAAGCCGCCAGCGCCCCGCTGGCCTGCGCGCTCGTATGGGTGCTCAGGGCCGCCAGCAGCGCGAAAATCGACACGCAGGCTGAAGTTCTCACGATCCCCCGTCTTTCCATTGCTTGCTCCGCTTACGTTTGATGTCTTCAGAAGGTATGGCGGATGCCGATGTTCGCCGCCGTCGTGGAAACGCCCGGTGCGACCGGTGCACCGTAGGTGATGGCCTGGTTCATGGTCCCGCGGTTGTTGACATGGCCCACCTGTGCGTAGAGCAGCGTGCGGCTCGACAAGCTGTACTCCGCCCCGAGCGCAAATTCGCTGGAATGATTCGCCGAATCGTTTCGGTCTTTCATGTAGTAAAAGCCCGAAGTGACCTTGAAGAATGGCGTGAATTGATAGCCGAGCCCAGCCGAAACGAGCTCGAGGTTGGCCGATTTCAGGTTCGATGGATCTTGCCCGACACCATAGCCAACCGAAACGCTCAGAGCATGGAACGTGTACTTTCCGCCAAAGTAGTAGAAGCGGTTGTTCTCGAGGCCGGTAGGTGTGGCGGCGGCAAGATTGGTGTCGTGGCCGCTGTAGTATGCCGCCGCGAGGTTCAGACCATAGTTCGAATACCGCAGCACCGCGGATTCGCGCGTACCGCCCTGAAACTGCCCCGCCACGCCGCCGGGCGCGTACTCCAGCGCGAGCCAGGCGCCGTAGAACTTCGGCGACTGATAGACGATCGCGTTGTCGTCGTACAGCGCGCCGATCGGCACGTTGGTGTTGGTGCCGGTCCAGTGCGCCGCCTGGTTCAGTCCGAGCCACGCCCCCAGTACGCTGCCAAAGTACTGCGCCGATCGCACATCGGTATCGGCCAGTGCAAAGATCATCGGCGCGTACTGTCGCCCGAAGTCGACAGAGCCAAATGGTCCGGATATGCCCACTGTCGACTGCATGTTGAAGATGGCGGTCGCGCCCGTCACATCGGCCAGCCCAAACTTGCCGGTGCCGCTGTTGAACACACCTTGCAGCCGGAAATTGGCCTTGTAGCCGCCACCAAGATCTTCGGTCCCCTTGATACCCCAGAAGCTGGCATAGATGCCGGCGTCCTTCAGGGAAACGACGTGCCCCAGGTTTTTTGCGTTGCCCGCGTACGAAGCGGCCGACGTGCTCTGGTAGAGCAGGCCCGTGTCGATCGCACCGTAAAGCGTCACCGATGATTGCGCGTGTGCAGCACCTGCCACGGTCGCAAGCACGGCAACTGCACCCAGTTTCAGTTTCATTGCGTCTCCTCAGATCTCCTGTGGCATCAGGTTCTGGCCGGCTCGTTGTTTTCCTGCGTAGTGAGGCGCCGCCTGATGCTTTATGTTTTCCTGTTTGCACTGCTAATTACCTGGCAGCGCATCGATCAAACGCGCCAACGCTAACCTGCAAGGCGCGCAGCGTCGCGCGGATAGCGCCACCTGCCCGCGACGAAAAGGAGCGTCGAGACGACGGTCGCGAACGGAATCAGTTCGAGCGCCGCGTGCAGTCCGATGCGGTCCGCGAGCATCCCCGTGATGATGGGACCCGCAGCGAGGCCGAGCAGGTTGTTGGCCAGCGCCCAGACCGCCATGGCGGTCGCGTGGATCGGCGGTGGCGTGAGCTCGGCCACTAGCGCGCCAGTCGGGCCGCATACGCCCGAGCCGAGCAGCATGCCGAGACCGATCAGCACCAGTTGCAGATGGCCCGCCGGCAATTGAAACGCCACCGCGAACGCGGCACCCGAAAGCGCGCAATAGACAACGGCCATCGTCCACTTGCGGGCCGGGTGGCCACGGCTGATGCGGTCGGTCAGCATGCCGCACAGGATCAGGCCCACGCCCGACGTCAGCACGAAGACGGCGGCCAGCACGCTCGCGCGGGCGAGAGGCAGACGATAGACGTGCAGGAGGTAGCTAGGCAGCCAGACGAACAGCGCGCCCGGCAGAATCAGCTGCACGCCACAGCCCAGGTATGCAAACACGACGGATTTCGAAGCAAACAGCGCGCGTGCCAGCTCGCGCGGCGTGAAGCGCGGCCGCGTGCCTGCTGGCGAAGCGCGCGAAACAGCCATCCGGCAAGGCGCAATGCGCTCCTCGGTCACGACGGCGCGATAGATCAGTGCAAGCACGACACCGAATACCGCCATGGTGGCGAACGACCAGCGCCAGCCGAAGTGCGCGGCCACGATGCCGCTCAGCGCCATGCCTAGCATCGAGCCAAACGACCCACCCGCGAGGAACGAGCCCGACAGTGTCGCGCGCAGATGGGCAGGAAACACGCTGAGCACGACAGCAAGGCCGACGCTGCCATAGGCGGCCTCACCCACGCCGATGAACAGGCGCGCCGCGAACATCTGGCCGTAGTTTGCCGAAACCGCGCAGCACAGCGTGGCGAGACTCCACACCATGGCCATCAGGAACAGACTCCTCACGCGTCCCCAGCGGTCGGCCAGGATCGAGACCGGGAACGCCAACAGCCCCACCATCAGCGAGACGATGCCGCTGAGCGAGCCCAACTGCGTGTCCGTGAGCGACCATTGCGCCTTGAGTAGCGGAAACACGGCGTTGAGCACCTGCCGCGACATGTAGTCTGCGAGCAGGAGTCCGAAGGTCAGTGCAAAGACACACCAGGCGTAGGACCTGGATACAGCCGGCGTTTGCGCGTAGGGGTCGCCGATGGCGGCAGTCGCTTGCATTCCCACAATCGTCTCCTTGATTTTTCCTTTGAGCGGCGTGCGCCGGGTTTCTGCCGCTTCGCTACGTAGCGTTCACTCTCGTCTGTGCGCCACGAAGTGCGATCCGGTCAGGCGCGCCGCAGCACTGCCCCTCGCCTCGCCAAGGACTCGATCAGCCCGGCGGCGGCCGGCCATTCGCCGAAGCCGCTGGCCGGATTCAGGTGGCCCACGTTGCCGAAGTCCACCAGTTCGCTGCCCCACTCACGTGCGATCTCGGCCACGCGCTCATACCGGGCAAGCGGATCGTTGCGGCTCGCCGCGACGATCGATGCAAATGGCAACGGCTCGCGCGGTACGGGCAGCCATCCATTGGTACTGAGCGCATCGAGGTCCGGATAGCCTTCGGGCATCGGCGTTTCGAAGTCCGGCGGCGCGGCGAGCAACGCGCCGCGAATCGCCCGCCGATGGCGCCTCGCCCAATGGGCCACCATGATGCAGCCGGCGCTATGGGCGACGATGATCACCGGCGCGCCGGCGGCCGCCACGGCTTTTTCGATCGCCTCGACGCGCGACGCGCAATCGAGCTCAGCGCGCCCCATCGGCGGCACCGCGATAACGGGCCGGTTCTGCGCACGCAGATGCGCTTCGAGCAGCGTCTGCCAGTGCTGTTCGACGTGATCGCGCAGCCCTGGCACGATGACGACAGTCGGCGCGTTGCCGGTCCGGTGCATGATTTCTCCCCCTCAGAGCGTGAAGATGGACGAACCCGTCGTCCTGCGTGCTTCGAGGTCCCGATGCGCGTGGATCGCGTCCTCGAGCGCGTAGCGCTGGTTGATCTCGATCTTGATGCGCCCCGCCGCGACGTGATCGAAGATTTCGGCGGCAAGCTCGGCCTTCTCGAGCGGATCGGCGATATAGTCCGCGAGCGCCGGGCGCGTGACGAAGACCGAACCTTTGCGCGCAAGAATCTGCGGCTCGAACGCGGGCGCCGGGCCGGATGCCGTGCCGACACAGACCAGCAAGCCACGGCGCTTGAGCGAATCGAGCGATGCCGCGAACGTGTCCTTGCCCACGCTGTCGTAGACCACGGATACGCCTGCACCGCCGGTCAACTCCCGCACACGCTGCGCCACGTCCTCGCGCATGTAGTAGATCACCTCGTCGCAGCCATGCTTGCGTGCGATCTCTGCCTTTTCCTCGCTCGACACGGTGCCGATCACCGTCAGCCCGAGCAGCTTCGCCCACTGGCAGAGGATCAGGCCGACGCCGCCCGCCGCGGCATGCACGAGTATCGTTTCGCCAGCCTGCAGCGGCCAGATCCGCCGCATCAGATAGGCCGAAGTGAGGCCGCGCATCGTCATGGCCGCCGCCGTTTCGCACGCGATGCCTTCGGGCAGCCGGATCAGCGGGGCTGCCTGAATCAGCCGCTCCGTACTGTATGCGCCTAGCGTGTTCACAAACCCCGTGTAAGTCACGCGGTCGCCGGGCGCCAGACTGGTCACGCCTGCGCCCACTTCCTCGACCACGCCCGCCGCTTCCACGCCCATGCCCGCGGGCAGCGGAACCGGGTAGAGGCCAGTGCGGAAGTAGGTGTCGGCAAAGTTCAGACCCACCGCCTCGTGGCGCAGCCGCACCTCGCCGGGGCCGGGACGGCCGACTGCGACCTCCTCCCAGCGCATGACGTCCGGTGCGCCGGTCTCGTACATCCTGATTGCGTGTGCCATGTTGCGTTTCCTGATTGCTGTCTGTTATGTCGTTCTGCGAACCATTTACCAATGCGGACGGCAGTGCGTATGCGTCAGAACGGCCGGTCGCCGATGATGCCGGCGCGTTCCATCTTGCGCGGCTCGGGCCAGTAGTCGTGCACGGCGTAGTGCTGCGTGGCGCGATTGTCCCAGATGGCCACGCTGTTGGGCTTCCAGCGAAAACGCACCTGGAATTCGGGGATATAGGCCTGGCTGATCAGATAGTTGAGCAGATGGCTCGCGCCGGGCGTCTTGTCCTGCCCGTAGCGCACGTTTTCAGGCGTGTGGAAGTTCGCGAAGTGCGTCGTGAAGCCGTTCACGTACAGCACCTTTTCGCCCGTCTCGGGGTGCGTGCGCACCACCGGATGCTCGACCATCGGATTGTCGTCGGCCAGCTTCGCTCTTGCCTCGGGCGCCATCGCGGCGCCAAAGGAATGCTCGATGCTGTGTTTGGCGCGCAGCCCGTCGATGCGCCGCTTGATCTCATCAGGCAGGTTGCGGTAGGCCGCACCCATGTCGACCCAGATGGTGTCGCCGCCGACTTCGGGACACTCGACACAGCGCAACACCGCGCCCATCGAAGGGCATGGCCGCCAGGAGCCGTCGGTGTGATAGCTGTTTTCGTAGTTCTCCTTCTTGTCGCTGCGATAGATCTGCACGAGCCCCGGATGATCCGGATCGCTGCCGGCAACAGGATGGTCCTCCAGCTCGCCGAAGCGCCGTGCGAATGCGACGTGCTCCGCCCGCGTAATGTTCTGGTCGCGCAGAAACAGCACCTTGTGCTTGAGCAGGAGCGCCTTGATTTCGGCAAACAGCGCGTCATCGCGCGCAGCATCGCCCAGATGAACGCCGGAGATTTCGGCGCCGATGGTGCAGGTCAATCGTTCGATTCGCATGGATTGATTCCGTGAAGAAAGGGCTTGCGTGGAGGGCGGCGGGAAGCTCGCCTATGCCGCCTGCCCGCCCGGTTCGGTGCGTCCCTTTTGCTGATGCCGCGAGTGACGCACCGCCATGAAGAGGCATTGTGGGAAATGTGTCACTCGTGCGCTTGACGCTGCGCGACACGATCTGACAACACGCGACACGCTGCGCGTTCATGGTTAGTCCCGACAGACGCCGCACTGCACAAACATTACCCTCTGAAAATTACCGTCTGTGCGTATAGCCATGCCCCTCCTGGTTCGAGCCGCCTCCCTGGCCAAGTTTTCGGAGATCGTCCGAAGCACCGGCATCGACCCGGTTCGCACGCTGCGCGACGCGGGGCTCGATCCGTCGTGCCTCGCGACGCCCGATCTGCGCATTCCGGAATCGGGCCTTGCACAGGTGATCGAAGGCGCGGCGCGACATGCCGGTTGCGGCGCACTCGGCGTGCGCGTCGGCGAGGCATGGCGGCTCTCTGATTTCGGCCCGTTGAGCCTCTATTTGCAGCATCAGCCGACGCTGCGCCAGGTGCTGGCGCAGATCGAGAGCTACCGGCATCTGCTGAGCGATTCGGTGGTCATTCACGTCGAGGAAACCGGGGACGTCGCGCTCGTGCACGTCGGGCTCGTGACCGGGCGGCCCCATCCGGGACCGGAAATGGTGGAACTGACAGTCGGCGTGGTGTTCAGTCTCATGCGCTCGATACTCGGCCCGAATTACGCACCCCGCAGCGTGCACTTCTCGCATGCGGCGCCGGCCAGTCTCGCAGTGCATCGCCGCTTTTTCGGGCGCAACGTCGAATTCGACAGCGAGTTCGACAGCATCGTGCTGGCGCGGCAGGATCTCGATCGTGCGAACCCGCTGGCAGACGTGCATCTCGCGCGCTACGCGAAGGATCTGCTCGACCTGCAGCCGCGCTACAGCACGGAATCGCTCGCCGACAACGTACGCCGCACCATTCATGTCCTGTTGCCGCGCGGACAAGGCGCGATCGAACCCGTGAGCTTCCGGCTCGGCCGCACGCCCCGTACGTTGCAGCGGCAGCTTGAGCAGTCCGGGCAGCGATTCTCAGCTCTCCTGAACGAAGTCCGTGCATCGCTCGCGGTGCGGTACCTGGAGCAGCAGCGTCATTCGATGTCCGATATCGGCAACCTGCTGGGCTTTTCGGAACTCAGTGCGTTCTCACGCTGGTTCAGCGCCGAATTCGGCAAGCCGCCGAGCGTGTGGCGCAACGAGCATCTGACGCAGATGCTCGCCGGCACGGATCAACGCGGGTAATGAGCGGGGCCCGGTCTGCGCCTCAGGCCGCAGTGCCCTGGCTCACCGCATCGGCAGCGACTGGCACCATGTCCGGCGTCCCATTCGAGATCCGGGTGACATCCGAATCGTAGCTGCGCATGGCGACGACGAAGCACACCGCGGCCACGATGCTGCATACGGGCGTAACCGCCAATGCCCGCTGCAGACCCCACTGGTCGGACAGGATGCCAGCCAGGAACGGCCCCGTCGCCAGCCCGCAGACGTTCTGAAACAGGGAAACCACGGCAGCACCCGTAGAGCGCACTCCCGGGTGAATGATGTCCATGGCAATGCCCGCCACCACCCCCACGGTGCAGTTCATGAAAAAGGCCCCCACCAGGATCACCCTGAACTGCGCGTCCCCACTGTACGTACCGCCGAACGCCACGGCGAAAACCGCCCACGTCATCAGGCACAGCACGGCCAGCGCGAGCAGCTTGTTGCGGGGCCTGCGAACGGCGATGCGCCCCACCACGATGCCCCAGACCGTGCTGCTGACAGCACCGACCAGTACGGCCACCGCCGCCGACCTGGCCGCCGCGTCCGGCGGCATGCCGTGGAAGCGATTGAGGTAGCTCGGCAGCCAGGACCAGATGGCTGACACCGTAATCAGTTGGGCTGATGCGCCTGCGCAGACCCATAGCAGCGTCCGTGTGCGCGCCATGGTCCCGAAGACGGGCTTGAGCGTCTGCGCCAGCGACTGTGCTGCCTGCTTCGAGTCGGACCTCAGCGCGGGGGTCCGGTAGTCGCGCACGCGCAGATAAAGCAGGGCCAGCACGAGCCCCGGTACGCCGACCACGCCGAAGGCCGCTTGCCAGCCCCACGTGGCCGCGATGACCCCGCCCAGCACCACGCCGAGCACCGAACCCAACGACGGGGCGGCGTAGAAGGCCCCGAGCACGGCGCTGCGCAAACGCACGGGAAACAGCGTCGAGATGAGGGCCACGCCGACCGATCCATAGCCCGCTTCGCCGATCCCCACCACCGCGCGCGCGGCGAACAACTGGGCATAGTTGGCCGTGAACATGCACGAGATCGTGGCGAGACTCCATGCGAGCGCCATCGCAACGATGCTTTTCACACGCCCCATGCGGTCCGCCACCAGCGCAACGGGTATGCCGCCCGCACCCACAACTACGGAAATGACGGAGACCAGCGAGCCCAACTGCTTGTCGCTGAGATGCCATGCGCTCCGGATGTGAGGAAAGAGCGAGACGATCACCTGTCGATCGACGAAATCGAAGAACATGAGTGCGAACGTCATCGCGAAGGCGAACCACGCCTCACGCGGACCCGTCAAGTAATCGTCGTTGTGACTGTAGACTGGGCTTTGGGGCAGCATGTTGATGTTCCTTTTCATCGAATTGGCGATGTCTGTCGTACGCTCAGCCACGGCGCGCCTCCTGGAGACAGCACCACCGGCCTATGAAGTAGACCGTCAAGGGCAGCACGGCCGCCCATGGAAGCCAACGCAGGGCGGCCTGAAGGCCCACAGCGTCCGATATCACGCCAGTGACGAAGGGACCGGCGGCAAGGCCCAGTACATTGTTGAACAGCGTCAGCGTGGCAAAGGCCGATCCGTGAAACGCCGGCGGCGTGGCCGTGGCGATGATCGCCCCGCAGGTGCCAAACGAACTGGCAAGAAAGAGCACCGCGGGGGCAAGCAGCGCGAGTTGCAGGTTGCCCGGCGGCATGCGCAATGCAATTGCCAGCAAGACGCCCAGCGCGAGGCAATACACGATCGCCATATTCCACCGCTTGAGCGACGACTCCCGGCAGATCCAGTCCGTCGCCACGCCGCACAGGAACTGGCCCATGCCGCTCACCAGCACCAGACCGGCCGCCACCACGGCGGCTTTGCTGACAGGCATACCCCAATACCGATTCAGGTAGCTCGGCAGCCACACGAATAGCGTGCCCTGAATGAAGATTTGAAGGGCGCTGCCGAGATATGCGCAAAACACCGAGCGCGACGGAAACAGTCCAAAGAAGAGCGACCGGAGTGTCAACGTGGCTCGGCCTTGCGCGGGGCTTGCGCCTGCTTCGTCCGGATGGGCGCGCGCGATCCTGCTTTCCGTGACGACGAAGCAGTAAATGATGGCCAGCAGGAGGCCGAATATCGCCATGACGCCCATCGACCAGCGCCAGCCGAAGCGCACAGCGATGAAGCCCGAAAGCGAAACACCGAGCACGGACCCGAAGGCCGCCGCGGACGTGAAGCCGCCGACGATACTGGAGCGCATATGCCGCGGAAAGAGGCTCACGAGCATCGCGAGCCCGACACTTCCGTAAGCTGCCTCGCCGACGCCAACGAATAGACGGGCAACGAACATCTCCTGATAGTTCGCGGCAAGCGCACAGCCGATCGTGGCAACACTCCACAGCGCGGCCATCAGGGCAATGCTTTTGGCCCGCCCCCAACGATCCGCGACGACGGAAAACGGCAGCGTCAGCACGCCCACCGCCAGCGGCACGATGCTGCTGATCGAACCCAGTTGCGTATCGGAGATCCCCCACTGCGTCTTCAGGACCGGGAACAAGGCATTGAGCGCCTGCCGCGACATGTAGTCGGACAACAAGAGGCAAAACATCAGCGCGAAAACCAGCCACGCGTAGGCTCGGGTGCTGCGGGTAGCCGAAGCCGATCCGGCCGGCAAGACGTCACTCGTAGAAAGGTTCAATGCTGCCTCCTCCAAATTCAGCTGCGACTGGTTGCCGTCTGAGCCGGTGCGGTGCTCATGTCATTCATGATCTTCCATATTATTTAATGTCGACATTAATGTTTATACCGAGTGCCCTCGGTGCACACGGCGGTGTACGGCACCGTTATTTTTGTCGACATTAATTATTTCACGGTGCTACACTGCCTCCAACCTGATCCCGCACTCCCGCGAGTTGGGTCGAAACTCGAAGACGTCTACAGGAGATCCGTATGCATTTCATCGATGACTCCCTGCTGCCCGAGAACCAGCAGCCCCTCGTCATTCAAGCCGCGCCCTACGGCCCGCAATGGCTGCCCGGCGACTCGAACGATGTGCCCGTAACGATGGCCGAGCAGGTACAAAAAGCCGTGGACTGCTACAACGCCGGCGCGACCGTTTTGCACGTGCACGTGCGCGAAGCCGACGGCAAGGGCTCCAAGCGCCTATCGAAGTTCAACGAGATGCTGGACCGTCTGCGTTCCGCCGTGCCGAACATGGTCCTGCAAGTGGGCGGCTCGATTTCGTTTGCACCTGAAAGCGAAGGCGACATTGCCCGCTGGCTGAACGACGACACGCGCCACGGTCTGGCGGAGTTGAACCCGCGCCCCGACCAGGTGACGGTCGCCATCAACACCAGCCAGATGAATACCGCGGAGTTGAAGGTGCGCACGGACGTCCTGCACACGTCGTGGGAAGACCTGGAGAACAGTCCCTACCGCGAGATGACCATTCCCGCCGGCCCGGCTTTCGTGGACGAGCACATCCGCCGCCTCGTGGCCAATGGCATTCAGCCCCACTTCCAGATTGGCCACCTGGCGCAGCTCGAAACGCTGGGGCGCATGATCCGCCGCGGCAAGTACATGGGCCCGCTGGTGCTGAACTGGGTGGCCATCGGCGGCGGCATGGATGGCCCGAATCCGCGCGCCATGATGGAGTTCATCAATCACGTTCCCGACGGTGCCGTGCTGACCATCGAAGGCACGAACCGTCCTCACTGGCCGCTGACCACTATGGGCATCTGCCTCGGCATGCATGTGCGGTGCGGTATCGAAGACACGCTGCAGGACGACCTCGGCGAGCGCATTCCCTCCGTGAAGCAGGTCGAAAAGATGGTGCGCATCTCGCGCGAACTGAACCGCGAAATCGCCACTGGGGAGGAAGCCAAACGCATTTACCAGATCGGCGTAAATTACGGCAGCATCGAAGAAACGCTGGCCAAAAACGGCTATCCGCCGTTGCGCAAGCCCGGACAGCGCGGCTTCCTGTTGTACGACGGCGCCTACTTCCCCGGCGAAAGCCAGCGTGCCGCGGAAGCCGACCATCAGGCGGAAGTCCAGCGACGCCTCGACGCGCTCGCGCGCGGTGACTGGAAAGCAGCGACAGCTGCGTGACAGCAATCGCAGGCGGCTCGTGAGAGCCGCCTGCGGTCATTTCATTGCGTGTAGCCGGACGTGAGCCACCAGCCGAACGCGATAGGTCGCGCGCCGAATGACACGGGTTGCGTATCAGATGACGCCCTTCTCTCGCAGCGCCGCCAGTTCCTGATCCGACACCCCAAGCTCGCCTTGCAGAACGTCGTGCGTACCTTCGCCAAGCTGCGGAGGCGGCCGGCGTACCGGCAAACGTTCACCGTCGAAGCGCCACGGCGGCGCGAGCACGTACGTCGTGCCGCTGGCCGTATACGGATGTGGTTGTTCGGTCACCAGGCCCGCGTCCATCGCGCGCTTCGAAAACAGCGCCTCGCGCAGCCCCGCGACTTCCCCGCACGGAATGCTCGCGTTGGCGAGCCGTTCGAGCAGCAGCACGCGCGGCCGGTTACCCAGTTCGCGCGTGAGTTCGGGCAGCAGCATCTCGCGGTTTTGCGATCGCAGGATGTTGGTCTTGAAACGCGCGTCGTCGGCCAGATCGGGGCGCTCGATCACCTCCCGGCAGAAGCGTTCGAACTGGCTGTTGTTGCCCACGGTAATGACGAGCGGACCATCCGCTGCGTCGAACACGCCGTAAGGCACGATCGACGGATGCGCGTTGCCATAGCGCGGCGGGTCCTCGCCCATCGCGAGCGCCTCCAGTCCATAGTAGGCGGTAATCATTAGCCCGCAGTCGAACAGGGCCATTTCGATGTGGCGTCCGCGCCCGGTGCGCTCGCGCTCAAACAGCGCCGCGAGCATGGCCTGCGCCGAATACATGCCCGTGAACAGATCGACGGCCGCAACGCCAAACTTCAGAGGCGGCTGCTCCGCTTCGCCGTTCAGCGCCATGAGGCCCGCTTCGCCCTGCACGACGAGGTCATAGCCGGGCCGCGCGGCCTCGGGGCCAGCGCGGTCGTAGCCTGAGATCGAGCAATAGATGAGACGCGGGTTCTCGCGGCTCAGTTGTTCGTAGCCGAGCCCGAGCTTTTCCGCCCCGCCGAACTTGAAATTCTGGATCACGACGTCGCAGGTCTTCGCGAGATCCTGCGCGATGCGCTGGCCCTCGGGCGTCTGCAGATCCAGCGCAATCGAGCGCTTGTTGCGATTCACACTGTTGAAGTACGCAGTCTCGGTGCGCCCGATACGCAGGCCCCAATCGCGCGTATCGTCGCCCCGCTCCGGGTGCTCGACCTTGATGACCTCTGCGCCCAGGTCGCCCAGCACCATGGCGCTCCACGGCCCGGCCAGAATCCGCGAGAAGTCGAGCACGCGCACGCCTGCCAGCGGCAGGCTTCCGTTGTCGGTTTGCATCAGTAGACCCTTTCAGTTCTTTGAAGCGCGAAGTACACCTAATGGTTCACTCAGGCCGTCTTGCGCAGAAAGCCCTGATTGCCGCCGTTGCGGTTGGGCGCGAAGCCGTTCGCGTGCAACGACTCTTCGACCGTGTCGTAAAACACGCCGATCTTCGAGATCTCGCGCGCCTCACGCGCCGTGGCGATCTCGCGGCCGAACTCGCGCGAGATACGCACGAGCTGCTCGATCTGCTTCACGGTGCTCATCTTCTGCGTGCGCGACTGGTTCCACAGGCAGTCCTCAGTGCCGCAACGCACATGAAGGCCCATGGCGATCCCCATCATATTGACGGGCAACACGTTGCGCACGTTGCTCTCCACGGTCACGACCGCACCATCCGGCACGGCGCGAATGAAGTTGGCAAGGCTGTAGACGCTCGGCGTATCCATGCCGCCCGCGATGGCCACCCAGTTCATGACGAGCGGACCTTTGTAAAAGCCGCGGCGCAACAGGCGCTCCACCGATTCGAAGCTGTTGAGGTTGTAGCACTGGAACGCGCTCTGGATGCCTCTCGCCGTGAGGCGCCGCACGTGCTCCTCCACCCAGCCCGGCTGCGCGGGTACCGACATTTCCTTGTAAGCGTTGAAAATGGCCGGATTCTCGCGCGACGTGCCGCGGAAGTCCGCGTCTTCGGCCTGGTCCGTCACGTTCATCTGCGAGGTGTTGACCGTCACCGTGACCTGGTCCGGCGTGGGCTCCAGATCGGCCAGCATATGGCGTGTGTCGTCGGACAGCCACTTCGCCGCCTGCCCCTCGTTCTCGGGCGCAAACGAGATCGATCCGCCCACCTGGATGATCATCTCCGGCACGGCCTTGCGCACGCCGGCGATCAGCTCGTTGAATTTGGACAAGCGCTTGCTGCCCTTCCCGTCCAGTTCGCGCACATGCAGGTGCAGCACCGTGGCACCCGCGTTGTAGCAGTCCACCGCCTTCTGGATCTGGTCCTCCATGGTGACCGGGATATCCTCCGGGAAGTCTGCGGGCAGCCAGCCGGGGGCATAAGGGGCTGCCGTGATGATCAGGGGCTGCTGGTTCTCCGGGAACAGATGGCCGTCGAGAAAGTTCATGCTGGATCTCCAAAGGGAAGCTGCGGTCGGCGCTACCGGCTCGACTGCAATCGACCCATTGTCCTGTCCAGTTCACTCCCCCGCTTGATAATGCACGACAACCATTTACCTATACGGGACAGGCGTCGAGAAAACGGGGCGCCCGCGCGCGGCGGCGCTGGCCTCAGGCGGCGCGTGCCTTGCGACGCGCAGGCGTGCTCCCCTCGGGCTTTTCGACCGCGCGGATGGCGTTGTCGCGCGAAGTGTCCATGCGCGCCCGCACGCACTTGAGCACGCGCGCCAGATCGCGCGACGCCACCGCGCGGCGCAGATCGCGCCAGCCGCGAATCGACTGCGCGATGCTCTCGGGATGCGTGGCGAACGCCAGCCGGTTATAGCGCAAGACACGCAGCGAGATGGACTTCAGCATGTCCGCGAGCACGAGATTGCTGCTCAGGTCGAACACGGCAAAGTTCAGCAGGAAGCCTTCCAGGACGTAGGCATCGAGCGATTCGTTCATGGTGCGCTCGAGCGCCTTCACGTGCTCGTCGAATACTTTGCCGAGGTCCTCCGGACGCTCGGCGAGCAACTCTTCGATGAGGGCCGAATACAGCACGGTGCGCACCGCGAAGATATCGCGCAGTTCACGCGCGTCCGGCTGCGTCACGATCGCTCCACGTCGTGCCTCGAACGCAACCAGGCGGTCGCGTTCGAGAATGCGCAGCGCTTCGCGGACCGGCGCACGGCTCACGTGCAGAACCTCGCCGATGTCGCCTTCAAGAAGCCGCTTGCCCGCTTCGATGTGATTGAGCGTGATGGCACCCGCGATGCGGGCTGCGATCTGCGCCGCCACGGGCATGGACGCCTGCGCCCACTCGTTTCCGCGCAAGACGGCATCTTCCACCGCCAGCATCAGTTGGTCCCTCGGTTTGAGCAAGGTGCCGAGATCGGGAAGTTCTTGCGTTTTCTGTCTTGCCATATCTGAATGCCCAGTCGGGAAAGTTGCGCCTCATGTCATTGCAGCAAGTATACCATTCGGCTCTGTCGACGCTATTATTGTCGACATTAACAGATTCTCAGTTGTAGACCCTCTTGCCGACTACAATGGCCGGCAGCTCCTATGCCGAGAACTTTGCCCCACCCCGATGCCGCCAAGGCAGATCGCGGCGGTCAGCAAACATCGCGCAAAATGAAGCGTCCGGTAGAGGCGCGGCTTGAACCCGCGCAGTGAAACGGTCTTTTCGATCTACAGCAACCACGCTCTCTCGTCTGCCTATACTGGACTTCGTGAGTCATCGCGCGAACCAGCACCGAAGAAGAGGGACGCCATGTCGACAAACAGCAAAAATCTGCTCGTCCGAATCGCATTGATCTGCATTTGCAACTGCCTCGTGAACGCCGGACACGCGCAGGTGGCGCGAATGGAGGTGATCCCGATTCCGTCCGTCACGCTCACCGACCAGGAGTTTCTGAGCGGCCGCGATGATGGCAAACCTGTCACGGTGGCAGGCGAGCTTCGGCTTCCCCGAAGCGGCACCGATCGGCTTCCTCTCGTCATCATGCTGCATGCGTCCGGCGGGGTCGGCAGCAGCGTCACGGACTGGGAGGAGTACTTTCTTTCGCTCGGTGTCGCAACTTTTGTGATCGACAGTTTCTCGGGGCGAGGTATCGTCAACACGATCAACGATCAATCGCAACTCGGCCGCCTCGCACAGGCTGAGGATGCCTATCGAGCGCTTGCGACGCTTTCGAAGCACCCGAGAATCGACCCGAACAGGATCATGCTCATGGGATTCTCGCGTGGGGGGCAGAACGCGCTTTATGCAAGCCTGAGCCGGTTCCAGAGGATGCACGCTCAACCCGGTACCCAGTTCGCGGCGTTCATCGCGTTCTATCCTGACTGCACCTTCACCTATCTCGAAGACGAGGATGTCGTTGGCAAACCTGTTCGCATTTTCCAGGGGACTGCAGACAACTACAATCCAGTCGCTTCATGCCGTGCTTATGTGGAACGTCTGAAGACGAAAGGTAACGACGTCCAGTTGACTGAGTACGCCGGCGCCGGCCACTTCTTCGACGCGCGAGCGCTCAAGCAACCTCAGCAGCTATCGCAAGCACAAACGACGCGAAACTGCCGGTTTGTCGAGGTTGAAAACGGGCTGCTCGTCAACGCCAAAACGAGGCAACCCTTTAGTTACAGCGATTCGTGTATTGAGCGCGGGGCAACCATCGTGTACGACGAGAACGCGGCGCCCAAAGCCAAAGCAGCAGTCGGCGAGATCGTTAGTGCCGTGCTGAAGCCGTAACGGGTTGCGGGAATACATCGCACTGAAGTGATCGCAACGGATAGCAGGTCTGTCGATGGGCGATCCCGTCTGGGTGCCGACGGTGTTCTCGAAAGGCTCCTGTCTTGCTCAATGGCGTCTTCTGCTCCTTGAGACCGCCATGAGGTCGTGAATCACCTCAATAAGACCCGCGACCGGCGCCGGTTTTGTCAACAGCGCGTCCCAGAGCGGCTCTGCCTGCGCAGGGGGCACCGCGGCTGTGAGCATCACGACAGGAATGCTGGCCGTGGCGTTATTTGTCTTGAGACGCCGACAGAAGGCAACCCCGTCGAGCACCGGCATCATCCAGTCGGTAACAATCAGATCCGGGTGTTCGAGGTCCGTCATGCTGCCGGCCGCCTCCCCGTCCGGTGCAAGGAGGACACGGTAACCTTCTGCCTCCAGCAGTACTTGCAGGGGAGCAAGAATTCTTGCGTCATCGTCAACCAGCAGGATCGTTTCCACATCTGTGGCCAGATCGGGGATAACTCCAAAACGGCGCAATTACCGCTCCCGGTGGTCACGGCAATGGTCCCTGATCGCTCTGGCCGGCCCAGGCTCGCCCCCATTTGCACAACAAATAACCGCGTTTATCATGCACCGGTGGTTCGGCTCGCGGAACACGCGTCAACCGTGGCTGCCCCCGGACGCTCGGGCCCACGAATACGACGAACTCGCCGTCCGCTATGTCGGGACTCAGTTTGCCGATGACTTCGTGGGTATCGAATTGCCTCCTGATGTTGTGCCGTTGTATCCGTCCCATCGCCTCCCGTTGATTTCCTGATCCGCTTTGCGTGCCACCTCGCTGCGGAACGCAAACCGCTCAGAGGCTTTACCTCGCGCTCAACGGCGTACTGGGCGCGACCATCACCGATCTGGGTGTATCGACCACGGGCTGGGGCGGCACGCCACATTTGAATACAAGATCGCGCGCATCTTCCTTTGGCCCCAAACCGCTTTCGAGCCGATCGAATGCGTAGATCACTTGCACAGGTTTGTCAGCGCAAACCTTGCTGGCTACACGGAAACAGGTCCTGCTGCTTTCAAGCAGACCGTGGCAATGAACGCCCCAGCCCTCCAGACCATCGGACAATTTGACGACTTCGACATTGTGCGCCGGACCCGTTACCGACGTACAACCGGCGACGAATACCGCGACTACTACGGAAGAGAGAATACGGATCTTCATTAAGTTCAAGCGCAATGATTTCGATGACTGCGTTTCACTTCAGTCACTTTCGGTATCTTGTAGTGGGACTTGCACCCGCAGGACTGCGCACATGCTGGGTGCACAAAATAGGCGCCCGCTCGAAAGTGGGCTCTAAGGAGAATTCAAATACACCAACCGGCAGATCTGCTATGTGTTCGCTGCGGCTGCCAGAGGCATATTGCTTCTTCGTGATTGCGCTCGCAATCGTAGAAGTTAGAAAGTGAGAATCAGTACAACACGATCATTAAGCCAGGTTTCACATACTCGCTAGTCGACGTTTATTCATCGAGCTACACAACTTCGTACGCCGAATTCTGGCGAGTTCACCACCGATAACCAATGCCAGTCAGGATAACGTCGGTGTCGCGGTCGTAACGCGTCACGACGCGGTTCCATTCGATCCGCGCATCCCATCGCGGGCTGAAGCGATAAGAGCCGGCGATCGTGACGATCCCCGAGAATTTGCCGGCACCGGGCCCTGGCGACGCGCTGTTTTCATTCTCGTTGATCGCATAGTAGGCACCCGCCCCGACGCCAAGCGTCACCTTATCGTCCAGAAACGCGCGCGTGAGCCATAGCTGACTGGTCACGCCATCGCGGCGAGCTATTTTGGTGCTGCCCTCATGCAGATACCCAAGCGTCCAGTCCACGTTGTTTGTGAGGTTGCGCCGATATTCGATGGCGCCGCCAAATGCGTCCGGCGAACTGGTCGAGTTGACGATGGTCTTGCCGAGATACAGGGCAACTTCGTTGTTGGTCACTTTCTTCGAAGAACGCGCTGCCCAGTCGCGTGGTCCTGGCACATCGGGTGCGTCCAACTGATAGGCCACGCCAAACATCACGCCCGTCGAGTCCGGGCCGCGCTGCACGTGGACACGGTTCAACTGCAATTGCGTGACCCAGCGGTTGGATGCATACCAGGAAGCGCGCACGCTATAGACGATTCCCCAACCATGCACATCCGAGTAGCTGCCGCCCTGCTCCACGGTCGTCGTGTCAAAGTAGCGATATGGGCCAAGCCCGGCTTGCAGCACAAACTGCGGACTGCCTACAGGCACCCTCGCCCAGAACTGGATGACCTGACCGTCCCGGTGATGGTTCGGGATATGTCCTTCGTTGAGCCACGTGAAACTCGTCGCCAGGGACTTGCCGAGTCCCTCCTGGTAACTGAAGGCCCAGGTATAGGTATTGATGCTGCTGGCGCGCGACCCGCCGCCGAGCAGCGAGAATTCCTGCGCTTGCGCCGGCGTTATCGTGGCCAACCATAGCAGGACGGCTCCGATTGCCGCGTTCATGATGCGTGGCACTGCGAATGAACAGCGGCGCCACCAATCGCGGCCTCCGGTCCCCGCTCGCTTACTGTGCGAAATCGCTTTCATGCGTCGCGATCTTCTGCGGTCTCGCCGCGAGGTTCGCGACAGGAAGGTCCGAGGACGAGACGACGCCCGTGTGCGCGCCCGCTTCGCCCGCCTCGCGCCAGTCGCCGCCCAATGCGAGCAGCAGGCCGATACGCTCATTGAGCTGATCGCCGCGTGCGCTGACAAGATCGGCCTCCGAAAGCAGCAGCGTTTGCTGGCTTTTCAGCACACCGCGCTCGTCGACCGACCCAATCGAGACGCGCGCCTTCTCCCGAACCAGGAGCGTGCGGCACTCCTCGACACGCGCCTGCAACTCCGTGATCCGCGCCTTGTAGCTCGTCTCGGCCTGAAGCCCCGCCTCGACTTCGTTCAGCGCCCCCAGCGCGCTATTGTCATAGGCGACGATTGCGGCCTTTTGCGCCTCGGTATAGTAGTCAGCCTGCGCTTTGAGCTTTCCTCCGGTAAAGATTGGCGCGAGGAATGAGGCGCTCACGCCCTTGACCGGACTGCTGGAGTCCATGAGCGAAAGCACGTCGCTCCGGATTCCCGTAATCGCGACGTCGATGGAAACGCTGGGCAATCGCGCCGCCTGCGCGGATTGACGCTGGTCGAACGCCTCAGCAACGCGATGCGACGCGGCGCTAAGGTCGGGCCGGCGCTCGACGAGATTCGCAGGCAAACCCGCAGGCGGCTCGGCTGGCAACGCCGGCATCGTCGGCTCGGCCTCGATCTCCCCGGCCGGGTAGCGGCCCAGCAGCAATTCCAGCGCTTGCGCGGCCCGGACTTTCGCCTGAGTCGCCTTGATGAGCGCATCCTGATTCACCCTCAGCGCGTTTCGCGCTTCCTCCAGCTCCGTTTGCGGGGCGGCGCCAGTAGCCACGCGACGACCTTCTATCTCAACGAGTTGCGCCTGAACCTCGACGATCTGCTTCAGCGTCTTTTCGAGCTGCGTGCATTTGATGAGCGAGAACCAGGCCTTGGCGGTCGTCGCGGCCACGACCCGTTGTGCCCACACATAATCCGCTTGCGTCGCGGCGCGTTCGGATTGCGCCGCTCGCGACTGCGCGCGTATACGCCCCCAGAGGTCGAGTTCCCAGCTCGCGCCGACAGAAAGGATCTGCGACTCGGATTCACCCAGCCGCCCCCTGGCGCCCGCGGCTGGAAGCAGCCCGCTGCTCTGCACGGTCGCCAGCGCCTCGGCTTGCTGCACGCGAATCGCAGCAATCGCCAGATCTCCGTTGTGGTCGATCGCCTCGCGCACGAGCTGGTTCAATTGCGCATCATTGAAGCTGGCGAGCCAACCGTCAGCGGGGTCTCCCGGCGTGCTGCCGTTGGTCCACTGGCGTTGACTGTCGAGCGCCGGAACCGCCTGAGCGGCGAGGTCGGTGGCCTTGGGAGGTGTTTCGAGCGCGCAACCGGTAAGCAATCCAAAATGAATTGCCAGGATAACTGGATAGGTTTTCTTACGAATCAACAACGGCACGATCATTCCTTTAATGCAGCTTGAGGACGAGATAGTTCAGCCTGGAACTCACGCGCAGAAACACCATGCGGATTATCTGGATCGCTTCGCCATGCTGCGTATAGATCGCCCCTGCGCCCAGCGCGCCGACCGGGAGGAGCGGCCACTTCGATTTATCGTCCAGTGCAAGCTTGACGGCGAAGCGATTCGGCGTCGCGTCGACGGGACCGGTATTGGGAAGCATGCCGCCTTGAGGGAATTGCCCTTGAGACTGCGCCCAGACAATCGAATCCACCTTCGCCTCGAGGATCGCTCCCGGCATCGTCGGCAGATACACTTCGGCCACGTCGCCTGGCCGCACGTTGTACAACTCGTTCTGGCCATAGAACGCGATCAGTTCCTGGTCATCCTCAACAAAGCTGAACGCTGGCGTCAACGGCAAAGGGACGAGCATCGTGCCGACACGAACCTGAAGATTCACGACCCGGCCATCCGCCGGAGCGCGATACACCGTCTGGGATAGCTCCCACCTGGCGTTTTCGAGCATGTTCGCGGTTTCTGCGCGGTGTGCCCGCGCGGCAGCGATGGCGGCGAACTCACCCTGGCTTTGCGCCGAAAGCTTCGCCTTCGCCTCGCCCTCCTCAGCCTGCGCACTCACCAGTTGGCCTTCCAGTTCGCTCTGCCGCGCCAAGGCATCGTCACGGTCGAACTTTGAGCCCGCCCCGGCGGCAAGCAATGCGTCCTGCTCCTTCAGCCTTTGCCTCGCCAGCGACAACGAGGCTTGCACGGTGCTGACCTTCCCGGCTTCGCGGCGCACGGATTGCGTAAGTTGCCGGCTCGAAGCTTCAGCCTCCGCAACGGCTGCGTCGTCGGCATGCAGCCTTCCCTCCAATTGCGCAACGGACAATTCGTACGGAGTGGGATCGATGCGAAGCAGGACATCGCCTTTACGGTAATGCCGGTTGCCCTCGACCGGAAGCTCGACGATGCGCCCTTTGACCTGCGGCACGACCTGCAGGACTTTGCCGACCACCCTCACGTCATGAGTCGATGGCGCTACGACGTTGAGGGAAAGAATAATGGTTGCGAGTGCAATGATCGGCAGCGTAAATGCGATTACCATGGAAACGGGGTTCCACGGCAGCCATTTGAACTTGAAGAAGATCAGCCACACGCAGAACGCGTAGACACCCAGAATCAAAACTTCCATCTAAACCTTGTCCTTCTCGTTGGCGGCTGCGCAAACTTGCTCGTGCGCGTGACCCGCCGTTGTCTGAGCATCTGTATCTTCCGGTGGCAGCTTGTCGGTGCCGTAGGCCGCCCGGTAAAAAACCGGCTTGGTGTGCGCCCATAGCCATGCCAATGGCCACAAAAGTCCGCCAAAGAACAGTGACAGCAGGCACAGCGCGTGGATCGCCTCCATTTGCGGATGCTGCTTCTTCCTCGCAACTCTTTCCGGCAAGATATGGAGAATCCAGAAGACGTAAATACCCGCAACTGGTACGACGGCGAGAACCACCCACGACATGAAATCGGCGGCATGTTCGAGGGTCCCTCGCGAAACCGCGGCGAATGTTGGCGAACTCAGTGCCAGAAGCGCGCCGCTAGCCGCCAGATACCGGCCAGACCGAGCCAAAGCGTTAGCGATACGCGGATGCCCAGCCATACATGCCATTTGCTTCGCTTCGAATTTCATGGCGTCTGCGGCTGCGAGAGGGGTTGATAGCTGAGGCGATCCTGGCCGCAATCCGGGTAGCGTCCAATGCACCGGTTCGACACAGAGCCCGTGAATACCATCATCGGCACCGCCTCTTTCATGCCCAGCGCGATTGTCATCACCCCCGCGCTTTCGAGGTTGCTCAGCACAGGGTCGATTCTTACGCCCCCTGTTGGTGTCGCTGTTGAACGACTGCCAATTTCCCGGCGCGAGGCCTGGGCGTCCATGCCTTGCGCCTGATCTGTATAGAGCAGGTCATATTTGCCCGGCAAGGTGCCGCCATGTTCTCGAGGCCGCGCTACCTCCATATAGAAGCCGAATCCATAGCCTGCATTCGGGGAGATGCGCGCCCATCCGTCAGTGGGAATCGCTTGCGCATGCGCTTGCCCGGCGCCAGCCACGGCCAACGTCAGTGTGAGTTGATGCGCGGCGGCGCGAATCGTGCCGCTCCACCGCGCGAGATTCCATTGCCGTAACTGGCTGCAAGCGTGGCGGACGCTCGACAGGAGCGCGGCGAGCCAGGCGGTTCGCCCTCGCGAAGCCGCTGAATGATCGTTCCCGTTCATCTATGTCGTTCCCTTCCGTTGGGACACACATCGCGAACTGCAATATGTGTGTTGTCAGTCGTTCCATCAGGTCGGTAAATTACGCGCCGCGGCACATCGTCGCTATCACAGGAATCAGAAAATGCGAGCGTGTCATTTCTGATTCCTGTGATAGCCCGGACGATGGGCGCGCCCTATTCTCGTCATGAGATGGAATTCCACACAGGGGAGACGGGGAATGGTCAGTTGCTTGCGGCGCGAAGCGAAGAGCGCAAATGCGTCTGGTGTCCAGCCGATTGAGAACGGCACGCCAGAGTGTGCTCACAGCCCCTCGGGTGGCAGATTCCTGATCGAATACCAACCGATCGTGTCCGCACGATCGGGTATGTTGACCGGCGCCGAGGCCATCGTCCGATGGAGCACTGAGCCCGCTGTGCCGGCAATGCCGGACTTCGAGACCATCTTCAACGACGGTTGCGCCAACCTGGCTCGATGGCAGTGCTGCACGCCAGCCAACGTGGCGCTTTCGATCGCCATATCGCCGGATCAACTTCTCGATGACCGGTTTGCCGCCCTGGTTGCACGCAGCATCCGGCAACATGCTGTTCAACCCGCCCGAATCAGGTTCGAGATGCGCGAACCGGCCGATCACGATGTCACCCGATTTCTCATCGCGCGATTATCGGAACTCAGGCGGATGGGAATTTCCATCGTCCTCGACGATTTCGGCCTCAAGCATTCGACGCTCTCGAGCCTGATTACGTTACCGGTCAGTGGGGTGAAGTTTTGCCGTCAATTCATGCAGAGCCTTCCGCACGATCCAACATCGGCAGGCATTTTGACGAGCGTTGTCAGCCTCGCGCATAACCTCGGAATCTCCGTAGCCGTCGACGGTGTGGAGAATGTCAACCAACTCGCCTGGCTCAGCCGGTATGGCGATCTCGACGCTCAGGGCAATGTGATCTCGGAACCACTTTCATCCACGGCGCTCTTTTATTGGCTACTCCGCTCGTCCGGCGCATCGGCGCCAGTGCGTCGAGGCGATCAAACCGTGTGCTAAAGGCCATCTGCGCTCGCCGGTGCGAGAAAACGCACGAGTCAGGTAAACTAAAAAAAGATGACCACGCAGGAATAGAAGACTTTTTCTACGCAGGAATCGACCCTTTTATGATTGATATGTCCACTTTCTGATCGATAGAAGATGGTTGACATGCCGCATTCTCGCCACCTATCCGGACAGAGCCTTATCTGAACGGCCATCATGTAGATGACTTATCCCCTACAAATTAGAACCTTATCCGCTGCGATTGCAGACGATCACCCGATGATTCGCCTCGCGATCAGAGATGCACTAAGCACCATCGGCTTTCAGGTCGTCGAGCTATGCCAGTCCGGCAAGGCGCTCTTTGAAGCACTCGAACAGCAACGCTTCGATCTCGTCGTGACTGATTTTTCGATGGAGCGCGCGCAGGGCGGCGAAGACGGCCTGCGGCTGATCCAGCGTCTGCGCAGCCGTCATCCCGATACGCCCATTGTCGTTTTCACCATGCTCACCAACAGCGGTCTGCTGGCCTGCATCAAGGCCGAAGGCGTAGCTGGCATTGCGGGCAAGTCGGAAGACCCGGAAATCCTGAAGCGAATTTGCCTGAACGCGGTATCGGGCAGTGCTGGCCCGCATCTCTCCCCGGCCGTTGCGGACAGGATCGCCAGCACGGGTGGACGCCCCGGTGCAAATGCGTGCCATTTGTCCCCCAGGGAAATCGAGGTCGTGCGCATGTTCGCAAACGGCGACTCGCTCACGAGTATCGCGGCGTCCTTTCATCGTTCGCTCGCGACGATCGCGGCCCAGAAGCGCTCCGCCATGCAGAAGCTGAATATCGCCAACAACGCTGACCTGATCACGTATGCACGTGACCACGGTCTCGTATGAAGAAGACGGCAACACCTCGACGCGATGAATCACCACTGCGCACCTTCGATTCCGTCGAGAAAAACCTGCAGCGCGAAAGGCGTGTCTTTTCCATTGTTGTGGCCCTGCTGGCGCTGTGCACGCTCGCCTGTGCGGCAGTGGCGATCGCGGTACGGTTGAACGTCTCGCTGCGCGCGCAGGAACAACTCGCGCGCATCTATGAGCAGAGCGTCGTGGACGCAGTCCTCGAGCGCCGCAGCGCGCTCACGGCTTCCAACCTCATACTTAGCCTGCGTGCGAACGACCCGTTCCATCCCGACTACGACGATCGCGCGAACGGGGTGTGCGTGCACGTTTCGCCGCCATGGCACAAGGACGTTGTCCTTCAGCAGAGCTGTAACGAGGCGGTCCGCATCCTGCTCGCGGCGGGGCAGATGCCGGCCATCGAAATGATTTCGGTTGCCGACGGGGCAGCCTATCGATACGTCGCCCCTTATTCCGCGCGATCGCGCGATGAAGCGAGGTATTCGTCGACGCAGACTTCGATGATCGTGGACGCCGTCCTCAATCAGTACCGTGCCGCGAGACTCGATCCGCTGGAAGCAGCGCGGGAAAAGCGTGTCGTCTGGCTGACGCTGCCTTCCGGTCAAACACGAGGTCGACCAGAGATGATCGGCGCGTCATTGGTTTCGAAGGACAATCGGATCTATGCCGTTGCCCTGACACGCATTGCATTGAGAGATTTGCTCCAGCCAGCAAGAGAAGGTCTGTCCGTTCCGGATGCGATCCTGTTTGACAACTTCGACGCTCCATTGGCCAACTCTGGAGAAGACGTCAAAGCCGAACTGCTCGACCACAAGCTGCAAGGCCGTCAGGACGGCGTATTTCACTGGATTCCGGGGTATGGCTGGGCGCTGCGCCTTGCACCCCTCACCGCCGATTTCGGCCGCCTCGTTTTCGTGCTTCCGCCTGGGCAACAGTTGCAGAAAATGGCCGACGAATTGCTGCTGATAGGCGCAGTCACAGCGGTGGTGCTCGTTCTGCTTTTCGCCATGTACCGGCACTGGAACTACCGCTTCCTCGTGGTCACGTACGAAGAGGCTTCGCGGGCGCTCGAGAGCGAGATGCTCAACCATCTGCTCGTCCATGCGAACCCCGTTGGTTTGTGCATCGTGCGGCGCGAGACGCTGGAAATCATCGTTTCAAACCAGATCGCGAGCGAGGTTCTGGGCATGTCTACGGGGGAAACGCGCTTGCCGCACGGTCTGCGCGCCGTATTCGACGCGCATCTCGGCGCACAGGCGGCGAGCGCAGGCGAATCCGGCATATTCCAGATCCCGTTTACCCTGAACCGGGCAGACGGCAATCCGGTCCACCTGGAGATCACCTATGCGCCTGCCGAAGTCAGGCACGAGCCGGTGCTGTTCTGTGCGATCGTAGATATGACCGAGCACCATCACTCGAAGCAGTTGCTGCGGCAAGCCAAGCTCGCGAGCGATGCAGCCGCGAAAGCGAAGCTCGCATTCTTTGCTTCGATGAGCCATGAATTACGGACGCCGCTCTCCTCGCTCGTAGGGAACATCGAACTCCTCGCCTTGGGGCAACTGGATGCAGGACAAAGAGAACGCGTTCGCGCGATGCAGGTTTCGTCAGATGGTCTGTTGCAGGTGGTCAACGACGTACTCGATTTTTCGAAAATCGATGTTGGCGCGTTGAGCATTGAAGAAACGCCCGGGTCGCTCGTCGATCTGCTACACGGGATCGCGGCGTCGCACGCACGCGAGGCGGGTAAGCGCGGGCTGACCTTGCACGCGGTTCTCGACCGGCGCATTCCGCCTGAACTCCATTTCGACCCTGTGCGTGTGTCGCAGATCATCAACAATCTGCTGAACAACGCGCTGAAGTTCACCCACTCCGGGAAAGTGGTGATGCGAGCGCGATGGTGGAAAGACTGCCTCACTATCGAGATTTCCGACACCGGAGTCGGGATCCCCGAGGACCAGCGCGATCGCCTTTTCCAACCGTTCTCCCAGGCGTCAGCGCACCGCCTCGGCAACGCACGAGGCACCGGGCTCGGTCTCTCGATCTGCGCGAAACTCTGCGAACTCATGGGCGGTGGGATCAAGCTTGACAGCATGGCGGGGGTCGGCACGCGCGTCACCGTGAATCTGCCCCTCAGGGTTTCGGATGCCGGCAGCGACATCGCCACGCCTGCGAGCGCGCCTGCAACCCGAACCGTGGTTCTGTTTCGTGCACCTGAACATTATGAAACGCTGCTGAACCATCTGGACTGGGCAGATAGCCCGCCCATGGCCATGCGGGACATGAGCGACCCTCTCGACAGCGACGCATTCGAATGCCTCGTTGTTACCGAAGAATTTTCTCCTGAGGACGTTGCTCGATGGTGGCCCACGCCAGCCTCGATTGTCTGGATGAAGCAACAGGGGCCGCTTGTCGCCTCGACACGGCCGGACGGAAGCCAGGAGGTCTCGATCTACAGTCGCGCCGGATTTCAGGTTGCGCTGCTGGGGGCGATCTCGGGTGGGCCGCTGCCTGGACCGCTCATCGATGGGCGCAGCGGCCAGATGCCCGAGAAGCCGCTGAAGGGCCTGCGCCTCCTGATCGCCGAAGACAACCGCCTGAACCGGAGCCTGCTTCGCGATCAACTTTCCGTTTTGGGCGCTCGCGTGCTTCAGGCGGCCAATGGCTACGAGGCACTGACAACGCTGTCGAACAATCGCGTCGACGCCGTGCTGACCGACATCGATATGCCCGATATGAACGGGTTCGAACTGCTTCGCGAGATTGACGCGCTCGCGCTGGATATCCCGGTTTACGCGGTCAGCGCGAGCACGCGGCATGCAGACGTTTCTGACGCGCGCACAATGGGTTTCGCGGACTATTTTAGGAAACCCGTCTCGCTTGCCGTTCTCGCTTCGATACGCAACGGCATCGCTTCGGAAGCAAAGGCGCTTCATCGCAACGAGAATCCAGAGGCCGGGAACGCGACATCTGAAAGCGATATTCCAGAAATTCCGCGCGTGCCCGCAGCCTATATCAGCGCTTTTCTTGAGCAAGCTGAAATCGATCTTGAAACGCTTGAAAGCGTCATTGCCGAGCGCAACGTCGCTCAACTAGAGCGAGCGTTGCACCGAATCTCGGGCACGCTCGCCGTTCTCGAGCGTTCCGAACTGCTCGCGCTCTGCGAAGAGTTGCGCCACTACCTCGCGGAAGTGGGGATCTGGAACGCCGAAATCGAAAGCCAGGCCGGGTTCGTCTCGCAAGAGTTCGCACGCATGTGCGAATGCACAAGAAGAATCGATTCGTATGCCAAAATAAATGCGACGACTTAGCTAGCACTTTCCAACTTCTATGATTGTGGCGAATGACGGATAGACGCAATATGGTCATGACAGCTGCAGCGATCAAGAGCAGATCTGTCGTTTCACTTCATGTGGACTCTCCCTTCTCGCCCGCCTTCGTGCGGGCGACTTTTTCCCGCAAGTCACTTATGAGCAAACGTCGACAATTCATGTTCGCCGCGCAGGCTGCGTTCGCGCTGGCGTCCGTTATCGTGCCGGCCACCGCCGAAGTTGCGCAGGCACAGGTCATTTACCCGAAGCCGGTGATTTATCCCGCAAGGGGGCAGTCACCCTACCAGCAGTCGAATGACGACGCTGCCTGCTATAGCTGGGCGAGGCAGCAAAGCGGCGTCGATCCCGCATTCGCGGCAACGGCGCCGGCCCCCGTCGTGGTGCCCGGTGGCCAGCGCGTGGTCGGCGCAGCACGCGGCGCGGCGGCGGGAAGCGTAGCCGGGGCAATTGCTGGCGACGCCGGCAAGGGGGCCGCGGCAGGGGCTGCGATCGGTGCGATGGCCGGTGGGATAGAACGGCGTCAGGAACGGCGTGGGATAGCCGCATACAACGCGCAGGCCCAGGTGAACAACGAGTACGCAATGTCGTCATATTGGCACGCATGGCGTGCCTGCATGGCGGGGCGGGGTTATACGGTCGAATAGCCGGTCGTGCGGCACGAGAGCGCAGGCCACCAACCGGCTGCAATGCGGCCCAGCCGGGCCGCTTCGTCCTGCGCATCCACGACCGCAAATCGCTGTACTCGACGCGATTCACCGCCCCCTTACTCTACGAGTCGGATTCAGACGAACACCTTTCGCAGCCGACTGGGTTGAGAGCGAAGGTACTGCCTCGGCGCTCTGATTTGAGCACCGAAGTGGGCGGCAGCGTGCCAGGGCCATCGAGGGTCAAAGAGCATGGCTCGAGCAAGCGCGATCAGATCGGCGTCTCCCGCGCTGAGAATGGATTCGGCGTGTTCGAATTCAGTGATCATGCCGACGGCGATGACAGGGAGCGTCGTCGCCTGCTTGACTGCGCGCGCGAACGGAACCTGATAGCCAGGGCCGATCGGAATTTGCGCCGTTGGGTTCGAACCGCCGCTTGAGACGTTGACCGCAGCGCAGCCTCTAGCCTCCAGTGCCTGGACAAATGCGATCGCGTCCTGCACGGTCCACCCGCCGTCCACCCAGTCAGTCGCGGATACCCGCATCGTAACCGGGCGATCATGTGAAAACGCGTCTCGCACGGCCTCGAAAACTTCGAGCGGAAAGCGCATCCGGTTTTCCAATGAGCCGCCGTATTCATCGTCCCTATGGTTTGAGAGGGGCGAGAGAAATTGATGGAGCAGATAGCCGTGCCCGCCAAGGATTTGAATGAAATTCAATCCAAGCCGGGAGGCGCGTTGCGCTGCGGCCGCGAAGGCGTCGCGAATGGCGGCCAGACCGGCGCGGTCCAAGGCGGCAGGCGGTGTCTCCCCTGCCGCAAAAGCGACCGGGGATGGGCCGTAGGTGCTCCAACCATTGGCGTGCCCATATCGAATCTGTGCGCCGCCATCCCATTGTTTCTGCCGAGACCCTTTTCGGCCAGCATGGTTGAGCTGGATTCCAATCGGCGTGTCCGACCACCGTCGAATGCTCTGCAGCACGCGCGCCATCGAGACTTCGCACTCCTTCGAATAGAGCCCAACGTCGCCATAGCTCGTGCGTCCCTCTGGGGTAACCGCCGTGCCCTCAATGGTTAGCGCCGCCGCGCCTGAAATCGCCAGCTGGCCGAGGTGAATCAGATGCCAATCGCTCATCTGCCCGTCTTCGGCCGAGTATTGTGCCATCGGGGCGATCACGATCCGGTTGGCTCATTTGAGGTTGCCGACTTGCAGCGGCGTGAACAGCATTGGGTGACTCATGACAACTCCGTCCAGCGCGTTTTGGCGCGCTGAATATCAATCGAACTTGACCAGATCCTGGAAGATAAGCTGGGCCCACGTGTTACCGCGTGCCTGAACGAGGAGGCCGCCCTCGCCGATCTTCCCGAGTTCGACCGGCGCGAAGCCGAGCCGATCTTGCCTAGTCCGAGGATTGCACAGATCATTGAACTGTCCACTAGTCATCCTCTATAAGAAAAAGATCACTTTGGCGAATGCCGAAATCTGCCGCAGCCGATGTCTCCGCAGTAAATGGCGACCCTTGTTCCTCAAACCTGGCCGATGCCGCCGTCATTCATCAAATCCGCGCCCGTCATATAGGAACTCTGGTCGGAGGCGAGAAAAAGCGCCGCGCTGGCCATCTCCTCGGCCCGGGCGAGCCGGCCGATCGGGACCATGCTCTTGTACATGCTCACCAGATCCTCGCGTGTCGCCGACTGGGCGTCGAGAATCGGGGTGTCGGTGACCCCAGGGCTGAGCATATTGACGCGAATACCGCGATCCTTGAATTCAGCGGCCCAGGTGCGGGCATAGGAACGCAACGCGGCCTTGGTCGCCGCGTAGGCGGTATGACCAGGAATACCCATGAGGTGCATGGCTGACGAAACCAGGATGATCGATCCACCACCCGTCATCATCGGCAGTAACTTCTGAACCAGGAATACGGGGCCGCGCGCCATGAGATTGAATGCCTTGTCGAAATGTTCGGGCGTGATGGTGTCGATCGAAGCCTGTTCGGTATAGCCCGCGTTCGACACGATGATGTCGACGACACCCTTTTCGTCCCTGACTGCTGCCGCGACGCGGTCGAGGTCCGCGAGATTCGCGGCGTCAGCCTGGATAGCGGTTACGTTGCGTCCGATCAGTTTCACGGCCTCGTCGAGCGGGCCTTGCCGACGGCCGAAGATGAAGACGTGAGCGCCTTCGGCGACGAACCGCTGTGCGATCGCCAAACCGATACCCGTCGTTCCGCCGCTAACGACGGCGATCTTGCCTGCGAGAGTGGACATTCGAACCTTCTGCCTGTTGATGAATGGAAGTCACATCGTAATTGCCGCCCCCGCGGATGATAATTAGCAGAGTTATCATAAGATCTATTCTTCGAGAGAATAGGTTGCACGAGAGACATGCAATGGATCGGTTTCACGAATTGAACGCCTTCATTGCCGTTGTCGAAGCGGGTGGCTTTTCCGCCGCGGCGCGTAGAACCGGCGAATCACAGTCCGCCATCAGCAAGGCGATCGGCGCGCTGGAGATGCGCCTCGGCGTGCTGCTGTTCAACCGAAGCACACGCAGCGTGACGCTTACGGATCAGGGGCAGAAATACTACGAGCGAACCAAGCCGTTGCTGGACGAGATCGAACTGGCCGACAGCGAACTGACCAGCAGCACGCAGGACGTCTCGGGCCTTGTCAGGATTGCCGCCGCTTCGACTTTCGGCCGCCTGCACGTTCTACCGCTCATTCCCGAACTGCTGTCGCGCCATCCTGGTCTTCGGGTCGATCTTGTGTTGTCGGATTTCGTACGCGATATGGTGGAGGATCGAATCGATCTCGCGATTCGAGTGGGCGCCGTCAACGATCCGGATTCGGTCGTGAAGCGAATCGCCAGCACCCCGCTGGTCTGCGTCGGATCGCGTCGCTATTTCGAGCAACACGGCATACCGAAGGATCCTGCGGAACTCGCCAATCACAATTGCCTGCTCTATGGCGGTTTGATGGAATCAGCCAACTGGCCGTTTCATGGGCCACGAGGCCGGTTCAGCGTACCAGTGCGAGGCAACCTGTCGTCGAATAGTGTCGAGACAATACGATCTGCCGTGCTCGCGGGTGTGGGTATCGGACTCTTCGCGAAGCTTTCGCTCGCCGATGAACTCAAGCATCCCGACATCGTGACCGTGCTCGACGAGTTCATTCGCGACGCCCGCGACGTGAGTATCGTCTGGCCGAGGCGCCGTTTCGTGCCTGCGCGAGTGCGCCGGGTCACCGACTTCTTTGCTGCGGCGCTACCGCCGCGCTTGTAGGATACGTTACGCAATGCTCACAAGCTGCGCGCGTGGAGTGCCTGCATCGTTCGACATCGATTCGTGTACGTAGCGCGCGAATTCCTTCGCCGCGGGTTGAACCGTCGCTGGAAATCGCAGGCAGATTGCGAACGCAGGCAACGCAGGCAAGCCGGTTGCGTCAGGCGTGAGCATCTCCAGATCGGCCGGCACCGTGCACCCGAGCCAGGTCGTGATCGCGAGGCCCGCGCGCACCGTCGCAGCGGTCGCCTCGATGTTGCCGCTCTCGAACACCGTGCGCCACGCAATGCCCTTGTCCGCGAGCGCGCCGAGCACCACCTGCCGGAACGCGCAATGCTCATCCACCATCGATAACGGCAATGGCCGCTTCTGCCACGCATCGCTGCCGCGCCCATTGACCCACACCAAGGGCTCGATGCGGACCACTTCTCCTTGCGCTTCGCTCGCGACGTATTCGATCAACGAGACGTCCACACGACCACCGTCGACCGCTTCACGCAGCTCCGGTGAGGCCTCGCATACCAGCGATATGTCGACGTGTGGATGGGCCTCGGCGAATGCCCTCATCGCGGGCGCGAGCCGCGTCACGAGATCGTAAGGCACACCCACACGCAGTGCGCCGCGCAGCGGCTGGCCGGTCATATCGGCCCAGATTTCGTCGTTCAGCCGCAGCAGCTTGCGCGCTTTCACGAGAAACTGCTCGCCCTGGCGCGAAAGCTCCAGCTTGCGCGTCTTGCGCACGAATAAAAGGCAATCCAGCACGTCTTCGAGGCGCTTCACCTGCTGGCTCACGGCGCCTTGCGTCATGTGCAGCAGATTCGCGGCGACCGTCATGCTGCCGCTATCGGCGACCACTACAAAGGTACGGATCAGATCGAGGTCCAGGTTCCGGCTCATCTATGCATTATTCCGCGTAATGGATCGCATCAATATTATTACCTTTCAGGATGCGTTGCTGATCCGTACAGTGCAGATCTCACTTACGCGGATGTGCATCCATGACCTCGATCCTGCCGCTTCTACTTTTTGTCGCCGTCTCGACGGTGACGCCCGGAGGAGCAACCACGCTCGCCACCGCCTCGGGCGCACGCTTCGGCTTCGCACGCTCCATTCCGATGATGCTCGGCATCGCGATAGGCCTCGCCTTTCTCGCTGCGATCGCCGCGCTTGGGCTGGGCGGTTTGCTGCTCGCGTTGCCATCGCTGCAAACGGCGGTGAAGGCGCTCGGCACTGCGTATCTGCTGTGGCTCGCGTGGCGCATCGCGCGCAGCGGGCCGCCGGGCGCAGACAACGGCCCCGCGCGCCCGGTTACGCTCGTCAACGGTTTGCTGCTGCTCTGGCTCAACCCAAAAAGCTGGGCGATGACGGTCGGCGCAGCGGCGTCGTTCGCGCTACTCGCAAGCAGTCCGAACCGCCTTGCGATACTCTTCGCCACCGCGTTTGGCGTTGCTGCGTGTGCGTCGCTCGCGCTTTGGTGCGCGCTTGGCGTGCTGCTCGCGCGATTCTTTCGAACGCCGCGTCACTGGCGCATGCTCAATCTCGCGATGGGCGTGCTACTCGCGGCATCCCTCCTTCTGACCTGGAGATAAGCATGTCTTCGCCGAAAGTCGTCGCACAGGTCAACGATCAGTACGTGAAGGTCGCGATAGCGCACGCCCGTGGAATCACATTGGAGGAACGACACCGTCCTTTTCGACCACGACGCGCTGCGCGGCATATGTACTCTGTGACGCTGGCTTCGCGACCACGAAGACTTGCTTGCCTGGCACCAGATCTGAGCGGGCAGCAGGCACGAAGGTGACGATGGGTACATTCGGTGGCACCGTTACCTCATTGCTGCCGCCCTTGTACGACAGCTTTAGGTTGCGGCCGTCCGTGCCCTGCACGACAGTATCAACGTTCGCGTTGGTCATCGTGCTGTTCGGGCCGAGGTCCCACGCGTAGTGGCCCTCCCCCGTGCCGCGTGCGGCTTCCGGGAAGACCACGACTTCCGTTGCAGTCAGCTTGCCATCCGTGCCCGTCGTCGCGGCCGTGCCGACGAACGTTCCCGGCTTGATGTCGGATAGCTGCATCGCCTTGACGGTCGACACAGGAACATTTGCCGCGAGGGCGATCGAGACCGTGTCGCCACTGCGTCGATGGACCTTGAGAACATCGCCGTCGAGAGAAACAATATTGCCGCGAATACGCGTTGGCTTCACATCAGGCGTTTGTGCCAGCGCGCTGCCGGCAAGCGCCATAGCGGCAATGGTCGCACCAACTTTCAGTCGAATGGTCATGAATGCTCCGTTTAGCAGATACGCGTTGAGGAAAAGGTCGATTGCACTTCAGGAACCGCCGAACCAGTTGTAGCCCTGGTTCTCCCAATAGCCACCAGGGTACTCGTTCGTCACCGTGATGGCGACGATATGCTTGGGATTTTTGTAGCCGAGTTTGGTCGGCATCCGCAGCTTCGCCGGAAAGCCGTATTTCGGCGGCAGCACGTCGCCGTCATAGGTCAACGTGAGCAACGTCTGTGCGTGCAGCGCTGTCGGCATGTCAATGCTGGTCCAGTAGTTATCGGCGCAATGGAGCGCGACATACTTCGCAGTCCTGTCTGCCCCCGCGCGGCGCAGGAATTCGGAGAAACGCACACCGCCCCAATGCCCGATCGCGCTCCATCCTTCGATGCAGATATGGCGTGTGATCTGACTCTCTTGAGGCATCGCCTGCAGTTCGCCGAGCGTCCAGGTGCGTTTGCCGTTAGCGAGTCCGCCCACCTGGAGCCGCCACGTCGCGGAATCGACTTCCGGTACGTCGTCGATGTCATAGAACGCGTTGAACGGGAAAGGCCGCGTGATCATCGACTCCGGATACGTCGGCGCCATCTTGTTCGGATCGAAGAGCAGCGCCTGCACGCGGTCGTTGAAGAACGACATCTTGCGCAGCATGGTATTCACCGACTTGTCGTTCGAGAGATCGCAGCCCGAGAGCATGGCAATGCCGCCGAGCGAGAGTATCTGTTTGCCGAGCAATCGGCGCGCGGGACTCTTCAATTCGCTGCGCGCGTCCTTGATGATCGAATCCGCGTGCGAGACGAGAAACGCATTGGGTTGCTTTTTGCCTGAGCGCATGATCGATTACCGTCCGCGAATCATCAGGAGTAGCGAGCGCGGCACGAATGCAACCATAACGACGTGCACGACGAAAAACGCTACGAGAACGCTCATGGCGAAGAAGTGGACGACACGTGCGTTGTCGTATCCACCCATGAGTGTGCGCAACAGCGGGAACTGAACCGATTTCCATACCGCCAACCCCGAAAGGATCAGGATCGCGATATCCACGATAACCACCACATAGGCCAGCTTTTGAACGGCGTTGTAGCGCGCCAGATCCTCATGCCCCAGTTTGCCGCGCAGCGCGGCGGCAAGATCCTTTGCCAGCGCACCGCAACGGATCGGCAGAAGCTTTCTCCAGAGGCGCTTTGAAAGGATATTGAGGGACATGTAGACGAGATAATTCGCGACCAGCAACCACATGATCGCGAAGTGCCACTGCAATGCGCCACCCAGCCAGCCGCCCAATGTCATGTTCGCGGGAATTTTCAGTCGTGCGAAGACTGGCGAGGCATCATAAATCTGCCACCCGCTTGTCACCATCAGCACGACTGCCACGGCGTTGATCCAGTGTGTCGTGCGAACCCAGAGAGGCTGAATTATCGTTCGGCTCATTTGCAGGCTTCGTGGAAGTTGTTCGTCTGCGATCGGACCTCGCTCGATCTTTCCGAGGTCGCACCGTGTTGCTGGGTAAACCTCACATGTGCGCCCCTATTCCACGGCTGCTGAGAATATTTTCCTTACAGATTTACAACACTCCAATTCGGCTTCCAGGCGCAGAGGAATAAAGGGGGCATGCTGAGCGTTTTCTCGATGTCCTCAGCACGTCACGGGGCGGTGATCCAGTTCAGACAGACTCTTTCGGTGTGAATGGACACGCTGGCAACCCGGCGGTGGCCTGGCTGCCAGTACGGCGGTGTCACACCTTTAGCGGGCGACTGACGCATTCGCGTGCCGCTTGCAAGAGTGGCTCCGCAGCCACGTGTCGTTGGCAGTATTGAGCAGGCGCGATGAGCGACGATCTCTACCCCGGTGCGGCATCAGGCTTCAGCGATCCGGAAGTGCGTGCGCTATCGGCATTCGTCGACGGTGAACTGACGCCAGCGGAACACCGGGCACTAGGAGCACGATTGGCAGTCAACCGGCATGCTGCAATCCTCGTCGCCAGCTATCGCGCGCAGCGGGCCGCCTTGCGCGTACTGTGCGCTGATTCCGCCGCGCAAACGACCAGACCGTACGCGGCGCTGCGCACGCGCGCGTCCTGGCAGCATCGCGCCGCGCTCACCGTCAGCGCGTTCGCCGCGGGCGCCGCCCTTGCAGGGCTCGCCAGTGTGATTTCGACGTCCGTTGCGCCTATTTCGGCACAGATGGCATTTGCCGGGCAAGCCGACCTCGCTTACGCGGTCTACGCGCCCGAGCGGCGTCATCCGGTCGAGGTGACTGCCGCGCGCGAGGGGGCGCTCATCGTCTGGCTCTCGAAGCGCCTGAATCGTCCGCTCTCGGCGCCGTCGCTACGTGAGTACGGCTATGCGCTGCTGGGTGGGCGGCTGTTGCCAGGTATAACCGGGCCAGCCGCGCAACTCATGTACGAAAACGGGGCTGGCGCGCGGCTTGCGCTTTACATGAGCACAACTTCGCAACGCGATATTCCGATCCAACTCCTGCGCGAAGGCGATCGTCGTACGTTCAGTTGGGCAAACGATCATATGGATTACGCGCTCTCCGGGCAGATGACCGAGGGTCAATTGCGCACGATAGCTGCCGACGTGTGCAGCGAGTTGGGCGGACATCCCGAAAAGTGGAGGTAAAGCGTGCTGGATCGCATCCCCATTCGTCGACCTGGCGTGGCCATGGGTCGTCTCAAACCACGCGCAGTCGTAATCGCGATGTTCGCCTGCGCTGCGTGCGCAGCTTTCGGGGTTAGCGCCGATCCAGTCGACGCGTCTTCACCACTGGCACAGTATCGACTCGATCCAGGCCGTTCGGGTGTGACATTCGACGTCACGAACGCCTGGCATTCGAATCTCACGATGCGCTTCAGCCGTATAGGTGCCGAGCTCGATGGATTCCAGGGTTTGGTTTCGGGCCGGGTCATGGTGACGATCGACGCGACAAGCCTCGAAGCGAACGCGCCCTTTGTCACCGGAATCGTCGAAGGCGGCGGCATGCTGGACGTGATGCACTATCCGGCCATTCGCTTCGTCAGCACTCGCCTTGTCCGGACCGGTCCGCTCAATTGCCTTTTGACAGGTAACCTAACGATCCGCTCGACGACGCACCCCGTCACGCTCGACGTCACCTTCGACGCAGACCCACACGAGCCGCCGGGCACACGCCAAACGCTGGCCTTCTCCGCCGACGGCCATTTCAGCCGGGCAGCGTTCGGGCTGACGAAATGGTCCTCCGCTGTCGGGGATGACGTGCACATGAGGATCCGTGCCGAATTCATCAGGGAGCGTGCGGATCCGTGAGTTCTACATTTCCCGCCGGGAGAAGTCATCGCTAACGGAATACAAAAGGGCACCGGCCAGCGGTGCCCGGAGAAGCTAGTGACCGGCGCTTTGACCGCCATCGACGTGAAGAATCTCTCCCGTGATGAACGTTGCGGAATCAAGGAAAAGAATCGCGTCGGCGATATCGCTCATTTCGCCCATGCGCCCCAGCGGATGAAAGGCGCCCAGCGCTTCATGGGTGTCCGGCGCGTGCATCGGCGACTTGATGATCCCCGGCGCGACGGCATTCACGCGAATCCCTTTGCGCGCGTATTCGATTGCCAGCGACTTTGTGGCGGCATTCAGTCCCCCCTTCGTCAGGCACCGGTCACAACGACAACTTTTTGTGATGTGCTCATACCTGCAATCACCCTTTGTTAGCTCGCACCAGCCACTGGTCCAGGCTCACGCGGCCAATTCGCGCGTCGCCGAGCGGTACGAGCGACTGTTCCTCTACGCGCCCGCCGTAGTAGCGCGCGTCTTGATGCGTCACCACAGGGCGCGTGTCACCGAGCGAATTCAAATAACGTTCGACGATCGCGGCGAACGGCTCACGGTCCGGGCCCGCGATATCGACGGTGCCGTTCAGTGGCTCGGCAAGTGCGACCTGCGCGAGGATCGCTGCGACGTCATCCGCGGCGATCGGCTGGAACAGGCCGTCGCCAACGCGCACCGTCCCGTCTACCGTGCCGGAATCAGCAATGGCGCCGATGAATTCCATGAACTGGGTCGCGCGCACGATCGTGTACGGCACGCCCGCCGCCTCAATCGCCTCCTCCTGCGCGACCTTGGCAACGAAATAGGCGTTCTCCGGCGTGCGCTCGCAGCCGACGATGGACAGCGCGACGTGATGACGTACCCCTGCGGCCACTTCGGCCTTGCCGAGATTGCGCGTCGAGACGCGGAAAAAATCGAGCACCGCCTGGGGCTCCCACGAAGGCGCATTTGCCACATCCACTACGACATCGGCATCAGCCAGCGCGTTGCTCAGGCCTTCCCCCGTCACGGCGTTCACACCGTTGCGCGGCGACGCAGCGCATGCCTCATGTCCCGCCTCGCCAAGCAGCGTGACGAGACGCGAGCCGATCAGGCCGGAACCACCGATTACAACGATCTTCATGGCACATTCTCCAGATGAGAGTCAGTTGGCACGGGTAAGCGGCTGGCGGCCGTATCGCGTGAAAGCGCGTGCCGCCGTCGCATCGTGTGAGGCTATTGTGGGAAGATCATGAACTATCGAAAAGTGCCAAGAATTGTCGATCGGACCAGGACATCCTGATTCCACCGCTTGCTCGCAAGACCGTCACGACCGTGTCGCCTACCGCATTCACAGTCAATATCGATCGGGAACAGCAGTTGCCGATCTACCTGCAGATCTGCGCGCGCTTCAGAACCGCGATCGCGGCAGGGCATCTGCGTCCGGGCGATCGAGTGCCCGCGCTGCGCAGCCTCGCCACGCAATTGAACACGGCGCGCGGCACGGTTGAACTGGCCTATACGATCCTGGTCGACGAGGGCTATCTCCAGATGCGCGGTGCCGCCGGCACGTTCGTGTCGCCTTCGCTGCCTGCGTCTGCGACGCGCTCGCGCACGCAAGGCACAGCGGGTTCGAGTGGGGCGCAAAGCATTAAAGGGGCCGCTAAATCTCGGTCGTCAGGCGGATCACACAGCGCGCCACCAGCGACGCACCCGCTTGCCATTGCAGCCGCCATGAGCGGCGAGCCGCGTCCGCTGCAACCCGGGCTGCCCGCACTCGACGCGTTTCCGGTCAAGGTTTGGAATCGTCTCGTTTCACATCGCGCGCGCAGCGGCGAGCGCGCGATGCTCGCGTACCCGGATCCTTCCGGCTACCGGCCGCTGCGCGAACACATCGCTACGTATCTCGGGCTTTCACGCGGCGTAACCTGCCTGCCGGAACAGGTGTTCGTGACGGGAGGCTACCGCGCGACGCTCGAGCTCGTGTTGCGCAGTCTCGCCCGCCCGAACGACAGCGTGTGGTACGAAGATCCAGGCTATCTGCTCGCGCGCGGCTTTCTGGCTGAAACCGGCGTGCAGCTCGTCGGAGTGCCCGTCGACGGCGAAGGAATCGACGTCGAACGCGGCACACAGCTCGATGCGCAGGCGCGCTTCGCGCTGGTCACGCCTTCGCACCAGAGCCCGCTCGGTCACACGTTATCGCTCGCGCGACGCATGGCGCTGCTGGACTGGGCGCATCGAGCGTCAAGCTGGATCGTCGAAGATGATTACGACAGCGAGTTCCGCTATCTGGGGCGGCCATTGCCGGCTTTGAAAAGCCTCGACCAGCACGATCATGTGATCTATTGCGGTACATTCAGCAAGGTGATGTTTCCCGGCCTGCGGCTCGCTTATACGGTGGTGCCGGAGCGCGCCGTCGATCGCGTCGGGCGGGTGGCGCGCAGCATGAACGCTGGATCGCCAACCCTGTTGCAGGCCGCTTTGGCCGACTTCATCGAGCAGGGGCATTTTGCACGGCATCTGAAGCGCATGCGTGCGCTATACGCCGAGCGGCGCGTGCTGATCGTCCGCGCGCTGGAGCAGACGTTCGGCGAGTGGCTGATCGTCGAATTGCCGCCAGGCGGGATTCAGTTCGCGGCGCAGTTCGCAGAAGGGCCTCGTGGTCCGGTCGACGACGTCGCGGTTGCCGCGCGCGCCCGCGAGGCAGGGCTCGCCGTGCTGCCGCTTTCGATCTGGTACGCGAATGGCCGCACGCATCGCACGCCACGCGGCCTTGTGATGGGCTTCGCAAACATCGCCAATGCCAGCGAAGCGGGCCGCCTCGCGCGGACATTGCGCGCGTGCCTGGACGGCTAACGCGCGGGTAGCCCCGACCTGCAACGCGTGGTGCCTTGCTGGTAGATCCAGCACTCCTGCACGCGACCGTAAGTGATCGAGCGTGAATGCCAAGAGCAGGATTTACGCCGCCCAAACGCCAGAACCCCGGCTCTCTTTCGGAGACACCGGGGTTCTGGACGTTACAGCATAAGGAGCCTGACGATTACCTACTTTCACACGGGCAATCCGCACTATCATCGGCGTGGAGTTGTTTCACGGTCCTGTTCGGGATGGGAAGGGGTGGGACCAACTCGCTATGGTCATCAGGCATGACGGGTTGCTGCGTCGCCTTTGGAGGCGCCACAGCCAATCTGGAAGAAGCGTAAAGAGGGTGTTGCTGAATTGGGGTTGTGTTGTTTGAATCGGCACAACACGTGATCACTCAACCATGCGTGTCTGAAACACACCTGTTATAGGATCAAGCCTTACGGGCAATTAGTATCAGTTAGCTTAACGCATTACTGCGCTTCCACACCTGACCTATCAACGTCCTGGTCTCGAACGACCCTTCAAGGGGATCTAGTCCCCGGGGAAGTCTCATCTTGAGGCGAGTTTCCCGCTTAGATGCTTTCAGCGGTTATCTCTTCCGAACATAGCTACCCGGCGATGCGACTGGCGTCACAACCGGTACACCAGAGGTTCGTCCACTCCGGTCCTCTCGTACTAGGAGCAGGCCCCCTCAAACTTCCAGCGCCCACGGCAGATAGGGACCAAACTGTCTCACGACGTTTTAAACCCAGCTCACGTACCTCTTTAAATGGCGAACAGCCATACCCTTGGGACCGGCTACAGCCCCAGGATGAGATGAGCCGACATCGAGGTGCCAAACACCGCCGTCGATATGAACTCTTGGGCGGTATCAGCCTGTTATCCCCAGAGTACCTTTTATCCGTTGAGCGATGGCCCTTCCATACAGAACCACCGGATCACTATGACCTGCTTTCGCACCTGTTCGACTTGTGAGTCTCACAGTCAAGCACGCTTATGCCATTGCACTATCAGCACGATTTCCGACCGTACCTAGCGTACCTTCGTACTCCTCCGTTACCCTTTGGGAGGAGACCGCCCCAGTCAAACTGCCTACCATGCACTGTCCCCGATCCGGATCACGGACCAAGGTTAGAACCTCAAACAGATCAGGGTGGTATTTCAAGGACGGCTCCATGCAGACTAGCGTCCACACTTCACAGCCTCCCACCTATCCTACACAAACCGGTTCAAAGTCCAATGCAAAGCTACAGTAAAGGTTCATGGGGTCTTTCCGTCTAGCCGCGGGGAGATTGCATCATCACAAACACTTCAACTTCGCTGAGTCTCGGGAGGAGACAGTGTGGCCATCGTTACGCCATTCGTGCAGGTCGGAACTTACCCGACAAGGAATTTCGCTACCTTAGGACCGTTATAGTTACGGCCGCCGTTTACCGGGACTTCAATCAAGAGCTTGCACCCCATCATTTAATCTTCCGGCACCGGGCAGGCGTCACACCCTATACGTCCACTTTCGTGTTTGCAGAGTGCTGTGTTTTTATTAAACAGTCGCAGCCACCAGTTTATTGCAACCCCTTCACCCTTCTGGCGCAGGCCAGTCAAGCTACAGGGGCGTACCTTATCCCGAAGTTACGGTACCAATTTGCCGAGTTCCTTCTCCCGAGTTCTCTCAAGCGCCTTAGAATACTCATCTCGCCCACCTGTGTCGGTTTGCGGTACGGTCACTGCTGAACTGAAGCTTAGAGGCTTTTCTTGGAACCACTTCCAGTTGCTTCGTCTCCTGAGAGACTGGCCTCACACCCTTGAATTCCGCGCCCGGATTTGCCAAAGCGCCTTCTCCAATGCAAGGACCGGGACTTCCAACACCCGGACAACCTTCCGCGATCCGTCCCCCCATCGCATTCAACAATGGTGCAGGAATATTGACCTGCTTCCCATCAGCTACGCATTTCTGCCTCGCCTTAGGGGCCGACTCACCCTACGCCGATGAACGTTGCGTAGGAAACCTTGGGCTTACGGCGAGGGGGCCTTTCACCCCCTTTATCGCTACTCATGTCAGCATTCGCACTTCCGATACCTCCAGCACGCTTTTCAACGCACCTTCGCAGGCTTACGGAACGCTCTCCTACCATGCGAGACTAGCTCGCATCCGCAGCTTCGGTATATGACTTAGCCCCGTTACATCTTCCGCGCAGGACGACTCGATCAGTGAGCTATTACGCTTTCTTTAAAGGGTGGCTGCTTCTAAGCCAACCTCCTGACTGTTTTAGCCTTCCCACTTCGTTTCCCACTTAGTCATATTTGGGGACCTTAGCTGGCGGTCTGGGTTGTTTCCCTCTTGACACCGGACGTTAGCACCCGATGTCTGTCTCCCGTGATTGCACTCTTCGGTATTCGGAGTTTGCTATGGCGAAGTAATCCGCAATGGACCCTTCAACCATGACAGTGCTCTACCCCCGAAGGTGATACACGAGGCACTACCTAAATAGTTTTCGGAGAGAACCAGCTATTTCCAGGTTTGTTTAGCCTTTCACCCCTATCCACAGCTCATCCCCTAACTTTTCAACGTTAGTGGGTTCGGTCCTCCAGCACGTGTTACCGTGCCTTCAACCTGGCCATGGATAGATCACCTGGTTTCGGGTCTACACCCAGCGACTGAACGCCCTGTTCGGACTCGCTTTCGCTACGCCTGCCCTATTCGGTTAAGCTTGCCACTGAATGTAAGTCGCTGACCCATTATACAAAAGGTACGCCGTCACCCCTTGCGAGGCTCCGACTGTTTGTATGCATGCGGTTTCAGGATCTATTTCACTCCCCTCCCGGGGTTCTTTTCGCCTTTCCCTCACGGTACTGGTTCACTATCGGTCGATCACGAGTATTTAGCCTTGGAGGATGGTCCCCCCATCTTCAGACAGGATTTCACGTGTCCCGCCCTACTTGTCGCATCCCTAGTTCTTCCAATCTGTTTTCGCCTACGGGGCTATCACCCACTATGGCCGCACTTTCCAGAGCGTTTGGCTAACAGTTCAGATAAAGAATGCAGGCTGGTCCCATTTCGCTCGCCACTACTTTGGGAATCTCGGTTGATTTCTTTTCCTGCGGCTACTTAGATGTTTCAGTTCGCCGCGTTCGCTTCACATGACCTATGTATTCAGTCATGGATACTCCATTCGGAGTGGGTTTCCCCATTCGGATATCGGTGGATCAAAGCTTGTTTGCCAGCTCCCCACCGCTTTTCGCAGGCTACCGCGTCCTTCATCGCCTGTGATCGCCAAGGCATCCACCACATGCACTTGTTCGCTTGACCCTATAACGGGTGTGTCTTGCGCCCGGTGTTAGCGCTTTAGCGCTTACTCCGGGCTCATCCCCGAAGGGGACGATTCCGATCACAATCGTTACAGGTTGAGTATTCGTGTTGCGCCGTATTTCAAGGCAATCTTTCGATCACTTAAAAATACATTGATACAATCACAACCCTGATTCACCTACTCATGCCCATCTCTAGACATTTTTGGATGAATCTCTTTACTACTTCTTCCTGATTGTTAAAGAACGACAGCCGATATTTTCATATCGCTCTGACTGGCTCAATCGCCAATGCGAAGTGTTCTGCATCATTGCTGCAGAACGCTGTGCATTGGGAATTGGTGGAGGATGACGGGATCGAACCGACGACCCCCTGCTTGCAAAGCAGGTGCTCTCCCAGCTGAGCTAATCCCCCAGTCACACAACTCAAGGGGGCTGCCCGTCACAGACAGTGGTGGGTCTGGATGGATTCGAACCATCGACCCCCGCCTTATCAAGACGGTGCTCTAACCGACTGAGCTACAGACCCCTGAGTCTGTCTTTCTTACAGCCGACAAGTGTGAGCGCTTAAAACGCAGTGAGCGATGAGCTCATGAAAGGAGGTGATCCAGCCGCACCTTCCGATACGGCTACCTTGTTACGACTTCACCCCAGTCATGAATCCTGCCGTGGTGACCGTCCTCCTTGCGGTTAGACTAGCCACTTCTGGCAAAACCCACTCCCATGGTGTGACGGGCGGTGTGTACAAGACCCGGGAACGTATTCACCGCGGCATGCTGATCCGCGATTACTAGCGATTCCAGCTTCACGCAGTCGAGTTGCAGACTGCGATCCGGACTACGATCGGTTTTCTGGGATTGGCTCCACCTCGCGGCTTGGCAACCCTCTGTTCCGACCATTGTATGACGTGTGAAGCCCTACCCATAAGGGCCATGAGGACTTGACGTCATCCCCACCTTCCTCCGGTTTGTCACCGGCAGTCTCCCTGGAGTGCTCTTGCGTAGCAACTAGGGACAAGGGTTGCGCTCGTTGCGGGACTTAACCCAACATCTCACGACACGAGCTGACGACAGCCATGCAGCACCTGTGTTACGGCTCCCTTTCGGGCACTTCCACCTCTCAGCGGAATTCCGTACATGTCAAGGGTAGGTAAGGTTTTTCGCGTTGCATCGAATTAATCCACATCATCCACCGCTTGTGCGGGTCCCCGTCAATTCCTTTGAGTTTTAATCTTGCGACCGTACTCCCCAGGCGGTCAACTTCACGCGTTAGCTACGTTACCAAGCCAATGAAGGCCCGACAACCAGTTGACATCGTTTAGGGCGTGGACTACCAGGGTATCTAATCCTGTTTGCTCCCCACGCTTTCGTGCATGAGCGTCAGTATTGGCCCAGGGGGCTGCCTTCGCCATCGGTATTCCTCCACATCTCTACGCATTTCACTGCTACACGTGGAATTCTACCCCCCTCTGCCATACTCCAGCGATGCAGTCACCAATGCAGTTCCCAGGTTAAGCCCGGGGATTTCACATCGGTCTTACATCACCGCCTGCGCACGCTTTACGCCCAGTAATTCCGATTAACGCTCGCACCCTACGTATTACCGCGGCTGCTGGCACGTAGTTAGCCGGTGCTTATTCTTCCGGTACCGTCATCCCCTCAAGGTATTATCTCGAAGGATTTCTTTCCGGACAAAAGTGCTTTACAACCCGAAGGCCTTCTTCACACACGCGGCATTGCTGGATCAGGCTTTCGCCCATTGTCCAAAATTCCCCACTGCTGCCTCCCGTAGGAGTCTGGGCCGTGTCTCAGTCCCAGTGTGGCTGGTCGTCCTCTCAGACCAGCTACGGATCGTCGCCTTGGTAGGCCTTTACCCCACCAACTAGCTAATCCGCCATCGGCCACCCCAATAGCGCGAGGCCCGAAGGTCCCCCGCTTTCATCCATGGATCGTATGCGGTATTAATCCGGCTTTCGCCGGGCTATCCCCCACTACTGGACATGTTCCGATGTATTACTCACCCGTTCGCCACTCGCCACCAGGTGCAAGCACCCGTGCTGCCGTTCGACTTGCATGTGTAAGGCATGCCGCCAGCGTTCAATCTGAGCCAGGATCAAACTCTTCAGTTTAAACCTGTTACTGTTTTCGGTTCTCTCGAACCGGTCGCTCACTCAAAGCTGACAGGTCATTGAATAAATTCAAAAACCTGACTTACTTTAGTGTGAGACTCTTGATACTTTTGCTGCTCCCGACTCCATTCCGAAGAACGGGGTCAGGCCGCCACCGCATCAAGCGCCCACACTTATCGGCTGTAAATTTTTAAAGAGCAATTCGTCTTAATCGCTTCGTTTTCGTTCGCAGCGATCAGCGAAGGAGGCGAATTATGCGGGTCATTCCGGATATCGTCAAGCGACTTTCGAATATTTATTTTGGGGGTCGCTACGCCGATTATTTAGAGCCGCATTGCTGCTCGCCTCTCCGTTCAGTTGCAGCCAGTCAAGGCAGGTTCGCATGTGCGTCGACTTGTCCGCATCCAGCGGCACCAACGCGGGACCGGTCGCCCCTTCTGTCACTAGATCGGTGAACGGCCGCTGCATCCGGCCCGCCGCACAATCCGCAGCGATGTCGTTGCCGATCAAGCGCTGACGGTCGCGACGACTCCATCGGGAAGCGGTTGAGGCAGCCCGACACAATACCCTTGCGCATAGTCGATGCCAATCCCGCTGAGGCGCCCGATGATCGCCTCACTTTCCACAAACTCGGCGATAGTCGCCTTGCCCGCAGCGTGTGCCACCTGGTGAATGGACTGGACGATAGTCCGATCGAGGTCGCTGCTGGCGATACCGCGCACGAAGCTGCCGTCGATCTTCAGGTAGTCCACGGGCAGACGCTTCAGGTAAGTGAACGAGGACATGCCGGAACCGAAATCGTCGAGCGCGAAACGGCAACCAAGCGCGCGCAGATTCTCCATGAGGGCAATCGCTTTCGAGAGATTGGTGATCACGGCTGTTTCCGTAATCTCGAAGCAGACGCTTTCGAAGCTGATCCCGCAGCGCTGCTGCTGCTGCACGATATACGCGAGCAAGTCCTCGTCGCCGAGCGAAGCGCCGGAGAGATTGATCGACCAGACGTTTGCTGCAAGATGGCCCGCCGCGATGGCTTCGAAAGCACGGCCGATCACCCATCGGTCGACGAGGGGCATCAGGTTGAAGCGCTCGGCCGCTCCGATGAAGAACGCAGGGGCAATCACACCGCCCGATTCGTCGACCATGCGTAGCAGCAACTCGACGTGCACTTCCTCGCCGGCAGCCCCCTCTTTGAGTGACTTGATCTGTTGCGCGTACAGGCGGAACCGGTCGTGCTCGAGTGCGGCTTTCACGCGGGCCACCCATTCCATCTGCGTATGGGTAGTCGACTGGAGATGATCTTCGAGGCAATACTGATGCACGCGGTTGCGGCCTTTTTCCTTGGCCATATAACAGGCTACGTCGGCCGCCTTCATGATGTCCCACGTCGAGGTCTGCGTGGCGTCCACGTCCACTACGCCAATGCTCACGCCGGTCGTCAGCAAACGCTGGTCCCATGGCAGGCGAATGACGGTCACGGCCTCGCGCAGATCCTCCGCGACCCGCAGGGCGTCGTCGATGCAGCACTCCGGCAGCACCACGCCGAATTCATCGCCTCCGAGGCGCGCGAGGATATGGGCGGCTCGCAGTTGTTGTTTCAAGGCACTGCCCACGCTACGGATCAATTCATCGCCGGCCGCGTGGCCGCACGTATCGTTGACAACCTTGAACTGATCGAGGTCGAGGAACATCACCGCATGCGAGTGCGTCCGAGCCTTCTCGAGCAAGCCCGATAGTCGGCGCTCGAACTCACGGCGGTTCAACAGACCGGTCAAATGATCGTGCGTAGCCTGATATTCGAGTTCGGCAGCGTGCTTGCGCTCCGTGCTGGCGTCCCGAAGCACCATCACCGTGCCCAGCATTTCCTCATCGTCGTCGCGGATCGTCGCCACGGAGCACGCCACGGGCAAGAGCGAACCATCCGGGCGCGTCACCGAAAGTCTGCGCTGCACGTCGTCAGTCGATGCTGCGCGGTTGCGCAGGCATTGAGCAGTGACGATATTGCCGGACCGCTCATCGTAGAGATCACAAACGTCGAACAGCAGCTTCTGGTAGATGTCGCGCGCGGGACGCCCTAGCATGCGCTCAGCGGCGGCGTTGCAATAGGTCACGCTCGCCTGGTTGTCCATGCGGATCACACCGTCATCGATCGAAGCGAGCGTCGCTTCGGTGAGGCTCTTTTCCTTCGCGGCGGCCGCCTCCGCGCGCTTGAGTTCGGAGATATCGAAGAGGCAACCGACGATACGCGTCGCCCGGCCGCTCTCATCGCGTATGGCCTTGCCGCGCCCCCGGCACCACAGGTATTGACCATCGGCCATTCGCAGCCTGTACTCGACGTCGTAGAGGCTGTCATGCTTCAGGTGGTTGACGATGGTCTCGCGCAAGCGGAGCAGATCCGCCGGATGCACGAGCGCATTGAAAGCGCGGGTGTCCATAGGGAGGTCGCCGTCGCCATAGCCGAGTTGCTGGTAAAGATAGCGGGAATAGTAGGCACGGTCGCTAACAAGGTCCCAATCCCATAGGCCGGCATTGATGCCTTCGAACCCGAGGCTGAGGCGCTCCTCGCTCAAACGCAAACGGGCAGCAAGGCGCTGAAAGAGCCGCAGCAGCAGGACCGTGGTGCAAGCGAGCACCATCACGAGCCACGCTACTGCAACGCTGGAGTGCTGAGCGAGCACGGCCGCCGCTGCGGCACTCACCCACGCAGGGACGAGCACCACGACGATTCGACCGCGGCGGTTGCCTTCGGTAAGCCAGTTCACTGCGCGTGTGATCAGTCTCATGGCTGATTTAGTATTCTTCTTGGTTCAGCTTCCATGTGTCGGCTGCGCGCGGCGCTACGAGACAGCATCACAGTGAAGCGTGCGGTGTGTGTCTGGAAAACGCGCAAACGGAGGAAGGCCCACGGACGGGTGGGTCAGTTTATCCGGTTTCCATATTTAGAATGAATGGGGATTACCCGCGCAAGTCATTTGCGTTTGCGTTCTTGCGCGCGCGAATGATAAATACGGAAAGACTTGCGAATCTAATGTTTTAACCGGCTCGCAAACGTTCGCGAGCCGAGTGTTCTCACGCATCGAAGCATGGAGGCTGTCCAACGCAGCCTCCATGCGCCCTCCCAATTACCGGCTCTGCAGGCGGATATCGCGCGAAGACGCGCCCACATACACCGCGCTGCCAGGCACATAGGCCCAGTCGTTACGCGTCGTGTCCCAAACGCTCTGTGCACGTTCGGTAATCGTCACGCGCACCGGCTGCGACTGACCCGGCTTCAGGAACACCTTCTGGAAACCAACCAGACGATGCGGCGGCTCGCCGGCATAGCTCACGCCCAGATACACCTGTGCCGTTTCCGCACCGGCAACGCGGCCGTCGTTGCGCACCGTGAACGACGCCGTGAGCGTATGCCCCGGGCCCTGCTTCACCGTCAAACCCGAATAGCTGAAGTGCGTATACGACAGGCCATAGCCGAACTCGTAAAGCGGCGTGATGTTGTTCGCGTCATACCAGCGATAGCCCATGTCCAGCTTTTCGGAGTACACAGGATCGGTCGCAAAGGCGCCGTTCGTCCCCCACGTCGGCGTGTCCTGATCGCGCACAGGGAACGTAACCGGCAGCTTGCCCGACGGGTTCACCTGACCGAACAGCACGTTCGCAATCGCGTTGCCACCGCCCTCGCCCGGATACCATGCCTCGACGATCGCCGCGACCTGGTCCTTCCACGGCATCAGCACCGGATTGCCGCTCTCGATGATCACGATCGTGCGTGGGTTGGCCTTCGCAACGGCCTCGACCAGTTGATCCTGATTCGACGGATTTGCCAGGCTCAGGCTCTTTAGATCGCCGAAGTCCTCACCCGCAGGCTGCGCCACGACGACGATCGCCACGTCGGACTGGCTCGCGAGCGTCGCGGCCTGTGTGATCTCCTGCTGCGTATAGGCGCGGAACGGCTGCGTCTGGTCGGTGTTGCCCGCGAAGCTCACCTGCGCCGAAGGCGCGAGTTGCTGGATCGCCTGCGTGATCGGTGTATTGAGCTTGAGCCACGGGTTCGTCCACCATCCGCACCCCGTGGACGACGCGAACGAGAGTCCACCGCAGCCCGAGAAGTTGCCTGTCACCGGATCGCGCGTGTTGCCCGAACCGCCGCCACTCAGCACGGCCGTATCGGCATGAGCGCCGATCACCGCGATCTTGTGCAGGCTCGGCGCCGAAAGCGGCAGTTGGCTGTTGTCGTTCTTCAGAAGAACGATCGATTGCTCTTCTGCTGCCTGCGTGAACGCGTTGTACTTCGCGAAGTCGATCGTGGCGCCGCCCTGAGCCGGATGGTCCAGCACGCCGGTACTGATCATCACATAGAGCTTGCGGCGCACCATGTCGTCCAGACGGTCCTGCGAGACGGCCTTCGAGGCGATCGCCTGTTTGACCAGATCGGGCGTGAGGTAGACGGTCGGGCCCACGTCCTCTTCTTCATCGAGGCCCGCGTTGATCGCCGGGGCCGTGCTATGCGTTGCGCCCCAGTCCGACTGCACCTGGCCCTGGAAGCCCCAATCCTTCTTCAGCACGTCGGTCAGAACATGCGTGTTCTCGCATGCGTAGGTGCCGTTCAGGCGGTTATAGCTGCACATCACGCTGCCCGGCCGCGCTTCCTTCGCTGCGATCTCGAACGGCAGCAGATAGAGTTCGCGCAGCGTGCGCTCGTCGATCTGACTGTTGCCGCCCTGGCGGCCGGTTTCCTGTTCGTTGCCGACGTAGTGCTTGATCGTGGCGATCACCTGCTGGCCTTGCGTGCCGATGGTGCGCGCCGCCAGCATTTCGCCCGCCAGCACGGGGTCTTCGCCGAGATACTCGAAGAGGCGTCCACCGCGCGGTTCGCGCGCGAGGTTCGTGCCGCCGCCCAGACCCATGCCGAATCCTTGCTCGCGCAACTGGTCGGCTACGCGTGCGCCGAAGTCGCGCGCGAGATACGGGTCCCAGCTTGCGGCGAGCGCGATCGTCGCCGGAAAGGTCGTGCTCTTCTGGTTCGTACTTCCGGAGCCCGTTGCGGAATCAACCATATTCAGATCGGGAATGCCCAAACGCGGCACGCCCTGAATATAGCCCGCGCCGCCGCCGGGCACGGCGCTCATCTGATATTCGGAATGAATGAACTGGAGCTTCTCATCCTGCGTCATGCGCTTGAGGAGCAGGTCCGCGCGAACATGCGCGCCAAGATTTTGGGGGATGGCCATCAACGGCATCGGCAACGGATAAGGTACGTCGTTGCTGCTGTCGCCGGCGTAGGCGGTAGCGGCCATCGCAACCAGTACGGCGGCGGTGGGCCAACGGGTGATCCTCATATGTCTCTCCGAGAGTTCGAATACGTTATGGAGTACTGATCAGACCGGTAAACAGGGTCTGGCAGAGCGGCCGGCCGCGTCAGGCGCCGGCAAACTTCCTGCGGGGGAAACTGGCTGAGCCGCTGCGCGCAAACGTTTGCTTCCGTGTCTGCGCGTGGGCTTCGCCGGCTGATGTAGCAAAACTCCAAATAATCATATAAAAACTATTGAGTAGTCTTACGAGCTTTTATCTCAGTATTTTCCCGGCTGGCGGTAGCTAACACGCATGAAAGGCGCTAAATCGACAGTTAAACGTAATGTTTGAGTAATGCGATTGTTGTGAACGCAACGGAAAATCGGCATCCGATGTCAATTGCATGACGCTCGCGCATCCGGAACGGCGTCCTGTTAGCGCAGCGTGCGGTGCGCGTAGCGGGCCGAAAAAGAGCTAATCTGTTACGAGGCCTGCGCAAGCGGCGGCGCTCGCGCTGCCGTACGCGAAATCGACGTCACTGTAAGGAGTGGCCACCATGGAAAGGCAACGCAAGGCTCCCCGAATCGCTTCGACACTGCTCGTCGCGGCGTGCGCATTCGTCCTGACAAGCGGCGCACTCGCGCAAACGGGCATGCCGCAAACAGAGCAGCAAGGCGACATCTCGTTCGTGTCCGGCGGGGTTGGCCGCGACGAGTCCACGGCGCTGCAGCAAGCGCGCAGCCAGTGGCCGCTCTCGCTGCTGTTTACCGGCCCCGGTTCGAGCTATGTCGCGGACGTGCAGGTGCAGATCGCGGGCGCCGACGGCGCGTCCGTGCTCGACACGCATTCGCACGGCCCGTACATGCTCGTGCGGCTGCCCAACGGACGCTATACCGTCAACGCCACCTATAACGGCGCAACGAGGACCCAGCGCGTGAACGTCGCCGGCAACGGCAGCGCACATGCGACGTTCTCGTTTCCGGGCAAGCAATGAGCACGAATCGCATCTCCAGCCTGGTAGAGATGACTCACCAGGCTGGGGATGCTTTTATCGATGCCATACCGGCAATGCATGCCGCTATGATGTATCCGCAATCCATGCGCCGCGGCCCGGGCGACGATGTAGCCGCATGAATGCGCACGTCTTCGCGGGCGTGGAGTGGCGCGAGTGACGCCAAAGTTGGCGCGTTCGGCTGTGGTCCGCCGAACGCGCCGCGACTAGACTATCGTCGCAAACCACCTCCATTCTCCAGGGAAGCGCGAATCATGCTCGATGTGCTGGCAACGAAACATGCGGGCAGCACGCCCGCGTTGGACAACACAGTGTGGCACGCGCTAACCGGCCGCCAGCGCCATCTTGCCGTTGGGAACGATCGCGCACTGCGGTATGCGCCCGCCGTTGCCCCCTTTGCGGCGTTGGCGGACGTCACGCGCGAATCATTTGACGCCTTGCGAGGACTGATCGAAGAACACGCCCCCGTTGCCCTGACAACGCTGGATGCCGTTGCGCCTCCCGCCGGCTTCGCTCTAATCAGGCATGCCACCCTGCTGCAAATGGTCTGGCAAGGCGAACCGCATGCGCCCGCCGCGCTGGAGCATGTCCGGCTAACGGAGCGTGACGTGCCGGAGATGCTCGCGCTGGCCGCGGCAACGCAGCCTGGCCCGTTTGGTTCGCGCACCATCGAATTCGGCGGCTACGTTGGCGTGCGCAGAGAGGGCAAGCTCGTCGCCATGGCAGGCGAGCGCATGAAGATCGAAGGACACACCGAAATCAGCGCCGTCTGCGTGGACCCGGCGTTCAGGGGCCAAGGGTTCGCCGCGGGTCTCATGAAGCTGTTGATCGCCGCGATCAGCGCGCGGGGCGAGACACCCTTCCTGCACGTACTCACGTCGAATCACGGCGCCATTGCGATCTATCGCGCGCTCGGCTTTGTCGAGCGCCGCGAGATGCATCTCACGGTGCTGGGCCTCGCGCCATAGCAAAGCCGGTCGCTCACAACAAGTCGGCGCGCAGTTCCCGCACCCCTCTTCCCAAGCGCTGCCGCAACAGGCTGCGCAGCGTCGCGCCGTCGCCGTAACCGACTTCGGCGGCAATCCGCTCCAGGTCGAGCTTGCCGCTGCGCAGCAGCGACTGCGCGTGCTCGACCCGCAAGTCCTGAAAGTACGCCAGCGGCGACTTGCCGAGCACCTCCTGGCAGCGGCGCTGCAATGAGCGCGAGCTGGTTGCCAGCGCCTTCGCGGCGTCCTGCAGCGAGAATCCCGACTTGAGATTTTTCCTCGCCCATTGTTCGAAGCGCTGAATGAGCGGATCGGCTTGCGCCAGATGATTCGGGATGATGTACGGCGCCTGCGAAGAGCGGATGTCGGCCAGCAGATAGCGCGAAACGAGCGACGCCAGTTCCGGGCTCGCAGAGCGGATCAGCCAGAGCGCGAGATCGAGATGCCCCATGGCCGCGCCGGCCGTCACGCCGATATCCGAAGGCACGAGCATGCGCGATTCGTTGAGCTGGACATGCGGATAGCGCTGCCGGAAGAACGGCGCGAGCGCCCAGTTGGTGGTCGCTTCGCGGTGATCAAGCAGCCCCGCCTCCGCGAGGATGAACGTCCCGACGCACGAAGCGCCGACGCGCGCGCCCGCCGCTTGCCATTCGAGCAAACGCGCGATGGCCTGTTCGACGTCCGGGCGCTCAAAAGACTGCAGCAGTTCTTGCGCGGACAGCGCCAGCAACGCCGGCACGATCACCCAGTCCGGCTTCGCGTCCGGCGCGACCGGCTGCACCGGCACCGCAAGCCCGTGAGCCGAACGCACCCGCTTTCTCACCCCCACGAGCGTGACGTCGAAACGCGGAACGCCGCCCATGGCCGCGGCTGAAAGCTTGTTCGCGGCCGCGAACGCGTCGAGCGTGACGGAGAGCCCGGTATCGAACACACCGTCGAGAGCCAGGACGGAAATGCGCATGGCGTAAATGCCTCTAAAGTTGTCGTTTGTGACAGTACAGCCGACGAGACCCCAACGATACACTCAATCGCGTTGCAAGTCGCAACAAACATTGAAAATGGAGGTTGTCATGAAGGTTCTCGCCATTGGATCGATCGTCAAGGAATTCACGCCCGCGCAGCGCGACGAGATCATGCCGCACGAAGTACCCGCCACGCTCAAACTCTACCTGGACGGCAAAATCGAGCAGCACTGGTTTCGCCATGACAAGCCGGGCGTGGTGTTTCTCATGAGCTCGGACTCGGTGGACGATGTGAAGGCCACGCTGGATACGCTGCCGCTCGCCCAGGCCGGCATCCTCGCGTTCGATCTGCTGCCGGTCGGTCCGCTCGCGCCGCTCGGCCTGCTCCTTCAAGGAAAGTAAGGGCAACGAAGGAGGCGTCGGCCACGCATGTGCCGTGCGTTGCCGGCGACCTCCTGGCAGCCTTCTTCTCCTCGCCAAAGATTTCATCTAAAACGTACTGATCCGCCGCTTGTTTTCGATGCGTTGGCGGCTGTTGCGGAACCCGGAAAACCTGGCAAAGGGAAGAAGGATGAAAACTAACAGTAAAAGCCAAATCGTCCATACGCTGGTCTTCGTGGCCATCGCGAGTTGCGCGGGTTATGCGCACGCACAGGCGGCCGCGAGCGCGCCCGGCGAGGCGTCCGCTCAGGAAGGCGCGAGCGCCCAATCGGGCCGGTCGGACAGTGCGCTGGTGCGTGACGTCCGCCGCGCCTTCACACGCACAACGGGACTGAATTTCGCCAACATCCACGTCACGGCGCATGGCGGCGTCGTCTCGTTGACGGGGTCGGTACCGCACCAATCGCAGATCGCGAGGGCCGGCGACGCGGCTGGCTCGGTACGCGGCGTGACGTCGGTGTCCAACCACCTGACCGTGCGTACGGCCCGCGGCAGCGGACCTTGATTCGCGGAACGCAAAAGCGGACTCAGAAGCGGGCTCGTCGGCGGATTCGATCGGCCGCACAGCAGGATCGTCCTATTCCCGGCGCGCGCGTCCTGTCAAAGTGACCGTTCGAACTTCGATCAAGGAGCCCTCCGTGTCCGGTCAGCCCGCGTCTGCGACTCTCGTCTGCGAGACTTTCACCGAATCCGACATCGAAGGCGCGCACGCGCTTTCCCTGCAATTCCGTTGGCCGCATCGCAGCGACGACTGGCGTTTCGCCGCCGCGGCCGGGCACGGTTTCGTGGTTCGCGACGGCCAGACCGTGGTGGGCACCGCGCTGTGCTGGCCTTGGGGCGAGCATGGCGCGACGCTCGGTCTCGTGATCGTCTCGGCCGACCAGCAAGGCCGCGGCATCGGCCGGATGCTGATGGAGCGCCTGCTCGAAGCGCTCGGCCCGCGCATGACCGTGCTGCACGCCACGCAGGCAGGACAGCCGCTCTACGAAAAGCTCGGCTTCAAGAAGATTGGCCTGCTGCATCAGCACCAGGGCGCCAGCTTTGCGGCGCCCATCGTCGAGCCGCCGCCGGGCGAGCGTATGCGTCCGCTCGAACCGGGCGATACGCCGCGCCTCATTGAACTCGCATCGCGCGCGAGCGGGCTCGAGCGCAGCGCACTTGTGCCGCCGCTGCTGGACGTGTCCCAAGGCGTCGCGCTGGTGCGGGGTGACACGGTGGTCGGCTTCGCCCTGTTGCGCCCATTTGGCCGCGGCCATGCGATCGGTCCGGTGGCCGTCGCCGCCGACGATGGACTGCACATGCAGCGAGCCAAAGCGCTGATCGCCAACCGCCTCGCTGCCAACGCAGGCGCCTTCACGCGACTCGATACGCCCGACGAGCAAGGCCTCGGCCCCTGGCTCGAATCGATCGGGCTCGCACGCGTCGACACGGTCGTGAAGATGGCGCGCAACGGCGAGCCCGCGCACGATCCCGGCGTGCTGCAATTCGCCATCGTCAACCAGGCGCTCGGCTGACTGCGAGGACCGCCCTCTTGACGCTCCTCTACAAAGCCGACCCCGAGCGCGGCAAGCAATGGGCGCAGCTATTCGCGCACAAGGCCCCCGAAATCCCGTTCCGCCTTTGGCCCGATACCGGCGACCCCGCGGCCGTGCGTTATCTCGCGGCATGGCAGCCGCCCGAGGATCCCGCGCGAACGCTGCCCAATCTCGAAGTGATTTTCTCCGTGGGCGCGGGCATCGACCAGTTCGATCTCTCTGGTGTGCCTGATCACATCGCCGTGGTGCGCATGATCGAGCCGGGCATCGTCGAAGGGATGGTCGAGTATGTGACGCAATCGGTCCTGACCATCCACCGCGATCTGTTCGACTACGCCCAGCAACAGCAGCAGCGCGTATGGCGCGCGCTGCCCGTGCGCCCCGCCGCGTCGCGCCGCGTTGGCGTGCTGGGGCTCGGCATGCTCGGCAGCGCGGTGCTCGAACGCCTGCGCCTCTTCGGCTTTGCATGCGCAGGCTGGAGCCGCTCGCCGCGCACGTTGCCGGGCGTGGAATGCTATGCGGGCGCCGAGTCGCTCGACGCCTTCCTCGCGCGCACCGATATCCTCGTCTGCCTGCTGCCGCTCACCGATGCAACGCGCGGGCTGCTCGACGCCACGCTCTTCGCGAAACTGCCGCAGGGCGCCTCATTCATCAACGTCGGGCGCGGGCCGCAACTGGACCAGGAGGCGCTGCTCGACGCGCTCGACAGCGGTCACTTGCGCGATGCGATTCTCGATGTCGCCCACCCCGAGCCGCTGCCGCCGGAGCATCCGTTCTGGACGCATCCGCGCGTGCGCCTCACGCCGCATATCGCCAGCGCCACGCGCCCCGAAACTGCCGTCGATGTCGTGCTCGATAACATCCGCCGCCACCGCGACGGCTTGCCGATGCTCGGCCTCATCGACCGGACGCGCGGCTACTGAAGCAACTGGCGCCAAAAGGGGCTCAGCAGAATATGCTGCGCCCCCCGATCAAAACGCCACAATCTCGCTATTTCGCGAATTATTTGGCGACACGTCCACCGGTATCGGCCCGGTAGCATGGAACGGTGAATCAACGGCCAATGAATGGCCAAGCGCCGCACTCCTCTGACTTTTCAGCCGGGAACCGAACCATGCCGAATCGCTCGCCGAATCTTTCACTGATCGAAGCCGACCGCAAACATCTGATCCATCCCGTCGTGAACTACCGCGCGCACGAAGCGCGCGGCGTGACCGTGCTCGAATCCGCCCACGGCGTGTTCCTGCGCGACGCCGACGGCCGCGAACTGCTCGACGCGTTCTCCGGCCTCTGGTGCGTCAACACGGGCTACGGCCATCAAAGCATCGTCGAAGCCGCCGCGCGCCAGATGGCGCGCCTGCCCTACGCTACCGGCTACTTCCACTTCGGCTCCGAGCCCGCCATCGAACTGGCCGCGCAACTCGTGGATCGCGCGCCCGCTTCGCTGCAACACGTGTACTTCACGCTGGGCGGCTCGGACGCGGTGGATTCGGCGCTGCGCTTCATTACGCACTACTACAACGCAACTGGGCGCCCCGCGAAGAAGCACATCATCGCGCAGGAGCGCGGCTATCACGGCTCGTCGGCGGTCGGTGCGGGGTTGACTGCATTGCCCGCGTTTCATCGCAACTTCGACTTGCCGCTCGCCACGCAGCATCACATTCCCTCGCCTTATGCGTATCGCAGCGAGTATGTGGACGACGCGGCGCTCATCGCCGCTTCGGTCGCCGCGCTCGAAGCGAAGGTCGCTGCACTCGGCGCAGAAAACGTCGCCGCGTTTTTCTGCGAGCCGATCCAGGGTTCGGGCGGCGTGATCGTGCCGCCCGTCGGCTGGCTGAAAGCGATGCGCGAAACATGCCGCAAGCTCGACATTCTTTTCGTCGCCGATGAGGTGATCACGGGTTTCGGCCGCACGGGTCCGCTCTTCGCCTGCCAGGCCGAAGACGTCGAGCCGGATCTGATGACCGTGGCCAAGGGCCTCACAGCAGGCTACGCGCCGATGGGCGCCGTGCTCATGTCGGACGCCGTTTATCAAGGCATTGCCGATGGCGACGGCGACGCCGTGGTCGGCCACGGCCACACCTATTCGGCGCACCCGGTGAGCGCGGCCATCGGCCTCGAAGTCATGCGCCTCTATCACGAAGGCGGCCTGCTCGCGAACGGCGTGGCGCGCGCGCCGCGCTTTGCACAGGGGCTCGACGCGCTGCTCGCCCACCCGCTCGTGGGCGACTCGCGTCACCGCGGTCTGCTCGGCGCGCTCGAACTTGTCGCCGACAAGGAGAGCAAGCAGCGCTTCGAGTCATCGCTTCGCCTGCCCGATCGCATTGCCACAGCGGCGTACGGCAACGGCCTCGTTTTCCGTGCGTTCGGCGACGGCATTCTCGGTTTCGCGCCCGCGCTTTCGTACACCGAAAGCGAGTTCGACCTGCTGTTCGAGCGCCTCGAAAAAACGCTCGACGACGTACTCGCGCAGCCCGAGGTCCGCGCCGCATTGAAGGCAACGAGCGGGACGAAGAATGGGGTCAGCGCCCGTGTCGCCGCGTGATAACATCACTCGATACTTCGACATGCGGGGCCGTCCCCATCACGATGAGCAACGACTGCAAGCTGGACCGAATCGATCTGCGCATCCTCTCGCAACTGCAGAAGCGGGGGCGCATCACGAATGTCGAACTGGCCGACGCAGTCGGGCTGTCACCCAGCCCCTGTCTGATCCGCGTGAAACGTCTGGAGAAGGCGGGGTTCATCGCCGGCTACGGCGCGCAGATCCAGTTGGAAAAGCTCGGCGACGTGCAGATGGTGTTCACCGAGGTGACGCTCGCCGACCATCGCCGCGAGGACTTCATCAAGTTCGAGAAAGCGATACGCGAAGTGGACGAGGTGGTCGAATGCCATCTCGCGAGCGGCGGCTACGACTATCTGCTGAAGTTCGTCGCGCGCAGCGTGAGCCATTATCAGAGCATTGTCGAAGGGCTGCTGGAGCGCGATATCGGCATCGAGAAGTACTTCAGCTACGTGATCATCAAGACCGCGTTCGTCAAGACGCACTATCCGCTCGAAACGCTGTTTTCGCAGAACCTGCATTCCTGAACATGGGCGACGCCCGTGAGGCACGCGCCTCACGCTCACGCGTCTCGCTTCCATTTTCTCGCGCACGCTTCGCGCCGACACCTCACGGTTTCGGCGCGCTAGTCGTGCGCGCTCACTTCCTCGCATCGAACCACCGGCTTCCGCATGGGCGGAAAGGAATCGGCATATGACAAAGCGTTATCCCTTGAGCGCGCTGATTCGCAGCGACAACTTCATCGACGGACAATGGGTGAGCGCGGCCAGCGGTGCGCGCTTCGCCGTGACCGATCCCGCAACAGGCGAAACGATTGCCGACGTCGCCGACAGCGATGCGAACGACGCACGCGCCGCCACCGACGCCGCCGCCCGCGCATTCCCCGCATGGCGCGACACGCTCCCCGCACAACGCGCCGCGGTGCTGCGCCGCTGGCATGCGCTGATCGTCGAAAACGCCGACGAGTTGGGTCAACTGATCTCGCGCGAACAAGGCAAGCCCCTGCATGAAGGCCGCGGCGAAGCCATGTATGGCGCGTCCTACGTTGCATGGTTCGCCGACGAAGCCACGCGTATCTACGGCGACCTCATCCCGCAGCAGCAGCGCGGCAAGCGCATGAGCGCGGTGAAAGAACCCGTGGGCGTGGTCGCGGCGATCACGCCCTGGAACTTCCCGCTCGCGATGATCGCTCGCAAGATCGCCCCGGCACTCGCAGCGGGCTGCACGGTGGTCGGCAAACCCGCCGAAGACACGCCGCTTACGGCGCTCGCGCTCGTGATGCTCGCGCACGAGGCGGGCGTGCCGCCTGGCGTGCTGAACCTCATCTGCGCTTCGCGCGAGCGCGGCGTGAGCGCTGTCGCCGACTGGCTCGCCGATAGCCGCGTGCGCAAGATCACCTTCACCGGTTCGACGCCCGTGGGCAAGCATCTCGCGAGAGAATCGGCGGGCACGTTGAAGAAGCTCTCGCTCGAACTGGGCGGCAACGCGCCGTTCATCGTGTTCGACGACGCCGATCTCGACGCCGCAGTCGATGGCCTCATGGCCGCGAAGTTCCGCAATGGCGGCCAGACCTGCGTGTGTCCGAATCGCGTGTACGTGCAGTCAGGCGTTTTCGAGCGCTTCGCCGACAAGCTCGCCACGCGCGTGGCCGCTCTGAAAGTCGCGCCCGCGACCGACCCCGCCGCGCAGATCGGCCCGATGATCAACGCGCGCGCGGTGGAAAAGATCGCCCGCCATGTGGACGACGCCGTGAGCCGCGGCGCACGCGTGCTCACGGGCGGCAAGCGCCTTAACGAACTGGGCCCGAACTGGTACGCGCCCACCGTGCTCGCAAACGCCACGCCCGACATGCAGCTAAGCTGCGAAGAAACCTTCGGCCCGATTGTGCCGCTGTTCCGTTTCGACAATGAAGCCGAGGCCATCCACGCCGCCAACGACACGCCCTACGGCCTCGCCGCGTACTTTTACAGCCAGGACGTGCGCCGCATCGACCGCGTCGCGCGACAGCTCGAAGCGGGTATCGTCGGCATCAACGAGGGCGCGCTCGCCAGCGAAGCGGCGCCGTTCGGCGGCGTGAAGGAATCGGGCTATGGCCGCGAGGGCTCGAAGTACGGGCTCGACGATTACCTCAGCATCAAATACCTCTGCCAGGGAGGGCTTGTATGAGCACCTATCCGATCGAAGTGACGTTTCCCGACATCGCCGCTCACGAGCGCAGCGAAACCGGCATCCCCTATGTGCATACGTTCGATTCGGGCGTGCCCGGCCCGCATGTGATGATCAACGCGCTCACGCACGGCAACGAGGTGTGCGGCGCGATCGTCGTCGATGCACTGCTGCGCGCGCGGCTGCGGCCACGGCGCGGCAAGCTCACGTTTGCGTTCGCGAACGTGGAGGCCTACCGCCGCTTCGATCCCGCGCGCCCGGACGCCGCACGCTTCGTCGATCAGGACTTCAATCGCGTGTGGACCGCGCAGGCGCTCGACGACCGTTCGCACGATTCGAGCGAACTGCGCCGCGCCCGCGCGATGCGGCCCGTGATCGACGACGTCGATCTGCTGCTCGATCTGCATTCGATGCATGAGAAGTGCATGCCGCTCATCGTCGCCGGGCCGCTCGCCAAGGGCGTCGAACTCTCCGCGCAGCTTGGCGCGCCGGCCACCGTCATCTGCGACGAAGGCCACCCCGAAGGCCGCCGCATGCGCGACTACGAAGGCTTCGGCGACGCGGCGAGCGCGAAGAACGCGCTCTTGATCGAGTGCGGACAGCATTGGGAAGCGAGCGCCGTGACCGTGGCACGCGATGTCACTGCGCGCTTCCTGCTGCACTCGAGTGTCGTGGACGAAACGGATCTGCCCGCGGACTGGCTGCAGCCGCTTCCACCGGAAATGCGTGTCGTGCGCGTGACTGAGCCCGTGGTGGCGACGAGCATGGACTTCCGTTTCGCGGGCGAGTACACGGGCCTCGAAGTGTTCCCCAAGGCGGGCGCCGTGATCGGCTGGTCCGACGGCGAGCCGGTAGTCACGCCCTACGACGACTGCATTCTCGTAATGCCTTCGCTGCGCCAGTTGCGTCCGGGCGTGACCGTGGTGCGGCTCGGCAAGATCGAGCAGCGCATCGTTCAGAAGCGCTGAAGCGACTTCTCTTTTTACTTAGGCAAACGAACGAATGATGAAAGTTCAGCAGATCGCGCAAAGCGTCAACGTGCAAGCGTTAGAGGACTGGGGCACAGCGGGCGCACCCGGCTCGCAGACGATACGCGTTTCGGGCATGCAAAAAGTGATTCCGGGCACGGAGTCCATCGATACGGGACTCTTCGAATGCACCAGCGGCACCTACCGCCGCTCGGTGAAAGAAGCGGAGGTCATGCACATCCTGAGCGGAAGCGGACGCTTCACGCCCGACGGCGAGGCAACGGTGCATTTTCGCGGCGGCGATACGCTCTTCTTCGCGGCGAACACGCAAGGCACGTGGGAAGTCGACGAAACGATGCGCAAGGTCTACGTCATTCTGTGACGCCAGACGCAGGAGGCGCGCTCAGGCCGCTTCGAGCGCCCTCGCCTGCTGCAGGAAGGCGCTGGGCGTCACGCCGCAAAAGCGCTTGAAATGCCGCGCCAGATGACTCTGGTCGAAAAAGCCGACCTCTGTCGCCACCACGGCACCGGGCACGCCCGCCAGCAGCAATAGCTGTGCGCGGCGCACGCGCACTTCGCACAGATACTTGTATGGCGAAAGTCCGACCTGCTGACGAAACACGGTGGCGAAGCGCGACACGCTGAGCGCGGACACCTCGGCCAACTCCGCGAGGCTCACTGATTTATCGAAGTTCGCTTCGATATAGGCCAGCGCGTCGCGAAGCGGAGTCACTGTCGCGTGGACGGTATGCATGATCAAGCCTCGCTCGCGGTCGAAGCGTGAGCGCTCACGGCGGATGCCGTGCGCCCGAAGCGCGCAATCGAAAACGGTTCGAGCGGCATGTCGGTTGCGCCGGCGTCGAGCAGTTCCGCGAGCGTTTCGCCCACGCCGGGCCCGATCTGGAAGCCCGAACCGCTGAAGCCGAACGCATAGAAAAGGCCCTGAGTTGTCGAACTCGGGCCGATCACCGGCTCCGAATCCGGCAGGTAGCTTTCCACGCCGCTCCACACGCGGATCACGTGCAGCGGCGCGAGCGCGGGAACCAGGCGGCGGAACTGCGCGATCTGCTGCACGGTGTTGCCAGGCAGCACGCCAGCGCGGCGCGTGCCTGTGTCGGCGGGACCCGGGGGACCACCGCCCAGCACGAGGTTGCCGCGTGGAATCTGCCGGAAGTACACGCTTTCTGCCTTGTTCGACGTGTAGACACCCATCGAATGCGTGAAGCGGTATGGCACGGGTTCGGTCACGGCCATCTGCGGGCCGCGCGCGACGAGCGGCACCGGCTCGCCGAACTGCCCGGAGAGCGCCCCGGCCCATGCACCGGCGCAAATAAGCAGTTGCTCCGCGCGCCACACGGCCCCCGTCGCACTCTCCACGCGAAAGCCGCCCGCCTCCCTTTCCACGCGCACGATCTCGGTGTTCTCGACGAGATTCGCGCCGAGCCGCGCGGCAGCACGGCCGAAGGCCGGGGCGGCCAGACGCGGATTCGCGTGGCCGTCACGCGGCGAGATGGAGGCGGCCAGCACCTCGCGACCCAGGAACGGGAAGCGCTTGAACATCGCCGCGCCTTCGAGCACTTCGAGATCGAGCCCATACGCGCGCGCTTGCTCAGCGTAGCGATGAAAGTACTCGGCGTCGTGCGCGTGGTAGCACACGCGCGTGTGGCCCGAAGGCAGAAACTCGACATCTTCGCCGAGCAGCGACTGCGCGCGATACCAGATATCGAGCGCGCGATTGGACATGGCGAGCTGCGAGAGCGCGCGGCCCTGGCGGCGCACGCCGCCGAAGTTCACGCCGCTTGCCTGCTGGCCCGTCAGCCCGCGTTCGATCAGGATCACTGAGCGCTTGCGGCGGCTAAGAAAGAACGCCGTGGACGTCCCGATGATGCCGCCGCCAATCACGATCACGTCGGCGCGATCCGTCATTCGCTGAACTCCTTTGCGCAGCACGCGCCGCGCTGCGTTTGCGCGGCGAGGGTCTGCATTTCGTCGATGTCGTGGGAGGCCGCGCTCAGCGCCATCGTGAGCGGCTTCACCGGCGCCTGGCCGCGCAGCCGGCCCACGGCTTCGAGCGGCACGCGCGCCTCGGCTGCGATGACTTCGGCCCCCGCGTGCGCGCAGAAGCGGCCCTGGCAGCGCCCCATCCCAACGCGCGAAAACGCTTTCGCGCGATTCGCTTCCGTTGCGCCCGTCTCGCGCACCACGCGGCGCAGGTCGCCCGCCGTGATGGCTTCGCAGCGGCACACGACGGTGTCGTCAGGCAGCGCCGCCGCGAAATGCGCAGGCCACGGAAATGCCTTGCGCAAGCCTTGCGCGAAGCGCGTGAAACGTGCGAGTTCAACGCGCAATCTTGCTGCCTCGGCGAGTGCTCCATGCGATGAGCCCGCGCCCGCATCCCGCAGTGCCGCAAGCGCCGCGAGACACCCCGCGCGCTCGGCGGCGTCCGCGCCGCGTACGCGTGCGCCGTCCCCTGCGAGATAAACGCCTGCCACGCTGCTGCGGCCGTCCTGATCGATTTCGGGCAGCCATTGCCGCACAGCCGGATCGAAGACGAACGCACATCCGGCGAGATCGGCGATTTGCGTTTCGGAGCGCAGGTGGTAGCCGAGCGCGACGGCATCGCACTCCACGCGCTGCTCGCTGCCGTTTGCGAGTTTCACGCGCACCGCGCTCACGCCATGCTCGGGCGTGCCATCGATTGCCAGCGGCGTGACGCCGCGATGCACCGGCACGCCCGAGCGGCGCAGCGTGCGCAACAGCGCCATGCCCTTGCGCAGCGTAGCGGGCACTTGCAGCAAATCGGGCAACGCGCGCACGCGCTGGCCCAACGTTGACGTATCGAGCACGGCGCTCACCGTCGCGCCCGCTTTCACGTACTGCGCGGCGACGAGGTAAAGCAGCGGGCCGGTGCCCATCATCACGGTGCGCGCGCCGATGGCGCAGCCCTGCGCCTTCAGCGCGACCTGCGCGCCGCCCAGGCTATAGGCGCCCGCCAGATGCCAGCCCGGCACGGGCATGAGCCGGTCAGTCGCGCCGCTACAGACGATCAGCGCGTCGAACGCAAGCTCGTGGTAGCGTGCGCCGCTTGCGAGATGCACGGACTTCGGCCCGACGTTCCATACGAGCGTGTCGGGGAGGTAATCGATCTTCGGGCGCAGCGCGTCGAAGTCGCGGTGCAGCGATGCCGCACGCCCGGCCTCGGTGCCATAGAGCGTTTCGTAGCTGCGCTTGAAGCCTTCGGGCTGGCGGCGGTAGATCTGCCCGCCATCGCGCCGCCCTTCGTCCACGACGACAGGGCGCAGCCCCGCCGCGACCAGCGTCTGCGCCGCGCGCACGCCGGCGGGCCCCGCGCCGATCACGACCACCTTCAGTTCTATGCGTGCGGCCATACGCCCTCCCCGGCAAGCGCGTTGCGCGTGACGATCGACATGCCCGGCGCCGCTAGCGTCGTGCAGGCGCGCAGCCGCTCGCCCTGTGCGGTCCACACCCAGCAGTCCTGGCAGGCGCCCATCAGGCAGAAACCGGCGCGCCTCCCGTCGTCGAACTCGCAGTCGCGCAGCGCGTCCTGCGTGGCGAGCAGCGCGACCATCAGCGTGTCGCCCTCGGCGGCCTGCGCCACACGGCCGTCGATTTCGATGTCGAAGGTCGGACGGCCCGCTTCCGCGACTCTCACGAAGCGTGCGCTCATGCGGCCGCCTTGGTGGCTTGCGCGACTTGTGCCGCCTGCGCGGTCTGCAAGCGCTCGAGCTCCGCTGTCGTGTGATGGCAAAGAATCTGCGCGCCGCTGGGCAGCCGCTTCATTGCGGGCGCCGACAGATTGCACGCGCCATCGATACGCACCGGGCAACGCGCACGGAACGCACACAGCTCGCGCACCTCCGCCGACGCCCCGAGCGGCGGGAGCGCCGTGCCCGCCACGGCGCGGCGTGCGTCGAGCCAGCCCGGCTGCAAGGCCGGCACCGAATCGACGAGCAGGCCCGTGTACGGGTGATAAGGCGGTGCTTCGAGCACGTCGCGCTGACCCGCCTCGACGCACTGGCCGCCGTACAGCACGACGACGTCATCGCAAATCGCGCGCACCGTCGAGATATCGTGGCTGATGAACATGTACGAGACACCCAGCTCGCGCCGCAGTTCGGCGAGCAAGTCGAGAATCGCGGCGCCGACTACGGTATCGAGCGCGGACGTCACCTCGTCGCACAGAATGAGCGCGGGCTCGGCCGCGAGCGCGCGGGCCAGGTTCACGCGCTGCTTCTGGCCGCCCGAAAGAGCACCCGGCTGACGCTTCGCGATCGACGCGGGCAGCTTGACGAGGTCCAGCAGTTCGAGCATGCGCTTTTGCGCCCGTGCGCCGCGCAGACCGTGATAGAAGCACATAGGCCGCGCGAGGATATCGGCGATCGTGCGGCTCGGGTTGAGCGCGGTGTCGGCGTTCTGGAACACGATCTGGATGCGGCGGTACTGGTCGGGCGTGCGCGCCGACAGCGTGGCGGGCAGCGGCACGCCGTCGAGCAGGACCTCGCCGCGCGCACGCTCAACCAGCCCGGCCACCACACGCGCGAGCGTCGTCTTGCCCGAGCCCGATTCGCCGATCACGCCCAGGGCACTGCCGCGCGGGATACGCAGGCTCACGTCCTCCAGCACACGCGCTGCCGGCACGCCGTTCGCATCGACACGCCCATAGCCCGCGATCAGGTTGCGCACTTCGAGCAGCGGCACTTCTGCGGCCGGCGGCGCGGCTGGAGGGCCGGGGTCGGGGTGACGGCGCGCGGCCAACAGCGCGCGCGTGTAGTCGTCGGCGGGGGCTTCGAGCACCTGGAGCGTCGTGCCATTCTCCCGCACCGCGCCATTGTTCAGGACGACGATACGATCGGCCATCTGCGCGACGACTGCGAGATCGTGCGACACGTACACAGCCGTCGTACCCAACTCTCGGACGACCTTGCGAAACGCCGCGAGCACTTCGATCTGCGTGGTCACGTCGAGCGCCGTAGTGGGTTCGTCGAACACGACCACGGCGGGATCGGTGATGAGCGCCATCGCCGCCATCAGCCGCTGCAACTGGCCACCGGAAACTTGATGCGGATAGCGCGCGCCAATCGTTTCGGGCGACGGCAGCGCGAGCGCGCGGAACAGGCTCACCGCCTTCTCGCGCGCCGCCGCGGCCGACATCAGCTTGTGCAGCAGCGCGGGCTCGGTCACCTGATCCATGATCGTGCGCGCCGGATTGAAGCCCGCCGAAGCGCTCTGCGCCACATAAGCCACGGTGCGCGAACGCAGCGCACGGCGGCCGCGCTCGTCTAGCGCGAGCACATCCGTGCCGCCAATCCTCACGCTGCCGCCCGCAATGGCGCAGCCGTCACGCGCATGGCCGAGCAGCGAGAGAGCGATGGTGGTCTTGCCCGACCCCGACTCGCCAATCAGCGCGAGCACTTCACCTTTCTTCACCGTGAAGTCGACGCCCTTGACGATCTCGACGACCGGATCGGGCGCCGCGCCCGCGACCACGCGCAGGCCCGTCACTTCGATCATGTTCATTTTCCGCCTCCATGCGCGCGGCCGCTGCGGCGGCGCAGGCTGTCGATCAGCAGGTTCACGCCGACGGTCAGCGTCGCAATGGCGACGGCTGGCATCAGCACGGCGGGCGCGCCTTCCGCGAGGCCGCCAATGTTCTCGCGCACGAGCGAGCCCCAGTCCGCGTCCGGCGGCTGCACGCCAAGTCCGAGGAACGACAGGCCGGAGAGCAGCAGCACGATGAAGACGAAGCGCAGGCCGAAGTCGGCGAGCATGGGGTGGATCATGTTCGGCAGCACTTCCACACGGGCGATGTAGAAAAGCCCCTCGCCGCGCGCTCTGGCGACCTGCACGTATTCGAGCGTCATCAGGTTCACGGCGAGCGAGCGCGAGATGCGGAACGCGCCCGGAATATAGGCAAGCGCCGCGACCGTGATGAGCATGGGCACGGACGAGCCGAACGCCGCGATCACGACGAGCGCGAGCACCTTGCTCGGAATGGAGATCAACGCGTCGAACAGGCGGCTCAGCACCTCGTCGATCCAGCGCGGCGCGACAGCCGCAAGCAGTCCGAAGAATGTCCCGATGCCGCTTGCGAGCAGCGTTGCGGCGAGCGCGAGGCCCACGGTGTACTGCGTGCCGTAGAGCACGCGGCTCAGCATGTCGCGGCCCAGGAAATCGGTGCCGATCAGATGCGCCGCGCTATAGGAGCCGAAGATCTCCGTGGAGGTGATGGCGCCGCCCTTGTACGGCGCGACGAGCGGCCCGATGAAGGCCACGCCGAGCCAGAACACGACGATCGCAAGGCCGATCAGGCCGAGCACGGAGAGGCGCCCGACGATGCGGCGCAGCGGCGAGCGCGGCGGCGTGGGAACGTCGCCCGGAACGTCCTTGACGAGCTCGGCGGCGGCGCGCTCCTCGCTCTCGCTGGTCGCGTAGAGCACGGTCGCGGCATGGGATGTGGCGGGTCGGATCATCGTTGACGCAGCCTCGGGTTGGATACGATTTGACACAGGTCCGCGATCAGCACGAGCACCAGATACGCGGCGCAGAACACCATCACGCAGCCCTGCACGAGCGGCAGATCGCGGTTCGTCACGGCGTCGACCATCAGGCTCGCGAGGCCCGGATAGTTGAAGATCGACTCGACGATCACCACGCCGCCAAAGAGATACGAGAGGCTCAGCGCCACGGCATTCGCGATCGGGCCAATCGTGTTCGGCAGCACGTGGCGAAGCACGATGCGAGCGGGCGAGGCGCCTTTCAAGCGCGCCATTTCCACATACGGCGCACCCAGCTGGTCGAGCACGGCTGCGCGCGTCATGCGCGCCATCTGCGCGACGATCACGCAGCACAGCGTCATGACGGGCATCGCGTAGATGCGCAACAGCGTGCCAAACGAGTCCACCTCGGAGAGGTACGAGAGCGCAGGCAGCCAGCGCAGCTTCACCGCGAATATCAGCACTGCGATGGTGGCAACCAGAAATTCGGGCACGGCCACGGCGCACAGCGTGAGCACGTTGAGCGCGCGATCGAGCAGCGAGCCGCGGAACACGGCGGAGAAGATGCCGATGGCGAGCGCGAGCGGCACCGAAACGAGCGTGGTGAGCCCCGCCAGCACGAGCGAATTCGGCAGGCGGGTGGCGATCAGCGCGCTCACCGGCTGACTGTTCGACACCGACGTGCCGAAGTTGCCGGTCACCGCCTGCAGGAGCCAGTGGAAATAACGCGTGAGCGCGCTCTGGTCGAGGCCGAACTGGTGACGCAGCGCGGCCACCTGCTCGGGCGTCGCCGCCTGGCCGAGGGCCTGCTGCGCGGCGTCGCCGGGCAACAGGCCCGTGAGGCCGAACACGATTGCCGAGACGATCAGCAACGTGAGCAGCGCGAGACCGAGACGCGCGGCAATGAGACGTTGCGCGTGAGCTTTCATCGGATGTCGCCTCCCTGAGCATCATGAAGCGGGGAATCGGTGGCCGGGCGTGCGCCCGGCCGCAAACATCACACCTGGAACTACGCTTCGAGCCACACGTTCTCGGCGAACTTGAAGCCCATGAGGCCCGCAATCGGAATCGAGCCGAGGCCTTTGAGCTTCGTCGTATGCGCGTCGAGCGAGCTCAGGAACATCGGAATGCCGATGCCGCCGTCGCTATGCACGAGCACCTGCATGTCGCCGTAGATCTTCTTGCGCTTGGCGTCGTCGGGCTCGCCGCGCGCCGTCAGCAGCATCTGGTCGAACTTCGGGTCCTTCCAGTTCGCCTCGTTCCACGGCGCGTCCGACTTGAAGAACTGCGTGAAGATCACGTCGGCGCTCGGGCGCGCGTTGATGTTGCCGAAGGTCAGCGGGTGCTTCATCCAGTGGTTCGACCAGTAGCCGTCGCTGGGCGTGCGCACCACCTGGAGATTCAGGCCCGCCTGCGGCGCGACCTGCTGCAGCAGCATCGCCATTTCGACTGAGCCGTCCGCAGCCGGAGAGGCATAGATCTGCAGCGGCGTGCTGCCGAGCTTCGCCTTCTGGAAGTAGAACTTCGCCTTCTGCGGATCGAACGTGCGCTCCGGCAGGCCCGCAAAGTAGTACTTGTTGGTCGGATCGATAGGCTGATCGTTGCCGATCGCGCCGTAGCCGAGAAACACGGTGTTGCGGATCTGCTCGCGATCGAACAGGTGCATCATGCCGCGGCGGAAATCCGCGTTGCCCGTGACACCGCCTTCGTCGCGCATGATGAGGTCGGTGTACTGGCCCGTCTTCGTCTCCTTCACCGCGAAGCCCGGCGTGCCCTTGATGCGCGAGGTCGAGCGCGGGCTCACCTGATTGATGAGCTGCACATCGCCCGAGAGCAGCGCGTTCACGCGCGCCGATTCGTCGCCGATGCCAACCAGTTCGATCTCGTCCAGATGCGGCAGACCCGGCTTCCAGTAGCGCTCGTTGCGCACGACCACCGTGCGCACACCCGGCGAGAATTCCTTGAGCTTGAACGGCCCGGTGCCCACCGCCGTCTTGAAGTCGTTCGTCCCGTCCTTGATGATCATGAAGTGCGAGTCGGCGAGGATCACGGGCAGGTCGGCGTTCGCCCCCGTGAGCGTGATCGTCACTTCGTTCGGGCCTGTGGCCTTCACGTCCTGGAACTGGTCGGCGAGCGTCTTGACCTTCGAGGCCACCGCGGCGTCCTTGTGGCGCATGAGCGAGTAGACGACGTCGGCGGGCGCGAGAGTCTTGCCGTCGTGGAATTGCACGCCGCTGCGCAGCTTCACGACCCACACCGTCGCGTCCTTCGTTTCGAGCGACTGGGCGAGCGCCATCTGCGCGCCGAGATGCGAGTCGTACTCGGTCAGGCCGTTGTACACCATGTACGCGCGGACGTAGTCGGTGGACACCGACTCCTTCGCGGGATCGAGCGTATCGGACGCGGACGCCGACTGCGTCGCCACGCGGATCTTGCCGCCCTGCTTAGGCTTCTCCTGCGCGAAGGCCGCACCGCTCGCGGCGAAGAGGCCCGCGCCCGTCATCGACATCATGCCCCCCGCGGCCATCGCGCGAAGGAGGTCGCGGCGCGTGGCGCCACGCTTCGTCAATTCCTCGAGCCGCACGCCCGGGTGAGCGATGTCTTCAAGCGATTTGTCGATGCTCATGAAACTTCTCCGCGTCTGATGTGGGGGGCCGCAGCTCGACGTATCGAGGCTGTGTATTTTGGAAAATGCAGGGTCAGTAAAAAGCGTCTTTGATCTGGTAGTACGCGCCGACGAGCGGCAAAAACCACGGTTTGCCCGTGTGCCCCGGAATGGCGGGCCACGCGAAATCGCGCCACGGGTTCGCGGCCGTGTTGCCGCTCATCACCTCGGCCATCACCTGGCCCATGTGTGTCGACATCTGCGTGCCGTGGCCGCTGTAGCCCATCGAGAACCACACGCCTTCGTGCTGGCCCGCGCGCGGCAAACGGTCCGCGGTGATATCGACGAGTCCGCCCCAGCAGTAATCGATCTGCACGCTCGCGAGCGCCGGAAAGAGCTGAGCGAGATTGCGCTGGAGGATGCGGCAGCTCTTCGCGTCGGACGGCTGCTCCGACGCCGTGAAGCGCGCCCGGCCGCCGAACAGCAGACGCGAGTCCGGCGTCACTCGGAAATAGTTATGCATGAGGCGGCTCGTCGTGTACGAGCGGCGGTTCGGCAAGAGCCGCATGAGTTGCGCGGGCGCCAGCGGCTCCGTCACAACGATGAACGAGCCGACCGGCGCAAGACGCCGCCGATACCACGCGAACGGGCCGTGCCGCGAAGGGCCCGTTGCGATCAACACCTGTTGCGCGCGCAACGTCCCGCGTGACGACTCCACGCGATACGCGCCGCCCTCCTTCGCGATGGACGTCACGGCAGCGTGCTCGTACAGCCGTGCGCCGCGCCGTACAGCGGCGTTCGCAAGCCCTACCGCAAAACGGCCCATGTGCATCTGGCCGCCGTGCTTGTGCAGCAGTCCTCCATGGAAGCTGTCGGATTCCACCTCGCCGCGAATCTGTTCGCGGCCAATGATCTCGACATCCGGATCGACCTCGCGGCGGATCAACTCAGCCGTGCGTTCGAGGTGTTCGAGGTGATGCGGCTTCGACGCGAGCTTGAGCTTGCCCGAAGCGAGATAGTCACAGTCGATGCCCTCTTCGCGGATCAGCCGCTCCACGGTATCGACGGCAGCCGCGTAGGCCCGGTAGCAACCCTGCGCGCGCTCGACGCCGAGTTGCCCGCGCAGCGCCGCATAGTCCTGCGCCACGCCCGTGTTGCACTGACCGCCGTTGCGCCCGGATGCCCCGCCGCCCATGCGGCCCGCATCCAGCACCGCGACGCTCGCGCCGCGGCGGCCAAACGCGAGCGCGGCGGAAAGCCCCGTGAAGCCGCCGCCGACCACGGCGACATCCACGCGGCCCTCCACCGGTCCCTCGCTTGCGAGCAGACCGCCAGGGGCGGTATCGAGCCAGTAGGAGTCGAGTTTCATCGGGCGGCCTCGGCTATCCCTGTTCTCACAGACCCAGTTGCGAAGCGAGTTCGCCGATCGTCTCGACTTCGTAGTACTCGTAGTACGGCGTGCCCGGCTCGTGGCCGCGCTTGACGAAGGCCTTGTGCTTGATGCCCATGTCGTGCGCCGTCATGAGGTCGTAGCGCAGGCTCGACGAAACGTGCAGCACGTCGCCGGGGTTGCAGTTCAACTGGTCGAACATGTACTCGAAGCCCTGCATGCGCGGCTTGTACGACTGCGCCTGCTGCGCCGTGAACACGCGGTGGAACGGCGCGCCGAGCTTGTCGACGTTGCTCTGGATCTGGTCGTCCGAAGCGTTCGAGAGAATCACGAGCTTGTACTTCTTCGCGAGGCGCGAGAGGCCTTCCGGCACATCCGGATGCGGGCCCCAGGTCGGCACGGCGGTGTAGAACTTTTCGGCTTCGGCCTCGATGAACTCGACGTTCATGCGCTTGCAGGCGCGGCGCACCGAATTGACGACCACGTCGCGGTACGGCTTCCAGGCGCCGAGCACCTCGTCGCGGCGATAGCCCGCGAAGAACGCGACGAACTTCTCGAGATCGGCGCCCTTGAGGCGGTCGCCGTACATCTCGCGCGCCATGTCGGCCATGCGGAACTTCGTCAGCGTGCCGTAGCAGTCGAACGTGATGTACTTCGGCTCGAAATCGATCATGATGGCAATCCTTTCGTGTGATGAACCCGCTCCGGGCTCAGTGGCGAAAACAGGAAGAAGTGCGTCCCTGTGGAAAATTTAAACAGCGCAAAATTGGGGGTTGGCGTCGAATCGTGGGGCCTTCACGGTATAAACCACGCGTTTGCAGGGGCCGCCACAGCAGATTCTGCGGTGACGCCATCGCGCGGGCCAAAGCCGCATGACCGTGCGTTTTCCTGCGTGATTCGTCGGCATCGCAGTCGGCATGACGTCAGGTCCGCATATCGATCAGCACGCTCTTGAAACGCAGGTGCGCTTCATAGCCCTGGCGCCCAAGATCCTTGCCCATGCCCGAGCGCTTGTAACCGCCCGTCGGGATCATGAAGTCGCTGCTGCGCCCGTAGCGGTTCACCCACACGGTGCCCGCCTCCAGTGCGCGCACGAGGCGCAGCGCTCGGCCGATGTCCGCGGTGTGCACGCCAGCGGCGAGGCCGTATTCGGGATGCGAGGCGAGCGCGAGCGCTTCTTCCTCTGTGTCGAAGGTCTGCACCGTAAGCACGGGGCCGAAGATCTCGGCGCGCACCGCCTCGGTTTGCGGGGTCACGCCGGTGAGGATGGTGGGCAGATAGAACGCGCCCGGCACCGGCGCGTCAGCGCGGCGGCCACCGCAATACAGCGTGGCGCCTTCGGCCACGCTGCGCTCGACGATGGCTTCGATGCGCGCGGCCTGCGCATCCGAAATGATGGGTGGCAGCGTCGTGCCCGAAGCCCACGTCGCGCCCGCGCGCAGCGACGCGAATGCCTGCTCGATGCGCGACACGAGTTCGTCGGCGATGCCGCGCTCGACGAGCAGCCGCGAACCGGCCACGCACACCTGCCCGGCGTTACCCGCAATCGCGCCGGCGATGCGGCGCGCGACCTCGTCGAGCCTCGGGGCATCGGCAAACACGAGTTGCGGGCTCTTGCCGCCCAGTTCCAGCGTGACCGGCTTCGTACCGCTTTGCGCGCACGCCGCCATGATCGCGGCACCGGCGCGCGTCGATCCCGTGAACGTCACCTTCGCGACGCCCGGATGGCGCACGAGCGCGTCGCCCGTTGTCGCGCCGTCGCCTTGCACGATGTTGAAGATGCCCGGTGGAATGCCTGCTTCAATCGCGAGTTCGGCCAGGCGCAACACGGAAAACGGCGTCATTTCCGAGGGCTTGAGCACCACGGCATTGCCTGCCGCGAGCGCCGGGCCGATTTTCCACGACGCCATCACGAGCGGGAAATTCCACGGCGCGATCGCGCCAACCACGCCATAGGGCTCGGCGATCGTCATGCCCAGATGGTCGTGATCGGTGGCCACGACCTCGCCTCCGATCTTGTCGGCGAACTCGGCATAGAAGCGAATGCCTTCCGCCGTGAACGGCACGTCCCAGGCACAGACGTCACGCACGGGGCGCGTCGAGCCGAGCGCTTCGAGCGGCGCGAGCGTGGTGGTGTCGGCGGCGATCAGGTCGGCGAAGCGGCGCAGGATGCGGGCGCGCTCGCGCGGCGCCATGCGCGCCCAGCCGCTCTCGCGAAATGCTCGACTCGCGTTATCGACGGCGCGGTCCACCTGTTGCGCATCGCCGAGCGGCAGCGAGGCATAGACCACGCCGTCCGATGGCCGCGCGACTTCGATGCGCGCCGCGCCCTCCACGACCCGCTCGCCGCCAATGAAATGGCCGGCTTTTTCGGCCACTGCGGCAGCCACTGCGCCGGGATCGAACTGGTCCATGACTGCGTTCCCTCGACTTGGTCTCGATGGGAACTATCGTAGGCCCAGTGCCACCGCATATTTCGCCGACAATAAAGCGCAATCAGCAGAATCGACGCGTTGTTGACCGTCCAACCCCGCGTTTTGCATTGCATCATGGGTGCGGGCCGCGGCTGTGCCCACAACAGGAAGATCGTCCTAGTCAGCCACGGCGGCCAATGCGATAGTCACGGTACGCGTATACAGAAATATGGAGGCCGGCGTGTCCGACCCGAACCTGAACAGCGTCATTACCTACCGCGCCTTTACTGCCGACGATCTGGCCGCCGCGCATGCGTTGTCGACGTCGGTGCGCTGGCGGCACCGCCCCGAAGATTGGCGTTTCGCCGCGCGCATCGGCGAAGGCATCGTGGCCGTGGATGAAAGCGGTTCGCTCGTCGGCACGGCTTTCTCCTGGCTGTTCGGTCCCAACGCGGCAACGCTCGGCATGCTGATCGTCAAGCCCAGTCATCAGCGCCGCGGCATTGGCCGGACCATGATCGAGTACTGGATGCAGGCGCTCGCCTCGCGCACGCTGCTGCTCCACGCGAGCGACACGGGCTGGCCGCTCGTCGAGCGGCTCGGTTTTACGCGTATCGGCCGGATTCACCAGCACCAGGGCGCGGCATTCCAGCCGCCGCTCGTCTCGCTGCCCGCGGGTGAGCGGCTGCGCCCGATCGGCGCAAGCGACCGGCCTCGCCTGATCGAGTTGGCCACGCGCGCAAGCGGCCTCGACCGCTCGGACATGCTGCCCAAACTGCTCGATCAAGCGAGCGGCATCGCGCTGGACCGCGACGGCGAACTGATCGGCTTCGCGCTCTTTCGCCGCTTTGGCGACGGGCATGTGATCGGCCCCGTGATCGCCCCCGATTCGCCGGACGCGTGCCGCGCCAAGGCGCTGATCAGCCACTGGCTCGCCTCCAACGCGGGCATGTTCGTACGCATCGATACGCCCGTCGATCTTGGGCTCTCCGACTGGCTCGAAGGCGTGGGGCTGCCGCTCGTCGATCACATCGAGAAGACGGAACGCGGTGAGCCATTACGCATCGATACTCAGTTCAAGCAGTTTGCGATCACGAGCCAGGCGGTGTGGTGAGCGCGGTCGACTGAAAAAGCCCAGCGCGCTACCACTCGCGCAGCGAACGGACTACCATTGAACTCTCGCCTCGAGGGTGACGGCTATGGCTACCTATGGTGTCGACGGTGTACGCATCAGTTCCTCAACGGACCGGGTAACACACGTGCGCTGGGCGCAAATCGACCCCCAGACGCACAATTGGCTCTCGACACCCACCATCTCCGAGGTGGCGGCCGTCACAAACGACATCCGCTCGGGCGCAGTGGTTTATTCAGTATTTACGCTGGGCGGCATGAGATTTCTTGGCCCGAAGATCAAGCCGGTGCCCCATCCCAACGGAGCCGATGGAATCGATCTGGAAGTGCCGGACGGCAACGTCGAAAAATCCATCGACGATCTACCGCGCATCTAGCCGTTCGTCGTTTATCCTGCCGACTATCGAAAAGCGCGATGCGCCCGGCCAGGCGCGCATCTACTGCTTGTCGTCGACGCTGCCTTGATTGACCGAATAATTCGGAATGCAGAATATCTTGATCGGCAGTCGATGAAATCGCTGCCGTCAGTTGTAGCCCAATATCGCCGACGTAGCGACGTCTGCGCGGTCACTTGGGTTGCCAATCAGCGCGACAGTGGGCTCGTGCAACAACGCACGATACGGGTGCTCGTAAGGCTCGTTCGCGGAATCGGCGTCGTTCTGCTCGATCGCCTGGGGGTGGCCATGCTCATGGTTATCCATGATCGTCTCCTGATATGTAGGGTCGATTTGTTCAACCACTGGTGTTCCCTGCACATCGATAGAGCAAGTTTGGTGCCGCAGCCGCAACCGCTGCCGCCCCCGCAAGCCATCGCACGGATCCATACGGCCGTGCGCCGTGTCCCCAAATCGCCGGACCGATTCGGCCTTGCATTGCTTGTAGAGTTCCCTCGATAGATATTGCATCACATTGTGATGTTTCATGCTCTATCACTGCTGGAGGAAACTCGACTGCCGTGCCAGGCTATTGCGAAGTCGTCAGCTTGAGGTTCGGACGCAAGTCGTGCGTAACCGCTTCACGTTGCCCTTTGCGCTGGTCCGACACCTGTTCGATGCCCGCCTTCAGCACCTCCTCGCAAAACGCAATTCGCGTGCGGTAATACTCAGCCTGTAGTTGCGCATCCAGAACGCGCTGTTCGGCCTGGAACAGCGCCATGCGTAATTCACCCAGCGCGCGTTGAGCCTGCTTCTCCGGCGTTGCGGCATTGTGGGCAATCAAGTTTGAAAGCCAATGCAACATGGATAAGCCCCCCTCTTTTCGATTTTACGATCGCACGCGTCAAGTTTGTTAACCGCCCGAACTGTCGCTGGGAAAAGACTATCAGAGGCGAAGAAAAGCCGTGTGTGCACAAACGAACGTGTTGTATAAACGATGCAAATCGGTCGTTGCACGACGCGCTTTCGTCGCGCGTTTTATTCACACGCTTTCTTCACACGCCTTCCTCACAAATAGGGAGCGATGTATATCCGGGCCAGGTCAGCCATGACTATGCATATGCTGCGGCTTCGCACACTCGCGTTCTGCGTAACGCTCGCGTTAATGGGCCCACGCGCGTGCCTGGCGGACCAGGTCAAGGTCATGATGTCGGGCTGGTTTGCGCCGGCGTATCGTGAGCTGGGCCCACTATTCGAGGACGAGACCGGCAACACGTTGGTCACGATATGGGGGGCCGCGGCGGGCACGGCACTGAATGCCATTCCCGTGCGGTTTGCGCGTGGCGAGTGGGCCGACGTGCTAATCGTGGTCAGCTATGCGCTGGACGAACAAATTCACGCCGGCAATGTTGTGCCCGGCAGCAAGGTGGATTTCGCACGCTCGCCAATCGGCATGGTGGTGCGCGACGGTGCGCCGAAACCGGACATCAGTTCTGTCGACGCGCTGCGCCGCGCGCTGCTTGAAGCGAAGTCGATTGTTTATCCGCAAAACGCGATTGGCGTCTATATCGCCAACGAACTGTTTTCCCGTCTGGGAATTGAAGGGCGCGTGAAAAGCAAGAGCCGCATGGTTCCCGCCGAGCGGGTCGCCACTGTCGTTGCGAGCGGCGACGCGGAGATCGGATTCCAGCAGGTCGTGGAACTGCTGCCGGTGAAGGGGGTGACAGTGGTCGGCAGTTTGCCCGCGGAATTGCAGCGTTACGTGGTGTACTCCGGGGGCATTGTTACCACTGCTAAAAATCCGGCCGGCGCAGAGGCGCTGATTCGCTTTCTGTCTTCGCCGGATGCAGCGCCCGCGATTATGCGCAGCGGGCTCGAACCGATCACGGCGCCGCAGCCACAACTGCCTCAACCGCAGCAGCCTCAACCGCAGCAACCGCAACCGCAGCAACCGCAACCGCAGCCGAACTGACCGAAGCCGGGGTGTTGCCGAAAAGCCATCACCGAAAACTGCTTTCTAGCTCGCCGCCATCCCTTTTTCCGCCAGCTCCTTTTTCGCGCTCTCGTTCTTGGTCAAGTGCGTGAGACCCATGCCGCGCAGCACGTTCGGCGCTTTGGTGTACTGGATATTGTCATAGCCCACGATCTCGATGCGATTGCCCCAAGGGTCGCGGAAATCCAGAAACGGACCGTCGAGCAACTTGACGCCCGCCGCCTTGAGGGCGGCGCGCGCCGCCTCTTTGTCATCGACTACGAGGCCGACATGCCGGCCATCATCGGCGGGCTGTTTGCGTCCCGCCTGCAACGCGATGAATTGATCGCCGAGATCGATGAAGGCCATCGTCTTGCTCTTGCCGCGCAATTGAAGGTCGAAGATGCGGCCATAGAAGGCCAGCGCTTCCTCGATATCGCCAACTTCCAGCGCGACGTGATTGAAGCCGATCGCGCGCGGCTTGGTGGTTGTGCCATCAACCATTTCACCCTCCTCCTGCAACCCGTGCATTGCGTTCACAAACTCGCCCGGAACAGAGTTCCCGGTGAGACACCTCAAGTATGGGGATTGAAGTCGTCTCACACTAGCCTTTCAAACAGGATTTGTTCGATCCATTTTTGGACAAATATCGCGCCTGATCCAGCGCGTGTGCCGGTCGTAGCCTATGATGGTTCCTGCGCAATGCGTCAGCAAACCATGAGGGAACCATGGATAGAACAGAGCGGACCATCAAGTGGCGCAGTTTGCCAAATGTAAGCAGCGTCGCGAGCGAGCCGCGCAATCCATTGCCCGCGGTCTGTGACGTCTCGGTTACGAATGTTTGCAACGCTGCATGCGACTTCTGCGGCTTTTCGCGTGAGAAGAAACTCGCAGGCCCGCGTCGCTATATCGACCCTGACGAATTCGCGCGTGCGATGCCGATGCTGCGCAACCGCAGGATTCGCTACATGACGCTGCAAGGCGGCGAGCCTCTGGTTCACCCGCAGATCGAATCGCTCGTAGGGTCGGCCACGAAAGCCGGCATCCAGTGCGGCGTGATCACGAATGGCTGGTTCCTCCCCCGCCACATCAAACAACTGGCTGCCGCAGGCCTCAAGCGTCTCCTGATATCGATCGATAGCGCGGACATGCGCGAGCACGAGCGTAATCGCGGGCTGCCTGGCCTCGAGGGCCGCATCCGCGAGGGCATCGCACAAGCCCATGCGTTCGGCATTCCCGTCTGCGCGACGGTTACGGTGAGCCATCTGGTCCATTACGAAGCGCTTCCAGAGACGCTCGAGCAGCTTGGCTTCGATTCCGTAGTGTTTTCCTATCCGAGGCGGGACGCGTTCGGTTCCACATCGCTTGTTTACGACGAAAATTCGACACTCGTGGATCTCAGCCGTGACGAACTACTCGAAGCATTGAGTGCAATCGAGGGCCTCAAAAAGCGCTTTCGTGTGATGGACCCGAGCGCAGCACTGAACGAGGTTGCGCGGTTCGTGCGCGGCGAACAGCAACTCATTCCGTGCATCGCTGGCAGCAAGTATTTTTATATCGACTGGAACCTCGATGTCTGGCGCTGCGAGCCGTGGCATGAGCCCATGGGCTCCGTCTTTGACCTCGACCATCTACCCGATCAACGGGAACCCTGCAATGCCTGCATGATGGGGTGCTACCGGCATGCCAGCGTCCTGATGCACGGTGCGATGGGCGTAACCGAATCGGTCTATGCGCTCGGCAGGGGCGAACTTCGCACTGCTGTCAGCTTGTTGTTCCAGCGCGGTGTTGCGTATTCGCTGTGGGCGCTGGCCACGGAAGAACTCCCTCGAACCGCGCTTGCCGCATTAGCAGGACGGACCGGCCCACGCCGGTCGTCCCCGCAAAACGCATAAATGAAAGTCGGCGCGGTTGCCTGAAACTGCAACGGGGCGCTAACGGTTTGCGCTCAATAGCTCAATCGTTCAACGCAGACAGCCGCTCGACAATCTCATCGAACGAAGGCCGCATCTCGACCTGCTCAGCGAAGCAGTCGGCTATCAGCGCATCGAACCCAGCGGCACGATCATGCGCTTCTCCGGCCAAACGTTGCGCGAGTTCTTCCAGCAGGCAGCCGAAAGCACGCACCTCGATACGCTCGAGCGCCTGCGCCTGTGCGCGATCGTCGATATCGTGCAACGACGCCGCGCCGAAGTCGCCGAGCAATACGTGTCCTGCACCGTCATGCAGGATGTTGTGCGCATAGAGATCGCCGTGCATGATCCCGCGACCATGCAGATGCCGCGCCGCCGACGCGATCCCGCGCGCGATCTGCAACGCCACCGTCCCGTCGAACCGCACATCGGCCGCGTAGACGTCGCGCGTGCACGAGTCGAGGCTCGGAGGCCCGGCGAGATTAGCGAACGACGGATGGATCAGTTCCATCACAAGCCCATGCTCGCCCAGCGGATGACCCGTGGCCTTGCCGAGCACCGGGATGAGATTCGGGTGCGAACCGGCTTGCAGACACGCGGCCATTTCGAGCTCCGGCAAACCGTCGCTCGTCACCGCGCCCTTGAACAGCTTGACGGCGACCGCCTCGACCGGATGCCCGTCGCGCAGCAAACGCGTCGCGCGATGCGTCACGCCCGATGCGCCCTCGCCGAGCGTCTGTCCAAGCGCGAGCGTATGCCAGTCGATATCGGGCACCGGCGCATCGGCCAGCGCTACCTGCTCGCGCATGGTGTTCAGCGGATTGCCGGCGTAAGCGAGCCACGCCAGGCGCGGCAGACGCAGCAGCCAGGCGGGCAAGGCACCGAGCCGGTTCGCCGCAATGCGCAGCAGTTCGAGCCGGCTGCAAGCAGCCATCGTCTCGGGCAGCGAGCGCAGCCGGTTGCCGGCTAGCATCAGCTTCTGCAGATTCGGACGCTCGCCGATTTCGGGCGGCAGCGCGTCGACCTCGTTATCGGTCAGGATCAGCCAGCGCAATTGCGGCGGCAGCGCGCGCCCCGAAACGTGCCGGATTCGGTTCGCCTTGAAGCCGACCATGCTCAGCGACTCGCACTCGCCAAGCACGCGCGGCAACTCGGTGAACGGGTTATTCGAGGCGAACAGAATGCGCAGATGGCGCAGCCTCGGCATATCGTCCGGCAGCGTTGTGAGCGCATTACCCGAGAGGTCGAGCGCCTCCAGGGTGTCGGCGAGATCGAAGATCTCGCGCGGAAATTCGGTCAACCCGCAGGCGAGCTTGAGCTGTCGTGCGCCGGCGAGTTGCCCGTCGCGCAGTTGTTCGAGGGTAGCGGTCTTCACGCGTGGATTGAATGGGAAATGGCAAGGAAAACGCGAACGCCGGCGCGCAACGCAGCGCCGGCCAATGCAATTCTAGCGGGTCGCGCGCTGCGATCGCATTTCGCCTCGCATGCGTCAGGAACGCGCCGGGTCGCTTGCGGCAGCCGGCTCTTGCACGCTCGTCGCAGACCAGCCGCCGCCCAGCACCTTGTACAGCGTGACCTGATTCGACAGCTTCGCCAGTTCGTCGGTGACGAGTTGCTCCTGCGCGGTGTAGAGCGTGCGTTGCGCGGTCAGCACGGTCAGGAAGCTGTCGGTGCCGGTCTTGTAGCGCGCCTGCGCGAGATCGTAGTAATCCTGCGCCGATTTCACGTACTCGCGGTCCGCCTCGACCTGATCGACATAGGTCGCGCGCCCCGCCAGTGCGTTCGACACTTCCTTGAACGCCGTCTGGATCGCCTTTTCGTAGTCGGCCACGTCGATATCCTTCTCGATCTTCGCGACGTCGAGCGACGCCTTGTTGCTGCCATAATCGAAGATCGGCATCGTGATCGTCGGCGCGAACGTCCACGCGCCCGTGCTTGCCTTGAACAGCTCCGAGAGGCTCGTGCTGGCGGTGCCCGCGCTCGCCGTCAGCTCGATCTTGGGAAAGAACGCCGCGCGCGCGGCGCCGATATTCGCGTTCGCCGCCTTGAGCGTATGCTCGGCCTCGATGATATCGGGCCGGCACGCGAGCAAATCGGATGGGATGCCTGCATCGACCTCGGCGAACATGGCGTCGCTCTCCAGCAGCGTGGGACCCGTGGCAAAGTCATCGGGCAACGGGCAGCCAATTTCGGCGATCAGATTGTTGCGGTCCTGCGCGACCGCGCGCGTGTACGACGCCACACTCGCGCGTGCGCTCGCAAGCGAGGTCTGCGCCTCACGCACGTCCTGAAGCGAGGCACTGCCGATCTTCATCATGCTCAGCGTGAGGTCGTAGGTGCTCTGGTTGGCCGTGGCGGTATCGGTCGAGACCTTCAGCAAGGTCTGGTCAGAGAGCAATTGCAGATAGTCGGTCGCAACGTCGGCCACGAGCGATAGCTGCGTGCTGGTGCGCGAGGCCTGCGTCGACAGATAGTTTTCGAGCGCCTGGCGCTTCAGGCTCCGAATGCGCCCGAAGAAGTCGATTTCCCACGACGTCGTGCCGACCGACACGGTGTTCGAGTGGCTCATCGCGCCATCGGTGCGCGTGTTCGTGAGCGAGCCGCCGGCGTCGATCGTCGGCGCCAGCTCCGCGCGCGTGATGCGGTACTGCGCCTCGTATTCGGCCACCTGCAGCGCCGCGACGCGCAGGTCGCGATTGTGGTCAAGCGCGAGCGCGATCAGCTCTTGCAGATGCGGGTCCTTGAAGTAGTCGCGCCAGCCGACGTCGGCCGCGTTCGGTGACGTAGGTGACACAGCCACCGCAGCCGAAGCCGCATCGTACGCGGCGCCCGTCGGCCATGTGGTAGCCACCGGCGACGCGGGACGTTGATAAACCGGGTCGAGCGAACACGCACTCAATGCTGCCGCACAGAGCACGGACAGAAGCTTCAATTTCATTCATGGTCCTTTGCGGGCGGCGTGGCTTCGCTCTCGCCATGCTCGTTGAACAGCTTGCGCACGACAATGAAGAACACGGGCACGAAGAAGATGGCGAGCGCCGTCGCCGCGATCATCCCGCCGGCAACGCCGGTTCCGATCGCATGGCGCGCGGCCGAGCCCGCGCCGGTGCTGATCACGAGCGGCAGCACGCCGAACACGAAAGCCAGCGACGTCATGAGAATCGGCCGCAAGCGCTGGTGCGCCGCTTCGAGCGTGGCCTCGACGAGCCCGCGGCCCTGTGCCTGGAGGTCCTTAGCGAATTCGACGATCAGGATCGCGTTCTTCGTTGCGAGACCGATTGTCGTCAGCAGGCCGACCTTGAAATACACGTCGTTCGACAGGCCGCGTAAATGCGCGCCCAACAACGCGCCAAGCACGCCGATCGGCACCACGAGAATGACGGCAAGCGGCACCGACCAGCTTTCGTACAGCCCCGCGAGGCAGAGGAACACCACGATCAGCGAAATGGCGTACAGGTACGTGGCCTGGGAACCCGCGAGCACTTCCTGATACGACTGCCCCGTCCACTCGATACCGAATCCAGCGGGCAACTGCTTCGCGAGATTATCGACAGCGGCCATCGCCTGACCAGTGCTCACGCCGGGTGCGGGCTGCGCGCTCATCTGCATCGCCAGTTCGCGGTTGTAGCGTTCGATCTGCGGCGGCCCGAACGTCCAGCGCGTGGTGGCGAACGCCGAGAATGGCACCATCTGGCCGTCGTAGCCCGAGGTCGTCGTGGATGACGTCGATGTAGAACTCGACGAAGAAGACGAACTTGAGGATGACGAACTACTTGTCGAAGAATCCGCGCGCACGTACCACTGGCCGATGTTGTCCGGCATCATGCGGTACGGCGCGTCCGCCTGCACGTAAACCTTCTGGATCCGCCCGGTATCGATGTAGTTATTCACGTACGCCGAACCGAATGCCGTGGAAATCGTCGTATCGACATCGGCGATCGACAGCCCTAGCGCACTCGCCTTCTCCCGGTCGATATCGACAAAGAGCTGCGGCGTATCTTCGAGGCCCGCCGGTCGCGTCATCGCAAGCGACGGATCCTTCGCGGCCAGCGCGACGAACTGGTTGCGCGCCTTCAGCAGCTTGTCATGACCCTGGCCCGCACGGTCCTCGATCTCGAAGTCTAGACCGCTCTGCGTGCCGAGGCCATGAATTGCGGGCTCGTTCATCACGAAGATCTGCGCATCGCGAATGCGCGCGAAGGCGGCGTTCGCGCGATTGATGACCGCTTGCGCACTATCGTTCGAACCGCGCTGGCTCCAGTCCTTCAACTGCACGAACGCGAGTGCGTTGTTCTGCCCTTGCCCGTTGAAGCTGAATCCGTTCACGGCCATCACGTGCGACACCGCGGGCTGCCTGAGGAAATACTGCTCGACGGCAGCCACGGTCTTCAGCGTCTTCGAGGAAGGCGTGCCGACCGGCGCCGAGATGGACACCATGACCGAGCCCTGGTCCTCTTCCGGCAGATAAGACGAAGGCAGCGTCACATACAGAATGCCGACCACGCCTGCAATGAGCGCATAACCAAACATCCAGCGCGCGGGCTTCGCCACCACACGCGTCAACGTAGCGCTATAGCGCGCATTGCTCTTCGTGAAGAGGCGGTTGAACGCGCCGAGCAATCCGCGGCTCTGCGCATGTTCGACCGCCGACGGGCTCAGCAAGCTCGCGCAGAGCGCGGGCGTAAGCGTCATGGCGAGCAGCACCGAGAGCACCATCGCCGAAACGATGGTGACCGAAAACTGGCGATAGATCGCCCCCGTCGAGCCGGAGAAGAATGCCATCGGGATGAACACGGCGGTCAGCACGGTCGTCACGCCCACGAGCGCACCGGTGATCTGACTCATCGCCTTTTTCGTTGCCGCTTTCGCATCGAGCTTTTCTTCGGCCATGATCCGCTCGACGTTCTCGACGACCACGATCGCGTCGTCCACGAGCAAGCCGATCGCGAGCACCATGGCGAACATCGAAAGCACGTTGATCGAGAAGCCGATCGCCGACATCACGCCCAGTGTGCCGAGCAGCGCGACCGGCACGACGATTGTCGGAATCAGCGTCGCACGCAGGTTCTGCAGGAACACGTACATCACGAGGAACACGAGGATCACCGCTTCGAAAAGCGTCTTCATGACCTCCTCGATCGAGATCTTCACGAACGGCGTGGAGTCGTACGGATACGCAATCGCAACGTCCTTGGGCAACTGCGGCTGCAATTCCATGAGCTTGGCGCGTACAGCCTTCGCAACCGCCATGGCGTTCGCGCCGGTCGAGAGCTTGACGGCCAGCGCGGCGGCCGGCTTGCCGTCTAGCCGCGACGACGTGTCGTACGAGTCGCCGCCCACCTCGACGCGAGCGACGTCCTTGAGCAGAACCTTCGAGCCGTCGCTATTCACGCGCAGGAGAATGTCGCCGAACTCGGCGGATGTCGTCATCAGGCTCGACGCGGAGATCGTCGCGTTGATCGCCTGGGAGTCCGTAGCAGGCGCCCCACCGAGTTCGCCGACGGAAAGCTGCACGTTCTGGTTGGTGACAGCCGTCGTCACATCGGAAGCGGTGACGCCGAAACTGCGCAGCTTGACGGGGTCGAGCCAGATCCGCATGGCATGCTGCGCCCCGAACAACGTGACGTCGCCCACGCCGTTGATCTGCGTGAGCGGGTCCTCGATCTGCGTTGCGATGACGTTGCCGAGATCGATCGAATTGAGCGTGCCGCCCGGCGACGACAGCGCGACGATCATCAGAAAGTCGCTCGACGCCTTCGCCACCTGCACGCCCTGCTCCTGCACCGTTTCCGGCAGCGATGCCGTGGCCTGGGTCACCTTGTTCTGCACCTGCACCTGCGCGATATCCGGGTTGGTGCCCGGCTTGAACGTCAGGTTGATGGTCGCCTGCCCCGCGCCGCTGCTCGTCGACGACATGTACAGCAGGTTGTCGATGCCGGAGAGCTTCTGCTCGATCACCTGGGTGACGGTCTTCGCAACCGTGTCGGCGGAGGCGCCCGGATAGGTCGCCGTGACCTGCACCGAGGGCGGCGCGATGGTCGGATATTGCTCGATCGGCAGCGTGGTGGTCGCAGCGCCGCCAATCAACATGATGACGATCGCGATGACCCACGCGAGGATCGGGCGCTGGATGAAGAAACCTGCCATGCGCCCTCCTTACGACGTTGCCGCTGAAGTTGCCGCGGACGTTGCCGCTGACGTTGCCGAAGCGGAACCGGCCGCATCCGCGGCCACGTGAACAGCCACGCCGGCCTGCACCTTTTGCAGCCCGCTTACGATTACGCGGTCGCCGGCCTTCAGTCCGCTCGTGACGATCCACTGGTTTCCATAGGCGTTGTCCGCATGCACCGCGACCTGCTTCGCGTGTCCGGTCGCATTGACGACCCACACGCTCGCGCTGCCGTCCGAAGCGCGCGTGACCGAGAGTTGCGGTACGAGCAGCGCGCTCGTGCTCTCGCCCTCGTCGAGCTGCGCCCGCACGAACATGCCGGGCAGCAGTTCACCCTCCGGGTTCGGGAAGACCATGCGCAACGTCACCGAGCCCGTTGTCGCATCCACGGTGATGCCCGAGAACTGCAGCACGCCCGCGTGTGCGTATGGCGTGCCGTCCTCCATCAAGAGCTGTACCGCTGCGCCCGTGCCTGAGCGCTTGAGCCGGCCCGAGGCAAATGCCTTGCGCAAGCGCAGCCAGTCGGCGCTCGAGCGCGTGACGTCGAGGTACATCTGGTCGTACGCCTGAATGGTCGCGAGCGCGGTGGTCTGCTCAGAAGTCACGAGCGCGCCTTCGGTCACCGACGAAGCGCCGATACGCCCTGAAATGGGCGCCGTGACGCGCGTATAGCCAAGATTGATGTGCGCCGATTCGACCGACGCGCGATCCGCAATCACGTCCGCCTCATCCTCGCGAACGGCCGCGATCGCATCGTCGTTGTCCTGCGCGCTGACCGCGTTGATCTTCACGAGCTGCGCGTAGCGGTCCGCCTTCGTTTTCGCGGAAGCAAGCGTGGCCTCGGCCTTGGCGAGCGTGCCGCGCGTCTGATCGTAGGTCGCCTGGTAGGTGGCGGGATCGATCTGGTAGAGCACCTGGCCGGCCTTCACGTCCGAGCCCTCTACGAAGAACCGCTTCTGCACGATGCCGCCAATCTGCGGACGCACATCCGAAACCTTCAGGGACGAAAGCCGGCCGGAGAGTTCGGCCGTCATCACGATGCGTTGGGGCGCAAGCGTCTTGACGCCGACTTCAACGCCCTGCTCAGTGGGGCTCGCGGGCATCCCGGCGTCGTGACGTTGACAGCCGGAGATCAATATTGCGGTCGAGCAGAAAAGCGCTGCGCCCAAGCGGTGGCTTTTCCTGCTCCACCCATTTCTTGCATGAATCTGTTGTGGCATATATCCCATCGAATCGCGCATTGAATCGCCTTACCGGAACACGGACAGGTGCGAAGCAATTGACTCGCAGTACTAAATGGTTGAAGTCGTGCGATCGGGAAAGGCGACGCCTCAGCGCGCATCACCTTCCAACCCTAAATGTCGTGTTCCCGATCACATAACTAAACTGAACGGTATGGTTTATAATTGAACACTTGATGGCTGTCAATTTCATTACCCGACACGATTGTTTCCATCCATGACTGTCCGGTGTGTTTGCGTGGACGCTCGCGTCCGAGCCAGAGAGCGAGTGAGGAAGGGAGACTGCATGAGAAAGAAGACCGAAGAAAAGCGCCAATCCATCATCGAAGCCGCACTGGAAGTGTTCCGGGACGAAGGCTTCGAGCAGGCGTCGATGACGCAAATCGCGGCTCGATCAGGCGCGTCGAAGGCGACGCTGTATAGCTATTTCGAGTCGAAAGAAGCGTTATTTGCTGAAACAATGACGAGCCGCGCCGGTACAGAAATCCGGGATGCGTTCAGTCAGTTGACCCTCGATATGCCGCTAGACGAGTCGCTTGTCGCGTTCGGACTCCACTACCTGGGCGCCGTGCTGCAGCCCTCTTTTCTCGCGATACGCCGCCTCTGCCATCAGGAAGTCGACCGGTCGAACGTGGGCCGGGTCTTGTACGAATCGGGTCCAAAACTGGGTTTGATGCACGTGCGCGACTTCCTGGAGAGCGCGATCGCGTCGGGCGCAATTCGGCCCTGTGACGCAGGCGTCGCTGCGCACCATCTGCTGGCGCTTCTCGAGGCAGAACTGGTCGAAATCGCGACGCTCGGCTATGAAGTGAAAGCCTCGCGCGCGAAACTGGCGCCGGTCGTGAACCGGGCGGTGGACGTATTTCTCGCGGGCTATGCGGTGGCAGCGCCACAAGCGAAACAGAAACGCCCGCTGAATCCGGAATGATCGCGGGCTTCGCTAGCGCTCGTGCGCGTCAGCAAGGCGCGATATGCGGAATCATCGCGGCCTGACCGTGCAGCACGCCGGCTTCGTCGATCAATTGCCATACAGTCGCGCGCTCGATCCAGAAGCGCTGCCCCGACTTCGTGATGCGAATGCCTCGATAGTCTTTCACGAAGCCTTCACGCGTAACCGAATCGAGAAATGCCTGCCGCTCACTACGCTCGGGCGCCTGCGCCGAAAGACGCGAAGGCAGCGCCGTGATTTCATCCCAGTCATAGCCGAAGATCGCCTGCGCGCGACGATTGCCATACATGAACACGGGGTCCGCCTGCGTGCCGTGCGCAAGCAAGCCGAACGGCGCGCGCTCGTAGAGCCAGGCCGCGCCCTCTGGGTCGCTCATGCCTTCGGGCACGAGTGCAACGCCCAACAGGCGGCGATAGCTATTCGCGAGAAGGCGAAAAAATTCGGTATCCGTGTGCGGTGACATTCAGACTGGCTCCTTCGAATCGAGGGGTTTCGCGCTGCGCATTCTATCAACCGCGTGTAAAAACGCGCGCCGTCCATTGGAAAATGCACGCCGATAAAAGCCAGATTGCAACGACCAATTTAATAAGCATCCCATATTAAGTTCCAAAATTCAGTCACGCCCCGCAGCGGGAGTTTTTTGTGAAATATCTCGTGAATAGTCGGACTTTTATCGGCATTTTCGATCTCCAACACTACTCGCGAGAAAGATGCTTTCAACGGCTTCCGTATGACGAAAGACGCCGTAATGCGCCAATACTCAAGAAGGGCCGGCGCGTGCCGTAATAAGGGAGTCGGCGCGCCATGCGCCCTGCATTTTCAGCCATTCGCCCCCTATGAAGCTCAGCCGCAAGATTCCCCTCGCTTTCGCCGCGTCGCTCACCCTCATGTCGGCGGGCGCGTTTTACGGCATCCACACGCTCAACCAGGCAATCGATACGTATCGCACCACCGTGCAGGACGCCGCCGCGAACGAGCGCATGGTGTCGGCCACGCTCGTTGCGTTCAAGCTGCAAGTGCAGGAGTGGAAGGACACGCTCCTGCGCGGCAAGGACCCGCAAAAGCTCGATCGTTACTGGAGCGCGTTTCAGAAGCGCGAGCGCACCGTGAACGATCTCGCCGCCGCGCTCGAAACAAAGCTGCCCGATGGCGAAGCGCGCGCGCTCGTCGAGCAATTCGCCGCGGCGCATGAAGCAATGGGCCAGGGATACCGCAAGGGCTTCGAGGCGTTCAAGGCAGCGGGCGCCGATCCCGTTGCGGGCGATACCGTGGTCGCCGGTGTCGATCGCGCCCCGGCCGAGCTGCTCGACCGCGCCGCGCAGACCATTGCCGCCACCAACGCACAGGTGGCCGCACTGGCCGCGGTACAAGCCGCGCACGCGACCATCGTGAGCGCCGTGCTGATGGTGGTCGCCTTCCTGCTCGCGCTGGCGGGCGGCGTGCTGTTCAGCCGCACGGTAACGCGCCCGCTGGGGCGCGCCGTGGGCTTTGCCCGCGAGGTCGCCAACGGTGACCTGTCGACCGATCTGCATACGCACGGCGACGACGAAACCGCGGAACTGCTCATGGCGCTTGCGAAAATGCAGACGAGTCTCGCGCGCGTGGTGAGCGAGGTCCGCGCCAATGCCGAAGGCGTGGCGACGGCGAGCGCGCAGATCGCCTCGGGCAACCAGAATCTGTCCTCGCGCACCGAAGAGCAGGCAGCGTCGCTCGAAGAAACCGCCGCGAGCATGGAAGAACTCACGTCGATCGTGCGCATGAACGCCCAGAATGCGGAGCACGCCACCTCGCTTGCGGGCACGGCGGCGCAGACCGCGGCGCGCGGCGGCACGGTGATGCGCGGCGTGGTCGGCACGATGCAGTCCATCGCCCACAGCTCGAGCAAGGTCGGCGAGATCATCGGGTTGATCGACGGCATCGCGTTTCAAACCAACATTCTCGCGCTCAACGCGGCCGTCGAAGCGGCGCGTGCGGGTGAACAAGGCCGCGGTTTCGCCGTTGTCGCAGGCGAAGTCCGCACGCTCGCGCAACGTAGCGCGAGCGCGGCGCGCGAGATCAAGACGCTCATCGAGCAGTCGAAAGAACACGTCGCAAGCGGATCGTCCCAGGTGGCCGACGCCGGGCAGATCATCGACGAGATCGTCGAAGCCGTGCAGCGGGTTTCCGGCACCGTCCAGGATATTTCAACGGCGTCGCGCGAACAGTCGACAGGCATCGAACAGGTGAACATCGCCGTCACGCAAATGGACGAAGTCACACAGCAGAACGCGGCGCTCGTGGAGGAAGCATCGGCGGCAACGTATGCGCTGGCCGAGCAGGCGCACGCGCTTCGCGAAACCGTCGCCGCGTTCAGGCTCAGGGATGCCGCCATGGCCTGACTTCACGCGTACGAACGCACCGCTTCGGGGGACATAACCGCTATCGCATGTCCGGCATCTTGCGCACGAGGCTGACTCCGGTGAATCGCGAGCGTAATATACGCGAGGCTATATCGCACGCGACATTGCCCGCTCATCGAACAGATACCGGCCCGGAGACTCATACATGGATATCGCGACCGCCCCCGTCCCAATCGACAATGCCGCTGGGCAAGGCGCCCCGCTTCAACTCACGGGCAGCCTCGTGCATCCGATGTCCCTGTCGCTCGAAGCGCTTCGGCAATATCCGGCCGTGACGTGCCCCGCGTTCGATCTGCGCTGCTACACGACCCAGCGCTTCATCCGGACGGTCGCGCCCTATCGCGGCGTGCGCTTGACGGATCTGCTCGGTGAGGCGGAACTGCGCAACGACGTGGACGGCGACTTCAAGCGCATGATCTTCCTCGCCGTCGGCCACGACGGTTACTTCGTGACGTTCTCGTGGCACGAACTGTTCAACACGCCCGTGGGCGAGCAGGTGATCGTGGCGTACGAATGCGGGGACAAAGCGCTCGACGCGCAGCACGGCGCCCCCGTGCTCTTCTCCGGCGCCGATCTCGTACCCGCGCCGCGCCACGTCAAACGTCTCGCGCGCATCGAGGCTCGCGTGCTCGCGCTCTGAGGCCTCTCCACCCGGCTGGCTTGTGCAACGCAGGCTGGCCCGCATTCTCGCCGTATATCAGCGCTCATGTCCCTATTTCTTGAGGCGTTAGCCGCAAGAAATCTTCATCCCACTGCTTGAAAGCAAAGCTTACGAAATGTAAACTCATCGTAAGCTTTTGACTCGGAAGCCGTCTTCCCGGGTTTTCTGGCGTACTTCGAGTCAATTCATCGATAGTTTAGTAATCCTTTATTTTATCGTCAGGAGAAAGCCATGTACTCGTACTTCAGCCGACTCAACGCCACCTTCGCCATTGCAGGCCTCCTCGCAATGGCGCCGTTCATGGCCATGGCCCGCCTGCCAGCACCGACCGCTTCCCCGCACGGCGACTCCATCGTCAAGAAGCGTCTGTCGAGCCGCGCCGCAGATGACGAACATCGCACCAGCGAGTCCGGTGGAAGTGAATCTGTGACCAAGTGACGAGTGATAAGCGTTCCTGATCGAATTAACCACACATCCACTCGCCTGCCGAATGAAATCGAAGGAGGCCGTGCCTAACTCGCGCAAATACCCGGCACGGCGACCTTCTGGAAGATGTGCGGCGATGCGATCACAGAGGAGGGGTAAGCGGCCAGGCTCGACCGGAACGCCGGATGCGAGAATGCCGCCCGAAAATGCGCGGTGGATTCCCAGACCGCGTAGTTCATGTAGGCCGGATGTTCTCCGAGCGCGCGATGGAGTTGCGTCGAAATGAAGCCGGGTTGTTGCTTCATGAATGCGGCATCGTCCTGCCAGACCTCGAGGAACTTCGCCTCATCGGCGAGATCGACTGTGAAGACGTTCACGAGCACAACGGGCTCGGCGTCAATGGCAAGTTGACGCTCGATCGGGCAGGAAGGATCAAGCGGTCGTAGTTGCAGCATGGTGCACTCCTGGTTCTATAAGCATGATGTCAACCCATCATGGGCAATTTATAGTAAATTGACATCATGATGTCAATTTGAAATTAAGGTGCCATATGCGCGAACCTGTGAGAACACCGGCCGGCGAACTCCTGTCGAGCATCATCCTCGATCTCTTCCGGCTCAATAACGGACTGCTCACCTCGGGGGACCGCCTGGTCGAGGGCCTCGGGCTCACGAGCGCGCGCTGGCAAATGCTAGGCGCCATCAGTGCCGCAGAGCGGCCACAGCCAGTGGCCTGGATCGCCCGGGATCTGGGGGCCAATCGGCAGAACGTACAACGGATCGTCAACGACCTCGCAAACGACGGTCTGGTGCGCTTCGAGACAAATCCTCACCATCGCCGCGCACAACTGGTCGTTTTGACCGACGAGGGCAGGCAGGCATTCGAGGCCGCCATGCGTCTTCAGGCCCCTTGGGTCAACCGCCTGGCCGATGGCGTCACGGTCAACGAGATCAAGGCCGCGCATCGCGTCATGATGAAATTGCTGGCGAATCTGGACAGCATGGCCGAAGCCGCTGATCCGCTCTGATCCGGATCGATCTCCCGGCGCCGCTCGCGCATGCAATGTGCTACCAGGATGGCATCGTTCCCAGGCGGGCGCCGGGACACCCATCAATCCATCCGCCAGGCGAGGCCCACGCATGCCGACGATTGCCCTCATTGCCGTGACCGTCGCGGTGACGCTCGTCGTCATCCTCGTGATTGCGAACCTCACGAGCGGCGAAAAGAAGATCGAGCACAAGATCGAACGCCTTTACGCGAGCGACAGTCCGCAGTTCATCCGCTCGATGGGGCTGCTGCTCGGGCCACCCGTCGTGGGAGGCAATCGCTTCGAGGCGCTCGTGAACGGCGACGAAATCTTTCCGTCGATGCTGGAGGGCATGCGCTCGGCGCAGCACACCATCACCTTCGAGACCTTCATTTACTGGTCCGGGGCAATCGGCGAGGAAATCGCACGCGTGCTGGCCGACAAGGCGCGCGCGGGTATCGCCGTGCATGTGCTGCTCGACTGGGTTGGCTCCTCGAAGATGGACAAGCGCTATCAACGGATGCTGCGCGAGGCCGGTGTCCAGCTCGTGCTGTATCACAAGCCGCACTGGACGGGCCTTGGCCGCATGAACGACCGCACGCACCGCAAGCTGCTCGTGATCGACGGGCGCATCGGCTTTACGGGCGGCGTAGGTATTGCCGACGAATGGACCGGCCACGCGCAGGATGAAAAACACTGGCGCGATACGCACTTTCGCGTTGAAGGCCCGGCGGTCGGACAGATGCAGGCTGTCTTCATGGACAACTGGGTCAAGTCGACCGGCAATGTGCTGCACGGCCCGCGATACTTTCCCGAGATCGACGCTGCGGGCAACGGCCTCGCGCACGTGTTCAGCAGTTCGCCATCGGGCGGCAGCGACGACATGGAGCTGATGTACCTCATGGCGATCACCGCGGCGGAGCACTCCATCCACTTGTCGACGGCGTACTTCGTGCCGGACAAGCTGACGATCAACGCAATCGTCGAAGCAGCGAAGCGCGGCGTGAAGGTGCGCGTCATCACGCCCGGCAAGCGCATCGACACCCACACGGTGCGCGAGGCGTCGCGTGCGTGCTGGGGCGACCTGCTCGCTGCGGGCGTGCAGATGTACGAGTATCAGCCGACGATGTTCCACTGCAAGGTAATCGTCGTCGACGAATACCTGGTGTCGGTCGGCTCGACCAATTTCGACAGCCGCTCGTTCAAGCTCAACGACGAGGCCAATCTCAACATCTACGACCGCGATTTTGCCCGCCAGCAGACCGCCATTTTCGATGCCGACGCGGCCCTCGCGAAACGCATCACGCTTGACGATTGGCGCAGCCGTTCGCTGCGCGAAAGGCTGCTCGAACGCGTGGCCGCCCTCCTCGATTCGCAACTATGACCCACGTCGAGGGCATCCGGGCGACCTGCACGCGCGCTACGGGCCATTCGACAACGAAGCGAAGATCGCCGACAATCGGTGCCCAACATCCGGCAGTCATCAAAACAGTCAGAAGAAAGGGACCGCAACCCATGCTGCACATCGAGGATCTGGCCACTGCGCCGGAGGGGTTTCTGCGTGACGAGACAGAAGGGGCGGACTACTACGAGGCTTTTCGTACTGCACGCCTGGATGATTTCAGCTTCGGCTACTTTGCCGTCTACCGGGACGGCGCGCTCGTCACCGTGGCGCCCTATTTCGTGATGGATTTCCGGCTCAATACCTTGCTCCCCAACGGCTGGCTGAAGGCCGGTTTGAGCTGGATCCGGTTCAAGCTGGCCTGCGTCGGGCACCCGAGCGTGGATCTCGGCCGCATTCACGGAGAAGTCTCGCAGGAGACGCTTGCGGCCATCACCACGGCGCTGGCGAAGAAAGGCAGCCTGCTCGCCTACAAGGGTTTCGGCGAGCATTTGCCGCTGCAGGGCTTTGTCGCCGCAAAAGGCCTGCCCGTACCCGTGCTCTCGATCGGCCCGGACTACTACGAGGCGCTGAAGAGCGACCGTAGAAACCTGCTCAAGCGCAAGCTGAAGAAAGCGGCCGCCCTGCGCTATGAAGAATGCGCGGGTCTGCCCGATCACCTCATCGCGCGTGTGTATGCGCTTTATCTGAACACCTGGCAAAAAGCCGAACTGAAGTTTGAAAAGCTGACGCCGGAGTATTTCGCCAATACCCGTCACCTGAGCCATTATTTGCTGTTCTTTCTGGATGACGAGTTGATTGGGTTCACCCAGTTGCTCGGGAAGGGGCGCTACCTGGTCAACCGCTATATCGGCCTCGATTACGACAAGAGCCGCGACTACGGTTTGTACTTCGCCATGTTCATTCGCGCGGTCGAGTTCGGCATCCGCGAAGGCTTTGAGCAAATCGAGCTGGGCGCCACGTCCTACGAGTTCAAACGCGTTCTGGGCGCGCGCCAGGTCCCAACGTGGAATCACTACCGGCACAACAATGCGCTGGTCAACTGGCTGCTCGGGAAGCTGCGCGGCGTGCTGGAACCGTCGGAGTCCGAACTGCGTTAGCGCAGCGGCGTGCTTTGGGCGCGCTTTGGGAACCCAGGCGCGGTGCGCGCCAATGCCGGCAACAGGCGTTACAGGCGATAATCTGCCTGCTGAATCGACTTGAGAAACGGAGTAAGAATGAGCAAGCAAGGCTTCACCACTGGCATCGTTCACGGCGACAGAATCGCGGGCACCGAGCACGGCGGCGTGCGTCAACCGATTCATACGTCCGTCCAATATGGTTTCGAGCGCGTCGAGGACCTGATCGGCGTGTTTCAGGGCACGAAGAAAGGCGGCTTCAACTACGCGCGGCAAGGCACCCCCACGACCGCCGCGCTGGAGCGCAAGATCACGAGCCTGGAAGGCGGCACCGGCACGGTCTGCTTCAGCACCGGCATGGCCGCTATCACGGCGACCTTCCTCACGCTGCTGCGCGCGGGCGATCATCTCGTGTCGAGCCGTTACGTGTTCGGCAACACCAACAGCCTGTTCGGCACGTTGCGCACGCTCGGCGTGGAAGTCACGACCGTCGACGCCTGCGACGCCGCGAACGTCAAGAACGCCATCCAGCCGAATACGCGCATGGTGTTCGTCGAAACCATCGCGAATCCGGGCACGCAGATTCCAGACCTGCAAGGCATCGGCGAACTGTGCCGCGAGCGCGGCCTTGTCTATGTCGTCGACAACACGATTACTTCGCCTGCGTTGTTCCAGCCGAAGGCGGTCGGCGCGAGCCTCGTCATCAACTCGCTGACGAAGACCATCGCGGGCCACGGCGCCGCACTCGGCGGCGCGGTGACGGATACGGGTCTGTTCGACTGGAGCGCGTATCCGAACATCGCAGACGACTATCGGCGCTCGGCGGCGAAGGATCAGGGGCTCTTGCAGATCCGCAAGAAAGGCCTGCGGGACATGGGTGCGTCCTTGTCTTCGGAGCAGGCGCACGCCATCGCGATGGGTGCGGAAACGCTGGCCCTGCGCGTGAAGCAAAGCAGCGACAATGCGCTCGCGCTTGCGCAGTTTCTCGAAGGCCACGCAGCCATTGGCAAGGTGTTCTATCCGGGGCTCAAGAGCCATCCGCAATACGAGGTCGCACAGGCGCTGTTCAAGGGCGCGTCGTGGCTGCTCTCGTTCGAACTCCTCAATGCCGAGCGCATGATCGACGTCGTCAACGCGCTCGAACTGCCGATCAAGGCGACCGGTCTCGGCGACACCCGCACGCTCATCATTCCCGTCGCGCCGACGATCTTTTTCGAAGCCGGCGCAGAAACGCGCAAGGCGATGGGCATCTCCGACGGCATGCTGCGGCTTTCGGCGGGCATCGAGGATATCGACGATCTGATCGCGGACTTCTCGCAAGCGCTCAAGCTGGCGGCATAACGCGTGACGTGGTGCTTGCATGAACAGGGCCAGCACGCGCTGGCCCTGTGCGTGTGCAGCGCTTACGGATTGAAGCGTTTCGCCTCGTCGCGCCAGTAGTGCTGCTGCTGCCAGCCGAGCAGCCGTTTGAGCTTCTCGTTGCTGAGCAGCGTCTCGAACTCGCCGAGGGCCTTCTTGACCGGCACGCCCGGATAGTAGCGATCCAGCAAGGTCTGCGTCGGCAAGTCGGAAGACACATCGTCCGCCGCGACGTTCATGATCTCGAAACCGAGCCCGTCCGTTTCGATGGCCAGCCTGCACGCGTTGGCGAGATCCCGCCCGTCGATATAGCTCCACGCAATGCGCTTGCGCAGCGCGGGGTCCTTGAGCCACGTGGAAAACTTCGCGTAGTCCTCGGGATCGAGCACGTTGCCAATGCGAAAGCAGTAGATGTCCGATCCGGTGCGCGCCTGGAAGGCCTTCGCGGTCACTTCGTTGACCACTTTCGAGGTCGCGTAGCTGTCCATCGGATCGACCGGATAGTTCTCGTCGAGCGGAAAATACGCGGGATCGCGATGCCGGTGGGCGAATACCACGCCGTAGGTCGTCTCGCTCGAGGCCACGATCACCTTGCGCACCCCCAGTTTCGAAGCGGCGTCCAGAATGTTGTAGGTCCCCATCACGTTGATCCGGTAGACCTCGTTATCGGTCGTCAGCATGATGCGAGGAATCGCCGCAAAGTGAACGATCGCGTCGACCGGCTTCGGCTCCAGGTCGTCGGCGAATTCCACCGGCGCCGTGGTCGACGCGATCGCATTGAAAACCTGGCCCGCGTCCGTGATGTCCGTGATGAGGGTACGCGCGGTGCGCTTCGGCATGGGCACGCGGTCCAGATTCAACACTTCGTAGCCGTGGGCCACCAGGTTCTCGACCACCCATTTTCCGGCGAGGCCGCTGCCGCCGGTCACCATGACTCGCTTTGCCATCTGTCTCTCTCCTGTTCGTCGCGTCAATCCAGCCTCTGCGAACGGGCACGTTACCGCAAACATTGGCCGGCTGTAACGTTCAACCCTCAGTTTCCAGCCGGATGGATTGTCGGCGCAGGGCAGGCAATTCGTCAGCGTCGCCAGAGCTTCAGGCGCAGACGGGCGATTCCAGCGCCTCGACGCTGTGATTCACCCGCCCGATTGCGCGGGAGCCGCCACCGCAGCGTGCCGATTGAACCGCTCCGCCAGAAAATCGACGAACGCACGCGCACGCGCCGATTGATTCCGCTTGTTCGGGTAATAAACGAACAAATCGGCAAGCGGCTGCACGAACTCAGGCAGCACAACGCGCAATCGCCCGCTCTCCAGATATTTCGCCAGGTCCCACTCCGAGCGAAGCAGAATGCCGTGACCGTCGAGCGCCCAGCCGAGCACGATGTCGCCGTCGTTGCTCGACAGCATGCCGTGCACCTTCACCGTATGGGCCTCGCCGCCGCGCTCCAGACGCCATATGCCGTAAGCATTGTCGTTCTGGCGATGCACGATGCACTGGTGACTGGCGAGATCGGCAAGCGTCGCGGGCGTACCCTGCTGCTCCAGATAGCGCGGTGAAGCACATAGCAAGCGGCGGTTCGTCATGATGCGCCGCGCAATGAGCCGCTTGTCGGGCAATTCGCCAAAACGGATCGCCAGATCCACGCCGCTTTCGACGAGATCGATCGGCCGGTCGGTGACGTCGAGCTGCACCTCGACATGTGGATGACGCCTCGCGAACTCCGAGACGAGCGGCGCGATCGTCGTGCGTCCGAAACCGAGTGTCGCGTTCACACGCAGCAAGCCGCGCGTCACGGAGCGGCTCGACGACACCACATCCTCCATTTCCTTCACTTCGGCGAGAATGCGCGTCGCGTAGTGCAGAAAGGTCTCGCCTTCGACGGTCAGGCTCACGCTGCGGGTCGTCCGGTTGACGAGCCGCACGCCCAGGCGCGCCTCGAGCTGCGCGAGCCGTTTGGTCGCCGCCGGCGGCGTGATGTCCATGTCCCGCGCCACGCTCGAAAGGCTTCCATAACGCCCGAGCAGGACGAAAAACTCCAGATACGAGGTCAGATCATTCTTCACCGCAGGTTAATAAAGATGTGAAAACAAGTGAATCATAGTGCCGATCCGGGCGCATAACCTAGCGTCTCCAACAGCCAGCTCACTATGCACGCTGGCCTTGCCACCAGGAGACACCCGTGAGAATCGTCGAAATCCGCGAAAAAACCGTTCCGATCAGTTCCTCGATCCGCAACGCCTATATCGACTTCAGCAAGATGACGCTCAGCCTCGTCGCCGTGGTCACCGACGTGATGCGCGACGGCAAGCCCGTCGTCGGCTATGGCTTCAACTCGAATGGCCGCTACGGCCAGGGCACGCTGATGCGCGAGCGCTTCATCCCCCGCATTCTCGAAGCCGATCCCGCCTCGCTCGTGAGCGACGCAGGCGACAACCTCGACCCGCACAAAATCTGGGCGACGATGTTCAACAACGAAAAGCCGGGCGGCCACGGCGAGCGGTCGGTGGCGATCGGCACGATCGACATGGCGGTGTGGGACGCCGTGGCGAAGATCGAGGGCAAGCCGCTCTTCCAGCTACTCGCCGACCGCTATGGCAACGGCCAGCCGAACCGCAAGATCTTCGTGTACGCGGCCGGCGGCTACTACTACCCCGGCCAGGACCACAACAAGCTCAAGGACGAAATGCGCAGCTATATCGACCGCGGCTACACGGTCGTGAAGAAGAAGATTGGCGGCGCATCGCTCGACGAAGACCTGCGCCGCATCGATTCGATCCTGAGCGTGCTCGGTGACGGCCAGAAGCTTGCCGTCGATGCCAATGGCCGCTTCGATCTGGACACCGCGATCCAGTACGCCAAAGCGCTCTCGCAATACGACCTGTTCTGGTACGAAGAGCCGGGCGACCCGCTCGACTTCGAATTGCAGGCAACGCTGCGCAACTACTACGACAAGCCGATGGCGACCGGCGAGGACCTGTTCTCGATGCAGGACGCGCGCAATCTGATCCGCTACGGCGGCATGCGAGCCGACCGCGACTGGCTGCAGTTCGACTGCGCGCTGAGCTATGGCCTCGTCGAATATCTGCGCACGCTGGAGATGCTGCATCAACACGGCTGGTCCGCGAGCCGCTGCATTCCGCACGGCGGCCATCAGATGTCGCTTAACATCGCGGCGGGCCTCGGGCTCGGCGGCAACGAGTCGTACCCCGACTTGTTCCAGCCTTATGGCGGCTTCCCAGACGGCGTGAAGGTCGACAACGGCTACATCACGATGCCCGACCTGCCCGGTATCGGCTTCGAGGGCAAGGCCGATCTGTTTGCTCAGATGCAAAAGCTCGTGGCTTGACGCCCGCGCGAAGCGAAGTGAAGAGAGAAGCGCGACCGGAAACACAATCGCTGCACGCATGGCGGTTGGCGGTCGCCCTGATTCACGTGGATGGCGCCATGCTCAGGAGACAGACATGCGGCCCTCGAAGCTCAAAAAGTATCTTTCGAAGCTCTACATACAGGTCTTGATCGGGATTGTGGCCGGCATTCTCGTCGGTCACTTCTACCCGGATATCGGCGCCGACCTCAAACCGCTTGGCGATCTCTTCATCAAGCTGATCCGCATGGCGCTCGCGCCGATCATCTTCGCCTCGGTCGTCGTGGGCATTGCCCGCATGAACGATCTGCACGAAGCGGGCCGTGTCGGCGTGAAGGCACTGCTCTACTTCGAAGTGGCGTCGACGATCGCGCTACTCGTGGGTCTCGTCGTCGTGAACGTGATCAAGCCGGGCAGCGGCATGAACATCGACCCGGCGCACCTCGACAGCTCGGCTATCGCCAGCTACGCGCACGCCGCCCACGACCACACGGCGATCGGGTTCCTCATGAGCATCGTGCCGAATAGCATCGTCGGCGCGTTTGCAAACGGAGAAATTCTCCCGATCATATTTTTCTCCGTGCTGTTCGCGATCGCATTGGCGAAGCTCGGTCCGCGCACCGCGCCGCTCGTCGATATGCTCGACATGTTTTTGCAGGGCATGTTCGGCGTCGTGCGTATCGTCATGTATGTCGCGCCCGTGGGCGCGTTCGGCGGCATGGCGTTCACCATCGCGAAGTACGGGCTCGGCACGCTGGCGTCATTTGGCGAGTTGATGCTTTGTCTGTATGTGACGTCGATCTTCTTCGTCGTGGTCGTGCTCGGGCTCGTCATGCGCGTTTGCGGCTTTTCGCTGTGGAAGTATCTGCGCTATATCCGCGACGAAATTCTGATCACGTTCGGCACAGCGTCGACCGAGGCCGTGTTGCCGCAGATGCTGGTCAAGATGGAGAACCTGGGCTGCTCGCGTCCGGTTGTCGGCATGGTGTTGCCGACCGGTTACACGTTCAACGCGGACGGCACGGCGATCTATCTCACGATGGCGGCCCTGTTCGTCGCGCAGGCGATGAATATTCACCTCACCCTGCTCGATCAGATCGTTGTGCTGAGTGTTTTGCTCCTGACTTCAAAGGGGTCGGCCGGCGTGGCGGGCGCGGGGTTCGTCGCACTTGCGGCGACGCTTGCGTCGATGCACAAGATTCCGGTTTCGGGGCTCGTGCTGCTGTTGGGCGTGGATCGGTTTCTGAACGAGGCCCGCGCGGTGACGAATCTGATCGGCAATGGCGTGGCGACGATCGTGGTTGCGCGGTGGGAAGGGGCGATCGATGGCGATCGGGCGCGGGCGGTTTTGAATCGCGAGGTCGAATTCGAGGTTGGGGAGGATGCTGGCGATCTGGCTTTGCCGTGCCACGAGGCTGTTAGAAAACCTTCTGTGAGTTGAGCGCTTTGGGCTTTCCTTGTGGTCGCGTCGGTATGCGAGCGTTGCCCCTGTGCGGGGCGGCACCTACTTTTCTTTGCAGCGGCAAAGAAAAGTAGGCAAAAGAAAGCCGCTCAAACCGCCAGCGCCTGCCACAGTTCACCTTTGGCCGTTCATGCCAGTGGCTCCGGAGCGTCTGTCGCCTCGCACCACACAGGTTAGTGACAAAGGGCTCATTCATCCCGCTGCTCGCTACGCGCGCAGCGGCCGGGTCTGCAAGGGAAACCGAACGTTACGGCTGAACATGGGCGAGAACTCATATGCCCTGACTGTCTTGGACTATGTCCTTCGGCGCGCGTAGCGCCGCCGGAAGGATGAGCGCCTTGTCACTCCGGCTGTGGACGAGTGGCGACAGACGCTCCGGAGCCACTGTCCATAACGGACAGAGGTGAACTGTGGCAGGCACTGGCGGTTTGAGCGGCTTTCTTTTGCCTACTTTTCTTTGCCGCTGCAAAGAAAAGTAGGTGCCGCCCCGCACAGGGGCAACGCATGCACACCGACACGACCACAAGGCAAGGCCAAAACAGCGAGGACCACAAAAAAAAACCCAAACAACCTCACGATTCCTTCTCGTGATTCATCTTCTCGGCATGCCGAAAATCCTTCGAATGAATGCCGTGCTTCTTAAGCAGCATCTGCAAATGCGACCGGTTCATATCACAGCGCCGCGCAAGCTCGGCCACCGTGCCGCCGGTTTCCTGCAACCCTCGCTCGAGAAACGCCCGCTCAGCCTCATCGCTCGCAGCGCGCTTCGCATCGCTAAGCGAGAGCGGAGTGCCAGCCGTCTCGGCTTCCATCACACGTAATGCAAGCGCCCCGGACTTCGGACGAATATCGTCCGGCAAATGCTCGACATCGGCCGTATCGCCGGCAAGACACGACAACCGATACACGAGATTGCGCAGCTCACGAATATTCCCCGGATAGGCATAAGTCAGCAGAAAGTCGCGCAGCTTCGGCGTGAGCTTGACAGGCCGGCGTTTGAGTTGCGCAGCCGCCTCGTCACCAAAGTACGCAATGAGCAGCGGAATTTCATCGTTGCGTTCGCGCAGCGCCGGCAGCGTGACGTGAATGACGCTGAGTCGGTAAAAAAGATCCTCGCGAAACTGCCCTTGCGCCGCGAGTTCGCGCAGGTTGCGGTTAGTCGCCGCAACGATGCGCGTGTCCACCCCAATGGGCTCATCGGAACCCACCCGCTGGATTTCGTGCGCTTCGAGCACACGCAGCAGTTTCACCTGCCCCTGGAGCGGCAACTCGCCGATCTCGTCCAAAAAGATCGTCCCCGTATGCGCGCTTTCGAACTTCCCCTTGCGATCGCTCGACGCGCCGGTGAACGCCCCTCTGCGATGGCCGAACAGCTCCGATTCGAGCAGGTTCTCGGGTATCGCACCGCAGTTGACCGAGATGTACGGGCGGTCGGCACGCGCACCGTTGGCGTGGATGACCTTCGCCATCAGTTCCTTGCCCGTGCCGCTTTCGCCGTCGATCAACACGGGCAGGTCGGTGGGCGCCGCCTTTTCCGCGATCTCCAGCGCGGCCAGCAGCTTCGGGTTGTCCCCGAAAATGCCTTCGAATATGAAGCTGCGCTCGATGAGCGCCTCGCGCCGCCGGTGCGCGGAAGGCGCGAGCGTATCGGGCCTTGCCAGCGCATCGAGTGCCTCGGGCGCCTCGGCCGCCGCTTCGACAAAGCGCTCCTTGCGCGAGAGTTGCATGACTTCGTCGCGCAGCGCGTTCGACTGGTTCAAAAGCTTTTCGATATCGGTGCGCTCGAGCCGCGGCGCCCAGCGCAGCGTGGAGCGCAGGATCTCGATCTTCTCGAGCAGTCCCGCATAAGACACAACGGAGCTGCCGAATCCATGCGGGTCGAAGAGTTTCATGATGCCCCCAGCTGCTTTTGAACGAGCTGGTAATACATGCCCTTGCGCTCGACGAGTTCTTCGTGCCGACCCTGCTCCACGATCGCGCCTTCGTAGAGCACGAGAATCTTGTCCGCCCGCATGATGGTGCTCAGCCGGTGCGCGATGATGAGCGCCGTGCGGCCCTGAAGAATGTCGTGCATGTTAGAGAGAATATTGCTTTCCGACTGCGTGTCGAGCGACGAGGTGGCTTCGTCGAACACGAGCAGGCGCGGGTCGTGATAAAGCGCGCGCGCAATACACAAGCGCTGAATCTGCCCGCCCGAAAGGCCCACGCCGCGCTCGCCCACCACCTGCTCGTAGCCGAGCGGCAGTTTGCTGATGAACGCGTGCGCGTCGGCCATGCGCGCCACTTCCTCCATGCGCCGCCAGTCCGGCGTTGCATCGCCGCAGGCGATGTTCTCGGCGATCGTGCCGGAAAACACGAGGTTCGTCTGCATCACGTAGCCCACCTGCGCGCGAAAGTACGCGTGGTCGATCGCGCTCATGTCGTAGCCGTCCACGTTGATCTTGCCTTCGGTCGGCGCGTAGAAGCCCACCAGCAGCTTGGCGAGCGTCGTCTTGCCGGAGCCGCTGCGCCCCACGATCGCCACCATCTGGCCGCGTCCCACCGAGAAGCTGATGTTTTCCAGCACGTAAGGCGTTTCGTTGCCGCCATAGCGGAAATACACGCCGTCGAATTCGATATCGCCCTGCAGGTCGGGAAGCAGCACGCGCGAACCGAGGTCGGCGGGCTTTTGCTCGGGCTCGATGTCGAGCACGTCGCCTAGCCGCTCCATTGCGACCGCCGCGTCGTTCATGAGGCTCCATAGCCCGACCAGACCCATGAGCGGCGCGAGCACGCTGCCCATGAACGCGTTGAACGCGATGAGCTGCCCGATGCTCAACTCCTGATCGAGCACGAGCGTGGCGCCCGCCCACAGAATCACAATCGTGGTCGCGGCGTTGAGCAACTGGCTGCCCAGACCCACCAGTATGTTGAATGCCTGCGCGCGATACTGCACTTCGAGCGACTTCGCGTACTTGCGCTCCCACTTCAGGCGCACCGCGCGTTCTACGCCCATGCCCTTCACGGTTTCGACGCCACCCAGCGTCTCCATCAGCATGGATCGCGCGTCCGTGGACGCTGCAAAGACCTCGCGCGCATAGCGCTTGATGCGCGGCGTGGCAATGGCGGTGAGCGCCATAATGGGAATCACGAACGCAATGAGCAGCAGTGTCAGCTTCACGTTATAGAGGAACATGATCGTGAAGTAGATGAAGATCATCAGCAGGTTGAGCGCCGTGCTCACCGTCGATTCAGTCAGGAACGCGCGTATCGTTTGGTTCTCCTGAAAGCGCGCGAAGATATCGCCCGTTTTTCGGCGCGCGAAAAAGGAGAACGGCAGCGACATGGTGTGCTTGAAGAACTGCGACATCATCGCGAAGTCGAGACTGCGCACCATGAAATTCGACAGATGCGCGCGTATCGTCGTCATGAGTTGCGTAAACACGTGCGAGATAATGAGCCCGACAATCAAGAGATGCAGCAGGCTCACGTTCTGATGGACGATCACGCTGTCGAGAATCGTCTGGATGATGAGCGGCGGCACCACGCCCAGCATCTGGATCACGAAGGTCGCGAGAAACAGGTGCGCGAGTATTTTCCGGTACGGCAGCAGATAGCCGATGAAGCGCACCCACGCCGAGCGCGTCGCCGCCTGCGCGCCGGTGGTCTCGCCCATGGTGAACAACAGGCAGGTGCCGTTCCAGCCGCGCTCGAATGCTTCGACGCTCAGTTTGCGAAAGCCGAGCGCCGGGTCTGCCACCCTCACCCATTGCTTCGACACGCCGTACACGACGATATAGTGGTAGCCCTCCCAGTGCGCGATGAAGGGCAGATCGAAGCCTTGCATCGCCTCGTATGTGCACTGCACGCCGCGCGTGGTGAAGCCGAGCGCCTCACCGGTGCGTGCGAGACTCTCCAGCGTCGCGCCCTGCGTCGTCACGTTCGCGAGGTCTCGCAGCTTGCCGAGCGTCATCGGAATGCCGTAGTGCCGGCAGATCATCGCGAGGCACGCCGCGCCGCAGTCCATCTCCTCGGCCTGTTCGACCAGCACGAAGCGCTTGACCACGCGTTCGCTGAATTTCGCATCCGCGCCGCTGTCCACGGCAACCGGCCGGCTGCGGCGCTCGGCGAGCTTCTTTTGCCGCTGCAATTCACGTTCGTTGAAGCGCACGCGCTCTTCCAGCACCTCACGCAACTTCGGGTTGCGCTCCAGCATGAAGTGCACGGTCTTCTCGGGAATCACCAGCAGCCGTACATCGGTGAGCGCCGTGACGCTCGCGGGCTGGTCCTGGCGGAGCAGACACGCGCGTTCGCCGAAGATCTCCCCTGCGCCGAGCTTCGCGATCTGATAGACGCTGCCGTCTTCCTCGCGAGCAATACTGACCTCGCCCTGACGCACGACATACAGGCGCATATCGCCACCCGCGCCTTGATGGATGATCTCCTTACCGGCGCTCACGCGCTTCACGCCCACGCTCGACACATACTCTTCCAGCTCCGCGCGCGAAAGCTTGCCGCGCAGGTCGAAGAGCCGCGTGACGAAGCCGCCGGCGGAACTGATCGCCACATAGCTCGTCACGAACGATTGCGCGGCCGGATTCGCCGCGAGCAGCGGCTCGAGCGCCGCGCGCGGGATGCACAGCACCTCGGTTTTCGTCGAAGCACGCACCGACACTTCGTGCCAGTAATCGCGCAGCATGGCGATCTCGCCAAACACTTCGCGTTCCTTGCGCACACCGAGACTCATTTCCTTGCCGCGCTCTTCGGCAATCAGGCGCACCGAGCCCGAGCGGATCACATAGAGTCCGGCTGCCGGTTCGCCGCGCTTGCACAGTGTGTCGCCGAATGCGTAGCTGCGCGCTTCGACCTGCGCGGCAAGGCGGTCGAGTTCTTCGCGCGAAAAGAGCGAAAGCGGTTCGACCGATGCGAGGAAATCCGCCAGCGACGGTGCGCTGGCCGGTGCGGGCGCCTGGGTGTCCATCTGCGTGGCTCTGCGCGCTCAGTGCGCGTCGATGATATGTTCTTGCGCGCGCTCCGCGAGCCACTCTTCGCGCAGGAGCCGCCGCACCTCGGAAGAAACATCCGCTTCGAGCACCGCCGGATGCTTCGCCGTCACGCAGAAAATCTCGAAGAACGAGCCGTCCGGCGCGGGAAACGGGCCGAGCAGGTCGCCAACCTGCGCGTTGAACACCTTCGCCTCGATATCCGTTTTCAGGGACCCGCGCAGCACCTTGCCGATCACGCCGCCGCGCTCGCTCGTGTCCGCGATCGAATGCTCGCGCGCCATTTCGCCGAACGCCTGCGGTTCGTCCTCCAGAATCGACATGACCTCGCGAGCCTTGCCTTCCGAGTCCACTACGATATGGCTCACTTCGATGCTGTCAAATTTCGGCGAATTGAGCTTGAAATAGCTTTCGACCGCCTCGTCGTTGCAGATCAGGTTAAATGTCTTCTCCTGATAGAGCGTGTCGGTAATGAAGCGCTCGAATTCGTCGAGGCTGATACCGAACACATCCAGGTAGCGGTTCATATCCGCCGCGCGGTGCAGACCCCGCACGCGGCGAAACTGGTCGGCGCGCTGCTGGATTTCGTCCGGCTCGACCTGCACGCCCATTTTCTTTGCGGCGATGACCGTGAGCCGGTCGCGCACCTGCTGTTCGACCAGGCTTTCGAACTGCCCCGTGAGTTTCAGCACGCGGATGAAATCTTCCGTGCCGATCGCTTCATCGTCGATCCGTACGATTGTCGTCATTTCGTTCCCCTGATTTCTGATTCCCGAATTCTGAATGGATTAGCGTCTTCAACCCGCGATTTGCCGGAACGGGTCCAGCGCGAAGTCGATCAGGCGCCGTTCGCGCACCACGATTTCGGCGGTCGCCGTCATGCCGTAGCGCAGCGGATACGTCGCACCGCCAATCGAAAAATGGTCACGCGAAAGACGCACGCGCCCTTCGTACACCGGCTCCTTCGTCTGTGCCTGCGGCTTCGTGGTCGGCGAAATATATTCGAGCGTGCCGTCCACCACGCCATAACGCTGATACGGAAACGCGTTGAATTTCAGCTTGACGGGCAAACCCTCGTGCAGGAAAGCGCGGTCCTGCTCCGCAATCGCAACCTTCACGACCGGGCGCGCATTGGCTGGCGCAATGCCGCCTAGCGGCGTGTTCGCCTGAATCTTGTCGCCGGGCTGCGTTGTCGTCACGTCTGTAATCACGCCCGAGACCGGCGCGAGCACGAGCAGGAAGTTGTCCTTGTCGATATTCTCGAAGCGGATGCGCGCCGCGGCGTCGGCGGCAAGGCGCGCGGTTTGCACCTGCAAGCGCAGCTTGTCCTCGGTATTGGCGATCTCGCGCTCAGTCGCGTCGTATTCGATCCGCAGCGACGTGAGCTGCCCGGCGCTGCCTTCGAGTTGCGCCTTCGTCTGTGCGAACTCGTGGCTCGTTTGTGCCTGCAGTTCGGTGAGCCGCGCTTGTGCGATCCGATAATTATTGTCGGCCTGCACGAACGCGCTGCGCTTTTCCTCGACCTGGCTTTGCGACACGCCGCCGCCGCCGGGCAGCGCGAACAGGCGCTCGTACTTGTTCTGGTCTTCCTTCGCGAGGTCGCGCACGTGGCGCGCGTTGTCGATATTGCCGCGCGCTTCGTCGAGTTGGGCGTTCTCGACCTGCTGAAGCTTGCTCGTGCCTTCCGCGACACGCGTTTCATGCATATGCTCTTCGACGTCCATCTGCGCCTTGAGCGCCTCGGCCTTACGCACCATGAGCGCCTTCTTCTCGGGGAATTCCTTCCAGTCGCGTTCGGCGTCGTCGAGCTTCAGACGCGCGTCGAGCGCGTTGGTCGCCGCCTGGATCGCCCCGCGCGCGTTGATGCGTCCAATCACGTCGTCCTTTTCCACGGGCTGACCTTCGGCGATATAGATATCCACGAGTTCGCCGTCCACCGGCGCGTAGATGCGGCGCACTTCGGACTCCGGAGCAAGTGCCCCCTGCGCGCTGACGATCACGTCGGCACGCCCGACGAACGACCATAAGAACCCGCACACCACGAGCGCGACCATCGTGATGACCGTGGCCTCGATGAGACGCCATGGGCGCGCGGTGAGGATCGCGACACCCTCCTCGCTGTGGTCGCCCAACGCCTCGCCGAGCGGCCGTGGCGGCTCGGGCGCCCCATGCACGCCATGCATGCCGAACGTCTTTCGCAGGCGCTCAATGAGCGGGGACGGATTCACCGTGCCCTCCCGCTAGCGCAAGCTTTTCGAGCGCGCCCGCATGGGCTGCGAACGGCGGCGTGGCGAAGTGAGCGGCGGCCAGGCGCTCGCGCACGGCCTGCACATGGCCCGCATGCGCCTCGCTGTCGATCTGCTGATACTCGTCGACATCCGCGCGCACGGCGTCGAGCCCGGCGAGGCGCGGATAGCGCTGCGCGTAGTCGCTCAGCATCGCGGTGAGCGCGTCGAAGCGGTCGCTCGCGAGCGCGCTGTCGACGGCCTGCTGGATGCGATCGAGCGCAGCCACATAGACCGAGTCGTCGCTCTGGAGCTTGCGCAAGAGGCTGAGCGAATCCGCGTACACGGCGGCAAACGCCGGCACATACGCCGAGATGCGGTCGAATGCACGCTGATGCTCGCCGGGGTCGTCGTTCCAGCGGCTCGTCAACGCGTGGATCGGAGCTTCGTCGCGATAGATGCGAATCGGCGCTTGCGGACCGCCTCGCCCCTGCACGAACGATTGCAGCGCGCCGATCCAGCCGATGTTTTCCACGAGTGGCGCGGCGTCCGGATTGTGGCGCGCGAGCGTGCGCATGTCTTCCACGATGGCACGCGCGCGATCGAACGCACGCGCGTTGATCGCGGCAACCCAGTCGGGCACGTTCGCCTTGATGAGCGCTTCTGTCCCCATCGCGCGCCACGTGCTGTCGTTCGGGTGGCGCGCGAGATATTGATCGGCCATCTGCGCCGCGTTTTCGAACTGGCCGGTAGTAAGCAACGCCTGCATGTCGCGCTGTGGCGCGCCCTGGAAATACGTGAGGGCAACGAGCGCGAAGATCACGGCAATCCCGCCGCCGCCCCACCGCACGAACGCGCTCATGTTGATCTTGCCGCTGCCGCCTAGCGCTTCGTTCAGCTCACTCAGGAAGACCTCGATTCTGTTGCGCCGTCGTCTCGTGTCATGGCCGGGTTCTGGCGCTTGTTGAGGCGCATCGGGATTGATCTCGTCGTCCTGTGCGGGCGCGGGAGGTGTGCAGAAAATGTCGAGAAACGAGTGTGCGCTGCCAATAAAGGTCGTGCGGTCGGCGTCTTCCGCGAGCACCGAGGCGAGGCGCTCGCGCGTCGCCGTCACGGTGGCATCGCTTCCACTCGTGCTTTCGAGGCCAACGCGGTAGACGAAGTGCTCGCCGCCAAATGCGATGCGCTGGCCGTCCTGGAGCCTGACCGCGTGATCGTCGAGCCGCTGCCCGTCGAGGAACGTGCCGTTGGTGCTCCCAAGGTCTTCGACATACATCGCGTCGTCTTCTGCATAGATGTGCGCGTGGCGTCGCGACAAATAATTCACCTGATGCGGAAACGCGTCGTGATACTGCGAGAACGTCTCGTCGGCCTTGCTGACCAGGAACGGAAAACTCGTAACAACGATCTGCTGCAAGCCGAGATCGGCGCGCTCGGGCGTAAGCGTCACCACGGTTGCCCGCGCGGCCGCGCGCGGCGCACGCGGCGCGAAGCTCACGCGAAACGCGAGCGCGCCGGCAAAACTCAGTTCGTCGCCGTCGTTGAGCACGTGGGGCTTCTGGGTCACTTCGATGCCGTTGACCGCCGTGCCGTTCTTGCTGCCCAGGTCGGCCACGTAGGCCGACGCGCCCTCCCGGAAGATGCGCGCGTGACGGCGCGAAACATCCACGACGACCTCAGGCTGCGCCGAGGCGAAGGGCGGCTGTGTCCGCCCAACTGCGAACAGATCCTTGTCGATGCGGATCTCGCCCAGCTCCGTATGCGATATCGGCCGCAGCACGATATCGAACGTCCGGTCGAGCGATGTCTGGCTCTCGGCAATGGAAGCGGCGTCAGGCACCATGATTCCGCCAGCGATCAGAAGTTGTCAGCCAGGCCGCGCGTGGCGCAAGCGCCGCGTGCGCACTGACTCTCCTTGAGAAGCCGCGCGCCTTGCACATGGCGATCGGGGTGTTAGAAAAGTGTAGGCGACTGTTGGCTGGAGTCAAACAACTGACGGGCCCTGACGCAACGCGCGCGCTCACTTGACTGGCGCTGCCGACACAGCGGAATTCGAGGCCACATTGGCCACATCGACGTCGGGCCAGCCGCCGCCGATCGCCTTGTAGAGGGTGACAGTGTCGCTCAGGATCAGCTCATGGTTGGACAGAAGCGACTGTTCCGCGGAAGCAAGCGAACGTTCGGACTCCAATACTTCGAGCTGCGATACGAGCCCTTCTTTCAACTGCGCCTCGACCTGCCCCGCGACCGTGCGAAGACGCTCGTTCTGCTGCAGCAGTTCGATGCGCTGCTTTTTATGCGCGTCGAGATTGACGAGCGCGTTCTCGACTTCTTCGAACGCCGTGAACACCACCTGGCGATACTGCTCCTCGGCAACCTTGCTCTCGGCCTCCGTCGTCTTGATGTGGGCGTGTACACCGGGGTCGAACATCGGGAAGTCGATGCTCGGCATGAAACTCAGCGTGAACACCTTGAAAAGATCGGAAAGCGAAAACGCAGCCGTGCCGGCCCGGCCCGTGAGACTGATGGTCGGCAATTGCGCGAGCCGCGCGGAACCGACTTGATCATACGATTCGAGAATGCGGTACTGCGCGGCCACCACATCGGGGCGGCGCCCCAGTAACTGCGCGGGCAGGCCCATCGGCACGTCCGGCAGCTTCACGCGCTCGCGCAACTGGCCCACCGGCATTTTGAACTCGCCAGCGGGCACACCGACCAGCGTGGCAAGGGTGTTCTCGGCGGTATCGCGCTCGCGGTGCAGTTCCAGCAGTTCGTTCGCCACGCCGTTGACTTCAGCGCCCTGACGCAGCACTTCGGTCTTGGGCGCCACACCGTTTGCGTACATCTGCTGATAAATGGTGAGAATCTGCTTGTTCCTGTTGAGCGTGTCCTGCTCGTCCCGGATCTGGTCGTCGAACTGGAGGATCTGGAAATAAGTGCTCGCCACTTCCGTAACGAGCGTCAAATAGCCTGCACGCCAATCCGCTTCGGTAGCGTGATACTCGGCCTTTTGAGCCTGCACGCTTTTTTCGACTTTGCCCCAGATATCGATATCCCAGTTCACCTGAGTGGCGACGTTATAGGTCTTCGAGAGCGCTTGCCCCGTGCTCTTCTCATAGTCGATACCCGCGCCCGCGTCGACCGTGGGCAGTGCACCGGCCTGCACTTCCCCGATCTGCGCGCCGGCCACGCCAATGCGCGCCGCCAGCACCCGGATATCGACGTTGCCCGCAATCGCCTTTTCTATGAGTGAATTCAGGTAGGGATCGTCGAACTCTTTCCACCACTGCGGATTGACCGTATCGGCCGCGGAAAACGTGCGGTTCGTATGCGCCCAGGCGTCCTTCGCAGGCATGTCGGGGCGCCGGTACGCAGGCGTGCTCAGATCCGTGCAACCGCATAGCGCCACGGCACACAACCCAGCTGTTCCGACGAAGCGGGTCAGCCAACGCGACACGCCACCGGGTACGTCTGTGGCGGACGGCGAGAGCAGTGTGTTCACGATCGACTCCTTGAGCGGAAGGCGGCGACGAGTGTGGCGCGACGAAGAAGCGGTGGACAACGGATGCGGTGGAGGGCTGCGCCGTGGAGGCGGGTAAGCCTCCACGGCTCGCAGCACGATCAGAAGTTGATCGTGTTGTGCGCCGTTTGCATCGGGTTGGTCGACGAGGAAATGCCCGTCACCAACGCCACGTCGTTGCCCGTGTTGCTCATGATGCTGTTGGTCTGGCCAATCACTTGCTCGGCGGTGAAGTTGGTGGTGCTGACCTTCACGCTAGGCACGCTCGGATAGAAGATGGGCAGCGGGCCAAAGCCCAGGTTGCCGCCGCGCACGGCGCTCATTTCACGGCTATCGAGTTCTTGTGCAACGCTCAGGTCTGCAATCATCAGCTTGCTCATGGCAGTTCTCCAGATAAGGAATGCAATGGTGTTGGGGTTTTGAGCTGCAAGGTTGCGGGCTCGGGTCCAACAAGGCATGAGGCATGCCAGGTGCACGAGCACGCGATCGCACGGCGGCGAATCGCCCGCTGTATAAGGAATATGCTGGATTTTCCGGAGTCTCACGCGCAGCGAATGGCGCTCGCCGAGCGTGCGGTGTGATGGGTGAGCGCCAACTCGTCGCGCGACTTATGTTGGCCAGCTGCGAACACAGGTGGGCGGGGGGACGTCGAAGCGTCGCAAACGTTCGTGCATCACCGTAGTGTGCGCGAGCAATTCGTATGGATCACTTAACGTATATGGTGATTTTCTTCGAGTACACAGGCGGGTTGTGCGGCACATGGTGAGCGTCGCCCATCAGCAGCTGCAGCGTGTGTTTGCCGGGCGGCAACTGAAGCGTGGTTTCGGTCTGGCCGGCGCCGAAGTGCAGGTGGTTGCGATCGGATGGAATGGGCTGATCCATCGGTGGCAAGTCCGTATCGACGAGCAAGTGATGGTGGCCCGTGTTGGGAAACTCGACTTCCGCAGGCGCCACGCCCATGTTGCGCAGGCCGAACCACACGCGAAACGGCCGCCCGGCGGGCATCACCTGGCCGTCGTTGGGCCAACCTATATAGACATGCGCGTTCGGGTCGGCCGGCGTCGTGCCTGCATGCGCCGCACCGCCCGCGAGCAGCGCGAGGCTGGCAGCAAAAACAAGGAACCTGTTCATGGCATGCACTCCCGCTTCTTTTGCGCTGCGGCTAAAGACGGATGTCCTTCACTATTTCACCGTGACCGTGATCTTCTTCGAGTACACCGGGGGATCGTGCGGCACGTGATTGTAGTCGCCCATCAGCATCTGCAGCGTGTGCTTGCCCGGCGGCAGCTCGATCCGGGCTTCCGTTTCGCCCGCGCCGAAATGAAGATGATTGCGATCCGACGGGATCGGCTGATCGAGCGGCGGAAGGTCCGTGTCGATGAGCAAGTGATGATGGCCAGTATTCGGCTTGTTGATCCCCTTGGGGCAGACGCCCATGTTGCGCAGCCCCATGCGAACCCAGAACTTGCCGGTGGGAATCGTCGCGCCATCCGGCGGCCAGATGATGTAGGCCTCCGCGCCGGACGGCGAAGGGGTGCGCTCGGCAAACGCGAGGCGCGGCATCAGTACGGCCGCTGCCAGGGCCAGGAGGGTGGCTCTTCGTTGCATCTTCGTGCTCCTTGTTCGGCAGACGGTGCACGGCTTTGGAGTTCGGTGCGTGTTCTACAGCTTAGGTCGGATTCAAGCGGATGGAGATAAATCGGCGCGGCGCACGCTGGTGCCACCGAGTTACTGCATCGCCCGGCGTGCGTGCTATTTTGTAGTTGTGCGCAGGCAGTGCTTGTTCCGGCGGCGGCCCGCGTTCCAACGCGAGCGCGGCTGGCGACTGCAGCGGGGTAGCGCACCGTCGGCATTGAAAGACGATGACGCCTGGGTTTGCACCTGGGTTGCCACCTGGGTAGGCACCTGATAGGGAGAACGAACATGAGGCGGCTAGTGTTGCCTGTGTGCCTGTTGATCTCGCTCGGCCTGACCTCGATTCTGCGTTCAGCCGCGCCGGCTGCGCATGACCGTTCGGCTCCGGTTCGCGTGCAGCCGCGTTTCGAGCCGCAAGACCCGGGTGGGTACGCAACCGTCCACGGCACGCATGAGCGGATCACAGCGGCCAGCGCAGCGCGCCAGCGCTATGGCGTTGCGATCGTGCGAGTCGGCCTGATGCCGAAAGACACCTCCCAGGAATACGAAATCACGTTCTGGAATTCGATCAAGGACAGTCAATACGCCAGCGACTACGAGGCGTACCTCAAGGCCTATCCGAATGGACGCTTCGCGCCGCTCGCGCAGGCCCGCCTTGCGCGATTGCGTGCGGAGGCATCGAAACCGCCTGCAGCGTCCGCCGCGCCCGCTACGCCGACCATGCACGCGGCTAGCAGTCCCGCTGCCGCCACGCCCACGCCCACACCGGCACCCGCACCGACGCCCGCGCCTCAGGCAAAGACAGCGCCTCCCCCGGCCGCCCCGCCAGCCGCGCAGACGAAGGCCGCGCCCGCCTCCGCAGCTCCCGCTGCGGCCGCGGCAACGGCCGCAGCAGCAGCCGCGGTGGCTGCGAAGGCCAACCCCGCCATTTCGAAACCGGGTCCTCACGACATTCAGGACTGCCCAGGTTGCCCGGTGCTGATCGCGGTGACGCCCGGCAACTTCACCATGGGCATCGACAACGACGACGCATCGGAGCGGCCCGCGCACCACGTAACGATCAGCCATAGCTATGCGCTCGCGAAATATGCGGTGACGGTGGCGCAGTGGGACGCGTGCGTGGCCGCCAGCGCCTGCCCGCGCTTGTCGAACGAGAACAACGCCTCGCCGAACGCGCCCGTGCGCGACCTGAGCTGGGACGACGCGCAGCAATACGTCAAATGGCTTTCGAAGATGAGCGGTAAGCCCTACCGCTTGCCGACGGAAGCGGAATGGGAATATGCGGCGCGCGCCGGCACCGAAACGCGCTACTGGTGGGGCAACGATATGCGCAAGGGCACAGCGAACTGCAAGGATTGCGGGCCGCCATGGCGCGTCGAGGCGCCCGCCGACGTCGGGTCATTTCCGGCCAATGCGTTTGGCTTCTACGACATGGCCGGAGGCGTTTGGGAATGGGTCAGCGACTGCTGGCACAACTCTTACAAGAACGCTCCGAACGACGGCCACTCATGGGACGAGCCCAATTGCCAGACGCGCGTGATCCGCGGCGGGTCGTGGCGCGACGGCGCGGGCTATATGCTCGCCGCCACGCGCTTTAAATACGACAGCAGCGTTCGCTACGAAGCCAATGGTTTTCGCGTTGCGCGCGACATGAAATAGCGAAGCAAACGTGGAGGCGCGACATGGCTTGCGATGTTCCGATCACCCGCCGGACATTCCTCAAAGCCATGGGGAGCGGCGCATTCACGATCTCGGTCAGCTCCGTCGCCGCATTCACGGCCGCCTGTTCATCACAGCGCCCGGCCCCTGGCACCGCCGCGAATGCCGCGACGAACGCCCACTCCACGCCGCAATCAGAGAATGGCGCGCCGGACTGGGCGCCGGAGCCAGGCAAGGCGCGCTGGCGAATCGAGGGCGTACCCAAGGTCACAGGCGCAAAGATCTACGCACGCGATTACAAGGCGCGGGACTTCGACGGCTGGCCGAAAGAAGAAAACTGGTTATATGCGCTGAGATGTAATTGCGTCGACAAGAATTTCGAAGACTTCGACCTGAGCGTATTGCCGCACGATCTTCGCCCGATTGCCGTGGTGTCCAACCAGACACTGAACGACAATCGCATCTATCTCGCTTCCGAGGCGGATCCGTTACATCACGAGGATATCTTCCTCTTCGCGCAAAAAGGCCAACCCGCCAATTGCTACGGCCAGCCGGTCGCCTTGTTGATCTTCGAAAACTTCGATGCGTATCGCCACGCAAAAAAGCTGCTCGATTTCAACGATTCGGTGATCCGCTACGGCGCAACGGTATCGAAAAGCGCCGCGTCGACCGACTGGTATCCCTCCGCGTCCAAGATCTATGTGCGCGACGACGACAAGTCGTTTTCGAACCTCCAGATGGCCGTGGACAACAAGGGGCGCCCGACTCAAGCATTCAGCGAGACGTGCAAGACAATCAGAAAGGAAATTCTGGATCTGGCCGGAAGCAAAGTCGACAGCAAGACCTGGCACCCGTTCACTGGTTCTTTTACGACGCCCGCAATCGATCCCATGTTCATGGAACCGGAGTCGGGACTGGCCTGGTTTCAGGCGGACTCCGGTTGTCTGCATCTGGTTCTCGGCACGCAATCGCCGCGCGGCGACGGCCTGGGCGCAGGCGACGTGTTTTCCGGTAGCCATATCAACGTCAAGCACGTGCACGTGATCAGCTGCTACCCGGGCGGTGGTTTCGGCGGCCGCGACGATTCGAATTTTCCCGTTTATCTCGCCCTCGCCGCGCCATTCGCCAAAGGTGCGCTGCGCTGGCAACAGTCTCGCTACGAGCAGTTCCAGGTCGGCTTGAAGCGCTCGGAGACCGCATTCACGGAGACCATCTGGCTCGACAATGACGGCAAGCTCCAGGCGCTCGACAGTTCGTTCACCTTCAATGGCGGCGGCAAGCAAAACCTCACGGGCGCCGTTGGCGACCTCGCCGCCATGAGCGCGATGAGTTGCTATGACATTCCGCGCGCCAGTGCGCAAAGCGCCGTGAGCTATACGCCCGATTTGTTCGGCGGCTCGCAGCGCGGCTTCGGCGGTCCCCAGGCTTACCTCGCCATCGAAACGCTCATGGACGAGGCCGCGCAGGCTCTGCATAAGAGTCCGTTCGAGATCCGGCGCAACAACCTGCTTGGCAAGGGTCACGGCAAAACACTCACTGGCGCGCCCATCCTGTTCGATCTCCAACTCGAAGGACTGCTGAACGGGCTTGAAGCGCACGAGTTATGGCGCAGCAGGGAAAGCGTGCGTGCGCAACGGCGCGCGCACGGGTTGCGGTATGGCGTCGGGCTTGCCATGTCGAACCAGGCCTACGGCACCGGGAAGGACCCCGTATTCGCGATGGTCCAGATTCAACCGAACGCGGGCCTGCACGTGCTGACGCATTACACCGATATGGGCAATGGCGCGGCGACGACATTGGCGCTCGCGCCCGCCGCCTGCCTCGGGCAGAACGCGCAGAAAATCACCATGAGCGAGGTCGAAGCATTTCAAATACCGGATTTCAACTACAAGATTCTGGGCAAATGGTTCGACAGCCGAAGCTATCCCATTTCGAGCCCGTTTGGCTCTTCGAGCGCCTGCCTCGGTGCATTCCAGCACTTTCAGGCGGTGGACCGTGCCGCCATGGTGTTGCTGTTGCAAAGCGTGCTGCCCGCCGCACGCGCGATATGGCATAACCCGCACGTCGAACGGCAAGACCTCAAGTGGGTGAATGGAAAGCTCACGGCCGCCGGTCGCGAGCCGATCGGCTGGCCGGCGCTGCTCGACGAGATCAACCGCCTGCAGTTGCCTACCGTGGCCGCCGCGCATATTACCTACGCGGGCGGATTCTGGCGCAGCCAGTACACGTTCGCGTCGGGGCCGGCCGAGATGGACTGCGACTTCATCGCCGTTGGCCCCGATACGCACAATCTCAAGAGCGTGCCTCACGGCGAGTTGCTGGAGCCAAAGGACGCAGTCGGATTCGGGCGCACGAACTATGCGCCTTCAGCGGCGCTTGTCGCAGTGTCCGTGAGCCCCGCAAGCGGGCGCGTGAAGGTTGAGCATGTCGTCACGACGCTCAGCGCCGGCCGCCTGATTTGTCCTGAGATCGTGCAAGGCCAGTCGCAAGGTGCCGTAGCCATGGCGATGAGCAATGTGCTGAGCGAAGTGTGTCCGCTCGGCAATCTCGGTCCCGGCAACGGCACGTGGAATCTCGACCGCTACCTCATCACGCGCATGACCGATGTCCCGCGCCAGGAACTCATTGCGTTGCCGCCGCCCGCGGGCAAAGACCATCACAGCGCGCGCGGTATCGGCGAGGCCGTGATGTGCCCCATCGCGCCCGCACTGCTGAACGCACTGGCCATGGCAACCGGGCATCGCTTCAGGAACACCCCAGTCACGCCCGACAAGATACGCGAGGTCCTGAAGTGAGCGAAGCCGACGTCAAGATTCACGTGAACGGACACGCCGTCATGGTGCTGGCCGCCGATGCCGACATGAGCCTCGCTGAATTCCTTCACGAGCGCCTCGACCTGACGGGGACCAAGGTGTGCTGTGGCATCGGCGCATGCCGTGCGTGCACCGTGGGCATGCGCAGCAACCAGGACGCGCTGATGGAAAAGACCCTCGCGTGCGTCACGCCCGTGAGCGCGGTTGCGAATCAATATATCTATACCGTAGAGAGCCTCGCGGACGGCAACAGGCTTTCGCCACTGCAGCAGACTTTCCTCGAAACTTTCGCGTTTCAGTGCGGCTACTGCACGCCTGGCTTTCTGATGGCGGCGACCGCCATGCTCGAACACGTGAAAGCGTATCGAATTAGCGCAGACCAGCTCGAAGCGGAAATCGACACCTGGGTAGGGGGAAACCTGTGCCGCTGCACAGGCTACGTCAAGTACCGGGAAGCGATTCGCAAAGTCGCGCAAATGCAGATGAAGAGCGGAGCATGACCATGTCTTCCCGCATCCGCCTGATCGCTTTGTGCTTCTTGTTGGCTGTGCCCCTTGCCGCCTTTACGCATGAGCAGACATTGCTCGAATACGCCGATCAATGCGTGAGGGAAATTGGCGAAATCCCGCCGTTCAACTGCAATGACGGAACGGACATTCCCATTACGGTCGACGGAAAACCTCCCGGGCCAAACGAATCTCCCGCGCGCTGCGACAAGCCTTCATTGCTGAGTCCAACCTCGGAAGCCAAAGGTCAGTGCATTCCGTTTTCGAAGATCCTGAATCTGTCGCGCGGCAACACGCAGATTTCCGCGTACTGCCGCCGCGACGTGCTGCGCCCCGACAAGGATCCGCTCTATGACCTCGTGGTGGTCGTGATGCATCACTCGGGCAACGGCAAGACCTGCTGGTTTGCGTCGAAGCCGCCGTCGCCGAGACCGAAACCGCAATCGCAATCGCACGCCGACATGCCTGCGAGTAGTGGATTCATCGCGACACGCGTGCCACCGCCAAACGAGAGAAGACCGCCTTCAGGTCAGCCCTCCGCAGTGGAATTCTGGGCGACACCTGCAATAGTTGCCACCAGCACGGCGGGCAACCCCACTTGCCTCAAATGCCACGATGCCGGGCCCTTCATCTTCAGCCCGTATATCGGGCAGGTGTGGGACAAGGTGCCCACAGACCCATGGGGAAAGTATTCAAGCATTGGGCAGGCCTTCTCGTCATATCACCTCATGACGATGAGCACGCCTGGCAACACCTGCATTGGCTGCCACCGCATCGGCAGCGAGCAGAGCTGCACCGCCTATCTCGGCCTCTCGACGGGGAATTTGAAAGCGCCTGGAAACGACCAGCTCGCCAACAGCTATCCGCTGAACCACTGGATGCCGACCGACAACGCCATGAGCGCGGAGCAATGGGACAAGGCAAACCTCGCGTCAGTCAGTGCCCTGCTGGCCTGCTGCAAAGATCCGGCGCACAAGGACCCGAATTGCACGTTCACGCCCATGCCTTCGAGTTCGAATACCCGGTCATTGCATTGACCTGCATGAGGAGACCTGAAACGGCTGAAAACGTTAGTGCGAGCAATGTCATAGCCGATGTCACGCAAACCCTGCAGACTTTCGATCTGCTCGAGCTCCAGCAATACACGCGCGAGAAAAGCTACTCGAGCACGGCTAGCAAGGACTTCCATCTCTTCTACGTGGGACGCGATGACGTTCACAATATCCTGAAGTACATCCTTTCCCGCGCCAGCGTTTCGCTATACATGAACATGTTCGGATTCGACGACGAAGAACTCAACGAAATCCTCATGCAGCAAGCGCTCGACCCGACCATCACCATGATGATCACGCTCGACAGGAGCCAGGCGGGCGGCGTGCATGAAAAACAGCTACTCGATTCCGATATCGCCCAGAACCCGACCAAATTCAACACATTCTTCGTGATCGGCGAATCGGCGACCCATCAAATCAGTCATACGAAGGGATTCGTAGCCGATGGCAAAGTGGGCGGCGAGGGATCGGTGAACTGGTCGGCTTCCGGCGAGGGAACGTTCGTGATCAAGGGCATGCCGGGAGGCGCCGGGTACACGGCGCAAAACAATACACAGACCATCTTTACGGACCCGGACACCATCAACCGGTTTCAGACCGAATTGATCGCCGAACACATGACAGCGAAGACGCAGGGCTACGCACTCGCCACAGCGACATCGACCACCACGCCCACCGCCGCTTCGACCAACAAAGCCGCCGCGAAAACCACGGCCAACGCTGCGGGCACTGCTCGCACCGCTGCCGCGAAAAAGGGGGCAGCACCGGCAACGCGCAGTAAGCGCAACTAGGCGCTATCGAATTACCCGTTCAGATCGGCATGCCAGCCCAGTAAGACACGGCGTCCTGCCGATCGAACACGAAGGTCTTGAGGGCGACCTGACTCTCGTGCGAAAGCGCGTCGAATTCCAGTCCGTGCAGGGTCAGTCCTTCCTGCGGGTTATTGGCGCGCAGATTGCGGATCACGGCGACGGCCTGGAACGTCGCCCCGGCATTCCCCACCTCGATCGGAAACTCCACGCAAATGCGCTCGCCCACCTCGCCGATCTTGCGCCCGGCGGCGAGCGACATGCCCAGCACGCTGATATCGCAGCCAATGGCGAGCCAGTCCAGTTGCGCGCCCGTCAAATCGACGCCATAACGCACCGCGAGTTGCGTGCGCACGCGCACGGCGCGGCGTTCGCGCAGCCGGCGTAAGGTGCCGGGCTCCGAGAGCACGAGATAGCGGAACGGGTGCGTGCAGACCGCCTCGACGGTACAGACGAGCCAGAACACGGCTTGTGTTGCGATCGCAACGATTTCGACCTGTTCCCCCGGGAACGGCTCCCATACGGGCTTCGCCGCAGCAGGAGGCGTAACGAACATCGCACCGCCTGCCCGGAAACCGATCAGCCGGCACGGCAGCATCTCGCGCCCCGTGCCCGCCTGGCTGCGTATGCCTAGCAGCGCGCCAATGGCGAGATTCATGTCGTCCAGCGTCAACGGACCCTTTCCACGATCGGCGCGATTGGCAACGCCGTCTTGCGCGTTCGCGAAACTCGCCTCCTCTGCCGTGTTGCGATAAGGCTGGAAATGCTCGAAGAGGAAATCGCGCTGCTCGCTGTTCAGCACTCCGCCTTGCGGCAGCAGCATCGTTCCATCTTGGTGAAACACCGCCAAAGGCAGGGGTGTTTCCAGGGGCAACTGCCCAGGGTCCGCGAGACGCTCTAGAGTTTTTGACGCAGTACCGCTGCCAGGCTCGTGAATGTGCATGACCGATAGCGTGTGAATTTGTTGGTTTTCTTCGTTGCCAGCATTGTGGCCGAAATATAGTGACTGATGTCAATAAAAAATGTCCGCTTTCATCGCCCTTGTTAAGCGAAATATTCATGCCACATATAACGGACGATTACGCGCCACAATATTTCTCTTTCTGATTCGTCTACACGGGTATGGAAACGCCGCCCACCCCGAGCCCGCTCACCACGCAGGACCGCGAAATCGCCGACACCGTCGCCCGCGAGCGCCCGAGGCTGCGCAATTTCATCCGTCGCCGCGTGATCGATCAGGATGAAGCCGAGGACATTCTTCAGGACGTATTCGAAGAACTCGTTCAGGCATGGCGGCTCCCGGAGCCCATCGAGCAGGTTGGCGCGTGGCTCTTTCGCGTGGCGCGAAATCGCATCGTCGACCGGTTTCGCAAACGCAAGGAAGTGCCGCTCACCGAGCCTGAAGAGGCTGCGAGCGAATATCGGCTCGACCTCGCACTGCCCTCGCCGGATGCTGGCCCCGAGGCCGCCTACGCGCGCGCGGCGATGCTCGACACACTGCGCGCCGCGCTCGACGAATTGCCGGCGAGCCAACGCGAGGTGTTCATCGCGCACGAACTGGACGGGCGCAGTTTCAAGGAGATGGCGGCCGGGAGCGGGGTCGGCGTGAACACACTGCTGGCGCGCAAACGTTATGCGGTATTGCATCTGCGCGAACGTTTGCGCGCGTCATGGGACGACGTCGATAATTGAACCGAAGGAGAATGGAATGAAGTTTCGCCGCAAAATATTCGCCAAGGCGCTGCTGATGGTGGTGGTCATCGCGCTGCTGGGCGCGATCGTCATGGGCCTGTGGAACTGGATCGCCCCGGCAATCGTGGCGGGCGCGCATGCCATCGACTATCCACGCGCAATTGGCCTGCTGGTGCTTTGCCGGATCCTGTTCGGCGGATTCCGCGGGCATGGCGGCTGCCGCAGACGCATGCACTGGCACCAGTGGCAACAGTGGCAGCACATGACGCCGGAAGAGCGCGAGCAATTCCGTCGTGGGGCACCCTCAGGGGCGACGCCGCCTTCGCCATAACCCATCCCTCGCCAGCCTCGCTCCGCCACGGGCTGGCACAATTGAACCATCGCCGATCCACCAGGACGTTCCATGTCAGATGTCGCCGCCCGACCGTCACGCGTCGCGCCCCTTTTCGCCCTTCTGCCCTTCCTGCGCCCCTATGCGGGGCGCTGGGCGCTCGCATTCCTCGCGCTGCTGACCTCGGCGGGCGCAACGCTCGCGCTGCCGGTGGCGTTCAAGTATCTGATCGACCGTGGTTTCGCGAGCGGCGATCGCACGCATATCGATCGCTACTTCATCGCGCTCTTCGTGGTTTCGCTGATCCTGGCCGCCGCCACGGCGTTGCGCTTCTATTGGGTTTCCTGGCTGGGCGAGCGGGTGACGGCCGACTTGCGGCGCGCCGTATACGACCACGTGATACGAATGAGCCCGCAATTCTTCGAGACCACGCAATCGGGCGAAGTGCTCTCGCGGCTCACCACCGACACAACGCTGATCCAAACCGTGGTGGGCACCAGTCTCTCACTGGGCCTGCGCAATTTACTGCTCATGGTCGGCGGCGTAGTCATGCTCGCCACGACGAGCCCCGTGCTGTCCGGCTACATCATCGCGACACTGGTCGTTGTGGTCGCACCTATCGTCATCTTCGGGCGGCGCGTGCGGCGGCTTTCGCGCGCGAGCCAGGACAAGGTTGCGAGCGCAAGCGCTTTGGCGGGTGAAGTGCTCAATGCCATGCCCACCGTTCAGTCGTATGCGCAGGAGTCGTTCGAGGCGAATCGCTTTGGCGGTGCCGTGGAAACGGCCTTTGAAACGGCGCTCAAACGCATTCGGGCGCGCGCGGGATTGACGGCCGTCGTGATCGTCTTCGTGTTCGCCGCTATCGTGTTCGTGCTGTGGCTCGGCGCGCAGGCGGTACTCGCCGGACAGATGAGCGCGGGCCAGCTCTCCCAGTTCATTCTCTACGCGGTGTTCACGGCTGGCGCCGTGGGCGCCGTTGCCGAGGTGTGGGGCGATCTGCAGCGGGCCGCTGGCGCCACCGAACGGCTGCTGCAACTGCTCGCCGCGCGCTCGCCCGTAGCGCAGGCCACAGCAACCGTGCCGCTGCCGGCTCACGGCACGGGCATCCGGTTCGACAACGTTTGCTTTTCCTACCCCTCGCGGCCTGGCATCGCTGCGCTCGACGCCTTCTCGCTCGACGTGCGCCCGGGCGAACATGTCGCGCTCGTCGGTCCGTCCGGCGCAGGCAAAACCACGCTCTTTCAATTGCTTCTGCGTTTTTACGATCCGCAGTCGGGCACCCTCAGCATCAACGGTGTGCCGACGCAACAGGTCTCGCTCGCGGCGTTGCGCCACGCGATCGGCGTCGTGCTGCAGGAGTCCGTGATCTTTTCGGGCAGCGTGCTCGACAACATTCGCTATGGCTCGCCCGACGCCACGCTCGAAGCCGTCCAGCACGCGGCCGAAATGGCCGCTGCGGCCGGATTTATCGAGCAACTGCCGCAGGGCTACGACACCTTTCTTGGTGAACGTGGCGTGCGCCTTTCCGGCGGTCAACGTCAGCGCATTGCCATCGCGCGCGCGATCCTCAAGAACCCGCCCATCCTGCTGCTCGACGAAGCGACCAGCGCGCTCGACGCCGCGAGCGAACGCCTCGTGCAAACGGCGCTGGACAACGCCGCGCAAAACCGCACGACGCTCGTCATCGCGCATCGTCTCGCCACCGTGCAGCAAGCCGACCGCATTGTCGTCATGGAACAAGGCCGTATCGTAGCGCAAGGCCGTCACGCGGAACTGCTGCAGAGTTCGCCGCTTTATGCGCAACTCGCGGCGCTGCAGTTCGGCGCTCAACACGCGAACACCGTCACGTAATCATCGGCCTGCCTTCTCTGGCGCAATCGACCACGCGGATTGTCGAACGTTCGCAAATCGAAGCGCCGCCCTGGCGTGCGTTGCCGCACATTCAAAGCTTTCAAAAAGACTAACCCTGCTTCCTGTCAATCCGCTCGCTCCCTATGCGGCGATCGTCGCTGCCAGTACCCAAAAGTAATCAATCCAGTCTGAAGTCGAACGGGATCCTTCGCAAGCTAGCTTGCGAAGTGTCTTTTCTTCGATGAATTACTTAGGAGAGCGATGATGAATCCCAAAGGTACACCGCGCAATCTCGTCGAACAACATGCGGGAATGAGCCGCCTGAACGAAGAGTTGACTTCGATTTTCCCGCCGCGCTTCAATCACTATGACCCCGCGAGCCTCGCCGTACTCGCGCGAGGCATGCAGTCAGCCGCGGATACCGTATCGAACGATCCCGACCCCGAAGAGAACCTCTATGTGCCAGCCGGATACACGTATTTCGGCCAGTTCATCGATCACGACCTGACGCTCGATACCACGTCGCAGCTGACCTTGATCCAGGCGCGCGCGACAGGCCAGATTCCGACGAACCTGCGCACGCCGCGCTTCGACCTCGACAATGTGTACGGTCCCGGACCCGACGATGCGCCCTACATGTATGCGGACGAAAGTCATCCGAAGAAGGGAATCTATCAAGGTGCATCGTTGATCGAAGGCCACGATGATCTGCCTCGCACCGAGAATGCCTACAACGCTCGCGCAATCATCGGCGACAAGCGCAACGACGAAAATTCGATCGTCTGCCAGATCCAGATGCTTTTCCTGCGTTTTCATAACCGCATCGTCGCGCGGCTCGCGAAAGCCGACGACACGCTGCGCGGAAGCGATCTGTTCGAAGCGGCGCGCGCGCAGGTGCGCTGGGCGTATCAGCGCGTGCTGGTCGAAGACTTCCTGCATCGGATCGTCGATTCGTCCGTCGTCGACGCATTCGTGACCGCGCACGACCAGGACCGCGCGCATGCCTACAAGCTCTACGGTCCGGGCCCTGCGAGACGCAACCTGCCGCGCGAATTCAGCGGAGCCGCGTACCGGTATGGCCATTCGGGCGTGCGCAACGGCTATGTGCTGAACGACAATTTCAGCGCACCGATCTTCGACGGCACGAACGCGAACAAGGATAGCCTCGTCGGTTTCGACCGGCTGCCCGAAACACACGTGATCGACGACTGGCAACGCTTCTTCCCACGCGAGCATCCACTGCCGGGCGAGAAAGGCGGCCCTGGACTCGATGGCGCGAACAAAGCCGCAGCCGGTGTTGCCGACAATGCGTCGAACGACGTCAAGCGTTTGCAATACGCGTACAAGCTCGATCCATCGCTCGTCGATCCCCTTTCTAAACTGCCGCACAGCGTGTCCGAAGTGCCGATTCCCGACTCGGCAAGCAAACTGGCATCGGCAAAGGGTTATCGTTCGCTGGCCATGCTCAACTTGCTGCGCGGCAACGTCTATGGCCTGCCGAGCGGCGAGACGGTGGCGAACGCTCTCGGCGCGACGCCGCTCGGCCCCGACGAACTCGTGGTCCGCACACAGGTTGCGAGCGATCCGTCGAAGACGTTCCGATTCGATCGCATTGCGTCGCTCAATGCGGATGGCGAGAGCCCAGCGCTTGGCGATACCTTCAGGAACGACACGCCGTTATGGTTTTATATCCTCGCTGAAGCGCAAGTTCCGGTGCTCAAGCTTGCGCCCATTGGCGTGACCTTCAGCGAGGACGCCTTGCTCGGCACTCAGGATGACAAGCTCGGCGTCGGCGCATTGACGCGTCTTGGTCCTGTGGGCGGCCACATCGTCGTCGAGGTGTTCTACGGGCTGCTGGACGAGGACCCGGATTCGGTCATCAATCGCACCGGCAGCGCACCCGCGCTCGAGGCAGAGATTTTCAAAAGCGCGCCCGCCACGTTCTCGCAGATCATCGCTTTCGCGACCGCCGGCGAATGGCGACTGATACCGTTGAAAGCGATAGTCGATCTGGCGGCCTGAAGTGCCTGCTACGCAGAGGAGGCCAGGCGCGCGACGCTGCGTGCCTGGCGCGGCAACACGATATACATGCCCCAGGCCACGAGCAGGATCGCGCGCAGTGCATCTGCGAGTGGATGCAAAGAGGAAATGCCAACATTGGCGATAGCGAGGCTGCCTGGCAGCGTCCACGCATACGTAGTCAAGCCGAGCAGCGTTGCGCGCCAGAAGCCGAAATGGCGGGGCGCGGGCATGGCGTGCGCGGCCAACCCGCGGCGCACCATGTACCCCGCGAGCGGCAGGCTGAGCAGAACATAAACCAGCGCGGGCACGATGAAGGGCATGCCGGCAATCGCAAGCGAAATCGCCGGCGACGATTGCGCGATATCGTGTGGAACCCGATTCGCGGCGAACGCCATGAGCGGCGTGGCGATCTTCCCGAGCGAGAGGCGCAAGACGAAAAAGCCAACCGCGAAGAGCAGCGCGCTTGCGAGCCACTGACGCCAGGCGCAGGACCACCAGACGTAAAGACGCCGGCCGAACGACACCCCTGGGATTAGCGTAAACAGCGCCGACTTGTCCCGGCGCGCGCCAATACATATTAGTACAACGAACAGAACGCCCGCGATCACGAATACGCGCTCATTCCACACGATCCATTGCGGATGTCCTCCCCCGATCGCCGAAGCTGGCGCAGACGAGGCGAAATTCTGCAGATGCCGCGCAACATAGTCGGAAGGGCTGAGCGCCTGCGAGGATGGATAAAGGGTCATCGCGTCTCCGTCGTCGGTGATGCACTGCCACATGGCGATTTCATTCAAAACAAGCGCATTGCGTCACAACGTGATATACGATCTACTTGTATAACAACGTCTCAACCCATGCCAATCAGGATGGAGCGCTAGCGAGGGACGTATCACTGCCACCTGATCCGGCGAAGTCATCATCCCGGCGAATTGGGGCACGTTTTTTGCGCACCACCGGGAGCCCAGGCCATGCATTTTGCGTTGGCCATATCGCGCTTGCCTTGGGGGTGCGAAATGAATGCCGATCAACCAGGAGCCCCGCTCCTTTCGGAGGAAGACGCTCATCGCCAGTTGCGCCGCGCTGTGATTGCCAGCACCATCGGCACGACGATCGAATGGTACGACTTCTTTCTCTACAGTACAGTCACCGGGCTTATCTTCGCGAAGCTGTACTTTCCTGAATCCGACCCGCTCGTTGGCACCTTGCAGGCCTTTCTCATCTATGCCGTGGGCTTCATCGCCCGGCCGGTAGGCGCGGCTATCTTCGGCCACTACGGCGATCGCGTCGGCCGCAAGGCCACCCTGATCGTCACCTTGCTGCTGATGGGGGTCGCCACGTTCGCCGTGGCCTTTGTTCCGACCTATGCGTCGATCGGCATCTGGGGCGCCGTTTTGCTCACGGTGCTGCGCTTCATTCAGGGTGTGGGCGTGGGCGGCGAATGGGGCGGCTCGGTCCTGATGTCGATGGAATGGGCGCGCACCAATTCACACCGCGGCTTCGTCGCTTCCTGGCCGCAATTCGGCGTGCCGGCGGGACTTTTTATCGCCAATCTCGTGGTGCTCGTCGTAAGCCGGTTCTCCGGCGACAGCTTCATGACGTGGGGATGGCGCGTGCCGTTCCTGCTCAGCATCGTGCTCGTCGCTATCGGCCTGTATATCCGCCTGAACATTCTCGAAACACCGATCTTCGCGAAGCTCCTCGCCGAGAACAAGATCGAGAAAACGCCGATGCTCGAAGTGATTCGCCGCCAACCCAAGGACATTCTCCTTTCGGCGTTGGCGCGCATGGCCGAACAGGCGCCGTTCTACATCTACACGGCCTTCGTCTTTACGTATGGCGTGAAGACGCTGCACGTTTCGCGTGACCTCATGCTCAGCGCGGTGTTGGCGGCTGCTGTGCTGCAGTTCGTGACCATTCCGTTCTTTGGGCACGTGTCCGACCTGATCGGACGCAAGCGCATGTACATGATCGGCGCAGTGGCCGTGGGCATTTTCGGCTTTATCTACTTCGGGATGGTGGATACCAGGAACCCGGCGTGGATTGTCACGGCCGTCGTGCTTTCGCTCGTGCCGCACGCCATGCTCTATGGTCCGCAGGCTGCGTTCATCGCTGAATCGTTCACGGGGCGGCTGCGCTACAGCGGCGCCTCGCTCGGGTATCAGCTGGCTTCCGTGATTGCGGGCGGCCCGGCGCCGTTGATCGCCACTGCGCTCTTCGCGTACTACAGCACGGGTTACGCGATTGCGGTCTATATCGCCGTGTGCGCGGTGATCAGTCTGCTCGCCGCCTGGCGCATGGGGGATTACACGAATAAGGATATTTCACGCGAATACGACGACAAGCACGGACTTGGCGATCACGGGCACGCTTCCCACCCCGCCTGATCATCTGCTGAAAATCAAGCGCGCCCCTGCTTGACGAATCTTGCAGGGGCGCGCTTCTTTTGTCAGGCTTCAACGATCAGCCATCCTAAGCTGTTAGACCTTCGGTGCCTTGTCGACCACCACGCCCGTCGCCGGGTCGAGGAACACCCTGCGGTCGTCGTGGCCGCGGCCGCGGCGGTCGAAGTCGAACAGGCCCATGATGCTGCCTGCCGTCGCATCGAACGAACCGCCACCGATGCGCTGACCATCAAGCCAGTTGTCTTCGATGAAACGCACCACGGAAGCCTGGTCGATCTGGGTATGGTCGACGTAATTTTCCCTGGCCCACGGCGAGATCACGACGAACGGGATGCGCGTGCCCGGGCCGCAGCGGCCGTTCACGGGCTTGCCGCTCAAGCCGGCCGGCGCCGAACCCGTGCCGCAGATGCCGGCCGCGGTCAACTGGTCGGCCACGTTATCGTACGAAGCGCGAGTGGGTTGCGCGTACGCATGGTCGTACCAGCCGTCCGAGTCATCCCATGCCACGATAACGGCCGTATCTTCCCAGTCGTGCTGTTCCTGCAGGAAGTTCACGACCTTCGCGACGAAGGCCTGCTCGTCGAGCGGATCCGAATAACCCGCGTGGCCGTCCTGATAGGCCGGAGCCTTGAGGAAGCTCACCGACGGGAAATTACCCGCTTTCACCGCATTGAAAAAGTCGTCGGTATCGTACTGGTGATTCGCCGGGTCGGCGTTCCCATTCTTGCCCTCGGTGTGCCCGATTGCGGCGAGCGAACTCGGACGCAGATGCTGCGGGTTTGAGGTCGACGCGTAGTACTGGAACCAGTTGTGGTGCGGAATATAGTCGGCCGTAGACGCGCCGACCACCGGCGAAAGCGTGCTGCGCTTGCAGCCGGTCGTGCCGTTGCTGTTCGTCGTCGCGAGGTTGAAGCCGCCCATGAAGCCGCCCCACGAGACATTGCGCGCGTTCAGCAGGTCGCCGATATTCTTGCCGGTCATCTGCGCCGTGTCGGTCGTGCTCGAGCAGAGGTCGTTGGCGGGATCGACGTCATTGATCATCGTGAAGCCACCCTGCCCGTCGTTCACATAGTACGAACCGGCGGTCGAAGGCTGCTTCGTTGTGAGCACAACCTTCATGCCGTTGGTCTGCCCCGAGACCACTTCGAGCGCACCGGGCGTCGACGGTCCGTAGGTCGACGTATAGGCGTTATCGCTCATCGCGAAGTGCTGCGCGTAGTTCCACAACGCAGTGACCGTGTTGCCGTCGTAATAGCCCATCACCTGGCCCTTCGTGCCAAACGCGCCGGCGCCGCCGCTCGTGCCATTACCCGTGTACTTCGGGAAGAGGTCGGCCAGGCCGTCGTCGTAGGCTTGCTGCTCGGCCGTATAGGCGTGGTTCTGGTCAGCCGTGGCCGCCTGCGTGCGATCCAGACGGAACGGATTGGCCGCGCCCGCGCCATTGCCCGGATTCGTGTCGTTCGGGTTTTTGGTCAGCAGCGTGCCGGTAAGACCGTTCACTTCGGGCGTGCCAGGCTGCGCCTTGAATGCAGGCTCGCCGGACGGGTTGGTCGCATGCGGATAAGTCGCGAAGTAATGGTCGAACGAAACGTTCTCGCCATAAATCACGACCAGGTGCTTGATCGGGGTGGCGGTGTGACCGTGTTCCGGATGATTCTTGTCGTGATCGTCACCAGCACTCCACGCAACTGTCGATGCGAGTGCTGCGGCTGTGAGCGAACCAACTGCGACGTAACGCCATTGCATATTCGGCTCCTGGTTGATTTCGTATTGTCGGGATCACCGTGAAGCCGGAGAAAAAGGCGTTATGCAGCCCGCATCGTCGCGCTCATGCCAGCTGAATGCGGAGGCCACACGGCATGAGGATTAGAGCATCGGGGTATGAATGCTCAGCGTCAGACTCCTTACGAAATATTTTCGATTGGAAAGTTTGAAGCTGACGTGGCACTGAATTGGCGCTGAATCGACGAAATCGGCCTTGGATTCAGGTATGAAGATTGACCGACACTCACGCGCCGGTTAGCAAACAAGGTGAAATGGGCTGCGTACGTTAGATGAAGCTGACGCCGCCGTTTACCGCGATGGTCTGCCCCGTGACGAAACCATTGCCGATCACCATCAGCACGACCTGTGCGACCTCGTCGGCTTCACCGAGGCGGCCAACGGGCAGCCGATCGGCGACGTTCGCGGCTTTCAGCGGCGCGGCCATTTCGGTATCGATGGGCCCTGGCGCGACGGCGTTCACGGTCACCCCGTCTCGCGCCACGCGCGAAGCGTAACCGCGCGTCAAGCCTTCGAGGCCCGCTTTCGAAGCGTTGTAGTGAACACCGACGAGACCCGCGCCGCGCGCGGCGACCGACGAAAGATTGACGATGCGGCCCCAGCGCCGCGCGCGCATGCCGGGCAATACCGCTTGCGTGCAGAGAAACGCCGACTTGAGATTGACGGCGAGCGTGTGGTCGAATTCCGCTTCCGTAAGCGATTCGATGTCGCTGAACGTGCCCGTGCCCGCGTTGTTCACGAGCACGTCGATCGCGCCGAGGCCGCGCTCGATCTCGCCGATCATGCCAGTGACGTCGCTTGCCGACGACACATCGGCGCGCACCGCGAGTGCACGGCCACCCGCGCTTTCGATCTGCGCGACGACCTGGCCCGCTTCGTCAGCGCGCTGCCGGTAATTCACGGCAACCGCCGCGCCAGTCGAAGCCAGCGCAATGGCAATGGCGCGGCCGATTCCGCGCGAGCCGCCGGTCACGAGCGCAACGCGGTTGTTCAGGTCGGGTAAAAGTGCGGACATGGGGGACTCCTTCTGCGATTTGCTTCGCAATATGCGCCCGTTACACGCCCGCTCCGCGCACAAGGCGCTCGCCGGACACACTCACGGCGCAGTGCCAATGCCGCCGCCAGGACCCGCCAGTTCGCCATCTACGCCAAGCTCGGCCGCATGGCCGTGAGCGTTCGCACGGCCGCCATGGCGCGAAAACGGCGTGGTGCGCAACCGCGCGCGGCGACGTGGGCCGGAAACCGGGTCCAGGTAAAACATGACGAGCGTGCCTGCCGCGGCCGCCGCTGCAAGATGGAACAGAGCCTTCATGGATGCCTCTCGATAGTTGCAACGCATGCAAAGCGCGGAGACAGGCGTGAGCGGTGCAAGTCGCCATTGCGCCAATCCGCGTATCCATTATGCCGCTGACAACTGCGCGTGAGGCGTCGACGTGGATTCCTCGCTCAGGAAAATCCCTCGTCCCAGCGCGTATCCCGCACCTGCACCATACCTGCTTCCACACGCACCGCGAACACCGCGACGTCCTCATACGCGGGCGGCGCGAGCACTTTCCCCGTCTTGATGCAAAAGCGCGCACCGTGCCGCGGGCAGATCACCTCGTCGCCCTCCACTTCGCCGCCCGTGAGCACACCGCCATCGTGCGGACAGGTATCTTCGATTGCATAGCAGGTCCCTTCGAGATTGAATACGGCGACCTGCGTGCCGTCCACATCGACGCTGCGGACCGAACCCGGCTGAAACTCGGCGTATGGCGCCACGTCCACCCAGTCGGCCATGTCAAAGCATTCCCAGTTGCAGGAGCGCCGCTTCTGACATGCGCGCTCTCGTCCACGGCGGATCCCAGACCAGTTCCACATGCGTCGCGCTCACGCCTTCCACGTCATTCACGCACTCTTCGACCGTCCCCGGGAAGGTTTGCGCAACCGGACAACCGGGCGCGGTCAGCGTCATGTGAATCGTCACGCTGCCCGCTTCGGCGTCCACGTCCAGTTGATAGACGAGCCCCAGATCGTAGATGTTGACCGGTATCTCCGGATCGAACACCGAGCGCAGCGCGTCGATCACTCGTTCGCGCAGGTCGTTGCCCGTCGTTTGCGTATCCATCGTCATTTGCCTCCAGGCACGCGCAGCCTCATTCGGTTGACACAGTGCCACGCTCGTCGCGCAACGCGGCGTGCAGCGTGTGCCACGCGAGCGTCGCACATTTGATGCGCGCCGGAAATTCGCGCACGCCCGCGAGCACCGCGAGTTTGCCAAGCCCTTCGGACGAGACCAGCCGGTCCGATGGCGCCGTCGCCATCGCGTGAAAGCGTTCGAACAGCGCTTCGACTTCCGCTTGCGTGCGGCCCTTGAGCGCCTCCGTCATCAACGAAGCCGACGCCGTTGCGATCGCACACCCCGCGCCCTCGAAGCCGGCGTCCTTGACCACCCCGTCCTCGATACGCAGATACAACGTGACGCGGTCGCCGCACAACGGGTTATACCCTTCGGCGCTATGCGTTGCACCAGGCACGGCGCGACAGTTCCGCGGCCGCCTGTAGTGGTCGAAAATCATTTCCTGGTACAGGTCGCGCAAGTCGTTCATAGCGGAAATAACTCCTCTACGCGCGCGAGGCCGTCCAGCAGCGCGTCGACTTCGGAACGCGTGTTGTACAGCGCAAACGAAGCGCGCACGGTAGCGGGCACGCCATAGCGCTCCATCACCGGCATCGCACAATGATGACCCGTACGTACCGCCACGCCATACTGATCGAGAATCGTGCCGATGTCGTGTGCGTGTGCGTTCGCCATGACGAACGAGAGAATGCCCACCTTTTCCTTCGCAGTCCCAATCATTCTCACATTGGGCATCTCACGCAATGCAGCGTCCGCATAGACGAGCAGATCGGCCTCTTGCCGCAGTGCCACTTCCAGGCCAATCGCGCTCACGTAGTCGAGCGCCGCCGCCAGACCGATCGCGCCCGCGATATTCGGCGTGCCCGCTTCGAATCGCCACGGAATCACGTTGTACTCGGTCTTCTCGAACGTCACCGAGCGGATCATGTCGCCACCGCCCTGCCATGGCGGCATGGCCTCGAGCAACGCAGATTTTGCATACAGTGCGCCAATGCCAGTGGGGCCATAGACCTTGTGACCCGAGAACGCGTAGAAGTCGCAATCGAGCGCGGCCACATCCACGGGAAGATGCGCAATCGCCTGCGCGCCATCGACCAGCACCGGCACGCCGCGCGCATGCGCAAGCTCGATCATCCTGGCAACCGGATTGACGGTTCCCAGCGCGTTCGACGCATGCGCTACGGCCACCATGCGCGTGCGTGCGCCGAGCAGGCGTTCGTATGCGTTGAGGTCGAGCGTGCCGTCGTCGTCGATCGGCGCCACCTTCAGCAGCGCGCCCGTCTGCGCACAGACGAGTTGCCACGGCACGATGTTCGAGTGATGCTCCATCGCGGTGATGAGCACTTCGTCACCGCGCTGAAGTCGCGGCCGCGCGTAGCTTTGCGCCACCAGATTGATCGCTTCCGTCGTGCCGCGCGTGTACACGATCTCGTTCTCGTGCGCCGCATGCAGGAAACGCGCAATGCGTGCGCGGGCGCCTTCATAGGCATCGGTCGCACGTTGCGACAGCAAGTGCACGCCGCGATGCACGTTGGCGTTGTCATGCTCGTAGTAGGCCTGCTCGGCTGCGATCACGCTCGCAGGCTTCTGCGTGGTCGCGGCGTTGTCGAGATACACGAGCGGCTTGCCATGCACGCTTTCGCGCAGAATCGGGAAGTCGCGGCGCCAACCCATAACCGTTTCGGCGTCGGGAATGCTCACCGGTTCGAGTAGATTCATGACAGTCCTCGCAGGTATTCGCCGCCGGGCAAGCGCGCAAGCAGTTGTTGCGTGAGCCGGCTGCGCAGCGCGGCGCTTTCCACGCGATCCACGCTCACGCGCGCGAACGACCACACGAGAAGCGCGCGCGCCATGCGCTCGTCAATGCCGCGCGAACGCAAGTAAAAGAGCGGGCTCTCGTCGAGTTGGCCAACGGTCGCGCCGTGCGTGCATTTCACGTCGTCGGCGTGAATTTCCAGCTGCGGCTTCGTGTCGATCGCGGCGTTGCGCGAGAGCAGCAGATTGTCGTTGCCCTGGTGTGCGTTGGTCTGCTGCGCGTCCTGGTGCACGATCACGCGGCCATCGAACACGCCATGCGAGGCGCCGTCGAGTACGCCGCGATAGTATTCGCGACTCGTGCCTCGCGGCATCTCATGGTCGATGCGCGTGTGATGATCCACGTGCTGCCTCGCGCTCACGAAATACAAGCCGTTCAGATCGGCCTGGGCGTCTTCCGCATCGAGCCGTGTATCGATCTGCGTGCGCGACAACGCGCCGCCAAACGCAAACGAGTGCGAGGTGAAGTGGCTGGCGCGCTGCTGCGAAACGCCTACATGTGCGATATGAAACGCGCTGCGCGCCTCCTGCTGAATACGGCAATGCTGAACGTCTGCCTCCTCGTCGGCGACGATCTCCGTGGCGGTATTGACGAAATAGGCTTCGTCGGTGATACCTGCGAACTGCTCGACAATCGAGCACCGCGCCCCGCGCTCCGCCACCACTGCGTTGAACGGATGCATGGCGAGCGCGGCCTCGCTGCTAAAGAACAGCACGTGCAGCGGCCAGTCCAGCGCGCAGCCTGGCGGCAGCACGACCACATAACCGTCGCTGCGAAATGCGCCGTTGAGCGCGGCAAAGCCGTCCTCGGGCGCGCGGCGCGCCATGATGGATTCTATCCGGTCAGGAATCCTTCTCATTGCCTGCGCTAGCGTGCCAACGAACGCGCCTTCTGGTAAAGGCGGCAGCGACGAGAGCTTCGGCGCGTGGCGGCCATTCACGAACACGATACGGCCGCCAGCATCGGCGGGCACGAGGTCGTCGATCAGGCGGGCATAGTCCGTCTGCTCGCCGTCCGACGGCATGAAATGCCAATGCGGTTTCGCAATGGCCATCACGTTGGTATATTTCCACGCTTCCAGTTGCGTGCCGGGAAAGCCCAACGTTTCGAACCGGTCGAACGCGTGCCGCCTTGCCTTGCGCAGCCAGGGCAGCTCGACGCCGGCCAGCATTCCAGCCATCGTGCGGAAGGCGTCGCGGTAATGCTCGCGCGTTGATTCGCTCATCGCTGCTCCCTGGCGGCTGCCGTGTGTTGCGTGCCAGGGCCCGGCCCACCTGCCGGTGCGTCGGCATCCGGCTCGCCGAGCCATCCGTAGCCCTTGCGCTCCAGTTCGAGCGCAAGTTCATGCGAACCCGATCGCACGATGCGCCCCTGCGAAAGCACGTGCACCTGGTCCGGCACGATGTAGTCGAGCAGGCGTTGGTAGTGCGTCACGAGCACGATCGCGCGGTCTGCGCTTCGCATCTGGTTCACGCCGCGTGCGACGAGTTGCAGCGCGTCGATATCGAGCCCGGAGTCGGTCTCGTCGAGAATGGCGAGACGCGGCTCCAGCACCGTCATTTGCAGCACCTCGTTGCGCTTTTTCTCGCCGCCCGAAAACCCTTCGTTCACGCCGCGGTACAAAAGGTCCTCCTTCATCTCCATGGCCGCCATTTTCTCCTTCACTAGCGCGAGAAAATCCATCGCGTCGAGTTCCGCCTCACCACGATGTTTGCGCTGCGCATTGAGCGCGGCTTTGAGCAGATAGATATTGCTCACGCCCGGTATTTCCACCGGATACTGAAACGCGAGAAAGAGCCCGCGTCGCGCGCGTTCGTCGGGCGCAAGCGCGAGCAGGTCGCAGCCGTCGTACTGCACGCTGCCCCCCGTGACCACGTATTGCTCGCGCCCCGCCAGCACATGGGCGAGCGTGCTTTTGCCGGAGCCATTCGGCCCCATGATCGCGTGAACCTCGCCCGCATTCACGCGCAAATCCACACCGCGCAGAATCGGCTTGCTTTCTACTTCGACATTCAGATTGCGAATTTCCAGCATACGGCTCTCCCTCTCAACCTACGCTGCCTTCCAGGCTCACACCCAGAAGCTTTTGCGCTTCCACGGCGAATTCCATCGGCAATTCCTTGAAGACGTCCTTGCAAAAGCCGTTGACGATCATCGACACCGCGTCCTCCTCGGTCAGCCCGCGCTGCCGGCAATAGAACAACTGGTCTTCGCCAATGCGTGACGTCGATGCTTCGTGTTCGACCTTCGCGCTCGGGTTTTTCACTTCGATATACGGAAACGTGAAAGCGCTGCATCGATCGCCGAGCAAGAGCGAATCGCACTGGGTGTAATTGCGGGCGTTCTCGGCCGAGCGCGCCATTTTCACGAGCCCGCGATAAGCGTTCTTGCCTCGGCCAGCCGAAATCCCCTTCGAGAGAATCGTGCTGCGCGTATTGCGGCCGATATGAACCATCTTCGTGCCCGTATCGGCCTGCTGATAGTGGTTGGTGAGCGCCGCCGAATAGAACTCGCCGATCGAGTTGTCGCCCTGCAAAATGACGCTCGGATATTTCCACGTAATCGCGGAGCCCGTTTCGACTTGCGTCCACGAAATCCTGGCGTTGGCCTCGCGGCAGTCGCCGCGCTTCGTCACGAAGTTGTAGATGCCGCCGCGTCCTTGCGCGTCGCCCGGATACCAGTTCTGCACCGTCGAATAGCGGATTTGTGCGCCTTCCAGTGCGACGAGTTCCACCACGGCGGCATGCAGCTGATTTTCGTCGCGCATCGGCGCCGTGCAGCCTTCCAGGTAGCTCACGTATGCGCCCTTGTCGGCCACGATGAGCGTGCGCTCGAACTGGCCCGTGTTGCGCGCGTTGATGCGGAAGTACGTGGACAACTCCATCGGGCAGCGCACGCCCGGCGGGATATAGCAAAACGAACCGTCGCTGAATACCGCGGAGTTGAGCGTCGCGAAGAAGTTGTCGGTGTACGGCACGACCGAGCCTAGATACTGGCGCACGAGATCCGGATGGTCGCGCACCGCGTCCGAGAACGAACAGAACACAATGCCCAGCTCGCCCAGCTGCCGGCGAAACGTCGTGGCAACGGACACGCTGTCGAATACCGCGTCCACGGCCACGCCCGCGAGCATCTCGCGCTCCTGCAGCGGCACGCCGAGCTTTTCGTAAGTGCGCAGGAGTTCCGGATCGACTTCGTCGAGGCTTTTCGGCCGGTTCGCCTGCGTATGCGGCGCGGAATAGTAGGCGATGTCCTGAAAGTCGATCGGCGGGTGTTCGATGCTCGCCCAATGCGGCTCGCTCATCGTGAGCCAATGCCGGTAGGCGGCAAGCCGCCATTCGAGCATGAATTCCGGCTCCTGCTTGCGCTCCGAGATTAGACGGATCACGTCCTCGGATAGACCGCGGGGCAACGTGTCCGACTGCACGTCCGAAACGAAGCCGTGCCGATATTCCCGCTGCAGCAATTCCTCGAATGTCTTCGCTTGTGTATCCATGACGTTATTACGGTCTCCTTTACACTCACGATTTCATTCTAGATCTCCTGCCATAACCCTGGCATGGCCGGGGTCTAACCGGAGCTTTCGGGCATGCGATTCGCGACATCCCGCGGAATCATCACGACGAAAATGAACGGAGAAGCCATGAAGGCACGTCATGCTCTTGTCTGGGGCGCGATCGCCTGCGTCCCGATAGCGGCCTCCTGCCTGCCCGCCAGCGCGCAGGCACAAACGGCCGCGCAGGCGCCTGTCGCGCCGATGGCGAAGCCGCCTGCAGCGGCTCCAGGCGCCGCGAGCGCATCCAACCCCGACAACATGCCGGTAAAGAAGCCCAAGGGGCCCGCCACCAACGACAAGATGATGCGCAGCGACCCGGCCAGCGGCGCTCAAGCGAAATAGCCGCAAAAAGAACTCAACATTAGCCGCGCCACGCTCTACCCTGTAACAAGGAAACTCACGGAGGACCAGGATGAGAATCGAATTCACGAGTCGCCGTCACGCCGTGGCTGCCGCGCGCGTAGCGTTCGAAGCCAACGTGGACAACCGCCCGGTATGGTGCAGCGTATCGCTCGACGCGCTGAACGACCGCTTCGGCAACACCGGCACATCGGCGCATGCGCTGTTGAGCGCGTTCGAGGCGAACCGCCCGAGCATCGAACTGGCCGCGCGCCACGCGCTGGAGAAAAACGGGGGCCAGTCCGTGGAGCTGGAAACACGCGATCTGGAGTGATCGGAGTAAAAAAAACGCCCGGAATCCCGGGCGTTTTTTTTGGAGCGGGCGTCTCAGACCTTGCGCGCCCGGAGATACCGGAAGAACTCCGCGCCCTCCTGCAGGCGCCGCTTCATCATGTCCCAGCTCATCAGCATTTCGCGGACGATTTCCCAGATCTTCGAGGGCCGGAAATAGAAGCGTTTGTAGAATTCTTCGACGCCAAGGTAGATCTCTTCGCGCGAGAGGTGCGGATAGCCAATCGTCGAAGCCTGGGTGCCCGACGAATTGATGAGCGTGATGACCTTGGTATCGTTCAGCCAACCATTTTCAACGGCCTGTTTATGAAGCACCGTACCCGGATAAGGCGCGGCGAGCGACACCTGAATGGTATGGGGATTGATCTCTTTTGCGTACTGAATGGTCTTCTGGATCGTCTCGTGCGTCTCGCCCGGCAGACCGAGGATGAAGGTCCCGTGAATCTTGATACCAAGCTTGCGGCAATCCTCGCTGAACTGGCGCGCCATATCGGTACGCAAGCCCTTTTTGACGTTCACGAGAATCTTGTCGTCACCGGATTCATAGCCCACGAGCAGAAGCCGCAGCCCGTTGTCCTTCATCACCTTGAGCGTCGAATACGGCACGTTCGCCTTGGCATTGCACGACCACGTCACGCCTAGCTTGCCCAGCCCGCGCGCGATCTCCTCGGCTCGCGGCCTCAGATCCGTGAACGTGTCGTCGTCGAACATGATCTCCTTGATTTCGGGCATGTTGTCCCGAATCCATTTCACTTCTTCCAGCACGTGCGCGACCGAACGCGTGCGATAGCGGTGCCCCCCGACCGTATGCGGCCAAAGGCAGAACGTGCAGCGGGATTTGCAGCCGCGCCCCGTGTAGAGCGACAGATACGGATGCTTGAGATAGCCGCTGAAATAATGCTCGGGCGTGAGGTCGCGCTTGTAGATTGGCGAGACGAATGGAAGCTGGTCCATGTCTTCGAGAATCGGCCGCGCGTCGTTGTGCGTGATCCCGCCGTCGGGCAGGCGATAGCTCAGGCCCAGGATCGATTCGAACGGTAGACCCTGTGCAATTTCGCGGCACGTAAAGTCGAATTCTTCGCGGCAGACGAAATCGAGCGCGTCACTCGCGGTAAGCGATCCATGCGGATCGACCGCCACTTTCGCGCCGATCATGCCGATGAGGATCGAACTCTTGCGCCGCTTCAGGTGCTCGGCAAACTGAACGTCGCTCTGGAACGAGGGTGAACTCGTATGAATGATAACCAGTTCGTATTCCTGAGCGATATCCAGTGTCGTTTCCAGTGACAGCTCGTCTGCGGGGGCATCCACCACACGGCTGCCTTCGACCAGCGCGGCCGGCTGGACGAGCCACGTTGGATACCAGAACGACCGGATCTCGCGCTTTGTTTGAAAACGTGAGCCAGCTCCGCCATCGAAGCCCTCATAGGAAGGTGCCTGCAGAAACAGCGTTTTCATGAATGCCCTCGGAGAAAATCGTGAATTTGTCCTCGAAGCCTACAAATACATGACACTAGCGGGAGCGCTGCTTTGCCCGGGTCAAGAATACTACGACTTGCCCGCGCGGCACGGCGAAAAAACGTCTGCGCCCGCCTATCGAAACACCCGATTAACAAAAGCGGACGCCAGTTGAACACTGCAATCGTCGGCATGAGCGATGCTTTCTGTACTATATTTTTTGGGGCATCCGCAGCAGCACTTACAGCACTCCAAAGCGGGAGGCAATGTATGTCGCGATTTCACGACATGCCGGAAGGCGTGCCGGTTGGCAATGGCCACCATATCAGCCCGGCCGAATTCCTGCTGATGGCGGGCTTTCTCGCCTACCGCGCCCCACTCGCTTCGGTCGATGCCCGGGCAGCAGCCCGGCGTGTCCTGGATGCGGTTCTCAGTGCGGCGGCAGCGCACGGGTTCGTGCATGCCGACGCACTCGAATCCATGATGGCGAGCGCCGAACGATCGGCGAATGTACGCAGTCTCGCGGAGCAGGCCAGCGCCGCCGTAGGCGACACGTTTGCTTACATGCAGGTGATTCGCAGTGCGGGCGTCGCGCTGGAAGCGGACCCTTACACGCTTATCACTTGAGAGCCGGCGTTGCCGCGTCGCGCCGGCGCCGGGCGCTACCCGGTGGTGTGACACGCCGCCATTCAACTGTCAGGTGGCCGCGCGGGGACCTGTTGCCAGCCGCCAGCGCAGGTTCGCACGTAAGGATAATAAGTCTGCGACGCTACGCAGTAGTACCAGACGCCGTACGGGGCCTCGCCGCCCTGCCCACCTTGCCCGCCGCCTTGCCCATACTGCTCGTTTTGATCGTACATATTGCCGCCGCCGTACTGCGGCTCTTGCTGGGCTTCGCCCTGACCCTGTTCGATCCACTGCGTGGGCTGCGAGAAGTCGCCTGATACGTAGGGGTAATAGACGCTTCCGATGTACGTCGGATAGTAGTACGGATAGAACGGATAGCCGTAGACGAAACCAGGGCCAAAGTAGAAGCCGACGCTCACCGAACCGCAGCAGCCATACCAGCCGTGATAGTAGCCGCCGTGATGCCAGCCATAGCCGCGGTAGTAGCCGCCATGGTAATAACCGCCGTGATTCCACCCGCCGCCGCCATAGCTGCCGTGGTAGCCGCCGTTCCAGCCGCTGCTGTGATTCCCGCCGCCGTAGCCGCCCCAGCCGCCACCGCCACCGCCACCGCCACCACCGCCCCAGCCGCCGCCGCCGCCGTGCATCCAGCCGCCGCCTCTACCCGCGCTCGCCCCGGCGCTGATGCATAGCGCCACGAGCACGAGCAGAAGTCTGCACAATCCATGCCCTTTCATGATGCTCACCCCGATAGCCGCTGACCGCTATCGATCGATAGCCGGTTGGCTTCATAGATCAGTTTAGGCGTCGGAAGCCCATTTTTCCTGCGCGTTTCCCGGCGCGTTATGGCTCCCGAGCATCGCCCTGCCTCGCAATGATGGCCGCGCCAACGAGGCCGCCGTCACGCCGGAACGTTCCGGGAACCACAACGCGTTCGCGAAACTCCCGCAGCGTGCGCTTACGCACTGCGGCATCCAGCGCATCAATGAGTGGGGACACATTGGAAAGTCCGCCGCAAACCGGGACGATTGAAGCGCCGGTAATGTTGATGACAGCGGCGAGCGGCTCCGATACGAGTGCGAGCCACGCGCAAACGGCGCGCTGCGCGCGATCGCCGCCGCGCTGCCAGTCGTCGAGAATCGTGCGGCTGTCTTTCTGTTCGCCGTTCAGGACCGCGTTGAGCCGCTCCATGCCACGTGCCCCGCCGATGGTGTCGACGCAGCCCATGCGGCCGCAACCGCAACGCAGTGCGCTCACGGGCTGCGCGTGGCCTGCGCCGTCGAGGTCGACGTGCGTGCTCACAGGCAGCCCGTGGCCCCACTCGCCCGAAATGCCGCGCGCGCCGCCGGCTACGCGGCCCCCCACCACGAGCCCGCCGCCGACACCGGAGCCGAGGACCACGCAAAACACGACATCGTGGCCCGCACCCGCACCCTCGACGGCCTCAGCCAATGCGAGGCAGTCAGCGTCGTTCGCAATGTATACGTGCCGCCGCAGCCGGGAGGTCAACTCCGCGCCAAGCACGCGACCCGAGACGCATGGGACGTTAGACGAGCAAATCACCCCGCTTGCGGGATCGATCGCTCCGGCCATCGAGATCACGAGCGGCGAGCGGGTCTCCCCGATATGACGGTCCGCAAGCGATTTGAGGGTCGCGCCAAACGCCTCCCAACTGTCGACGGGCGTCGGCACGCTTTCGAGCAGGCGCACGCTACCTGGACTGTCTGATACACCGAGCCTGACGTATGAGCCGCCAATGTCCGCGACAAAGACTCGCGGGGGTTGCGGGCATTGCCCTGATTCAAAGCTGCTGTCTGGCACCCCTGGCTCCTCTATGCGTGCCTCGGCGACGCCAGCCTGCGGGTTCAGCGGGCGCGAACGAAATGATGCTCTATCTTTGCACGCAACACGCCGTCGACGGCCGCGAGTTGTTCGCGCAGCCGCACCGCTCGCCGTTCGGTCATTTCACCAAATACGATTTTTTGCTCGAGCACGTCGCCGCAACGGGTGACCGCCCATCGGTCGACGGCCACATGTTCGCCGTCGAGCACCCCAGCGGCTATCGAAACGACGCCGAGATCCAGACCGGACACCAGATGAACGGTATGCGTGAGCGTGAAGCCAGGAAGACAGTGTGAAAGGTCCTCACAGACCGAGGCGGACGAGGCGGGGATATCTTGACGCATAGTGGCTCCGGATAAAGATTGATCGAACCGGTGCCAGCTACGCTGCTCCCGTTTCGTTGCCGTAAATCGGCCGCATCGCCTCGAGGGCTTCCACCTTGCCCGGGAGGGCAGGTTGGCGTCGGTCAGTCCGACTCTGGATGCTTTGCTTCTCTCGTTCGATATGCCGAACGAGCATTCATTATACCGGAAACAGGGCGGCGGGCAAGACGAGCGAGTTCGGGTCGGTTCAGATGGGTCAAAGCGCCGGCGCCGGTAAGGGTACTGCGAATCGCGCAATGCGCGCGGCGCCGAGCGGCCCTTCGCACACGATATTACAAATCACCTTCAATGGCGGATTGAACCGAATGCGCGCAAACTCGGTCAGTCGAGGTATCGGAATTGCTTGCCGTGTTCATTTCGGTCCACTGAAGCGAAATCATGTCGACGAAACAGACCCAGCCCGATTCTTCCAGCGAGGCTTCCCGCGCGGCCCCCAGTGCAAAAGTGCCTGCGCATCCGCAGGGCGCACCGGCCACCCCCGCCTCGCCTGCCGGCAAGCATCCCGCGCCGCCCTGCACGCTCGTGATCTTCGGCGCGGGCGGCGATCTGACCCAGCGCCTGTTGATGCCGGCGCTTTACAACCTCGCCGTCGACCGTCTGCTCGACGACGGCATGAAGATCATCGGCGTGAATCACGGCGAGCGCGAAACACAGGCATGGTCCGACGGTCTGCACGCCGCGCTGCAAAAATTCGCCGCCGACAAGGCGAGCACTTTCCACGCCGGCAAGCTCGACGACAAAGCGTGGGACTGGGTCGCGCAGCGCCTCACCTACATGGCGGGCGAATTCGAGGACGACAACGCGTATCAGCGTCTCGCCCAGCAACTGAACGGCAAGTCGCGCGGCAACGTCGTGTTCTATCTCGCCGTGGGCGCGCGCTTCTTCAAGCCGATCATCGAGCGCCTCGGCAAGGCCGGTTTGCTCGACGAGGGCAACGACAGCAACGACGCGTTCCGCCGCATCGTGATCGAAAAGCCCTTCGGCGCCGATCTCGCAACGGCGCGCGACTTGAACCAGCACTTGCTGAGTGTCGCGAAAGAATCGCAGGTCTATCGCATCGACCATTTCCTCGGCAAGGAGACGGTGCAGAGCATTCTCGCGCTGCGTTTCGCCAATGCCATGTTCGAACCCGTCTGGCGGCGCGAGTACATCGACAGCGTGCAGATCACGGCTTCGGAGGTGATCGGCGTGGAAGGCCGCGGCAAGTTCTACGAGCAGACTGGCGCGTTTCGCGACATGGTGCCCAATCACCTCTTTCAACTGCTCGCCATGGTCGCCATGGAGCCACCCAATTCGTTCGATGCCGATGCGGTGCGCAACAAGAAGGCCGAAATCTTCGAGGCGCTCAAGCCGCTCACGCCCGACGACGTGGTGTTCGGACAATACGCAAAAGGCCCGGCGGGCGTGGGCTACCGCGACGAACCGAACGTGGCCGAAGACAGCCGCACCGAAACCTATGCCGCCGCGCACGTGCAGATCGACAACTGGCGCTGGGCGGGCGTGCCGTTTTATCTGCGTACCGGCAAGCGGATGGCCGCGCGGCGCACGGAGATTTCGGTGCAGTTGAAGCGCGTGCCGTTTCTCCTCTTTCGCAACACGCCAGTCGATACGCTCACGCCCAACGTGCTGACGCTGCGTATCGATCCGTCGCATGGCACGAGCTTCGATTTCAACGTGAAGACGCCGGGACCGGTCGTGCAGATCGGCCCGGTGCATTCGTCGTTCGATTACGACGACTTCTTCGCGGAGCACGCGAACGTCGGCTACGAAACGCTGCTCTACGATTGCATGCTCGGCGACCAGACGCTCTTTCAACGCGCCGACGGCATCGAGGCGGCATGGTCGACGGTGGATGGCGTGTTGCATCCGGAACTCGACGCCGCGATTGCCGTGTACGACTACGCCGCGGGCAGCGAAGGCCCGCCGCAAGCCGATGCGCTGCTCGCGCGCGACGGCCGGACGTGGCGCGCGCTCGCGCAGCCGCAAACGAAGAAGAAGTGAACCAGAAAGCTAAGGAGAACGTATGGCCAAAATCGAAAATGCGGTCAGGAAAAGCGCTGTGAAAACTGCTGTGAAAACTGCCGTGAAGCGCGCGGCGAGCCCGACGCACACCTCGCGGGACATGGAAAACATTCTCGCCATCGACGTAGGCGGAACGGGTCTGAAGGCGGCGATCATCGACGCGAACGGCACCATGCGCACGGAGCGTGTGCGCGTGGCGACGCCGCATCCATGCCCGCCCGGCTTGCTGGTCGATACGCTCGCTACGCTCGTCGAGCCGCTGCTCGAGCATTATCCTTCAACGCACCTGTCGATCGGCTTCCCTGGTTTCGTGCGCAACAATCATGTGATCACGGCGCCGCATCTCGGCCTTGATGACTGGAACGACGTGCCGCTTGCGCAGATGCTCGGCGAGCGCCTGTCCATTCCCTCGGTGCGCATGATCAACGACGCGGAAATGCAGGGCCTCGCCGCCATCGAAGGACAAGGCCTCGAATTCGTGATGACACTCGGCACGGGCGTAGGCACGGCCATGTTCCGTGACGGCGAATTGATGCCGCACCTCGAACTCGCACATCATCCGGTCAGCAGGAAGCGTGCATACGACGAGTACATCGGGGACGCCGCGCGCAGCAAGGCAGGCAACAAGCGCTGGAACGCGCGCGTCGAGAAGATCATCGGCATACTCGAATCGCTCGTGCACTACGACAAGCTGTGGATTGGCGGCGGCAATGCGGCTCGCCTCACGTTCGACCTGCCGCCGAATGTGGCGACCGTACCGAACGATCGTGGCATCGAAGGCGGCGCGCGTTTGTGGCATCCGCGCTCGGTGCGCGAAACGCGGCAGTTGCCCGCCGCGACACAGCGCGCGGGCAAATTCAGGTAGGCGGCTAGCTCACTCATCGACCGCCGAAGACGACCCCGCCCCGCTCAAGCGCGCGCCGCTTTATTTGCGGACTTGCCCGCCCCCATCGGCGAAGAGCTCGATCACAAGTTCGCGCAGCCAGCGGTTGCCTTCGTCGTGCTGCACGCGCGCGTGCCAGAGCAGATGAATGGGCGCGGCGGGCAGCTTCATGGGCAGCGCGCTCAGGCTCAGCGAAAACGGCTTGGCGAGTTGCAGCGCAAGGCGCTCCGGCACCGTGGCGATCAGGTCGGTGCGTTCGAGGATATAGCCCACGCTCATGAAGTGCGGCACGGAGAGCCGCACCTGACGCTTCACGCCGCGTCGCTTGAGCCATTCATCGACCTGCCCGTGCCCCGTGCCGGCCGACACCACCACCAGATGCTCGGCCTCGCGCCAGGCCGCGAGCGTGAGCGGCGCGTTCTCCAGCGGATGACCGCGCCTGAAAAGGCACACATAGCGCTGATCGAAAAGGCGCCGCTGGTAGAAGCCGCCCTTGAGCTGCGGCAGCAAGCCGATGGCGAGATCGACGCGCCCGTCGGCCATCTCGTCGCTGAGATTGACGCCCGTATTGCGCACCGTATTGAGCGCGACGCCCGGCGCCGCACGCGAGAGGCGCTCCAGCAGCGCGGGCAGAAACACGACCTCGCCGATATCGGTCATGCCGATCGTCATGGTGCGCGTGGCGCGCAACGGATCGAAGCCGGTCACGGGATTGAGCGCGCCGTGCAGGGTGGCGAGCGCCTGGGCGACCGGGTCCGCAAGGCGCAGCGCGAACGGCGTGGGCACCACGCCGCCAGGCCCGCGCACAAAGAGCGGATCGCCCAGCAGGCGGCGCAGCTTGGCGAGCGCGTTGCTCACGCCGGGCTGGCTCATGTTCATCTGCTCGGCCACGCGCGCCACGCGCCGCTCCCGCATGAGCCGATGAAAGAGCAGCAGCAGGTTGAGGTCGATATCGCCCAGTTCCATTCATTCAGTCCAGTGATGAAGCAGATTCATTCCATTTTATTGTGGAATGAACAGTGACTGCTGAGAATACGGACACGGTGTGTGCGTGACGTACCCACGCCAGCCGACCCCATAAATCTGAATATCGGAGACACAGTCATGAAATCACCTGATCTGAAGATTGCGATCGTCGGCGCCGGGATCGGCGGCCTTACGCTGGCGCTCGCGCTGCGCGAGCACGGCATCGACGCGCAGCTCTTCGAGCAGACCGACGAACTGCGCGAAGTCGGCGCAGCCGTCGCGCTCTCGGCCAACGCCACGCGCTTTTACGAGCGCATGGGCCTGCGTCCGGCCTTCGAAAAAGTGTGCGCGGAAGTCCCGGGGCTCGTCTATCGTGACGGACGCAGCGGCGATGTGATCGGCCATCATCACGGCACACCGGACTATCGCGGGGAATTCGGCGGCTCGTACTGGGGCGTGCATCGCGCCGACCTCCAAGCGGTGCTGTCGGGCGCGGTCGGGCTCGAGCGCATCAAGCTCAGCCATCGACTCGTCGATCTCGCGCAGCATCCCGATCGCGTGAGCCTGACGTTCGCCAACGGTGAACGCGTCGATGCCGATCTCGTGATCGGCGCCGATGGCGCGCGCTCGATCACGCGGCGCTGGATGCTGGGCTACGACGATGTGCTGTATTCGGGCTGCTCGGGCTTTCGCGGCGTGGTGCCGGCGGGGCGCATGGACCTGCTGCCCGATCCCGAGACCATCCAGTTCTGGGTCGGGCCGGGCGGCCATCTGCTGCACTACCCGATTGGCGACAAGGGCGATCAGAACTTCCTGCTGGTGGAGCGCCATCCCTCGCCGTGGCCGTCGCGCGAGTGGGTCATGCCTGGCGAGGAAGGCGAGCAACTGCGCCTTTTCAAGAACTGGCACCCGGCAGTCGTGCAGATGATCACTGCCGTGCCGATCAGCCAGCGCTGGGGTCTCTTTCACCGTCCACCGCTCGGCCGCTGGAGTAAGGGCCGCATCACGCTGATCGGCGACGCCGCGCATGCGCTCGTGCCGCACCACGGCCAGGGTGCGAACCAGTCGATCGAAGATGCCGTGGTGCTGGCCGACCAATTGGCGAAGGCCGGGCCGGGCAACTGGCGCGAAGCGCAGGAAGCCTACGAGCGCCTGCGCCGGGGCCGCACGCGCAAGGTGCAATACGCTTCGATTACCACGGCGGACGTGCTGCATCTGCCCGATGGCCCCGCTGCCGAGGCGCGCAACGCCCGGCTCGGCTCGCGTGCAGGCGTGCTGAATCATCTGGACTGGATTCATGATTTCGACGCGCTTGCGCAGGAGCCGAACGAGCGGCAAGGCGGGACATGGCTTTGAGGGCACCCGATAAGCGGCGCAGTTAATGATCCGTTAATCTCGGCGTTCTAGAATCGCGGTTTTTAACTGACCATTTCTGCACAAGGAGCGTCCATGCAAATCACCGCCGACTCGCGTTACGACCTCGTTGCGCGTCTGCTGCACTGGCTCGTCGTCGCACTCGTGGCGGCGCAGTTCGTGATCGGCTGGACCATGCCCGATGTGCACCGCGACACGCGCCCCGTTGGCGAAATCGCCTGGCATCTGGGCGTTGGCACGGCACTCCTTGCCGCAATGGCCTGCCGTCTGGTCTGGCGCGCGACCCATCGTCCACCGCCCGACGATCAGACGCCGTTCATGCGCGCCGTGGCGGCCCTCACGCATCTCGGCCTGTACGCCCTGCTCATCGCGGTGCCCGTGCTCGGGTGGATCAACGCCTCGTCGCGCGCGTGGGATGTCACGCTGTTCGGCGCCATCCCCCTGCCCGCGCTCTCCTCTGCGGGTTCGTCGTTCGGGCATGCCATGGGCGACGTTCACAGTGCGCTCGCCTGGGTGCTGTTCGCGCTCATCTGCCTGCATGTGGTCGCAGCACTCTTTCATCGTTTCGTGCTCAACGATCGTGTGCTACAGCGCATGAAGCTCTAGCCGTCGCTGGCCATTCAGTCGTGTCGCGGCGCATCCGGCTCGGTCACGAAACCGACCTTTGCCAGTCCCGCGGCACTCGCGGCCGAGAGCAGCTTCGCCACACGCCCGTACGGCGTCGCGCGATCGGCCGAGAGACGGATTTCGGGCTGCGGCGTAAGCCGCGCGGCGGCGGCCAGCCGCGCAGATAAGCTGGCCTCCTGAACAGGCTGCGCGTTCCAGCTCATGTGGCCGAGCGCATCGACGACGATATCGACGTGCGGTGCGGCCAGGTCCTCGCGCTGACTGCTCGCGCGCGGCAACGCCAGCTTCGCGGCATGGTGCAGAACGGGCAACGTCACCATGAAGATGACGAGCAGCACGAGCATCACGTCGATTAGCGGCGTCATGTTGATGTCGGCTGCCGGCATCGCTTCGTCGTCCAGATCGCGATCGTCGGTCATACCCGCTCCTTCAGCGTTGCCGCCTGCACTGGTGCGCTACCCGTGAGCAGGAACGCGTGCAGTCCGTATGCGAAGCGGTTGAGCTGCGCGACGATTTCGCGCGAGACACGCGCGAGCGTGTGATAGCCAAGCACGGCGGGAATCGCTACACACAGGCCGAGCGCCGTCATGACGAGCGCCTCGCCAACGGGGCCTGCAACATGTTCGAGACTCGCGTCCCCACTCGCGCCGAGTGCCAGTAGCGCATGGTAGATTCCCCAGACGGTGCCGAGCAGACCGACGAACGGAGCCGTGCTGCCGATCGAGGCAAGCAGCCCGAGACCGCGCTGCAGACGCGTCGAACTGTCGCCCACCGATGCCCTGAGGCTGCGCAGCAGCCACTCGCTCAAATCGACTCGTCCCCGGTGCCCAGCGCCACTCGCCTCGTGGTGCGCGAGCGCGCGCTGGCCCGCGCTGGCCAACTCGAAGAACGGCGTGCCGGGGCGGCCCAAGGCGTCGATGCCATCGTCAGCCGCGCTGGCTTCCCAGAAGCGTCTTTGCGCAGAGCCTGCATGGCGGCGCAGACGCGCGAACTCGAACGCCTTCAATACGATCACCGACCACGACACGACCGACATCGCTACGAGCAGCGCCGCAACGAAGCGCGTCATCGGGTCGCCCTGGGCCCACAGGTGCGTGATTCCATAGGTTGGCATGAGGTCCTCCGTTTCATTCGCTGAGGGTGAAAGTGAACGGCACGTCGGCGCGTGCCGGCGCCGGCTTGCCGTCCTCCACATACGGCTGGCAGCGGCTCGTGAGCGCCGCGTCGCGCGCCGCTTCGTCGAGCCGCGCGAAGCCGCTGGTCGTCGCCACGCGCGCGGCGGCCACATGGCCGTCCGCCGCGGTATCGAGTTCGATGATGGCCGTGCCCGCCTCGGCGCGGCGCAAGGACTGCGCGGGATAGTCGGGCTTCGTGAGCGCGCAATCCAGATGGGCAATGCGGCGTGGCGTGTTGGTGGCGGGCGCCTGTGCGGCGGGCGCGGGTTGCGGTTGCGCTTCTGCTATCCGTTGCGTTGGCGTCGCGGTTTCGTACGCAGCGTGTGTGTCCGGTAGTACCGCTGGCGGCGGCGTCATGGGTGTGAGGTCTTGCGCATGCACGCGGGCCGCTGGACGCGTTCGAACCGGCGGCTCGGGCACATTTCGGACGGCTTGGTGAACAGACCGACTCGGCGACGGCCTTCGCGCAGGTTCTTCGCTCTTGTGCGAGACCAGTGGGATCGGCGCTATCAGCACAGCATCTACGATCTTCATGCGTACCTGCATGGCGTGCGACGCCGGCGCCTCCCACCGCGCCACGGCAATCAGCGCGGCATGCAGCGCAAGCACACCGGCGACCACACCGGCGATCGCGGCGCGCCGCCCAAACGCGAAGTGACCGAACACCGGACCCTCGCCACGATCGATGCGCGCAACGACCGACGTCATTTCGACTCTCCACTCAAAGCGCGAGCGAGTTCTGCTTGCTGCGGAACACAATTGGCCGTTCGTCACTGCGTGTTGGCCGTCTCGCGAATTCCACGGCCTGCACGATGCGCTCGTGATGCGGCGACTTCGCGCACACCGGGTCCGCCGCGGCCGCGTCGCCGGTCAGTAGATAAGCCTGGCACCGGCAGCCGCCATGATCGGCGTGGCGCTCGTCGCAACTGCGGCAGGGCTCGCGCATCCAGCCGTCGCCGCGAAACGCGTTGAACGCTTCGCTCTCGTACCAGATCTGCCGCAGCGGCACGTCGCGCACGTTCGGCAATACGAGGCCCGGCAGCGAACGCGCCGCGTGGCATGGCAACGCCGCGCCGTCTGGCGCCACGCCGAGAAACACGCTTCCCCAGCCGCTCATGCACGCCTTGGGCCGTTGCTCGAAGTAGTCGGGCACGACGAACAGAATGCGACACCGATCGCCGATGCGGGCGCGATACCGGTTCACGGTCTCCTCGGCTTCGCAAAGCTGCTCGGCGGTGGGCATCAACTGATCGCGGTTGAGCATGGCCCAGCCGTAGTACTGCGTGTTTGCAAGCTCCAGATAATCGGCGCCCAGTTCGAGCGCCATGTCGATGATCTGCGCGATGTGCGGCAGATTGAACCGATGCAGCACGCAGTTGAGGACCATGGGATAGCCGTGCGCCTTCACGAGCCGCGCAACGTTGCGCTTAAGCTCGAACGTGCGCGTGCTCGTGAGAAAGTCGTTGAGTTCGCGCGTGGAATCCTGCATCGACACCTGAATATGATCGAGCCCGGCCGCCTTGAGCCGCTCGATGCGCTCGACGTTCAAGCCGACGCCGGACGTAATCAGGTTCGTATAGAAGCCAAGCTGCCGCGCATGGGCGACGAGTTCTTCCAGATCGTCGCGCAGCAGCGGCTCGCCGCCGGAAAAACCGATTTGCGCTGCGCCCAGCTCGCGTGCGGCGCTGATGGTCGCGCGCCATGCTTCGGTATCGAGTTCTTCGCCGTGCCGGGCGAAGTCCACCGGGTTGTAGCAGAACGCGCAATGCAGCGGGCAGCGGTAAGTCAACTCGGCGAGCAGCCAGAGCGGCTTCGCAAGGGGAGCGGTATCGGTTGCCATTTCAGTCGAGCCAGCCGCGCAGCCGCGCGTGATCGAGAAAGCGGTAGACGTCGGGAGCCAGTTCGGAAGTGCTGAACAGGCGCTCCAGTTCGCCAATGATCTCGTCGAGTTCGTGCGCGCCGTCACAACGCGCGAGTATCTCGCCCGCGCTCGAATTGAGCTGCACCATGCCTTCGGGATAGAGCAGCACATACGCGTCCTGGGCCGCCTCCCACTGCAAGCGGTACATGCCGCGCAAACGCGGGCGCAGCGGCACGCCGTTGCCAGCATCGGGGACTATCGGGTTCATATGGGCCATGCCTTTTCGACCGCATCGAGGATCGACCAGAGAATATCGAGCTTGAACTGCAGGATCCCGACCGCACGCTGCTGTTCGTCGGCCGTGCGGAAATGGCTCAGCGTCACTTCGAGCCCGTGTTCGACGTCGCGCTGCGCGAGCGGCACGCGGCTGCGGAAATACTGGAGGCCCTGCGGCTCGATCCACGGGTAATGCGAAGGCCAGCCCGCGAGCCGGTCAAGATGAATCTGCGGCGCGAACATCTCGGTGAGCGACGAGCACACCGCCTCCTGCCACGGTGCACGCCGCGCGAAATTCACGTAGGCGTCGACCGCGAAGCGCACGCCGGGCAACACGAGCCGTTGCGACCACATCGTGTCCCGATCGACGCCGACGGCTTCACCCAGCCGCACCCAGGCTTCGATGCCGCCTTCGTCCTCGCCTTGTCCATCGTGATCGACGAGGCGCTGGATCCAGCGGCGGCGCGTGGCGCGGTCGGGGCAGTTCGAGAGGATCGCTGCGTCCTTGAGCGGGATATTGATCTGATAGTAAAAGCGGTTCGCGACCCACCCGCGGATCTGCGCGGGCGAACAGCGCCCGCCGTTGAGCATCCGGTTGAACGGATGATGGATGTGATAGCGCGATTGGAGCGCGCGAAGGCGCGACTCGAATTCATTCGCACTCCATGGTATTTTGTGCGCCTCTGGCAACGTGAGTGGTGCGTTCATCGTCATACCTGAAACTGCATGCCGTCGTGGGCCACGTCGATACCGTGTGCCCGCAGTTGCGCGTGTTCGACGGAATGCGGGTCGAGAATCGGGTTTGTGTTGTTGATATGCGTAAGCACCTTGCGCGTGCCGCGCGGCAAGGTATCGAGCCAGTCGATCATACCCGGCGTTCCATCCGTTCCGCGCTGCGCGAGATGTCCCATGTCGGCCGCGTGTTTCGTCGAGAAGCCGAGGTCGATCATTTCGGTTGTGGTCCAGAACGTGCCGTCCACGAGCACGAGGTCGGCGTTACGCATGGTGCCGAGTACGTCGGTACTCATCTGCGCGAGACCCGGCGCGTAGAACGCGCGCGTTCCCGTTCCGGCATCTTCGATCAGGAGTGCCACATTGTCTCCCGGCACGGATGCCTCGCGGCGCGGCGAATAAGGCGGCGGCTTGCTCTCCACGGGCATCGCCGTAAAGCGCAGGCCAGCGCAGGCCGCAATCGTGAACGGCTCGCCCGGCGTGATCCCATGCGCGTCCACGCCACAATAGTGGCCGAGCAGCGGCACGAGCGGCAACCCGCTCGACAGATCGTCGAGCACCGGCGCGCAAGCATAGAGCGGCAACGGCGACGTGCGTTCGCGCAGCATCAGGAGGCCCGTTACGTGGTCGATCTGCGCGTCGGTCAGGACGACGGCCGCGAGCGCGCTATCGCGCGTTGCGCGCGCGGGCTGCAGGTCGGGATGCGAGCGCAACTGCGCAAGCAGATCCGGCGACGCGTTGACGAGCACCCAGTCCACGCCGTTGCCGCTCACCGCGATCGACGACTGCGTGCGCGGCAGAACATCCCCGCCCGCCTGCCGCGCGCGGCGGCAATTCGCGCAGTTGCAGTTCCATTGCGGCAGGCCGCCGCCCGCACCTGAACCCAGTATTCTGATCTTCATGATCGTTCTCGCTGCATGCCGCCCGCTTCGCCTTCATGGCCGCGCGGACGGCACACTGCCGTGCGCTCAGCGGTTGGCGATATACATCGTGATTTCGAAGCCGAAACGCAGGTCGGTATAAGCGGGGGTGGTCCACTGCATGACATGTCTCCTTGTTTAAGATTGAGTCGCAATACCGCATCGAATGTGCGGCCAGTCTCTTCAAAGCAAGGGGCATGCCGGAGTGAGCCAGCGCTCGCCCGATGCAGCCAACGCTGCAAAACTGGCAAAGGGTGTTGCGTTTCGGAACACGGGTGCTACAGGATGCAACACCCGTGGGACAGAGGAAGATAAAGGGAGTGACGAGGCGGCGCGCGCAAATAGCGCTTCAAGCGTCGCCCGAGCCGCGGCACGGATCGGCAGCGGGCATCTTGCGATAGATGGTGTTGCGCGACACGCCCAGGGCCCGCGCCGCTGCCGACACGTTGCCGCCATGGCGCGCGAGCGTGGCCGCAATCGTCGACGCGGTCACGTCTTCGAGACGGGCGTCCTCCCGCACCAAAAGGTCCGCAGGCGCAGGCGTCGTGGGTAAAGCATGCGGTTCGCCCCGGCAGCGCAGATCGTCGAAGAAGTCGTCGGGCAGGTGCTCGCGCCGGATCTGGCCGTCCTCGTCGACCATGGCCGCGGCCGTGCGCAGCAGGTTGCCGAGTTGCCGGAAGTTGCCGGGCCACGCGCAGCGTTCGAACAGCGCCATCACGTCCGGCGCGACGCTGAGCGGCTCCCGGTTCGCACGCCCGTGCGATTCGCGGTGCAAGAGCTTCTGGATCACGACCGCGAGATCAGTGCGGTCGCGCAACGGCGGCAAGCGGACCACGAGGCCATTGAGCCGGTAATAAAGGTCTTCACGGAAGCGGTTCTGGGCGATCATCTCGCGCAAATCGCGGTGCGTCGCGCAGATAATCGCGATATCGACGGGAATCGTCTTCGTCGAACCGAGCGGATTGACCATGCGCTCCTGCAGCACGCGCAAGAGACGCACTTGCAGCGGATACGGCATGTCGCCGATCTCGTCGAGAAACAGCGTGCCGCCGTTCGCCTGCAACAGCTTGCCCACCGCACCCTTGCGCCGCGCGCCGGTAAACGCACCCTCCTCGTAGCCGAACAACTCCGATTCAATCAGCGTTTCCGGAATCGACGCGCAATTCACAGCCACGAACGGCTGATCGCGTCGCGGCGAATCATTGTGAATGGCCTGCGCGAGCAGTTCCTTGCCCGTGCCGGTTTCCCCGGTGACGAGAACCGGAATGTCCTTGCCGATCACCTTGCGCACCTTCGCGATCACGAGCGCCACTTGCGGATCGCCCGTATCGAGGTAACTCAGGCGCGAGAGCCCCATGGATGGCGGCTGCGCCATCGCACAGGCGGACGGCGGCGCGCAAGCGTCATGCACCACGACGGGCCGGGTGCCTTCGGCCAGCGTTGCGCGCCTGAACTGCACTCGCGCGCAAACCACCGCACCGTTGACCAGATTGAGCATGACGTGCGACTCCAGGCCCGCGCGCATCCGGTCTATGAGTTGCGCGCTCGTGGTCTGGAACAGCGACGACAGCGTATGGGCACGCAGCGCGGCGAGCGAAAGACCGAGCTGGAACTGCGCGCTACGGTTCGCCGAAAGGAAGCGCCCGTCGCTCGTGAACGCGGCGATGCCCTCCATGAGCGTGCCGAGAAATTCGGGGCGGCCATGAAACGAGACCTGCAGCGTTTCCTGAAACGTCGTCGCAAACAAATGATTCTCGATCATCTGCACGGACATGCGCGCGAGCGCCATGGTGTGCTGGTGATAGCTGCGGTGGTCGCCCGTCACGTCCAGCACGCCGATCACGTCGCCGTACGGATCGAAGATCGGTACGCTCGAGCAGGTGAGAAAGCGGTTCGCCGCGAGGTAATGCTGATCGCCGTGCACGACCATCGCACAGCCCTCGGCGAGCGCAGTGCCAATCGCGTTGGTGCCCTGGCGGTCTTCCGCCCAGTTCGCGCCGGGCCGCAGCGCGACCTTTTCGGCGCGCTGGAGGAAGTCGTCGTCGCCGATCGAATGCAGGATCAGCCCTTCGGCGTTGGTCAGCACGATCATGCTTTGCGTGTTGACGATCTGCTCGTGCAGCGTCTCCATCACTGGCGTGGCGTGCATGCACAGCACGCGGTTCTGCTCGCGCTTTAGCTCGAGTCCCGCGCCCGAAAGCACATCGTAATCGGGTCTCGCCGTCGCGCGCAGACCGAATGTCTCCGATCGTTCGTGCGCTTTCTGAATGGCTGGCGCGGGCCAGCCATTGGACACCAGGACCGCTTGCCCCGCGGCCATATGTACGTCGTCGCGCATGCTCTCCTCCACGATTGGCCGGTACCTTGCCGGACACTTTGGTATTTCTCGGTGTCCTCTATTAGCAAGCTCCGGGCCATCCGGCCATCGATTCGAGCCGGGCGGTTTGCGCCGAATGCGCACGCGACGCGCAACACGCTATGTAAGCGAACCGTATGCAAAGCAGCACGCGTTCATCGCGACACGTGACGCAGCGATTCGCCAGACTGTGTATTACCCCAAATCGCCCGCGTGGAGGAATGCGGACTCACCCCGATACGTGCATGCAGTACCCTCCGCTCAATCCCACGCGTAATGGAGGCCCACCCAAAAACCGCGCGGCGCGCCTGGTCCGACGAATTGCTCGTTGACGGGATTCGCGCCGTCGAACGTGTGGCCGGGGCCGTTGAAGAAGTTCCGGCCCAGCACGCCGAAGCTCGCATAGCGTTTGTCGAACAGGTTCGTCACGTTCGCGAAGATCTCCAGCCGCTTCGTGACGTGATAGCGCGTGTCGAGATCCACGAGCACATAGCCCGCGATCTTTCCGTTGGTGTCCTGATTATTTTCATCGCCTTGCGCATACACGCCGCTGCGCCATGTGATGTTCGTGCCGATGCTCCACTTCGCCGTGGCCGCGTAGTCGAGCCGCAGCTTGACGGCATGCGCCGGAATGCCGGGCACGTGGTCACCCGGCCGCACAGTCACGACGCCGTTCGCATCCGCTGAGGAATTCGCCGGGCTTTGCTCGGTCCACGTCGAGCGGTAGGTCGCGTCCACATAGCTGTAGTTCAGACCAATGCCAACGGGGCCGAACACCGTGTGCCCCGCGAGTTCGACACCCTGACGGCGCGTCTTGCCGACGTTCTGAAAATAGCCCTGCGTGCTGCCCGCCGCGCTCACGAACTCGATGTCGTTGGAGAGCGTGGTGCTGAATGCGGCGGCGCTCCACGTTGTCGACGCGCCAATATGGCCGCGCGCGCCTGCCTCGAAGGTCTTCGAGACCACGGGCTGCAACGCCGGATCGGCCACGAAGTCGTTCGGCAGTGAGCATGGCGCTGCTGGGTCCGCGCACGCCAGCTCGATTGCAGTGGGCGCGCGCATGCCTTCGTTGTAGGCCGCGTAGACGGTGACGGCTGGCAGCGGATTCCAGTTCAGCCCCACGGCGGGATTGAAGCGCGAGAACGTGTGATAGCCGTCGAGCAGCGGCTGCGCGCCGCTCTCGTCGGCAATGCGGGCGCTCGCCCAGTCATAGCGTCCCGAAAGCGTGAGCGTCCATTGCGGCGTGAACGTAAGCGTTTCGTTCAGATAGACGCCATAGTTCGCGTTGCGCGTTTTTGCATCGGTCTGCTGAACGAAATCGCCGATGCCGACCGTCGCGCGGTCGGGGGTGAACGAGGCGTCCTGCGAAGACGAAACGTAGTGCGAGTTCGCGAAGTCCGCCGCCACGCCCGCAACGAGCTGGCTCCCAATGCCGCCCAGCTTGCCGAGCAGCGTGAGTTGCAGGCTCGCGCCAAAGCTGTCCGTGGTGACGACGGAATCGACGTTGGTGCCCTCCAGCGTGTCGACGTTGCCGTCTGCATCGATCGAGCCAAAGTCAGTGTTGTTGTTGCTGCTCAGGTTCTCGTTGCGCAGATGGCGATAGTAGGCGTTGCCGCTCAGCTCCACGTTGTCGTTGAAGAAATGGTCGCCCGAGAGCGTGAGGTAGCCTACGCTGTTGCGATTCAGGTCTGGAAACGTATACGCCTGTTTCGGGTCGTCGAGAAACGAGCGCGGAATAGTCTGGCTGCCGTAAAGTTGGTTGTCCGCGCCGCCGCCCGAGATCGAAAGCGTCGTGTCGTCGTCGATATAGCGCAGTTTGCCGAATGCCTGGCGCACGCGGCTCGCGTTGTGATCGGCCCAGCCGTTGTCGTTCGTGACGTTCGCGTTTGCGTAGTAGTCGACGTGCTGTCCAAGCGTGCCGCCCTGCTCGAACTGCGCGCTCTTGCGCCCCCATGAGCCCCCCGAGAGATCGATGTCACCGCCGGGACTCGTGCGTCCGTTCTTCGTCGTGATCGCGATTGCGCCGCCCAGTGTATTGAGCCCGTACACGGGATTCGAGCCTGGAATGAGCTGGATCTTGTCGATTGCCCCGGTCGGTATCAGGTCCCAGTTCACGACGTCGCCAAACGGCTCGTTCACGCGCACGCCGTCGACGAACACCGACAATCCCTGAGGGGTGCCAAGCACTGGCGAAGCCGTGAAGCCGCGATAGTTCAGATTCATCTGGAAAGGATTGCCCTGGGCGTCGGTCACGCTCACACCTGGCAGGTTCGCGGCGAAGAAGTCAGTCAGCGTTTCGCGGTGCTGTGTCGCGATATCCTGCGCGCTCACGGTCTGCACGTTGGCCGGCACCTTCGCGAGCGGCGTGCCGATACCGAGCAGCGGCGTCGTGCCGACCACGACAACGCCTGGCAGAATGAGCGGGCTCGCGGGTTCGCTCTGTTCCTCAGCCGCAGCCACAGCCGGCGAGGATGCACCCGCGCAAAGCGCGCCGAGTGTGAGGCCTGCGCCAAGCACGGCGTATGTGCGCCGGGCGTTCGCCTCCTTCTCTGGAATCAACTTTCGTCTCCGTCTGTTTTATGCGCTCACGCGAGTTGCGCGCCGAAGCGCCAGGCGCAGACCGATGCGCACACAACCGTCTCCTCTTTGCCGTTATCTAGCCAGGAACGTGCCAGCACACTCGGAGATGCCCTTCGCTTTGCCCTGGCCACTGAGGATCCGCGCATACGCGCTTGCCGCGAGCCGCCCCACTGTCACGTTCGCCAACACTTTTCGACGCGGCATGTACCGGAATGCAACACATCGGCCACACGCGAGGCACCTCGCCGATGAGCCGATCAACGGGCTGCATCGCCCGTCACACAACGCTCCGCGGCGAATGGCATACGACTTGCGTGAATGGCTGCGCACCCGGACCGGCCCCATCCTCGCGCATCCAGCCTGACCGCTTCCCGGCCGTGCATCGACAAATATTCAGGAGACGAAGATGAAGAGACGCTCGGCTGCGGCAAGCCGGCTTGCGACCTGCGCAATGGCCATCGCGGCAGCGATGTCCCTGAACGCCGGCCCCGTGGATGCCGCCTCGGACTATCCGCCCGTGACCTACGACCGCCTGACCCGCGCGCAAAGCGACCCAGGCTGGCTCACGTACTACCGGAGCTACAACGGCCAGTCGCATTCGCCGCTCAAGCAGATCGACGCGTCGAATGTCGGCGAGTTGAAACAGGCGTGGAGCTACCAGTTTCCCGCCGAGCTGAAACAGGGCTTCGAGGCGACGCCTATCGTCAACGGCGACTATCTCTTCGTCAGCACGCCGAAAGATAATGTCTACGCCTTCGATGCGAAGACGGGCACGCAACTCTGGAAATACGAACCGAAGCTCGGCGCTGAGTCGTTCAAGACCGCGTGCTGCGACGTGGTGAACCGTGGTGTCGCGCTCTACGGCAAGAACGTCTATATCGCCATGCTGAGCGGTGAAATCGCAGCGCTGGACGCGAAGACCGGCAACGTGGTCTGGAAGAAGCAGATGTTCGAACCGGGCCTGGGCTACGCGTTCTCGCTCGCGCCACTTGCGCTCGACGGCTCGATCGTCGTGGGCACCTCGGGCGGCGAGTACGGCATACGCGGCTACATCGCCGCGCTGAGCCCCGACGACGGCGCGATCGTGTGGAAGCGCTACACCATTCCTGGCTCCGGCGAAAAAGGCTCGGAAACCTGGCCCGACGGCATGCAGGCGCACGGCGGCGGCGCCGCATGGCTCACCGGCACCTATGATGCCGCGAGCCGCACGCTCTACTGGGGCGTCGGCAACCCCGGCCCCTGGCTCGCCGCACTGCGTCCCGGCGATAATCTGTACTCCGATTCGCTTCTCGCGCTCGACCCGAAGAACGGCAAGCTCAAGTGGCATTACCAGTACACGAGCAATGACACGTGGGACTATGACGGCGTCAATACGCCGATCCTCGCAACTATCCAGTACAAGGGCAAGGATTACGACGCCATCATCCACGCCGACCGCAACGGCTTCTTCCACGCTATCGACCGGCAAACGGGCAAGCTGATCTATGCGGAGCCGTTCGTAAAAGCGACCTCCGTGACCGGCTACACGGACGACGGCAAGCCGGTTCAGGACCCGTCGAAATATCCGAAAGCCGGCACGACCATCGACACGTGCCCGAGTTTCCTTGGCGGCAAGAACTGGTGGTCGGTGTCCTACGATCCGGAGCGGCACATTGCCGTGGTGCCCGCGCTGCACGCGTGCATGAGTCTCTCGGGCAAGTCGGTGAGCTATATGGAAGGTCTGCCCTATCTTGGCGAAGGCTTCGAAATCAAGCCTGAACCGGGCAGCGAAGGCTATGGCGAACTGCAGGCCATCGACGTGAACACCGGCAAGAAGCTCTGGGGCCACTGGAGCAAGATGCCCTGGAACGGCGGCGTGGCGACCACGGCAAGCGGACTCGCGTTCAGCGGCTCGCTCGACGGCCATCTCTATGCGTTCGACGTCGCCACAGGCAAGGTGCTCTGGGAAAGCCCGCAACTCGCAAGCGGCATCGTCGCGCAGCCTTCCGTGTTCGAAGTTGACGGCAAGGAGTACGTGGCCGTGCTTGCCGGCTACGGCGGCGCGAATCCGATCTGGGGCGGCCCGATGGCCGATGTGGCGAAGGATGTCCCGCGCGGCGGCACGCTCTACGTGTTCGCACTGGACCGGGGCTGAACCGAGCCTCCCGCTTCTCGCCTTCCGCCGCACGCGCACGCCACCCGGGCGTGTGCGGCCCCGCCTTCACTGGAACGTACGATCATGAATATCCGGATCACCTATCTCGCCGTGGCCGCCGCGCTCGCGGCAGGCGGCGCGCACACCAGCGTACATGCCGCGACGAATGCCGTGCGCGTTTGCACGCTGCCAGGGAGCCCCACGGCTGTGCTCGACCAGACCGTCGCGCGCGCCGTGCTGAAAACCGCTGGCGTGGCCGCCACGTTCGTCACGCGCGGCATCGACGACGATGGCGGCGACGACGGCATCTCGGCGCGCGAACTCGCCAGCGCGCTGGGCCGCGACTGCGACCTCGTCGCCGGTTTCCCGCGCTCGAGCGTCGCCGACGCATCGGGCTCGCAGATGATCTTTTCGCAGAGCTATCTACGCTCCGGCTATGTGAGCGTCACGTTACGCCACGCACGCGCCGCCGCACCCGCTGCCGACGGCAAGGAAACGGTCGCGGCAACCTGGTCCAGCCCTTCGCAACTCATCGCCGTGCAGCAGAAGAACGCGCGATTCGACCTGGAAAACACCTCCGAGCTGACCGTCGACGCAGTCGCAAAAGGGCGAGCGCAGCGCGCAATCGTCTGGTATCCGGCCGTCGTGGCCTACCAGCGCGCGCATCCACAGCATCAATTCGCGGTTGCGGCGACGTCGTCGCCGTATGCCGACTGGCATCTCGTGTTCGCTTCAGGATCTGACATGCGTGCGCTGCAAACGCGCATCGACGACGCCCTTGCGCGCATGAATGACGACGGCCGCCTCGCCGCACTCACGCGCGGCTGGACGCTGCCGGATGGCGCTGCGAGCGAGGCGCGTTCGAATGCGTCGCATCTCGATGGCATGAAGACCTCATATCAACGTGCCACGATGCATACGGCAGCCGCGATCATCAAGGTCTCCGCAACGACCGGCGGCAACGCGCCCGCATTCGACCACGATCAGGTCGAACACGGCCAGCATCTTTATTCGGAATCCTGTGCGAAATGCCACGGCGCGCAACTCGAAGGCATCACCGCGCCCGCGCTGAGCGGACCGGCCTTCGCGCCCGCGGCGAATTCGCATCTGACGATCGGCGGCATCTACCAGTATATGTCGACCAATATGCCAGCCGATCGCCCCGGCAAGATGACCGATCAGGAGTACGCAGATTTGATGGCCTTCCTGCTCTACACGAACGGCTATGACACAGGCAACGCGAAGCTCACTTCCGAAGCCGCTCAAACGTCGACCACGCCGCTCAACGCCGGCCCGCGACACTAACACGACCCAGGAAACCAGCATGAACACCCGCAATCGCAGAACCTTCATCCTTCACGCGGCCGGTCTTTGCGCAGCGCTTGTCACGGCCGGGCGCGCACTCGCCACACCTGGCCTCGTCGACGAGAGCGACACCACCGCGAAGTCGCTAGGCTACCGCGCCAAGGCCAGCAGCGTAGACGCAGGCAAGTTTCCGAAGTACGCAGCGGGTCAGCGCTGCGCGAGTTGCCGCTTCTATGCGGGCGCGGCGGGCGACGCCGCAGGCGCATGCCCGATGTTCCCCGGCAAGGCGGTTGCCGCCGATGGCTGGTGCAACGTCTACGCCCCGCGCGCCTGAGCGTATGCCAATACGCGCGCTCACAGCGCCATGCCGCCGTCGATGGTGAGGCTCCGCCCCGTCGTATAGCCGGACTCCTTGCGCGCGAGCCACGCAACGAGCCCGGCGATCTCATCCGGGTCCGCCGCGCGCTTGAGCGGAATGAGCGGCTTGATCGCCTCGACGTGGCCGGCGGTCATGTCCGTGATCGTCGGACCCGGCTGAATGTTGTTCACCGTGATCGGCCGTGGACACCGGACGACGAATCGTCCAGAATCGCCCAATTCACGACTTTCGCGGCCAGCCTGGGTTCGCACCATGAAAATCGCGGCACTTTCCGACATTCACGGCAATTTGGCCGCTCTCGAAGCGGTGCTCGACGATATCGAACGGCAAGGAGCGGATGTCATCGTCAATCTTGGCGACATCCTTTCCGGCCCGCTTTATCCGTCGCAAACGGCGGACCGGTTGATGCAGCTCCGCTTGCCCACGATTCGCGGCAACCACGAAAGACAGCTTCTTGGGGCGGATCGCACTCGCATGGGACTATCGGACCGCTTCGCGCGTGAGGCGCTGAGTGAAGAACACCTGGCGTGGGTCAGCGCATTGCCTGCCACGCTATGGCTCGAAAGCGATGTGCTGCTCGTGCACGGCACGCCGCAGGACGATCTCTCCTATTTCCTCGAAACCGTCACCGCGGATGGGTGCCGCACCGCTACGCATGGCGAGGTCAGACGCCGCGCAGCCGAGGTCGAGGCAACGTTGATTCTGTGTGGCCATACGCATCTCGCGCGTTCGATGCAACTCGCAGACGGCCGCTTCATCGTGAACCCCGGCAGTGTCGGTCTGCCCGCGTACGAGGACACGCACCCCTTTGCGCATCGCATGGAAACGGGTACGCCACATGCCCGCTATGCGAGCGTCACGCGAAGCCCGCGCGGCTGGGAGGTGGAGTTTCGCGCCGTGGAATACGACTGGCACGCAGCCGCCGAACTCGCTGCCGCCAATGGCCGGCCCGACTGGGAAGCGGCGCTGCGCACCGGCTTTTGCTCATAGCAATTGCCGGTGTCGAGCGCCGCGTAACGGCCTGCTACACCGTAACCACGATCTTGCCGAACTGCCCGTTGGTTTCGAGGTAGCGGTGCGCATCCACAATGTCATCGAACGCATAGGTACGGTCGATAATGGGCTTGAGCGCGCCGCTTTCGAGTCCCTTGAGCACGTATTCCACCGCGGCCTTCCGGCGTTCAGCGTCGCCGCTGGTGAGCCAGATGTTGTGGGCCTTCACGCTGACGACCTTCGCGATCATCTCCAGCACGGGTAGTGTCGTGGCGCGTTCATCGAGCGCGCCGTAGAGAAACGCGATCCCCTGGAAAGACAGCGCCGAGATCAGTTTCGCGAAGTTCGGGCCGCCGACCGGATCGAAAGCGACGCGAGCCCCTTTTCCGCCGGTGATGCGCATGATCTCTTCAACGAGGTCCGTCTCGTCGGTCACGACCACGTGCGCCGCGCCCGCATCGAGCAACTGCTGTTTCTTGCCGGCGCGGCGCGTGAGCGCGATCGAAGTCGCACCCGCGTAGTTCGCAATCTGGATCGCCGCGAGTCCGACACTGCTCGACGCCGCAGGCACGACGACATAGTCGCCCGCGCCCACCTTCGCATCTTCGATCAGCGCGCCGTAGGCGGTGACGAACATCATCCAGACCGACGCGGCCTCAGCGAACGAAAGTGATTCAGGATGCCTGACGACCGCATACTCCGGCACGACGATGCTTTCCCCGTAGGTGTAGTACTGATTCATCGAGAACGACGGGATCACGTTGACTTTGTCTCCCGGAGCGAAGCCCGTTGCGCCCTCGCCCACGGCGTCGACAATGCCTGCCGCTTCGTACCCGAGGCCCGCTGGAAAGCGGACCGCCTCGATGTACTGGTCGGTGCGCCACATCGATTCCGCGCGATTCAGACCAATGGCTTTCACGTTGATGCGAACTTCGCCGGGGCCGGGGGTACGTACTGATTCGTCCACGAATTTCAGCACTTCCGGGCCACCCGCTTCTGCAAACTTGACAGTCCGTGACATGACTAACTCCTGCTTCGATTGATGATGGAGCAATGAACGACTCACAAGGCCATTTCAGCCTGTGAATTCGACGGATGAACCGGGAAGTCCGAATAGTGCGTTTCGTCGCCGCCCCAGAATGCTGCGCGGACATAGGGCGTAAGCGGCAACTTGTGCTTCAGACGATACGGCAAGTCCGGGTTTGACGAGAAATGCCTGCCGAACGCCACAAGATCCGCGTCACCGGACGCCACGATCGCTTCGGCGCTTTCGCCGTTGAAGCCGCCAGCCGCGATGATCGGACCGGTGAAGTGCTTGCGCAGATACGTCGCTGCGACGGGCGCGTGCCCTTCGTGAAGCGTGTCGTCACCTTTGACGCGCGGCTCGATCACATGGAGGTACGCGATCTTGTATTCATCGAGCACCCGGGCGACGTGGCTGAACGTCGCTTCCGGATTGCTGTCGGAGATGCCGCCCCATTCGCCCGACGGCGAGATGCGTACGCCGACGCGATCCGCGCCCCACACCGAAATCAGCGCTTCGACCGCTTCGCGCAGGAAGCGCACGCGATTTTCGATCGGGCCGCCGTATGCGTCGGTGCGCTGGTTGGTGCCGTCCTGGATGAACTGGTCGACGAGATAACCGTTCGCGCCGTGCAGTTCGACGCCATCGAATCCTGCGTCGAGCGCGCGTTGCGCGGCGACGCGGAATTCCTCGACGATACCGGGAATCTCTTCGAGCCCGAGCGCGCGGTGAGGCGAGACCGGCACGAAGCCGTCTTTCGTCAACGCTACGCCTTCGAAAGGCACGACCGAAGGCGCCACAGGCGCGACGCCGCCCGTCATTTCGACATGGCTTTGACGGCCGCCGTGGATCAGTTGCATGAACACGCGGCCGCCCTTCGCATGAACCGCATCGGCGATGGCTTTCCAGCCCGCGATCTGGCCGTCGTGATAGAAACTCGCCGCACCGAGATACGAGCGGGCAGTCACGGAAATGCTGACGCCTTCAACGATCTCGAGACCGCCAGCGGATGCGCGCTGGCCGTAGAAGTCGGCCATCATCGGGCTCGGAATGTCGCCGGGCTGGATCGTGCGCAGGCGGGTCATCGGCGCCAGCACTACGCGATGCGAAAGGGAATAGGCGCCGAGCTTCGTAGGGGTGAACAGGTGTGCCATGGTCTTTCCTTGAGAGTGACAAAGGGGCCGGCACGCAAGCTGTCGATATCGGCTCCAGGCATGGGAGATACTCGATCCCGCACCATCCTTCAGGAGCCACGCTTCGTCGCGTCGCCGTCTGATGGTCAATCTAGCGATTCGCGGCGCAAAGTAAAAAGACCTTCTGGGAAGGGGGGCATGCCTCGCAGGCATGGCGTGCGAATCAAGGAAGGACGAGTTCGTCGAGCCGTGAAAGAAATAGCCGCAACGTAGGCGACGCGTTGGCGCGGTTGTAGCCCACCACGAGGTCGACCGTCGGGGCCTCGCCGTCCAGCGGCCGGCTCACGACCGACCATGGCAACAGGTTGTTCGCATACTCAGGCATGAGTGCGAGGCCGCGCGTGGACGCCACGAGCGACATGGCCATCGCGAGGTTGTCCACGCGGTGCTCGGTGGCCACCTCCACGCCCTGCGCCTGCAGATAGCCCACGATCACCTCGTGCAGCACGCGCGCCTTGTTGGACGCCATGACGAACGGCTCGCCGGCAATGTCCTGCGCACAGACGGCGGATTTCGCCGTGAGCGGGTGATCGCTAGGCATCAGCACGATGAGCCGCTCGCGGTTCACCACACGGTATTCGAGGTCATAGCCGGGCTCCGCGCGCAGAAAGCCAAGATCGAGCTTGCCGCGTGCGAGCGCGTCGGCCACGTCCGGCGAGTAGTAGCTCGAGACGGTCACGTCGATATTGGGCAGCTCGTCGCGCAGCACGCTCATCGCGCGCGGCAGCCACGTCATTTCCTGGCCCGTGAGAAAGCCCAGCGCGAACACCTTGCGCTCGGGCAGCGCCGCGCGGCGCGCGGCCTCGGCAGCGGCGTCCACCTGTGCGAGCGCGAGCCGCGCATGGTCGAGAAACGCCTTGCCCGCGGTGGTCAGTTCCACACCCCGCGCGCTGCGAATGAACAGCGCCACGCCCACCTGGTCCTCCAGATCGCGGATCTGGCGGCTCAGTGACGGCTGCGACGTGAAAAGCCGCTGCTCCGCGGCCACGGTCAGGCTGCCGGTTTCGGCCACGGCCACGAAATACCGCAGATGCCGCAATTCCATCGCGCTCTCCAGTCTGGCCATGCCTCGCAGGTATGCCGGCAAGCCTACAAAGTCTTTTCCCGCCGCGCAAGCACCCTCTAGAGTTCGGCACATGGCAGCACGTACGGCAGGAATCGAGCAACACCCCGCGCGGGCTGACCGTATCACCTGCCCGAAAGCCATCGCTCGCGGGTATGGCTCTAACCATCGATCAGGAGATTCGTCATGTCCCAGCTCACCGGCAAGACCGCGCTCGTTACGGGCGCCTCGCGCGGCATTGGCCGCGCCATCGCGCTCTCGCTCGCCAGCGCCGGCGCGCAGGTGCTCGTGCACTACGGCAACGCCGAAGATGCCGCCGACGCAGTCGCCGCCGAAATTCGCGCGGCGGGCGGAAAAGCCCAGAAGGTGGGCGCGAACCTGCGCGACGCCGACGGCCCGCATCAACTGGCCAAACGCGTGCGGACGATTGTCGGTGACCGGCTCGATCTCCTCGTCGCCAACGCCGGCATCTCGAAGTCGGCGTCGCTCGAAGACACGACTGTCGAAGACTTCGACGACCTGTTCGCCGTGAACGTGCGTGCCCCGTTCTTTCTGGTTCAGCAGCTTCTACCCACCATGTGCAAGGGCAGCAGCATCGTGCTGCTTTCCTCGCTCGCCGCGCGCACTGCCGTTGGCACAATTTCCGCCTATGCGGCGAGCAAGGGCGCGGTGGATACGCTCGTCGCCCATTTCGCAGCGGCGCTCGGGCCGCGCGGCATCCGCGTGAACGCTGTCGCCCCAGGCGTGGTGGCCACTGACATGTCGAGCTTCACGAAAACCGAAACGGGCCGCGCGACGGCGCTGGGGATGCAGGCGTTCAAGCGCATCGGGCAGCCGGAGGATATCGCCGATGCCGTCACGTTCCTCGCCTCCGACGCGGCGCGCTGGATCACTGGCGACACGCTGCGCGTGGATGGAGGCTCGAAGCTTTGAGACTTCGCTCGAAAATCAGCGCACCAAACAACGATCGCGTCTGCCTTTTGTAGAGATTTGTACAGATTTGTACAACGTCTAAAGTCAGATGAAATACAACCGTAATCCAGAATGAATGTCTGCACGGCCGTATGGCATTTCGCGGCCCACCAAACTCAACTCGTCAAAGGATTCTGTGATGTCCATGTCCTCGGTGAACGGTTCGACCTCTGCTTACGAGGCGTATTTCAGCTTCGCGCAAAAGCAGTCAGCTTCGTCGGACTCGCCCGATCGTGCCACGCTCAACAGCTTTTCGACCCAGAAAACGGTCACGGCCATCAATACGAGCACCGGCGCGGCCGAAACGCAGACACTGCGCGCGACGCCGCTCGCGGTTGCATGGGCGCCCCAGATGTTCGTGCAGGGCGACAAGAACAACGACGATTCCCTGTCGCTCGACGAATTCCAGGCTCAACTCTCGCGCGCCGGCGTAGGAGCCGACGACGCAAAGCAGCTTTTTAGCAGCTTCGACACGTCCAACGACGGTCAGGTATCGCTTACCGAGTTCGTGACGGGCGTGAGCAGGAGCATTTCGAGCGGAAGCCAGGTGTTCAACGATCTTCTGGACTCCTATACACGAGATGCAAACGGCAATCTGGATCAAGCCAAAACCGATAATTTCCTGAGCACCGGCCTGAGCCTGGCCGAAACGTTCTGGAAAAATCTCGGCTAGCAACAAAAACGCACCGTCAGCCCCGAGCAAATTGCCGACGCGATCCGCTTCGTCGGTTCCGATGAGGCCAGCTTCATGACGGGCGAAATCCTGCGCATGAATGGGGGCGCACGGCGTCGTGATTCTCATTGGGCCGCCGCGCTCAGCCAGGCCCCTCGCATACGCTGACGCGGGCCACGGCTTTCCGGGCGATCCGGTCTACACGGTTTTCGAACCGCTCTGAGCCATGCGCTTCGCCGCGACCCCGCCTCACCCCGCGCCAATATGCGACTGCAGCGCCTTGAGCCAGCACGCCACCACCACCGCCCCGCCATCAGGCGTCCCGATCGCGCGCGCGCCCAGATAGCTTGCGCGCCCCGCGCGCGGCGTCATTTGCGCCGTGCCTTTCGCGCCCAACTCCGCGGCGCTCACCGCCTGCGCCCACGCTTCGCCCGCGGGGCATACCGACCTCAGGGCGCTTTCCAGCGCATCGACGGCGGGAACGAGCGCATCGAGCATCGTGCGGTCGCCCGGCTTCGCGCCGCCCAGTTCGCTGATCGCCTCGGCCGCGCCGCGCATGGCGGCCGCCCAATCCAGCGCGCCGGGCTGCGCTGACTCGCCGAGCGTGCGCGAGGCGCGCAGCAGCGCCGTTGCATAGAACGGTCCGGAACTGCCCGCTATCGCGCGGCGCAACGCCGTGCTGAGCGCGGCGAGCGCGCTGCCCGGCGAACCCAGCGCGCCTTGCGGCACAGCGAGAATGGCCTGCGCGGCGCGATGCATGCTCGCGCCCAGATCGCCGTCGCCGGCTCGGGAATCGAGGTCCGTGAACAGGGCTTCGTTCTCGATCAATGCGTGCGCAACGGCATCGAGCGCGGGCTTGAGAAGCCGCTTCCAGTGTTCGCTGGCCGCATCCGCAGGCGTTGCGCCCGCCTCTGCGTGCGTATCCGCTGCTGAAAATGCAGACTCGATGCGGATCTGCCGATTGACCGTGCCGACGCCGGGCCATGCGTGCGCTTCGGTGTCGGCGTCGAGCAACGCGAGTCTGGCATCGTCGAGCCGGAGCACGGAGATCGAACAGCCCGGCATGTCGAGCGCCGAGAGAAACGTGCCGGTCCACGCCCGCTCGACCACCACATCGCGGCGACTCAGACTCTCGAATGCATCGCGCATGATGATCGCCAGTTCCATCACGGGAGTTGCGCCGAGTCCGTTCACGAGCAGCGCCACGCGCTCTCCGCTTTTCAACGCGAGGTCTTCGACGATGTTGGCGAGCAGCGTCTCCGTCAATTCGCCCGCCGCCATCGGCGCCGTGCGTTCCACGCCCTTCTCGCCGTGGATGCCCATGCCGAGTTCGATCTCGTCGTCGGCCAGGCGAAAGCCGGCTTTTTCCGCGCCGGGCAGCGTGCAGCCGTCGAGCGCCACGCCCATCGTGCCGAGATTCTCGGCCGCGCTGCGCGCAATCGCGGCTACGAGGCCCAGACCGTCGCTGCGCGCGGCCGCCGCGCCCGCAATCTTGTGCACTAGCACAGTCCCTGCAATACCGCGGCGCTGATTGCGCTCCGTATGCCCGCGCAACGACACGTCGTCCGCCACGATGACGATTTCGACCGGAATGCCTTCGGCGCGCGCCAGTTCTGCCGCCAGGCCGAAATTGAGCCGGTCACCCGTGTAGTTCTTCACGATGAGCAGCGCGCCCTTCGGGCCCGCGCTCGCGCGGATCGCGGCGAGCACGGCGTCGGTCGAGGGCGACGTGAAAACTTCGCCGCACACCGCGGCGCTCAGCATGCCTTGCCCCACGTAGCCGCCATGCGCGGGCTCGTGGCCGCTACCGCCGCCCGAGATCACGGCGACGCAACGCGCGTGCGCGCTCGGCAGCGGATTGCGAACGAGGACGTTTTCGTCGCCGAGCACGGCGACATGCGGCGCGGTCCGCGCAATGCCTTCGAGCATTTCGCGCACCACAAACGACGGGTCGTTGACGAGCTTCTTCATGTGAGTCCCTTGAAAGAGTAACAGGGGCAGAAACAGATCCATTCACGCCATGGGCGTATTGAAGCACGGGCGTGAAAACGCGTTCCGGATTCGCGCACCACTCATCGAGCGAGAATCGCAGGATCAAGGCGGCTAGGTAAAAACACCCATCAAAGCGGCACGACGAACACCCGTTATTCAGGCAGTAGCGTCCGATCACGGACTTGCCCGTGCATTCGCCCGCCTGCATGCCTGGAAGACCATGGCCCCTCTGCCCGCCTCCCACGCTGACGCCGGTGCCTTCATCAGTAACCTGCCCACTTCCGCCGGGCAACGCGGCGCGAGTGGCGATGTGCCGAATCGCGTTGCGTAGCGATGAACGTAGCTGAAACATCCGGATCCCTACCACAGGCACCATCCCGCGCCCCCGGCAAAGGCGTCGCCGTTGCGCTAGCCGTTGCGCTGATCGTATGCGTGGCAATCGGCGCGATGCTGAGCGCTAACCTTTCGCGTGGGACGGCGGACTCGCGGCTTCGCCATGAACTGGCCATCACGTCGGAACTCGAAGCCCTGCTCACGCTGCATATTGCAGCGAATACCGACTTCCTCAAAGGCGTGGGCACGGCGGGCTACACGTCGCGCGGGTGGCCGATCAAGCGGGCCGCAGTCGTGGTCGGCATTTACGACCGGCTCGCGCATGACTTTGCCGGCGCGTCGCGCAATGAACGCACGATCCGCCAGTTGCGGCAGTTGAGCGCCGTCTGGCCCGAGCAGCTCGACGCGGCCGCGCGCAATATCGCGCTCGCCGACGCGGGCGCGAAACTCGAGCCCGCCCTGATGCAGCGCGCGAACGAAACGCTCAGCTCCATCATGTCGCTCCTCACCGCGCTGCGCTCCGGGCAACGCGAGCAGATCAAGGAATGGGCGCGCCAATACCCCGATATCGTCGTTTCGGTGAACGTATCGCCGGTCCAGTTCATGCGCGCGGATTTGCCCGCGATGATGGCGGACACGCTCGCGCATGCAGGCGTGAGCCCGCGCAATATCGAACTGGAAATCACGGAGGGCGTGCTCATGGCGCCCCGTTCGCTCGCCACACTGCGTGCCCTTCGCGAGATGGGGCTCTCGGTCGCTATCGACGATTTCGGCTCGGGCTATTCGAGCCTCGGCTACATTCGCAGCTTCATGCCCGATCGTCTCAAGCTCGACATGTCGTTCGTGAAGGGCATTGGCCACTCGCGCGCGGACGAGGTCATCGTGAAAGCGGTGCTCGCCCTCGGCCATACGCTCGGCATGCGTGTCGTGGCCGAAGGCGTGGAAACGCTACGGCAACTGGAATTCCTGATCGAGAACGGCTGCAACGAGGCGCAGGGCTACTGGTTCGCCCGCCCGGTGGATGCAGCGAGCGCACAGTCCTATCTGGAAGCAAGCCATGCGGCCAGCGTTCACCAGCGGTAACCTGCTCAGATGGCTCACGGGGCCGCGCACCATTTTCTATGGCAGCCTCGCGGTCGCCTTCATCATGGCGTCGCTCTGCGCGACGGTGCTCTACGAGAGCCGCCACGACGCCCTGGAGCGCGCGAGAGAGAATTCGCGCAACGTCGCGCTCGTTGCCGAACGCGACATCGAGCGCAATTTCGAGCTCTATGCGCTTTCGCTGCAAGCCGTGGTCGACGGCATCGGCCGGGCCGACGTCATGGCGTTGCCCGCGCATCTGCGCAGCCAGTTACTGTTCGACCACGCCATTACCGCGGAATATCTGGGCTCGATTCTCGTGCTCGACGAAGCGGGCAACGTCGCCATGAATTCGGCCACCGACACGCCGCTGAAGGCGAATTTCGCCGACCGCGACTACTTCACGGTTCAGCGCGACAATCCCCACGCTGGCCTCTACATTAGTGCGCCATACCGTTCGCGCTTGCGCAACGGCGCGCCCAGCATCGCGCTGAGCCGCAGACTTTCGCATCCCGACGGGTCGTTCGCCGGCATCGTCATGATCGCCATCAACCTGGAGTATTTTCACCAGCTGTTCGCCGGGCTCTCGCTTGGGCCGCACGGGGCGATTTCGTTGATCGCGCAAGACGGCACCATGATCATGCGCCAGCCCTACGACGCGTCCGTGGTGGGACGCAACATCCGTCGCGCCAGTACGTTCCGCCAGTTTCTGGCCGCGAAAGAAGGCAGTTTCTCGGATACGTCGTCGATCGATGGTGTACAGCGCATGTATTTTTTCCGCAATTTCCCGCGCCAGCCGCTCATCATCATGGTGGCGGAAGCCGAACCCGATATCTACGCCGCCTGGCGGCGGCGTGCGCTGACCATCGGCACGCTCATGGGCACCTTCGCCATCGGCTTCGTCGCGCTCTCGTTCGTGCTCGCCACGCAGTTGCGGCGCAGAATGCGCGCCGAGTCCGAACTGCAGTTGCTCGCGCGCACCGACAGCCTCACGGGACTGAACAATCGCCGCACGCTCGGCGAGATCCTGGAACAGGAATGGCGGCGTGCAAAACGCGCGCGCAGCGTGTTCTCGCTGCTCTTCGTCGATATCGACAGGTTCAAGGCCTATAACGACAAGTATGGCCACCAGGCCGGCGACGACGCGCTCGCCGCCGTCGCGCGCTGCATTGGCGAAAACATCCGCCGGCCCGCGGACACTGCCGCCCGTTACGGCGGCGAAGAGTTCATCGTCGTGCTGCCCGATACGCTGCTGGAAGGCGCCTGTGCGATCGCCGAGAAAATCCGCCATGCGATCAGCGAACTCGCCATCGAGCATTCAGGCAGCGAGTACGGGCGCGTCACGGCGAGCATTGGCTCCGCAAGCTGGTCACCCGACCACGATGTCGACGTCACGCAGATCATCAAGGCAGCCGATCAGGCGCTGTACGACGCCAAGGCGCGCGGCCGCAACCGCGTCGCCATGTGTGTCGCCTGACCCGCGCGGCTATGGGGTGGCAACGCTGCTACCCGCGTCCGCATGCTCTGGCCGGGGCGCATCCTGCCCGCCTCCTAGCGCCACGTATAACGAAGCGCCGTTTTGCAGCGCCGCCGCGCGTAGCTGGATCAATTGCTGCTGTGCCGCGAACAGGCTGCGCTTTGCATCGACCACTTCCAGGTAGATGGAAATGCCGTTCTGGTAGCGCAGATCGGCGGCTTCCGCCAGGCGCGCCTCGGAGGCCACCGCGCGCTCCTGTGCCGCGATCTGCTCCTGCAGGCGCTGGCGCGCAATCAGCGCATCGGAGACTTCGCGGAACGCCACCTGAACGGTTTTCTGGTAGTTCGCCACGAGTTCCGTTTGACGCGCTTCGGACAGGCGCACCTGCGCGCTGCGGCGACCCGCGTCGAAGATGGGCAGCGTGACGAATCCGGATATGAGCCATGCCTGCTTGCCGGGCACGAACAGATCGCTCAACTCCGGAGACACATAGCCGAAACTGCCCGTGAGCGAAACGCGCGGGAAGTAGTCGGCGCGCGCGGCGCCGATGTCGGCGTCGGCGGCTCGCAACGACTGCTCGGCGGCGCGAATATCGGGGCGCAGTGCAAGCAGCGAGGAAGGCAGGCCTGCATCGAGCGCGCCGAACTGGTCGGCGTCGGCCAGCACATGGCGTTGCGTCATGCCGGCGGCGTCGGGCAGCGGGCCACCGATCAGGACAGCCAACTGATCGCGCTGCTGGCCCGTCGTCCTTTGCAGCTCGGCAAGCTGCGTTTGCGCCTGCGTGACGAGAATGCGCGCCTGTTCGTAATCCACGAGCGATGTCGCGCCCGCGTCAAGACGAAGCCGCGCGACTTCCAGCGCGTATTGCCGTGTTTCGAGCGTGTGCTGAGCCAGGTCGATGCCCTCGTTGCCCGAGAGAATCGCGTAGTAAGTCGCGGCCACGTTGCTGATGAGCGAGAGACGAAACGCTTCATTGGCCTCCACCGTCGCCAGATAGTTGCGGCGCGCGGACTCGCTCAGGTTTGCCACGCGCCCCCAGAAGTCGAGTTCGAACGACGTGACGGCCACCTGCACGCTGTACTGGTTGAAGTGAACCGAGGTGTTGTTGTTGGCAAGCTCAGGCTCGATGGTGTTGAGCGGCGTTTTGGTGCGGGTGGCATCCGCGCCCGCGGCCACTTGCGGAAACTGCGCGGAGCGCTGCACGCGGTAGAGCGCCTGCGCCTGCTCGATGCGCGCAACTGATGCCGCAAGATCGCGGTTATGCGCGAGTGCCATGGCAATGAGTTGCTTGAGCGCCGGGTCGCGGAAAAACGTCTCCCATGTCAGCTCCGAAGCGAGACGCTCGCCCCCCGGCGCAGCAATATCCGCACTCTCGTAGGTGCTGGCAACTGGCAATTCCGGCTGCTGGTAGCGCGGGGCGAAATTGCACGAAGCGAGCGCGAGGCATGCAGCAATCGCCATCCACCTGGCAGTCTTAAACATCGCTCGCTCCCGCTGGCCGCGCGTCTTCTTCGTCATCGTCCTGCGCGCGCTTGCGGCTCAACCATCTGCGTGCCACCACATAGAACACGGGCGTAAAGAAGATACCGAGCAGCGTGGCCGTGAACATGCTGCCCAGGATGCCGGTGCCCACCGCCTGCCGCCCCGCCGCACCCGCGCCCGTGGCGAGCGCGAGCGGCAGCATGCCGAGCACGAAGGTCACGCTCGTCATCAGAATCGGACGCAAGCGCTGGCGCGCGCCGTTCACTGCCGCACTCACGGTATCGCTGCCCGCGGCCTCCTCCTTGACGGCGAATTCCACGATCAGGATGGCGTTCTTGGCAGCGAGGCCGATGATCGTCACGAGGCCGATGTTGAAGTAGACATCGGCGGAAAAGCGCCGCGCCATGGTGAGGAGAACCGCGCCCAGCACGCCCAGCGGAATGATGAGCAGCACGGCAACGGGAATCGCCCAGCTCTCGTAGAGCGCGGCGAGCAGCAGAAACACCACGACGAGGGAAAGCAGCAGCAGCGCACCGATCTGCCCGGCCGCCTGCTGTTCCTCGAAGGCCGTGCCGGTCCATTCGTAGGTCAGGCTGCCGGAAAGAACGTGGTCCGCAATGCGTTCCATCTCTGCGAGCGCGGCCCCGCTGGAGCGGCCGGGCGCCGCCTGCCCCGAGATCGTGGCCGACGGAAAACCGTTATAGCGCTCGACCTGCTGTGGCCCCGCAGTCCAGTGCACGCTCGTGAACGCCGAAAACGGCACCATCTCGCCCACGTTGTTGCGCAAGCGCAGCGCGCCGATGTCCTCGGGCCGCATGCGCTGGTCGGCGTCGGCCTGCATGAGCACGCGCAGCACGTTCCCCTCGTAGACGAAGTCGTTCACGTAGTTCGAGCCGAACGCGAGCGCAAGCGCGCTGTTCACCTGGCCGATCTGCAACCCCAGCGCACGTGCCTTCACGCGGTCGATATCGACATACAGTTGCGGCGCGGGCGGCAAGCCGTCGGGCCGCACGCCCACCAGCAAGGGGCTGCGCGCGGCCTCGGCCAGCATGCGCGCGCTCGCCTGCTGCAACGCCGCGCCACCTACGCCGCTGCGGTCCAGGATCTTCATCGTGAAGCCGCTCGCATTGCCGAGCGAGGGAATGGCGGGCGGATCGAGCGCGAAGACGAGCGCTTGCGGAATATTTCGGAATGCTGCGTTCGCGCGCCCAACGAGCGCCCCCGCCGAATTCGCGGCGCCCGGCCGGTCCGCCCACGGCTTCAGGTCGACGAACGACATGGCCGCCGACTGCCCCTGGCCGAAGAAGCTGAATCCCGTGACCGACGCGATATTGCGCACCTGGGGCTGCTGCCTGAGAAAGGCCTCGACCTGATCGACGACCTGTTGCGTGCGCTGCGCGGTCGCGCCGGGCGCCGCCGTATACGCGACGAAAATGTGCCCCTGATCCTCAGCCGGAATGAAGCCGCGCGGCAGTTGGGTGAAGAGGAACCCGGTCGCCACGCAGACCACGACGAATACGACGAGCCAACGAACCGGCTTGCGCAGCATGGCCTGCACGGCCATCACGTAGCGCTCGGTGGCGGTATCCAAGCCGCGGTTGAATGCGTCGAAAATGCGCTGCTGGATGCGGGCTGGCCAGTGCGCGGCAGCGCGCTTGCCGGTGCCGTCATCGGGCTTCGTCTTGCTGCCCAGCAGCGTCGCCGACATGGCCACGCCCAGCGTGAGCGCAAGCAAGGTGGACAGAAAGATCGAGACGGTGAGCGTGACCGAGAACTGGCGATAGATCGCGCCCGTCGAACCCGGAAAGAACGCCATCGGAACGAACACCGCAATGAGCACGAGCGTGCTCGCGATGGCGGCGCCCGCAATCTGCCCGATGGCCTTGACGGTCGCCCGCCGTGCACTGAGCCCCTCTTCCTGGATCACGCGCTCGACGCTTTCCACCACCACGATCGCGTCGTCATTGAGCACGCCGATCGCCACGACCATGGCGAACAACGAAAGCAGATTAATGGAGAGTCCGAACAAATAGATCCCCACGCAAGTGCCGATCAGCGCGATCGGTACGACCAGCGTGGGAATGAGCGTCGCGCGCCACTTCTGAAGGAACAGGAACACGATGACCGTCACGAGCAGCAACGCTTCGACCATCGTGCGCAGCACCCCGCTCAGCGAAGTCGTGATGAACGGCGTCGTGTCGAACGGCACGACCCATGTCACGCCCTTCGGGAAAGTGGGCTGCAACTGCGTGAAGCGCTGCCGCACGGCGCTCGCCACGGCCAGCGCGTTCGCGCCGCTCGCGAGCTGGATGGCGATCCCTGCGGACTCCTTGCCGTTCACGCGAAAGCGAAATCCATAGCTGTCGTTGCCCAGTTCCACGCGCGCGACGTCACCCACGCGCACCGTAGAGCCATCCGGGTTCGAGCGCACGATGACCTCGCGAAACTGCTCGGGCGTCGAAAAGCGGCCGCGCATGACGACCTGCGCATTGAGTTCGGCGCCAGGCGCGAGAGGCTGGTCGCCGAGGCTCCCGCCCGCAGTCTGGCTGTTCTGTTCCTGGATGGCCGTCATCACTTCGTTGGCCGAAAGACCGAAGCTGCTGAGTTTTTCCGGATCGATCCAGATCCGCATCGCATACGACGAACCGAACAGCTGCGCATCGCCGACGCCGGGAATGCGGCGCAATTCATTGACGATGTTATTGGCGGCGAAGTTGCCCAGTTCCACAGCCGGTATCGACCCATCGGCCGATTGCAGCGCAACGAGCATGAGAAAGCCCGACGACGCCTTCGTGACGGTCACGCCCACCTGCCTCACCTCCAGCGGCAAGCGCGGCTCGACGCGGCTCAAGCGGTCCTGGACCTGCGAGAGCGCCACGTCGAGATTCGTGCCGGGCCTGAGCGTGACGGTGATCTGCGCCGTGCCGTTCGAGCGGCTTTGCGACGACATGTAGAGGAAGTTCTCGACGCCGTTCATTTCGTCTTCGATGATCGACGTGACCGTGCGGTCCAGCGTATTCGCGTCCGCGCCGCTGTAAACCGCCGATATCGTGAGCGAGGGCGGCGCTACGTCGGGATACTGCTCGACTGGCAGCAGCATGAGCGCGAGGCCGCCAAAGAGCGCAATGAAGAGCGCAACCACCCACGCGAAGACCGGCCGGTAGACGAAGAATCGGTTCATGACGCGCGCCGCTCAGGAGTGGCCCGCAGCGGCGAAGGGATGGGCGTCCACGCGCTGCCCCGGCTGCACCCTCTGCCAGCCATCGACGATGACACGCTCACCCGGCTCCAGCCCGTCCTTCACGACCCATTGCCCCGCTTCCTGCGGGCCGAGAACGACATTGCGACGCACGACAGTGCCGTCGTCGGCGACGAGCGAGAGGCTCGCCCCGTTGTTGTCGAACTGCACGGCGCGCGCGGGGACAGCCAGGCCATTCGGTATCGTTCCGATCACGACGCGCCCGCGCACGAACTGCCCCGGCAACAAGATGCGCGACGCATTGTTGAAGCGCGCACGCAGAACCTGCGTGCCGGTGGAAGGATCGACGACGAGATCGGTAAAGTCGAGCACGCCCGGCTCGCCATAGTCGTCGCCGTTCGCGAGCGTGAGCCACACTTGGGCGCGGTCGGCGGCGGGCGCCGCGAGCGCACCCGACGCGATTTGTTTGCGTACCTCCAGCAAAGATATATTCGACTGCGTGAACACGGCGTTCACGGGCGAGAGCTGATTGACCTGCGTGAGCAAGGTCGCGCCGCCCGCACTGACTAGCGCGCCTTCGGTCACGAGCGCGCGCCCGACACGGCCCGCAATGGGCGCGCGAACCGTGCATCGGTCGAGACGAAGTTGCGCGAGCGTCACGGCGGCGCGTGCGTCCGCAACATTCGCATCGGCCTGCTGTAGTGCGGCCGTCGCGGCCTCGAATTCCTGGGCGCTCACGACCTGGCGCGCCACCAGCGGCTTGAAGCGCGCAACTTCGGAGGCCGCATTGCCCTGCACGGCCTGGGCCCGGTTGAGCGCCGCCTGGGCCTGCTGCAATGCGGCCTGGTAATCGCGCGAATCGATGAGAAAGAGCGGCGCGCCGGCCCGCACGTCGGTGCCTTCCTCAAAGAGACGCCGCTCGACGATACCGTCTACGCGGGCCCGCACCTCCGCCGAGCGGATCGCTTCGATGCGGCCTGGTAGTTCGATCACGCGGGGAATGGATTGCGCCGCAACCGTTTCGACCAGCACGCTCGGCGGCGGCGCTGCGCCGCTCTGGGCTTGCCGGTCGCGACATCCGAAGCCCGTCAGCAGCAGTGCCGCAACGACGATCAGCAACGGTCGACAGCGTCTGGGTTCGCAGTTTGACACGCGAGGCTCCACCGAAAAATAGAGTCGGTACACGCGCACCCGGAACGGCTCATTGCGCACGTACTCGAACGGCTCATTGCGATGTTCACCCAAACTGCGATTTACGGCCCCCGATGTGCGCAGTCCGCAAGGGCAGAAACGTGAGAAAGGCACACAACATTTCAATTGTTATCTAACAGATATCGCTTTCATACTTTCACAGGATTTACGCAAAACCGCCACAAAATCAACTACTCGTAAATTTCTTGAAGTCAGAATTCCCTTTACTACTATGGATAGACGCTTCACACCCTTATTCACACCGCTGGATTCTTTCGTTTTCCAGCCATTGCCCATACGCTTTTAAGGGCACGTTCGCCCAGTCGGATATCACGGTTTTCGGATTGTTCTATAACCGAAGAAGCCGTAGGTCATGGCGACGTCAATCATCTTCTTGCCTCAGGAGATCGAATCATGAAAAGCCAACTCGTCCTCTCAGTCATCGCTGCGCTCGTCGTCGGTGTCTCCTCGTCCGCAATTGCACAAGGCACATCCGGTGGCGATCAAAGCCAGGGGACAGGTCGCCAGCAGGTCATGCCGACCATGCCGCATCGCGACTGGCACGAGGGCCAGCAGGTTCCCTCGAAGTACCGGCATTACAACTTCCAGATGAAAGACTGGAAGTCGCATAATCTGGACGCGCCTGGGCGCGGCCAGCAATGGCTGGGCGTGAACGGCGACTACGTGCTGGTGTCAAGAAGCAACTGGAAGATCGCGAAGATCGTTCCGGGTACTGAATGAGTGGGATGACGAGACGGGCTACGTGAGTGTAGCCCGCTCAATTACTGCATGATTCATGCAGGGGCGGTTGCCATGCATGCCGCCCTTCTCAATCGACGAGCCGCGAGCGAAGGCGCTTGTACTCGTCGTCTGAAATCGATCCTGCCGTTTTCAGCTTGTCGAGCTTCTCGATTTCGTCCGCGACACTGTAGCCCACGATGTGGCGCAGTTCTTCGCGCGCCTTCTGCGCCCGTTCCTGGTTGCGATGCGCCATGTCCCTGCCTTGTGTGAGCACGTAGGCAAAAATGCCGATATAGGGCAAAACGATCAGAAATATCACCCAGACGATCTTCAGGAATCCCGATATATCGGTTCGACGAAACAGGTCACTCGTAATCGTGATGAACAGCCAGAACCACAGAATGAACATGAATATCGAAAACGCATCGATAATGAAGTTCGAAAACGTAAAGCCATTTGCGAAGATCATGAATCGCCTCCGTCGGTTTTGCGTGTGGAAAAGGCAACTGTGCGCGCACACGGGCATTGAAGGCCGCACCGTGCTCGCGCGAAACGTGATGCACGGACGTGACGCGGCCGCCAAGCTTGCTTTCGTCAGGTCAAATCAGGCCGCGCCTGCGCTCCCGGCCGGCAAACGGCACCACGGCCATGGAAATGAGATCCAGTCCGAGGAACAGTCCGAGCAACGGTAACGGCACGCTCGGGAAATTGGCGGCCAGAAAAATGGCGAGCAGGAAAGACAGCGCCGCGCTGACGATGCCGATATTGTTGACCTTCACGTCCTGCCCGACCGACGCAATGATCTTGAAGAAGCCGTCCAGCACGAAGAAGATCATCAGCATCACGGTAAGACCGCGCGCCCGTGCGCTGTCGTTGACCAGAATGAGAATACCGATGAGGACGGGCACGATGACTGGCGGAATGCGCCTGACAGCGAGTGCCCAGTCTTTCGTCGTGAAGAGATTCAAGGCATGCACGAAGCCGCAGAATAGCAGCATCCTTGCGATGAAAAGCGTTCCAATCATTGACCTTGTCGTGAGCGACAAGACGATGCAGAAAATGCCCGCCGCGACGAGAAGCGTTGAGCTGGCAATCGGAAAAATAGCACGCTTTTTCATATTCGAATGTAACTGCGACAATACGGTTACATAGCTCGGCATATCTGACTTGCGCGTATTCTTGCCGGATTATAGGCTTAAGCGAAATTAAGCGTTCTACGATCAGCCGTGGAAGTATAGTGCGTGAGTCCGCAAATACAAGGGCGCGATTGCACTGTGAACCTCGAACGCAGCCACACCTTCTCGTTCAGCCCCAACGGCGAGCACTTCCTGCTCGACGGTGAGCCCTTTCAGATTCGCAGCGGCGAGATGCATCCCGTGCGCATTCCACGCGAGTACTGGCTACATCGCATTCGCATGGCCAAAGCGATGGGCATGAACTGCATCGCGTTGTACGTCATGTGGAATTACCACGAGTCGCGCAGAGGTGTGTTCGACTTCGAGAACGGCAATCACGATATTGAAGCCTTCATCCGCCTGTGCCAGCAAGAAGGGCTGTGGGTGCTGTTGCGGCCAGGGCCCTATGTTTGCGCCGAGTGGGACCTGGGAGGCCTCCCCTCTTACTTGCTGAGCGAAACGGACATTCAGTTGCGCACCGACTCGGCTACGGATGCCCGTTACATGACGGCGGTTGCGCGCTACATCGGCGAACTGGTTCCGCGCATCAAGCCGTTGATGCTCGAAGAAGGCGGCCCGATCCTGATGATCCAGATCGAGAACGAGTTCGGATCATACGCAAGCAATCCCGCGTATCTGGAAGAACTCAGGCAGCTTTGGCTGCGCGGCGGCATAACGGGGCCGTTCTATACCGAAGACGGCCTCGGGCAACTCGAACGCAATCGCAGCACAGTAAGGGGCGGCGCGATTGCGTTGAGCAACGGCAATGCGCAACAAATCGCAGCGGTGCGGCGCGCCTTTCCTGCCGTGCCCGCGATGGCGGGCGAGGTCTACCCGGGCTGGCTCACGCATTGGGGCGAGCCGGTATTCGCTGGGCTCAATTACGATCTTTCCGCCATCTTGACGGAATTCATGCAGTCGAAATTGTCGTTCAACCTCTACGTCATTCATGGCGGCACGAGCTTTGGCTTTTATGCCGGCGCGAACGTGGACGAGTCGGGTAACTATCAACCCGATATCACCAGCTACGACTATGGCGCGCCAATCAACGAGCAAGGGGCGGCCACAGCGAAATACGTGAAGTATCGCGACATCATTGCCAGCTACCTGAGCGAGCCTTTGCCGGACATTCCCGATGGCATCGCCACTCTCCCGGTCCAAACGCTCGCGCCGACCCTCTACGCTTCGATCTGGGACAATCTGCCGGCGCCCCTGCCACGCGAGTCGAGCGTCGATCCGCATTCCTTCGAACACTACGGCCTGACCGCCGGCTTCGTGCTGTATCGCAAGACGTTGCAGACGCAACACGTTGGCGCCCTGGATATCAGCGGCGTTCACGACTATGCGGCTGTTTTCGTGGGCGAGCGTTACGCGGGTGGCGTTTCGCGCGTACAGATTCCGCGCGGCTATGCGCAGGCGTTGCGCGTGATGCATCGCGCGCCGCTCGCGCTTTCCGCCACCTCGAACGGAGCGCCAAAAGCGCTGGAGATCCTGGTAGAGGGCATGGGGCGCATCAACTTCGGGCCTGCGATAGTCGACCGCAAAGGCCTGCTCGAGCCCGTGAAGATGCAATACGCCGATGGGTCCGTCTCGTTGCTCGAGAACTGGGAAGCCTTTCTGCTGCCGATGGATGAAGCGTTCATCGTCGGATTGAAGGAACACTGCACGAATCCGCTGAAACCTGGGCTCTTTTTCAAGGCGCGTCTGGAATTGAAAGAGGTCGGGGACACCTGGCTCGATATGAGCCACTGGACCAAGGGCGTCGTCTGGGTCAACGGGCGCAATCTCGGGCGCTACTGGAATATCGGCCCGCAAAGGCGCTTGTATTGCCCCGCGCCGTGGCTCACGCAAGGCGAGAACGACGTGCTGATCTTCGACCTGCACCAGACCGAGGCGAAGCCAGTGCAACTCGTGAATTCGTTGTATTAGCACCCAACTACCGGCAGGAGTTCCAGCGTGAGAACTTCGAATGGGGCGAGCTGAATTTGAAGTGGCACGTCCGCGTCCAGTACTGCCGGAATGCTGGCCATGCCTGCATGCCAGACACTCCGCGCGTGGAATCGCGTCGCCTCCGCAGCCGGCAGTTCCAGTTGATGCCGCAGCGCCAGTGCGAAGCGCTGCGCCTGGTTGTGCGGATTGCGCAGCGTCACGATTGCCTTGTGGGGCGCCCACGCGGCCCAGCCGTAAATGGCCGCTTCGTCGGGCGCGCCGCCAATCCAATGGCTGTCGCGCAATACGTCGCCGTTCGCGCGCGCCCATAGGGCGGCTCGCGCAAGCACGTTCCAGTCGTCGTCGCCCAGCAGCGAAGGCGTGAGGTATAGCTCCTGCAATTGCGTACCGCTTGCAAAGAACGATCGTACCTCGTGCGCGAATGCGTCCCCTGCCGACGCATTCAGGCGTGGATTGCGCTGCGCAAAGACAATACCGTGCAGCATGAGCGAATTGAGCGGAAAGAACGGGCTGCACTGCACGACGTTGCGATACGTCTGCGCATCGCGGTAGGTGATCCAGCGCTCGCGGTTCGTGCCGCTGCCCGCTTGACCGTCATCGTTACCGCCGCGCCAGATCGCATCGACGTAGCGCAGCCAGAATGGCGAGGGACGCGTACCTGTCGAGAGATTGATGAAGGTTTCGGGTTTGGCTGCGCGAATGTCGCCGATGAGCTGGATCGCCGCGTCCCAATCGCTATCGAAAAGGCTGCCTGGAAACACGCTGTCCGCGTTGCCCGTCCCATCGATTTTGAAATGGTTCACGCCGTCTCTCGCGAGCAGGTTCATCACGACTTCGTGAAAGCGCTCGTAGTACCGCGGCCCCGATAACGCAAAACCGTTGTCGATGACTTCATAGCCGGCGGCGCGCCCGCGCGTGACGCGTTCCTCCTTCGGCGCGCAATAGCCGCCCCAGGGAGACAACCATACGCCCGGCGCGCCGCCATATCGTGCTGCGGCGTCGCGCAGCGGCCCGAAGCCATCTGGAAATGCCCGGCTGAAATGCCAGCCGCCGCCAAGGTCGTCCCAGCCATCGTCGAAAAGAAACGAATCGATCTGCACGCCGCGTGCAGCATACAACTCGTGGCCGATCGCTTCGATACGCTCCAGCGCCTGGTCCTGCGTATAAGGGGTGAGGTAACCGATATCCCACCAGCTGTTGTAGTGCAGAAACGGACGATATGAACGGCCGCGCTCCTGTTCGAGGTATGCGGCGAAATCGCGCCGCAGTTGACCTTCGCGAGCCACGCCGGCCACCGCGGAGTAAGTCAGCGAACGGCTCTTTTCGAGCGGCAGCGCGCGTTGCAGCGTAAAGCTAAAGCCTTCCCCTTCCACGTGGCTGGTTGCGAGCGGCAGTTCGAAGCCTAGATAGAAGTTGCCGGCTACGACCGGCGTGCCCTTGCGTTCGCTGCTAGCCTGCGCGCCGGCAGCCCGCGCTTGCAGCAACGAAACGACGGCGATGGCTTCGTCCTGGCGCACGGCGGTCAGTTCCAGCCTCATACGCAGATATCGCGCGCCTTCGCGCTGCTCTGCGCTCCATTGCGCGCGCAGGCGTCCCTGGGCGTCTCCCAGCGTGATGCTCACGCGGCGGCCCACGACTCGTTCGGCCAATCGCGATGCCTGAGGGTTGGCGGCGAGCACGTCTTCCCGTACGGGTGCAAGCACGCGCATTGCGGTCGGGCCGAGTGTCGTGCCGTCCGCGAAGGTCAGCGCGAATGGCGTGTCGATGGGCAGCGCGCGTTCCCCTACGCAATCGAACAGCGAGAAGCGGGTCAGGTGTTCATCCGCGAGTGTCCAGCGCAACGCAATTGCATCGTTCCCGAACGAGCAGACCTCGTCCTGCTTCCGGAATTCGGGCATTCTGGCTTGCGTAGAAGTTCGTTCGTCGGCACGCATGGGAAACCTGTCCTTGGCGCAAACAGCCTTTATAGGGTAATGGCAACTGGCATGCGCACTCAACCCGCTCCGTGTTCAAGCGTGTAGTGGCCCTAAAGCAGCGCACACGAACGAACGTCAATGACGCGCAGCCTGATTTGCTTATGGGAACCTTAAGCCAACTATTTTTCCCGCGGCTTTACCACCGGTTACACGATTGACAAATCTGCGCATTCCTTCCGTAAGCTCAGCGACTAGAATCCGCTTCCATCGCAACCGCGTCCGTTGAATGGAATAGAGATCATCATGAATCGCCTGACGTTTTATCTACTCGCAGGGCTCGCAGGGACGTGTGTCAGCAGCGCGGCATCGGCCCATGCCGATATCGGTGTCTATCTCGGCGTTCCCGGTCCGGTTTATGCCGCGCCCGAGCCGGTGTACATGGCGCCGCCGCCAGTCGTTTATGCAGCGCCGCCCGCAGCGGTCTACGAAGCGGCCCCGGCTTACGGCTACTACCGCTACGACCACGACGAAGACGAGCGCCACTGGCATGACCACGGCCGCCATCGTGGCTGGGAACATCATCACGGCGACGACGACTAAACGGCGCGGGTCAGCCAGATAGTGCGCGCGCAACATAACGCTTGCACCTGCCGCTGTGCTCGCGCAACTGCCGGGCACGCTCCCGCGACAGCAGTTGTCTTCGTCTAGGCTCATAAAGTTGTCTAGTCAATAAGCGCTCACAACACGCCCTTCCCTGCCCCCTACCTTTCAGCCCGGCATGCAACGCTTGCATGTCGGCGCGTTTACACCTTCCGCCAGCAAAAACCCTAGTTGTTTCATTATGTGAGACTCATTATCTTGTCTATACAACACGGCTGACGTGACAGCCCGCTGTTGACCAAGCCGCCTTCCGCCTTGGCGGCGTTGAAAGACATACTGGAGACTCCACGTCAATGAAGAAGTTTGCCCTGTGCATTGCGATGCTCGCCGTCGCAACCTCCGTCTGCGCGAAGGACTGGACCACGGTCCGCTTCGGCGTGGATGCGAGCTATCCCCCGTTCGAATCGAAAAGCACGGACGGCAAGCTGGTCGGCTTCGACATCGACGTCGGCAACGAAATCTGCAAGCGCATCAACGCGAAGTGCGTTTGGGTGGAAAGCGAATTCGACGGCATGATTCCGGCGCTCAAGGCGAAGAAGTTCGACGCCGTGCTCTCCTCGATGTCGATGACGCCGCAGCGTGAAGCGCAAATCGCATTCTCGTCAAAGGTCTTCCACACGCCTAGCCGTCTCGTCACGAAGAAAGGCTCGACCCTCCAGCCCACGGCCGATTCGTTGAAGGGCAAGACGGTTGGCGTCGAGCAGGGAACGACTCAGGAAGCCTATGCCAAAGCCAATTGGGCGCCCAACGGTGTGAAGATCGTGCCGTACCAGGATCAGGACCAGGTCTATGCGGATCTGCTCTCCGGCCGCCTCGACGCTGCGCTGCAAGATGCTGTGCAGGCCGACCTGAGCTTCCTGAAGACGCCGCGCGGCGCAGGCTTCGTGTTTGCGAGCGGCGAGCTGAGCGACCCGAATGGCATCCTCGGCAATGGCGCCGCCATCGGCCTGCGCAAGGACGACACCGACCTGAAGGTCAAGATCGATAAAGCGCTCGCGGACATGATCAAGGACGGCACGTACAAGAAAATTGAATCGCGATACTTCGCATTCGACGTGTACGGTTCGTAAGCGCAAGCACTACACAAGTGACGAAGGCGCGGGATACTCCCGCGCCTTTTGCCCTTCTTCAGCCGATGAAAATTCACCTCGCGCTCACGCCATCATGCAAACTCAAACCCATCCGCTGATTTCGCCGGCGCTCGGCACTGCGCGGCACCTCACGAGCTTCCACTACGGCCCAACCGGCGCGCAGAAGATCTACATCCAGTCGTCGCTGCATGCCGACGAACTGCCCGGCATGCTGGTCGCCTGGGCGTTGCGCAAACGCCTCGCTTCCCTCGAAGCCGCGGGAAAGCTGCGCGGCGAGGTCGTCGTCGTGCCCGTGCCCAATCCGATCGGCCTGAATCAGCGCCTGCTGGGCCAGTTGCTCGGCCGTTTCGAAAGCGGCACCGCGGCCAATTTCAATCGCCACTTCCACGATCTTGCCGAACTCGTGCTTCCGCGTGTCGGCCCTCGACTGAGCGGCGACGCGCAGCAGAATCTGCTCGCCGTGCGCGCTGCAATGCGAGAAGCGCTTGACGAACAGGCGCCCACCACCGAACTCGGCTCGCAACGTCTCGCGCTCCAGCGCCTTTCGTACGACGCCGATGTCGTGCTCGACCTGCATTGCGACTTCGAAGGCGCAATGCATCTCTACACGAACCCCGATCTGTGGGCCGATGTCGAGCCGCTCGCGCGGTATCTCGAAGCGAAAGCATCGCTCTTCGCGCTCAATTCGAACGGCAATCCCTTCGACGAGATTCACAGCTTCTGCTGGTCCGCGCTGCGCGAGCGCTATGGCGAGCGCTATCCGATTCCCAACGGCGCGGTTTCCGTGACGATCGAACTACGTGGCCAGGCGGACGTGAGCTACGACTTCGCCGAGCACGATGCGAACGCCATCATCAATTACCTGACGCATCGCGGTGTGATCGAGGGCACGCCCGCGCCACTGCCTCGGCTCGAATGCGCGGCCACGCCGCTCGCGGGCGCCGAATCGCTCATCGCGCCGGCCTCCGGTGTGCTCGTGTTCCGCACGCCGGTTGGCGTGAGGGTCGAACCTGGCCAGCCTATTGCCGATGTGGTCGATCCGCTGACCGATCGCGTCACTACGATCACGAGTTCCGTGACCGGCATGCTGTACGCACGTCAGCGCACGCGCTTCGCCACTGCGGGGATGGAAGTGGCGTGGGTTGCCGGCGCCACGCCGCTGCGCAGCGGGTCACTGCTGCCTGATTAATTTATTTAGGGTCATGCGAAAGAATCTGTGACGAGGCGTAACAGCAGGCCAGCCGGCACATCGCAAAGGAGATTGCCTGCCGTTGCAGCGCAATCAGCACGCGAGCAAGCGCCATTTACACTTGCTTTCGATTCTTTACCTATGCGCGGCGGGTTAAAACTTACGATTGCTGACGCCTAACATATCGGGCACCAAGGCGGCCGGGGACCTCCGTTTCAGGCCGCCTTTCTCATTCGTAAATAACGTCTGCGGAATAGCCCACAATCAATGAACAGCTTCGATGTCGTCATTCTGGGAGCGCTCACCCAACTCGATCTGCCGCCACTGCTCAACCACGCGATCCGGGTGATGGCGGGACTGTATACGTTCAAAGGTTATTTCCTCATCCCGTTCATCGTGTGGATCTGGTTCCAGCCGAGCGAGCGGCGCGAGTGGCGGCGCGAGATGATGATCGCCACGGTGGCCAGCGGCCTGATCGCGCTGGCAGCGGGCCGCCTCCTCGCGCGCTTTCTGCCGTTCCGGCAACGGCCGATTTTCAATCCTGATCTGCATCTGCATTTCGCCTCGTCGTCCTTGCGGGCAGCCGGGCTGACCGACTTCAGTTCGTTCCCAAGCGATCACGCCATGCTGTGGGTGGCGATTGCAATGGGGATCTTCCTTGTATGGCGTTTCGTCGGTGCGCTGGCGATTTTATATGTGGTACTAATCATCTGCCTGCCGCGTGCGTATCTCGGCTATCACTACCCCACGGATCTGATCGCGGGCGCCGTAATCGGCGTGGTGATTACCTGGCTGATGACGCGCGACGCCATCAGGAAGCGAACCGCCGAGCCCGCTCTGCGCCTGATGACGCGCTTTCCCGGGCCGGCCGCCGCAATCGCATTTCTCGTGTGTTTCGAACTCGTCACGCAGTTCGACGACCTGCTGCAACTCGCCCACTCCGTGTCGCACGCAATGAGCTGAAAGTCGGCGCGGGCGGTGCCTGCTGCGCACCGCCCGTGCGGCATCAGACTGCGCCCGGATTCACGTACGAAGTCTTGACCGTGGTGTAGAACTCGCGCGCATAGCTGCCTTGTTCGCGCGGACCGTAGCTCGAACCCTTGCGGCCACCAAACGGAACGTGATAGTCCACGCCCGCCGTTGCGGTGTTCACCATGACCATGCCGGCCTGCACGTGGCGTCGGAAATGGTTGGCATAGCTGAGCGACGTCGTGCAGATGCCCGCCGACAAACCGAACTCCGTGTCGTTCGCCACGGCCAGCGCCTCGTGATAGTCCTTCACCTTGATGACCGAGGCGACAGGGCCAAATACCTCTTCGCGGTTGATGCGCATTTCCGAAGTCGTGCCGGTGATGAGCGCGGGGGCGAGGAAATAGCCGCGGGTGGCGCCTTCGACACGCTCGCCGCCGTACACTTCGCCACCCTCTTCGCGCGCAATCGCGATATAGCGCTCGTCCTGCTGAAGCTGCTTGTCGTCGACAACGGGCCCGATGTGCGTGCCGTCCGCCAGCGCGTCGCCCGTCTTGAGCGTCTTCATGCGGGCCTTCATCGCTTCGATGAAACGGTCGTGAATGCCTTCGGTCACGATCAGTCGGCTCGACGCCGTGCAACGCTGCCCCGTAGAGAAGAATGCACCGTTGATGCAGGCTTCCACGGCCACGTCGAGATTGGCGTCGTCGAGCACGACCATGGGATTCTTGCCGCCCATCTCAAGCTGGAACTTCTTGCCCGTGGCAAAGCACTTCGCGCCAATCGCGCGGCCCGTCGCGACCGAGCCGGTGAAACTCACGGCGTCGACATCAGGAGAGCTGACGATTGCCTCGCCCACCACCGAGCCGCGCCCCATCACGAGGTTGATGACGCCGGCCGGCGCGCCCGCCTCAGCAATGATCTTCACGAGTTCCCACGTGCTCGCCGGCACGAGATCGGCGGGCTTGATGACGACCGTGTTGCCATAGGCCAGCGCAGGGGCGATCTTCCAGGCGGGAATGGCGATCGGAAAGTTCCAGGGCGTGATGAGCCCGATCACGCCGATCGGCTCGCGCGTCACCTCGACGGTCATGCCCGGGCGCACCGACGGCACGATCTCGCCGCCCAGGCGCAGCGCCTCGCCGGCGAAGAACTTGAAGATCTGCGCGGCGCGGCCAACTTCGCCGATGGCCTCAGGCAGCGTCTTGCCCTCTTCGCGCGCGAGCAGGCGGCCCAACTCGGCCTTGCGCGCGAGAATGACGCTTCCCACCTGGTCGAGCAGGTCGAAGCGCTGCTGCGGCGTCGAAAGCGACCACTGCGCGAAGGCTTCGCGCGCGGCGGTGATGGCGTTGCGCGTCTGCGCGTCATCTGCCTGCGCGAATTCGCCGATTGCGTCGTCGAGATTGGACGGATTGACGTTGGTGGAGGCCGTGGCGCCGCGTACCCATTCGCCGCCGATGTAATTGTCGAACTTGTTCATGGTGTTTCCTGGTTCAGTGGCTCACAGCAATCCGCGCGAAGCCAGATTGCGATAAAGCGCGCGCACGCCGAAGGTCCACGGCGCGAGTGCCGTGCTCAATTGCACGGTGTTGATCAGCGCGCCGAGTTCCGGCGCGGAGATGGTGACCTTGTCGCCGAGATGATGCGTAAAGCCGCCGCCAGCCGTATCGCGGTCCTTGATCGGCGAGAACATCGTGCCGAGAAAGAGCATGAAGCCGTCGGGATACTGATGATGAGGGCCCCACGTTTGCGCCACGAGGTCGGCCGGGTCGCGGCTGATTTCGCTCATGTGGCTGATGCCCTCCAGAACGAAGTCATCGTCCGCACCTTCCACGCGCAGCGCGACGCTCGTCTTGCGCACCGTGTCGAGGTTGAACGACTCGTCGAACAGACGCACGAACGGACCGATCGCACACGAGGCGTTATTGTCCTTGCACTTGCCGAGCAGCAGCGCCGAGCGGCCTTCGATGTCGCGCAGATTCACGTCGTTGCCGAGCGTTGCGCCGACGATCTCGCCGCGGCTGTTCACGGCCAGAACGATTTCCGGCTCGGGGTTGTTCCAGACCGATGCGGCCAGCAAGCCGACGTCCGCGCCAAAGCCCACAGCCGACATGGGTTGAGACTTCGAAAAGACTTCCGCGTCGGGTCCAATGCCCACTTCCATGTACTGCGACCACGCCCCGCGCCGTTCGAGTTCCGCCTTGAGCTTCATCGCTTCTTCCGAGCCCGGCTTGATCTTCGAGAGATCGGTGCCGATCGTGGCCGCGATTGTCTCGCGAACTTCCTGTGCCTTCGCGGGGTCGCCGCCCGCCTGCTCCTCGATCACGCGCTCGATCAGGCTCACCGCGAACGTCACGCCGCATGCCTTGATAGCTTGAACGTCGTTGGGCGCGAGCAGACGCAGCGCGCTCGCCGGGCTGCCTGGCAGATTCGCTTCGATCAGTTTCTCCACCGGGCCGAGCGATTCACCGCTCACGGTACGCGCAAATTGCGCGACGTCTTCGCGGTCGAAAAGGTCTGCGGTCGTCGGCGCGCTGGCCGTGATGTCGATGACTTCGCCGTTGCGAACGAGCACGACGCACGGGCCTTCGTGCTCGCCTGCCTTGCGCCACACGCGGCCAACGAGCAACGCCTGCCCGACGTCGCCGGGAAGCCAGTTTGATGGGGTGTTCGAGGTCATGCTGCCTCCAGTTCAGTCCGGTGTTTAGTGATTAATGTGAATGGCGCGGGTTGCCACGCTCGGCAATGACTTTCAGATAAAGCGTGGCGGGCTCGAGGCATCCGCCCGTGGACAGTTGCCCCACCGTCTTGCGGTACAACTCCTGCCACGGCGTTTGTGCAGGCGGAACTTCGAAGTGCGCAGTTTCGCGGCGCCGCGCAAGCTCGGCCTCGTCGACCAGCACGTTCACGCTGCGCGCGTTCAGGTCCACGCGAATGCGATCGCCCGTTTGCAGCAGCGCGAGACCGCCCCCCACCGCCGCCTCAGGCGACATGTTCAAGATCGACGGGCTTGCCGACGTGCCGCTCTGGCGGCCATCGCCGAGCGTAGGCAGCGACGTGATGCCCTTGCGCACCAGTTCCGCCGGCGGCGCCATGTTCACCACTTCGGCGCTGCCCGGATAGCCCACCGTGCCCGTGCCGCGAATCACGAGAATGCAGTGCTGGTCGATTTCGAGCGACGGGTCGTTGATGCGCGCGTGGTAGTCCTCGGGACCGTCGAACACGATCGCGCGCGCCTCGAAGGTATTCTCCGCGCCCGGCTCGCTCAAGTAGGTTTGCCGGAAGGCGTCGCCGACCACCGACATCTTCATGATCGCGCTGTCGAAGAAGTTGCCCGAAAGGACCATGAAGCCCGCGCCATGCTTGAGCGGATCTTCCGTTGTCCTGATGACTTCGCGATCGGGCTCGGGCGTGCTGTCGGCAATGGCGCCAATGGTTCGGCCCGATACCGTGAGGCATTCACGATGCACGAGGCCTGCGCGATCGAGTTCGCGCAGGACGCCAGGCACGCCGCCCGCGCGGTGGAAACTTTCGCCAAGATACTCGCCCGCCGGCATGCAGTTGACGATGAGCGGCACCTTTTCGCCAACGCGTTGCCAGTCTTCGAGGCTCAGCTCGATGCCCATGTGCCGCGCGATGGCGATGAGGTGCGGCGGACAATTGGTGGACGCACCCAGCGCGGAGGCCACGACGATGGCGTTCTCAAACGCCTCTTTCGTCATGATGCGCGAAGGGCGCATGTCGTAGCGCACCAGGTCGACAATGCGCTTGCCCGTTGCGTACGCCATCTGGCCGCGCTCGCGGTACGCCGCCGGAATGCTGGCGCAGCCGGGCAGCGACATGCCGAGCGCTTCGGCAAGGCTGTTCATCGACAGCGCCGTGCCCATGGTGTTGCAGTGGCCGATGGAGGGCGACGAAGCCGTCGTCAGTTCCATGAAGCCCTCATAGTCGATTTCACCGGCCGCCAGCAGGTTGCGCGCATGCCAGATGACCGTGCCCGAGCCGACGCGCTGGCCGTTATGCCAGCCGTCGAGCATCGGTCCGCCCGACAGCACGATGGCGGGCATATCGACCGTTGCGGCGGCCATCAGGCACGCAGGCGTGGTCTTGTCGCAGCCCGTGGTCAGCACGACGCCGTCGAGCGGGAAACCATGCAGGATCTCGACCAGGCCCAGATAGGCCAGGTTACGGTCGAGCGCCGCCGTGGGCCGGCGGCTCTGCTCGGCAAGCGGATGCACCGGAAATTCCATCGGGATGCCGCCCGCGTCCCGAATGCCCGCCTTCGTGCGCGCGGCGAGTTCGATGTGGTGGCGATTGCAGGGGGCGAGATCGCTCCCCGTTTGCGCAATGCCGATGATGGGGCGCCCCGATTGCAGTTCTTCGCGGGTCAGACCGTAGTTCATGAAGCGCTCGACATACAGCGCGGTCATGTCCGCATGGGCCGGATCATCGAACCATTCCTGGCTGCGCAGGCGCCGTGCATTGGGCTGGGTCATATCACTTACTCCGTTATTTCGTGTCTCGACGATGTCGCCGGCGCATATTTGCGCCCGCACCGAATTGTTATCGGTAACATTTCTGGATATTAGCACTTTGCGTTCGCGCTGTGCACCAGGTGAGACCACGCGTTTTCCCGGCTAAGGCGTGGCCCCGGCCGCCCCGACCGAAGTCGTCCGGCTTGCCCTGGCACGCCCTGCCGTGCTAATTTAGCGCCCGCAGTGTTACCGATAACAAGACAGCGCGTTGTTCACCGACAGCGCCGAGATCCAGCAAACACACCACGAACTTCGTGGAAATAGCCTCCCCTTGCGCGGGACCGATCAAAGGCATATGTGAAAGGAGACGCATCCCATGCCAACCCTGACCCAGATTGCGGACTCACCGGCCGCCGCCAGTGAAGCCGAAGATCTCTTGTACCGCAAGGTATTGAAGCGTATTTTGCCGCTTTTGCTTCTGTGCTACGTCGTCGCCTATCTCGACCGCGTGAACGTCGGCTTCGCCAAACTGCAGATGCTGGATTCGCTGGGCCTGAGCGACAGCGTCTACGCCGTGGGCGCGAGCATATTCTTCTGGGGATACTTCCTCTTTGAAATGCCGAGCAACCTGCTCCTTCACCGCTATGGCGCGCGTTTCTGGATCGCGCGCATCATGGTGACATGGGGCATCGTTTCTTCGTCGCTTGCGTTTATCGCGCCGCTCGCGAGTTTCTTCCACGTGCAGACCTCGACGATGTTCTACATCCTCCGGTTTCTGCTCGGCGTGTGCGAAGCGGGCTTTTTCCCCGGCATCATTCTTTACCTGAACTACTGGTTTCCGGCGCGCCGCCAGAGCGTCGCGATGTCGGGGTTCCTGATCGCCATTCCGGTGAGCCTCACGCTCGGCGGGATCATCTCGGGGTGGCTCATGGAAAACACGCACGGCCTGTTTGGCCTCGGCGGCTGGCAGTGGATGCTGCTGCTCGAAGGCATTCCTTCGATTCTCGTCGCCTTCGTCGTGCTGTTGCGCATGGGCGACGGCATTCAGTCGGCGAAATGGCTGAGCGCCGCCGAAAAGGCGGTGCTGCAGAAGAATCTCGAACAGGAAAGCGGGACGAAAACGCATAGCGCCGTGGCGGCGCTGAAAAGCCCGCGCGTCTGGCTGCTGACGTTCATTCTTCTCACCTTCAATACCGGCTTCTATGGATTGGCGTTCTGGCTGCCTTCCATCATCAAGGCTTCCGGTGTGAAGAGCACGTTCAATATCGGCTTGCTGACCGCCATTCCCTATCTCAGCGCGGTGGTGGCCATGATCTGGAATGCATCGCACTCCCGCAAGACGGGCGAGCGCCGGCTGCATGCGGCCATTCCGGCCTGTATTGGCGGCGTCGGCCTGATTCTGAGCGCATTGTTCGCGCACAACGTGCCGCTTTCCATCGTATTCCTGACTATTTCCACCTGCGCGATCCTTGGGCTCATGCCGATCTACTGGACCTTCCCGGGGCAGATTCTCTCGGGCACCGCCGCGGCGGCCGGTATTGCGCTCATCAACTCGGTGGGCAATCTGTCCGGCTTCACGGGCTCCATGATCACCAGTGTGGCGAAGGACCTGACCGGCGACATCAATAACGGCACCTATGCGCTGGGCGCCTGTTTGCTCGTGAGTTGCGTTTTGATTCTGTCGATTCCGAAAAGCATGCTGAACCGGGACCCGGTGGAAGAAAACTGAGGGAATCACGGCGCGCTATGCGAATCAGCTAAAACATCCGTTGCGAAGGCCACCTTCTGGCTGGACCTTCCTTACACGATCCCGTTCTAAAAATTGCGTCGGCCTTGCGCCGGCGCTTTTTTTTGCCCTGCACAGTCCGGCCAGCCGGACCAGTCAGCCTTGCTGGACACCCCAGTTCTTGCACAAAAAGCGTACAAAATAAACAATGGGAAGTGCCTAAAGAATTTCAGCACGCTGCCGATAAGCCGTGAACACTGTTTTCCGCCCGATACACTGCCATCGGGCCACTATCAAGCCATGGAGACCCTGTGATTCGACACTGCCTTGGAGGCCTGCTGCTGGCGCTCGGCTGTCTTGGCACCGCCGTTGCCGCGGGCCCCGACTGCTCGCGCTCATTTACGCTCGCCTTACACGATCATGGGCTGCTTTACTCGGTCGACACGGACACGGGCATCGACAAGGACTTCGCCGACGCATTGGCGCGGCGCAGCGGCTGCCAGATCCGTGTGAGCCTGATGTCGCGCGCACGCATCTGGAAACTCATCGAATCGGGCGCGCTCGATTTCAGTCTTTCGGGTATTGCCAACGAAGAGCGCAATCAATACGCGGATTTTGCCTGGTACTTCAGCAACAAGTACTATCTGCTGGTTCGCAAGGATTCGGGCATCCATCAACTGGCCGATTTCGAGCACAACGACAAGTTTCAGCTCGGCGTGATTCGCAGCTTCCGCTACAGCGAGTCGGCCAACCGGCTGGTCGACTCCCTCTCCGCCGAAAACCGCGTGAGTCAGGCCGGCGGCCTGGAACCGCTTTACCAGGCGCTGATTCTCGGGCGCATTCAGGGAATGATCATCGAGCCGTTTGATTATCCCGCTATCGATGAAGCGAAGATTCGGAGCGTGACCAATATCGTGGAGTTCGACGATCCAGCCATTCCGCATGGACTCATCATGTCGAAGAAGGCGCTCTCGCCCGAGGAGCGTGACAAGTGGCGCGCCCTCGTCAACGAAATGATCGCCGACGGCACGGTGCGCCGTATCTTCACGAAGTACTTCAAGCCTGACCTCGCTGACTCGATGGTCCCCTTCTAGACGCCACCATGACCCGGACGCGCCTCGTTCTGCTCCCGCTACTGGTTCTCGCCGCCGCGCTCGGCGTGACGTGGGCGCTCTGGAACCACGAGCGGGAAGCGGCCCGCCACGAACTGCTCACGCAGTTCGACTTTTCGCTCGGCGACGTCGTGAGCCGCATCGAACAGCGCATGGGCACGTACGAGCTTTTGCTGCGCGGCGTGCAGAGCCTGTTCGCCGCGAGTGGCGAGGTCGACCGCGACGCATTCCGGGCTTACGTCAACACGCTCAATCTCGACGCCAACTTTTCGGGCATCCAGGCCATCGGCATCATCGCGTGGGTGCCGCAAACGCAAAAGACAGCGCATATCGCGGCCATGCAACAGCGCGGGCTGCCGGGCTACTCGATCGACCCCGATGGCGCGCGCCCGAACTACGCGCCCATCATCCAGCGCGAGCCGTATATCGGCGCCAATCGCGCGGCTCCCGGGTTCGACGCCTGGGTTGACCCGGTGCGCCGGCGCGCCATGGAACAGGCGCGCGACACCGGCATGGCGACCATTTCTGGCAAGGTGCGCCTTTCGGTGGACACCGATCCCGGCGCCGATCCCGGCTTCGTGATGTACATGCCGGTCTATGCGCGCGGCCAAACGCCGGAGAACGCCACTGAGCGCCAGGCGCAGCTAGCTGGCTGGGTGTATGCGTCCTTCCGCATGCACGACGTCATCGCCAGTCTTTACGGCGAGGAGCCGCCCGGCCTCTCGGTTTCCATTTACGACGGCGTGGAATCATCGCCGGATGCGCTGCTCTACAGAACGTCGGGCGCCACCGCCCTTCACGTACCTGGCGACCTCTCGGCGACAGAATATCTCGTAGTTTGCGGACACGACTGGATGCTCAAGCTGATGGCGCGCGACGGCTTCAAGGCCCGCTTCGGCCGCGACGCTGCCACGCTCATCGCCATCACCGGCACGGGTCTGAGCCTGCTGCTCGCGCTGCTCACACGCCTCATGATGACGGGCCGCAGCCGCGCGATACGGCTGGCCTCGTCGATGACGAAGGAACTGCGAGAAAGCGAGGAGAAATTCCGCGCCATTGCGGACTGCACCGTGAACTGGGAAATCTGGTGGTCGCCGGAAGGCAAGCCGCGCTGGATCAACTCGGCGGTGGAGCAGTACATCGGTTATACGGTCGAAGAATGTATGGCCATGAGCGATTTCGCCTGCACCGTGATCTATCCGGGCGACGCCTCCTACGTCGCGCCCGAGTTTCGCGGCGCGCAACTGGGCTCACGTGGCGAGAACCTGGAGTTTCGTTGCGTGCGCAAGGATGGCTCGCTCATGTGGCTCTCCGCATCGTGGGTGCCGATCACCGACACCAAGGGCGCTTTCATTGGTTTTCGCACGAGCGGGCGCGACATCACCGAGCGCAAGATCGCCGACCAGCGCATCAAGGAACTGGCCTTCTACGACGCGCTCACCGGCCTGCCCAATCGCACGCTGCTGCTCGACAACCTGAAGGACGCCATTACCGACAGCGCGACGAACGGCACGAGCGGCGCCCTGCTGTTCATCGATCTGGACCACTTCAAGACGCTCAACGACACGCTCGGCCACGACAAGGGCGACCTGCTGTTGCAGGAGGTGGCGAAGCGCCTCGCGGCGAGCATACCCGCAGGCGACACTGTGGCGCGCGTGGGCGGCGACGAGTTCGTCGTCGTGGTGGGCAATCTGAATCCCGTTCCCTGTGAAGCAGCCCGCCAAACCGAGGCCCTCGGAGAGCGGATTCTCGCGGTGCTCGGGAATCCTTATCGACTCGACGATATCGACTACCGCAGCACGGCCAGCATCGGTGCAACGGTATTCAAGGGCTTCCAGGCATCGACGGACGACCTCATGAAGCAGGCCGATCTCGCCATGTACAAGTCCAAGGAACGCGGACGCAACGCGGTGCGCCTCTTCGACCCCGACATGCAAACCGTCGTCGTGGAACGCGCAGCGCTGGAGGCGGCGCTGCGCGAAGCGATCGAACACGAACAGTTCGTGCTGCACTACCAGATGCAGATCGACCGCGACCGCGTAACCGGCGTCGAGGCGCTGGTGCGCTGGCGTCATCCCGCACGCGGGCTCGTGTACCCGGCCGACTTCATTCCCGTGGCCGAAGAAACCGGCCTCATTGCCGAGCTGGGCAGTTGGGTTCTGCGCGCAGCCTGCACCCAGTTGGCGCGCTGGGCCATGCAACCCGACACCGCGCATCTCACTATAGCGGTCAACGTGAGCGTGCAGCAGCTTCACCAACCGGACTTCGTGGAAAGGGTGCTGGCCACGCTCGAACGAACCGGTGCGAGAGCGGACCGGCTGAAGCTGGAGTTGACGGAAAGCGTGCTGGTCGACAACGTGCAGGAGATCATCGAGAAAATGGAAGCGCTGAAGGCAAAGGGCATCGTCTTCGCGCTCGACGATTTCGGCACCGGCTATTCGTCGCTTTCGTATTTGAAGCGCCTGCCGCTCGATCAACTGAAAATCGACCGCTCATTCGTGCGCGATGTCCTCGTCGATCCGAACGATGCCGTGATCGCGCGGACCATCGTGGCGCTCGCGCACAGCCTGGGCCTCGGCGTGATCGCCGAAGGCGTGGAGACTGAAGAGCAACGCGCCTTCCTCGCCTCGGCGGGATGCTACGCGTATCAGGGCTATCTGTTCTGCCGCCCTGTTCCTGTCGAGGAGTTCGAAGCGGCGTTGCGCGGACTCGAGGCGCTGGAGCGCGTCACGGAATAAGCGCGCCACGCTCTCGCGGCACGAGCAGGTCGGACATGCCCACGCGGTGCAACATCTCTGCTCTCACGCGGTCCAGTACGGCAAAGCCAACGTCCGCTCCGTCCTGGGTCGGGTCGACATGCACCCGGAACGGCCGCTTCCCGAAGGGGGCATCGACCACTTCAACGATCGCCCCGGCCACGAGGCCTACGTCGGCTTCTGGCGGCACGATGGCGGCGAACGCCTTCTGGATCTGCTCGCCAAACCCTGCATAGGGGCCGGCTTCATAAGCTGCGACCACGTCCTTGTCTTCCGGACTGCCCGCATGCGAAAAGTGATTCGTGCCCGCGGTAAAAGCGCCCGGCACGATGATCGACGTTTCGATGCCCCAGCGCGAAAGCTCTCGCGCATACTGAACTGCAATTGCATCCATCGCGGCCTTCGCCGCAAAATACGGCGCGAGAAAAGGCGGCGTGCCGCCTGCGGAACTGCTGCTCGACAGCCACACCACCAGGCCCTCGCGCCGCTCGCGCATGTGCGGCAGCACCGCGCGGTTCACCCGCTGCGTGCCCAGCACGTTGATATCGTATAGGTGCGCATACTGTTCCGGGCTGAACGCTTCGGCCGGCCCGAAGGCCATGTGGCCCGCGTTGTGGACGATGACGTCGATACGCCCACTCTCGGCGATCACGCGGGCGATGCCCTCATCCACGGACGCCTGCGACTGCACGTCGAGTTCGACGGTGCGCAGATCCGTGCCCCTGTCCCGCGAGAATTGCGCCATCTGCTCGACAACCGGGGCGTTGCGCCCTGCGGTCGCGCGCATGGACGCGTAGACGGTATGGCCGGCGTTGGCGAGTGCTTCGGCGGCAAGGCGACCAAAACCGCTCGATGCGCCGGTAACGACAATGACTTTCTTCATGATGGGCTCCTTGTTCGTCATGAAATACTTGATCAGGACATCAAACAATGCCGCCGTTCACGCGTATCGTTTGACCGTCGATCCAGCTTGCGCCGCTGCCAACGAGGAACGAGACCACCTCCGCGATGTCGTCCGCCTGGCCGAGCCGCTCGAGCGGAGGCATCTTCGCAAGGCGCTCGATCTGCTCGGGCGTCTTGTCCTTGAGAAACAGCTCGGTCGCGGTAGGTCCCGGGGCGACCGCATTAACCGTGATATTGCGGCCGCGCAGTTCCTTGGCGAAGATGTTTGTCATCGTTTCCACGGCGGCCTTGGTGGCGGCGTACACCGAGTAGCCCGGCAGCGCGAGCGCCTGGATGCTGCTCGAAAAGTTGACGATGCGGCCGCCCTGGCGCAGCTTCTTCGCGGCAATGCGCAGCGTATTGAAGGTGCCCTTGAGGTTGATCGCGACGAGCCGGTCGAACAGTGCGTCGTCGGTATCGGCCAGATTGACGAGGCCCGGCTGCATGACGCCCGCGTTGTTCACCACGATATCCACGCCGCCAAAGAGCGTAATGGCCTGGTCGAACATCGCGGCCACCTGGGCGGGGGCGGCCACGTCTGCCTGAATCGCCGCGGCGCGGCCGCCGGCTGCCTTGATTTCCTCCACGACCGCGTCGGCGTCCGCCGCGCGGCCGGCGTAGTTGACGACGACTGCGATGCCTTCACCTGCGAGGCGTCTGGCGATCGATGCGCCGATGCCGCGGGATGCGCCGGTAACGATCGCGACTTTGCTGCTGTTGGCTTGCGTGCTCATGGTGATGCTCCGTTTCGGTTGGGCGGGTGGTGCAACGTGATGCGATGGGTGCATCTTCCCGCCAGGCAACGCTCAACGGTAGCCGCATAGCCTGAATATCGGTTATGCTCCCCGCGTATGACCATCTTCAACGACCTCAGTCTGCTGCGTGCCTTCGTTGCCATCGTGGAGAGCGGCAGCATCTCCGCGGCGGCGCGCAAGCTGAATCTGAGCCAGCCCACGCTGAGCCGCCAGTTGCGTTCGCTCGAAGATCAATGCGGCGCAGCGCTGCTGCGGCGCGACACGCACCGCATGAGCCTCACGGAAATGGGCCACCAGTTCCTTGCCGACGCGCAGGCGCTGCTCGCGCTAGCCGAGGAGTCCGAACAGCGCATGCGGCAGGACCAGAGCGCACTGAGCGGCAATATCCGCGTGTTCTCCACGATCGACTTTGGCCAGTCCGTGGTCAGCCGGATGATCAGCAGTTTTATCCAGGCGCACCCGGCGGTGAGAGTGGAGTTGGCATATTCGAACCGCCCACTGCATATGATCGAAGAGGGCTGCGACGCCGGTATCGTTGCAGGTGCGCTCGCTGACGATCGCGTCGTTGCGCGCACGCTGGGCGAGATCCGGCGCTATCCGGTTGCGTCGCCCGCCTTCCTCAAGGATCACAAGTTCGCCAGCAAGCCGGAAAGTCTGCAAGCCTTACCGTGGATCGCACTTTCGAGCCGGCAATTCGGCGGTTCGAGAGATGTCACGCTGTATTCGGGGGCAGCAACGCATACGCTGCAGATCGAGCCCGTGATGATTTCGGAAGGGGTCACAAGTATGCGCGAGGCCGCACGCATGGGGCTGGGACTCGCCGTGTTGCCGGAATGGCTGATCGAGGAGGATCTGATGTCGGGCCGCCTCGTGCGGGTATTGCCGAAATGGCAGGCGAAACCGCTCGCCGCGCAAATCGTCTATCCCGTGCAAAGGCGGCTGCCGTTGCGCGTGCAAGCGTTGATCGAATTCGCCACGGAATATATGACCACGGTTTTGAAGCCGCGGTAACGCCTGATTCGATTCACGCGCCCCGGCGCGGCGCCGGGCCGCCAAATTCCGTGGCGCGCACGGCCTCGACCAGATAGTCGACGAACGACACAATGCGCGCCGAAATCGCCGTGTTGCGGTAATACACGGCGTGAATAGGCTGCCGCACGTCCTGCGTCTGGCGCGGGAGCACCTGCACGAGGCTGCCGTTCGCGCGGTCCCGCGCCGTCATGAAGTCCGAGAGACACACGATACCCACGCCCACGAGCGCGAGTTGCCGCAAGGTCTCGCCGCTCGACGACCACACGTCCGGCTCAATGCGCTGCGGCTCGCCATCGGCGCCCGTGAGCGGCCATACGTTAAGCGCTTCGGGCTGAGTGAAACCTAGCAGCGTGTGCTTGCCCAGATCCCCCACCCGCGCGGGCCGCCCATGTGCCGCCAGATACTGCGGGCTCGCGAGCACCCGCACGCGGCTATTGCCGATCAACCGGCTATGCAGCGTGGAGTCCTTGAGCCGGCCAATGCGGATCGCTACATCGGTGCGCCGCTCCAGCAGATCGATGATGCCCTCATTGCTGTTCAGCTCCAGCTCTACCTGCGGATAACGCTCGCGATAGCCCTGCACGAGCGGCACGATCACATGGAGCATGAAGGGCGATGCCGCATCCACGCGCAATCGCCCCGCCGGCATCTCGCGCCGCGCGAGCATCTGCTCCTCGGCACCCTCCACCGACTCGATGATGGCCCGCGCGTTGTGCAGGAAGGCCTTGCCCTCTTCCGTGAGCTCCAGCCGCCGAGTGGTTCTGCGCAACAGCGTTGTCTTCAGCTTTTCTTCCAGCCGCGCGAGCGTCCTGCTCGTGGCGGACACCGTGAGATCCAGTTGTTGCGCCGCCGCCGTGATGGAGCCGCTATCCACCACCGTCGCAAAGGCCTGCAGTTCGTCCAGAGTGATCTTCATTCTTGATTTGAAATCAAAACACTTTGGTTTATAGACCAGTTTTTAGTCAAAAGTAAAACCCGCACAATGCAGCGGTCCCAACTTGCCAATGCCCACCAGGCCACGACGCCATGCTCGAACGCGACCTCAGTCTACCCGCCACGGCTCGCCCTCTGCGCTGCGCCGTCCCGCCCGCGCGCCGCAGCGCCGCGCTACCGCTCTTTGCCCTCGCCGTTGGCGCGTTCGGCATCGGCACGACCGAATTCTCGCCGATGGGCCTCCTGCCCGTGATCGCCGAAGGCGTGCATGTGTCGATTCCCAGCGCCGGCATGCTGATCAGCGCCTATGCGATTGGCGTGATGGTGGGCGCGCCGCTCATGACGCTCGCGCTCGCCCGCTGGCCGCGACGGACCGCACTCATGGCGCTGATGGGCATCTTCACGCTCGGCAACCTGCTTTCCGCCATCGCCCCCGACTACACCACGCTGCTGCTCGCGCGCCTCGTCACGAGCCTGAATCACGGCGCGTTCTTCGGCATTGGCTCGGTGGTGGCCGCGAGCTTTGTGCCGCGCGAGCGCCAGGCAAGTGCCGTCGCGACGATGTTCATGGGCCTCACCATCGCGAACATCGGCGGCGTACCCGCGGCCACGTGGCTCGGCGAGACCATAGGCTGGCGCATGTCGTTCGCGGCGACCGCCGGGCTCGGCGGGCTCGCCATTGCAGGCCTGTGGGCCGCGTTACCCAAAGGCGAGGCGGGCGACATGCCCAACCTTCGCGCCGAACTCGGCGTGCTCACGCGCCCGGTGGTGCTCGGCGCGCTCGCGACCACGGTGCTCGGCGCAGGCGCAATGTTCACGCTCTACACCTATGTCACCCCCACGCTCACGCATCTCACGGGCGCGACGCCCGGCTTCGTGACTGCCATGCTCGTGCTGATCGGCGTGGGTTTTTCCATCGGCAATGTGGCGGGCGGGCGTCTCGCCGACCGCTCGCTCGACGGCACGCTGCTTGGCTTCCTCGCGCTGTTGATCGTTGTGATGCTGGCGTTCCCGGCGCTCGCCGCCACGCATGTGGGCGCGGCCGCTGCACTGCTCTTGTGGGGCGTCGCGACGTTCGCAGTCGTGCCGCCGCTGCAAATGCGCGTGATGCGCGCCGCTCACGATGCGCCAGGGCTCGCCTCTTCCGTCAATGTCGGTGCGTTCAATCTCGGCAACGCGCTGGGCGCCGCCGCGGGCGGTGCCGCACTCTCTGCTGGTTTCGGCTACAGCGCGGTGCCGGTTGTGGGTGCGCTCATCGCGCTTGGCGGCATTGCGCTCGTCGTCGTGCAGATCGTCATGAAACGGCGTTCGCGCTAAATCATTGTCAGTGCTTAGGTAACCCAATTTTTTTATGGAGAGCATCATGAGCAAGATTCCCGCATTCGGCCTCGGCACGTTCCGCCTGCAAGGGCAGGTTGTCATCGACTCCGTGCGTAACGGCCTCGAAGTCGGCTACCGCGCCATCGACACCGCACAGATCTACGGCAACGAAGCCGAAGTCGGCGAAGCCATCGCCGCTTCCGGCATTGCCCGCGACGATCTCTTTCTCACGACCAAGATCTGGGTCGACAACTACTCGCGTGAAAAGCTGGTTCCGAGCTTGAAGGAAAGCCTGAAGAAGCTGCGCACCGACGCAGTCGATCTCACGCTCATTCATTGGCCTGCGCCCAATAACGGCGTGCCGCTCGAAGAATTCATGAGCGCACTGGCCGAGGCGAAATCGCAAGGGTTGACGAGGCAAATCGGCATTTCCAATTTCAATATCGAACTCACGAAGCAGGCAATTGCTGTAGTCGGCAAGGAAAACATCGCGACCAACCAGATCGAGTTGAGCCCGTATCTGCAGAACCGCAAGCTCGTTGGCTTCCTCCAGCAAGAATGCATTCACGTAACCTCCTATATGACACTCGCCTACGGCAAGGTGCTCGGCGATCCGGTCATCCGCGCGATTGCCGAGCGGCGCCGCGCCACGCCCGCGCAAGTGGCGCTCGCCTGGGCGCTGCGCCTGCGCTACTCCGTCATCCCCTCTTCGACGAAGCGCGAAAACCTCGCCAGCAACCTGCTCGCGCAAACGCTGGAACTCACGGACGACGACATGGCGCAGATCGCCGCGCTCGAACGCAACGGCCGTGAAGTGAGCCCGGATGGCCTCGCTGCACAGTGGGATTGAAGCGTCAGCAGCACTTTTTGAAATTTCGAAGGAACACCCATGCGTATCACCATTCCCTCGCGGATCGGCTTTGGCACGGCTCCGCTCGGCAACATGTACCGCGAGATTCCCGAAGCGGAAGCGCTCGCCACCGTTGAAGCCGCCTGGCAAAGCGGTATTCGCTATTTCGACGCGGCCCCGCTTTATGGCGCGGGACTCGCAGAACTGCGCCTCGGTGAGGCGCTCGCGCGCCACCCGCGCAACGAGTACAGGCTCGGCACCAAGGTAGGCCGCCTCATTCTGGACGAGGTGGAGTCCACCACGGCGCGCGACCTGGGCGAAAAAGGCGGGCTGTTCGAGCACGGCCTGCCGAACCGCATCGTCTACGACTACACCGAAACTGGTACGTTGCGCTCGATCGAAGACAGCCTCAAGCGATTGCGCACCGACCATCTCGACTATGTCTGGATTCACGATCCGGCAGTCGATTTCCACGGTGAAGCGTGGCGCGACGTATTCGACATCGCGATGTCGGGCGCTGCGAAAGCGCTCACGCGCCTGCGCGACGAAGGTGTGATCAAGGCGTGGGGGCTCGGAGTGAACCGCGTCGAGCCGTGTGTGTTGGCGATCGAGCGCGCCGATCCCGACGGTTTCCTGCTCGCCGGCCGCTACACGCTGCTCGATCATGCCAGCGCGCTCGAAAAATTGATGCCCGCCGCTCAGGCGCGCGGACTCGGCGTTATCGTTGGCGGTCCTTATAATTCCGGCCTGCTCGCCGGCGGCACGCATTACGAATACCAGAAGGCACCGCAAGCGATGATCGATCGCGTCGCACAGATCAGGGCAATTTGCTCGCGTTACGGCGTGGATATTCGAGCGGCCGCGCTGGCGTTCTCGCTTGCACACCCCGCGGCGGCAGGCGTGATTCCCGGCGCGAGCCGCCCCGAACGCATTGCGGAGAATCTGGCTCTCGCGAACAGCGCGATTCCCACCGCGCTGTGGGACGAACTCAAATCGGCAGGCGTGATCAGCGCAAACGCACCGACTCCGCGGAACTGACGCATGGAAAAAGAGACTATGGCCAACGTTAGCGTGTCCATCGAAATCGCAGCGCCCGTCGAGTCGGTCTGGGCGACGCTCGGCGATTTCAACGGCCTCCCCGCATGGCTCGAATTTGTGCGCTCGTCGCGGCTTTCGGATGGTGGCCGCATTCGCCACCTCGAAGCGATGGACGGCGCGATCATTGTCGAAGCGTTGCTCGAGCACAGCGCATCGGACACGTTCTATCGCTACACGATCGTCGAAGGTCCCGATCCGGTATCGAACTACGTGGCGACGCTATCTGCACGGCAGATCGACGCGGGCAAAACGACCGTCACATGGGCGAGCCATTTCGAGCCGCGCGATGCGCATCAGGCCACTTCGCTCGTCGGGCATTACGAGGTGCTGTACCGCGCGGGACTCGATCGCCTCAAGATGCTCGCCGAGGCACGCGCTCGAGCGTGACCGAGGCCGCGCCGCGTTACATCGATGATTCGAGCATGACGCTGTAGTCGTCTTCGGAGGCCTCGCGCGGATTGGTCTTGTGGCTGTGATCCTTGAGCGCGCCCTTGATGATCGCGGGGAACATCTCAGCGTTCACGCCAAGCTGCGCGAGGCCCGTCGGCAAGCCGAGCCGTTCGGTTATCGCGCGCACAGCGGGCGCCACTTCGGCGCCGCTGCCTAAGCCCATCGCCGTCGCCAGGCGGTTGAGCTTGCCTTCGTCACGCACCGATGGCGCTTGCTCGTTGAAACGCAGCACAGCCGGCAGGAAAATAGCGTTCAGCGTGCCATGATGCAAACGCGGATTGATGCCGCCGAGCGAATGGCTAAGGCTGTGCACGCAACCCAAGCCCTTCTGGAACGCCAGCGCGCCCTGCATCGAGGCGCTCATCATGTTCAGGCGCGCCACGCGGTCGCCGCCGTCGCGCGTCGCGCGCTCGATATGACGCCACGCGCGCCACAATCCGTCCAGCGCAATGCCGTCAGCAGGCGGATTGAAGGCGGGCGCGAGAAAGGTCTCCATGCAATGGGCAATGGCGTCCATTCCCGTCGCCGCCGTCATAACCGGCGGCAAGCCTAGCGTGAGTTCGGGATCGCAAATCGCCACACGGGGCACGACATAAGGCGAAATCACGCCGACCTTGCGGCCATCGTCGAGAATCAGGATCGCGCCGCGTCCCACTTCGCTGCCGGTGCCCGCAGTCGTTGGCACTGCGATGACCGGGGCCGTCTTCGCCGTGATGTTTGCCGCTCCGCCTTCGATTACGGCAAAACGCTGCAATGGCCCTTCGTGCGTGGCGCAAACAGCCACGCCTTTTGCAAGGTCGATTGCCGAACCGCCGCCCACTGCGACAATGCCGTCGCACTCGCCTGCGCGGTAGGCCGCCACGGCCTCGCGCACTGCCGCCTCGTTCGGATTGGGCGGCGTGCCGTCGTATATCGTTGCTGGCGCAACGTCTGCCAGCGCGCCAAGCACGCTATCGATGATCCCCGCCGCACGCACTCCCTTGTCCGTGACGATCAAAGGGCGGCTGATGCCCACACGTTCGCATTCATCCTTGAGCAGGCGAATGGCGCCGAAATCGAACTGAATCTGCGTGACGTAGTTGATGAGGGACATAGGATTGAGCTTCAGTTATAGTGAATTCGACTGTTGCGGCAGCAATCGCTCGAGACTGCAATTTGATTACCGCATTAGAGCCACATGGTGCTATTGTTTCGGGCCAGTATAGGGAGACGCCCATTACGCGGTAATTGAGAAGATTTGATACAGCTATAACTTTTCCTCAACCCCATGACCCCGTCGCTCAATTCCATCATCTCCCGCCTCCATGCGAAGCAGCTCCGGCTCCTGATCGCACTGGGCGACCACGGCTCGCTGCTGAAGGCCGCGCAACAGGTCGCACTCACTCAGCCAGGTGCGAGCAAGGCGCTGCAGGAGATGGAAACGACGTTCGGCACACCGCTCTTCAATCGCACCAATCGTGGACTCGAGCCCACCGAAGCGGGACACTGCACGATCCGCTACGCGCGCTTGATCCATACCGATCTCACGCATTTGCGCGAGGAGTTGGTTGGACTCTCGCGCGGGCGTGGTGGACGCGTGGCGGTTGGCGTCATCATGGGCGCGGTGCCGCTGCTGACCGATGCGATTTCCACGCTGATCGCGGCGCATCCGGAAATGTCGGTTGAAATCGTCGAAGACACGAGCGCGGCGCTTCTCACCCAGATCGACGCGGGCAGGCTCGATCTCGCGATCTGCCGCACCACCGTCAGCCAGACGCCACAGCACTACGAGAGCGTCAAGCTTCAGGACGAAACGCTCGCCGTCATCGCCAACGTGCGGCATCCGTTGCGCCGCGCGAAGAAACTCGCGCTCAAGGACATGGAGAAGTATCGCTGGGTCGTCTACCGCGCAAACATGCCAATGCGGCTGTTGCTCGAACGCGAGTTTCGCGAGGCTGAAATCCGCTTTCCCATGCATCTGCTCGAAACGACCTCCGCGTTCGCCACGCTCGCGTTGCTGCAAGGCAATCCGTCGTTCGTCGCGCTGGTTTCGATCGACGTCGCGCAGTTCTTCGCCAGCCAGGAAATGGCGTGCATCCTCCCGCTGCGCCTCGCTTCGCGCAGCGAGCCTTATGAACTCGTCACGCGCAAAGGCGCGCCGCTCGCGCCTGCTGCGCGACTGCTCAGCGAAGCGCTCTGCGACAAGCAGGGCATCGAATTCTGAGTGCGCGGCGACCGAACCCGGGGAAACCCTGGCATTGACCTAAATCAAATCCCTCCCGCACAATGAACCATATCGTGGACCTGACGTCCATATTATGGACAAACGAGAGCAACTGATGACGGACAAAACCTATTCGCCCATGACGCCGTATCAGCTTCCGTTCCCCAAGGAAGCGCAGCAGGAAATCGTCATTCCCCACGCCATTCCCACCGACGAGCGCGTGTGGGTTCCCCAGGCTGAAAACGTGTGGTTCCGCCCGTTGTGCCTGAACACCGCACAGGGCTACTGGATGAATTTGCTGCGTGTCCGTAAGTCAGGTGTCCTGAGCAGGCACCGGCATCCACAGGCCGTTCACGGCATGGTGCTCAAGGGCCGCTGGCGTTATCTGGAACACGACTGGGAAGCGACCGAAGGCAGCTACGTGTTCGAGCCGCCCGGTGAAACGCACACGCTCTACGTGCCGGAAGACGTCGAGGAAATGATCACCTACTTCCAGGTGAACGGCGTAATGTTCTATTGCGATCCGTGGGGCAACTACACGGGCTATGAAGATGTGTTCACGAAGATCGACATGTGCCGCAAGCATTACGCGGCTGTGGGTCTTGGCGAGGATTACGTGGACCAGTTCATCCGATGAGCCGCGCGCAATACGATTTCGCGGGGCGCGTGGCCGTCGTCACCGGCGCGGCGGGCGGGATAGGCCGCGCGATCTGCAACGCGTTCGCGCGCGGTGGAGCGCGCACGGTCAACTGGGACCGCGTGCCCGGCTCGCTCGATACGAAAGATGCACCCCGCCATATCGAAACCGACGTCACGCGAGCGGAAACGATCGAAGCGGCACTGGCCGCGACGCTCGCCGAATTCGGGCGCGTCGACTACCTCGTGAACAACGCGGGCTTCGCCGGGTCGACCGTTGCACTCGACGCTTACGATCCCGCCGAATGGCAACGCATTGTCGACGTCAATCTGGTAGGCACCTATCACGTTTGCCGGTACGTCGTTCCCGCCATGCGCCGCGCGGGTTCGGGGCGCATCGTCAATGTGGCATCGCTTGCGGGCAAGGAAGGCACGCCGAACGCATCCGCCTATAGCGCAGCGAAGGCCGGCGTGATCGCGCTCACCAAATCGCTTGGCAAGGAGCTCGCGCAAACGGGCATTCTCGTCAACGGCATTGCGCCCGCCGCCGTGCAAACGCCGTTGCTCGCGCAGATGTCGCCCGCCCACGTGCAGACGATGATCGACAAAAGCCCGCTCGGGCGTCTAGGCACCGTCGATGAGGTCGCCGATCTCGCGCTATGGCTTTGTTCGGATTCCTGCAGTTTCAGCACCGGCGCAATATTCGATCTTTCCGGCGGCCGCGCGACGTACTAGTACACGAGCCGCCCGATCCAAGACACACACACACGATAACAGCCAAAAGGAGACACGCCATGACCAAAAAACCGCAACGGCTCAAACGCATACAGACAATAGCCGTCGCCTTTCTGACAATAGCGGGCATCGTCAACTATCTGGACCGCAGCACGCTTTCCATCGCCAATCATTCGGTGGCGGAAGAACTGCATCTGAGCGCCTCGCAAATGGGTTTGCTGCTTTCGGCGTTCTCGCTCGCTTATGCGTTCGCGCAATTGCCGGTGGGCGCGATGCTCGACCGTTTCGGCTCGCGCGTGATGCTCGGGCTTGGCATGCTGGTGTGGTCGCTTGCACAGGTCACCGGCGGTTTCATCCAGACGCTCAACCATTTTCTGGCGGCGCGCGTGGTGCTGGGCATCGCCGAAGCGCCGCTCTTTCCAGCTGGCGCCAAAGTCATTCACGAGTGGTTCGCCGTGCGCGAACGCGGTGCGCCAACCGGCACGTTCGTTTCCTCCTCGACTATCGCGCCGATGATCGCGCCGCCGCTCCTCACCGTGCTGATGCTCGCATTCGGCTGGCGTCCGATGTTCATCATCATGGGCGTGCTGGGCGTGCTCGTCTCGGTTGGCTGGTATGTGGTCTATCGCAACCGCGATCAAATCACGCTCACGGCTGAAGAAACAGCGTGGCTCGAAGACGGCGCAACCGAAGCCCCGAAAAAGAGTTCGCTGAGCTTCGCCGAGTGGGGCATGCTGCTCAAGCAGCGCAACACGTGGGGCATGATCTTCGGCTTCATGGGCGTGATCTACATGGTGTGGCTCTATCTCACCTGGCTGCCGGGCTATCTGGAGAAGGAGCGTCATATTTCGATCGCGCATACGGGCTGGCTCGTCGCCATTCCCTATGTGTTCGGCACGATCGGCATGGCCAGCAGCGGCTTTATTTCCGATTACCTGCTCAAGCGCGGCATGGCGCCCATCCGCAGCCGCAAATGGCCGCTGTGTGTCGGCCTGATCGGCGCAGCGGCCTTCACCGTACCCGCTGCCTATACGCCAAGCACCGCGCTCGCCATTACCTATGTTTCCGTTGCGATGTTCTTCGTGAACATGTCGAGCGGAGCGGCCTGGGCGCTCGTGAGCGTGGCGGCCCCTCGTCATCTCGTGGCGTCGCTTGGCAGCATGCAGAACTTCGGCGGCTATTTGGGCGGCTCGTTTGCGCCGGTCATCACCGGCATCGTGGTCGACCAGACGCATTCGTTCGTGAACGCCCTGCTCATTAGCGCAGCCGTCGCGTTCGCCGCCGCGTTCGTCTATCTCTTCGTCGTCAGGGAAGTCGCGCCGGCAGGCGAGCGCCAGGCGGCCGCTGCCCAACCCATCTGAATCACCCATTCATTCGCACTACGCATCATGACATTCAAGGACAACTTTCTCGCGGGCAAGGTCGCGCTCGTGACCGGCGGCCACTCCGGCATCGGCGCGGCTATCGCCAACCGGCTCGCGCAACTCGGCGCACGCACGACGGCGGCTGGCCTTCCGCCCCCCGCCGGTACACCCGACGCGCTCGATACCGGCGTGCAGCGCGCCTCGCTCGATGTGCGTTCGAGCGAAGACGTGGCGCAACTGATGGGTGGCTTCGAGAGGCTCGATATCGTCGTGAACTGCGCGGGCGTGATCAGCCGCGGCGAAGAGCATCAGATCGAGGCGTTCGAGCGCGTGCTCGACATCAATCTCAACGGCACCATGCGCGTGTGTACGAGCGCGCGCGAGTTGCTCAAGGCGTCGTCGGGCTGCATCGTCAATACGGCCTCCATGCTGAGCTTTTTCGGTGGCGGCCTCGTGCCGGCCTATAGCGCCAGCAAGGGCGGCGTGGCGCAGCTCACGCGCTCGCTCGCCATTGCCTATGCGCCCGACAATATCCGCGTGAATGCACTCGCGCCCGGCTGGATCGCCACGCCCCTCACCCAGGCGCTGCAGGACGACGGTGGCCGCTCGCAGGGCATACTCGAGCGCACGCCGATGAAACGCTGGGGGCAGCCCGAGGAAGTCGCGAACGTCGCCGCGTTTCTCTGCTCGCCCGCCGCTTCGTTCATGACGGGCGCGATCGTGCCCGTGGACGGCGGCTATCTCTGCGCCTGATGCCCTGGAATTGCGGGCATAATGGCGCCACACATGGTGCCCGCAAGCTTTCCGATGTCGACCACTGATTCCCCCGCCTCCTCCCAACCCGGCGACGCCAAGGGCGTCGCGGGCACGGCCGCCTTTTCGAAGTTCATCGCCGTGCTTCAGCTCATTGCCGACGCCAGCACGCCGCCGAACATCGCGAAGCTCGTGGCCGCGAGCGGCTATCCGCGCCCGACCGTGCATCGCATCGTTGCCGCACTGCAGGCCGAAGGGCTAGTCGCGGCCGTGGGCGGCGGCAATACGTTCGCGCTCGGGCCGCGTCTCGTGAATCTGGCAAGCCGCAGCTGGGAGCGCTCCGACCTGCGCATCGCCTCCGTCGACGCCCTCATGGAACTGCGCAACGTCACCTCGGAAACGGTGCACCTCGCCGTGCCCAGCGACGGCGCAATGGTGTACATCGAAAAGCTCGAAAGTCCGCACGCCGTGCGCATGGCCTCGCGTATCGGCACGCGTGTGGCGATCACGTCGAGTTCGGTTGGCAAAGCCTGGCTGGCCACACTCACGCCTGCCGAGCGCGAGCCGCTGATTGCGCAGGCGCCGCGCGTGCGTTTCACCGAGCATACGATGACGGACCTCGGCGCGATCCGCGACGAGATCGAACTCACGGCGCAACGCGGTTATGCGGAAGACCGCGAAGAAAACGAGCAATCGATCTGGTGTTACGGCGCGGCGATTCTCGGCGCCGATGGCCACGCCGTGGGCTGCGTGAGCGTCAGCATGCCGATGTTCCGCCGCCAGGACGATGCGCAACGCAGCTACATCGAACCGCTGCTCGCCGCATGCCGCACGATCGCCGCGCGGCTTGGCCCGGTTTGCGCGCGGTAGCGCAACAACCGCCGGGCTCGCCTACTTCGCCTCTTCCACACGCCGCTCGTCAGTGTTGCTGGGGTATTTCGCCTGCCCGAAGCGAATGATCAGCACGCCCAGCGCGATCAGCACGATCGCGCCCGCTGAAGCCAGCAAATGCAGCTCGGTGTTCGCGCCCGCGCGCAGGATGAGGTCCCGCGCAATCGACACCATGGCGATATAGAGCGGGAAGCGCACCGGCAGCTGGCCCGCCTTGAGATACTGCCCGACCATGGCGAAGATCTCGAGGTAGAGAAACATCAGCAGCAGGTCGGTCAGCGTCACGCCATCCGACTGCACCATGCGCCATATCAGCACGCCCATGGCCGCCACGGTGCCAATGCCGATGATCAACAGGCCGAACAGTTCGGCCAGCTCCATGGCGCGCTCGAGGCGCCCCTTGATCGCTCGTTGCAGAGCGTTCTCGTACTTCATCTTTGCGGTTTCCCCATGACACGGTAGGGGGATAGTAGCGCGACAAGATGAAAGTTCGAAAATGCGCAAAAAAATCAGCGCGGATCGAGCCCGTAAAGCGCAATCAATGCGGCGGCGCGACGGCGCGCAGGTCGTCCAGCACGGCGCGCGCGAATTCGAGTTGCGTGACGAGCGCGGGTGAAGCCGTGCGGATCGGCATACGCGATTCGGGCGACAGGGTGCCGTCGAGCGCCAGCATGGCCTTGATCGCACTCGGGTTCGGCGCGGCGAACAACAAGCGCAGCACACTCTTGAAGCGCGCGAAAAGCCGGCTCGCCGCCTCGCCGTATCCTGCCTTCACGAGCGAGCGCACATCGCGCAGCAAGTCCGGGCAAATGTGTGCGCTCGCGAGTATGCCGCCTGTGGCACCCGCTTCGAGACATTCCAGGAACGCTTCGTCAGTACCGCAAAGCATCGAGATCGGCAATTGCCCCAGCGCCTTGAAGCGCTCGCTCGCGCAAGCCTTGATCGCCACGATATTGTCGATTTCCGCCAGTTGGCGCACCGTTTCGACTTCGATCGATACACCTGTGCGATGCGGAACGTCGTAGAGCACCAGCGGCTTCGACGTGGCACGCGCGATCTGCCCAAAGTGCCAGGCAAGCCCCGCCTGGTCCGGGCACACATAGTACGGCGCGGGAACGAGAAAGCCTGCCACGTTCCACTTTTCCAGCGCGCGCAGATCCTGAACGAACGCACGCGTGTCGCTGCCGCCCAAGCCCGCGATCACCGGCACGCGGCCCGCGGCCACCTCCGTGATGGCCCGCAGCACACTCACGCGTTCTACGTCGCTCAGGAGCGCGGCCTCCCCGGTCGTGCTGAGCGCGACGATTCCTGTCACGCCGCGGCTCGCGTATTCGTCCGTGAGGCGCTCCAGCGCCTCGATATCCACTTCGCCATTGCGCAACGGCGTGACGATGGGCAACCAGATTCCTTCGAACATATCAGGCCCCCTTGTTGACGGTGCGCGGGCGCAACGCGCCGATCGTGGCCTGCGGCACGCTGGCTATCAGCGTATGCATCGTGAAGTCGATGTCTTCGGGCGCGATATCGAGTTGCACGCGCATGGCGCCGCGCACGAACGAGGTTTGCGCGACGTAGACGCCAAGCGGGGAATGAAGCAGCGCGGTGAGATGGGCTCGTGCGCCTTCCTCAGTATTCGCGGTGAGCATGACTTCGAGCCAGACACGCGGGGCCCGCAACGGGACGACCTTCGCACGCGGGCGCTCAAACGGCGCCGCGATCTCGAAACGGGGGATGGGATTTGCGCAAGCCATGAGATTTGAATTGCCATTCGCAGGTTGTGAACACAACTTCAGCGTATTACCGAACGCGTAAAGGCGGTGTTAAAAATAGCAGCCCTTGTTGTGTAAATTTCAAATGCTTTGTGCGAGCTGGGGATTCAACTCCAGATGCAGCACGACGAGCCAGCGGCGTGGGCACGCGTTGGCAATTTCCAGTTGCGTTGCGTGCGCGCCGCCGGTCCGCGCGGGTCCGATGAATCCTTGCTTCTTTGCCGCGGCCCATGCGGTCCGCGCATCGGTCACCAGCCAGTTGCTCACGAGAAAGCACGTGATGCAGCTGAAGATCACCGTCTCGAAGTCCGAAATGCCCGGATCGATTCGTTGGGTAACGTAGCCGAACACGGCGGTCAATATCTGGTCCACGGAAAACGTGAGAAGCGCGAGCTTCAGCCAGCCTCGAAAGCGCATCGGCATGATCAACGGAGAACCACGGGATTGAAGGGCGGGTGACAAAACATGGCAATGCCTCAAGCGGATTCGACGCGCAAGTGTAGGCGTGGCGTTCTTCGTCGCACAAGAAAAAATGCCGTAAACAAACACCGCATTTACACGCGGGCGGCCGATCTTTTACGGCTTATTTACACGCCGTTCGCTACGATTCTTCTGTTGCGAAATCTCTCAGGCCAGTTCGTGTTGAAACTCCTCATCCCCGTCTTCGACCACCACGGCGCAGCCGAAGCCGCTCGCCACAGCGCGTTTCTTTTCGCCGAACGAGGCATGGTGGAGGTCGAGGTCGTCGAAACGACGCACCGCGCTGGCAGCGACCACGCTGCGCGCACGCGCAGGCGACGGCGCACGCGCGACATGCTCGACGCCACCTGCGCGATTCTCAAAGACGCAGGCGTGCCGTACCGGCTGCGGCACGCTGCGGGGCCCGCAGAGCGCAGCATCGCGGCGTGCGTGGAATGCGGTGGCGCGGATATCGTTCTCGTGGACGCAAGCCATCTCGGCTTTCTGCGTAAATGGATGATGCTCGCACGGCTCAGGCGGCTTTGCAGTGTGCCGGTGACCTTGTTGCATTGACTGCGCATCACGCCCGACAAATGCGCAAACCCTCTTCGCCCATCCGCCGCATGTTCCAGGCTGTGCGCGCTACTAGCCCGCAAAAACGCGCCTTGCTTCGCGTCTGCGCGCTCATCCTCCTGATCAATCCGATTTTGACCTCGGCATTCGCGTTTTTCGCCTTTTCGAATCACCCGGATTTCGCGCTGGGGCTGACGGCATTCTTCTGCTTCATGTGCTGTACGCTGCTTGCCGTCTGGATACGCTCAGACGCGCGGCATGCGTGGTCGCGAGCACGAGAGTCGGGCTTCGTTCAGCCGGCCGCCATTCGGCCCGGGCGCGCTGTGCGCGTGTCGAGCGCTTGTCCTGCCCGGTGGCTGGTCGTGCTGCATGTGGAATTGCATGGAGGCGTCGTGGCGACGCGGTAGTTCCACACTGTTCGTGTCGGAGACTTTGGTGAGCTACCGCGCAAAACCTGCATACATCGACATGTTCGAGAACGTGCGGCGTGCGACATTGCCCTGCCGCCCCCGCGCAATGCGGACTACTATATTGTCAGTGTATTGGGCTACCCGGCAAAGGAGGCTCGATGGCTGACTGGTCGAACATGATGCGGGATTTCGTCGACGAAATCGCTGCGAGCGTGGCCATGATCGGCCGCGACGAGCGCGGACAGTTCGTCGTTTCGGCCTGCAACGATCATTTCATGCGGATGACGGGCGGCAGGCGCAGCGCGATCAAGTCATTCCCGGCGTCGTTCGATGCGCTCATTCCCAATTACGCGAGAACCGAATTCCGCCAGAAACTGACCGACTGCTTTGAATCCGGCGTTGCCCGGGAACTCGAGCAAGCCTACGACCTGAGGGACGGAACACACTGGTGGCGCTTGTCGTTGAAGCCGATCCGCCACGCCGAAAACGGAGTCTCCGTGCTCGAAATCATGGTGACGGGCCTGGAAATCACGACGAAGATGCTGCTCACGCACGAACTGGAAGTCAGCACTTCGCGCTTTCGCTCCGTCGTCGATGCGGCCTACGACGCGATCATCACGATCGACCAGCAGCATTGCATTACGCTGTTCAACCGCGCCGCCGAGAACCTGTTCGGCTACTCCGCCACGGAAATGCTCGGGCAGCCCATTACCGAGCTTCTGCCCGAGCGCTACCGCGCCAATCATTCGCAATACGTCCACCAGTTCGCGCGTTCGCCCGTGCGCTCCCGGCAAATGGACGAACGCAACCGCGTTTATGGGCTCCACCGCGATGGGTCGCTATTGCCTGTTGAAATCGCGATTTCGAAGATCAACGTTGGCGGGCTGATCGAATTCACCGCCGTCATTCGCGATATCGCCGATCGCGTTCAATTGATGGACCTGCTGCAGAAGCAGGCCGTGACCGACGAGCTGACCGGCCTGCCGAACCGCCGTGAATTCACTGACACCGTCGACGCGCTTCTGGAGTCGGACAATACGCTCTCCGTCTTCATTCTCGATATCGATTACTTCAAGAAGATCAACGACAGCTACGGACACGACATTGGCGACGAAGTGCTGCGCGTCCTGGCCAAGGTCGTGATGAACTCCAACTGCCGCATCGGCGTGTTTGCCCGCTGGGGAGGCGAGGAGTTCGTCGCTGCGCTGCCTGACGCCGATATCGGGCAGGCACGGGCGGCAGCCGAGGAATTGCGCCTCGCAATCGAGCAGCAGAAGTTCGAACACACCTGGCGGCTAGGCAAACCCGTTCCATTTACGGTGAGCATTGGCGTGACCGAGCGCCAGCCGGGCGACCGCGACTTGGGTCAACTCATCAAACGCGCGGACCTCGCGCTGTATCGAGCCAAGGACAACGGACGCAACCGCGTGGAAATCGGCTAGCCTACGCCGCAATCGCATCGCCCCGTCTCGCCAAGGAGCCTCTCATGGACAGAATTGCGCTGGCCTGCGCGGCCGTGCTGGGTCTTTTGCTGTTTGGCCTCGGCGTAACCATCTCCTTGCTGCGCTTTCGCGAAGGCACGCTCTCGGGTTGCGCGCCAGATCCGGCTAGCCTGCTGCACAAGTTTGTTCGCGCGCACGCGAACACTGCCGAATATGTGCCCTTCCTGGCCGTGCTCTTTCTCTATCTGGGCGCACGCTCGCCCTCGCCTGCAACGCTCGCGCTGATCGTGGCGGCAACCCTCTGCCGGTGCCTTCTCGTTGTCGGGCTGATCGCGTTTCCATCGATGGCGAAGCCCAATCCCGCTCGATTTCTCGGCGCGCTCGGCACTTACGCTGCCGGCATCGCGTTGAGTCTTGCGTTGCTGCGTTGAGTCGAGTGTGGCCAACTGGCCGCCGCAATGCTGCCTCCTACGCTGTGCGCGCAAAGCTTTGCATTGCGGTGTTCACTACGGCGCACACAAGTCACCGCGCAGCGATGCCAGCAGTTGCACGAGCGCCTCGATGTCCTCGTCTCGCGTGCGCCACGACGACACGCTGATCCGCAACGCGGGCCGCCCTTGCCACGTCGTACCGCCGAACCACGTTTCGCCAGAGGCCTGCACGGCGCTGCGCAGCGCCTGCGTTTGCGCGTCCGTTTCGCAGCGGAACAGCACCTGATTCAGCACGACCCGGTTGAGCACCTCGTAGCCCAGGCGCTCGAGTTCCGCGCCGATGCGCCGCGCCTGCGCGTGATGACGCTCGATCATGGCCGCGACACCGCCGCTGCCCAGCGTGCGTAGCGCCGCCCACACGGGAATGCCACGCGCGCGGCGCGAGAACTCCAGCGTGAGGTTCTTCTGCGCGTCCGCACTCGCGGACAAATAGGCCGCGTCGCTGTTCATCGCCTCGGCCAACGCCGTTGCATCGCGGCAAATGACCATCGCGCAGTCGTACGGCGTATTCAGCCACTTGTGCGCATCGGTCGTCCAGCTATCGGCCCCTTCGATGCCCTCGCACAACGCGTTCAACCCGGCCGACGATGCCGTCCGCGCCCACAGGCCAAACGCGCCATCGACATGCACCCACGCGCCAGCGTCCCTCGCACGCGCAATGATCGGCGCAAAAGGGTCAAATTCGCCGGTATTCACCTCGCCGGCCTGCAGGCAGAGGATCGTGCGGTCGTCGAGCGGCGGGAGTCGCGCAGCATCCACGCGCCCATAGGCGTCGACGCTCGCATAGACGATGCGATCCAGCCCGAAGCCCAGAATGCGCAGCGCCTTCTTCACCGTGATGTGGGCGAGTTCCGAGACCACGACCTTGATCTCGGGCGCGCCCATCAGCCCCTGGCGGTCGAAATCCCAGCCTTGCCGTGCAAGCAGCGCTCGCCGAGCGGTAGCGAGCGCGCCGAGCGTGCAGGCTGTGGCGCTGGTGCCGAAGCCCACGGCGCTCTCGCGCGGCAGGTCGAGCGCTTCCAGCACCCAGCGGCCCGCGACGCGTTCCACCGTGGCGGCGACCGGCGAGTTGTCGAACGTTGAGGCGCACTGATCCCACGCCAGCATGAGCCGTTCTGCCGCGGCTGCCGCCGGCAGCGCCGCGCCGATCACGAAGCCGAAATAGCGCGGGCCATTCGAAGCCGTAGTCGCCGGCGAGCCTGCACGGTCGAGCAAAGACAACGTGTCTTCGGCGGGCAATCCGCTTGTGGGCAGCCGCTCGTCGAACTCACTGAGCGCCGCGATGGCCTCGTTCGAAGGGAAAACACGCCGCGTGGCGTTTCCTTCGACGTAGCGCAGGCCGCGTGCGTCGGCATCCGCCAGTAGTTTCAGTTCATCCATCCAGACCTCCCGGTTCGGTTTTCCATTCAGTTGTCAGTTCGACGTTCTGGCGCGCGAGGCCGTGCGCGGCATGCTTCGCACAGTGACGATCCAGAACACCAGCGCCAGCAAACTCACGGCCACACCCAGCTTGCACACGCCATGCCAACCCGCCACGGCAAACGTCGCCGTCGTGCCAATCGCGCCAAGCCCGCTGCCAACCGCATAGAACAGCATGTATAGGCTCACGAGCCGGCTATGCAGTTGCGCGTTGCTGCGAAAGATCAGGCTTTGATTGGTCACATGCAGCGCCTGGCCGCCAAGATCGAGCAGAACGATTCCAATCAACAGCATCCATAGCGAGTGTCCCAGCATCGAGAGCGGCCACCACGCCAGCAATAAAAGCGCCAGCGCGGCAGCACTGGTGCGCTGGCCCCAACCACGGTCGGCCCATTGTCCCGCGCGCGCGGCGGCAAGCGCACCCGTCGCCCCGGCAAGGCCGAAGGCCCCGATCGCCGTGTGAGAAAAATTGTAGGGCGGCGCGCTCAATGGCAGCACCAACGCGCTCCAGAAGATATTGAGCGTCGCGAACATCAGCAGCGCGAGCATGCCGCGCGTCTGCAGCACGCGATCCGAGCGCAGCAACACGAACATCGAGATGATCAGTTGTACATAGCTCATCGTACCTGGCGCGCCACGCACAAGCGTCGGAAGCCGACGCCACAGCAGCACGGCAAGCGCGAGCATGACGCCAGCGGAACAGCCATACACGCCACGCCAACCGGCAAGATCGCTCACGCCGCCTGCGAACACGCGAGCCAGCAGCAAGCCAATGAACACGCCACTGCCCGCTGCGCCCACCACCCGCCCGCGCTCGTCAGGCGCGGCGGCGGCGGCCGCGTAGGCAATCAAACCCTGCGTCATGGCCGTGCCCAGCATGCCGACGCCCAGCATGCCGGCCAGCAGCACCGCTGCGGACCGCGCGAGGCCGACCACAGCCAGCGCGCCCACCAGCGCCAGCAACTGAACGATCATCAGGCGGCGGCGTTCCACCCTGTCGCCCAGCGGCACGAGCAGCAGCAACGCCAGCGCGCAACCGGCCTGCGTCGCCGTGACCACGCCGCCAACGGCGGCGCGGGTCAGCCCGAAATCGCGCGCCAATGCGTCCAGCAAGGGCTGCGCATAGTAGACGTTGGCGACGCTCAAGCCGCTAGCCGCCGCGAACAATAGTACGAGGCCGCGCGGCATCGGTGCGCGCGGCGAGACGCAAGCGCGGCGGACCGGCGGTGCAAGCGCAATGGGATCTACGTCCATGTCACTCAATCCAGTTTCAAAACAAAACCGATTGAATAGTATGCCGACTGGTTTTAAAATGCAACTACGTGAAGCGTACGCGTTTCGTCGATGCGTACTGGCAAAAGAGGAAATCCCCATGGCAAGCCGCAAAACCATGAAGAAGGAGACCTGCCCCGTCGCGCGTTCAGTGGACGTGATCGGCGACCGGTGGTCGCTGATGATCCTGCGCGATGTCTTCGACGGCATTTACCGCTTCGGTGACATTCAGCGCAATCTGGGTGTGGCGCGCAATATTCTGTCCGGCCGTTTGAGCCATCTCGTCGATGCCGGCATACTCGAAACACGGCCTGCCTCCGACGGCACGACGTATCAGGAGTACGTATTAACGAAGAAAGGGGAAAGTCTCTTCCCCGTCATCGTCGCCCTTCAGCAGTGGGGCGAGCGCCACTTGTTTGAGCGCGGCGAGCGGCATTCGTGGTTGATCGACAAAGCAACGGGCAAGCCGTTGCTCTCCATGTTTCCGCAGACCCGCGAGGGGCACGCGCTCACACCCCACGACACCGTGGTCAAGAAGCCCACTTGATGGGCTTTGCCTGATTTGTCGAAGCGGATGCGATGGTCAGGCGCCGCGCCTGCCCTCCTCACATGGCCGGGTCGATCGGCGAAGGCGGCGCGCCGCGTTCTTCGATCGCCTTGCCGGCCAGCAGACACAGGTCCTCGCGGAAGTGCCCGGCGACGATCTGCACGCCCACCGGCACGTCCCCCACCATGCCCGTCGAGACGACGAGTCCCGGCAAGCCCATTGCGGGCAAGGCGCGCATGGTCAGCTGGGCATCCCACACGCGCTGGAATCCCGCCGCGCCCTGCATGTCGAGGTTATCGGGGAACGGCAGTTCGCCCGACACCGGAAGCAGCAGCACGGGATACTCCGAGAGGAAAAGGCGCCATGCGCGCGTGAGCGTCGTGCGGCGCACCAGCGACGGCACCACCACGTTCTCGGGCATCGCCGCGACCTTGGCGCGCATGGCATCCACCACGGCCTGCGCTCCCGGGTCGCCGTCACGCGCCACGGCGTCGGCGAGCGCCGGGAAACCGTCGCCGAGCCACAGGCGCTCCTGCACTTCGCCGGCGTCACGCAAAAGCGGCACGTCGTCGATCTGCTCGACCGTCCAGCCTGCGTCGGCAAGCCGGCGGCCGGCGTCGAGCAAGGCGTCCTCCACGTCCTTCGTGATGCTCATGCCGCCCGGACGCAGGCAGAGCGCCGCGCGCCGGGGCACGTCGGGGCCGATGAGCGGCGCCGGTGCCCACCAGGGGTCGCGCAGGTCGGGCGCCGCAAGCGCCGCGAGCGCCACGCGCAGGTCCTCGACCGTGCGCGCCATCGGACCCGCGCCCGACATCATCTGCGCGCCGATCGGCCGCTCGGGCGACGACGCGTTGAACGCCGGCACACGCCCGATGCTGGGCCGCAAGCCGTGCACGCCGCACGCATACGCGGGGTAGCGCACCGAGCCGCCGATGTCGGTGCCGAGCGCGATATGCCCGATGCCGGCCGTCACCGCCGCCGCCGCGCCGCCACTCGAGCCGCCCGGCGTGAGCGACGCATTGCGCGGGTTCTTCGTATGCCCGTGCACCTGGTTGCTCGTGAACCAGCGCAGCGCGAAGGTCGGCGAATTGGTGCGGCCGAGCAGCACCGCGCCAGCGCGCACGAGGTTCTCGATGGCGGGGCTGTTCACCTGCGCGATCAGATCCTTTTGCAGACGCGTGCCGTTGGTCGTGGCGAAGCCCGCCTGGTCGATGTTGATCTTCGTGGTGACGGGCACGCCCGCCAGCGGCCCCGGGTCTTCGCCGCGCGCGATCGCGGCGTCGATCTTGTCGGCCTGATCGAAGACCCATTCGGGCCGATAGTCGATCACCGCGTTGATGAGCGGATTGACGGCTTCGAGGCGCTCGAGCGCGGCTTTCGCGGCCTCGCGTGCGGACACCTCGCGCGCGCGAACCCGCTTTGCGAGTTCGGTTGCGGTTAAACGCCATAGTTCAGTCACGATCCCTCCGGTTCGTTGGCAAATTGAGAATGAGTGGGTCAGGCGCTTGCCGATAATGTCTCGACACGCTGCCTGTCGCGCAGGACGGCCAGCGCGAGCGCCGCCAGACCGCACGCCGCGATGAGCGCGAGCAGCGCTGCGCGGCCGCCGTGCACCAGGACCCAGCCGCCGACGGCCGGAAACCCGAACGCCCCGACGAAGTACGCCGCGACGAACCACGTGAGCGCGGCGCGGCGGTGCGCGGCAACGGAGTCGTTGACGGCCTGGAGCTGGACGATCGGGTACGCGAGCCCGTAACCGGTGCCGAGCAGCACTGCGGCCGCCGATTGAAACAGCACGTGAAACGGCACGACGAACATCGCCGCGCTGCCGAGCACCATCATCGTGAGCAGCACTTTTGTCGCCGTTTCGGAGCGCAGCTTGATGACCACGCGTGCGAGCAGCCAGCGCGTGGCGATGACCGTCACCGTGTACACGCTGAAGAAGGTGGTCGCTTTCGCCTCGGTGCCTTGCACGAGCGACATCTGGAATGTCATGAGGCCCGAGAACACGCAGCCGCCGAGCGCAATGATGACGATGGGATACACCGCGCGCGTGCGGGCGATCACACCCACCTTCAGGAGCCACGGGTCTGGCGAGGCCGGCTCTGGCGCCGCGGACGTGGCGCGCACGTGCGGCGCAAGGCGGCCGAACAGTTCGAGCAGAACGGCCGCCAGCACGCACAGGCCGCCGATCGCGTAGAGCACGCCGCCAAGCGGCATGCGCCAGAAGCGGATCGCAAACCCCGCGATCGCCGGGCTGCCGCCGATGCCCGTCATCTGCATGGTGGCGAAGCGCAGGAACCAGAGGCCGCGTTCGGCGTCGTTCGTGCGCTCGGCGAGCGCCATGGGGGCGGCGAGGCAAAACGCGCCCCAGCCGAAGCCCACCAGGAAGCCGGGCACGACATCGAAGCTGCTCACGTGCTCGACGAGCGCGAAGCTCACCACGCCCGCCCCCACGCAGAGCGCCGCAAGCGCCGCCATGCGCGCAGCGCCCACATGCTGGGCGACCCAACCCGTGAGCGAGACGCCCACGAAGGTGCCGAGGGCGGCGCCCGCGAGGGCCACGCCGGTGTTGATGTCGTTGCCGCCGATGGCGTGCACGCGCATGGAGAACAGGAACGTCGCGCCATAGCCTGCCGATGCGAGCAGGACGCCGACGAGCATGATGAGGGCACTGAATGGGCGCACGGCGGGACTTCCGGACGATGACGGAAGTGTGCAGATTATCAGTCCCTGTGCCCAGCGCTGCATTCAGGTGCTCCTCGGGTGCGATGACGATGGCATGCGGTCAGCCGGGCTGTGGAAGCGCCTCCACCGCCCGGCCGTCACGGGCGAGTTACTTTGCGTCCTGCTGTGCGTGCTCCGCCGCGTCGATGATCGCGTCGGCCACCGCCTTCGGCTGGCTCAGCATCGAGACGTGGCTGCCGTTCACGCGCGTCACCTTCGCGCCGATGTGCTTCGCCATCGATTCCTGCAGTGCGGGGTCGATCATGCGGTCGCGCGCCGTCACGACGAAATACGAAGGCTTGTCATGCCACGCGGCCTGCGTGACCTTCTGCGAGAGGGCGCCGCTGAACCACGGGCCCTGGGTGGCCGCCACGACACGCTGCTGCGCGGCTGGCAGGTCGGGCGCGAAGTCCTGGCGAATCGCCTTGTCGGAGAGCGTCAGGTAGCCCGCCGAGTCCTTCTGCAACTCGCTCGCCCACGGCGCGTCCGGCTGGCCCTGCGTGATATCGGCGATCGACTGGCCGTTGTCGGGTGCAAAAGCCGCCACGTACACGAGCGACTTCACCTTCTCGTCGTTGCCCGCCTCGCTGATCACGACGCCCGCCCACGAGTGGCCGACCAGCACCACCGGGCCCTTCTGCTGCTCGATCACGCGCTTCGTCGCGGCCGCGTCGTCGGCGAGCGAGCTGAGCGGATTCTGCACGGCGACCACGTGCAGGCCGCGCGCTTCGAGCAGCGGAATCACGCGGCTCCAGCTGGAGCCGTCCGCGAACGCGCCGTGCACCAGCACGACGTTGGTGCCCTTCAGATCCTGCGGCGGCGCGGCGTGCGCCGCTTGCAGCGCGAACAGGCCTCCGAGGAGCGCCACGGAAGTGAAAATCTGCTTGATCGAAGCCATCGTCGTTCTCTCTTCTTTTATCGGGTCGTTCGGTTGGTCGGGAAGGACCTATTACGAATGCGCGTAGATCGGGCCGAGGCCGGGGACATCGTCCTGCGGGGCGCGCGCGGCGTTAGCGTCGCGATGCGGCGCGCCCGATGCGGACGACGCGCCCGCCACGCCGCCATACGACGACGAGGTGGCTTGCTGGGCGACCTGCGAGGCTTCCACGCGGGCCAGCGCCGCCTGGATGTTGCGCGGGTATTGGGTTTCGTCGGCGGCTGGGTTGTAGCCAGCCTTCTGCAACTGCACGAGTTCGGCGCGCACCTGCGCACGGGTGACGGGCTCATTCGACTGCGCGAACGAAAGAACCGGGGCGGCGACGAGAGCAGCAAGGGCGAGGAGCTTGAGGGCTTTCATGACGTTCTCCAAAGGTGAGGTAGACAGCGGTCGGGTTCAAATCGGGTTGCCGTTCAGCGCGAGTGGTGTATCGAGCTGGCGTAGGTGTATTTGAACGCCCGGATGTATCTGCCGTGTTTCCATTTGGGGCGCGGTTTGCGTATCAACGTGTCCCGATTGCGCGCAGATACATTGCGCTACAAAAAGCCCCATGAAACGTGGCGCGGGCCGCAACGCAAAAGCCGCCGGGCCCGCGAGGGCACGGCGGCGTGGCATGGGGTTGCCGCGTATCAGCCGAACGTGAAGCTGTAGACGTGCGCGCCCGGGTCGAGAAAGCGGATCTCGAAGGTGTGATCCCCGATGCGGCCGGACTGGCGCACGAGCTGATAGAGGCGCGCGCTGGTGGCGACGCCGGTGCCGTCCGCCGCGACATCGGCGCCATGCGCGGCACCGGGCGGCGCGCCGTCTATGCTGATGCGAAAGCGCACGGGTTTGCCGTCGGCGGTGGGCGCAAGCACCAGATGCAGGTCACGCGCATGGAAGCGATAGGCAATGCTCGCCTGCGGCGCGCCCGCCACGGCGGACTCGGCGCCCACGTTCCACTGCCCGCCGAACGCCCACTGGTTCAGGCCGAGCTGCCGAGGCACGGTGTAGGCCGCGGCCGTATCGCCCTGCACGCGCTCCGCGTTCGCATTGCCCTGCGCCTCGCGATACCCCACGTACGTTTCGCCCGAGCCGATGTCGCGCGGGTCCGCCGGCGCCAGCGCGCCGCTCGCCTGCGGTGCCTGCGGCGTAGCCGTGGGCGTGGGCGTGGCGCGGCCGTTGTCGGCCAGCAGTTGCTGGATCGCTTGCTCGGCCTGTGCGTAGTCCCCTTCGCCGAAGTGGTGATAGCGGACCCGGCCCTGCGCATCGACGAGATAGAACGCCGGCCAGTACTGGTTGCCGAAGGCATTCCAGATGCGGTAATCGCTGTCCACGGCAACGGGATAGCGGATGTTCAGGTTGGCCAATGCGCGCTTGACGTTGCCCGTGTCATGCTCGAAACCGAACTCGGGCGTGTGCACGCCAATCACGACGAGGCCGTCGTTGCGGTAGCGCTCGGCCCATGTCTTCAGATACGGCAAGGTTCGCAGGCAGTTGATGCACGAGTAGGTCCAGAAGTTGACCAGCACGACCTTGCCACGCAGCGCTTCGGGCGTGAGCGGCGCGGAATTGAGCCACGCGGTTGCGCCATCGAGCGCCGGCAGGCGGCCTTCCACCGGCAGATCGGCGGCGGGCGCTGGGGCCGGCAGCGACACGCGAACGATGCGGGCAGACTGATCCGCTGACTGCGAGGCCAACTGCGGAGCCGGGCTTGACTGCGCCTCTCGGACCACACGAGGCGCCGGTTCTGCGCGCTTTGCGTGACTCGCCTGCTTCGTTTGATTCGCGGCGGGCGCCGCCAGCAAATCGACGAGACGCGCTTCCACGCCGTTGGTCGGCGCACCTGGCACGAGGGCGAGCAAGCGCGTATCCAGGCCCAGCGCGATCGCGCCGACCGTGAGGAGCACGAGGGCCCCCATTGCGCGCCGCACATGCTCGCCCACGCCGAGCGAGCGCTTGAGCGCGGCCATCGCGCGATGACCGAGACCCGCCACCACCGCGAGCGAACTGGCGGCGCCCACGGCATAGGCCGCGAGCGCGGCCCAGGTCTGCCAGGTCACGCCGTGGCGGGCCGCGCCGGTGATGATGAGACCGAGGATCGGCCCGGCGCACGGCGCCCAGAGCAGCCCCGTCGCGGCGCCGAGCAGCACGGCGGAGCCGATGCGGCGCGACGCGCCGTCGTCCTGCGAGCGCGCCATGAAGCGGTCGGCAAGCGCCGTGAGCGGCCCCGAGAGGCGCGTGGAGAGCGCAGGAAAGAGCAGCGCCGCGCCGAACAGCGCGAAGAGCCCGAGCGCGATCCAGCGCCCGTACTCGCTCAACTGCGCCGCGCCGTTCAGGCCCGCGGCGCCCAGACCCGTGAGCAGCGCGAACGTGAGCGCGAGCCCGAGCAGCATGGGCAGGCGGCCGGTCAGGAAAGGCTCTTCGGAACGCGCGAACACGAACGGCACGACCGGCAGGATACAGGGGCTCAGGACGGTGAACACACCGCCCACGAATGCGATGACGATGAGTAACATGAGTTCGGTCTCCAGACGAATGTCGGCGGACTTGCCATGTGGCGTATTTCAGCGCGGGCATGTATCCGGGGAATGTCCGGAACGCGTGTGTCGTGCATCGTCATGTATCGAGAAAGCGGTTTGATACATGCCGATACAAACGTGCAGCGGCGCGCGAGACTGTGGACGCTCAGTGAACTCGCTGTGAACGATTTGTATCTCTACGTATCGCGCCCCGGCGGCGACACACTACGTTTCAACAGTGCCGCCGTGGGGACACGAGCCAGATACGTGGGAGCGTTCCAATACGCTCGTCGTCCACACAAGGAGAACCCTCATGATCTCTCGTCTCAAGATTGCCGCTGTTGCCGTCGGCCTTGCCGCCACAGCCGGGCTCGCCGCCTACGCCTCCGGCGAGCAGCCTTCGGTCGGCTCGGCCGCGCTGCAAACCGGCGCGCAGGCGCCCAACTTCACCGGCATCAACAACTGGCTCAACAGCCCGCCGCTCGACCTCAAGCAGTTGCACGGCAAGGTCGTGCTCGTCGACTTCTGGACCTTCGATTGCATCAACTGCGTGCACACCATCCCGCACATCAAGGAGCTGGACGCGCGCTATCGCGACAAGGGTCTGGTGGTGGTCGGCGTGCACACGCCCGAGTATTCGTTCGAGCGCGACACCGGCAACCTGAAGAAGGCGATCAAGCAATACGGCATTACGTACCCTGTCGCGCAGGACAACGGTTACGCGACGTGGAATGCCTACGGCAACCAGTACTGGCCGGCGGTTTATCTCATTGACCAGAACGGCAAGCTCGTTTATACGCACTTCGGCGAAGGGGATTACGCGCAGACCGAACAGAAGATTCGCGATCTGCTGGGCATCCAGGGCAAGCAAGGATGATGGACTTGCGCCGCCGCTCCGGGTTCTGGGGCGGCGGCGATCACACGCGCTATGTATTTGCCGAGACCAGCAGCAGCATCGGGCGTTCAAGTTCCTCCGCCAACGACGGCGTTTGCCGGACCTGCTCGGGCGTCGGCGCGAATTCATTCACGCGCTGGATGCGAAAACCCGCATCGATCAGCGTGTTCAGCGTAGTAGCCAGCGTTCGATGGTATTTCAGCACGCCCTTGACGAACCAGTTGGTGCGGCGTTCGCCTTCCATTGCGTAGCCGTTGACAGGCCAGGTCTTGCGGCCGCGCTGGTCGACCGCGTCGCCGCTGATCCAGTGCGGGTTCGCCGCCGCCATGTATACCGGATGCTCGATCGTGAAGACCAGTTGGCCAGCATTTGCGAGCGCGCCGCGAAGCGTGCGCGCGAGGCCGCCGAAATCGGCCACATAGTGAAAGGCCAGTGCGCTGTACACGAGGTCGAAGCGCTGATCAGGCAGGCTCAGGGTGTCGAGATCGCCGATACGGTATTCGATGGCCGGGTCTGCTGTATCCGCCCTCGCGCGCGCGATCATGCTCTGCGAAATGTCGATGCCAAGCACTGACGCCGCGCCCTGCTCGCGCATCCAGCGCGAAGCCCAGCCAAAGCCGCATCCGAGGTCGACCACGCGCTTGCCGCGCAGGTCTGGCAGCAGCGCGCGAATGGCTGGCCATTCAGGCGCGCCTTCGAGCCCCAGCACCTGGCGCGGAATCTGGCTGTAGCCTGCAAAGAATTCCGGATCGTCGTAGATGTTTTGCGCCATGTTTTTCCCTTCTCGTGCTCGAGTAACGTGAGCGACTATACGTGTACTACACGCGTACCATGCGATATTCCGCATCCACCCGAAAAAGGAAGAAGGCCAATGTCGAATGCCTGGAAAGGCCGCTGCCTGTGCGCAGCGGTGCAATACCACGCTCGCGGCGCCGCGCTGACGCAGCTCATTTGTCACTGCCGCGATTGCCAGCGCGCTTCAGGATCGGGCGGATTGCCTGTCGTTGTCGTGAGCGCCGCCGAATTCTCGTTCGAAGGCGAAATCCGGTCGTACACGATAACCGGCGGCAGCGGTATGCCGACCACGCGAAATTCGTGCGCGCATTGCGGCAGCCTGCTCTTTGGCACACCGCAGCATGCGCCGGATATCGTGACGATCTACGCTGGAACGCTCGATGAACCCTCACGGTTCCATGCCGAATTCGTTCAGTTCACGTCTGAACGACATACGCTCGACGCCCGCGAGCCCGGCATTGCTCAATATTCGGGACGAGAGCCCTGAGGCAGCGCCGTCTCGTTGAAGACACTCAAAGGTGCCGCGTTTCCCGAGGCGGATTGCCCCAGTCATTCGCGAGACCATTGGCATAGGATATCGGTGCATTCAAGGCTTCGTTCAAGTCGAAGTCGTCGATGCACATGATATTCACGTTGATGTAAGGGTAGCCCGTTCCGTTCGGCATATCGATGCGGTCGAATACGTGCACGCCGCAGTGCTTGCAAAACGGATGATGGGCTACCGGATTTTTCCCTTCGTAGTGCGTAAGCTCGCTTTCGCCCGAAAGTAGAACGAAGGCTTCCGGGCGGACCTGCACGAGCCAGAGCCGGAGTTTTCCGCAGAAGCTGCAGTTGCATTTTCCCGTGCCCTTGCCGAAATCGATCAGGGCTTCGAACTTCACCGACTGGCAATGGCAACTTCCACGGTATGTCCGCTGCATGAGGCGCTCCCGATCAGTTTGAAGACGACTGCGGGATTATGTCACCGATCATCAAGGCGCAAATCGCGTGAATACGTAGTCGCGATCCTTCACCTTCGAAGCGTGGCATGCAAAACAGGTTTGATGCTGCGCCAGGTCGGCAGGCACGCCATTGATGAAACGCCCGTACCCCCAGCCGCCCGTAGACGCATAGCGGCGCGAGTCCTTCACCATGACCTGCACGGTCGTGGGCTGGCCCGGCACCGTGGCCGGTGCGAAATCATCGGACTGCTTACGCTTGTACGCAAGCTTCACGAGAATCGTGCCGTCGGGATACGGCAGCGTCGAATTCTCGATGGCCTTGATCGCAACCGGATTGCCGAGCACCACGCGCAGTTCGTCGAGCGGCGCGGCCTCCTCGGCCGGCGCGATCATCTCCCACTTGCGGTAGCCGGGTGGAATCGTCACGCCGTAGATCGGCGAAGCGGCCTGCCCGGGCACTTGAGGTTGGGCTTGCGCGTCTTGGCGGGCCCATGCGGCGGGACCCTGCGCCAGACTCGCGAGCAGCGCGCCCGCGAGGAGCGCGCGATGCCTGAAAAAACGTGCTTGCATCGCGGCCCCGATCACAGATGCGTGACTTGCAGGATGGCCTGCGCGAATTCCTTGGGCGCTTCCTGCGGGAGATTGTGGCCAATGCCGCCGTCGATATTGCGATGCAGATACTTGCCCGTGAACTTCTTCGCGTAAGCGGCCGGCGCGGGATGCGGTGCGCCGTTGGCGTCGCCTTCGAGCGTGATCGTCGGCACGGTAATGGCCGGCGCGGCAGCGAGACGCTGCTCGAGGCTGTCGTACTTCGCTTCGCCCGGCACGAGCCCCAGACGCCAACGGTAGTTGGAGATCACGACGGCCACGTGGTCGGGATTATGGAACGACGCTGCACTGCGCTCGTAGGTCGCGTCGTCGAAATTCCACTTCGGCGAAGCGAGTTGCCAGATCAGCTTGTTGAACGCGTCGAGATTCGCGGCATAACCCTGTGCGCCGCGCTCGGTCGAAAAGTAGAACTGGTACCACCACTGCAGTTCGGCTTGCGGCGGCAGCGGCTTGCGGTTCGCCTCCTGGCTGCCGATCAGATAGCCGCTCACGGAAACCAGCGCCTTCACGCGCTCGGGCCACAGCGCCGCGACGATGTTCGCCGTGCGCGCGCCCCAGTCGTAGCCGCCCAGAATGGCCTGATCGATCTTCAGGGCGTCCATGAACGCGACGAGATCGACGGCGGTGACGGCCTGCTGGCCGTTGCGCGGCGTGTCGTCCGAGACAATGCGCGTGCTGCCGTAGCCGCGCAGATACGGCACGATCACGCGATAGCCCGACGCAGCCAGCATGGGCGCGACCTCGACATAGCTATGGATGTCGTACGGCCAGCCGTGCAGCAGGATCACCACCGGGCCGTTCTTCGGCCCCGCTTCGGCGTAGCCCACATTGAGCAGCCCCGCGTTGATCTGCTTGATCGGGCCGAACGATACGCCATTGCCCGTGCGCGTGTTGCCTTCCGTGCCGCCAGCCGACTGTGCGTGCGCGAGACCGCCGAATGCGAAGTCGGCGAGCGTGAGGCCGGCAAGCGACGTGCCGAGAAGTCGACGGCGGCGGACGTTGACGGGATCTGACATAACCACTTCTCCTTGTTGTGCATGCAGGCCGCGCCCAAACGGCTTGGCCTCGTTGATTGGCGAGCGGCTGCCGATCGGTCGATCGCGCTCGCGGCGGCAGGCATTGACGCCCCGGTGAATTTATATCCGAGCAGGGAAGATGCCATGTATCCCAATGTGTCTGCTGCGAGCACGTACACAAAACGAATCAAAAAGCGTCGGCGTGGCTGGATCGATCGCGGCCAGGCGCGGGATTGAACGAACGGCGGGTTTGTATCGCAATGTATAAGCGCCTGGCCCAGACACATACCCTTGCAATACGCGGCGTTCATGAAACACGGCAGATACGTCTGGCGGTTCTAATGCATCAACGCCGGAACTTGCTGATGACCGGACGGATTTCCAAACCCTTCCCAGGAGAAAGTCATGAACGTATCGAAGCTCGCCCTCGCCTTCGCCGCCAGCGCCGCAGTCCTCGCAGCCACTCCGGTGTTCGCCGCCATGCCCGCTCAGTCGAGCGCTGCGCAACCCGCGCAACAGGCAAGTGCGGCGTGGACGCCCGCCAGCAATGCGGTCAACGCAAAGCTCACGCGTGCACAGGTTCGCCAGGAACTGGTTCAGGCACAGCACGACGGCCAGCTCGCTGCAATCCAGCAGCTGTATCGCGGCAGCTAAATCATCGTTCTCACGAAGCCAACCTCAGGAGATAAACATCATGACCCAGGCAGAAAAAGTGCTGTACACCGGCAAGACCCACACCACCGGCGGCCGCGACGGCGCGGCCCGCAGCGAAGACGGACGTCTGGACGTGAAGCTTTCGCCTCCCGGCTCGAGCGCGCCGGGCACGAACCCGGAGCAGATGTTCGCGGCGGGCTGGTCGGCGTGCTTCATCGGCGCGATGGGCCGAGCCGCCACGAAGCTCGGCGCGACGCTGCCGCGCGACGTGGCGGTCGACGCCGAGATCGACCTCGTCAACGCCGACGACGCCTTCAAGCTGCGCGGCCGCCTGAACGTGACGCTGCCGGGCGTGGATCGCGAGCTGGCACAGCGCATCGTCGAAACGGCGCATCAGATCTGTCCGTATTCGAAGGCGACGCGCGGGAACATCGACGTCACGCTCGCAGTCGTCGAGGCGTGATCGTGTAGCAGTGGAAAGCAAAAAAGCGGGGCGGCTTTTGCGCGCCCCGCTTTGCTATTGCGTGTTGCTGTATGCGTTGCGCGTTAGCCCTGCGGCGCGTCCACGAGATTGCTCGGCGAGCCGTTACGCCAGGCCTCCACGTTGCGCAGCGTCGTTTGCGCAATCTCGCTCATCGCCTCACGCGTGAAGAACGCCTGGTGCGACGTGACGATCACGTTCGGAAACATCAAGAGACGCGCGAGCACGTCGTCCTGCAGCGGCGCGTCCGAATGGTCCTCGAAGAACAGACCGCCTTCTTCCTCGTACACGTCGAGGCCGAGGTGGCCGAGCTGGCCGCTCTTGAGCGCATCCACGAGTGCGCTGCTTTCCACGAGCCCGCCGCGCCCGGTATTGATGAGCATGGCGCCGCGCTTCATCTTCGCGAGTGCGTGGCCATCGATCAGATGAAACGTTGCAGGCACGAGCGGGCAATGCAGGCTCACCACGTCGGACTGCGCGAGCAGCGTGTCGAGCGGCACGTAGCGCACGCCGAGCGCCAGCAAGTCGGCGGCCGGCGTGCCCGGGTCATGGGCGAGCACCTGCATGCCGAAGCCCGCCATGATGCGCGCAAAACACCGCCCGATAATGCCCGTGCCGACCACACCGGCCGTCTTCCCATGCAGGTCGAAACCGAGCAGCCCCGCGAGCGAGAAGTCGCCTTCGCGCGTGCGCGACACGGCGCGCGGCAGCTTGCGGTTCAGCGCGAGGATCAGCCCGACGGCATGCTCGGCCACCGCATGCGGCGAATACGCGGGCACTCTCGCTACGGTGATGCCAAGACGCTGCGCCGCCGCAAGATCGACGTGATTGAAGCCGGCCGAGCGCAGCGCCACGAGTCGCGTGCCGCCCTTGTGGAGGCGCTCGAGCGTGGCGGCGTCGACCGTATCGTTTACGAACGGACACACCACGTCATAGCCGTCGGCGATCACAGCGGTGTCGGCGTCGAGGTGCGATTCCTGGTAGTGCAATTCGTACTGGAAAGCGGTGTTCGCCTCGGCAAACGTATCGACATCGTACTGGCGCGCGCTGAACAGGATCATGCGTGGGCGAGCGGAAGTGGGGTTCTGGGTTCCCGGCATGTTGACCTCGTACGAGCTTCGGAGTGTATGCGCGAACGGCGCGTCGACACGCATGGATGCATCTTGAACTCAAACGTGTAGCGTTCGCGCGCGTGCCGCGCGGGCACGCGAGGACATGGTACCAGCAGCAAGGCGAGTGATTGGGAACAGGTGGGAAGAAGCGAGGAACAAGCGGGCCAGGCATAGACACGGCAAAGCCGCGAAGGTTGCCGGTGAGCGGCAAACTTCGCGGCACGGTGCCGCGCGCATTACGAGTGAGCGTAGATCGGTTCGAGGCCGACGACATCCTGATCAGCCGCATTTGCACCGGCGGCATTCGATACGGCGCGAACGTGCGTGCGGCTGCCTGTAGCAGTCGCACCCTCAACCGCTCCACCGAACGCCGACGCCGCTGCGCCATTCTCAGCACTCACGCGCGAGAGCGCGGCTTGCAGGTTCGCGGGGTATTGCGTGTTGTCGCTGGCGGGGTTGTAGCCCGCCTTCTGGAGCTGGACGAGTTCGGCCTTCACTTCGGCGCGGGTTACCGGTTGGCTCGACTGTGCGAATGAAAGCGCGGGAACGGCGACGAGGGCAGCAAGAGCGGCGGCGGCGAGCGATTGAGCGAGCTTCATGGTGTTTCTCCTGACGTTGGGTGAGTGGTTGCGCACTGTTGTGTATCAACCTTGCGTAGGAGACATTTGAACGCCGCGATGTATCTGGCTTGTTTGCGTGCGCGCCCGTTTTTGCAAGCGCGCTTGTCGGACGGGCGGCCAGACACAGTGCGATACAAGAAGGCGCCCTGCCGCGTGCGTACCGCCCGCTAGCACACCAATAAGGGGCAAATCAAAAGTGTTGCTGCACCGCACACTTAGCGCACTCGAGCCTTGCATTCTGTCCCGAGATCCTTATAATTAGGGTTATCCCTTAGGCAATAACCCTAGCGAAGAGGAAATCATGGGTGCAATCGTCGAAAAAGTGACTCAAGTCCTGGCTGCACTGCGTCGTCTCGGCGCCGAAGCGCTGGACCGTCACCTCGAATACTGCGAACTGCTCGCAGAAGCTCAGCGCCGCTGGTACTAATCCGCGCCTGACTGCAGCAAGCGTCCCTGCCCGCGAGAGCGGGGACGAGTAGCAATAGGCGAGCGCGCCGTGCGGTCGGCTTTTATGCGGCGCCCAGCCAGGCCTCGATTTCGGGCGCATGCGCGCGCGCCGCATCGGGCCGCCATCCCGGCGCAGCCAGAAGTTCAAGCGCGCCGGCGTAGGCCTGCGCAAAGCCACGCAGTTCATGCGTAACCGGCCGGTCGTCCAGACGCCGCCGGGCTAGTGCCGCTTCCACGGTGCGCTCGATTAGCGCGATCTGGCTGTCGATATACGCCACGCAAAGCTCGCGGCAGCGCGCGGACACGCGCGCCGCCGCCATGAGCGCCGGAACGAGCGAAACGGTGAGATGTCCGCCCGCGCCAAGCCGGGCTAGTGCGCCGCGCAGATCCGCAGCGGCCTCGTGAAGCGAGGCGAACACAGCGTCGCGCCAGATATCGCGCTCAAACGCCAGCGCTCCGCGAAAGCGCGCCAGAGCCTCGGCATCCGCCACCTTGCCCTCAAGCACCAACGGTGCGGCGTTCGCCGTCACCGTCGTGCGGATGCAGTCCGCACCGAGCCATTGCGCGCTTTCGCGCCTTCCTTCCAGCACCAGCGTTTGCAAACGATCCGGCAATAGCGGATCGAGCGGCACCGCCGCGCACATCGCAGGCTTGCCGGCTTCGTGCAACGTGCAGCGTCCGTCATCGGCCAGCGCCGGGCAGCGGCCGAGCGACGGATAGTCGTAGCCCCGCAGCGTCAGCACGATCCAGTCGGCACCGAATGCGGCGCTGCGGTGAAAAAGCGTCTGCGAGAGTTCGTGGATCGCAACTGCATCGGCAGCGTCCAGCGTAGGCTCGCCCGCCCGGCGTACCGGCCGTCGCCCGATCGCAAGACACCCGACAAAGCGCTCCCCATGCCGCAGCAGTTCCGCCAGCGACATCGACGGCGGGCTGTTGCAGCATTTCCCGCACGCCGTGCACGCGAGCGCGTAGTTCCCTGCACAGGGCCCTACCATGGCCGTCGCACCGAGTCCTGATAGCGCGTGAGGATGAAATGCGCGACCTCGTTCGAGTGGTACGCGGCCACCAGCTCGCGCGCCCAGGGCTGCGTTCGGTCCGCCTCGCGCACAGCGAGCACGTCGGCGTAAGGCGAGCGCGCGTCTTCAATGCCGATGCTGTCACGCGCCGGCTGAAGCCCCGCGCGCGCCGCGTCATCGTTCTCCATCGCCACGAAGGCCGCCGTGTCGAGCGCGTGCGCAAGCCGTGCGTGCCGCAGGCGGACAAGCTTGAGCTTCAGCCGGTTGCCCGTGATATCCGCCGTCGTGGCGTGCAGCCCGGCGCTGTCGCGCAGCGTCACGAGCGTGTAGTTCTGCAGCAGGATCAGCGCGCGGGCCATGCCGCGCGCGTCGTCGGGAATCGCAATCGTCGAGCCGGGGCGCAGTTGATTGAGGCTCAGCAGTTTGCGCGAATAGAACGCCATCGGCAGCGCGACCGTAGGCGCAATGGCCGCGATCGCGTAGCCGTGCGCGCGGCGCGCGGCGGCCACGTCCTCTTCGTCCTCGAAGCTCGCCGCGTCGATACGGCCTGCCGCCAACGCACCGTCGATCTCCGCGGCGTCGTCGAACACGACGACGTCGAGAGTCAGGCCGCGCTTCGCCGCCGTGCGTTGCACCTCGCCCATGATCTCGGCGTGCGCGCCGCGCGTCACGCCCACGCGTACTGGATCGGGCGCTGCGTGGGCCATGCCGCTCAGCGCCGCGCACAGCACCCATGCGGCCAGCGATCTGCGTCTGAAGTTCATGACGCGTCCCTCAAAATCGTGCGAAAGCCAATATGCGAAGCCGCGAGATCGGCCTCCTGCTGTTCCCGCGACGACGCCCGATAGCGCACGCAATAGTCGCGCGCGCACAGGAACGAGCCGCCCTTGATGACCATGAGCGTGTCGTGACGCCGCCCCGCAGGCGCCACCGCCGCCGTGTCGCCATTGGTGTGCGACTGGTGCGGGCCCGTGTACGCATCGCGCGTCCATTCCCAGGCATTGCCGATCATGTCGTAAAGGCGAAACGCATTGGCCGCGTAGCAGCCCACGGGAGCCAGCCCGGCGTGGCCGTCCTCGGCGGTGTCGAGCACCGGAAATACGCCTTGCCAGTAGTTCGCCGTGGGCTTGCCGTTGGCGTCGGTGGGCGCGGTTTCAAGGTCCGCGCCCTCGCGGCCCGCCTTCCCCGCGTATTCCCACTCGGCCTCCGTCGGCAGGTCGCGGCCCAGCCAGTGCGCGTACGCGAGTGCGTCGCGCAGCGTCACGAGCGTGACGGGCAGGTTGTCCCGGCCCTCCACGTCGCTGCCCGGACCGTGCGGATGCCGCCACGACGCCCCCGGCACCCACGTCCACCAGGCCAGATCGCGCGCGTTCATCTGCTCGGCCGTCGGCACGCGAAACACCGCTGCGCCGCCTTGCTGCTCCGCTTCGCTCACATAGTGCGTGGCTTCGACGAACGCCGCGAACTGCGCCACCGTCACGTCAGTCTGGTCGATCCAGAAGCCCGCCACGCGCGTCTTGCCGCCACCGGGCGCGGGGTGCTCGTCCGGGTAGCCCGCCGTGCTGCCGAACACGAACGAACCGCCTTGCAGATGCACCATGCCGGCCTTGCGGTCGCTGCCCCAGTTCGCGGGCAGCCCCGAATAGCGCTCGCACTGGCGCTCGTTGCCGAGCGGCGCGAGCAGACGGCCGCGATTGAGCGAATCGAAGCCGTCGGCTTTCGTTGTGGCAATCGAAGTGCTCGTTGCCACGAACGCCGCGGCGAACACCGTCACGGCCAGCGCCGCGAGTGTCAGTCGATACCGCATGGCCGCGCCCTCAGTAATAACCTTGAGGACGCAACGGTTCGACGCCGCCCACGTTGCTCATATACGTATTCCACTGGTTCACGAGGCTCTCGATCACCGAGGGATTCTGCGTCGAGACATCCGTGGTTTCGCCGCGGTCCTTAGTGAGGTCGTAAAGCTGCCAGTGACCGTCCGTGGGTCCGAGCGGCGGCTCCGTCCACAATGCCTTCCAGCGGCCATCCGCGCTGCGCAGATAGGCACGGCCATAGGCTTCGTCGCCGAAGGCCTCCGTGTGCGCTTCCGCAGTCGTCTTGCCATTCAGTTGCGCAAGCAACGACTTGCCCGTCACCGGATACACATAGCGGTTGTTGTAGACCACCTTGCCCTTGTTCTGGTCGACGCCCGTGAGCGCGTTGATGAGCGCGGGCGCGGCCTGGTTCGGCGGTGTGACGCCGGCCACGTCGAGGAAGGTGGCCGTGTCGTCGGTCACGTGCGTGAAAATGCTGAGCGACGGCAACTGCGTGGCCTGCCCCGGCAAATGAACGATGGCCGGAACAGACACGCCGCCCTCCGCCGAATAACCCTTCGTGAGGCGCAGCGGCGTGGCGCTCACTTCGGCCCAACGCAGCCCATACTGCAGGCGCTTCGCGTTCTGCAACCCGTTGTCCGTGCCGAGCGACGAATACACGGGCTCCTGGGCGTTAGCCGTATCGGTGGCGGTGGGATCGGCACCCGAGTCGATCGGCCAGCCGTCCGCGCCGTTGTCGGACTGGAACATGATGAACGTATTGTCGTATTCGCCGATGTCCTTCAAATGCTGGATCAGGAGTCCGATGTTGTAGTCGAGATTCTCGACCATGCCCGCGTAAATTTCCATGTAGCGCGCCTGCGCCTTGCGCTCGTCCGCGGAAAGGCTGGCCCACGCCTTGTCGACGTTGCCCTGGCCGTAATCGGCGTAGCCCTCCGAGGCCGGATGCACGGCGCTGATGTACTTCGCGTTCGCCGTGCCGTTGTTGGCCGTGGCGGGCGAACGCGCGAGCGTTTCGGGCAAACCTTCGAACGGCGTGAAGTCGGCAGGAATGAGGCCGAGCGCCTTCTGCCGCGCAATGCGCGCGTTGCGGATCGCGTCGTAACCTGCGTCGTACACGCCCGCATATTTGTGCAGCCACGGGTCCGGCACCTGGAGCGGCCAATGCGGCGACGTATAGGCCGCGTAGGCGAAGAACGGCTTGCCGTCGCCCTTGTTCGAGTCGATGTACGAGATGAGCTTCTGCGTGTAGAAGTTCGTGGAGTAGAACACGGCCGGATTGCCGCCCGCGCCGCCGGGTTGGCCCGGTTGTCCGGGCTGCACGTACTGGCCATCTTCCGTATAGTTTTTCGAGCCCGCGAGTTCGTGCGCGAAGTGATTGGTCGCGGCGCCCCCGAGCAGCGCGTAGCTGTGCTCGAAACCCCATTGATCGGGTGTTTGTCCACTACCCGTAGCACTCCCAACGATACCCGAGCCGAGATGCCACTTGCCCGCCATATACGTGTGATACCCGGCGTCCTTGAGCAGTTGCGCAACCGAAAGCGCGCGGTCGTTGAGATAACCCTCGTAACCGGGCAGGCCGCGGCGTTCGTCGGTGGGCACGCCCATCGTGCCCTCGCCCACGAGGTGATGGTCGGTGCCCGAAATCAGCATGGAGCGCGTGATCGCGCACACCGTACCCGCGTGATGGTTCGTGAGGATGCGGCCCGACTGCACGAGCGCGTCGAGGTTGGGCGTGTTGATCTCGCCGCCGAACGCATGAATGTCCGAGTAGCCCAGATCGTCCGCCATGATGTAAAGGATGTTGGGCTGCTTGTGCGTGAGGGCCGCGCTGGCCACGGGCGTGCCGTTGCTGTCCGTGCCGCCGCACGAGGCCAGCGCGACGACGCTGGCGACAATGGCGCATGTCATGCGGATGCGGGGAACTTGCGTCGACCGGTTGGCTTTTTTCATTGTTCTCGTGCGCTGCTTGTAAGGGAGTGCAATGTTAGCCACGAAGCCCGTCGCGCCAAATCTCGATTCCTCCATTGCTTTCGGAACGGTGGAATAAGTGTGCGGCGCAACGTTCCGGGCGTATTCCAGCCATTCGGGCCGGTTCGCGCTTTGCGCGGAAAGCGCCTACTCTTGAGGTATCGGCTCTTGCCCCATCTGTGAACCGGAACGTGCGCCAGCGTGCGCCATGCTCCGGACGCCCGATGCGCGATCATCGCTCCTCGCATGCCGCGGTGCACGACGCGCCGCCCGCTCAGCCGCACCATCCGCTCACGGCGCGGCTTGCTCGAGCCGTTGTGTTCGTCGCCTTGCTCGTCGCGTGGGCCGCGCTGGCGGCTGCACTCGCTTTGCCAGCGGCCTTCGCTGCGGCGAGCCCGCCCGTCGTCGTCATGACCGTGAACGGTGCGATCGGACCTGCCAGCGCCGATTTCATCGTCCGTTCGCTGGAGCGCGCTGCGCGCGAGCGCGCGCCGCTCGCGATCCTCGAACTGGATACGCCGGGCGGCCTCGACACCTCGATGCGGCAGATCATCAAGGCGATCCTTGCCTCCCCGGTGCCGGTGGCGGCGTTCGTCGCTCCTGGCGGTGCGCGCGCCGCGAGCGCGGGCACCTATATCGTCTACGCAAGCCATTTCGCGGCCATGGCGCCAGGGACCAATCTCGGCGCGGCGTCGCCGGTCCAGCTTGGCGTGGGCGGCGGCGGCCCCGCGGGTGGGCCTGCCGGTGGCCCAATGGGCCTCCCGGAGGCCGCCTCCGGCGCCTCGGCCCCACGCGCCGACGACAACGCATCGACGGAAGCCCGCAAGGTCATGCACGACTCCGCCGCCTACATTCGCGGCCTCGCCCAACTGCGCGGGCGCAACGCGGCGTGGGGCGAGCGCGCGGTGCGCGAGGCGGTGAGCCTGTCCGACGAAGAGGCGCGCGACCAGCACGTGATCGACCTGATCGCGCAGAACCCCGCCGATCTCGCGCGCCAGCTCGACGGCCGCACTGTCACGACCACGGCGGGCACGCTGCGCCTCGCCACCGCGAACGCGCCGCTGGAAGTCGTCGCGCCCGACTGGCGCAACCGCTTTCTTTCGATCGTCGCAGACCCGAATGTCGCGCTGATTCTGCTGACCATCGGCGTGTACGGGCTCTTCTTCGAGTTCGCCAACCCCGGCTTCGTGCTGCCCGGCGTGGCGGGAGCGATTTGCCTGCTCGTGGGTCTGTTCGCCATGCAATTGCTGCCCGTGAACTACGCGGGCCTCGGGCTCGTGATGCTCGGGCTCGCCTGCCTCATCGCGGAGGCCTTTTTGCCGACGTTTGGCGTGCTGGGCTTTGGCGGCATCGTGGCGTTCGCCATCGGCGCGCTGATGCTGATGGACACGGGCGAGCCCGGCTACGGCATCCCCATATCGCTCATTGCGGGCCTGGCGCTCGGCGGCGCGGCGTTCGTCGCCACCGTGTCCAGCGTGGCCCTGCGCGCGCGGCGGCGCCCCGTGGTGACTGGCGCTGAGGCCATGGTGGGCGCCATTGGCGAAGTGATCGACGAGGGCCTCCAGCCCGATCCGCGACCCGGCCACGCGGTATTTTCCACGGGCTGGGTCCGCGTGCACGGCGAGCGCTGGCACGGAGCCTGCGCCACGCCCCTCGCCGCCGGCAGCCGCGTGCGCGTGAGCGCGCGCAGCGGCCTCACGCTCACCGTCACCCCGCTGCACGGTGCGGCACACGACAAGGCACATGACAAGGGAGAACATTCATGATCGGCTTCACGTTCGGCTTCACAGGTCTACTGATCGCGCTGGTGCTGCTGATCGCCTTATCGTCGATCCGCATCTTCAAGGAGTACGAACGCGGCGTCGTGTTCATGCTCGGGCGCTTCTGGAAGGTCAAGGGACCGGGCCTCGTGCTCATCATTCCTGTCGTGCAGGTGGCGGTGCGCATGGACCTGCGCACGGTCGTGTTCGACGTGCCTGCACAGGATGTCATCACGCGCGACAACGTTTCGGTGAAGGTGAACGCCGTGGTCTATTTTCGCGTGGTGGACCCGGAAAAGGCTGTGATTCAGGTCGCGCGCTACGTCGACGCGACGAGCCAGCTCGCGCAAACCACGTTGCGCGCCGTGCTCGGCAAACACGAACTCGACGCCCTGCTTGCCGAGCGCGAGCAACTGAACGCCGACATCCAGAAAACGCTCGATGCGCAAACAGACGCGTGGGGCATCAAGGTGTCGAACGTCGAGATCAAGCACGTGGACCTCAACGAAACGATGATCCGGGCGATTGCGCGCCAGGCCGAAGCCGAACGCGAGCGCCGCGCAAAGGTGATTCACGCGGAAGGCGAACTGCAGGCGTCCGAAAAATTGCTGCAGGCCGCGCAATGTCTCGCGCAGCAGCCGCAAGCCATGCAACTGCGGTATCTGCAAACGCTCACCACCATCGCCGCCGACAAGAATTCCACCATCGTCTTCCCGCTGCCAATGGAGTTGCTCAACGGGCTGATCGAGCGGGCCAGCACGCCGCGCGAAACTTGAGTGATCCGTCCCCTCAGTGTCAGGCATCAAACGTCTTCTGCAGTTCACCTGAATATTGCAGCGCAGCGAAAATAGCTGCTCAGCGCGCTGCGCGCGTTCGTGCACGCTTCTTTTCGGCTTGGGATTGGCAGAGCGAGGAAATATCGCCAATAATTGCCGGACATCCACTAACGGACGACGGCGGCCATGGATTACAGTCCCGAAGCCATCCGCACGATCGCTCTGGTCGGCCATGCCGGCTGCGGCAAGACCTCGCTTGCCGAAGCGCTCCTGCACCAGGGCGGCGCGCTGCACGCGCCAGGCAGCGTGAATCGCGGCACCGCCCTCTGCGATTTCGATCCCCTCGAACGCAAGTACCACCACTCCCTCAACTCCGCCATCGCCCACTTCGAACACCAGGACACGCGCATCTACCTGCTCGACACGCCCGGCTACCCCGACTTCGCCGGCATGTCGATGAGCGCGCTGCCCGCGGTGGAAACGGCGGCCATCGTCATCAACGCGCGCACCGGCATCGAAATGACGACGACGCGCATGATGACGTACGCGCAGCAGCGCAAGCTGTGCCGCATGATCGTCGTGAACGGCATCGACGCGGAAAAGGTCGATTTGCCGGGACTGCTCGCGCAGATACAGGAGACCTTCGGCAAGAACTGCCTGCCGATCAATCTGCCTGCGCAAGGCGGCCGCGAAGTGGTTGACTGCTTTTTCAACCCCGCGGGCGAGGCCGATTTTCATTCGGTGGAAGCGGCGCACAATGCGCTCATCGACCAGGTGATCGAACTCGATCCCGAGTTGATGGAGTTGTACCTCGAACAAGGCGAAGCCATTAGCCCCGAGCAACTGCACGAGCCGTTCGAACGCGCGTTGCGCGAAGGGCATCTCGTGCCGGTGTGCTTCACCTCGACGGCCACGGGTGCGGGCATCGCGCAACTGCTCGACGTGTTTGTGAAGCTTTTGCCCAATGTCACCGAAGGCAATCCACCGCTGTTTTACCGCGAGGTGGATGGCAAGGAAGGCAAGGAGCCCGTGCGCGCGGAACCGGACGCCGATAAGCACGTGCTCGCGCATGTGTTCAAGATCGTGATGGACCCGTATATCGGCAAGGTGGCCGTGTTTCGCATTCATCAGGGTACGGTGACGCGTGACAGCCTGCTTTATATCGGCAACGCGCGGCAGCCGTTCAAGGTGGCGCATCTGCTCATGCTCCAGGGCAAGGAGCATACGGAGGTCCAGCGCGCGGGGCCCGGCAATATCTGCGCGGTGGCGAAGGCCGACGATATCGGCTTCGACGCCGTGCTGCACGACGCACCCGAAGACGGCAACATCCACCTCACGCCGCCAGCTTTTCCCAATCCGATTTACGGTCTCGCCATCGAGCCGGCACGCCCGGGCAACGAGCAGCGCGTGTGGGAAGTGCTGCAAAAGCTCGCGGCGGAAGATCCTTGCCTGCAAATCGATCACCCCGAGGGCACCAACGAAACCGTCGTACGCGGGCTGGGCGAACTGCACTTGCGCTACATGCTGGAGCGGTTAACGGATCAGTACAAACTTGAAGTCGTGACGCGTCCGCCTACGATTGCATGGCGCGAGACGATTGGCGGCAAAGCCGAAGGCCATTGCCGCCACAAGAAGCAGACGGGCGGTGCGGGCCAGTTCGGCGAGGTCATGTTGCGTGTCGAGCCCTTGCCGCGCGGTGCGGGCTTCGAGTTCGTGGATGCCGTGAAAGGCGGCGCGATTCCTTCGCAGTTCATGCCAGCGGTGGAAAAAGGCATCTTGCAGGTGATCGACAGCGGGCCGCTCGCGGGCTTTCCCATGCAGGACGTGCGCGTGATCGTGTACGACGGCAAGCACCATCCGGTGGATTCGAAGGAAGTGGCGTTCGTTACCGCGGGGCGCAAGGCGTTTATCGATGCGGTTTTGAAGGCGCAGCCTATCGTGCTCGAACCGATTGTCGATATCGAAGTGATGACGCCTGAGGCCGCGATGGGCGACATCATCGGCGATCTTTCCTCGCGGCGCGGGCAGGTGCACGGCACGCGCACGATGGGCGGGCAGGCCATGGTGATTGCGGGGAAGGTGCCGCTAGCCGAACTCAACGATTATCAGTCGCGGCTGAATTCGCTCGCAGGCGGGCATGGGAACTACAGCATTCAGCTGAGCCACTATGATCCGGTGCCGCCGACGCATCAGGAAAGGCTGGCGGCGCAGCATAAGGGGCGGGGGGAGAGTGTGGAGTGAGGGTGTTTTAGAAGGAGCAGTTGATTAGGAAATGAACATTTCCTATAATGCCTTTCATGTCACCCGAACACCCACCCCAACCCGTGGCCCGCAGCCCCGGCCGCCCCCGCGAATTCGACATGGAAACCGTCGTGGACGGCGCTGTGCGCGTATTCCGCGAGCGCGGCTATCACGCCACGTCCGTAGGCGATCTCAGCGAAGCAACGGGCCTGACCGCGGGCAGCCTCTACAAAGCGTTTGGCGACAAACGCGGCGTCTTTCTCGCCGCGTTCGATCACTACGTCACCACGCGCAACACCGAATTGCGCCATCGTCTCGCCAGGCAGTCCAAAGCAAGCGAGAAGATCCGCGTCATCCTCTTTTTCTACGCCGAATCGTCCCATGGCAGCGAGGGCCGGCGTGGATGCCTCGTCGTATCCAGCGCAACGGCGCTCGCCACCTTCGACGACGAAATCGCCACGCGCATCGAAACCGCCATGCGGCGTACCGAAGAGATGCTGCGCGAACTCCTCGAGCAAGGCCAGAAAGACGGCTCCGTTGCAGCGGAAATCCATGTCCCGGCCATGGCGCGCACGTTGCTCGCACTGCTTCATGGCTTCCGGTTGATCGGCAAATCCGGCCGCACACAGCGTGACATGCTAGCCGCGGCCGAAGAAGCCATGCGTTTGCTGCGTTGAAATTTTTTTGGCTAATTTGGAAATGATTATTTCCAATCAATGCCTGCGTTCCTCTACACCCACAGGAGCTTCACGTCATGAGTACGCCCTCACGCATGATCGACCACGGTCCAGCCTCGCTGGCCGACCCAACGCTGCCCGGCTTCGCGCATCGCTTCGCGACCGTCGAAGGCACACGGCTCCATTACGTCATCGGCGGAAAGGAAGAAGGCGAGACCGTTGTGCTGCTCGCCGGCTATCCGCAGAGTTGGTTCGCGTGGCGCAAGGTCATGCCACTGTTGGCGCAGCATTACCGCGTGATCGTCCCTGACCTGCCTGGCCAGGGCGACTCGGACCGCCCGCCTGGCGGCTACGACACGCAATCGCTCGCGACCGCCCTGCACACGTTGCTCGGCAAGCTCGGAGCGCGTCGCTATCATCTCGCCGCCCACGACGTCGGCGCATGGGTCGCTTACCCGTACGCGGCACTATTTGGCGATGAAGTGTCGAGCCTCGCATTGCTCGACGCGGGCATCCCCGGCATCACGCTGCCAGAAGCGCTGCCCGTTGCGCCGGAGCGCGCGTGGCGCACCTGGCACTTCGCCTTCCATGCGATTCCCGATCTGCCGGAGTTGCTGATAGCGGGCAAGGAGCGCGCGTACCTGGACTGGTTTCTGCGCCGCAAGACGGCGAATCCGCAGACCTTCACGGATGCCGATATCGACGAATATCTACGCGTGTTCACGAAGGAAGGCGGATTGCGCGCGGGGCTGGCCTACTACCGCGCGGCCGATGTTTCGGCGCGCCAGAACCGCGAGTTGAGCGCGCGCGGCAAATTGCGGATGCCGGTTCTCGCGCTGAGCGCCGATCAGGGCTCGATTGCGGACATGGCTGGGCCGCTGCGCCATTACGCCGATGAGGTGCGAGGCGCGACGATCGCCCACTGCGGCCACTTCCTGCCGGAGGAACATCCCGCAGCGGTTGCCGAAGAACTGCTGAGTTTCTTCGGCCAGCCCTGACTCGGGCGCCCCTTAGTCCGGCGCGTCGACGGTGCTCACCGCCGAGGAAAACACATACCCCTCGCTGCGCAGCGTCTTGATGTAACGCGGCTCGCGCGCCTCGTCGCGCAGGCGCTGGCGCAGCCGGCTCACGAGCAGGTCGATCGAGCGGTCGAACGCATCGGCCTGGCGGCCTTGCGTGAGGCTCAGCAGCTGGTCGCGCGTGAGCACGCGCTGCGGATGGTCGAGGAACACGCGCAGCAGCCGGTATTCCGCGCCGCTCAGCGCGACGATCGTGCCTTCGGCATCCAGCAGATGGCGTGCCGTGGTATCGAGCCGCCAGTCGCCGAACGCGAGCAGTTGGGCCGACTCGCTCACTTCCATGCCCGGCGGCAGCATGCGTGTGCGGCGCAGCACCGAGCGGATGCGCGCGAACAGTTCGCGCACGGCGAAGGGCTTGGGCAAATAATCGTCGGCGCCCATTTCGAGGCCAACGATGCGGTCCGTCTCCTCGTTGCGCGCGGTGAGCATCACCACGGGCACGGCGCGGAATTTGCCCGCGCGCAACTCGCGGCACAGCACGAGGCCGTCGTCGCCGGGCATCATGAGGTCGAGCACGATCAGGTCGGGCGCACCGCTCTCAAGCGCCGCGCGCATCTCGCGGCCGTTCGCGGCCAGCGACACGCGCATGCCGTTCTTTTCGAGGTACGCCCCGACCAGTTCACGTATGCCGCGATCGTCGTCGACAATCAGGACGTGATCGATCTTTTCCGTCATTGGTTCTTTTTCTCCTTGTGCGCGAGGCGTGAACGGGTTTCCGCGATGCACGAACAGTACACCGGATGGGCGATCTCCGCAGCCAGGCCGCTCGCCGCGAAGAACAGGATGGCGAGCAGGCGTTTCATGCGTCCTCCAGCAAGGAAAGGCTGGCGCCGTCGGCAACCGACGCTTCGAGCGCGTAGACATCCACGCCTTCCAGGCAGCCGAGATTGACGCGCCAGCGCGCCGGGTCCCTGCGCGTCTGGTGAAACGGATAAATGCCGCAGTGCTTGCAGAAATAGTGCTTCGCCACGCGCGTATTGAACTGGTACAGCGTGAGCGCGTCTTCGCCCGCGAGGATCGTCAGTTCGCGACCCTCGAACATCGGGCTCATCAGCGCGCCTTTGCGGCGGCACAGGCTGCAGTTGCAGCGCCCAGCCGGCTCGATCGCCGTGCGGACTTCGAACTTTACCGCACCGCAATGACAGGAACCCTTCCAGCTAGTCGTGCCAGTCGACGTGCTCATATTGCTCTCCACTCGATTGATTTCGTTGGCTGATTGATTACGCAAGGCGCGCGTACAACCCGCAACCGCGCCGCCCGATTCGGGACGACAATGTTCGCTAGCGCACAACCGTTGCGCCGCCCATCGACCTGAAATGACCCGACATGACCGGCAACGACCGCAGCCGGGCCAGCGACAAACCGGCATTGTTTATGCTCGTTTGCTGTAGCGAGCGAAACTCAGAAAACGGCTCCAGGAGGTCCCCATGAAATGTCTGCGCATCTACGCCGACGCCCAGGGCGAGTCCCATTTCGAGGACATCGATATCCCGCTCACGCCGCTTGAGCTCTTTCCCAACATCCCGCCCATTTATCTTTCGACGTGGGAGCAGGCGAAAGCAGTGCGCTTTGGCTGGGTGCCGGCGGGCCTCAAGGAGGCGGACTGGCACACAACGCCGGTTCGTCAGTTCGTGATCTGGATGACCGGCTGGGTCGAGTTCGAGACGAGCGACGGCGACACGCGCCACTGCGAGCCGGGCACGGTAGTCCTGTGCGAAGACACCGTGGGCAAGGGTCATCGCTCGCGCCACCCCGAGGAAGGCCAGTTCAACGTGTTCATTCCGCTCGCCTGAGTGACATGACCGGGCGCTCGCGGCGCGCCGCATTTCACGCGTCCGCGCCGCCAAGCACGAGCCGTCCTTCCAGCCCGCCTTCGGGCCGGTTGCGCAGCGTAAGCTGCGCGCCCATCGCCACGGCGAGCTGGCGCGAGATCGCGAGGCCGAGACCCGTGCCGCCCGTACCCCGATTGCGCGAGGTTTCGAGCCGGTAGAACGGCTCGAACACCTTTTCGAGCGCTTCTTCGGGAATACCTGGGCCGCTGTCGAGCACCGAGATCGTGACGGTCTTGTCCCGCGGCGAGGCGCTCACCTCGATGGCCGCCGTGCTGCCGTACTTCAGCGCGTTGTCCACGAGATTGCCGACGATGCGGCGCAGCGCCTGCACACGCGTGACGATTGCCACGTTCAGGCGGCGCTCGAAGGTCACGGGCGAACCCGCATCCACGTAGTCGCACACCAGGCTGTCGAGCAGCGCGTCGAGATCGACGCGGGCGGGCGCTTCGCCGGTGCCGTGCAGCGTGCGCGCGTAGGCCACGCCCTCCTTCACCAGTTGCTCCATCTCGTGCAGGTCCTGCGCGAGCTTGCCCGCTTGCGCCTCGTCGTCCATCTGGTCCACACGCAAGCGCATGCGCGTGATCGGCGTCTGCAAATCGTGGGAGATAGCGGCCAGGATCTGCATGCGCTCGGCCACGTGCGCCGATATGCGCTCCTGCATGGCGTTGAACGCGCGCGCCGCGCGCGCCACTTCGGAAGGTCCTTCTTCCTCCAGGCGCTCCGCCTTCAGGTCCGGACCCAGCGCGTCGGCCACGCGGGCGAGTTCGTGCAGCGGCCGCGTGGCCGTGCGCACCGCGAACCAGCAGCACGCCGCCAGCACGACGAGTTGTGCGACGAGCACGGCCGGCAGCCAGCCCGACAAGGGCAGCGCGGGACCCGGACGGTAATCGATGGTGAGCGGCGAGCCGTCGGCAAGCCGCAAATGGATCTGCAGACGTTCGCCGTTGCCGGGCACCGAATTGGTAGTGAGCGCGTACTTGTCGCCCAAGCCCGCCGCGATGGCCGACGCCACGCTCTTCGAGCGGCTCGCGTCGGGTGGCTCGCCGGGCGTGCCGGGGCCGAGAATGAAGCTGTAGGTGCGCCGCGCGAGCTGCGGCAGCCACGCCGCGCGTTCGGCTGCGGGCAGATGGTCGAGCAGCGCCACGGAGATGGCGACTTCGCGCGAGATGTAGTCGACCATCATGGTCGCGGTGGCGTCGTTGCGCTCGGTCATCGTGAGCTTGAACGACAGCAACTGCGCGAGCGCGAGGCCGACGCAAAGGATCAGGGCGAGGCGCGCGAACAGCGTGCGCGGCCAGTGCAGCGCGCTCATTGCCGCACCGCCCGTGTGGCGGACCGCAATTCCATCGGCGTGCATGTTCGGACTCCGTGTGCAGGGAATGGTGGTTTTATACCGCATGGCGCGGGAGGCTTTGTATCTCACTGTATCGGCGCGGGCGCGGGACACAATACATTGCAGGCCGGTTCATTTCATCGTGCTTCCGGCTTGCGCTGCGGTGCGTCATCGTCCGTGTCGGCCCACGCGCGCACGGCCTGCGCGAAGAGGCGCAGCGCCGCGGGCGGATGGCGATTGGCCGGATAGTAAAGGCAGAGCCCCGAAAACACCGGCCCCCACTCGGGCAGCAGGTGGACGAGCCGGCCGGCGGCAATATGCTCGGCCACGAGCGATTCCGGCACCCAGGCCACGCCGACCCCGGCGAGCGCCGCCTCGACCATCAGGTTGAGATTGCCGAGCGTGAGCGGCCCGTCCACGTCGATGCTGGCGCTCTTGCCCCGGTGCGCGAAATCCCAGCGGAACAGCGCGCCGCTCTCGAAGCGAAAGCGGATGCAGCGGTGCTGCTCGAGGTCGTGCGGCGCGCGCGGCGGCGCATGCTGCGCCAGATACGCGGGCGAAGCCACCGCGCCAAAGCGCATGTCCTTCGTGAAGCGGACGGCAATCATGTCGCGCGGCACGTCTTCGAGCACGCGCACACCGGCGTCGAACCCGCCGGCCACGATGTCCACGAGCCGCGAGTCGACCACGAATTCCACGCGGATGTCCGGATAGCGGGCGAGGAACCCCGGCAACACATGTCGAATGAGCGGGCGCGCCCCCGATTCCGATGCGCTGACGCGGATCGATCCCGAAGGCCGGTTGCTCGCGGTCGCGACGTCGTTCACGGCGTCTTCGAGATCGGCCATGGCGGGCCGCACGCGGTTGAGCAACTGCTCGCCCGCCTCGGTCAGCGCCACGGAGCGCGTGGTGCGGTTCAAAAGGCGCACCCCGAGCTTCGCCTCCAGGTTGCGCACGGTATGACTGAGCGCGGACGGCGAGACGCCCAGCACGCGCGCCGCGCCGCTGAAGCTGCGCTGCTCGGCGATCGTCACGAAAGCCGTCAGTTCGGATAAGCCGGTGCGCACCATTTATGAATTTTCCTCAATACCTCATGCAAGTCTAGCGGGATTGTTGAACAGCATGCAGCAACCTACACTCGATCGGGTAGAAGGCGGCTCCCGCGTGAACACAGGGGCCGCTCATCCAATCGCGTTAAAGGAGCAAGACATGCAAAAGCGCACACTCGGCAAGAACGGCCTCGAAGTTTCCGCGTTGGGCCTCGGCTGCATGGGGCTGAGCTTCGGCTATGGGCCCGCCACCGAAAAGGCGGAAGCGATCCGCCTGATCCGCACGGCGTTCGAGCGCGGCGTCACGTTCTTCGACACGGCCGAAGTCTACGGGCCCTTCGTCAACGAAGAACTGGTCGGCGAGGCGCTCGCGCCGATTCGCGACCAGGTGGTGATCGCCACGAAGTTCGGCTTTCAGGACGGCGACTCGAAGAAGCCGATGGACAGCCGGCCCGAGCGCATCCGCGCCGTGGCCGAGGCATCGCTCAAGCGCCTGAAGACCGACCGCATCGACCTCTTCTACCAGCACCGCGTCGATCCGAACGTGCCCATGGAAGACGTGGCGGGCACGGTCAAGGATCTGATCGGCGAAGGCAAGGTGAAGCACTTCGGCCTTTCCGAAGCGGGCGAGCAGTCTATTCGCCGCGCCCACGCCGTGCAGCCGGTAGCGGCGCTGCAAAGCGAGTATTCACTCTGGTGGCGCGAGCCGGAGCACAAGGTGATGCCGGTTCTGGAGGAGCTGGGCATTGGCTTCGTGCCGTTCAGCCCGCTCGGCAAGGGCTTTCTGACTGGCGCGATCAACGAGCGCACGTCGTTCGATCAGAGCGACTTCCGTACGATCGTGCCGCGTTTTTCCGAGGAGAACCGCAAGGCCAATGCGGGCCTCGTCGACGTGCTGGGCCGCCTTGCCGAGGGCAAAGGCGCGACGCGCGCGCAGATCGCGCTGGCCTGGCTGCTCGCGCAAAAGCCGTGGATCGTGCCGATTCCTGGCACCACGAAGCTTTCCCGGCTCGACGAGAACATGGGCGCGGCCAATATCGAGTTGAGCGCGGACGATCTCGCCGCCATCGAAGCGGCGCTCAAAGAGATCCAGGTGGTGGGCGAGCGCTATCCGGCGCAGATGCAGCAGCGGGTGGATCGCTAAAGCGGGTACGGTGCGAGACGCCGCTGCATCTGGCGCTCGCACCTGCTCGGCGTTGACGGCTCGCGGCGATCACTGCGCCCCGGCCAACGCCAGCGCATCCGCACCCGCGACGATGCGAGCCGGAGCCGCAGCATCGTTCGCCGCGCGCCAAACCGCCTCGGCCACGTCCTGCGAGCGCGTGATCGCGGTGGACTGCGCCCACTCGCCGAACACGCGCTGGCCCAGCTCGGCATAAGGCTCGGGAATGCTGCCCTCCATGCGTTGCTGCGCGTTCTCGCCAAAGCGCGTGTCGGGCGCGCGGCCCGGCAGCACGACGCACGTGCGCACATTGAACGGCGCGAGTTCGTGCGCGAGCGACTCCGTGAACGCGTTGACCGCCGCCTTGCTCGCGGCGTACACGGCGAGCAGCGGCAGCGGGCGCAGCGTCACGCCCGACGTGACGTTCACGACGACGCCACCCTTGCGCTGCCGAAACTGCGGCAGAAACGCCTGCGTGAGCGCGATCGTGCCAAGCGTATTCGTCTCGAACACGTCGCGCGCGGTGTCCATCGAAATGCCCTCGAGCGCGCCCAGCACACCAATACCCGCGTTGTTGACGAGCACGTCGATCGGCCCGGCGGCCTCCACGGCCTCGCGGATGCTCTGCGCATTCGTGACATCGAGCGCCAGCACGCGCAGGCGCGGCGAACGCGGCAGCACGTCCTCGCGCGGCGTGCGCATCGTCGCGACGACGTTCCAGTCGCGATCGAGAAAGTAGCGGGCGATTTCGAGGCCGAAACCGGACGAGCAACCGGTGATCAAGACGGTTTTCATGAAGGCTCCTGCGAATGGGTTGGCAGTCCCGGCACGATAAGCCGTCGCAGCCGGACTTGCTACAATCAGAAGTCCAAGTTTCATTTGCAGGAGTCCGGTCATGATCGACCCGCTTGCGGAGGTGGTCGCGCTGCTCCAGCCGGGCGCCTCGCTCTCGAAAAGGGTGAGCGGCGCCGGTGCGTGGCGTATCCGGCGCACGGATGCCGGGCAGCCCTTTTACTGCGCGATCCTCGAAGGTTCATGCCGCCTCGAGGTGGATGGGCAAGAGCCGGTCACGCTCGAACCCGACGATTTCATCCTGATCCCGGAGGCCCACGGCTTCACGGTGTCGAGCCTCGATCCGGCGACGACGCAGACCATCGACACCACCCCCGTCGCGCAGCTCAGCGGCGAATACCGGCTTGGCAACCAGAGCGGACCGCCGAACGTGCAGATGCTCGTGGGTTATTGCGTGTTCGGCTCGCCCGATGCGGCCTTGCTCGTCTCCCTGCTCCCGCAACTCGTCCACGTGCGTGGCGAAAAGCGGCTCGCCACGCTCGTACAACTCGTGCGCGACGAGTCGCGCGCACAGCGGCCCGCGCGCGATGTCATCCTCGCACGCCTGCTGGAGGTGCTGCTGATCGAAGCGCTGCGCTCGACGGGGGACGCGTCGGCCACGCCGGGCCTGCTGCGCGGTCTCGGCGACCCGCGCCTGGCCCCGGCGCTACGGCGCATGCATGAAAGCCCCACCCTGCCCTGGACCATCGCGCAGCTCGCGAAGGAAGCGGCGCTGTCGCGTTCGGCGTTTTTCGAGCGATTCCGGCGAGCGGTGGGTGTCGCGCCGATGGAGTATCTGCTCGGCTGGCGCATGGCGATCGCGCGAAACTTGCTGCGCCGCGAAGCGCAGGGCGTCGCGGAGGTCGCGCTGCGTGTTGGCTACAGCTCGGCCAGCACGTTCAGCGTGGCGTTCACGCGGCATGTGGGCGTGCCGCCTGCGCAGTATGCACGGGAGCAGGCGGCAGGGTGAGGGCGCTCAGTGCGAAATGCTCTCCAGCGACTTGCCCAGCGTGCGCGGCCCCATCAGGCCGATGGAGACCATCACGAGCGCCATGGCACCCGCAATGAAAACAAACACGCCTGTCACGCCGAACTCCTTGAGCGTGAAGGCGATGACGAAGGAACTGAACACGGCTGAGAGCCGGCTCCACGAATAGACGAAGCCCACGGCTCGTGCGCGGATGGCCGTAGGGTAAAGCTCCTGCTGGTACGTATGATAGGTGAACGAAATGATGTTGCCGGCGAGCGTCAACAGCACGCCTAGCGTGACGATCGCAACCGCCGCCGACGCCTGGCTGAACAACAACCCGCTCACGATATTGACCGCCGCCATGCCGACGATCACATGCTTGCGCTCGAAGCGGTCGGCAATCCAGTAGCCGAGCAGCGGACCCAGCGGCGCGGCGAGTCCGATCACCGTGGTGTACATGAGGCTCGATGTGACCGTAATGCCTTGCTTCACGAGCAGCGTGGGCACCCAGTTCGCAAAGCCATAAAAGCCCACCGTCTGGAATATATGGAAGACGATGAGCATGACGGTGCGTTTGCCGTACGGCGGCTTCCACATGTCCGCGAATCCTGCTTTTCGCGGCACCGGGTCGGCTGGGCCTGGTGCGGGCAGCGGCGCTCCGTATTGCCGCGCAACCTTTTCTTCGAGGTCCGCCAGCACTGCAGCGGCTTCTTCGGTGCGGCCTTTGCCCGCGAGCCAGCGCGGACTCTCGGGCAAATTGCGCCGGAAGTACCAGACAAAGAGCGCGCTAATGCCGCCCAGCAGCACGACCCAGCGCCAACCATCGAGCCCCAGCATCGTACGCGGCACAAGCAGCCACGAAAGAAACGCCACGACGGGCACGGCCGAAAAGCCGATCGCCTGGCACACCGCGAACGCTCTGCCGCGCAAGTGTTTTGGCGCAAGCTCGGAGAGGTAGGTGCCGATGGTCACCAACTCGACGCCTATGCCCACTCCCGAGACGAAGCGCCAAAAGTTCAGGCCGCTCGCCGTATCCTGGAAGGCCATGACCGTGTTCGCCGCGACGTACCACAGCAGCGACCACGTGAAGATGGCGCGCCGGCCAAAGTGGTCCGCGAGAAAGCCGCACGCAGCCGTGCCGATAAAGAGACCGCAAAACAGCGCGGCGATGAAACTCGCCACGCCCGAGGTGCCGAAAAGGCCGGGGGTAGTCGAAGTGAGAATGCCGCTTTTGACGAGACCCGGCGCAACATAGCCCGTGTAGAGCAGATCGTAAAGTTCGAAGAAGAACCCGAGGCTCAGCAGCAGGATCAGTTTCCATACCGCGCGCGTGGCCGGAAGCCTGTCGAGACGGGCCGATATCGTGCCGTACTGTGCGCTGCCGTCGGCAAACGCGTTTGCATCGGCGGGTGCCCCATCGTCAGCGGCGCGCAGGCTCGCCGTGCCCTCCAGAATGGCCATGCTTGTCTCCAATGTAGTAGTTCGAATCAATGATTCGTGACGCTCGGCTCACGGATACCGCTCTTTCAATTCGTCAAACGAAGCGATCTCTCCCGCGAGCGCGCTCGCCACGACCGTCGGCGGGCTCGCGAGCCAGACGCGGCCAGGACCCGAGCGCCCCGGAAAATTGCGGTTGATCGCGCTGATCGTGACCTGGCCCGCGTCGAAGGAAGACCCCGGTCCGCAATTGGCGCATGCGCCGCATGAGGGCTGCAGGAGAACCGCGCCCACCTGTTCGAAGGCCTCGATGTAGCCGCGCTGCACACAATAGTCGCGCACATCGGACGTACCGAATTGCAGATAGAGCTTCACATCAGCGGGCACGCGCATGCCGCGCGCCGCCGCCCACGCCAGCACTTCGTGGTAGCGGTCGAAGTCTTCGCGCTTGCCCGCCGTGCACGAGCCGCCGTAGGCGATGTCGACGTGCGGCCTCGCCTCGAGGTCATGCAGCGCGACGCCGTTGCCGGGGTCGCCCGGCGCGGCGAGCATGGGCGAGAGGCGCGTACAGTCGATGTCGATGACTTCGGTATAAGTAGCGCCCGGGTCGCTTTGCATCCACGGCTCAATTGCGAACTCGATGCCGCGGCGCTCCCGCAAAAAGCGCACGGTTTCTTCATCGGGCGCGACGATGCCCGTGAAGCCGCCCAACTCCGCCGTCATGTTCGTGAGCGTCGTGCGCTCGTCGGTGCTCAATTGCGCGATCGCGGAACCCGCGAACTCGAACACTTTTCCCAAGCCCGCGCCTGCGCGGATTCTGGGCTGCGCGAGCAGGTGCAGCACGAGGTCTTTTGCCGTCACGCCTGCGGGAATCGGGCCGTGGAAATTCACGCGCAGCGACTGCGGCACTGTCATGCGCACCGCGCCCGTCACGAACGCATTCGCCATGTCGGTCGTGCCCACGCCGAACGCGAGACACCCGAGCGCGCCGCTATGCGGCGTATGCGAATCGGTACCTGCGACGACCTGCCCCGGCAGCGCGTAACGCTCGGCCATCATCGCGTGCGAAATGCCTTCCGAGCCTTCGCTGATGCCGCCGGAAATCTCGCTCAGGTAGCCGTGATTGCGCAAACCGTAGTCATGCGCGAATTGACGGTGCGCAGCCGAAAGCTCGCGCACATCGGGCAGCAGTCCCTTACGCACATGCATCTCGCTCCTGTGCGAATACGATAGGTGATCTTCGAACGCGAGTATGGTCTCGGGCTCATGCAGCGAAAGCGGTTTGCCGAACGTGGCATGCAGCATGTGCGTTGCCATGCCCGTGTAGTACTCGTGGATGAAACGCCAGTCCGCGCGAACGAAAACGCCAGCGCCCGGCGCGAGCGATTCGCCCGTGTGCTCCGTGCGTAAGACATGACGTTCGAGGATTTTCTGCGCGAACGTGCGTGGAGCGTGATTGGCGGACAGCGCGGCTGGCGCGATCTGCCGCATGTATTGCGCGCCGTATTTCAACAACCCGCCGCTGCGCAGAATCGAAGCCGCAAGGCCGTCGCGGGAGGCGACGAGTTCTTCGATGTCGATCGGCTCGCCGCGCTGGATGCGCTCGATCAGTCCGAAATCCGTCGACGTGAACAGGCCGATGTTGTCGGCGTTCTGTCGATAGATGCGCTCGAAGCTGCGCGCGATGACGAGCCGGATGCCCGCGCGGTATTCCGCCAGCGGGCTGTGCTCGCGCGATGAACCCTTGCCGTAGCGATTCCCGGCCACGGTCACGCTGAATCCGCCATTTCGTACGGAATCCAAACCAACAGGATTGCGCCCGCCGGCCTGAAAACCGACGTAGGGCACGCGGCCGAGGCGATCGTCGAAGCGTGTGAGCACGCTCATGGGCGTGATCTCGTCGGTCGAAACGTCGTCTCTCAGTGCGTCCGGCGTGACGCCTTCCAGATTGGCGCCACACTTTGCGCCATTCAATTGCCACTCGACCTGCTCCGGGTCATTGCAAAGAAACAGCACGCGGCCAGTCAATTCCAGTATTGCCATCCAATTTCTCCTTGAGGGGAAATCTAGACGGCAGCAAGCGGCGCGATGAAGTGCTCAATCAGCAAAGGGGGCATCGCCGTTCGCGATGTCCTCGTTAACCCGCGCGTTCGACGAGCGTATCGATCAAGGCCTGTACGGCCCTCAGGCGCGACGACTTGCGCAACGCGTGCAAGCGCAGGCTGCGGCCCGTCGCCCAGGGCTCATCGAGCGGCCGGCGCACGAACCCCTGCGAGCCCGCGAAGGCCGATGCCGCACTGGTCGGCACGATGCCTATGCCGAGCCGAGCCTCGACCATGCGGCACTGCGCGTCGAAGCTGTTGACCGTCACCGGAATCTTGAGCGGCGCGCGCGCAGCGGCGGCGCGCTCCTTGAGGATCTGGTCGAGCGAGCCGCCTGCCTGCAACGCCACGAGCGGAAAACGCAGCACGTCGTTGAACGTGAGCGCCTGCATGGCGGCCAGTTCGTGTTCGGGCGGCAGCACGACCATGAGCGGGTCGTCGGCGAAGTGCCATGAATCCAGCGCGCCGGGAATCCTGCCGCTCGCGGATATCCCCACGTCGGCGCGATCTTCCATGCAGGCCCGCACGACCTCGTCGCTGATCTGTTCGGTCAGCGCGATCTGCACGAGGGGGTAGCGCGCCTGAAAGACCTTGAGCCGCTCCGGCAGAAAGCCAACGATCGCCGAGGCGTTCGCGAACAGGCGCACGACACCTGCCACCTCGCCGCTGAGCGACTGGACTTCGCGCGCCAGCGACTGCAACTGGTCGTGCACCGCCACCGCGCGAGAAAACGCGTGGCGCCCCGCCTCGGTCAATTCGACGCCCGAAGGGGAGCGGATGAGCAAAGGCAGCCCCACTGCCGCCTCCAGATCCGCCATGCGGCGGCTGAGTGCCGAAGGCGCGATGTGATTGCGGCTGGCCGCCCGGGCAATGGAACCTTCCTCCACGACCGAAATGAACAGCTCGAGGCTATAGGGATCGATTCGCATGCCGGCAATAATATCAGCAGAGTCAATTAACGTCCGACCCGAATTAAATCGAAAGGAATTTAAAAGGGGAATATAGACAAAAGAATTAATTACATCTGCACACTTCAGACCGCTCCAGAAGTGCCGATATAGCCAGCAATAGCAGGTGAAACACGCATTCGATGCAGCAAGCATTACCGTCTGCTTTTGAGGTAATTCATACCTTGCTATTGGCGGAAATTCACTAAGTTTCGGTAATTGAAACTCATGTGAATTCGTGTGACATTTTGTTACGTCTGATTTTCACATGCCAGGGGGAATTATCGGTAACATCCGCCGCGCATCTGACTTTAAGCAGTGACTTCGTAATCTTCGTCCGAAAATATTGCGCACGTCTCCCCTCCTCCAGGGATCCAGCGCAGGGCCGAAATTCCCGACGGGGCAGCCGCAGCGAGGGTGCAATATTTACCCGCGCGAAAGCAAAGGACAGATACGCACGTTCGCGCGGTTAGCGCGAGCCGCGCGGTGCACGCGGCGGCGCATGGCTCATCGAGCCGTTGTGCTGCGTCTGCCAAAACTCATTCTTCAGACCTTAGCCAGCTTCTGAGCGCGCAGCGCGCGCCGTCGCCGGCTGGGCGTCGCTTTGCCTTTTTCAAAACGATGAAACTCTTTTATCTCTTGCTGTCTTCGTCGCTATTCCTCGCTGCGTGCGGCGGCGGCGGTTCCGGAAGCTCCGGGGATGCAACCAATGCCTCGGCCACGTCGCAAAACGCAAGCGGCGCCAATGCCAACAGCGCAGCTGCCGACGCGGCGAAGGCAGGCACGAACACCGCCACCGCGCTCAAGGCTGGGACGATGACCTGCGGCTCTGCCTCGACGTCGAGTGCAAGTTCAAGCAGCGACCTCGTTTCGGCCGATACGCCGACCACGCAAAGCGGCCGCATCTTCGCCTCGGCCACGGCGTTCCCCGTTGCCTTCACGACCAACGCCCCCGCCGCCGACACGCTGATCTGGTCGATCGCCGACCAGTTCGGCAAAGTTGCCGCAAGTGGCCGCCTACCCGTGACGGCCGGCGCCGAGACGACAACGCTCTCCTGCAAGTCCACGCTCGCGGGCTACTTCGCCGTGTCCGCCACGCTCGCCACCGCCGGCGGCCAGCTCCCGCAGCTCGGAACCCGCCCCGCCGGGACCGCGACCTTCGGCGTGCTGCCCAATCTGGCCAACATCGTGCCCGCCGTCACGTATGCGCATCAGGACTTGCATCGCTTCGGCATGCAAGGCGAGGACGACAACACCTCCGTGCTTTCCTCGCTCGGCATCTCGTGGACGTACGACCATCGCGAGCTGTACAACATGGAGCCGAACGGCCCCAACACCTTCAATCCGAACGCCAATGACCTCGACCCCTTCTACACCACGGGCAAGGTGATGCGGCTCGTGCGCCTGGACGGCATTCCCGCGTGGGCGAGCCCGACGGGCGCGTTCGAGGACGAATCGCTTCCGCCCACCGATCTCTCGTACTACCAGAACTACATGGCCCGGATCGGCACGGAGTCGAACATCATTCGGACGACTTATTTTCCGAATCAGTCGGCCAACTACTACCAGCTCACCTGGGAACCGGATGCGCAATGGCAAGGCACGAACGCGCAGTTCGTGCAGCTCTATCAGACCGTCTATCAGGGCATCCATTCGACCGACCCTCACGCTGTCGTGATGGGTCCGACCGATACGGCGCCCTCCGGCACCGCCGACCAGCTCAAGACGCTCGCACCGCTCGGCTACGCGCAGTACATCGACGGCGTGACGACGCACGGCTACTACGACATCAACGGCACCTCGCCTTCGTATGCACCGGAACGTCTCGCGACCGATCCCGCCAACGCATCCGGCTCGCTGATCGGGCAAATGCGCGCGCTGCGCAGCGAAATGGCCGCCGACTACAAGCCGGGCATGAAGCTGTTCAGCACGGAGCTGGGCATCAGCTATGACAACGGCTCGTCGTATGGCGCCAACTATCCGACTGCCAACGTCCTTTATGCACAAGGCGCGCTGGTGGCGCGCAGCCACGTGATCATTCTGGGTGAGGGCGCCGATCAAAGCTGGATCTTCTATGGCGCGGACTTCCCAGGCCTCGTGGGCTATGGCACGTTCTTCGATCTCGCCGACGCCCAGGGCCAATACGGCGCGCAGAACATCAGCCCCAAGCCGGCGGCCATGTCGGTTGCGGCGATGACTCGCATTCTCGACGGCACCAACACGCTCGGCCCGGTGAACGGCACGCCCTCGGGTGTCTACGCCTACGCGTTCCGGCAGTTGAACAACGGCGCGGTCATCACGGCGCTCTGGACGCACAACAACAGCGTGTGGAGCGCGAGCAGCGGTTACAGCTCGACCTATAGCGTGGCCTACAGCCTCGCGGTGGATGCGCCGGGCACGAGCGGCACGGTCACCGTGCTCGACGAGATGGGCAATCCGACGACGAAGAGCTACACCAATGGCACGCTCTCGCTGAGCCTGACCGAGTCGCCGGTGTATGTGATCTCACAGAATGCCACGGTGGCGAGCGCCAATGCGACGCTTCCCACGGGCTACGTGCCGAACTGACCGAGCTTAAGCGGCCGCCTGGCCGCACGAAAAGCGTTACCCCGAAGCGCCCGGCCCACGGACACGATTCCGCGGACCGGGCGCTTCGTCCGTTTGCCGTCGACGCGCTTGCTTTGCGCGAGTTGTAAATCGTTGCGGTTGTCAACGAACCGAAATATACGCGAGAATATAGCGCCATCGCCCGGGTCCCCTGCGCGATGCGCGGCAAGACAACTGGAGCGACATCAGGTGAATACTGGCAGCAAGGAAGCGGTGGGAGAAAAATTCTCGGCCGACGCCATGGCGCACGCGCGCGTGATGACCTGGAAGGCGATCGAGCAGATTGCGGCGGCCATCCGGCCCGGCATGCGCGAATCGGAAGCCACTGCGCAAAGCAAGGCCATACTCGAAGCGCTGGGCATGGACCGCATCTGGCATCCCGTGCTGATCCGCTTCGGCGAGAACACGCTGCGCATCTTCAAGGAGCGCTCCGAAGGCGACCCCGTTCTGGGCGCGGACGACATTTTCTTCATCGACCTCGGCGTTGTGTGGAACCAGCATGAAGGCGACGCGGGCGCCACCTTCGTCACCGGCGGCGACCTGGAAATGCGGCGCTGCGCGCGCGACGTCAAGCTCATCTACGACGAGGTGGCCATCCACTGGCGCAGCACGGGCTGCAGCGGCAAGGCGCTCTACGAATTCGCCGCCGAACGCGCGAGCGCCTACGGCTGGCGCCTGAACGTCGATATCAAAGGTCATCGTGTGAGCGACTTCCCGCACGCCATCTACCGGGCCGGCGACCTCGGCGACTTCGAAACGGTGCCGACCGCCGGGTTGTGGATCCTCGAAATACAGATCGCTCACCCCACGCGCGCGTTCGGCGCGTTCTACGAGGACCTGCTCTCCTAGCCGTGCGTTGCGCATGACGCATTCAGGCTGACGACGTCTGCGCCTCGTAGCGGCGCTCTGCGCGGTCCTCATGCAACACCCGCCGCCCCGTGCGCGTGAGCAGCACCAGCACGATGGCCAGCAGACTCGTGCCGAACAGATAGCCTGGCGGAATGAATCTGGCGTCGGTAAATCGCGCCACGACCGAGATATAAAACGGCGCCAATCCGCCGAACAGCATCACCGCCGTGTTGTACGCGATCGCGACGCCCGTGGAGCGGCCTTGCACCGTAAAGATCTTCACGAGCATGCCGGGGTGCGCGGCGCCTTGCAGCGTCAGGAACAGCATGCCGACGATCTGCACGAACATCAGCCTGTACTCGCTCGGCTGGGCGAGCAGGTACCAGAAGAGCGGAAAGACGCACACCATCCATCCCGCAATAAATAAGCAAAACAAACGATATGCGCCAATGCGGTCGGCGAGCTTGCCGAACACGGGCGAAAGGATCGACATGACGAGGCTCGTCACGAACACGCCGCGCAGCGTCGAGCCCAGCGAGAGATGCAACTGGAACTGCGCGTAGTTCGGCAAATAGGCATTCCACACGTAATTGAGCGAGGTGCCGGCGATCATCACGCCCATCGCGCACACGAGCGCATCGCCGTTTTCGCGCACGAACTGGCGCGCGCGCACGAGCGCTGGTGCCTGCGCTGCGGGGCGCGCCTGCATCCGCTGAAAGTCGTCCGACTCGCCGATGTGATGCCGGAGATAGAACCCGATCGGCCCGACGAGTGCGCCGATCAGGAACGGTACGCGCCATCCCCACGTGGCGAGCGCGGCGTGCGAAAGATGACTCGTCAACAGGTAGCTGCAACCCGAAGACAGCATGGCCGCCACCCCGAGCGAAACCATGTTGAAGCTGCCGTAGTACATCTTCTTGCCGGGCGGCGCCACCTCGTAGATCGTGACGGACGAGAGCGCGAACTGCGCGCCCACCGCAAAGCCCTGCACGAGGCGGCCGATCACCACCAGAATGGGCGCCGCGAGCCCCAACGTGGCGTAGCCCGGCGTCAGCGCCAGCAGCAGCGAAGCCACGGACATCGCCACCATGATCCACGAGAGCGCCTTGACGCGCCCCGCGCGGTCGGCGTACATGCCCATCACGACGCCGCCTATCGGCCGCACGAGAAAGCCGACCGCGAACGTCGCGAACGTCAGCAGCAAGGATTCGCCGCGATTTACGCCAGCAAAAAAAGTCCGCGCGATCAAGCTCGAAAAATAGGCATACACCGCGAAGTCGAACCATTCGAACGTGCCGCCCGCCACGGTCGTGATGATGACTTTGCGGATCTTTCTGGCTTCGCTGACCGTGTCCATCGGCTTAGGCTCCCGTGCGCATCGTGCGCAGGCTTTGCGCAAAGAAGTCCTGGACCACCTCGACCACCTGCAGGCCGCTGTGGGCGATGTTCTCGAGTTCGTCGAAGCGCACGGCAATACCGGCCGCCTCAAATGATGCCTTGAGCGCTCTGAGCCGCTCCGGGCGCGTTCTGCCCGCGTCGTTGATGCCCGGCAGGTACATCGGGCTATCGTCGCGCACCGTGATTTCCCACGTTTCGAGATCCGCGCGGCCCACCACCATTTGCACCGGCACCCGGCGCAGCGCGGCGAGATCGAAAGGCTTGCCGAACTGCCGCTCGAAGCCGCCCACGCCCAGCCACCAGTCCTTCGACGTGTCCAGCAACGTCACGTTGCCCGGCGCGCCGATCGTGGCCGCCCACAAGCGCTCAGGGTGAACATAGGCAAAACGGTTGACGAACTGCCCGCCGCCCGAGTAGCCGAACAACGCGAACTTCCCGAAGCATTTGCCGTAGCGTTCGCCGACTTCGCTCACCATGTCGAGCAGGACTTTATCGTAGTGGATGTCGCCTTCCACGAGGCGCTTGAAACCACTGCGGTCGCCGTCGCCGCGCACGCCCACCGGAAAGAGCGGACACAGCACGATGCAGCGGTTCCAGCGGCCGAAGCTCGCAAATGCATCGCGGTACTGAATGAATTGCCGGCCAGTGCCGTGCATCACGATGACCAGTTCGACGTCGTTGCCAGGCGTGGTCACTTCGGGCGGCACGTAAAGCGTGTATGGGAACCGCGAATCGTGCCGGCTTGCGTACACCGTGGTCGAACCCAGGTCATAGAGCGCTTCGGCTTTCGCCGTGACTGCCGTGAGCGGCCTTTCTGCAACTTCGGACATCGGTCTCGCCTCCTGATTCGTTTCTGATATGGTGTCTTTTGCGCTTCAGGCCGCTTCGGCAATCGGCTCGTGCTGCAAGCTGTAGCGTGTGAAAACGCGGTTGAGCGCCGGCATCGGCGCGACGTCCATCTCGCCGCTGGCCGGCTGCATGACGATCATCGCGACCGTTGCACTCAGCGTGTGGCGCGTGCCCGGGCGCGGCGGACGGCAAACTGAATGCGGCGTGCCGAACGCGTCGAACAGCGCGGCCTTCACCGCATTGCGATCCACCTTCGGCGCGGCGTTCAGCAACTGACGCACGCGCCAGTCGCGGTAGTAGCTGTCGGGCGAGTTTTCGCAGCCGGTATCGCGCAGCTTCGTGCGTGCGACCGGACTCATCCAGTGGTTCGCATGCACGATCAACTGGTCGTCTCCTGGCCAGATCGGAAAGGCCTCGTCCGGCGCGCATTCGAAATCGATGCCGAAGCCCTCGGCCATGCCCAGCATGATGTTGTTCGAGCACGATTTGGGCGTCGTGGCGATCGTGCGCATCGCATTCGCGAATACCGGCTCTTCGAGCACGCGGCGACGCAGCAGCGAGAGCGGCACGCCCATCTGCGTGAAATCGCGATCCGATTCGAGGTAGTTCGCCGTGATCGACACGCCCGCTGCATTGAAGCCGCTGCGCGCGAGGCCGCCCGATTCGACGAAGGTCAGATAATCGGGCCCCTCGTCGTTGCGCACACGTAGCACGATGCCGGTATCGACGCAGTCGGCTTTCCAGTCCCAGTTCTGCGCGTGGATCAGTTGCCCGTTAGCGGAACGCGACGGCAGCACCAGCACGCCCGTGCAGCCGTCCTCGTCTTCGGCGTCCGCGGGCGTCGTCTTTTCGGCACGCGCCTTGGCCAGCACCTCGGTGCGTGCGTTGATCATGACGATGTCCTCGAACGGCACGTTCGCGCCCGCCGCAATGCCGCGCATTTCGTCCAGATACGCCGGCTGGAACTCGCCGATGGCCTGTTCGAGCGAGCGGATCAGCGCCATTTGCGACGCTTCGCTGTACCCAATATTGCGCAGCGTCTGGCCGTAGCGCGACGCGCTCAGGCGAACGCGGTCGGCCACCGCGCGGCCATATTGCACCCCGCGCTCATAGGGCTTGCCGGACACGCTGACGAATGGAAACGGCTGGATTTGCGGCATCGAATGACTCCCACGCAAGAAACGAATGAACTTCAATGAGCCGATTCTCGGGCGAGAGAAATAAAATAAAAAGCGTTATTTTGTTTACTGAAAGGAAAGATTTTTTTGTGTTTCGTGGGATCATGCGGGCACGGCGAGACATGCCGAAAACTCGCCCGAGGAGGCGGAAGATGAGTGAAATCCGAATGCTCCGGACCTTTCTGGCAATCGAGAAGCACGGCACGATGGCCGCCGCCGCCGATCGCATGGCGCTGACCCACGCGGCTGTTGGCGCGCAAATGCGCACGCTGGAGCGCGTATGCCAGCGCCAGTTATTCGACCGCAGCGGCCGCAGCATCCAGCTCAACGACGCGGGCCGCTCGATCCTCGAACAAGCGCGCACGGTGGTGGCGGCCTACGATTCGCTGCTGCGCGGCGTCGCCGACACGCATAGCATCGAAGGCACGGTCACGATCGGCGCGACCGTGTCGTCGATGGGTTTTCTCGCCGCCAACGTCATCAAGCTCAAGGTTCCGTACCCCGCGCTGAACGTGCGCCTCACCCACGGCAGCAGCCCGGAACTGGAGCGTCAGGTGCGCGCGGGCGAAATCGACGCAGCGGTGATCATCAGCGAGCCGCGTAGCACCACGTTGCCCGAATCGTGGGAGTCGCTCTATGAGGAGCCGCTTGTGCTGCTGGCCAATCCCGCCGTCGGTCCCGCCGACGCGTCGGCGGCCTCGCTGCTCAAGCGCTTTCCGTTCATCGGATTCGAAACGGCTTCGCTCACCGGCAGGCATGTGGCGAGCCTGCTGCGCCGCCTGCGCGTGGAGGTCAATCCGGTGCTCGAAATGAATTCGATTGCCGCAATTGCCGATCTGGTGCGGCAGAATGTGGGGGTTTCGATTGTGCCGAGCCTGCGGCACGCCGCGTGGACCGACGACCCGCAATTGTTCGTCAAGCCGATTCCCGGCACCACGTGGCGCCGGCACGTGGCCTGGTACGAATTCGGCCGCCAGCCGCGCGCGACGGCTATTGTGAAGAATCAGCTGCTCGCGGCACTCTCCAATCAATAAGTTTTCCTTATTAATAGAATCGCGTAGCGAAGCAACCCGGGATCGACGCATCGGCAAAAATGAACGAAAATGCTGCGAACCAACTGGAAAGAAACATGAAACGACTGTTACTCGCCGCGCTCACCGCCGCCTCGTTCGTGACCTGCGCACATGCGCAAAGCGACGCGACTGGCTCCTTCGCCACCCCCGCAGGCACGGTGCAATTCGTGCGCGACGACCGCGACTTCGTGGCGGTACTCGGCAAGGATATCTTCGACCGTTTCGACGCGAAAACGCTCGCGCATTTCGACGAATTGGCCCACGACAACAGCACAATTACGCGCATGCTCGTGCAGACCGCCTACGGCCCGGTGCTGTACGACTTTCGCCACAATCCGCCGCTCGTACAGCACGTGAGCACGCGCATGACGATCAAGCGCGTGTTCTGGCAACCCGACGAAGTCGTGATGCAAGGCTCGGAGGGCTGGTTCCGGCTGAAGAACGGCGCGCTCACCAAGCTGCAATCGTCAACCACCACCTACCGCACCAACTAGTCCGGTCAGGCGTCCTTCTCGTCTTTCTCCTCGCCCTGCGAGTCGCGGCCCGCGATCTTCAACTGACGCAGCTTGTGATAAAGCGTTTTCTTCGGCATTCCAAGCTCGTCGCTCGCCTGGGCGACGTTGCCTTGATGGCGGCGCAACGCATTCTCGATCAGCATGCGTTCGAAGTACGCCAGCTGCTCCGCGAGCGTGTCCCCTTTCGTCGCGACGGCGCCCGCCGAAAGCAGGCTGTCGCCGGTCAGCCCGAGCACGAAGCGGTCGGCGACATTCTGCAGCTCGCGCACGTTGCCGGGCCACGCGTGCGTCATGAGTTCGGACACCTGTGCAGCGGTCACGACCGGCGCCGGCATGCCGAAGCGGCGCGCGGCCGCGAGCACGAAGTGCTCGAACAGCAGCGGCACGTCCTCGCGCCGCTCGCGCAGCGGCGGTAATTCGATCTGCGCGACGTTCAGCCGGTACAGCAGGTCGGCGCGGAAGCTCCCCTCGGCAGAGACTTCGGCGAGGTCCGCCTTCGAAGCGGCGACGATCCTGCAATCCACCGGAATTAATTCGTTCGCGCCCAGGCGCTCGACCACGCGCTCCTGCAGCACGCGCAGCATCTTGATCTGCAGCGGCATCGGCATCGTTTCGATTTCGTCGAGAAAGAGCGTGCCGCCGTTCGCCCATTCGATCTTGCCAACGCGCTTCTTGATCGCGCCCGTGAATGCGCCCGCCTCGTGCCCGAACAGTTCGCTTTCGAACACCTGCTCGGGCAGTCCGCCGCAGTTCAGCGCCACGAAATGCGCGTCGCGCCGCGCGCTGAAGTCGTGCAGGCTGCGTGCGATCAGTTCCTTGCCGGTGCCCGTTTCGCCGGTGATCAGCACCGACACGGACGTGTCAGCGAGGCGCAGAATTTTTTTGCGGACTTCCGCCATGGCCGGCGACTTGCCGAGCACCAGTGCCTCGATCCCCTGCCAGTTGTGCAGCGTCGCGCGCAGCCCCTCGACTTCGAGCGTGAGCCGCCGTTTCTCGACCGCCCGGGCCACGCGGGCCGCGATCACATCGGACGAGAACGGTTTTTCGATGAAGTCGTAGGCACCCACGCGCATCGCGCTGACTGCCGTCGAAATGTCCGCATGTCCGCTGATCAGCAACACCGGAATTTGCGGGTCGATCGCCATCACGTGATCGAGCAGTTGCAGTCCGTCGATGCCGGGCATGCGCACGTCCGAGACGACCACAATCGGCGCACCCGGCGCGACGTCGGCGTAGGCATCGGCCGCTGATGCGTACGCGCTCACGGGAAAGCCCGCCAGCGCCACCGCCTGCTCGACGCCGATGCGGACATTTTCATCGTCCTCAACGACCAGCACGCGAATCTCATCTGCCATGTTCTGTCCTTTGCGGCTCGGCAGCCGCGAATTCGATCGTGAAGCGCGCCCCGCCTTCGTCGCGATTCGTTGCGGTGATTTTCGCGCCGAAGCCTTCGACAATGCGCGACGTGATCGCAAGCCCAAGCCCAAGGCCTTGCCCGCGCGGCTTGGTCGTCACGAACGGCTCGAACAGGTGCGCCAGCACGTCCGGCGCGATGCCGGGGCCGGAGTCGTCGATCGTGAAGCGCACGCGGCCTTGCGCGTCGGGCTCGCTGGCCTCCATCGCGATCACGCGCGTGCTCGCGTCGCGCACGGCGTCGAGCGCATTGCCAAGCAGATTGACGATCACCTGCTGCAGTTGGCTCGACTCCGCATTCACCGTCGTGCCCGGCGCGATGCGCACATCGAGCCGCACCGCTTCATCGCGGATCCGCGACTCGTAGATGAGCCTCGCATGCGCGACAGCTTCGCCAAGCGACACCGCCACGCGCTCCACATCCGGCTTGCGCGCGAACGCCTTCAGTTCGCTCGTCAGCACCGCCATGCTGTCCACGAGACGCCCGACGCGTTCGAGATTGGCGATCGCCTGTGCAGGTTGATTGCGCTCGAAGAAAGTGCGCGCATTGTCGCAGAGCGTGCGGATCGCGACGAGCGGCTGATTCAGCTCGTGCGTGAGCCCCGCCGCCATCTGGCCGATCACGGCGAGCTTGCCGGCATGCACGACCTCCTGCTGCGTGGCGCGCAGGCGCTGCTCGGTGCGTTCGCGCTCGGCGATCTCACGCTGCATCTGCGCGTTTGCCTGCGTGAGCGCGGCGGTACGCTGCGCCACGGTCGTTTCCAGCTGGTCGTTCGCGCGCCGCAAGGCTTCTTGCGCCTTGAGCTTTTCAACGATCACGCGTCGCCGCTGCACCGCATACAGCGCGTAGAGCGCGGCGATCAGAAACACGCCCGTCACGGACGCAAACGCGAGCCGCTGCTGCCGCCGCGCGCCCGCCGTGTCGAGCAGCACCATGATCGTGTCCTGCCCTTGCGGCGCGGGGCGCGACATCACGAGAAAGCGCGCGGTGCGGCCCGCGCGGCGCAGGTCGGGGAAGATGCCGATCCAGGCGCTGTCGTTCCAGTCGCCCACGCGCCGGTATTGGAGCGCCTCGACGATGCGGCCCGCGTATTGCCGCGACGCCTGGATGTCGCGCTGCTGCGGCTCGGTCATCGCTCGCATGGCGGTGAATTTCCATTCGGGCTGGGTCGAGATCACGATCACACCGTTGCTGTCGACGACGATCGCCGCTTCGCCAGGCGTGCGCCACGCGGATTCGAGCGCGTCGACGCTGACCTTCACGGCTGCCGCGCCTATCGCCGTGTCGCCATCATGGATCGCATTCGCGAAGTACAGGCCCGGAACGCCGGTGTTCGTGCCAATGCCGAAGAAGCGGCCGCGGCCCTGCGCGAGCGCGTCCTTGAAGTACGGGCGATACGATACGTTGGTGCCGACGAAGCTGACCGGCTGGTTCCAGTTGCTCGCGGCGAGCACCGTGCCTTGCGCGTCGATCACGTCAACGGCGCCGCTGCCGACATCGTCGTTGACCGCTGCGAGGTAGGTATCGACCGCAGGCAACATGCCGCGCGCTTCATCGGGCGACGCTTTGAGCAACGCGCGCACGCTGTCCTGGCGCGCCACGAGCGCGGGGACCATCTCGAAGCGTCCCAGCTCGCTTTTCAGGCTCGCCGCGTAGAGATCGAGCCGATGCTCGCCCACGTCGGCGAGCGCATCGATCGCGCGGTTCCAGGCGAACTCCACCGCGGCGGCGGCCGCGCCAACATACAGCACGGCCGCCGCCGCCCATCCCCACCATGGAATGCCCTTGTAACGCATGCGCACGTTCACCCTCGTCGATTGGCTGCCGCCAGACGGCGGGTTCAGCGGATACCGCACGCCGGATGCACCGGCGCCGTCATCGAGAAGGCGCGCGCGAGTAGCGCACAGCGGCGCGTCATGCGCCGAAATGCGCGAGCAGGATGAGCGTCACGGTCACGACGATGGCGCCGCCAATACGCGTGGCGATCTGCGCGAACGGCATGAGCTGCATGCGGTTCGCGGCGGTGAGGATCGCCACGTCGCCGGTGCCGCCCTGGCCGCTGTGGCACGCGTTCACGATTGCGGTGTCGATAGGGTACATCTTCATCAGGCGCCCCACCACGAAGCCCGTGCCCATGAGCGTGACCACGGTCGCGGCAATCGTCACGACGTTGACGAGCGTGAACGCCGCCATGAGCTTGTCCCACGGCGTCATCGCCACGCCGATCGCGAACAGCAGCGGGTACGTGACCGCGGTCGAGAAGAACTTGTAGACCACGAACGCGCCTTCCTGCAGCGGCGGCGAAACGGCGCGCGCAAGCTTCACGAGCACGGCGAGGAACAGCATCGCCACCGGCGCGGGCAGACCGAACAGCTTGTTGGCCATCAGGCCGATGAGGTACAGCGTGATCGCCGTGATACCCGCTGCGGCGATGTGGCTCACATCCACGTGACCGCGGACTTCGTCGTTCGACGACGCCAGTTCATCGGTCGCGCCGACTTGCAGACGGCCGTTGCCGGTGAGATGCGGCATGCGCCGGCCCACCATGTCGAGCACGCCCGAGAGGATGATGGCGATGAGGCTGCCGAGCATCACGGGCGGCAGCACCTGCGCGAACAGGTCGCCTTGCGCCACGTGCATGATTTCCGAGTAGCCCACCGAAAGCGGAATCGCGCCTTCGCCAACGCCGCCCGCCATGATCGGCACGACGATAAAAAGCAGCGTATGTTTGACGCCAAGGCCGAGCGCCGCGCCAACCGCCGTGCCCACGATGGTTGCCGCGACCGTGCCGGCCGCGAGCGGAATGAAGATCTTCAGGAAGCCTTGAATCAGCACGCGCCGGTCCATGCTCAGAATGCTGCCGACGATGATCGAGGCGATGAAGAGATACAGGAAGTTGGTCTGCTTCGTGAACTCGACCGTGAGGTGCTGAACGGGCTTGGGCAGCACGTGATAGTAGACGAGCGCCGAAGGCACGAAGGTCGCGAGAATCGCCGCAGCGCCGATATTGCGCAGCAGCGGCAGGCGCTTGCCGAGTTCGGCGCACGTGAAGCCGCAGAAAGCGAGCACGGCGATGGCCATCGAGATCTCGCCCGGCACCTTCCCGGTGACCGCGAACCCCGCGATGAGTGCGAACAGGATCACGTAGATCGGCAGCGGAATAATGCCGATGCGGATTTCCATCAGCTTCCACCAGCCTTCGGGCCAGAAGCGGGTTGAGGTCGTGGTGGATGGCTCGGGGGCCGCCTGGGTCACCTGCGAGGCGGCGGATGCGGATACGCTGTTCTGCACGGGATGTCTCCTTCGTTTTCGCGACCGGACTGCGTCGCGTCTCCGGTGCTTGTTTAATAAGGGTGCGGGCTATCGAGGGATACGCCGCTGGGCGTCTATAAAGCACTAGCCGTGCCAGCGCGGTCCCGCTCGGCGAATCGCTCGCAACTCGTTGATTTATTTACAATTTCCATAAATGCCTCCCACCCCGGGCATTTCATCGCGCCGAAATTTCAGAATCGGTGCGAGCCGCAGGCTGAAATCTCAGCCTGCCGATCGATCGCGGCCGCCCATACGAACGGCACGATCGTTGAGCCGATGGCAAGAGTCATTTTCAGAATTCGCTCTGGAACCACGCCGATCGTTGGCCGAAGATGAATCACCGCAATTTGAGGAGCGAGCCATGAAGATCGTCTTGCCAGGATGCGCCGCCGTTTGCGCCGCGGCGCTGTGGAGTACCTGCGCGCTGGCCGCGCCGCCGGGTTCCGCTTACCAGACGTCTGTGCAGTTATCGAGCGGAAGGAATCTGCTTTGCAGCGTGAACGAATCACAACCTGCGGGCGAAACCGCGGTGCTCACGCGCCGCGAGCAAGTGGAGGCTGATGTCCTTGCCACGCAACCCTTGCGGCTCGTGAGCGGACCGGAGTCGCCCTACCCCTCGGCCTATACGGCGCCGAGCGTTGCCTGCGTGAACGCGGGTTGATGCCGCAGAAAGCACAACGGGCTCGATTCGCCTGGCGAATCGAGCCCGTGTGTCATGAGCGCGGATGAAAAGCCGGATCAGAAGCGCGTGCGTACGCCCGTCGTCACTTCGACCTGGTTGGTCGCGCCGAAAGTCGTGCCGACCGTGTAGCCGCCATGCAGCTTCATGTAGTCGCCCGCCAGATACACTTCGGTGCGCTTGGACAGGTGATAGAAGATCGAGCCGTAGAGCGTTTCCTTGAAGCCGTTGTGCAGCCCGCTCGTGGGATCGAATGCGCCGATGTTCGCGTTCGGAATATCGCCATCGATGTTATACGCGGCGTTGTGCGTGCGCATTTGCTGATAGCCCAGTTCGTAGTCGAGTGCGCCCTTCGGCACGAGCTTGAACGACACCGTCCACGCATTGTCCTGACGCTGGCCGAGCGCACCCTGATTGCCCCAGTAGCGGAAATAACCCGCATTGGCGCGCACGATGCCGATCGAGTAGTTGCCGCCCACCGAGAACGCCTGGTTCGTGTTGCCGTTGTTGTTCACATGGTTATAGAACGTCGAGGCCGTCCAGGTCGGGGCGTTGTAGCCTAGCGCAAACTGATAGTTCGCATTGTTGCCGAAGCTCGTTGAATTGCCGAACGCGTAGCCAGCCGCCGCGAAGATCCCGTTGTCGAACACCTTCTTCCACGCGAGGCCATTGTTGTAACGGGTGCCCGTCGCACTCGCAGCGTAGAAAATCATCTGCTTGAAGTTGTTTGCATTGGTCCAGCCGCCCTCTTCGGTCGTGAGCTTCGCGTTGCCGTACGGGTCGCCGTAAATGGCCGCGGCGTCGCGCGCGATGGTGTTCTGGAAGCCCGCCGTGATCTTGCCGAAGCGGTCGTCCTCCACGCCCACCCAGGCGTCGCGGTCGAAGAGCTGGCCCGGGTCTTCCATCTGGCCGTCGCTCACACGGTATTCGCTTTCGAGCCGGAAGATCACCTTCGTGCCGCCGCCAATGTCTTCAGCGCCTTTCACGCCCCAGCGGCTGCCGCTGAACCACGGTTCTCCGCCGATGCCCATACCGATCACGTGATTGCCGTTGGCGTCTGCGTGCGACTGATACGTGGGGACGCTCAGGTCGAGAAGACCATAGAGCTGAACGCTCGATTGCGCGTGTGCGCCGCTCGCCGCCAGCGCGCCAACCGTCACGGTAAATGCAAGGTGCCTTCTCTTCAAGATCGTCTCCAGGGTGCTGTGTTGAAGTTTTCATCGACCCGCTGCCATCACTCACCGGTTGCGGCGAGCCGTGTGAATCAGCGGGTGAGACGAATAGTAGAGAGGTGAATCCTTCGCAATTCTTTCACGACCAGTTTGTATTCCTAAGTACATCCACCAATACCGGTAAGTAAACCGGCCTGCTCAGGCCGGCACCGGCTCCTTCGCGCGAAGGATGTAGCCCAGGCCGCGCAGCGTGGTGATTTGCACGCTCGACTCCGCGAGATGCTTGCGCAGACGATGGATGTAGATGTCGATCGCGTCCACACTCGGTTCGTCGCTCAGGCTGCAGATGCGCTCCAGCAGCGCATGCTTCGGCACGGCCTTGCCCTGCCGCAGCATGAGTGCTTCGAGTATGGAATGCTCGCGCCGGCGTAGCGTGAGCGGCGCGTCCTTGTGGCGGAACTCGCGCGTGTCACAAACGTACTGCAGGTCGCCGCAGGTCATCCAACCCGACTTCTCGCCCGTCTGCCGCCGTATCAGCGCCTTGATGCGCGCAACCAGTTCGCGGCTGTCGAACGGCTTGACCACGTAGTCGTCGGCGCCGGCGCCGAAGCACGCCACCTTGTCGTCGATCGAGCCATGCGCAGTCAGCATGAGCACGGGCACGTTATTGCGCCGGCGCCGCAAGCGGTTGAGCACGTCCTTGCCGCTCAGTCGGGGCAAGCGCATGTCGAGGAGCACGAGATCGTAGCTCTGCGTGAGCAGTACGGAGTCTGCGGCCTCGCCATCGACCACGCAGTCGACCGTGAAATTCTCGGCGCGCAACAAGTTGACGATCCAGTGCGCGAGTTCGGCATTGTCTTCTACGAGCAGCAGCTTCATGGTCCCTCCTCACCTCTTTTCACCACTTTTTTTACTGCCTCTCATCCGGGCCAGACAGGCAAGCGCACTGTCGCGACCAGTCCCACGCGCGCGGCCCCTGCGGCCACGTTCACCGAGCCGCCGTGCGAGCGCGCGACCTGGTGCACGATGGCCAGACCGAGGCCCGTGCCTTCGGTATCCGCCGCCACGCGATAGAAGCGCTCGAACACGTGCGCACGGGCTTCGGCTGGAATGCCGGGGCCGTTGTCCACCACCTGCAGCATCACCTCGCTGCCTTCGCTGCGGCAGATGGCGGTCACGCGGCCGCCGGGCTGCGTATAGCGGATGGCGTTGTCGATCAGATTCGACACGAGCGAAGCGAGCAGGCCCCTGTTGCCCGCCACATGAACGTCGTCGGCGAGTTCCGCGCCGAGATCGATGCCGCGCCGCTCCGCAGCCTGAACCAGCTCTTCGAGCACCGAAGAGACGACCTCGGTGAGATCGACGCGTGTCTGGCTGTGCGACGACTGCGCCATCGACTCCGCCTGCGCGAGCACAAGCAGTTGATTCGTCAACTCCGCCATTTTCTGGCTCGTGCGGCGCACGCCTTTGAGCGCGTCGTACAGCGCAGGATCGTGCGCGTCGCATTGGCTCGCGAATTGCGTTTGCGTGGTGAGCAGCGTGAGCGGCGTGCGCAGCTGATGTGCCGCGTCAGCAATGAACTGACGCTGCATGGCGGCATGCACCTTGAGCCGCGCGATGCACTGGTTGATCGCTTCGACAATCGGGCGCAGCTCCGAAGGCAGAGGGTCCGGGCGGATCGGCTCCAGCTGCACGGCCTCGCGGTCGGCAACGTCGTCCTTGAGCTTCATGAGCGGCCGCAGTTCGAGCGTGAGCCCGAGCGGCACGAGCAGCGCAACGAGCGCCAGCATGAACCACTGGCGTGCAAGTTGCGGCCTCCACAAAGCGTTGATCATCGCTTCGCGCGACGCGATCGTCTTGCCGACGATCACCATGACGCGTTCGGCGCGGCCCGAATCGTAGAGCATGCGCTCGTAGGCCACGGCGCGAATCGGCATACCCGCGTACGTGGTGTCGTAGAACACGGGCGCCTCGGCGGTATTCGCGCGCGGCAGCGGCAAGTCCGGCGCGCCGCCCAGCAAGCGGCCATTGCCGGCCAGCACCTTGTAGAAAACGTGATCCTGCCAGGGCGATTCGAACAGTTCCAGCGCCGCCGGCGGAATCGACGCGCTGAGGGAGCCGTTGTCCCAGTCGACGTCTTCGATGATCGTACGCGCCGAATTCAGCAGCGAATGGTCCTGCACGAGATCCGCAGTCTGCCGTGCGGCGTCATACGACACGCCGCTCGTCACGACGACAAACGCGGCGAGCGGCACCAGCAGCCACAACAGCAAGCGCGCACGTAGACTATGCACCATGTCACGCTCTCTCAGGTGCACAGCCGCCATGCGGCGCGCGCAGGACGGCGGTACTGGGCGGCCTTCATTTCGCGCTGACGAATTCGTTCGTATACGTAGCGGACAAATCCACGTTCTTGCCCTTGACCGAGGGATTGAAACTCGAGAGCACCTTCAGCACGGTCGCCGGGCCGTCGGCGGGCATCTTGCCGTCTGCGGTGTACATCGGCAGCGAGGCCTTCAGTGCGCTCACATAGAGCCCCTTGTCTTTTTGATAGTCGGCGGGCATTTGCGCGGCGATTTCCTCGGCGCTGTGCGTGTGAATGAACTGCATGGTGCGCACGAACGCATGCGCGAGCTTCACCGCCTGCGCCTTGTGCGACTCGGCCCACGCGTCCTGCACGTAAAGGCTTGCGGCGGGATAGGTGCCGCCGAGCGCGGCGCGCGTGCCTTCCACTGTGCGCATGTCCACGAGCACCTTCGCGTCGCCGGCTTTCTGCAGTGCCGAAACGGTCGGCTCGGTCGTCATGCCCGCGTCGATGCGTCCTTGCTTGATGGCGGCGATGAAACTCGCGTCCGCGCCCACCGGCAGCATGGTGTAGGCGCTGGAGGCGATGCCGTGCTGGCTCGCGAGATACTGCGTGAGAAAGCTGGTCGAAGAGCCAAGGCCCGTCACGCCCAGCGTTTTTCCTTTGACGTCGGCCATGGACTTGACGGTGCTGGCCGCTTTCGACGACACCATCTCCACTTCGCCCGGCACCTGACCGAACACGACGATCGCCTTGACGTCCTTACCTTTGGTCTGCAAGTCGATGGTGTGATCGTAGAAGCCCACAACGGCCTGCACCGCGCCCGCGAGCAGCTCGTTCTCGGCATCCACGCCCGCGGGTTGCGAGAGCAACTCGACGTTCAACCCCTCGTCCCTGAAGTAACCCAGTTGCTCGGTGAGGCGCGCGGGCAGGTAAATGAGCTTCGTAATACCGCCGACCATGATGGTGATCTTGTCGCCGGCATCGTCGGCGGCTTGAGCGCCGTGAAGTGCCATGGCAAACAGCAGGCCACCAGCGAGTGCGGCTTGACGCAGCGCGCCAGAACTGGGTTGCATTGAGTGTCTCCGTCAGAATGGGCCGGCGGCGCGATGCTGGCCGCCTCGATCGTTTCGGGGATTCTAGTGATTCAAACCCTTCCCGAAGCTTTCGCGGGTCGCGCCGATTTATACGGGATTTCCATGAGCAGCGGAATTATTTACGCTTTTTATTTTTCTGAATAACAATGGATTTTATTCAGCTTTAGCCGTCCGTCAGCGCCGCCATCAATTTACAAAGGATTACTTATCGATTGAAACGAGGGACCGTCTCGACGTTGGGTTGTCGCTCAGCATGAGCCTGCCCACTCACCCGGAACCGTCGCCCGAGCGGCTATACGCCACCCGAAGCGCTGGTCACAGCACGCGCTGGACGGCTCGGGCAGAGTCCGTGATGTCCTGCCCGAAACCGGCGATCGTATTGCAGCCCGCCAAAGCGACCAGTACACCGACCATCGATACCACTACCAGAAGCCGTCCCATCATCTTTACTGCCCCGTAAGCTCGTTTTTTGATTGTTGCGCGTGCGCCAGTCCGCCGCGTATAGCGTCTTTACATCCGCCGGAGTTTCGTATTCTGCCTGTGGTCGGTCCGTCTCTGCAAATTGCCGGCGGCTGCGGTTGCACATCGGTTGCGCTTGCCCCTGTCAAGCCGCGCGGGCATCTCGTGCGAGCCGGTCAGCCTGAACATCGAAACGAAGCCCTTGGGGTCGTTCGCCTGAGCGGCGAGCGCACTTGCCGCCGCAGTCTGCTCCACGAGCGCCGCATTGTGCTGGCCGCGATTCGCATCGGTCTACTAACCTTCTTCGAATGTTGATCTGGGCGCGGACGAACAAACGAACGCTCATCGAAAGACACGGCTAGAATTCACGACAATCCGGCAGTTGCTCCAATGCGGCAGAACCATGACAAAGCCATCGAGGACAGCCTTATTTTCCGCAGCCCGCATATGGGACAGGGAAGCGGTGGCAGCACTATGCGCAGCCGCGCCCGAACTGATCGATGCCAGTGATCCGAAAGGCCGCGACAGTGTGGCGATTGCGAGGGAACGCAAGCTGCCGGCAGGTATCATGGAAAAGATGGAGTCGCTGCAGCGCAAACTGAGCAAACGTCGCCATTGATCCGCGAACTTGCGGTCGATTCGACGACTTGCCACGCCCGGCGCACAAGCACACACCGGCAACGCACCACAACGGACCCTTTCGTCAATGCGCATTTTCGGAATCAGCCTTTACGTCATCATCGCCCTGCTCTTTGCAGTGCATGCCATCCGCAACCAGCAGAACATGTACTGGCTGCTGATCCTGTTTCTGTTCCCCGGTCTTGGCAGCCTCGTCTACTTCTTCGTGATTTATTTGCCGAGCCTGCGCCAGTCGCGCGGGGCGAGGGCGACTGGCCGGGCCATCACGCAACTGGTCGATCCCAACCGCGCGGTGCGCGAGGCCCGCACGGATTTCGACCGCGCGCCGACCGTCGCGCACCGTATGCGGCTGGGCGCGGCGCTGCTCGACGCGGGCAATCCGGCCGAAGCGCTGGAGCATTACCAGGCGGCGGCCACGGGGCCGTTCGCATCCGATCCCGCCTTGCTCGAGGGCCTCGCGCGCGCGCAGTTTGCCAACGGCAATGCCGCGGCCACGCAGGAGACGCTCGAAAAGCTGTTCGCCGTGCAGCCTGTCGCGCGCCAGCAGCCGGATCCGTCCTTGCTGTATGCGCGGGCACTCGCCGCCAATGGCGCAGCGGGGACGCGCGCCGCGTTCGAAGCCGCGCTCTCGTGCGCGAGCGACGCCGCCCCGCGTTGCCTCTTCGCCGACTGGCTGGCACAGCAGCCCGGCGACGCCGACCGCCAGCGCTCACGCGAGCTTTACGCCGACATCGTGCACGACGCAAAGCACTGGCCGCGCCACGCCCGCGAGCACAATAGCGAGTGGCTGCAACGGGCCCAGGCTGCGTTGAGCCGCTAGCGCAGACCGTTTAGTCCAGCTTGTCCTTGCACATACGCCGGTAGGTGGCCGGCGTCATGCGGTACGCGCGGCGAAACCAGCGTCCCAAATGGCTCTGGTCCGCGAATCCGACTTCCGCTGCGACCTGGGCCGGCGTGCGCCCCGCCGCCAGCAGCTTGCGCGCGGCGCGCAAGCGCAAACGCACCAGGTACGCATGGGGCGACGTCCCGAACTCGCGCTGGAACAGGCGCGTCAAGCGAAACCGGTCGATGCCCGAGCTATCGACGAGTTCGTCGAGCCCGATGTTCGCGCCCATATGCTCGTGCAGCAGATCGCGCACGCGGGCCAGCGCGGGCGGCGCCGGGGCCGCAGCAGAGGCCTTGTCGAGCAGATGGCCGCCCAGGTGCTCCAGCAAGCGGTCTAGCGCCTCGTCGCGCGCGAGCCGGCCTTCCTCACCGTATAGCGCGAGAAATGCGCGGCGGATGGCATCGGTCAGGCGCGGGTCGTCAACGAGCGTCTGGCCGAAAGCGGCTTCCACGCCTGCGAGGCCCGCAATGTTCAGCCTGCGCGCGGCACGCTCGACCCACGGCTGCGGCAGATACAACATCGCGTAGGTGAAGCCGCCCGGTTCGGGCGCGTGGCCGTCGTGCAGCGCACCCGGCTCGATCAGGATCGCCCGGCCCGGCACGCTCGTATGCAGCGACCGGCGGCACTGAAACCGCTGCACCCCCTGCTCCGTATAGCCGATCAGCATGTCGTCGTGATCGTGGGGGTCGTAGGCGTGGCCGCTGAAATGCGCGCGCAAACTCTCGATGCCCGTCTGCGCATCGCGCCGCGCGACGAGCCAGTGATCGTTCCGGCCCTCAGTCACCGTCGCGTTCGTCATGGCAAGCCTCGCTCCTCGTTCCCGGTTCCTTTCCCAAGGGCACGAGTGTACGCGAGCCATGCGCGAAGGACCGGACGCGCTCCCGGTGCTGCCGGCGCACGCTCGCCGGGTTCAGTCGTCGAACTCGCCGGCCTGTAGCGCTTCGTCGAAATCCGTGATCCACGGGGCGAAGTGGTCGGTGTCGTAGGTGGCCGTCTTGCCGTTGGCGATCCGTGTGACGGATACCTGCCGGATCGCCGCGCGCTCGCCGCCGGCAGCGGTTTTCTCGTTGTCCGAGATCCGGAACTCGCTCAGGTCGAGCCCCCGGCTGGCGAGTACAGCCTTGACGTCTTCCTGTTCGTCCCAGGAAAACTCGGCGAAGTCGTGGGCTGTCATGTTCGTCTCCTCCGCGGCGTCATTAAGGGCTGCACGGCGCGACGGGCAATCCCTCGGCCTTCCAGCGCAACATGCCGCCAGCGAGATTGGCCACCTTGCCGAAGCCCGCCTTGGTCAGCAAGACGCTCGCCTGCGCGGAGCGCACGCCTGAGCGGCACACCGCCACGACCGGCCGGTCGCGATCGAGTTCGTCGATGCGGGCCATCAGTTGCGAGAGCGGCACGAGCTTCGCATCGGGCAGATGGCCGAGATGGTCGATGAACTCGGGCGCCTCGCGCACGTCGACGATCTGCATCCCGGCCACATGCTCCAGCAGCGCCATGGGCTCGATTTCCCACACGCCGCTAAAACGCAGCGTGAGCGGCGCCCAGCCGGGCGTTTCCTGGATCGGCGCCTCGCCCTCGGGCTTGCCGCAGCGCAGGTTGGCGGGCACCGCGACGGCCATCTGCTTGGGATGCGGCAAATTCAGGTTGTGCATGTAGCCCGCGAAGTCGCCGAGATCGACGTCGCCGCCCAGGCGCGGATTGAAACGCCGCTCTTCCGCCACGCTCGTCACGGTGATGCCGCGATAGTCGTGCGCCGGGTAGAGCAGGCAGTCACCTGGCAGCGTGAGGATCTGCTCGCGCACGGAGGTGAAAAGCTGCTCCGCGCTCCCGCCCTGAAAATCGGTGCGGCCGCAGCCGCGTATCAACAGGCTGTCGCCGGTGAAGGCCATGCTCTCGTCGTCGAGCACGTAGGTCAGGCAGCCGCTGGTGTGGCCGGGCGTGGCGCGCACTTCCAGATACCGCTTGCCGAAAGCGATGCGGTCCCCATGGCGCAGCGGGCGGCTCACGCCCTCGGCGCCCACCACTTCGGCGAGTGCGATCTGGCTGCCGCTGCGCTCGCGCAAGCGCCACGCGCCCGTCACATGGTCGGCGTGCACGTGGGTGTCGAGCGTCGTCTGCAGACGCAGGCCCAGTTCCTGCAGCAGCGCAAGGTCGCGCGGCACCTGCTCGTAGACCGGGTCGATCAGCAGCGCCTCGCCGCTTTCGGCGTCGCCGAGCAGGTAGGTATAAGTGGACGACGCAGGGTCGAAAAGCTGGCGAAAGATCATCGCGGCTCTCTGTAGAGGCAAACGCCTGGTGCGTTTTAGAGTATGCCGCATCCGGTTTCGCCCCGGCTGCTCAACGTGCGCGATATGCCCGCGTGTGTTCGGCAGCGAACAAATGGGCGGGCGGCGGCGCTGCGTTCGCCGCGCCCGTTGCGCCCTAAAGGCGTCGCAGCCTCGCCAGCACGTCGGCGACGATGCGGTCGCAGCATCCGCCGCCGAATTCGAACAACTCGGGGCCCAGTCGCTCGACCTCTTCGGCCAGCGCTTCGCGCAGCAGGTTTCTTGCGCGGAAATGACGGCTGCGCACCGTGGCCTCGGGAATGCCGAGCACCTGCGCCGTTTCCTCGATGCTCATTTCCTCGACCGTCCTGAGCACGAACACCGTGCGAAACCCGACCGGCAGCGTGTCGAGCTTGCGTTCGAGCAGCGCGCGGATCTCGGCGCGCGAGACCTGCTGCTCGGGGGCGTTGTCGTCGTGGGCGTGCATCGGGTCCATATCGAAAGCCATCTGCTCTTCGTCCAGGCAATCGGGCGATATCGGCATCACGTTCTGGCGGCGCGCCTCGCGGCGCATCCGGGCGAGGCACTCGTTGAGCACGAGGTGCGAGAGCCAGGTGGCGAGCGTCGCTTCGCCGCGGAATTGCGCGAGCGCCTTGAAGGCCTTTAGATACGCGTCCTGCAAGGCGTCTTCCGCTTCCGCGTCGTTGCGCAACGTGGCGCGCGCAAGCCGGTAAAGGCGCCGGTTGTGGCGGCGCATCAACAGCTCAAATGCCGCAAGGTCACCCGCCACGATGCGGCGCACAAGCTGCGCATCGTCACTCGTCGATCCGCAGGTGTGCACTTCGGCCATTGCGGCCTTCCAGGCTGTCATGGTCCCGGCTCCACGATCAAGGTGCCATGCATCACCGGATGAAACTGGCACGTATATGCAAGGCGGGCGTGTTTGTTCGCAACAACATATCGCCATGATGCGCCCGGTGCGATGCTGCCGGAGTCGAATGCTTTGGCGTCGGCGGTGACCGTGTGGGCCACGAGATCCTTGTTGACCCACAGGATGCTGTCGCCGGCATGCACCGTCACGCTCGGCGGTTCGAAGCGCATTTGCTCGATGGTGACGACATAGCTCGCGGCCGCCGCTGGCCCGGCGCTGGCCGCGTACACGATCACGCATACGCCCAGCGCCACACGGCGCACGCGGCTCATTGCGATTGCGCGAGCGACGCCTGCACGCGCTTCGCGTGGTCCAGGTGCGCGACGAACGCCGGCCTGACTTTCACGAGCAAGGCCTTCAACTCGGCGTTTTGCGCGCTGGGAATGAGCGTCTTGTCGAGCGCATCGATGACCTGCTCGTGATAAGTCACTTCGTGGTCGATATACGCGCGGTCAAACTCCGCGCCCTTGAGCGTCTTGAGATTCGCGATGTTGGCCTCGCCGCCCTGCTTCAGGCTTTCGCTGGTCGGATTGGCTTCGGGCGTGACGCCCAGCTTGTGCACGAGTTTGACGGCTGCCTGATTCACGGCGGTATGGTCGGCGACCATGCGTTGCGCGAACGCCTTCACGTCTTTCGACAGCGTTTTCGATTCGGCCAGCTTGCCGGCGTCGATATCGGCCTGGTTCGCCGCCACGACGATGGCCGCGATCTGCGGATCGGTCGGGCCCGAGGCCTGGGCGAGCGCCGGGGTGCTCAAAAGCGCGCTCGCAAACAGGCTCAAAAGTGCGAGCGCCGCGCCTGACAGCATCCTGATGGGGTTCATACGACTCTCCTCGATGAGCGGCGGGCGTTTCACCTGCCTGCGAGGAAATAGATGTCACGAGCCGTGAGGCTGTTCCCAATGGCGCATCGAAAATGGAAGAAAGCCCGCCGTCAGCCGTTTATCACGTATCCCCGCGGGGGTTTTACGAGGACTGAAATCATGACCAGAATCTTGTTGTGCGCCCTGGCTTGCGTTTTGCCCATTGCGGTGTACGCGGAAGCGCCGAAAGTGGCCAACGGCATGGTCGTCGACGACGACGGCATGACGCTCTATACGTTCGACAAGGATACCGTGCAGGGCAAGAGCGCCTGCGCCGGTGCATGTGCAACCATGTGGCCGGCCGCGCTCGCCGACCCCTACGACAAGGCCAGCGGCGACTGGGGGCTCATCGCTTCCGCAGACGGGAAGCATCAATGGACCTACAAGGGCCACCCCCTCTATCGCTACTCGAAGGACACACAGGCTGGACAGATGAACGGCGACGGCTTCAAAGACATGTGGCACACCGTGAAGCCCTGACATTATTTCGGTACGCTAAACGACCGGCACTGCCTGCCCCGCTCCGAAGCGTCGGAGCGGGGCGTGGCTAATGATGTTGCGTTGTCGTTTGTCAGTTATTTGTACGCAACGTCCAGACCGTTGCCGTATTGGTGCTGTCGTCTACGGCGGTAAACTGCGAGTGGTGCTGGCTGTCCATGCCAAATGCCAGCCCGAACGCAGAACCCGCCGTGGGATCGACCGACATCTGCGCGACGAATTGCCCGTCCACGGTGAATTCGACGATTTCGCTGGGCTGTTGCGGGTCGGGATTCACGGCGTCGCCGTTGGCCGTGACGAGATGCCCGTTGGGTGCGAGCGCAAGGGCAAGCGGTCCGTGCAGGTGGGTGTTGTCCTGATAGATCAGCCTCCCCACTCCGCCGCTATGGCTCGCACCCGCCGCGCCGTAAATGGCGAACACCGCGTTGTCGCCGGTCGAGGCGACATAGAGCACGTCGCGCCGGCCATCGTAGGCGAGCCCCGTCGGGCCGACGACCAGCGCCGCCGGATCGGTGCGATGCATATAGCCCGAGGCGACGATCGTCGAGGTCGGCAACTCCGTCACACCGTTCCCGCCGATCGCGAGGTCGATTCTCGCGACGGTGCCATTGAGCACGTCCGAGACGAAGACCTTCACGAATTGCCCGCCGTCGATCACGGTGAGATCCCAGGGGCCGTCGAGCAGCCGCGCATCTTTCAGTTCCTTGACAAGCCGGCCCTGCGGATTGATGACGAGAAGCGAGCCCGGCGCGATGACGTTCTTGCCGTCGGCGGTCGGTACGTTGCCCACCAGCACGAAGCCGCTTCTCAGCACGGCGAGCGCCGTCGTGAGACCGAGGTTGGCGCCCTGGAAGAACGTCACCGGCTGGCTATTGGGAACGAGCTTCACGATCGTCGTGCCGGTGCCCTGGAGATTCGACTGCGCATTGAAGTTGGACACGACCACGTCGCCGGGTTTGAGCGTGCTCCACGACGGCACGCCGGCTGGTACGAACGCAATGCCGTACGGATTGACGTCGCCGTTGGTTGGCACAGTCGATGAAGTCGCAAACGCCGGCGGCAGGATCGCCTCCTGGGCGTCGGCGTGCATAGCGCCCAGCGATAGGGCGAAGAGCCCGGCACCCAACGCCAGGTGACGCAATCGCGGCACGAACGCCGCCCGGTTCCTGCCGATGTATGAACGACATGCAGACAACGAGCGAGAAGCTTTCATCTGACACCTCCTTCTCGCGGGGACGATCCGGAACGCCAGGACGACTCGCGCGGCTAGTGAACCCACCATGCTTCGCGCGCCCCGCGTTTTGCGTAAACGATCCAGCGGTGAGGCTATTCCGTTGATCGCGCTGCCGTGTTTTGCCGCTCCGATTCGTTTTCGCGGCGCCTCACTGCGCGCGCTTCGCGCGCGGCGCGGGAGCAGGCGCCGCCAACTGCTCCACCAGAAAGTCCACAAAGGCCCGCACGCGCGATGTCAGATAACGCGCGTGCGGATAGAGCAGAATGAACGGCCGGGTACGCCCACCCTCCTCACGCAGCACCTCGACGAGCCTGCCCTCGCGCAGGTCGTCCGCCACCACGAAGCGATACGTCTGAAAGAGCCCGGCCCCCGCGCGCGCGAGCGTCACGCCGGCGAGCGCGTCGCCGGAGGTTCCGTAACTTCCGCTCGTGACCACATCGCCGTCTTCATTGGCATTGCCGTCGAATGTCCAGACTAGATGGCGCCCACTACTTGGCAGTTCGAACTGTATGCATTCGTGCGACTGCAGATCGGCCACGGTCTTCGGCGTACCCGCACGCTTCAGATAAGCGGGCGTAGCCACGACCACCATCTCCGCGTCTTCCAGCTTGCGCGCCACCAGGTTGGAATCGGCGGGCGCTCGCCCGCGGATCGCGAGGTCGAAGCCTTCGTCGGCGAAGTCGATGTTGCGGTTGCTCAGGTGCGTGTCGACCTGCACCTCTGGATAGATTTCGCGAAACGCCGGCAGCAGCGGCAGCACGCGATAGTGCCCATACGGCGTGGGCATGCTGATGCGCAGCACGCCAGCCGGTGTGGTCTGCTCGCCCGTGACTTCGCGCTCGGCGTCCACGAGTTGCGACAGCGCCTGGCGGCACTGCTCGAAGTAGCGCCGCCCCGCATCGGTCAGACGGATTTGGCGCGTCGTGCGCACGAAGAGGCGCACGCCGAGCCGCTCTTCGAGCCGCGCGACGGAACGGCTCACCGCAGCGGGCGTGACGCTCGCCGCATTGGCCGCCAGCGTGAAGCTGCCCAGTTCCGCCGCCTGGCAGAACAGTTCAATGCTGCCCAGCAGCAGATCGTCGAATTTGCGTTGCATGCCCGTCTTCTCCTGACTGTTCCTGTTCGCGCCTGTTGTTTTAGCTCTATTCTGAAGGCTCCAACATGAGGCGAATGCTCATCACCACTCGAGGAGAACATCGTGTCCGTCGAACAGAAACTTGCCGATCTCGGTCTCGCCCTGCCCACCGCGCCGCAACCGCTCGGCAACTACACGGCCGTTTCCGAGGCGGGCAATCTGCTCTTCATCTCCGGCCAGGGGCCGCTTGCCGATGGCAAGCTGCGCTGGACCGGACGCGTGGGCGCAGAGTTGACGCCCGAAGAAGGCCGCGAGGCCGCGCAACTCACCGCCTTGAACGTGCTCGCGCAGATCAGGCGCCACCTGGGCGGCTTCGAGCGTCTGCATCACATCGTGCGCATGGAAGGCCACGTGAGCAGCGCCGAAGGCTTTCTCGACCAGCCTGCTGTCCTCGACGCCGCATCGGATCTCTTCGCGGCCGCGCTCGGCGAGAAGGCCGGACATGCGCGTTCCGCGTTCTCGCATCCGCAACTGCCACTGAACTTGCCCGTCGAACTCGTGGTGATCGCGCAGATCGTGCCCGCTTGATAACGACGCATCGGCACGCGCATCCATCGCGCATGCCGATGTTTCCGTTTCCGATTGCAGCAGTCAAATTCCGCTCAATCCCACACCGACTGCAACCGCGCGATGCTCTCGCGCGTCTCGCGCTCCAGTTGCGCCACCAGTTCCGCCGCGGGCAACGCGCGCGCGAGCGGCGCGGCCTGACCCGCCCATTGCGCGCCGTAGCCGAATTCGCCCTTGGCCTTCGCTGCCGCAATCAGAGATTTGCCCGCGTCGTATGTGATCGGGTAGGACGGAACGCGCGGCGCCTTCGGGTCCTCGCCAAGCGCGGTGAACCGGTTGACGATGCTGCGAGCAAGGCGCCCCGAAATCGCCGAAGTGAACGTGGTGTGCCGCGCCGCGTCGCCGAGCAAGGCGGCGCGATAGCCCTCGTCGGCCGCACTTTCGGGGCAGGCCACGAACGCCGTGCCCAGTTGCGCCGCCTGCGCGCCCAGCGCAAGCGCGGCGGCGATGCCTGCGCCGTCCATGATGCCGCCCGCCGCGATCACGGGCACGTCGAACTCGCTCACCAGCAGGCGCGTGAGCGCGAACGTGCCGAGGCCGTCGTCGCGGGCGTTCTGATCGAACACGCCGCGATGGCCGCCCGCCTCCACACCCTGCGCGACGATCGCATCCACGCCCGCCTCCACGGCTGCCGCCGCTTCGTCGAGATTCGTTGCGCTCGCAAACAAACGGATCCCCGCGTGCTTGAGTTCGGCGATCACCGCATCGGGCGGCAGGCCGAAATGGAAGCTCACCACTGCGGGCTTCTCTTCCAGCAGCATGCTCTGCATGGCACGGTCCACGACAAAGCTCGTGTAGATCTCCGAGAGCGATTGCGGCGGCGTTGCGCCGTATTGCTCGAACACCGGCGCGAGCCAGTCCAGCCACGCGCGCTCCACGGCCGCATCGGGCGTGGCCGGGCGATGACAGAACACGTTGACGTTAAACGGTTTGGCAGTCAGCTCGCGCGTCTGGCGGATTGCCTTGCGCGCGTTCTCCGCATTCATCGCGGCCACACCCAGCGAGCCGAGCGCACCCGCGTTCGACACGGCGGCGGCCAGCGCCGGCGTGGTAGTGCCCGCCATGGGCGCCTGAATGATCGGCTTCTGGATGCCGAGCGAGCGCAGCAACGCCCGTTCGTCCACTTGAGTGCTCATGTTGCGTTCCCTCCGGATGCGTTCCACTTTCAAGCGTGAGCGCGGCGCTGCGCCCAGTGCGCGAGTCCACCGCATGCGACCAGCAACGCGCCGGTCACGAAGAACACGGCGTGCAAGCCGAAGTGAACGCCGATCACACCGCCGATCACCGGGCCCACCACCTGGCCGCTGAATTGCGCCGACTGCAAATAGCCGAGCATGCGCCCCGTTTTGCTTTCGTCTACCGATTGCCGCGCGAGCTTGCCGATGGAAGGCAAAAGCCCCGCGAGCGTCATGCCCATCACCACGCGCAGGCCCGCGAGCTGCCACCAGTGCGTGACGAACGCTTGCGGCACCATCGCGAGGCCCGTGAGCACGAGGCACGCGACAATGACGCGCCAGCTCCCGAAGCGGTCGGCCAGTGAGCCAAGGCGTGCCGCCGTGAGCATGCTGCCAAGCGCCGAGCATGCCATGACCACGCCCGCCACGCGTGCGAGATGCGCCGCGCCCACGCCCAGACTGCCGATATAAACCGTGATGACAGGTTCGATCGACATGTTGGCGAGCAGCACCATCATCGCGGTCACGAGCAGCGCGGCCACGACCGCATAGTCGGGGCGGCGCGCGCCACTGCCTGAACCAGCCGCGGCATTGCGTGCGGGCGATTTCGCATCGCTTTCTGGATGAAACTCTTCCTTCACCACGACGATGGTCAGCAGCGCCGCCACCGCGATCATCGCGCCGCCGGCGAAAAAAGTGCCACGAATGCCGATCCAGCCAGGCAGCACGCCGCCCACCAGCGGCCCGATGAGATTGCCCGCGAGCGCGCCCGTCGACAGAATGCCGAGCGCCCAGCCCGCGCGCTCGCGCGGCGCCTGGGTGCCGACCATCACGGTGGAAGCCGACGCATAGCCCCCCACGAGACCGGCGATCAGACGCAGCGCGACGAGCTCGTACACATTGTGCGCCACGCCGATCAACGACATCACCACGGCCATGCCGATCGCCGCGCGCACAAGCATGGGCTTGCGGCCATAGCGGTCGGCGAGGCGCCCCCAGATCGGCGCGGTCAGCGCCGTGCCGAGAAATGTCGCGCCGAAGGCAACGCCCGACCACTGGATCACGGCGGACTGCGAGGTCACGCCGAGTTGCCGCACATAGAGCGGCAGGAACGGCAGCAGCATGCTGAGGCTCACGAGCGTCGTGAACGAGCCGATCACGCACACCACCAGATTGCGCCGCCAGTACTGCGCGTTGCGCTCCGAATAGCCGCGCGGCTCGCGCTTTGTCTGCCGCAGCGCGGCGGCGGGAGAAGATACGGTGGTATTCACTTGGCCCTCAACGCGGAGAAGAGATCGACAAGGAGCGCGAGCACGAGAGCCGCGGCGCCGATGGCGAACAGGACGAGATAGTTGCCGCCGCTCGACGAGAACACAAACGACAGCCCGTAGGCCGCCACCGCCTGCATCACGGCGAAGCTCGTCGTGGCGCGGCTCCACGCGCCCTTCACGGCAGACGGATGATGCGCAAGCAACTCGTTCACGCGGCCGAGCACCAGCGGCACGATGCCTGGTGTAAATGCGCCCATCAGCACGGCGGAGACCATGAGCCCTTGCGCGCCGAAAATGCCGATCGCCGGAATTGCGACCGCCACGGCCTGCACCAGATACGCCGCGCGCAACGCCGGACCGAAGCCCGCGCGGTCCGCGAGGTGGCCCGCCGCGAGCGGACCGACGATCGCGCCGATGCCGTACAGCACCCAAAATTCGGCGCCCGCATCCACGCCGCGACCCAGCCCGCGCGCCACGTAATCGACGAGGAAGATCATGTGCGGCACGAGCCCCACGGCGTTCAGCCCGTATTCGGCATAGAGCGCGCGCAGCTTCGCGCGGGGGTAAGCCTTGGCGTGTTCGAAGCGCGAAGGCGCGTGAGCAGGTGCGGGCGCGCCATGCTCGGGCCAGCCGTTCCACGCCACGGCCGTGAGCAGCGCGGAGACGACGGCGAGTCCGAGCCACGTGGCCGTCAGGCCCTGGCGCAGCAGGATCGGCACGATCGTGCCCGATGCCGCGATGCCGAGCCCGATGCCCGTGAAGATGCCGCCGCTTGCGAAGCCGCGCCGCGCGGCCGGCACGTGCGCGAGGATCGTGGGTGCGGCGAGCACCATCAGCGCGCCGCCCGAAAGGCCCGAGGCAAAGCGCCAGATGAAGAACCAGAGGAACGAAACGGGCACCGCACAGGCGACAAAGGCGAGGGTTGCGAGCAGCATCATCGCGCGCAGCACGGTGGCGGGTCTGGCGGCGCGAACCATCGCGCCCGCGAGCAGCGCTCCAGCCAGATAGCCGCCGAGGTTCGCCGCGCCGAGGTAGGCGGCGGTCGAGGCTGGGAACCAATGTGCGCCGATGATGGCGGCCAGCAGCGGCGTGTAGGCGAAACGCGCGAGACCAATGCCGATGAGGCTTGCGCTGGCCCCGGCGAGCGTGCCCCGCCAGACGTTGTAGGCTGCACGCGCGGACGGATTCGAGACGGCTTGATGCATTACGACTCCCTGCAAGCGAGGCAATGAATCACCTGCTGAAGATGGGAGTCAGTCTAGGTTAGATCGCTTGGCGAGAGAATCGCCGCGATACGGAAGTCATTCTTCCGCGCCGCGAACGAATGGACGAATGTCGCTCAATCGGCGTCTGTAATGCGACGGGCCTGCTCGAAGTACTCGCGCAGCCGGGGCACGGCGAAATCGACGAAACTGCGCACCTTGGGCACCGAAAGGCGCCCGTGCGGCGTGACGAGATTCGCCGGCAGCGGCGCATGCTCGCTGTCGCGCAGGACGATCTTGAGCCTGCCCGCCTCGACCTCCTCGGCCACGTGGTAGGAAAAGAGCCGCGTGACGCCATGCCCCGCCACGGCCGAAGCCCGCGCCGCGCGTATCGTATTCACGATGAAGCGCGGCGAGAACTGCACGACCTGGGGCAGCGCCGTCTGGCGCGCCGCAGGGAAGCTCCACGAGTCGAGCCCGAAATGCGTCATCGAAATGATCGGGTGGCTCGCGAGATCGGCGGGCGCGTCGATGGGCGGGTGCGTGGCGAGATAGTCGGGCGAAGCGACCACCACGCGCCGCACCTCGCCTACCGGAATGGCGACGAGCGTGGAGTCCTGCAAATGCGCAATGCGCAACGCCACGTCGATACCCTCGTCGATGAGGCTCGCGGGCCGGTCGAGCAGATGCAGGCGGATCGACACCTCGGGGTTGCGGTCGATGAACTCATCGATCATCGGGCCCAGCACCTCTTCGCCCACGGCCACCGCCGCCGTCACGCCGAGCAGGCCGCGCGGCGCCGAGCGCTCGTCGGCGGCGAGCAGGTCGGCCTCCTCGAGATCGGCGAGAATGCGCCGGCACGCCAGCGCATAGCGCTCGCCCGCATCGCTCAGCCGGATCGTGCGCGTGGTGCGATACAAGAGCGGCGTGCCCGTGTGCTCCTCCAGAAACGCAATGGCCCGGCTCACCGCCGCGGGCGAGCGGCCCAGCCGGCGGCCCGCGGCCGCGAGACTTCCCTCGTCGAGCGTGGCGACGAAAACCTTCATGGCGTCGATTCGGTCCATTGCGCGTTCTGGTTTGGGGCGTCGTTTCGCTCTGTGAATGCCGCGTCGATCTTAGCGGATTACGCGCAAGCGTTAAAATCGCCGATTCCACTCTTGCGGCAAAAGAACACTCATGAAGTGCCTCACCCTCTCGTCTGTCTTCGCTGCCATGGCTCTGGCCACCATTCCCGCCGTTGCCCAAACGTCGTCGGCCGATTCGAATTCGAAGCGCGATTGTGCAATCGGCTACGTGACGGGCGTTGCAGGCTCGGCGCAAAGCGTGCGCGACTATCTGGCCACGCCGGAGCGTGACCGAATCCGCTACCTCAAGGAAAACGATATTCAATGCAAGGTCGCCGACGACGACAGTCACGCGTCCGGCTGCACGGGCGTCACGCTGTTGAAGAACGAGAAGGTGAGCGTGTACGACGATAGCGACCCTGCTACCACCGCTATCGTCGTGCGCGTGGAACTCGATCGCGGAACCTACCCCGTGATCATCGTCGCGCCCAAAAACGAGGTGAAGTGCGACGAGTGAGCGGCACGCAGTTAGCGCGAGTTGCGCTCGCACGCCGCGATTTGCGCATCAGTGACGCCCGCCGTGCGCGCGGCATCGACGATCTGCGCCCAGCTCGTCGCATCCACCGGAATGCCGCGCGCCTCGCGCGCACGCCGCGTCGCGTCCTCGCGCTCGCCGGGCAGCAGGATCTCATCCACACCTGCCGCGCGCCGCGTGGCCTTTAGCCACTCGACAAACGCGAGCGCTTCATCCTCGCGCGACGGCGCGTCGAACGCCGCCGGATCGACGATCACCGACATCATGCAATTGACGATCGCGTGCGTGGAAACGATGGTTTGCTCGCGCGTCGTGAAGCCGCCCGAGAGCGCGCCCGCCAGAATCTCGCACATCGCGGCAAGCCCCGAACCCTTGTGCCCCGCCACCGCGCCGCCGAATGCGCGCAGCGCGCCATGCTGCGTGTCGCTGAACAACGCGCCGGGGTCGCGCGTGGGGCGGCCGTCGCTGTCGATCAACGCGTCGGCCGGCACATCCACGCCTTTGTTGTAAGCCACGCGCACTTTGCCAGCGGCAATTGCACTCGTGGCGAAGTCGAGCACGAGCGGCGAGCGCCCCTCGAGCGGAAACGCCGCGCAAAACGGATTGGTGCCGAAGCGCCTGTCGATACCGCCGAACGGCGCGACGAGCGGATCGCCCGCGACGTTGACGAAGTGGAACGACACTAGCCCGGCGCGCGCGCATTGCTCCGCCCAGTGCCCGATACGTCCGATGTGATGGGCATTGCGCAGGCCGAGCGCGCACACGCCGAGCGACTTCGCACGCTCGATGCCGCGCTCCATCGCTTCGAACGCCGTGACTTGCCCGAAGCCGCGCCCGGCTTCGATCGTGAGCACCGCGCCCGCGTCGCGCGCGACCTGCGCATGCGCGTTCAGTTTGAGTTCGCCTTCGCGGCACGCCAGCATATAGCGCGGAATCATGCCCACACCGTGCGAGTCGTGCCCCGCGAGATTCGCTTCGACGAGATGGTCGGCAACCAGCGTGGCCTCGCGCGCCTCGCTGCCGGCCGCGCGCCATATGGCGACGACGAAGGCATGCAGCGCGCGAGCCTCGACAACGACTTCTGAACCTTTTGCAGCAGTGGCATTCGACATGTACGTGACCCTGTGTTTGGCTGCGGAGTAAGAGGCGGCGCTCAGGTGCGCGGCGCGTAAGCCGATTCGTCGACACCGATGGGCTCGGGCGCCTGCAGCGGCTCGATGCGTCCGACAATCACAAGATAGCTCACCGCGCCGAGCACGCAAAACCCGCCGGCGACAACGAGCGGAATCGTGAAGGAGCCGCGCGTGAGTTGCAGCATCACGCCTGTAAACGTCGTAAGCGCGATGCCTGCGAGATTCGATGCGAAGTTCTGGATGCCTGCCAGCGAGGCGACGTGACGTGGCGTGGGCGCGACGTCGGCTGGCAGCGACCAGATGCTGGCCGCGGCGGCCGCGAGGCTTCCATAAGCAATCGCGAAGAGCGCGAGCATTACATAGACATCCTTAACAATGCCAGTGAGCGTGATGACGGAAGAAAGCAGCATGCCGCCGACAATGCACGTCTTGCGCGCGGCCGTGAGGCTCCAGCCGCGCTTGACCAGTGTGTCGGAAAGCCAGCCGCCCAGCCAGCCACCAGGTATCGACGCAATGGCGGGCAAGGTGCCGAGCGTACCAAGCGACTTGAGCGAGAAACCGCGCGCTTCCACGAGATAGCTCGGGAACCACGTAATGAAGAAGTAAATCACGAAGTTCAGGCAGAAGAACCCCAGCATCATGCCCCACACGGTGCGGTAGCGGAACAACCCGCTCCAGCGTATCGAGGCGGCGGCCGGCACGGGGGCGCGCGGCTGATCGAGTGCCGCGCGCGCCTCAGGTTCCCGATACAGCACGACCCACCCCACGATCCACACGAGCCCAAGTGCACCGGTAATCACAAACGACGCCTTCCAGCCCCACGCGGCCATGATCGCGGCGACGAGCGGCAGCGACAGTGCGGAGCCCACGCGCGAGCCGCTGTCGAATATGCTCGTGGCGAGCGCGCGTTCTTCGCGCGAAAACCACTGGCTAACGAGCTTCGCGCACGATGGATACGCACCGGCTTCGCCCGCGCCGAGCATGAGCCGGCAGCCGAACATCGCCGCGAAGCCGCTCGCTGCAGCGGTGGCCGCGGTGAACACCGACCACCAGCCCACGGCGAACGGCAACGCGATGCGCGCGCCGGCCCGGTCGACGAACCAGCCGTAGGGCAGTTGCATCACGGCGTAAGTCCAGAAGAAGCCGCTCAGCAGCAGCCCCATGGCAGCAGGACCGATGCCAAGGTCCTTCATGATGTGCGGAGCGGCGACCGCGAGATTGGCGCGGTCGATGTAGTTCACTGCGATCGCCAGAAAACAGAAGAAAATGACCAGCCAGCGCGTTTTTTCCTTCATCGAAAGCACTCCTTCTGAATGTGGCGTCGCTTCCCCATCGAGTTACGGCGCCTGTCCGAATCGCCTCCGCTCTACATGACCGCCCCCAGATGCCAAGGCACGAATTCGTTCTGGCCGTAGCCGTGCAGTTCGCTCTTCGTGCGTTGCCCGGAGGCCGTCGCGAGCATCAGCTCGAAGATCGCGGCGCCCGTCTCGTTCACGCTTTGCTCGCCATCCAGAATGCGGCCGCAGTTCAGGTCGATGTCCTCTTCCTGGCGTCGCCAGAGCGCGCTGTTCGTGCCTAGCTTGAGCGAGGGCGAAGGCGCGCAGCCGTAGGCGGAGCCGCGGCCCGTCGTGAAGCAGATGAGATTGGCGCCGCCCGCCACCTGCCCCGTGGCGGACACAGGGTCGTATCCTGGCGTATCCATGAACACGAGCCCCTGAGCGCGCACGGGCTGCGCATACTCGTAGGTTTCAACGAGCCGCGTCGTGCCGCCTTTCGCCACCGCGCCGAGCGACTTTTCGAGAATCGTCGTGAGGCCGCCCGCCTTGTTGCCGGCGGACGGGTTGTTGTTCATGTTCGCTTCCATGCGCGCGCAATACGCTTCCCACCAGCGAATGCGCGCCACCAGCTTTTCGCCCACTTCTCGCGACGCCGCACGCCGCGTGAGCAGATGCTCGGCACCGTAGATTTCAGGCGTTTCAGAGAGGATTGCCGTGCCGCCGTGCGTGACCAGCCTGTCCACGGCAGCACCGAGCGCCGGGTTCGCGGAAATGCCGGAGTAGCCGTCCGAGCCGCCGCACTGCAAGCCGACCATCAGGTGACGCGCATCCACCGGCTCGCGCGTCACGCGATTCGCATCGGCCAGCAATGCACGCACCTGGTCGATGCCCGCTGCAACCGTGCGCGCGGTGCCGCCCGTCTGCTGGATCGTCATGGTCGAAAGGCGCGCGCCGCGCTCCAGTTGCTCGGCTTCCACGAGACCGTCGATCTGGTTCGTTTCGCAGCCAAGGCCAACGATCAGCACTGCGTAGAAGTTGGCGTGCCGCGCATAACCCGCGAGCGTGCGGCGCAACACCGTAATGGGCTCGCCCTCCGCCGCGAGCGCACACCCTTCGCCGTGTGTGAGCGCCACCACGCCGTCCACGTTAGGGAACGCTTCGAGCGCTTCGGGGTGGATGTCGCGGCGGAAGTGATCGGCAATCGCGCGCGCAACCGTGGCCGAGCAGTTGACCGAAGTGAGGATGCCTATGTAATTGCGCGTGGCGACGCGACCATCCGCGCGCCGGATGCCAAGAAACGTGGCAGGTTGTGCAGCCGCGGGCGTTTCGTGCGCGTCCACGCCGAATGCGTAGTCGCGCTCGAAATCGCCCATCGAGAGATTCTGGGTATGCACGTGTTCGCCACGGCGGATCGGCCGGCTCGCGAAGCCGATGATCTGTCCGTAGCGGCGCACTGGCTCGCCTTGGTCGATGTCGCGCAGCGCGACCTTGTGGCCAGGCGGAATCATGCCCGCGACCGTGTGATCGCCAAAGAGCGTCGAGCCGGGCATCAACTGCCCGCGCGCGATGGCAACGTCGTCGCGCCGATCGAGGAGAATGAGCGCGGCCGAAAGCAGAGCAGGGTCGAGAAGTGTCATAGCCGGTTTCCCTGGGAAGCGCCGCGCACGCCGACGTAAAGCGAGTACAGCGATGTGTTGGCTGCAATGAACAAGCGATTGCGATTCGGGCCGCCGAACACGAGATTCGCGACCGTTTCCGGCACGAGGATCTTGCCGAGCAGCGTTGCGTCGGGCGCATAGCAGTGGATGCCGTCTCCCGCGCTCGTCCAGACGTTGCCGTACTCGTCCACGCGCATGCCGTCGGGCACGCCGGGCGCCACTTCCGCGAACACCCGGCCGTTGTGCAACCCGCCGTGCGCGTCCACGTCGAATACGCGGATGTGATGCGGGCCGGCCTCGATATGCGACGCGCCCGAATCGGCCACGTAAAGCCGCGATTCATCCGGCGAGAATGCGAGGCCGTTGGGCTTCACGAAGTCGTCGGCCACGCGCTGCACCACGCCCGTATCGGGCGCCACGCGATAGACATGGCAGCCGCCGATCTCGCTCGGCGCGCGATAGCCCTCGTAGTCGCCGAGAATGCCGTAGTCGGGGTCGGTGAACCAGATCGAGCCGTCCGAATGCACGATCACGTCGTTGGGCGAATTGAGCCGATGCCCCTCGAAGCGATCGGCAATGACGGCGATGCGTCCGTCGTGCTCCGTGCGCGTGACACGGCGCGTGCCGTGCTCGCAGGTCACGAGCCGGCATTCGCGGTCAAGCGTGTTGCCGTTGCTGAAATTCGAATTCGCGCGGAAGACGCCCGTGCCGATGCCGGGCACCCAGCGCATCATCCGGTTGTTGGGAATGTCGCTCCAGACGAGAAAGTCGCCGGCGGGAAACCACACCGGCCCCTCCGCCCACATGCAGCCGCCCGCGAGCTTCTCGAACTGCGCGTTGGGCTGCAACAGCATGCGAAAGCGCGCATCGTGGATTTCGTATTCGTGGGGATTCATCGTTCCGGCCTCGTACCGTCAGAGTCAGGTCACGGCGAAGCGCGTGACCCGTCGCTCACTGCCGCGCCGGTTTATTAAATACTAGTTGAATAGGCCTGTGAAGATTTTCTTCAAGCGCCTGGAATGTGGTTTACCCGTGCTTACCCGCCAGAGCGCCCGGCAATCAGCTTGGGTCGAAAGCCTGGTCCAGGTCGTAGGCGAGCAGGAAGATGCAGCCCGTATCGCTATGGAAATCCACGTCGACGGTGCCCTGTGCGGCGACACCCGCGTAGCCCGCCGGTAGCCGCAGTCCGTTCTGCACGGCCTCGCCTTCGAGCACGTAGATGAACTCGGGGCCGGTATGGCGGTGCGTGGGAAACGTTGCGCCCGCAGCGAACCGGACCAGTTGCATGGCACGGCCATCTGCCTTGCCGAGGTTCTTCACCTCCACGCCATGAGCGAAACGTGAGGGCACCCATGGCGGGCTCGCGGAATCGACGAATGAAAAGCCTGGCGCAAGCGGAGGGCCGTTTGCCATAAGGTGCCCCTTGTATGCGCTATTGCGCCTTTTGGTCGGCAGCGGCAAGCATGGCGTCGCTGATGCGGGACTCGCCGCTCGATTTGAGTGCTTCGCCCGCGCCGCGAATATCGCGCTCTTCCTTGTTCTGACTGAGCTTGCTCTTGCCGACCAGACGCGTGATCTCGATCTCCACGCCGACGATCATCTTGACGAGCGTGTCCGTGTAGTCCTTGGGCGCGTCGGCCATTTTCCAGGGTTTGGGCTGCGTGGCTTCGTGCGTGCGCGTCAAGCGGCCGATCACGCCGCGCACGTAGCGCTCGTCGTCGAGAATCTTGATGCGCCCATGAGCATGCACGACCACGTAGTTCCATGTGGGCACCTGCTTGTGCGCTTCGTGCTTGCTCGGATACCAGTTCGGCGAGATATACGCGTCGCCCGCGCGGAAGATCACGAGCACTTCGTCGCCATTCGCCACGTCCTGCCAAACCGGATTGGCCCGCGCAACGTGCGCGCGCAAGATGCCCAGTTCGCCTTCGCCCGCCGCGAGTTCAAAGGGAATGTGGTTGGCATCGAGCCCGCTTTTTCCCTGCGTGACCAAGGTGCCGAACGGATGTTGGGCAATGCAGTCATGCAGGACGTCCTTGCGGTTTTCGGCGAAATGGGCTGGTACGTACATGCGTGTGTCCCTGCTCGTAAGGTGAATGGATGACGTGGCCCGCGCTGCCACAAGGCCAAGTTTGCACCAAAAGTGGTTTATCCTATAGATCCAGTTTATTTAAGTTCCAGTGAACCAGAATCATGCCGAGAACAGCTCAGGCCGCGGAAATGCCATCGTTCGGCACGCTGGACCGTGAGGCAGGCAATCTTAGCCGCCAGGTGGCCGAGGCGCTGCGCGAAGCGGTGCGCAAAGGGGACCTGAGACCCGCCGATGCCTTGCCTTCCACACGCGCGCTCGCCGCTTCGCTCCAGGTCGCGCGCGGCACCGTGGTCGAGGCGTACGAACAATTGATAGCAGAAGGCTTTCTGGAATCGAAAGCCGGCGCCGGCACGCGCGTGGCGCTCGCGCTGGCCGAGCCGCCGCCCGCGAGCGCTCCCAGCGCGGCTTCCCGGCAGGCGGAGGAAGCCGGGTTGCCGGAACGCGCCGAAGCGTTCGCGAGGATCGGACGCGAGTTCAAACCGCTTCCTCCGGTGCCGTTTGCCATTTCGGTGCCAACGGGCATGACCGCGCCCGGCGATATCTGGCGCCGGCTCGGCAACCGCTTGCGCGCACGGGGTCCTGCCTCGCCGACCGGCTATGCCGATCCGCTTGGCGCACAGGCGCTGCGCGAAGCCATCGCCGACTATGTGCGCAAGTCACGATCGGTGCGCTGCGAAGCGGATCAGATCATCGTGACGAGCGGCACCCAGCAGGGGCTCTTTCTCGCAAGCCAGGTGCTGCTCGGGCCGAGCGACCAGGCATGGGTCGAGAACCCGGCCTACCGCGGCGTCACCGCCATACTCGAGAGCCTGCCCTACCGCGACGCCATGGTCCGCGTGCCTGTGGACGCCGAAGGTCTCGACGTCGAAGCAGGCATTCGCATGGCGCCGAAGGCACGCGTGGCGTTCGTCACGCCCTCGCATCAATATCCGCTCGGCATGCCGCTGAGCATGGCGCGGCGTGCGGCGTTGCTCGCGTGGGCGCGCTCGGCCCATGCGTGGGTCGTCGAAGATGACTACGACAGCGAGTTGCGCTACGAGGGCTATCCGTTTCCCGCGCTGCAGGGGTTGGCGCCGGATCGCGTGGTGTATCTCGGCACCTTCAGCAAGATCCTCTTTCCGTCACTGCGGCTGGGCTATGTCGTCGTGCCGCCCCATCTCGTCGATGCGTTCTGCGGCGCGCGCGTGCTCGTGGACCGCCATCCGCCCACTGCCGATCAGCACGTTCTCGCCGCCTTCATGACCGAGGGGCACCTGGAACGTCACGTCCGCAAGGTCCGCAACGTCTATGCGGAACAGCGGCTCAGCCTGATCGGGACACTCGAAGCGCTATTGCCCCCGGACCTTGCGTGGATCGAGCCCGGCGATCAGGGCATGCATCTCGTGCTTTGGCTCGCCGCAAGGTTGGACGATCACCAGATTGTGCGGCTCGCAGCGAACGAGGGTGTCGCCGTGCGCGCGGCGTCGCCCATGTTCGCCGCCGGCACCGCGCGCCCGGGGCTGATCCTGGGCTTCGGTGGCTTTAGCAGCGCTCAAATGAAAGAGGCTGCGCATCGCCTCGCTGCTGTGATTGCCGCGGTGGCGAAATGAAGCGAGATCAGGCATTTCGGGGTACGGGATATCGCTGCGACTTACCCAGTTCGATCGCGAGGAAGTCGACAAACGCCCGAATGCGTGTGGAAAGCTGATGCCGCTGCGCATACACGGCGTAGATGTCCGCGCCCGGCGTTTCGTACTCGGGCAGCACGACCACGAGCCGCCCGTCCGCCAGATATTCGTTGATATCCCATTCCGCGCGCATCAAAATGCCGTGGCCATCCAGCGCCCACTTCACGGCAATCTCGCCGTCGTTGGTCGTAAGGTTTCCATTGATTCGGATTGCTTCTGATTTGCGCGGATTGCCGCGCTCGTTCGAAAGCCGCCACACGCCATACGCTTCATCGCCCTGGCGAATGCTGATGCAGTTGTGCTTCGCGAGATCGTGCGGCGTGGAAGGCGTGCCCCGGTTCGCAAGATAGGCGGGCGAAGCACAAAGCAAACGCCGGTTCGCCGCGAGACGGCGTGCGATCACGCGCGTATCCGGCGGCTCGCCGAAGCGGATGCAGACATCGTATGAATCTTCGGTGAGCGGCGGCGGCATGACCGAAAGCTGAAGCTGCACGGAAACCTGCGGATACTGCACGACGAAACGCGAAAGCGCCGGCCCGATATGGCTGCGCCCAAAGCCCAGCGTGGCGTTCACGCGCAGCAATCCCTTGGGGTGCTTCTTCGAGCCGCCGAGCAGTTCGCCCAACTCGTCGATCTCGTCGAGAATCCGCCGCGCATGCTCCAGGTACACCTCGCCTTCGGGCGTCAGCATCATGCGGCGGGTCGTGCGGTTCACGAGCGGCACCCCGGCGCGCTCCTCCATTTGCGCGAGCCGCTTGCTCACGGCAGCGGGCGTGAGGCCCAGTTCGCGCGCCGCGGCGCTCAGGCTGCCCGAGGAGGCGAGCGTGGAGAAAAAGCCCAGATCGGCGGGTTGAACGGTGTCGGTCACGGTCGCCACTTGTGAATTCAGGTTAATGATGCTTTGAGTCTAGCACCGGTTTTTGAACCGGGAGTTGGGTAAAGTGAGCCCACACTGGCCACACCGGCCACACTCCAAAGGAACGAGACATGAAGACCTATCGCATCGCAACCATTCCCGGCGACGGCATCGGCAAGGAAGTCGTGCCGGCGGGCAAGGAGGTGCTGGAAGCGCTTGCGAAAACCACACAGCGCTTCGCGTTCGAGTTCGAGAACTTCGATTGGGGCGCCGACTACTACCGCCAGCACGGTGTGATGATGCCCGCAGATGGCCTCGACGCCATTCGCAGCAAGGACGCCATTCTGTTCGGCTCCGCGGGCGACCCCGACGTACCCGACCACATCACGCTCTGGGGCCTGCGCCTGAAGATCTGCCAGGGCTTCGATCAGTACGCGAACGTGCGCCCCACGCGCATCCTTCCCGGCATCGACGCGCCTTTGAAGCGCTGCAAGCCCGAAGACCTGAACTGGGTGATCGTGCGCGAAAACTCGGAAGGCGAATATTCGGGCGTGGGCGGCCGCGTGCACCAGGGCCATCCGCTCGAAGCCGCAACCGATGTCTCGATCCTCACGCGCGCCGGCGTCGAACGTATCCTGCGCTTTGCGTTCCGGCTTGCACAATCGCGCCCCCGCAAGCTGCTCACGGTCATCACCAAGAGCAACGCGCAGCGCCACGCCATGGTCATGTGGGACGAGATTGCGCTGCAAGTCTCGAAGGAGTTCCCGGACGTGAAGTGGGACAAGGAACTGGTGGACGCCGCCACGGCGCGCATGGTCAACCGCCCCGCTTCGCTCGACACGATCGTCGCGACCAACCTGCACGCCGACATTCTCAGCGACCTCGCCGCCGCGCTCGCAGGCAGCCTCGGCATTGCGCCCACGGGCAACATCGACCCCGAGCGGCGTTATCCGTCGATGTTCGAGCCGATCCACGGTTCCGCCTTCGACATCATGGGCCGGGGGCTCGCCAATCCCATCGGCACGTTCTGGTCGGTCGTGATGCTGCTCGAACACCTCGGCGAAACCGAAGCCGCCGCTCACGTGATGCAGGCCATCGAGACCGTGACGGCCAACCCCGCGCTGCACACCGGCGACCTTGGCGGCAAGGCGACTACCGCGCAGGTCACGGCTGCGGTATGCGAACTCGTCGAGAAGGCGGCCGTCGCTGCCTGAGCGCTGCCGCGCCGTCAAAGAAAGCAGACACGGGGGCGTGACACAAAAAATACCCGCGCGCCCTCGTCAACCCTCCAAGGAGGAGACACGTGAATTCGGACACCGAAGCAATCGTCACACGCAAACTGATGTGGCGCATCATCCCGTTCGTCATGCTGCTCTATTTCGTGAGCTTCCTCGACCGGGTCAACGTCGGCTTCGCGGCAATGACGATGAATAAGGCGATTGGCCTTTCGCCCACGGCGTTCGGCTTCGGCGGCGGGCTATTCTTCATCGGCTACTTTCTGTTCGAAGTGCCTTCGAACCTCATTTTGCACCGCGTGGGCGCGCGCATCTGGATCGCGCGCGTCATGGTCACGTGGGGTATTGTCTCGGCGGCCTCCGCATTCGTGACCGGGCCCACGAGTTTCTATGCACTGCGCTTTTTGCTTGGCGTGGCGGAAGCGGGCTTTTTCCCCGGCATCATCCTCTATCTGAGCCTCTGGTTCCCGACGAAGCAGCGCGCGGCAGCCGCGGCATGGTTCATGGCGGCCGCGCCGATCTCGACCGCGCTCGGCTCGCCCATTTCGGGCGCGCTCATGCAACTGCCGCGCATGTTCGGTCTCGCCAACTGGCAACTGCTTTACGTGATCGAAGCGGTTCCCGCCGTGCTTCTGGGTTTCGTGGTCCTGAAGGTCCTCACCGATACGCCTTCCAAAGCGCGCTGGCTGCAGCCGCAAGAGCGCGACTGGCTAATGGCGAAGCTCGCAGATGAAGCGCGGGCGCGCGAGAGCCACACGGGCCACACGGCAGGCGCGCTGAGCGCCCTGCGCGACCCGCGCGTGCTGGCGCTCGCGCTGATCTACTTCGGCACCTCGGCGGGCCTCTACACGCTTGGTCTGTGGGCGCCGCTCATCATCCGGCAATACGGCTTCAGCTCGCTCGAAACGGGCCTGCTGAACGCGATACCGAGCATCGTCGCAGTCGTCGTCATGATTCTCTGGGCGCGGCACTCCGACCGCACGGCGGAGCGCACCTGGCACGTCGTGATTCCCTGTGTGCTCGCATGCGTGGGTTTCGTCTTCGCGGGGCAGGCCAGCACGGCGCTGATGATCGTGCTGGCGCTCGTGGTGGTCAATATCGGCATCAGCGCCGCCAAGGCGCCGCTCTGGGCCATGCCGAGCATGTTTCTCTCCGGCGCGGGGGCAGCGGCAGGGATCGCCATGATCAATTCGATCGGCAATCTCGGCGGGTTCGTGGGACCCGTCGCGATCGGCTGGCTGAAGACTCAGACCGGGGGTTATGCCGCGGGCTTGTACGTCGTTGGCGCGACGCTCGCGCTTTCCGCGGTGGTGACGTTGATGCTGAGCCGCAAGGCGAGCCAGCCAATGATGGCGCAAGTGAAGCACGATCACTGAGGGGGCGGCCTCTCGCGCGGCTCGCAAAACCTGGCATCGGCTGGGCACGTCGGACCTTACCGATGCACCTGAAATTACCTGCTGCCACACGCAACGACATACGCAAGCAGGAACGGCATGAACAACAACGTACCGCTAACGAGGCCCTTGATCTGGGCCGTGCGTTCGTCATCCTGTTCGACGGCCGTCTCCACCGCGGCACGCTCGTCGGCTGCAAACGTTTCCTCGGCGGGCGCGAACGAGTACAGCGTCTGAACACGATTGAGCAGGTGCGAATGATCGATCAGCGATGAAAGCGGGCTCATGACGGTTCTCCGGGACAAGTTGGTTGCGGGACAGGTATCAGGATAGGGAGTCCGCCGCGCGCGCCATATCGAATGATTTCGAGATGTGGTGTGGCGCCCTGACGCACCGCTTGGGCCACAGTGGACTATGTGCGCTAACGCACAGAGCGGTCCACGCGGAATCCCTATCCTCGCCAGGTGCCCGAGAGAGCCGGCGCTATCCCTCACGATCGTTTCGCCAAACGGTATCGCCAGTGCGTAGCCAAGCCATCAAATATGCCTTGCTTCTCGCCTGCGGGTGGCCGCCAGTCTTCGACGCGCACGCAGCCGATGCTATTGGCATAGTCAAGACGCTCAAAGGCTCGGTGCATATCGAACGTGCGAGCCAACCGGTGAGCGTTGCGGTCGGCAGCGAGGTGTTCGCAAGCGACCGCGTCCTGACCGGGCAGGCATCTTCCGTTGGCATCACGCTGCGCGACAACACGCTGCTGACCGAGGGCGCCAACTCCGTTCTCGATCTCAACAAGTTCGCATTCAACACCACCACCTACGACGGCGCGCTCGACGTGAGCATCAAGCGCGGCTCGCTCGCCGTGGTCGACGGCAAGCTCGCGAAGGCCAATCCGGAAGCCGTGCGCTACAGCACGCCCACCACGACGCTCGGCGTGCGGGGCACCGAATTCATCATCGAGGTAGGGGGAAGCGGGGAGAACGATCATTGAAGACAATGAAAGCAGAACACTGGCTGTCGCGGTGCCTGACGCTCTCACTATGCTTGTGCCTCCTCGCATGCAGCACGCCCGACAAGATCACGCTGCTGCCCAATCCGGACGGCAGCGTCGGCAACGTGATCGTGCATAGCGGCAGCAAGACGCAAGTCATCGACAAGGCCTACACGCGCGCGGATGTTTCGAAAGGCGGCGCGATCGAGCAAACCGCCGATAACAAGGCCGCCGTTGAGACGCACTACGGCGATCTGCTTGCAGCCGAGCCGCCCCGCCCGAGAACGTTCACGATCAATTTCGTTTTTGATTCCGCCACACAGCTCGCACCCGAGTCCGCGGCCACCGTTACGGATTTGAAGAAAGTATTGGCGACTTGGCCCGCCCCTCACCTCACAGTGGTCGGCCACACCGATATGGCGGGCTCGCAAGAGTTCAACGACCGGCTTTCCATGCGCAGGGCGCAAAGCGTAGCGTCGTTTCTGGTGAAGTCCGGCATACCCGCGCAGCAGATCGAAGTTGCCGGCCGGGGCAAGCGCGAGCCGCTCGTCCATACCGCTGACGGCGTGCCCAATCAGGCGAACCGGCGCGCGGTCATCACCGTTCAGTAATCCATATCGATACGCGGTGCTCCTCATCAAGCCCATGCCACCATGAAACGCTACCGCAACTCATGCATCGCGTTCGTCAGGCGCTTGATGCGGGCGGGCAAGGGGCGCCCCTGGGCGCTCGCGGTGCTCGTGACGTTTCTGTTCATCAACCTGTGCAGCGAATGGCCCGGCGACGTTGCTCGCCCCGCCTTTCTCGACACGCTCATCGACGTGTTGCCCGATACCTTCGGCTCCGCGCGCCAGCTTCTTTTCGACCACTATCAGCGCCGCTTTCCACGCGTGCCGACCACACAACCGGTGACGATCGTCGAGATCGACGACAAGACGCTCGAAGCCTTCGGCCAATGGCCCTGGCCGCGCAACCGCCTCGCTGGCCTCGTCGATGCGATCGAGGCGAACAAACCGCTGGCAATCGGACTTGACATCTACATGCCCGAGCCCGACCAAACCTCGCCTGGCAACGTGGCCGACAACTTGCCCGCCTCGGAAGCGGCGCTCGCCACACAACTGCGCGCGCTGCCCAGCCACGAGCGTATTCTCGCGACCGCGTTGCGCGCGTCGCCTTCTATCCTGGGCGCGGCGGCGTTCGACTATGCGACATCCACGACACGTACCGACATTCTGAGCGCCCCCGTGCTCGTGCACGGCTCGGATGCGCTCGCGAACGTTCACCGCTTCGACTACGTGCTCGCGAGCCTTCCCGAACTGCAGGGCGCGGCCCACGGCCAGGCCATGCTCAACGTCGCGCAGGAACAGGGCACGGTACGGCGCATTCCGCTCGTGCTGGGTCTTCGCGACAAGCTCGTGCCTGGTCTGCCTATAGAAATGTTGCGCGTGGCCACCGGCTCTCCAGCCATCGAGGTGTTTGCGGGCCAATCGGGCGTACGGGCCGTGGGCGTGGCGGACGTGCGGGTGCCCACGCAACCCGACGGCGATATCTGGCTGCATTTCGCCTCCATCGCGAGCACGCAGCAGCGCTATGTTTCCGCGAGCGACGTGCTGAAAGGCAAGGTCGACGCGAGCCGCATCCGTAACAAGCTGATACTCGTCGGTCTCACCGGCACGGGCTTGACCGACATGCGCACGACCGCGCTAGGCGAACTGGTGCCCGGCATCGAGATTCAGGCACAGGTGATCGAGACGATTTTCGAGGGGCGTTTCCTGCAGCGTCCGGACTGGCTGATCTGGTGTGAGACGGCCTTCATTCTGGTGCTCGGCCTGCTCTTCATCTGGTATATGCCGCGCAGCGATTCGAGGCTCGCCGTATTCATGCGCACCGTGCCGAAAGCGTCCGCGATCATCGGCCTTACGCTTAACTTGTTGACGCTTTCGGTTTGCTTCCTCGTATTCCGGTATTTCGGCTTCCTTGTCGATGCCGCATCGATCTTCATCATCCTCTCCGCGGTCATGGGCAGCTTCTTCACCATCTCCCTCATGGAGCCGGAAGCGCAAAAAGCATCCAGCTCCGTCACAACGGCCGGAACGGGCGCGTCGATCAACACTTAACGATTTCTTCAGTTGCTGTCCATGTTTTCGTTCACGTGGCGGGCGGATACTGCCTGCGTGTCGTTGCGTTCGATGCGTTCGTTCGGAGCTTCCCGATGCGCCACTTCGCCCATGCCCCAACGCATGCCCCCGCGCCAATCAAGGCGGACCTCGCGTTCGTGCGCACATTCGCGCTGCTTGTCGCGCTGCAGGGCGCAGGAGAATGGATCGCCTGGATCGTGCGCGTGCCCATTCCCGGCCCGGTCATCGGCCTCGTGCTGCTGCTCTGCCTGCTTTCCGCGGCGCCTCGGGTCGAGCGCCACGTGGCAGGTCCGGCACTTGGGTTGCTGAATCATCTTTCGCTTTTGTTTATCCCCGCTGGCGCCGGTGTATTCGCGCTTGGCGGCGTGTTGAAAGGTCAACTATTCGCAATCGCTGTCGCCATCGTGGTGAGCACCGCGCTTTCGATCGCCGCAGGCGGACTCGTGACCTGCGCGTTGCTCGAAAGGAAAACGAAACAATCGATGCAGTCCGCGAAGGTCGAACAGTAGGCGGCTTCGGCGGCTTTGCGCCGGGTATGCCGCGAGGAGACCCATCATGCCTGAACATACGGCACCCGCCTTCATCGGCGCGTGGCTCACGCGTTCGGATGTGCCCGCCATCGCCACGACTATTGGCGTCTATCTGCTCGCCTGCTGGATACACCAGCGCTGCGGGCGCAATCCCTTAGCAAATCCTGTCGCGATCGCGGTCCTGCTGCTCACCGGCCTGCTGAAGATAGCTGGCGTTCCTTACGAGGCCTACTTCGAGCACGCGCGCTTCATTCATTTTCTGCTCGGCCCGGCGATCGTGGCGCTCGCTGTTCCGCTCCATCGTCAACTGCATAAACTGCGCGAAGCGTTCGTTCCGCTAGTGTTCGGCCTGCTCGCCGGCAGTTGCGTGGCCGTCGTTTCAGCGGTGGCGATCGCCGTGCTGTTCGGCTGCCAGCCCGCAACGGTCGCCTCCCTCGCCCCCAAGTCGGTCACCGCCGCCATTGGCATGCTGATTTCCGCGAAAGTGGGCGGCATGCCCGCGCTGACCGCCGCCATCGTGATCGCCACTGGCATTTCGGGCGCCGTGATGGGGACCTTCGTCCTTGGCGTGCTCGGCGTACGACGCGACGACGCGCGCGGCTTCGCGATTGGCGTCGCGTCGCATGGCATCGGCACGGCGCGCGCGTTCCAGATCAGCGAGGAAGCGGGTGCGTTCGCCGGGCTCGGCATGGCGATGAACGGCACGATTTCCGCGCTCGTCTTGCCCTTCGTGCTTCCCTTGGTCATCGCGCACGTCACCTGATGCGCAGAGTGCTACATTACGTTCCTGATCGCCCGGCGACGGGAAGCCATGCAAGGCACGGAGCGCGAATGACCCCATCAGAACGTATTGACCATCTAATCGTGGAACTCACCGACTGGCGCCGCGAAACCTTCACCGCTATGCGCGAGGCCATTCTCGAAGCCGACCCGGCGATCGTCGAAGAATGGAAATACATGGGTAGCCCCGTGTGGTATCGGGACGGCATGATCGCAGTGGGCAATGCGCACAAAGGCAAGGTCAAGCTCACGTTCCTGTACGGCGCGAGCCTGCCCGACCCGAACAAGCTCTTCAACGCCGGGCTCGACGGCAACGCGCGACGCGCCATCGACTATCTCGAGGGCGACAAGGTCGACAAGCGCGCGCTGAAGGCGCTTATTCGCGCGGCAATCGAATTCAACCAGGGCAAAGCGAAGAAAAAAGCGCCTGCGAAACCGCGCGCCAGTAAAACCGCCTGACGTGAGCGCCTCAGACTTCGCTAACCTCGCGAATGGGAATCACGGTGCGCTCGCCGCATTCGCGCAGCAGGTCGCGCAATTCGTTGATGACGGGAAAAACTTCGTGATTCCAGTCGGCGCCCTGGTTGTCGTGCGCGGCCTGTTCGAGTTCCACGATGGTGCGGTCTTCCTTGAAGATGCGCTCCGTGAACCAGACCAGCAGCGGCCACGCCGCGTCTAGCAGAAACGGCACGGCAGGCCGGCGCACAGAAAGGAGTCCGAAAGTCCGGTTCGTGCGCTGCTGCGCATCGAGCGGAACATAAACGATCCACAGGTCCATGAGGAGCGAGTCGTCGCTCGAGCGGATTTTGAGCGTTTGATACGGATATTCCGTGCGGATGGTCATCACGCTCTGATCGCTCGGGTCCGCGCGGTTCTTGCTCGCGCCGAAGACGAGCGCCTCGCCCGCGGGCTGCTTGCCCGCCATGCGCACGAACGTGTAATCCACTTCAATGGAAGTCTCGCCGCGCCGCCGGCCGAGCGAGCGTGCCCGCATCTGGCCCATCTGGCGGCGGTGGAGAAACTGGTGATTCATGTCCATCAGATTCTCGTGCATGAACGAGTAGTGGCACTTCACCTCCTGGCCGAAGCGGCGCGTCTTGTAGGCCTTGTCCGTTACCGAATCCAGCACGGGCAGCGGACAGTCTTCAGCGAGCGTGGCGTTGCCGGGAAAAACGAAGATCATGCCGTGCGCCTCGCGGCACGGATAGGCGCGCACGCCGTTGGGCAGGCGCTCGCGGCCGAGGTAGGGCACGTCCACGCATTGGCCCGAACAATCGTAGGTCCAGCCGTGGTAGCCGCAGCGAAGCGACTCGCCGTCCACCACGCCCGCATGCAGCGGCACCTGGCGGTGGGCACAGCGGTCTTCGAGCGCGTACGCCGTGCCTGACGCGGTGCGAAAGAGCACGATGGGCTCGCCGGCGAAATGCGTACCCAGCGTCTTGCCAGGCTTGAGTTCGCGCGACCAGGCGAGCGGATACCAGTGATCGGGATGAATGGGTACTCGGCGCAGGTCGCGCGGTTCTTGCGAATGTGACTCGATCGTGTAGCCGTCAGGGAAAGGCATTGCGCGCATGCGGAGAAGCTCCTTGTGGAGTCCGTCGATATCGTCGTTATCGCTGCTATCGTCGTTATGGGAAATCAATGGTTGGGCGCAAATCTCGTGCCCGATCATTCAACGCGAATGCCGCCTGGGTGTCGATCAGTGTTTAGCCGGTGTTTTTTGTCGGAAAGCACGCGATGATGGCGGCTTGAACCTTGACGATGGCGGCGTCGCGCAGCGAACTGTTGCGCCATCCGAGTTCCACCGGATAGCACGGCAGATCGATCGGACACGCAAGCAGTTTCAGTCCGGCCACGCGCGCGATCGCCTCGGCCGCGTGGCGCGGAATCGTGGCGACGCTGCGCGTGCCCTTGAGCAGGAAGGGCAACGCGGCGAAATGCGTCGTAGAGGCCACCACATTGCGCTTCAGGCCGCGCGCGGCGAGGCCCTCATCGACGATCCCTACCACGCCGCCGGACGACACCAGGATGTGCCCTCTCGACACGTAGTCGCCAAGCGTCAAGCGCCGCGGCGTGCGCGGCGCGTCGTCCACGAGGCACGCATAGCTGCCCTCGCCGAGCACCCGGTGGCTCAGCCCGCGCGAAGCGAAGCCGCCCGCGGCGACCGCGAGATCCATCTCCTGATTCGCGAGCGCGTCGGCGACGATCTGGCTGTGCGTCTGGCGAAAGATGATGCGCAGGCCTGGCGCGCTCGCTTCCAGCGTTTCGATGATGCGCCTGCCGATGGCCACCTCGAAGTCGTCGGAGAGCCCGATCGAGACCGCGCGTCCATGAAACGTGGTCGCGTCGGGCGAGGCAATCGCGAGGCTATGGCGGCAACGGTCGAGCGCTTCACTGATCACGGGCTTGAGCTCCTGCGCGCGCGAGGTCGGCGCGAGCCCGCGCCCGGTACGCACAAAGAGCGTGTCCGCATAGAGCGCGCGCAGACGCCTGAGCGCCGCGCTCACGGCGGACTGCGTCATGTCGAGGCGAATCGCGGCGCGGCTCGCCCCGCCCTCCTCGAACAGCGCCTCGAATATTTTCAGCAGATTCAGGTCCACGCCTGCGATATCAAACTGGTTCATATCACTTAGTATCGATATACGTTCTCGCGATTTTATCGCCGTGGAAAGATGTGAGCTGTCCACACCCCTGGGAGCACGCCATCATGGCCAAGTCGAAAGTCGCCGCGCTGCAGATCGGTTCGTCCGCCGCCGGCAAAGCGCACACGCTGGAACAGATTCTCTCCTTCGAAGCGCAGATCCGCGCCTCGGGCGCGAAGCTCGTGGTCATGCCCGAGGCGTTGCTCGGCGGTTACCCGAAAGGAGAAATATTCGGCACGCGCCTGGGCTACCGCCTGCCCGAAGGCCGCGAAGCATTCGCGCGCTACTACGAGAACGCGATCGACGTGCCGGGCGCGGAAACCGAAGTACTCGCCGAGCTTTCGACGCGTTGCGGCGCGTCGCTCGTGATCGGCGTGATCGAGCGCGATGGCAGCACGCTCTTTTGCACCGCGCTCTTCTTCAATCCGGGCGAGGGGCTCGTGGCGAAGCACCGCAAGCTCATGCCCACCGGCACCGAACGGCTCATCTGGGGGCAAGGCGACGGCTCGACGCTGCCCACCGTACGCACGGAATCCGGCGTAGCGGGCGCCGCGATCTGCTGGGAAAACCACATGCCGCTGTTGCGCACGGCGATGTACGCGAAGGGCGTGCAGATCTGGTGCGCGCCCACCGTGGACGAGCGCGACATCTGGCAGTGCTCCATGCGCCACATTGCGCACGAAGGGCGCTGCTTCGTGATCAGCGCGTGCCAGGTGCAGCCCTCGCCCGCGGCGCTCGGCGTCGAGGTGCCGGGCTGGGACGAGAACCGGCCGCTCATCAATGGCGGCAGCTTGATCGTCGGGCCGCTTGGCGACGTGCTGGCCGGACCGTTGCGCGGTGAAACCGGGCTCGTCGTCGCGGAGATCGACACCGATGAACTCACTCGCGCCCGCTACGATTTCGACGTGGTGGGGCACTATGCGCGGCCCGACGTGTTCTCGCTTTCGGTCGATGAGCGGCGCAAGCGATCGGTATCGTTCATCGTCGAATAAAACCTCGCGGCGTTACGCCGAATAAAGCCCTTCCGGCCCGTTGCGCAGCGTGCGCGCCAGCAGTTCCAGCCCCTCGCGCAGCGCCTCGTGGCTGCGCGCGCCGCCCAGGCTCAAGCGCACCGCGTGCGGCGCCGATCCGCGCCCGATCACGAAGCTGTCCGCCGTTTTCGCGAGCACGCCGGCCTGACGCAGCGCCGCCGAGAATTCGGCGGCGCGCCAGGGCTCGGCGAGCGGCAGCCAGAGATGCGGGCTTGCCGGATCGGTGCGATACGTCCAGTCCGCCAGCACCTCGGCGGCGATCGCGTGACGCGCGTCCACCTGCTCGCGCTGCTGCGCGACGAGGCGATCGATCTCGCCATCCACGATCCAGCGCGCCGCAATTTCCGCGGAGAGCGGCGACGTCATCCAGCAATCGCTGCGTATTACCGCGAGGATCTTGCCGACCCAGTCCTGCGGCGCCTGCACGTAGCCAATGCGCAAGCCCGGCGCGACCGCCTTCGAAAGACTGCTGATGACGATGCCATGCTCGGGCAGACGCGCCGCGAGCGGTGTGGGCGGCGCACTGAGCAAGGCGGCGGGCACGAGATCCTCGATCACGACGAGATGATGTCGCACGGCGATCTCGGCGATCATCGCGCGGCGCGCTTCGGAAAGTGTTGCCGTGGTCGGGTTGTGCAGCGTCGGCACACAAAAGAGCGCGCGCGGCGCGAGCAGGCCGCACGCGCGCTCGAGCGCGGCGGGCACGATGCCTTCCTCGTCGATTTCGATGCCGACGAGATTCAGCCGTAACTGCCGTGCGAGCGCGACGATGCCGGGATAGCTCAACGCTTCGGCGAAAATCGTGTCGCCTGGACGCAGCACCGCGCGCAGCACACAGGCAAGACCGTGCTGCGCGCCCTGCGTGACCAGCACGCGCTCGGCGGCCACCGTGCAGCCCATGCGCGCGAGCCAGCGCGCACCCGCCTCGCGGTGCGAGCGGCGGCCGCCTTCGGGCTGATATAGCAGCAGTTCGCCCGCCAGCCGCTCGTCGGCGGCCAGTTCGCGCAAGGTCTGTGTCAGCAGGAAGGCTTCGTCGGTCGGCATCGGCACGTTCTGGCCGAGATCGATCAGGCGTCCCGGTGCATAGACGCCCGGCGCACCCGCGGTGATCGCCGCAGCCCGCTCGCTCGACTCGGGCGCGGGTCGCGTGCGGTCCTGCATGCGCGCGCCGTCTGCGTCGGGCTCGGCCACATAGGTGCCGTCGCCCACACGCGCCACCACCAGGCCGCCGCGCTCCAGTTCCGCATACGCGCGGCTCACCGTGCCGGTCGTGACGTTGAGCTTCTTCGCGAGCAGCCGGTGCGCGGGCAGCTTTTCTCCGGGCAGCATCTGCCCGCCGTGAATGGCCTGCGCATAGGCCTGGGCGATCGCCCGGTACTTGGGTTCGCTGCTGCGTGAGAGCGTGGGCATCCAGCCGTTCATGGTTTTCCCGAAGGAGAAAAGCACGCCGCGGCACGGCGCGGCGGCTGCGTCATTATCGCGCCCAATTCGCGGAAATGAAGGCTGTCATTTACTTCAATTGACTTCATTGAGTGCGTGAAATTGACCCTCTAGGATGCCGTAACGCCTGACAAGGCCAAGGAGACAATCGCCCGCCCACGGCGTGCAGCATGCGTACCTTCATACGTAAGTTACGCAATGTTGCGCCCTTCCCGGCGGCGCGCCACGCGCCATGACGAACCGCATCGCCCGCATCACCGTGAGCCAGCACCGGCTGCCGCTCGACCCGCCGTTCCCCGCCTCGTGGGACAGCCGCCCGCGGCACGCCTTCCCGGCGACGATTGTGCGCGTGGAAGACGACGAAGGCCGCGTGGGCATCGGCTCCGGCGACGCCATGTACGGGTTCGACGACTACCGCGACCTTTTCATCGGCGCAGACCCGCTCGATCTGGCGCGGCACTCCGCAGTGCTCGACAACCTCAGCTTCCACGCAGGCCGCCTTTGGCCGCTCGACGTCGCGCTTTGGGACCTCGCCGGCAAAATTCGCGGCGAGCCTTGCTGGCAAATGGCCGGCGGCCGTTCGAGGCGGGTGCGCGCGTATGCGTCTTCAGGCGTGCATCGCACGCTCGAAGGCATGGCGCAGTGGGCCGAGCATGCCGTCGCGCGCGGCTTCCCGGCGCTCAAGGTGCGCTTTGGCCGACCGACTTTGGCCGACGATCTCGCCGCGCTCGCGGCCGTGCGCGAAGCCGCGGGCGACGCCATCGAACTCATGGTCGATTGCAACCAGGGCTGGCGCATGCCCTGGGACACCCAGGCGCCGTGGCGCGCCGACGAAGCACTCGCCGTGATCCGGCAAATCGAAAAGTATCGCGTGTACTGGGTCGAAGAACCGCTGCATCGCGGCGACTACGCCGGCCACGCGCAGTTGCGCAAGCAAGTGGAAGGACTCGGCATCCGTATCGCAGGCGGCGAGATGACGCGCGACGCGCACGAATTCGCGGCGCTCCTCGCGCACGACTGTCTCGATGTCTATCAGCCTGATGTCGTCTGCACGCTTGGCATGGAAGGCGCGCGACGGCTCGCGGCGCAAATCGAAGCGCACGGCAAGGTGTTCACGCCGCATACGTGGGGCAACGGCATTGGCCTCGCGGCGAACCTGCATGTCGTGGCGGGCGCCGCGCAAGCGCCGTTCGTCGAGTTTCCGTACGACCCGCCCGAATGGACGCCTGCGCGGCGCGACTTCCCAATCAAGCACGTGATCGACATCGACGCGAATGGCTGGATCGAGCTCAGCGATGCGCCGGGCCTTGGCATCGAACTCGACGAAGCCATGCTCGCCGCCACACGCGCACACGACAGCCGTTACGACTGAAGCATGACGGGGCATGGCACCGGCGAGGTGCCAGCCCATATATGAAGCATTCCAAAACATTTCAATAAAACGGAGACACGCAATGAAAAGCTTGACGTCCCTCTTACGCGCGGCCTGCCTCGCGGCGCCGCTCGCGCTCGCCGCCCTGCCTGCGCACGCCGCCGGCACCTGGTGCAGCAGCGGCAAGCCCGTGCGCTTCGCGGGCATCACGTGGGAAAGCGGCAACTTCACGAGCGAAGTGCTGCGCTACATCCTCAAGAACGGCTATAGCTGCCAGACCGACACCGTTCCCGGCAGCACCGCGGCGACCGAAACGGCGCTCTCGCGCAACGATCTGCAGGTCTGGGCCGAGCAGTGGACGGGCCGTTCGGAGATCATCGCGGGCGCGGTCAAGGCGGGCTCGGTCAAGCTCGTGGGCGACACGCTGCCGGGCGGCACGAAGGAAGGCTGGTACGTGCCCGACTATGTGGTGCACGGCGACGCGCAGCGCGGCATCAAGGCGAGCGCGCCCGACCTTCAATCCGTGAGCGATCTGCCCAAATACAAGGGCCTTTTCGTGGACGACGAGGAACCCGATCGCGGCCGCTTCCTCAACTGCCCCTCGGGCTGGGACTGCGAGCGCGTGAATACGCGCTTGCTCAAGCTGCTCAAGCTCGACGACACCTACACGAACTTCCGCCCCGGCACGGGCGCGGCGCTCGACGCGGCCATCTCCTCGGCCTACGCGCGCGGCAAGCCGATTCTCACCTACTACTGGGAGCCGGCCGCGCTGATGGCGAAGTACAAGTTCGTTCAGCTCAAAATGCCGCCATTCAACGAAGCGTGCTGGAAGACGCTGCGCGACGCCAACAGCGCGCAGCAATGCGCCTCGTCGTATCTGGTGTCGCAGCTGAAGATCGGCGTTTCGACACCGTTCTATCAGGCTGAGCCCGACGTGATGGCCTTCTTCTCGAAGGTGAGCTTGCCCATCGACTTCCTGAACACGACGATCCTCGACATGACCGAGCATAAGGTCGATGCACAGGACGAAGCGCTCAAGTTCCTCAAGCAGCACCCTGAGATGTGGAAGACCTGGGTGCCTGCAGATGTAGCGGCAAAGGTGCAGAAGTCGCTCGGCGCGTAAGTCCAATGCGCTGCATCAGATAAACGATATCAACCGGATACCGGTCAGAAGACGGCAGCCGCGCAACGCGGCTGCATGATAAGGATACTTAAATGAAGAAGAAGATTCTCGCGGCGCTGCCGCTGGCGCTCGCCGCAGCCGGCGCGCACGCGCAAAGCAGCGTGACGCTGTACGGCCTCATCGACCTTGGCGTGGACTATGCCAGCAATGTGGCGAACGGGGCGAACGGGCAACTCGTGCCGGGCACTGGCAGCAAGCTCGTTCAGATGCAAAGCGGCGTGCCCGCTGGCAGCCGCTGGGGTCTGCGCGGCTCCGAAGACCTGGGCGGCGGCTACTCCGCGATCTTCCGGCTCGAAAGCGGCTTCAATGCCGCGACGGGAGGACTCGGCGGCGGTCTCGCGTTTTCGCGTAACGCTTATGTCGGCTTCAAGTCGGATCAATACGGCCAGGTCACCTTCGGCAAGCAATGGGACGCCACCGTCGATCTGATCGAACCGTATTCGCTCAACGGCAACTACGGCGGCTGGTATTTCGCACACCCGAACGACATGGACAACCTCGACAACGGGTTCCCTGTCAACAACGCCGTGAAATACGTGAGCCCCGTGCTCGCCGGCTTCCAGTTCGAAGGCCACTACTCGTTTGGCGGCCAGGCGGGCCAGTTCTCGAACAACGCCTCGTATAGCGCGGCGGCGGCCTACACGCTCGGCTCGTTCAGCGCGGGCGTTGGCTACCTGCGCGTGAACGATCCGATCACGGCGGTTGCCGGTTATGGCAGCGGCGGCAGCTTCGTCAACTCGGTGTTCGGCGACGCGCTCGCTAACGCGCGCTACCAGGGCATCCTCTCGGCCGGCGCGTCGTATGTGATCGGCAGCCTCAAGCTGATGACGAACTACTCGAACGTGGACTTCTCTTCGGCCACCGGCAGCGGCGACCTGCACTTCCAGAACTTCGAAGTGGCCGGCACCTATGCGGTCACACCCGCCTTCACGGTGGGCGCGGGCTACACCTATACGGTGGGCCAGGACCACGCCACCGACAGCTCGCCGAAGTATCACCAGGTCAACCTGATCGGCCAGTACTCGCTGTCCAAGCGCACGTCGGTCTATGCGATGGGCGTGTACCAGCACGCGGCTGGCGCGGCAGAAAACGCGCAGATCACGGGATTCAACCCCTCGGGCACCGACAACCAGGCCGTTGCCCGCGTGGGTATCACGCACGCGTTCTAACAGTTTTATCGTAGTCCTTATCACTGAAAACGCGCCGGCGCGAGTGAACATGCGCCGGCGCTCTTGCATCGCGAGGTTTGCATGCGCCGCCTTCCCTCTTTATCGGCACTGCGCTCTTTCGAGGAGGCGAGCCGCACGCTCAGCTTCACCCGGGCCGCGCAGAACCTGCACGTGACGCAGGGGGCGATCAGCCGCCAGATTCGCCTGCTCGAAGACTATCTCGGCACGCCGCTCTTCATGCGGCATCATCACCGGCTCGAAATCACGGCTGCGGGCAAGCGTCTGCTGCCTACGCTCCAGGCCGCGTTCGACAGCATCGCCCACACGCTCGACACGATTCGCGCCGATCCATCGAACAGCCTGCTCAGTCTGAACGCCGCGCCCACGCTCGCCACGCGCTGGCTTACGCCGCGCCTGCGCAACTTCCAGCTGCGCCACCCTGATCTGCGCATCTCCATCACCAACGAATACGGGCCGCTGCACGGCACGGAGCGCAACGAGGATTGCCAGATCCGCTTCGGCATGGAACCGCTGCCGGGCGGCCAGAGCACGCTGCTCATGCGCGAGCGTCACGTGCTCGTCGGCTCGGCGCGCGAGTTCAGCCAGGCCGCCGCCGATCAATACGCGCTGCGCGAGATCCTCGCGCAGCATCCGTGGCTCTATATCCTCGATATCGACCGGCGCCTGCTGGTCTGGGAAGCGTGGCTCGAAGCCGCGGCGCTCGACGTGCAGATCGCGCCGCGCGGGGAACTGGAGTTCAGCACGCTCGATCAGGTGATACACGCGGCAGTGGCCGGTCTCGGCATTGCCGTGGCCGACCGGCACATGATCGCGCCCGAACTGGCGAACGGCACGCTCGTACAACTGAGCGAGGTGGAAGTGGTGGGGCCTTCGGGATACTGGCTCGATGTGCGGCCCGAAGTGCAGGACACACTACGCGTTCGCAACTTCAGCAACTGGCTGGTTGAGCACCACAGCGAACAACCCGGCGAGCACCGCGCGGTACGCAGCTAGTCCGGGTGCATGACTGGCGTCACGCACCCGGGCCTATGCTGCGAAAGTCGTCAGTTGGGATCGATCGGCGGACCCGGCGGACCCGAATCCACCTGCCTCATCGTGGGCGCGATACCCGCGCCCTGAGCCATATTGCCCGCGCCCTGGGCCGCGATCGAACGCGAGAGGATCTCCCGCGCTTCGCCGCTCGATGAATCGACCGTCAATGCGTGCCCCGCGTTATGCCAGGCGCACACCCATCGCCCATCGCGGGCGCACAGCCGTGCGTAGCCAAGTAACGAATCGCGCTGATCTTCGCGCGAAGTCAATTCGGCCTGCATTTGCAGCGCGGTGCCGTTGCCCGGTTGCTCCGCGAGCGCGGAATTGATCGCGCTGCGCGCAGGCCCAAGGCTGTTCTTGTCGAGGCTCGCACGCGCGCTTGCCAGATTGCGCGCGACGTCGGCGCGCGCATAGGCGGAGGCCTTCGCTGCGTTGGCCTTCTCTTCGCTGGCCTTTTCTGCCTTGATCTTCGCGGCAGCGAGTGCGCGCTCGTCGGCACTGTTCTTTCGCGCGGCGACGCTCGGCGGCACGGTCTGCGCCATTGCGGTACGCGGCTGCGGCGCTTGATGTGGCAGTGGCGCTTGTGCGGTCATGGCCGGCGGCGCGACATGCGCCACTACGGGCGACGGCGCGCTCACGGCAGGCCGCGGCGGCACACTGGCAACCGGAGCAGATGGCACGCTCGCGACCGGCGGCGGCAACTGCGCGACGGCTACCGGCGGTGCGCTGCGCAACGTGCGCAGCTTCGTGTCGTGCACGGCTGATGTGGGCTTCGGCCCGAGGATCGCTCCCTCGACGATCTGGGCGCCCGGTGTCGGCTCCCGCTCGACTCGATGCGAAATGACGTACGCGGTCAGCAGGAACGCGATCGAAACCACGCTGCCGATAGCATAGAAAGGCAACCACGAGCGTGGCGCCGCGGGCGCTTCATCGCGTAGTTCGTAATCGCTGTCGCGGGGCGCACCGCTGAAACTGAACGACGGAGGTTTCCAGTCCGCGCGCGCATGGCGCGCGAAACCATCGTGCCATTCGGGCGCGGCGGATTCGCTTGCCGGCGACATGCGCGGGCCAGCGGAAAGTTGCTTCGCGCCGCACTGAGGGCAAATCATCAGTGGCGCATTAAAACCGGTCCCGCAGTATGGACATCCCCACGGACCAGACGTGGCTCGGCCAGGTTCGTTGAACATTGCAGGCATGGAAGCTTTGAAGGATGGTTTCGGGTTGGCTACCGGCGGCTGGTGCGCGTCGCAGCGGAGGCAACCAGGCGGCACGGATTCGACGTAGTCGCTGAAGTCCCTACTGTATTTCGCGGATCGTTGGACGGTTGTAACAAATAGTCGTTTTGAATATGGGCTACTTCGCCGCGAAGTTCAACCGGCGGAATCGGCCAGATGGCGGATTTTGACAGGCGGGATTTCGACCCCTGTAGCGGGTTGTATGGCCATGCCATGATGGCTGCGCCACGCAGGCCAATGTGGCCACTTGATGGTGCCCCACGTCGTGACATCTTGATACAGAAATCGTGTGACTGATACGCGATGCGCGGGGCGTTTTCGCAACGCGCTCGCGGCTACCGGAGCTTCGATTACAGGGGATCGAACGCAAGCCCCCTGCCCCGCAGCATCACGCCTTCAGCGCATCCTTGAAAACGCGCCCATCCTTCATGATCAGGTTCAGGTTCTGATCGGGGTTGGCTAGCAGAGTCATATCCTGGAGCGGGTCGCCAGCCACGATCAGCAGATCCGCATACGCCCCCTCTTCCAGCACGCCAAGCTTGTGCGGATACGGGTTACGCTCGCCCGCCAGCGCGAGCAATTGCCCATTCGTGGCAGTGGCCATGCGCAACGCCTCGGCGTTCGAATACCAGCGCGTCATGTGCCCAAGCATCGTGCCTTGCCGCGTGGCCAGCGCCTGCGAGAAGAGCAGATCCGTGCCGAACGCCACCTTGAGCCCGTGCTTGCGCGCGAGCTTGTACATGTTGTCGGTCCCGGCGGTCACCTCGAGAAACTTCTCGCGGCTCGACGGCGCCATCGGCGCTACATCCTCTTCGCTGGTAAACGGTTGCGTGCTCAACCATGTGCCGTTCTTCGCCAGAATTTCGGCGCTCCGGTCGTCGATGAGGTGTCCGTGCTCGACGCATTGCGCGCCGGCGGCCACGCAACGCTTCACCGCTTCGGGCGTGTATGCATGCACGAGCACGTAGGTACCCCAGTCGGATGCCGTTTCCACCGCGGCTTTCAGTTGCGGCTCGGTGAACGTGAGCATGTCGAGCGGACTGCGCGGCGTGGAAACGCCGCCGCAACCCACGATCTTGATCTGCGTAGCGCCCAGCATGAACTGCTCGCGCACACGCAGGCGCACTTCGTCAGCCGTATCTGCAATGGCGGCAGCGCCGGTTCGCTCGACCTCGCTGATCTGGCTGCTCGTGCGCGGCACATCCGTCAGCAGACGAAAATCCCCATGTCCGCCCGTCGTGGTAATCATCGCGCCGCAGGGATAAATGCGTGGGCCACTCAGCATGCCGGCGTCGATGGCCTGCTTCAAGGCGAACGCGGGCCCCCCAACATCGCGAATGGTCGTGAATCCGCGCAAAAGCGTGCGCTGTGCCTCGGCGCCCGCGGCCAGGTACACGAAACTCAAGTCGGACTGCAAGATGGCGGCGATAGGGAGCGCGGCGAGCAGCGAATGCCAGTGCATGTCGATGAGGCCAGGCATCATCACCTTGCCGCCGCAGTCGATCACGCGGCCGCCCGACGCGTTCTGCGCGTCAGGCGAGCCCCGGCGCAACTGCGAGATGCGGTTGCCATCGACCACCAGATACATGCCGTCCTGAAGCGCGGCCGACTTGCCGTCGAACAGGCGAAAGTTCGTGAACGTCGTGGGCTGGGCGGGCGCCGCGGCGCCGGGCTGCTGCGCACGGCTGAACTCAGGCAGGACCGCGCTCAACAAGGATGCGCCCATGCCGATCAAAAAGCCGCGCCGGGCAAGATCGGCGCTGATGCGGCGATTCGCGAACGCTGCGAGCGCCTTGTCGCACAGGCACGCGGAAACCGGGCCGATTGCGTTGCCGCGGCGGTTCATTCTGGAAGCCATAGTTCACCTGTGAAAGTAAGTCACGCATTTACTCTGCATGCCTGACTACATCATCCTTCGTCAACAGCAACGCCAGCGGCCGCGTGGAGCTGAACGCGGAAAAGATAATCGTGAGCGCCACGGTCCCCGGCACGGCGAGAAATGCGCCGGGAATGCCCCAGATCGCCGTCCACGCGGCGAGGCTCATGAGGATGACCGCGGGACTCAGGTTCAGCGAACCCGCCATCAACCACGGGTCAAGCACGTTGCCCATCACGAAGTTGATCGCCGAAAGTGCAATGAGCAATGTTATCGCTTCGTTCCACTGACCAAATTGAAGCGCGGCGAGCAAGGCGGGAAGCGCAACGGAGATGAGCGAGCCCGCATACGGCACGAAGTTGAGCAACACGATGAGAATGGCAATGAGCGGTGCGAACTCCAGCCCGACCAGATGCATGCAGATCCAGCTGAGAATGCCGAGCACCACGCCGAGCAGCGCTTTCAACGCCAGATACGTGCCGATCTTCGCGTTGATGGCGTCGATCACAGGCTCCATGTCCGCCTTGCCGCGCATGACAGCAGAGAGCTTGCGGCGGAACCGCCCCATCTCGATCATGAAGAACGCCGTGTACAGCAAAACGACGAGCGTCGTTGCCATGATCGAAGAGAGCGAGCCGAGGAGCGAGGTGAGAAGCGACTGTACGTTGACGGTCGCGAGCAACTCGCGCCGGAATGCCGCCCACGAAGCTTCGGTTTCCAGATGAAACAGCGCGGTGATTTTGGTGAGCAACGCGAGCAGCGTGGCTTCGTACTTGGGCGCCACGGCAAGCATGCGGTCCGTGTCGGATAGCAGCAGTTCGGTTGCGAGCCACACGGCGACGAGTATGAGCGCGGCGGCGCTCCAGTAGCGCACGCCCGTGCGAATGCGCTTGCCCACGTGAGGCACGCGCCGCAGGATTTCGGCGAGCCCGTAGATCACGTACGACGTGATGATCGCGAATGCGATCGGCACCAGCACAGGCCGCCCGATATATAGCACCCATCCTGTGATGACGGCGATGACGACCACGCAGGTGAACGTGACGAGATCCTGTTTCATGGAGATGCTTTGGATGACGAACCACGTTGCGTTGATGAGACGTTAGCAAGCCATCAACGTCCCGCCGCGTTTTATCCGGCCCCAATAATGCGTCTTCGGGGCGCGATCGGGCGCTACTTCGAAAGACTAGCCGCTTTGAAGAAGACTTGCGCGCTGGCTGGATTCCGGACCACGTCCAATTAACCGCGCCCCCATTTTCGTTGCACGCACATCGACTCTTCGAGCGGTCAAAAGATCCTTCTTTCCTTTAAGTCACGTTTAAGCAGCAAAAAGTACCTTACGCGCACCTTCACCAACCACTTCGAAGACCATAGCAATGAGTACCATCAAATATCGGCGCCGGGGCCTGATCGCCGGTGTAGCGGTGGCGCTTGCCGGCGCCTGGGTCGTTAGCCACGAGCGCGCCAGTGCGGACGAAAGCGGCATCACGAAAACGACGTTGTCGGCACCCGCGCCCAAGACAGACGACGTCAAGGGCACGGCGCCGAACTTCTCGGCGATCGTCTCGCAGTACGGTCCGGCTGTGGTCCATGTCGAGGTCGTCAAGGAAAACCCGGACTCCGAAGACGGTCACTCGGGCGCCTTGGGATCGGGCTTCATCGTGAGCCAGGATGGCTACATCCTGACGAACAATCACGTCGTCGAAGGCGCGGACGACGTGACGGTCAAGCTCACCGACGGCCGCAAGTTCCCCGCGCGCGTCATCGGCACCGACAAGGCGGGCGACGTGGCCGTGCTGAAGATCGCCGGTACGGGCTTCCCGACGGTGAAGATCGGCAATCCGGCGAACAGCAAGGTGGGCGACTGGGTCGTCGCGATCGGCTCGCCTTACGGTCTCGACAACACCGTGACCTCGGGCATCATCAGCGCGAAGTCGCGCCAACTCTCGGAAGATAGCCCGACGCACCTCATCCAGACCGACGTGCCCGTCAACCCGGGCAATTCGGGCGGCCCGCTCTTCAACCTGAACGGCGAAGTCATCGGCATCAATTCGATGATCTATTCGCGCACGGGCGGCTTCCAGGGCCTCTCGTTCGCCATTCCCATCGACGAAGCCATGCACATCAAGGATCAGATCGTGCAGGGCGGCGGCAACGGCAGTACGCTGGCCCGCAATTCGCATCCACGTCTTGGCGTGGCCGTGCGAGCGCTGACCAGCGACGAAGCGCAGCAAGTCGGCGTGGACGGCGGCGTGCTCGTCGTGAAAGCCGGCGGTCCGGCAAAGGCGGCTGGCATCACCGCCGGCGACGTGATCGTCGCGGTCAACGGCATCGAGGTGGACAACGTCGACCAGTTGCAAAGCATGATCGCGCGGGCACGCAGCAACGTGTCGATCGTCGTTGCGCGCGACGGCGAGCAGATGACCGCGAAAGTCGAACTCGCGCCGCGCGCATAAGCCTCAGGCCGGGCCCAGCGCGTGCCGACCACGCGATCACGGCCCGCGGCTCGCCAGGTCGTCGATGCGCTCGACGATGTACCCGTAGAAGGGGTTCCACGAGAGCCGCGTGAGGAACCCCGCCCCGACGATCAGCGCCCCGGTTTCGCCGCGAACGGATTGGGCGCCCAGGTGGATGCCCATGTCGTCGTTGGGATCGGGCGTGCGGCCGTAGAGCGAATCGGTCACCGGAAACGGCAGGGCGATGTGTGAAAGCGAATAGACGTCAGGTGGATAGTCGAGCCCCGTGGGTTCGACTTTCGCCGTAGTGTCGTTCGGCGCCGTGCTCTCTTCGACCACTTGCGGCGAGGTGGCGGAGGCGTTGGTGAGCACGGTCAACCGGTAGCGCAGCGGCGGCACTGGCGAGAGGCGTCGCAGCGCGTCACGCATCGAAGCGTGCAGCAACGGGCTCCATTGCGCTGTGCGGTTGATGTCGAACAGCACAAGCTCACTGCCATTGGCAGGCAGTTGCGAATACAACGAACTGATGATCGCGCTCGTGCGTACCGTGGAGTCGAGTACGGACTGGAATGCGAGCGTGGGCGGCAGCGCGGCCAGTTTGCCGTTGCGCGCCGCGTCCGCCACTTCCTGCTGGATCTTGCGCGTGACCCGCCACGACTGGCGCGCGCCGTTCACCGGAAACGAGTTGTACTTGAACGGATTGAATTCCGGCACGATGTCGAGCCACGCGGCTTTCGCAAACGCAGGCAGGATCGCGGGCAATGCCGCGAGCCCCGCAAAGCGCGCGAAGGCCGTAATGCCGATCATCGGCGAAAGCAGGATCAGGCGATCCGCTTTCGGCAGGCTCGGGTCATCCAGCGCCTCGAGCGAGTATTGCAGTGCGAGCGCGCCGCCGTTCGAATACCCCACGATATGCAGGGGCGACGGCGACGGCACGAGGCGCCGCGCTTCGCGCACGGCGAGGCGGGTGGCCGCCTCCCAGTCTTCGGCCGTCACTTCGGTCAGCCCGGCGGGCACGGTGCCGTGGCCCGGCAAGCGCACCCCCACCACGGCGAATCCATCTTGCTGATAGCGCTGCGCGATGTGCCGCAGGCTGTATGGTGAATCGGTCAGCCCATGCAGCATCACGGCCACGCCGCGCGGCGAGCCCTGCGGCATGAGTGTGTACGAGCGGTTCCAGTCGGTGCGAAAGTGTCCGGGATAAATCGGGCTGCCCGAGAAATAGCGGTTGGCGGGAACGCGTTCGTTTGCCGGCAGTTTGTCCGTCACGTTCTTCTTGACCGAGTCGAACAGGCGATTCTCGTTCGCGATGTATTCCTCCCACGTCGCATGATCGATTTCGTGCGCGTGCATGTCTTCCGGCACGTACGTGTGCCACAGGCTCAACGGCGCCTTGCGCTGCGCGTCGTATAACCGCACGCCGGCAATGCACACGAAAGCGATCAGCACGAAAAGGAAAAGCCGCTTGATCCAGCGAAGGGCCGATGCTCCCGTCAAGAAATTCGCCATCTCCGGTCAACGCCTCGCAAACGGGGGGCCGGCCTTTCCTCACGCTAGCGCGGGAAAACCGGCCAGATGAGCGGTACCAGCAGTACGGTGATCACGAGCGCCCCGAGCGCGGCCGGCGAGCCCACCTTGAAGAATTCCCGAAACCGATAACCACCCGCCGTGCTGACGAGCGCATTCACAGGCGTCGATATCGGCGACATATAGGCCGCAGATGCAGCAACCGCCGTCGTCATGGCGAACGGATACGGTGATGCATGCAGGTGCGCCGCCATCGCAAGCACCACGGGCGCCATCAGCACCGCCGTCGCCGTGCCGGAAATCACGGTGCCGATCACGAGCGTCAGCAGGAAAACAGCGCCCAGCAGGCCATGCGCGCCCCAGTTGCCGGCCACACGCAGCACGGCGTCGGCGGCAATGTCGATGCCGCCCGTGCGTTGCAGCGCGATGGAAAACGGCAGCATTCCCACGATCAGCACGAGGCTGCGCCAGTGAATCGCACGATACGCGCTGTCGAGGCTCACGCAGCCGAACGCGCCCATCAGCAGACACCCGATCAGGCCCGCCAGCACGTTCGGCACGCGTGACGTGAGCATCATCGCGATGACGAGCGCCATGATGGCGAGCGCATGCAGCGCCTTGTGCGGCACGGGCACGTAGGCGTCGCTTTCGACCGGCATGGCGAGACACACGATATCGCGCTCGACGGACTGCATCGAGAAGATGTCGATCCACGGCCCCACCACCAGCAGCGTATCGCCCACCTTCAGCTGCGTGGCCTGCAGATCCTGCTCGAGCGCGGCGTCGGCACGGCGCAGGCCGACGACCGTCACGCCATGCCGGCGCAGCGCGGCGGAACTGCGCGCGACGTTGCCCACGAGCGACGAGTCCGGCGGCACGATGACCTCGGCCATACCCACGTCGTGGGTCTGGTCCGTGAAGTACGCGCCCGACATGCGACGCACCGCGAGCGCATAGCGCACGCAAAACGCCTCCACGTCGAAGCTCGCGGACTCCACGTCGAGCAACAGCACGTCGCCGGGCGCGATGCTGCTGTCCGCCGTCGCGGGCAGCACCGTCGCGCCCATGCGCGTGCGCCGCTCGATCGCGACGACGTGCGCCACGGGGTCGTCGTCGAGCCCGGTGTGCCCGAGCGTCTGCCCCACGAGCGGGGAATCCGCGCCCACCTCCAGGCGAAATGCGCGCCCTTCGAGCGAATAGCGCGCGACCCAGTCGTTCAGCGACGGGCGCGTGGTCGCCTCTGCGCCGCTGGTGCCGTTCAGAAAGCGCCTTGCGAACAGCATCCAGCCAATGCTCGCGGCGAGAATCGGCAGGCCCAGCGGCGTGATGGCGAAAAAACTGAAGCCCTGGTAGCCGTGATAGACAAGCGCGCTGTTGATGACGAGATTCGGCGTCGTGGCGACGAGCGTGAGCATGCCGCTCGTGAGCGCGGCCATGCTGACCGGCATGAGCATGCGCGCGCGCGACACGCCCGACTGCCGCGCAATGCGGATGACGATGGGAATGAAGATTGCCACGACGGCCGTCGAACTCATGACCGAGCCCATGACGCCGACAACGGCCATGATCAACACGACGAGGCGGCGCTCGCTGGACCCGCCGCGCGCGATGAGGTAGTCGCCCACGCGCTGGGCGACGCCCGTGCGCGCGAGGCCGTCGCCGAGCACGAAGAGGGCCGCGATGAGAACGATGTTCGGGTCGGAGAAACCGGCCAGCGCCTCGTTGACGCTCACGATGCCCGAGAGCGACAGCGCAACGATCATGATGAGCGCCACCGCGTCCGAACGGGGCCGGCCGATCAGAAACATCGCGATCGCACAGGCCAGACAGGCAACGGTCATCAAAAGGTCGGTAGACATGATTTCGCTGTGCCTGGTCCATGTACCACTCAACGGGCCTCGGAAACCACTGCTACCGCAAATAGTGCCGGATTTTGAAAACTTACGTTTCAGCGCGGGATTGATGTCACGTTTGTGAACATCGATGCCTTCACGCCTCCAGCAGGGAAACGCGGTTGCGCCCCTGGTGCTTGGCCCGGTACATGGCCTGATCGGCCTGGTCGAGCAGCGAGCGCGCCAGCACCTCGGGGCTCGCGGCGAGCGCGCTCAATCGATACGCCGCCACGCCGATCGACACGCTGAGCGTAATGCGCTCGCCTTCGTCGTCGAGCACTTCGAGCGCCTCGACCGCAAGCCGGATCCGCTCCGCGACAACCAGTGCGTCGGGCAGCTCGCACATCAGCAGCGCGACGAACTCTTCGCCGCCGTAACGCGATACCGTATCGCCCACGCGAACCTGCTGCTTCAGGCAGGTGCCAATTGCGCCCAGCGCGAGATCGCCGGTTGCGTGGCCGTGCGTGTCGTTGATCTGCTTGAAATGATCGATGTCGATGAAGAGGCACGACATCGGCGCCGCATGCGAATTCGCGCGTCGAATCTCCTGGTGCAGGCGCTCGTCGAAATAGCGGCGGTTCGACAGGCCCGTGAGCGGATCGGTCACGCCGGTCTTGCGTAGATGCTCGCGGTGGGCGACGTTGTCGAGACTCGCCGCTGCCACACTGCTGAAGCGCATGAGCAGGTCGGTGCCCATGCTGGCGTCGAAGCGCGTGGGGTCATCGCTTGCGAGGCACAAGTAGCCGAGCACGTGGGTGCGGTTCAGGAGCGGCAACACGATCGCGCTGCCAGCCAACGTCTGCGCCGCTCGCGCGCCGAAGAAGGTCTCGCTCACCGCGGGCTCGAGATCACTCATTTCGCTCACGCGGCCAAGCCACGGCTGGTTGCCCGCGCACAGGCGCGCCAGCGCGAGGCCGCCCTGGAGCCCGGATCTCAGGTTCGCTTCGAGGTCGGCGCGCCCGTAGTCGGCTTCGAGCAGGTCGCGCAGGAGCGGCGTGCGGGCGTCAAGCCAGATGCACGAAGAAGCGAGCCGGAACACCTCGGGCAGATAGACGAATATCCCTTCGAGAAAGGCGCACCAGTCGTGCGCGCCGATCAGGCGCAGTTCCACGTCCTGGAAAGACTTCGAGGCGCGCTCGTTCCGCTGAACGGTTTCAATAAGCGCAGCAAGATCCAGTGAAGGCTGAGTCCCGGGATGTGTCACGATGCATCGAGAATATTCCGAAGCCTGCTATTACGGCAGCTTGGGGACAGACTTGAGCGCTGGACGACGAAGATTTGCAGCCCGAGCGCCTTTTCCAGCGGCGCGGGGCGTGGCTGCGCTCCGCCCGCAGGACCGCGGGAAAACAAAAGGCCGCTGCCCTCATGGGCAGCGGCCTTTCTTACGGCGAGAGGCTACTGTTATTTGGCCGGAGATGCTGTGCTCGGGGTCGCCAACGTGTTGTTGTTAGGGCCGCCGGGGACCGGCGCCGCGTTATTGTTCGCGCTATTCGGCGACGCGGCGCTCATACCGCTGTCCGAGTTGGCGGCGCCCGGCGTCCCGTAACCGCTCGTTGCATTGTTATTGGCAGCGGCGGGCGATACAACGCTCGGGGTTGCCAGCGTATTGTTGGCCTGTGCATACGCACCGGCCGACAGCGTGAGTGCGGCCGCCGCAATTAACGTGCAGGTTGCCTTCTTCATGACTCGCTCCTCCTATGATTGGACTGGAATTCCGGCACAAACGATCCACCCGTGTTTCTCCTTGGCGGTCGTTACATGCGCGGCTCGCGGCGATCAAAATCGCGTAACTGTTCGCAGCGGTATGCGTAAAACAAACCACTACCAGTTGATAACAAGTTTAGGAAAGCGAGCGCAGATAATTAAGCGCATTGTGCGCAACGATTTATTTCGCTTTTTGGCATTACCGTAATGGATTCGGATCGCGAATCCGAGGGCTGCGTGATTCACGCATTCGGATGGATGGCCAGGCAGTTACGAGAATGCCTTTGGGCACTCTGATTGAAATCCAGCTCAACGATATGCACCGCACTTTGCGCGCCGCTGTCTTCGCATCCACGCCGCACGGGTCATGGCCGTGCGACGCTTTCGTTGCATGCGCATCGAGGTGATGTTTCATCTCCCCATCGGCATGTGGCCGCAACGTGCCGGCAAAATACAGTCAACGCGTGAGCATTCTGACTGCTTGGGCTTCGCGATATGAAACCTTCAGGAAGAACCCGGAGACCCGTCTCCGGGTGTCAGCGCATGCGCCCGGCCGGGCGCAAAGCGATCGCGGGGGAGGATCAGGACTCGTTCGGACGGATCGTCAGCGCGTTCTTGACCGACGTTACGCCCTGCACGCCCTTGGCGACTTCGGTGGCGTGTTCGAGCTGCGACGACTCAGGCACCGAACCCTGCAGAGTCACGGCGCCGTCACGCACACGCACGGTGATCCTGGCAACGTCGACCTTCTTGTCCTTGGCGAGCGCGGAGCGGACCTTCTTGCTGAGCGCGCGGTTAGCAGCCTTCTCCTGCTTCGATAGTGCGTGCGACGGGCTGGCCTGCTGCTCGGCAGCGGCAGTCGCACCGCTCGCCGCGTCGTCCTGCGCATAGGCGTGCAGCGATGCAGCCACGAGAGCCGTCGCTGCGGCCAGCTTGAATACTTGAAGAGCCTTCATGCAGTTTCTCCTGTTGTCACAGTCTTGTTGTGGGCCCACGAACGAGCCGGTGCACTACACCATCCGCTACTACGCATTCGCACGCCAAACGCGGGCGCGCGCCAGATTATATGAATGTAATGTGCGGCGCAGGGCGGGGAAAATGCGGCCGAATCATTAGCTTGATATCGATCCCATCATGGAGTAGGGGCACCGTTTGTAGCCATGAGCTTATGGTCACATCGCCCCCAACCCCAATTGGGTCCGTCAACTATCGAACGGCTTCGACACGCTTTTTCCCTGTTGGGAGAGAAATCGGGCGCATATCCGGTCGCGCGTGCGCGGAAAAAGTCTGCCTGGCGTCGCAAATTTGCGACGCCAGTTCTGGCGGCGGATCGGCGCGATAACCGACTTTTTCTTGCATCGCGCGGCACCCCGCAGCGTTCACGAACCCATCCCCTCCCGCTCCAGCCACGAACGGAACAGCCCGACCCGGTCATCGCCAGACTTCTCATCGGCAACATAAGTGCAATAGCTGCGCGACGGCAGGCGCGGCCCCGCGAACGGCGCGACGAGCCGTCCAGCTGCGAGATCGTCGGCTACCAGCGCGGTTGGCCCCATCGCAATGCCGATTCCGTCGATCGCGGCCTGCAAGGTCAGATAGAAGTGGTCGAACGTCAAAGCGGCCGCCGGCCTCAGTTCAGGAATCTGCGCGCTCGCCAGCCAGTCAGGCCAAAGCCGCGGAAGACTCGAAGTATGCAGCAACGTGTGCTCTCGCAAATCGCCTGGCGAGCGGAGCGGCACGCGCTGCAAAAGCGTAGGACTACACACCGGCAGCCGCTCCTCGGACAAGAAAGGCCGCATCGAATAGCCGTAGAACGTGTCCGGGCCACCCCGGATGATGGCGTCGTAGTCGTCTTTCAGACTCTCCAGCGGCTCGTTCGACGTTTCCACGTTGACGTCCACGTCGGGATGCTCGGCGCGGAATTTCGCCAGTCTCGGCACCAGCCAGCGCAATGTGAATGTCGCGGGCGCGTTTACGGATAGCGTCTGCGAGACCGTTCGAAGGATGCCGTATCGCGCGGTTGCCTGCGAGAGCTGTTCGAACAAGGGGCCGATTTCGTCCAGATAGGCCTTTGCCGCCGGAGTGAGCTGCACACGCCGGTTGTGCCTTTCAAACAGAGACGCGCCAAGCCACTCCTCCAGCAGGCGCACATGCTGGCTCACCGCCCCTGGCGTTACGTGCAGTTCTGCGGCAGCTTCCTTGAAGCTGGCGAGCCGGCCTGCGGCTTCGAAGGCCCGCAGGGCATTGAGCGGGGGCAACATCGGTTTCATTCGGAATAGTTTATCTAACGCGACTGGTCAATTTATCTGGTTTGTCGGCGCATCACAAGATAGATATCCTCCTGAATAGACCACTCATGAAACCCGGCCCACGACCTCATGCTCAGTTATACCGGCGGTATCGTGCTCTTTGCCGCGCTGCTCCACGCAAGCTGGAACGCGATGCTTCACGGCAACCGCGACCGGTTTTTATCCATGACGTGGATGAGCATCGCCATCGGAGTGGTTGCCACGCTCGCCGTTCTGTCCACGCCCTGGCCGGCGAGCGCCTCCTGGCCATACATCGTCGCGTCGGGGCTCGTGCATATCTTCTATAACGTGAGCCTCGTGCGGTCGTATCGACGCAGCGATCTGGCGTTGGCGTATCCGATTGCGCGCGGCTCGTCGCCGCTGCTCGTCACGCTCGGCGCGGCGCTTTTTGCACACGAGGCGATCAGCCCCTTGCACGTGCTCGGCATCGTGATGATTTCGGGCGGCATCATCGCGATCGCGCTGCAAGGGCGTCGCGTGTCGCGCGCGGGTGCGCTGGCCGCGCTGACGACCGGCGCAACGATCGCGCTCTATACCGTGATCGACGGCATAGGCGTGCGCTTGTCCGACGGCCAGCCGCTCGGTTACACCGCATGGATGTTCCTGTTCTACTGGGCGATGCCGGTGCTGTTCGTCGCGGCGCGCGGGTTCGCGCCGTTATGGACGCCGGTGCATGCCGAGCCGCTGTCGATCGCCTCGTCGCTGGCCGCAGGCCTCGTGTCCATCGCGGCGTATGGCATCGTGATCTGGGCACTGCAGTCAGGTGCGATGGGCGCGGTGTCTGCATTGCGCGAGACCAGCGTGGTGTTCGCGGTGCTGATCGGGCGGCTGTTTTTGCGGGAGGTGGTTAATCGAACGCGCTGGCTCGCCTGCCTGGTCGTCACGGCCGGCGCGGTTTGTCTCGGGCTTTGACATACCCGCGAGCACGTCATTTGCTCCGCGTGCGTCATCATTGAACTGAGTGCGAAGGAGCCCCTCATGCTTAAACATGTCGAAACCGAACTACTCGACATCGCCTGGCACGAACACGGCGATGCAAATGGATGGCCGGTCGTCCTGCTACACGGCTTCCCCTATGACATCCACGCGTACGACAAAGTGACGCCGCGCCTGATATCCGAGGGCGCCCGCGTCATCACGCCCTACCTGCGAGGATACGGGCCAACGCGCTTTCTTTCGTCCAAGACGCTTCGCTCGGGCCAGCAGGCAGCGCTCGGCGCGGACCTGCTAGCGCTGCTCGATGCCCTTCAGATCGACCAGGCCATCCTCGGCGGGTACGACTGGGGCGGCCGGGCGGCATGCATCGTGGCGGCGCTCTACCCGTCGAGAGCGCGGGGGCTGGTTTCGGTCAACGGCTACAACATCCAGAATATCGCCGCTGCGTTGCAGCCAGCCGACCCCGAACAGGAACACCGGCTGTGGTACCAGTACTACCTGCACGGCGAGCGCGGCCGGGCTGGATTGACTGAAAACCGGCGCGCGTTCTGCCGGCTCTTGTGGTCACTCTGGTCGCCGACCTGGCGCTTCGACGACGACACTTACGCCCGCTCGGCAGTGTCGTTAGACAATCCCGATTTCGTCGATGTGGTCGTTCATTCTTACCGCCATCGTTTCGGCCTGGTTGCAGGCGACCCTCGGTTCGACGAGATCGAACGGCGCCTGGCCGCCATGCCGCCGATCACCGTGCCAACGATCTCGCTCGAAGGAGATGCCGACGGCGTCCACCCACCCTCGGGAAGGGAGGCCAGTTCAAAGCGTTTCACGGGACGCCACGAGAACCGCATCGTGCCGGATGCAGGCCATAACCTTCCGCAGGAGGCGCCAGCAGCGTTCGCCGAGGCGATTCTCGACATCAACGCGTGGGCCGGTTGATCCCCGCGATTTTGCGCGACGCCTTTTATTCGGAGAAGAAACCGCATGGTTAGTGATGCGAATAAATGCGATGGCCAGTGTCATTGCGGCACGGCGCGTTTTGTAGCGACGTCTTTAGCCAGCATATGTGCTTCCTGAGCGACTGCCTTGTCCCATAGCAGAAGCAAAAGAACTGAACCTATCGTCAACAGGTTTTCCACTTCGAATCTCCCGTACCCGGCAGCGCCCCGAATTCAAGCCCCGGTTTTTGGCAAGACATCTCTTTCCTTTAAAAAAGCGGCGCGATGACAACGATTTCAGTCATCGCCGCGCGCGCCGCATGTTGCCATTCACTCGATCACGAGCGTCGATTTCAAACCAACCGCATTCGCGAGGTTGTAGACGTTCGGAGACGTCGCCATCACCGCGTCATGCACTTGCTCGAATTGCTCCCTGGTGCCGTTGCCACTGATACGAACGGTGTACCGCAAACACTCGTAGCCGTTCGCGATCTGCGGATCGAGTCCGAGAAATCCCCTCAGATCGATGTCGCCCTCGGTTTCAATCTCAAGCGCTTGCAGTGTGATCCCGCGCAGGGCGCATTGCGCGACGTAGCCCACCGTCATGCATGCGTTCAACGCCGCAATCAGATGCTCCTGAGGATTTGCAAACCGATTCGAACCGCCGAGTTCGCAAGGCTCGTCGATATCGATCGTGAAGTTGCGCGGCACCCGCTGGCCACCCATTGAAAACGCTTCGACCGTCGCGCGACTGCGGGTCTGGCCCAGCCAGGCAGTCGCAACCCGCCAGCTGGTCGTGCCTTTCGACGCATCGCCCCTGACGTCTTCGATCAGCGCAACCAGATTGTCGACGTTGAGCCCATTGACGATCTGCGCGTCAATCGACTGTGCATTGGCATTCATAGTGCTCTCTCCTTGAGTTGAGTGCTGCGTTCATGTCCGGCCTCGCTCAATGCAACGTGGCGAGCGCAGCCCGGATACGCATCCCCTGCTCTTCGGAGACGAGCCGATCCAGCACTTCCGCGAAATGGGGATGATGCATGCCGGAGTGGATGTACTGCCACCGGTATGCATGATGGAAATTTGCTTCGATCGAGCTGATTTCGGCCGCGTCGACGTTACGCCCGCAGTTCGCAATGAAATACCGCGAGTCCGCTGCCGCCTGCACGCGCAAAATGCCGTCGATCGCAACCACCAGTTCGATGAATTCATTGATCGCATCATCGCGGGCCGCATCCGTCAGCGTGGCGTCGTGCCGTTTCCATTCAAGTTCGTCGAGAATGGCGTGTTGACTTTCTTCCTTCCAATGGTAAAGAAATACATTCTTGAACAATTCGGATAGCTGATCGTCCTGCTGAATACTCTGACGATAGTGAATCTGCGTGAAAAGTTCGATATACAGCGTCATGGCCTGCACCGCCCACGTGCTCTTGCCGAGTACCACGGAGGCGAGCGCATCGGGATCGACGTCAAAGCGATAACCGGCGGGCAGCGTTTCGCCGATCATTTTCTCGATGCGTCGAAACAGTGCCTGGTGTTTAAGCTCTTCGTCGCTGAAGCGCACGAGCGCTTCGAGCGCCACTTGATCACCGAGCCAGTAGTCCCGGCTCACTTCCAGCACCTTGGCGTTGATGAAACGCTCGACCAGACCGAACACGTTCGCGTAGGTGCGCCCCTGAATCTGGCTCACGAACCGCTTCTCACGCTCCGAGAGCATGGTGAAATCCGGCACCAGCGAGAGTCCGTCTGGCAAATACTTCTGCGACATGTCGAAGCTTCGGCCGCCAATCACGTCACGGTCGATGTCCCAGTTGACCATTTTCGAGGCCCGAATGCATCGGGCGTAGCGATCGCGGTCGGACGGGCGCAGTACTGCGTTCATAGAAGTTCTCCCAATATGGACCGTGATGCGGTCCCGCGTTGAGTGTCGATTCACCCGGCAAGAGCCAGTCGAATGATCTGGCTTTCGGGCACGCTCAATTTACGATTAGGGATCTTGAAGTTCTATGATCGAGTCACCGAACGATATGACTGAAACGCCATTTTGGCTCATTGATCCACACTTCGAGCCAGATGATGTTATCGAGACCGCACTGCGTTTCAAAGGACGCGTCACCGGTCCGGCAGTGCCGAAACGCCACTCGTCTGTTCCAGATGCTGCGCTGATGCGGCCACGCCGCTCGTCCTTTCCTTGCTCTTGCGCCAGCCTGCAGGCGGCATGCCAAATTCGCGTCTGAATGCACGACTGAACGCGGCTTCCGACTCATAGCCAATCTGTTCCGCAACAGCGGTGAGCGGCTTGCTACCGGTCAGAAGTTCGTGCGCCGCAATCTGCATGCGCCATCTCGCGAGGTATTGCATGGGCGGCTGTCCCAGAAAATCGGTAAAGCGTTGCGCCAACGCGGACCGCGACAAGCCCACTTTGCGTGCAAGCGCATCGACGGTCCACGGATGGGCCGCCTGGCCATGAAGCAACGAGAGTGCGCGTCCAACGTAGCGGTCACGCACGCCGGCAAGCCACCCGGTCTGATCCTCAGGTAGCGCTTCAATACAGCTACGGATTGCTTCGACAAATAACAGTTCCGATAGCCTGGCAAGCACAATCGTGCCACCAGCGCGTGTCTCCGCTGCCTCAGCGGCCGCAAGTTTGAGAGATGACTCGAGCCACGCCGCACGCGGATCCTGGCGCATGTCAATCTTGAAGAGTCGCGGCAGCGATGAGAGCAGTGGATTGTTCAAGGTGTCGTCGCAAGCCAGAAAGCCGCACACGATGCGCGTCGCCGCGCCACCGCCGCCATGGGACAGCGTCATCACTTCACCAGGCGCTGCCGCCATTTGCCCGGCCAGCAGCGAGTCCGACGGTACGGGCACAAGATCAATCGCACTGCCGATGATGTGCGTTTCACCCTGAGGCACGACGATCAGTTCTCCAGCATGGACGTGAATAGCCGAACCAGGATCGTCGGACAGCTTCACCCAGCAATTCCCCTCGACGACCAGATGATAGGAAACGACGCGCTCGGAAGCCGGCAAATAAGCGCCGCAGAGCGATGCATCAGTGCGGCCGATCAAACACCACGGTGCGGTGAATGTCCCGTTCAGAAACACGGCGCCGCTCAGTCGAACAGCGCGCAGAACATCAGAGACAGCATCCATGAATAGCTCGCGTGAAATGCGATTTCCCGGGGGAGAAATCTGGCCGCTGGTCGTTCGTCACCATGGCCAAGCGCTACATCTTATACCCGCGACTTCATTTGATGACAGTCTCCTTACTAATGATTTCGTCATGCTTAATGAAGCACTTCGCGTGTCCGTTGGAGACGCTCGCAGTACGCGATGCATCGGCGAGAAGTGGACGATCGGTCAAGAAAGATCGACGTACGGGCAGGACGGCAATGACTTGCCGCAGGCAGAGTTCATCGCAGGAAGGAATAGCTTGATCAGCCTGACCCGTACTTCGCAATCAAGCCTTCCTCGGACCCTGGAAATTTGTCGCGTCACCCAATTTGCGCGAATCGGTTCACACACAGTGACCTACCGCTTCGGGCAATACGATAGCGTGAGATACCGATGAAACGCCTGATAAGCCGTGCGATGTACCACCCGATCGTCGCGTTATCCGTTTTCTATCTGGCCGAAGTGATGCATCACGTCGACTACAGCGTCTTTGGCGCGCTGCTGGTTCTGGCCGCGAAAACGACCTCACGTGTTTTAAGTACGTTCAACAAGGGATAGAGCGTGGATGCAACGCGTTCACTGACGAACCATGGTGCAGAACGATCGCGCACTCCCTGAACCTTCTGGATGAGCTGTCGATTCGTCACCGGCGTGGCATCTGCTCAATTGCCGTCATTCCGGTCCCAAGGCGGCACGCCACCGAACGCATCGACCAGGTAATCGATCATCACGCGCACTCTGGCGCTCAGGTGCCGACGGCTCGGATACAGCGCGAGTATGTCGATATCCGGCAAGCGGTACTCGGGCAACACGTGAACGAGCCGGCCCTCGCGGAGATCGTTGCCGATCAGGAAAGTGGGCTGCCAGATCACGCCGTGTCCGGCGAGGGCGGCTATGCGCGCCGTATCGCCGTTGTTGGTATGCATGTGACAGTCGACCTTCACCGAGTGAAGCTTGCCGCGCGCGTCGATCAATTGCCAGTCGTCGCCGGTGGCCGCGTACGTGTAGCCGATACAGCGGTGCCCGGCCAGCTCCGCTGGAGCTGCCGGAACGCCGAAACGAGCCAGATAGGCCGGCGACGCACACAGGATGTTTTGCGATGTCGCCAGCTTGCGGGCCGCATGACTGGTTGAACCAGCGCGTGAGATGCGAATGGCGAGATCGTAGCCTTCATCCACGATATCGACGACGCGGTCGATCAGTCCAACATCGAGCTCGATTCCCGGGTATTTCCGCATGAACCCGGGCCACAACGGCGCCAGATACAAAATGCCGAAGCTCACGGGGGCATTGATGCGCAGCCGTCCGCGCGGTTCGACCGACGCCGATGACACCAGGCCCTCGGTCTCGGCGACGTCGTCGAGGATCGACTTGCAGCGGGCGTAAAGCGTCTCGCCGCCCTCGGTAAGAGACAGCGTGCGCGACGAGCGATTCAGCAAGCGCGTGCCCAGATGCGCCTCCAGCTCATTCACATAGCGGGTGACATTCGCGGGCGACGTGCCGAGCGCGTCCGCGGCGCGCGCGAAGCCACCCCGGCTCACCACCATCACAAAAACCTCGAAGGCGCGCAGGCGATCCATCCATACCTCGAATCATTCATAAAAGCTGAATGACAGAACCACATTTTAGACCTTTCTACATGAAGAACTGAAGCCTATATTGCTTTCAACGGGCCAACGCACAGGGCGCTGGCAGAAGCAGTCCATCAGGAGATTGAACATGCAACGCTTGACAGGAAAAGTCGCCATCGTCACGGGTGCCAGCGCGGGAATTGGCCGTGCCACTGCAAAGCTGTTCGCGAAGGAAGGCGCCAAGGTGGTCATCGCGGCGCGCCGCGCGGTCGAACTTGAAGCGCTCGCTGCGGAGATCGTCAGCGAAGGCGGCGAAGCCGCATATCTGGCGGGTGACGTGCAATCGGAAGACTTCGCGAAGGCGCTGGTCGCGCTCGCGGTGAGCCGCTTCGGCCGCCTGGACATTGCCTACAACAACGCTGGTACGCTCGGCGAGATGGGTCCGAGCACCGGCATTTCCGAAGCAGGCTGGAATGCCGCGCTGTCGACCAATCTGACGAGCGCCTTTCTTGGCGCGAAACACCAGATTCCGGAAATGGTGAAGCAAGGCGGTGGATCGATCATCTTCACGTCGACGTTCGTCGGTTACTCGTTCGCGTTTCCCGGCACTGCGGCCTACGCCGCGAGCAAGGCGGGCCTGATCGGCTTGACGCAGGCACTTGCTGCCGAGTATGGCGCGCAAGGCGTGCGCGTGAACGCGGTGTTGCCGGGGGCCGTCGACACTGACATGTATCGCGGCATGAACGACACCCACGAATCGCAGGCGTTCGTCACGGGCCTGCATGCGCTCAAGCGCGTTGCAAAGCCGGAAGAACTTGCCCGGTCGGTGCTGTATCTCGCGTCGGACGATTCGTCATTCGTGACCGGTACGGCATCACTGGTTGACGGCGGCGCGTCCATTACCCGGACGTGATCTCTCCCCGGCGGCATCCGGCGTACACGTGCCGATGCCGCCAGTTTTACCTCACTCATGCAAAGGAAATGACTCGTGGACCTGAATCTGCAAGGCAAAATCGCATTGGTAAGCGGCAGCACCGCCGGCATTGGCTTCGCTATCGCCCGTACTTTGGCGCAGGAGGGCGCGCGCGTGATCGTGAATGGCCGCGCCCAGTCATCGGTGGATGACGTGGTCGCGCAACTGAAAGCCGAGACGGGCAGCGATGTATTGGGTTTTGCGGGCGATCTCGGGACAGCCGCGGCGGCCGATGAACTCGCAGCGCGCTACCCGGACGTCGAAATCCTCGTCAACAACCTGGGTATCTTCGAGCCCAAACCGTTCGAGGAGATCCCCGATGCCGACTGGTCGCGTTTCTTCGACGTCAACGTGTTGAGCGGTGTACGCCTCGCCCGCCTGTTTCTGCCCGCGATGAAGCGTGCCAACTGGGGGCGCATCATTTTTATTTCAAGCGAAAGCGGCGTGCAGATTCCAGCCGAAATGATCCACTACGGGATGACGAAAGCCGCGCAGATTGCCGTGTCGCGCGGGCTCGCCGAAGCCGTTGCCGGCACTGGCATAACAGTCAATAGCGTGCTGCCGGGGCCGACGAAATCGCGTGGCGTGGGCGAGTTCGTGGAGGCGCTTGCAAGCGCCGACGGCAAATCGTTTGAAGCGTTCGAACAGGAGTTCTTCGAGAAGGTCCGCCCCACATCGCTCATCAAGCGATTCGGTTCGCCGCAGGAGGTCGCGTCGCTCGTGGCCTATATCGCCAGTCCGCTTTCTTCGGCCACAACGGGAGCCGCGTTGCGAGCCGATGGGGGCGTTATAAAGAGCGCCTTTTAAAACCTCGGCCGACATTCGGTCGGTGTTTCCAAAGTTGGGTCCTTCCCCGCAAATCCGCGAAGCCGAAGAAAAAGCCGCCGCGCTCTCGCGCGGCGGCCTTCGCCAAAACCTGGCACGCGTGGTAACAGCGCAAAAATCAGCCGAGCCCGCCCATCATCAAGTACTTCGTTTCGAGGTACTCATCAAGCCCGTACTTCGAGCCTTCGCGCCCGAGCCCCGACTCCTTCACACCGCCAAAGGGCGCGACCTCCGTCGACAGAATGCCTTCGTTGATGCCCACCATGCCGCTCTCCAGAGCACCCGCCACACGCCACACGCGGCCAATGTCGCGCGCGTAGAAGTATGCGGAAAGGCCGAACTCGGTATCGTTCGCTGCCTGGATCGCTTCCTCCTCGGTCTCGAAGCGGAACACCGCGGCCACGGGCCCGAACGTCTCCTCATGCGCGAGCATCATGCCGCCGTGCGCGCCTGTGATGACCGTGGGCTCGTAAAACGTGCCGCCCAGCGCATGCGCGTGGCCGCCACACACAACGGCGCCGCCCTTCTCGATCGCGTCGCTCACATGCGCCTCTACCTTGCGCAAGGCCGCGCCGTTGATGAGCGGCCCTTGCGTGGCGCCCGCCTCCATGCCGCCCGCCACGCGCAACGCACGCACGGCCGCAACCAGTTTCTCGACGAATGCGTCGTGTACACCGGCCTGCACGTAGAAGCGGTTGACGCACACGCAGGTCTGCCCCGTGTTGCGGAACTTCGAGGCCATCGCGCCTTCCACTGCGGCATCGAGATCGGCGTCGTCGAACACGATGAAGGGCGCGTTGCCGCCCAGTTCGAGCGAGACCTTCTTCACCGTATCGGCGGCGGCGCGCATGAGCAGTTTGCCCACGCGCGTCGACCCCGTGAACGAGATCTTGCGCACGGCCTTCGAGGCCATGAGCGTGTCGCCGATGGCAGGCGCATCGCCTGAAACGACGTTGAACACGCCGCGCGGTATGCCCGCCTCGACCGCCAGTTCGGCGAGCGCGAATGCCGAAAGCGGCGTCTCTTCTGAAGGCTTGAGCACCATCGTGCAACCCGCGGCGAGCGCGGGGCCGGCCTTGCGGGTGACCATCGCGAGCGGGAAATTCCACGGCGTGATCGCACCGACCACACCCACGGCCTCCTTCGTCACGACGATACGCGCGCCCTTCTTCGGCGCGGGAATCACATCGCCGTAGGCGCGCCGCGCTTCCTCCGCGAACCACGTGAGAAAGCTCGCCGCGTACGCCACTTCACCCAGCGCTTCCGCATAGGGCTTGCCCTGTTCGGCCGTCATGATGCGCGCGAGGTCTTCGCGATGTGCCTGCATCAACTCGCCCCAGCGGCGCACCTTCGCGCTGCGCTCCGCCGCCGTGGCATCGCGCCATGCGGGGAACGCGTGCGAGGCCGCCGCCACGGCCTGCAGCGCTTCGCGCGCGCCGGCGCGGGCGACTTGCGCGAGCGGCTTGCCGGTGGCCGGGTCGATGACCGGATAGGCGGCATCGCTGGCGACCCACTCGCCGTCGATGAAGCTCGACGTGCGCCACAGGCGCGTTTGCTTGAGTCCTTCGATCATGCTGCGATCTCCAGGCGTCGTGCCGCGCGCGGCACGCGCGGAATGCGTGCGCTCACGTAATCGTTGATCACGTCGCACGGCGTGTAGTTGCGCTCGAGTTCGTAAAGCTCGTCGGCGCTCAGTTGCGTGTCGAGCGCGGCGAGCGCGCTTTCGAACTGCGCGACGGTGTCCGCGCCCACGAGCATCGACGAGATGCCCGCGTGCCCCAGCACCCACGCCTGCGCGATCTGCGCGCTCGACACGCTGCGTGCCGAGGCAACCTCCGCGACCGAACGCGCGATATCGCGCGAGGCTTCGTCGTCGTACATCTGCACGGTGAAGAAGTCGGTCTGGTTGCGCACCGATTTCGCGTCGCCCGAAAGCAGGCCGCGCGCAAGCGGGCTGAACACCGAAACGCCCACGCCCTGGTCCTGGCAGAACGGAATCATCTCGCGCTCTTCCTCGCGATACGCACAGTTGAGCTGCAGCTGCATATTGATTGGGCGTGCGAAGTTATAGCGCTCGCACGCCTGCAGAATCTTGGCGAACTGCCACGTGAACATCGTCGAAACGCCGATATAGCGCGCCTTGCCCGCGCGCACGATGTCGTTGAGCGCATCCATGGTTTCTTCGACTGGCGTGTTCACGTCGAAGTAATGCAGCATGTAGATGTCGACGTAGTCGGTTTGCAGCCGGCGCAGCGAACCGTCGATACCTTCCATGATGTGCTTGCGCGAGTGTCCCTGGTTATTCGCGCCATTGCCGATCGGATAACCGACCTTGGTCGTGAGCACGAGTTCGTCGCGCTTCGCGAGACGCCGCACGATGCGCCCCACGACTTCCTCACCGACACCCGTCGAATAGAAGTCCGCGAGGTCGATGAAGTTCACGCCCGCTTCGAGCGCGCGGCGCACGATCGGTTCGCTCTGCTCTTCGTTGTAAATCCAGGGCTTCCACTCGGGCGTGCCCATGTTCATCGTGCCGAGACACAGGCGCGACACCTTAAGGCCGGAGCGGCCAAGTTGCACGTATTGCATCGTAGTCACCTGTAACGATTCGCGCGGCTCAAGCCGCCTTGGCCTTCGGCGTATAGAAAGGATTGCTGATCTGATCCTTGATCTTCGCAATGTCGTCGAGCTTGGGAAGACCGTTCATCGCGGCGCGGATGGCCGTTTTGCAGGCCACGTAATTGTTCTCGTACACGGCGTCGAGGTCGTCGCACGACCAGTTCACCCAGTTCGCCGTGACGATGCACCATTCGTTCTCCGCTTGCGGCGGCAGCGTGCCGTCGAGCATCGCTTCCGTCACCGCCTTCGCGATGGCCGCTTGCGACGCGCCCCACGTGGCGTTGCCGTGCAGGTCGCCGCGAATGTCGGCTTTGTTCACATAGAGCGTCGCGGGCTTGACCGGCACGTTCGGCTGCGCCACCACCATGAACGGCACGTGGCCTTGCGAAGGCGACGACAAGCTGTTCGTAAACGCCTGCCCCACGGGGCCATTGCGCGGGCCGATCATGATGTTGATGTGGGCAGCGTTTACGCCTGGTCCGGCGAAACCTTCGCCGATATAGACTTGCAGGTTTTCCATGTTTGACTCCGTCTCCTGTGTCATGGGTTCGAATCTGGCCAGACGCATTCCAGCACACGCCACAAGCGCCCAAAAGCTATGAAATCTCATGGGGGCATGACGCGCAGTCATCGCTCGCGCATGCGTCATTCGCGTGATGAAAGTGGCATGAGATCAGGTAATGCATCGATGACTATTCGTGGCTTTCGCAACCCGAAATGCCGCGGCTAGACTCTGGTCGAATTGATTCGAAAGCACGGCCCGTGCATATAAAACTGGAGACGACATGAGACGTATCACGCTGGCAGGCGTGCGTATTGCCGCCGCCCTCGCGCTGACCTGCGCGGCCACGAGCAGTTTTGCCGCCCCCGGCTGGTGCCAGGCGGGGAAAACCGTGAAGCTCGCGCAAATCACCTGGGAAAGCGGCGCACTGATGACCGAAATGGTGCGCACCGTGCTGGAGAAAGGTTACGGCTGCAAGACCGAAGTCGTGCCAGGCGCCACGGCCGCCACCGAAACCGCACTCACGAAAAACGATCTCCAGGTGTGGGCCGAGCACTGGACGGGCCGCAGCCCCATCGTCGCGCGCGGCTTGCAGGATGGGAGCGTGAAGCTCGTGGGCGAATTGATTCCCGGCGGCGACAAGGAAGGCTGGTACGTCCCCGACTACGTGATCAACGGCGACGCAAAGCGCGGCATCAAGCCCATGGCGCCGCAACTGCGCTCGGTCGCGCAACTGCCGCAGTACAAATCCCTCTTCACCGACGACGAGGAACCCGGCAAGGGCCGCTTCTACAACTGCCCTGCGGGCTGGGATTGCGAGCGCTTCAACAACCGACTGCTCACGGCCTACAAGCTCGGCGACGACTACACGAACTTCCGCCCCGGCACCGGCGGCGCGCTCGACGCGGCCATTGCCTCCGCCTACGAGCGCGGCAAGCCCATTCTCTTCTATTACTGGCAGCCCGCCGGCCTGATGGCGAAGTACCGCTTCGTGCAACTGGAAAGCGCGCCGTATTCCGACGCCTGCTGGAACACCATCGCCGATCCCAAGGGCACGCCGTGCGCTTCCGCGTTCAAGGTGTCGCATCTGAAGGTCGCGGTCTCCACGCCGTTCTACGATGCCGAACCAGACGCCGTTGCGTTCTTCGGCAAGGTCAGCGTGCCGCTCGCGCTCGACGAGCAACTGGTCCAGCAAATGCACGACAAGAAGCTCGACGCCTCCACTGTCGCGCGCACGTTCTTCGAGCAGCATCCGGAAATCTGGAAGCAATGGGTCACGCCGGAAGTCGCGGCGCGCGTGCAGGCTGGCCTGCGCACGTAAGCCACGACTCCGGCCGCACGACGTTACGCATCACATGACACACGCAGAATGAGGCTCACCATGGGATCTCCCTTTCTTCACCTCTCGATCGCCGACTGGGTCAACGACCAGGTCACCGCGTTCGTGCAGCGCTACGGCGACGCGTTCCACAACTTCAGCGTGCTCATGCTGCGCGACCTGCTCGTGCCGCTCGAAAGCCTGCTGCGCGCAACACCGCCCGTCGTCGTACTCGCCGCCGTGGGCTTGCTCGGCTGGCATGCGTCGCGGCGCATTGGCGTAGCGCTGCTGTTCGTCGTCCTGCTCTGGCTGATCGGCTGCTTCGGCCTGTGGGACAAGCTCATGCAGACCTTCGCGCTGATGGTTGTCGCCACGCTCATCTCGGTCGTGCTCGGCGTGCCGCTCGGCATCCTCGCCGCCTCGAGCAGCGGACTGCGCCGCGTGCTGCTGCCGGTGCTCGACGTGATGCAAACGCTGCCGAGCTTCGTGTACCTCATTCCGGTGCTCATGCTGTTCGGCCTCGGCAAAGTGCCCGCCATTCTGGCCACGGTCGTCTATGCGCTGCCGCCGCTCATTCGTTTGACCGATCTCGGCATTCGCCACGTGGATGCGGAAATCGTCGAGGCCGCGCGCGCGTTCGGCACCACGCGCATGCAATTGCTCTTTGGCGTGCAGTTGCCGCTCGCGCGGCCGAGCATTATGGCCGGTATCAACCAGACCACGATGATGGCGCTTTCCATGGTCGTGATCGCCTCGATGATCGGTTCGCGCGGTCTCGGCGAAGACGTGCTCGCGGGCATTCAAACGCTCGATGTGGGCAAGGGCACGCAGGCGGGCGTCGCCATCGTGATTCTCGCGATCGTGATCGACCGCATCAGCCAGGGCTATGGCCAGGGCCGGCGCACACGTGGCCTCGCGCGCAAGTCGAAGCAGCCCTCGCGCATTCCGTTTCGCCGCGTTCGCGAACAGGAAAGCGAAAGCGCGCAAGCAGGCAAGGCCGCGACCTGACGAGCCAGCCAGCCAGAAAACGAACGCGAAGGCAAAAGCGCCGGCACAATGGGCGATGCGTGGAAGCAACCCGGCCGGCGCGTCCAGCAAACGCAATGAGCATGCAATGAGGTAATGATCATGAGCGGCATCGAAGTCAAGAACGTCTACAAGATCTTCGGCACGCGCGAAGCGGGCCAGCGCGCGCTCGACCTGCTGCGCGGCGGCGCGGGCAAGGCCGAGGTCCTCGAAAAGACGCGCTGCAACGTGGGGCTCAACGACGTGAGCCTGTCGATTGGTTCGGGCCAGATCTTCGTGATCATGGGCCTTTCGGGCTCGGGCAAGTCCACGCTGGTGCGTCACTTCAACCGGCTCATCGAGCCGACCGTGGGCGAGATCCTCATCGACGGCAAGGACGTGCTGAAGCTCTCCGACAACGGCCTGCGCGATCTGCGGCGTTACGGCGTGAGCATGGTGTTCCAAAGCTTCGGACTCCTGCCTCACCAGACGGTGCTCAACAATGCCGCGTATGCGCTTGCCACGCGCGGCGAAAAGAAGGCGGCGGCACAGGCGAGCGCGCGCGAATGGCTCGGCAAGGTGGGCCTCTCGGGTTATGCGGACCACTATCCCGACGAGCTTTCGGGCGGCATGCGCCAGCGCGTGGGCCTCGCCCGGGCGCTCGCCGCGAACACCGACGTGCTGCTGATGGACGAAGCGTTCTCGGCGCTCGATCCGCTCATCCGCACCGAAATGCAGGACCAGCTGCTCGAACTCCAGGCCACGCTCAAGAAGACGATCGTGTTCATCACGCACGATCTCGACGAAGCGCTGCGGATTGGCAACCAGATCGCCATTCTGCGCGACGGGCGCCTCATCCAGTGCGGCACCCCCGACGACATCCTGCACCGCCCCGCCGACGACTACGTGCGGCGCTTCGTCGAGCGCCGCGCCGGGACCACGCACTAAGCCGTAGATGCGGGCGCTCATCGGCCTGCTGGGCGGCTATACGATCCTCGTTTGCGGGAACAGCCTCCTCACGACGCTGATCTCGCTGCGCATGCTGCACGGCGAGCGCACCGCGCTCGCCGTCGGTCTTGTGCAATCGTGCTACTACGTCGGCTTCATCGTGGGCGCGCTGGGACTTGGGCCCATCGTCGGGCGCATCGGGCCGCAGCGCGCCTTCATCGGCTTCGGCGCGCTCGCAGCGCTTGCGGCGCTCGGCTATCTCTCCTTCGATTCCCCTGATGTTTGGGCCGTGCTGCGGCTCATCACCGGCTTCAGCATGGTCGGCGTATTCACGTCGATCGAAAGCGGCGTGAATGGCGCCGTGCCCAACGAGCGGCGCGGGCGTGCGTTCGCGCTCTATCTCGTGCTCACATATCTCGGCGTGAGCGCCGGGCAGTTCCTGCTGGGTCTTGGCGCGCCCGGCGGCATTTTCGAACACGCGCTGGTGAATGGCTTGTTCGTGGCCGCGCTCATTCCGGTGGCGTTGATCGGCGAGTGGCAATCGGGCGAAGCTCCACTGCCTGCGGCCACGCCACCGGCTTCCGCGCTCGGCACGCCCAAGCGCCCCACGCTGCTGCTCGACGGCCTGCGCGAACTGCACCGCGTCGCGCCGCGAAGCGTGCCGGCCTGCATTGGCGCGGGGCTGCTTTCCAGCGCGTTTTATGCGCTCACGCCGGTGTATCTCGCGCGCATCGGTTATCCGGCCGGCAGCATTTCGCGCGCCATGGGCGTTGTGCTGATCGGGGCACTGCTTTCGCAATGGCCCGTGGGACGGCTCTCCGACCGCCTCGGGCGGCGCGCCACGCTCGGCCTGATCTCGCTCGTCTCCGCGTTCGCGGCCGCGGCGCTCGCCATCCTGCGCGCGCCGGCTTTCGTCGATACGCTGCTCTTTCTCTATGTCGCGCTCACCTTCACGCTGTACGGCGTGATCGTCTCCGACGTGAACGACCGGGTCGATCAGGCCCGGCGCGTGCAGACGAGCGCGACGCTGCTGCTCGTTTTCTCGCTCGGCGGCGCAGCCGGTCCTACCGTCGCTTCGTTGTTCATGCGTCTTTTGGGGGCGGGTGGCCTCTATGTGTTCGCACTCGTCGTCACCCTTGCGCTCGCCGCACTTGCGCGTGCGCGGGGCACCTGAATGGCGGTGCGGGCCGGTATACTGCGTCGTTTGCATGAGGCGTCATTTCGAGATGGCGCCTGGAGCGAGGAGACGACCTTGAAGCGAAAGATGCCGGCGCTGAACGCCCTGAAGGCGTTCGAGGCGGCAGGCACGAGCGGCAGCTTCACCCGCGCCGCCGAGCAGCTGAACGTGACGCAGAGCGCGGTGAGCCGCCAGGTGCGTCAGTTGGAGGAACAGCTTGGGGAGGCGCTGCTCGAGCGCCATCACCACCGGCTCGAACTGACCGACGCCGGGCGCGCGCTGCTGCGCACGCTCCAGCAGTCGTTCGACCGCATCGAATTGACGGTGCGCACGATCCAGCAGAAGAGCGACCTCAACCGCCTGCGCGTGAACGCGCCGCCCACCTTCGCGAGCCGCTGGCTCGTGCCGCGCCTCACGCGCCTGCGCGCGCGCCATCCTGAGCTCGAGCTTAGCCTCACGACGCATCTGCAGGACAGCCTTGCCGATTCGACGGCGCTGGACTGCGCGATCCGCTTTGGCGACGGCGAATGGGAAGGCCTCGACAGCTCGCTGCTGATGCACGAGTCGCACATTGCGGTATGCGCGCCCGCACTGCTCGCGCAAGGTCCCATCGACCTCACGAAGCAAACCTTGCTGCACGTGCTCGCGGGCGACAACCAGCGCTATCTCACGTGGCGGCACTGGCTCGACGCGGCGCGCATCGAGGACGTGGACACCTCGGGCGGTTACGAATTCGACCTGCTCGATCACGCAATCCGCGCGGCTATCGAAGGGCTTGGCGTGACGATGGCCGACCGCCACATGATCGAGCACGAGCTGGCCCACGGCCTGCTCGCGCCCGTGCGCGACATCCACGTGGACGGCCGGCAGTCATACTGGTTCGTCGTGCGGCCCGAACAGAAGGCTTCGAAGCCGCTCAAGCTTTTCCGGCAATGGATTCAGGACGAAATCGCCGCCATGCCCTGATGGCTCCGCGCGACAGCCTTCGCGGCAATGGCCTGATCCGCGTCTTCCAGAATCAGGTCCGCGCCCTTTTCCGCGACCATCATCGTTGGCGCGTTGGTGTTGCCCGATGTGATATTTGGAAAGATTGATGCATCCACTACGCGCAAGCCTTCGATGCCATGTACGCGCAGACGCGCGTCCACGACCGCCGTGCGCGGATCGGGCCCCATCGCGCAGGTGCCGCACAGGTGATAGATCGAGCCGCTTTGCTCACGGAAAAACTTGAGCATGCTCGCGTCGTCGGTCACTTCACCGGCAGGCGTCACCTCGGCTTCGGTGATTGCCTGCAGCGCGCGCGCCGTCATCAGCTTGCGCACGAGGCGGCTGCCCGCGATCGCCTCGTCGCGGTCCTTCTGCGTCGAGAGATAGTTGCCGCGAATTTTCGGCGCGTCTTCCACGTTCGCCGAGGCGATCTCCACCGAGCCGCGGCTCGTGGGCCGGCACGGATTGAAGCAGACGAGAAACCCGGAGTACGGCTCGGGCGTGAGCTGCGCCCGATTTGACTTAGGAATCCGATACGACAGCGGATTGAAGTACACCTGCATGTTCGGATGCGCCTCGTCCTGAGTCGTGCGGAAGAAACCGCCCGACTGGTTCACGCTCATCGAGAACGGTCCCTTACGCTTGAACACATATTGCAGGCCGAACTTGAGCTTGCCTGTCCAGCTGCTGAACGCGTCGTTGAGCGTCTTCACGCGCGAGCGGTAGTAGAAGCTCACGCACAGGTGATCCTGCAGATTCTGCCCCACCGCAGGCAGCTCGCGCACCACCTCGATGCCGTGCTTCGCGAGCAGCGCGCGCGGGCCCACGCCCGAAAGCTGCAGCAGCTTCGGCGAATCGACCGCGCCAGCCGCGACGATCACTTCGCGATTCGCCTGGAACGTGCGCTTTACGCCTTGCTGAACGATCTCCACGCCAACGGCGCGTTGCTTGCCCTCGTCGAACAGCACACGCGTGGCGCGCGCATGATGCTCGATCTTCAGGTTCGAGCGCGGCCCCGCGCGATGCAGATAGGCCACGCTGCTCGAATCGCGCTTGCCGTCGCGCGTATTCACATCGTAGATGCCCACGCCTTCGAGCCGTGCGCCGTTGAAGTCGTCGTTGCGCTCGTAGCCCAGCTGCGTGCAGCCTTCGACAAAGGTACGACAGACCGGATGCGCACCCTCCTTCATCGGCGTGATGCGCACCGGGCCGTTCGCGCCGTGCCAGGGCGTGTCGCCCAGCGGATGCGACTCGAGCTTGCGGAAGTACGGCAGCACTTCCTGGTACGACCAGCCCGCATTGCCCGCGGCGGCCCAGTCGTCGTAGTCGCGCGCGGCGCCGCGCACGTAGATCATCGCGTTGATCGCGCCCGAGCCGCCCTGCACCTTGCCGCGCGGCGCATAGATCTGCCGGCCGGCAAGCTCCGGCTCCGGCTCGCTGTAATACATCCAGTTGTACTGCTTGTTGTAGTACAGCTTGGCGAAGCCGATCGGGATCTTGAACCAGAACGAATCGTCAGGACCGCCCGCTTCGAGCAGCAGCACCGAATGACGGCCGGAAGCGGAGAGCCGTTCCGCGAGAATGCAACCCGCCGAACCGGCGCCGACGATGATGTAGTCGTAGTTCATCTGTGTGCTCCGGCAGATCAGCCGCGTGCAGGCGAGGTGTCGCGCACGTCGGCGGGCTGGCTCGCCATCTGCAGATGCAGACGCTTGCCCGTATAGGGCGAGTGCGCGCGCACGACGTCCATATTGAGTTCGACGCCGAGACCGGGCGCCTTCGAGGGAATGATGTAGCCGTCTTCCCACTGAATGGGCTGCTTGAGCACTTGCGCGTGGAAACCATCCCACGTGCCGATGCTCTCCTGAATCAGGAAGTTCGGCGTGCAGGCCGCGAGCTGAATGCTCGCCGCCGCGCCAATGGGCCCGTTGTAGAGATGCGGCGCGATCTGTGCGTAATGCACTTCCGCCAGGGTGGCGATCTTCTTCGCTTCGAGCAGGCCGCCCACGCGCGCAACGTTCAATTGCAGAATCGACGCACCGCCCGCCTGCAAGAGCTTGTGGAATTCGTATTTCGTGGTGAGGCGCTCGCCCGTGGCAATGGGAATCGACGTGTGCTTCGCGACATTGGCGACGGCCTCTTCCTGCCCCGGCGGCACTGGCTCTTCGAACCACAGCGGGTCGTATTTTTCGAGCCGCTTCGCGAGCCGGATCGCCGAAGAAGGCACCATCTGGCCGTGCGTGCCGAACAGCAGGTCGGCCTTGCTGCCAACCGCTTCACGTACCTTGCGGCAGAACGTTTCGCAGCGGTCGAGCACTTCGAGCGAGAGCTGGTGTCCCGAGTAGGCCGTATACGGACCCGCCGGGTCGAACTTGACCGCGGTGAAGCCGCGCTTCACATTCTCGGCCGCGCATTCTGCGGCGAGGTCCGGGTCATCGTAATCGTATTCGCCTTTCGCGTTCTTCGGGTACAGGTAGGTGTACGAACGAAGACGCTCATTCACCATGCCGCCGAGCAGCGCGTACACGGGCTTGTCCGCCGCCTTGCCGATGATGTCCCAGCACGCCATTTCGAGGCCGCTCACGATGCCCATCATCGTGAGGTCCGGGCGCTGCGTGAAGCCGCTCGAGTACGCCTCGCGGAACAGGCGCTCGACACGATGCGGGTCGTGGTCGAGCAGGTAGCGCGTGAAGACGTCTTCGATTGCGGGCACCATCACGTCGGGGTGGAACGTGGCGGCGTAGATTTCGCCCACGCCCTCAATGCCACAATCCGTTTTCAACGTGACGAAGATCCAGTACATGCCGCCGAGATGAGGAGGAGGCACCGCAACGACGTGCGTTTCAATTGCAACGACTTTCATGGTTCAGGCTGTTTCAGGCAGGTTTGGAGTGGGTCATGCGCTTGAGCACGAGCGCAGCGATACCGCCGAGCGTGCCGATGGCGGCCACATAGGCGAAATAGATCTGATAGCCGAGCATGCCTGCGTAGTGCTCGGTGATATAGCCGTTCACGAGCGGCAGGAAGATGTCCGAGGAATAGCCGATCAGCGAAACGAGACCAATGGCGAGGCCCGTTATGCGCATGGGAATCGCACAGTAGTCGAGCAGCGTCCAGTAGAGGCCGCGAATCGCGTACGTCATGAGGCCGATGAACAGCACCACCGCGCCGAGCAGCGCCATGTTGCGCAGCGCGGGCAGCAGGATCAGGCCGATCAGACCCGCGACGGCGAGGAACAGCGCCCAGATCAGCACGCGGAGATTCGAGAGGCGGTCGCCGAGAAAGCCGCCGCCAATGCCGCCGATGGGACGCATCCAGAGCTTCGCGGTGGTGACCATGCCCGCAGCCACGACGCTCATATGCATCTCGCCTTGCTGGAGATACGCGGAGAAACTGTAGGTCGCCCAGAAGATCTGATAGCCGCAGAACACCACGGCCGCCATCAGCCAGAGTTGCGGAATCGAAGCGAGCGTCGCGAGATCGCGCCAAAGCGAACCATTGGCATTCGCCTCGGCCGACTTGCTTTCGGCCTGCGCGGGCGCGGGATCCTTGAAGAAGCTCATCAATGCGCCGAGCGCGATACACGTGAAGGAGTACAGATAGATCACGTGACGCAGGCCCGCCGCATCACCGCGTCCCGAACCGGTCGCGGCGGCGAAGAGCGCGAGCGCCGCGGTGGCGAGCAGTGCCTCGACGAGCCCGCGTCCGCCGTCGAGCAGCCCGAAGAACCGCCCCTGTTCATTCGCCGCCGCGATCATGCGCACGCGCTTGAGCACCGAGGCCCAGAACGTGAGGCCGGTGGTGATGCCCCAGCAGCAAAAGATCACGAGCAGTGCATGGAACGACGGCGCCGTGGAGTACCAAAGGCCCAGCGCCCCAGTGCCGATCAGCGAGAAGCAGATCAACAGACGCGGCGCGACACGGTCGGCGAGCCAGCCGCTCGGCAGATAGCACACGAAGAACACGATGCCGAGCACCGAGTAGAGATAGCCGAGCTGTGCGTTATCGATATGCAGGACATCGAGCATCGTGGTCTGGTAGACCTGACGCAGATACAGCAGCGGATAGATGCCGCCCGCGGCGAGCACGAGCAGCAGCAATTGCACGTAGCGCTGCATGGAGCCTGAAGCAGTGGGCGCGAGCGATGCGGTATCGGCGCGCGTCAAGCTGGCCTCCGCATCGGGCTTTACGATGGACTTCTGCATGATTGTCTCCTGACGCCGGCGCGCGGTCGGTTGCCGGCGCGAGGCGTTCTTTTCTTCATCTGTGGCGCCCGTTGCGAGGGGCGCCGTTCCGGCGATTAATCAGTATGTCGAATAATCAAAACGGCATCACGACAAGGCGTGTTTGCGTGAATTCAAGCATGCCGTGCTTGCCGTCGTCGCCACCGAGACCCGAGCGCTTCCAGCCGGCGTGATAACCCTGGTAAGGATCGGCGGGCGTGCGGTTCACGTACAGTTCACCCGCTTCGATCTCGTTCGCCACGCGCATGGTCGTGCGATAGCGCTCCGTAAAGAGCACCGACGAAAGGCCGAACTGGTGATCGTTGGCCATGCGCAGCGCGTCGTCGAGCGTCTCGTAGGACAGCACCGGCAGCACCGGGCCGAAGATCTCCTCCTGCACGATCTCCATGTCCTGGCGGCAATGCGTAAGCAGCGTGGGCGGATAGAAATGCCCCTTGCCTTCGGGCACATGACCGCCCGTTTCGAGCTTCGCGCCTTCTGCGACCGCACGTTCGACCATCGCGTGAATCGCCGAACGCGCGTTGGCGCTCACGAGCGGACCCATACGGGCTTCGTCTTCGGCGCGGTCGCCGAAGCGCACGGCGCTCATCTTTTCGCGCAGCAGTGCGACGAAGCGGTCATGCACGCTGGCGTGCACGTACACACGTTCGATCGCCGTGCAAAGCTGGCCGCAATGCGTGGTCTTCGAGCGCACGATGGCCGTTGCGGCCGCTTCGAGATCGGCGTCGTCTTCGATGATGACGGGCGTCTTGCCGCCCAGTTCCAGCGACGGCTTCGCGATGTTTTCCTTGCAGTAATCGAGCACCTTGCGGCCCGCGCTTACGCTGCCCGTAAGCGTGATCATGCCGACGTCGGCATGCGTGCAGAGCACTGCCGCGGTGTCGTGGTCCATGGCCAGCACGTTGAAAATGCCCGCAGGCAGTTCCGCTTCCTGCGCCGCGCGCGCGACTTCAAACGCCGAGCACGGCGTGTTGTTGCTTGGCCGTACGACCACCGCGTTGCCCGTGATGAGCGCCGGCGCGACCTTGCGCAGCAACGTGTACACCGGGAAGTTGAACGGAATCAGGCACGCCACCACGCCGATCGGCTCGCGCATGAGAATGAGGTTTTCGTTCGCGCTGTCGCTCGGAATCACCTCGCCTTCGATGCGGCGCGCCCATTGAGCGTGATAGCGCAAAATTTCGGCGGCGTACTGCGCCTCGGCGGTTGCATCGGCGACGCTCTTGCCCGACTCAGCGGCGAGCGCCGCGCCGATCTTCGGCGCGCGCGCGACGATCGCGTCCGCAAAACGGTACAGGATCGCGCCGCGTTCGACGGCGGGCAACTTCCGCCAGGCGCGCTGCGCGGCCTTCGCCGCATCGACCGCGCGAATGGCATCGGCGGCGCTCGCTGCGCTCACCTGACCGATCGCGTCGCCGGTTGCGGGGTTATGGACAGCGATGTGCGGCCCTTCGGCGCCGACGAACTGCCCATTGATGAAATTGAGGTCTGATCGCATGGATTGCTGCCGGTTTGGCGTTGCCGCCGCTTCATGAGAAAGGGCAGTATCCGTGCGGCATCGGGACGCGACAAACGATTAATTGTCGAGCGGAGCATGCGAAAAACGCATGCTCGCCAAGTCCAGATCGGCAGGCGGGCACAGTCCGGCGCATCACTGAGTGCGAACGCAGAAACGGGCAGTGCCGCGCGAGGTAGGTCACATAGATTTGTCGAGGATGATGACGCGTCCGTTCATTGGCCCGGTTCCTTCGCGCGGGGCGCATCGGGCGCGAGCAGCACGCCTTTGGTGAATACGAAGCAGCCGTAGCCGCGCGTTTCGCCCGTGGCGATCACGCAGTAGGCTTTGCGGGCGCGCGCGTAGAACGCATGACGCTCGATGGGCGCGAACGGCACCAAGCGGCCTTCCGCGGCGTCGACTTCGGCCTGCGCTTCGTGCTGCACCGCAGGGATCGTGTTGGGCTCGCCCACCACTTCCATGCGCATGGCCGGGGCTTCGACAAAGGTGTCGAGCGGCAGCACGGAGAGAATCGCACGCACGACGCGAGGCGAATCTGCGCCGTCGATGCGCAGGAGCTTGCCGAGCACCGTTGCGCGCGCAACGGAGTCGGCTGGAAAGTTTGCGTCGCAAACGACGAGTTCGTCGCCGTGACCCATTGCGCGCAGGGCTTGCAGGACATCGGCGTTCAGAAGCGGGTCAAGGTTCTTCAACATTTTTTGTCTCCTGTCGGCAGCACTTAGTGATGCCCCATGCAAAGCTGTTGTGGCGCTTGCTTGTTGCGAAGTGCTCAGTCGCCTTAGGGTATCCAGACGTTCTTCACCTGCACAGCATGGCGCAGGAACGGCAATCCTGCGCCCGTCCAGTAGAACCAGTCAAGCTCGCGGGCATGAACACATCCAGAAAGCCGTTCAGAACTGCAACCGATACCGCACGAAATCGTCGGCTTGCGCGAATTCGTCGTAGAGCTTGCGCGCGGGGTTGTCCTCGCGCGTGTGCCAGTAGAGACGCGACCGCGCGCGCGAACGCGCCCGCGCGATGAGGTCTTCGATGAGCCGCTTGCCTACGCCGCGCCGACGGCAGCCGGGATCGACGAACAGATCTTCCAGATAGCAGATGGGCGCGTCGACCCATGTGCCTTCATGCAGCACGCAGAGGCTGAATCCCGCCAGCGTTCCCTCGACTTGCGCCACACGCGCAAACACCGGCGAGTTCGCATCGAGCACTCGCTGCCATGTTCGTTCGCTGATGTGCGGCGCGACGTTCGTTTCGTAGAACGCGTTGTAGCCGGCCCAAAGGTGGAACCACGCGTCGCGGTCGGCGGGCGTGACGTCGCGGATGAGGATCGCCCCGGACATTCAGGACGCCGCTGCTTCCCTGAGGCTCGAGAGCGACGCGCGCTGCTTGCCGTCGGCGTCGAAGTTCTCCGCAGAGAGCCACTTCTCGAACGCGGCTTTTACGAGCGGCCAGTCCTGGTCGATGATGGCGAACCACGCGGTGTCGCGGTTGCGGCCCTTGTACACGATCGCCTGGCGGAAGATGCCCTCGAACTGGAAGCCCAGACGCAGCGCCGTCTTGCGCGAAGGCGCGTTGAGGCTGTCGCATTTCCATTCGTAGCGCCGGTAGCCCAGGTCGTCGAACACGTAGCGCATGAGCAGGTACTGCGCCTCGGTCGAAACCGGCGTTTGCTTCAGGCGCGGCGAAAACGTCACGCTGCCCACTTCGATCACGCCATGGACCGGCTCGATGCGCATGAGCGCGAACGTGCCCACGGCCTTGCCGCTCGCCCGGTCGATCACGGCGTAATGGAACGGGTCGCCCGATGCGGCCGCTTTCGCGAGGTACTCGCGAAACGTCGCGAAGTCGGTGAACGGCTCGGCGAACAGATAGGTCCAGTCGCGCCCGTCGAGCGCGGTGCCGTAGGCTTCATAGAGATCAGCGGCGTGCCGGTCGAGGTCAATGGGCTCGATGCGGCAGAACTGACCCTCGATCGTCACGCGCGCGGGCCGTTCGCGCGGCTGCCAGCCGGTTACAGGATCGCCAATGGGCTGCTGGTATTCGTTCAGTCTTGCTGACATGCGTGACAAGCTCCTCTTGCGCGAGACAGATGGGGTATCCGCGCAAAGGTACCGTAGGCGTGGCTCCGTGAAAAGATCCACGGTTTGCGGATCCGCTGGAACCACGCCCGGATTCGAATTCGCCCGATTCTCGCAGCATCGCGGCGCGCCAGAGATGCATGCGTGCGCAACGATTCATGAGTTTTTAGCACTGAGACCGTAACGACGCGCGGGCTCGATGCTCAACGCCGCCCGCCCGCAAGCTTCACGGCATCGGGATGACGGCGCAAGCGCAGCATCGCGACGCAACCGAGCGCCGGCCCCACGGCCAGCATGCCGAAACCGCCCCGCCATCCCAGCCACGCCACCACGTACGGCACGAGATGAATGCTCACCAGCGTGAGCAAAAAGCCCGCGCAGGTCTGCGCGGTGAGCAGCGTGCCGACCGAGTCCGGATCGGCCAGTTCGGCCACGCTCGCCGAAAACTGCGCGGAATCGGCGATCACCGAGACGCCCCACACGAGCGCGACCGCCCCCATCACGACGAGCGGCGCGTGAGCCAGCCAGCCCATTAGCGCCGCGCACGTTGCGCTCGTCGCCATCGCACCCACCGTGACGGCCGTGCGCCCTACCCGGTCCGCCAGCACGCCGCCGAGCCACGCGCCCGCCGCGCCGATCGCGATCACGCTGAAGGTCATCCATTCCGCGCGCGTGCGGGCGTTGACCATGCCGCGCGCGATAAAGGTTTGCTGGAGGAACAGCGCGAGCCACGCCCACATCGCGTAAAGCTCCCACATGTGGCCGAGATAGCCGAGATTGGCGAGCCGCAAGGCGGGCCGGCGCCACGCCTGCGTGACCTTCGCGAAGTCGATGCGCGTTGCGCGCCGGATATTCGGCCCGATTCCCGCAAAGCCGATCAGCACCGCAGCGCACGCCGCGCAGGCCGCCGCGACGCCATAGATAGTGCGCCAATCGAGCCCGCCGGTCGCGGCCAGCAAATGGGGGCTCGCCGAGCCGAGCGTGAGCGCGCCGACGAGCAGACCAACGAGGAGGCCGAGATCGCCCTTCGCCCAGGTCGCCGCGAGCCGCATACCGACCGGATAGACGCCCGCCATGCACATGCCGGTGACGAACCTCAGCGCGACGACCGCGCCACCAACCGGCGGCAGGAACGCGAGCGCGGCGGTAGCCACGGCTGCCACGAGCGCGGAACCCGCGAGCAGCCGGCGCAGATCGTAGCGGTCGGGCAGCGAAAGCAGCGCGGACGTGATGGTTCCTGCCACGAAGCCGCACTGCACAGCGCTTGTGAGCAGGGCTTCGTCGAACGCGGCAATGGCGTGCGCCTGCTTGATGACGGCCACCACGGTGCTCGACGAAAACCACACGCCCATCGCCGCCACCTGCGCAAGCAGCAGCAACGCCAGCGATGCGGCCTTGCCGCGTTGCGCCGCGCCAAGCCCCGGCGGCCCCGTTTCGTCTGAGGAACGGGCACCGGTAGCGCCTTGAGAAGGCGTGCGCACGACGCTCAGGCCGCCGCGGCCGCGTGCGCCTGCGCGAGCACGCGATGAAACGCGCGGCCGAACCAGATAAGCCCGTCACGCCCGCCCACCATGCGCGCCGCCTTGATCTCGCAGAAGAACACCGTGTGCGTGCCGACTTCGGTCGTTCGCGTGATGTGGCAATCGAACGAACTCACCGCGCCGCGCAGCGCCGGCGCGCCCGTTTCGAGCCGATACCAGTCGCCGAGCGCGAAACGTTCGCCCATGTCGATGTCTTTCGTGGCGAAGCGCGTGGCCACTTCGCGCTGGTCTGCCGCCAGTACGTTCACGCAAAGCCGGCCGTTCTCGCGCAGGATCGCGTTGTTGCGGCTCGTGCGATTGATGCAGACGAGCAGCGTGGGCGGCTCGTCCGTCACGCCGCAAACGGCGGACGCCGTACATCCGGCGCGCCCGGCATCGCCATCGGTGGTGACGATGTTCACGGCGGCCCCAAGACCTGCCATGGCGTCGCGAAAGAGGGATTTGTCTACCATGTTCTTGCCCGCTTGCCGCGGTCTCCTCGTAGCGGGAATTCAGTTCCTGATTATCATGCGTCGTTGACGCTCGCGCCGCGATACTGTGCTGCTGTGTGCGATGCCGGCAGGCGCGCGCCGCCGGAGAGCTTTTCGCGCAGGGTGCCCTCACGATACGCGCTCTTGTACGCGCCGCGCGTTTGCAGTTCCGGCACCAGCAGTTCGACCACATCGTCGAAGCACTCCGGCACCACCGTGCGCGAGAGATTGAAACCATCCACGCCAGCCGTTTCGCTCCACTCGATCAAGGTGTGCGCGATGCGCTCGGCAGAACCCACCCACGGCGCCTGGCGGCTGCCGAGCACCATCTGCTCGAGCAGCTTGCGGCGCGTCCATTGCGGCCCGGCGCTGCGCGTCATGGCTTCGACGTTGGAAACGATCGCCTGGCTCTTGCCTGTCTCGATCGGCTCATCGAGATCGTAGCGCGCGAAGTCGATGCCAAGCGACGCCGCCGCGTGCGCCAGCGCCGCTTCGGAACTCGCATAGCGCCGGTACTCTTCGAACTTCTCGCGCGCTTCGCTATCCGTGCGTCCGACGATCAGCGTTGCACCAAGAAAGACCTTCACGTCGTCGGCCGCGCGCCCGAGTTCCACCGCCTGACGCCGAATGTCCCCGACTATCTCTTTCACGCCTTCCATCTTCTGACCATTGATGAACACGCACTCGGCGTGCGTCGCAGCAAAACGCCTTCCGCGCGTGGACGATCCCGCCTGGTACAGCACGGGCGTGCGCTGCGGCGACGGCGCGCACAGGTGCATCGCATCCACCTTGTACTGCGGCCCGCGATGATGGATCATGCGCACGCGCGCCGGATCGGCGTAGATGCCGCCGGCGCGGTCGTTGACAACGGCGTCCTCGTCCCAGCTGCCTTCCCAGAGCTTGTACACGAGCGACATGTACTCATCGGCCAGATCGTAGCGGTCGTCGTGGGCGTTCTGGCCGTCCATGCCGATGGCGCGGGCCGCGCTGTCGAGATAACCCGTCACGATGTTCCAGCCGATGCGCCCGCCCGTGAGATGGTCGAGCGTGGACATGCGCCGCGCGAACAAAAACGGCTGCTCATAGGTGAGATTGGCCGTCACGCCAAAGCCCAGATGCTGCGTGACCGCGGCCATGGCGGGAATGACGAGCGTGGGGTCGTTTACGGGCACCTGCACCGCGCCGCGCAGCGCGGCGTTTGCATTGCCGCCGTAGACGTCGTACACGCCCACGACATCCGCGAAAAAGATGCCATCGAACAGGCCCCGTTCGAGCTTCTTCGCGTAATCGGTCCAGTAGTGCAGCTCCGTATAGCGGCTCGACTGGTCGCGTGGATGCGTCCACAAGCCTTGCTGAATGTGGCCCACGCAGTTCATGTCGAAAGCGTTCAGACGGATTTCACGCGGCATGTCGGCTCCTTTTCGGCGCGCTCGATGCCATCTACTATAGTAGACGAACGGATACTAATGAAACCGGGATTTAATCCGGGTTAACTCGAATGCCGTTCGATCTGCTAAACGGCGCGCTGCGACTGGCCCCGTATAATCGACTCGCGCCCGCTCGACGCCAACCTTCCAGGCATGAACCGACCACTCACCGATCCCACCTCCGCCATTTCCACGCGCGTGCGCATCGAGCGCGAATCGCGCGGCTGGTCGCTCGCGGACATGGCCGAGCGCTCTGGCGTGTCCAAGGCGATGATCAGCAAGATCGAGCGCGGCGAAGCGAGCCCTACGGCGACCGTACTCGGCCGGCTGTCCGGCGCCTTTGGCCTGCAGCTTTCCATGCTGCTCGCGCTCGCCGAGCAAACAGGCGAGCGTTTGAGCCGCGCCGCCGATCAGCAGATCTGGCAAGACCCCGAAACCGGCTATACGCGACGGGCCGTCTCGCCGCGCAACGGCGGCATGCTCGACCTGGTGGAGATCGAGTTGCCGGGCGGGGTGCGTGTCGCGTATCCGGCGTCGGCGTTCACGTTCCAGCATCAGCAGATCTGGGTGCGCACCGGGACGTTGGTATTCGAGGAAGGCGAGCAGGTTCACACGCTCGAAGCTGGCGACTGCCTCCAGCTCGGGCCGCCTGCGGCCTGCGCGTTTTCTAATCCGGGCAGCGCGCCGTGTGTGTACGTCGTGGCGCTCGTGCGCCGCTGAATGCGAGTACGCGTCTGACTGCTGGCGTGCTGAGGGCTGGGCGCGATCACCCCTTCGCCCGCGCCTTCACAATCTTCCCCCGCTGCAGCACATATTCGATCTGCTCGCCCTCACCGGCCACGACGTCAATATCGTCAAGCGGATTCCCATCGAGCACCACCACATCGGCAATCGCACCCGCCGCGATCACGCCCAGCTCGCCCTTCATGTTCACGATCTCCGCGGCAACGCTCGTAGCCGAGCGCAACGCCTCCAGATTGCCGAGCACTTCCGCGCGAATACGGAACTCGCCGGTCTGGAATGCGTGCATCTCTCCGAGCAGGTCGGACCCGAAGCCCATCTGCACGCCAGCCTTCGCATAGATTTCCAGCGATTCGCGCCCCTTCTGCTGCACGGAAGCGACCTTCGCCACCGAATCCGGCGGCAGTCCGAACTGCGCGCCATGCGTCGCCAGCGCGTCGTAGGTCACGAGCGTCGGCACGACGAAAGCGCCGAACTCACGCATCACCTGAGCCGCCGCTTCGTCCACGAGATTACCGTGCTCGATCGTGCGCACGCCGCAGCGCACCGCGCGCGCAATCGCACGGCCCGTGTAGGCATGCGCCATCACGTAGGTGTTCGCCGCTTGTGCCTCGGCCACGATGGCGCGAATTTCATCTTCGGAGTACTGTGTATTATTGATGGGATCCGTAGGCGATGCCACGCCGCCCGACGCCATGATCTTGATCTGCGTGGCGCCTTTCTGAATCTCCTCGCGCACGGCGAGGCGCACGGCATCCACACCATCCACGACGCGCGCAATCGCGCCCGTGCGGAAGCAGCACGAGCACGGTTCGAGCAAGTCGCCGCGAGGACGGAAATCGCCATGCCCGCCCGTTTGCGAGAGCGCCTTGCCCGAGGGGAAAATGCGCGGCCCGCGCACGAGTCCCGTTTCCACAGCCTGCATCAGGCTCCAGTCGGCGCCGCCCGCGTCGCGCACGCTCGTGAAGCCGCGCGAAAGCATGGCGTCGAGAATCGGCAGCGAGCGAATGGCCGCAAGAATGTTGGGCTGCACGGCGTTCGCGCCGAGATTCGCGTTCGAGGCAAGCACGTGCACGTGACAGTCGATAAATCCCGGCATGACCGTCTTGCCACGCACGTTCACCACGTTTGCATTCGGCAAATCGATGGGACGATCGGTCACTTCCACGATGCGCTCATCTTCAATCACGACGTGATGATGTTCGAGCAGTACGCCACGTTCGAGATCGAGTACGTTACCGCCTTTGAGAACCGTGATGGTCATTATCTGGATTCCTTATAGAGTGGTTCAGTGCGCGCGCCGCATGTCCTTCACGAAGAAGGTGCCAGCCAGGCTGATTGCGGCCGCAACGATCACATAGAGCGCGGGCGCCATGTTGCTGCCCGTGCGGGCGATGAGCCATGTGATCAGGAACGGCGCGAAGCCGCCGAAAATCGTGACCGCGAAGTTGTAGGCCACCGAAAGCCCAGTCGAGAGCACCTTGGTCGGGAAAAGCTCCGAGAAGGCAGCGAGAATCGGCCCGGTGTATGCGGCGATCAGCACGCCGAATACGGCCTGAAACACGATGAGCGACGCGAAGCCGGGCGCGCGGTTGATCCACGCGAACATCGGCCATGCCAGCACGAGGATCAGGAACGCGGCGCCGCTCAGGAACACGCGCCGGCCCCACGCATCCGCCAGCTTGCCCACGATCGGCGAGCAGCACATGATCATCAGCCCGCCCACCATGCCCGCGGAAAAGCCCGTCGACTGCGGCAGATGCAGCGTGCGCACCGAATAGGTCGGCATGTAGAACAGCAGCACGTAGGTGCAGACCGTCCAGAGAATGACCATGGAAAAGCTCGCGAAGATCTCTCGCGGGTAGCGCTCGAACACTTCCTTGAGGGGTGAATTGTCTTTCGCCTGCGCTTCCACGGCGCTGAACGCGGGCGTTTCGTCGATATGGCTGCGGATGTAGTAACCCACCGGGCCCACGAGAATGCCGATCAGGAACGGCAGACGCCAGCCCCAGCTATGCAGCGATTGCGCGTCGAGCGACGAGGTCACGAAGGTGCCCGTGGCCGCGCCCAGCAGCACGGCAAAGCCGATGCTCGACTGGATCCAGCTCGAGTAGTAGGCACGCTTGCCCGGCGGCGCGTATTCGGTGAGGAACGCCGTGGCCCCGCCCATCTCGCCGCCCGCCGAGAACCCCTGCAGCAGGCGCGCAAGCACGATCAGCAGCGGTGCGGCGATGCCGGCTTGCTCGTAGGTGGGCGCGAGTCCGATGAGCGCGGTGCCGAACGCCATCAGCAAGATGGTGAGCGAGAGCGCGGCTTTGCGGCCCACCTTGTCGGCGTAAATGCCGAGCACGATGCCGCCCACCGGCCGCATGAAAAAGCCCACGCCGAACGTCGCCACCGTGAGCAGCACGGAGGTCAGCTCGTTGCCAGTCGGAAAGAACAGCTTCGCGATGATGACAGCGAAGAAGCTGTAGACCGTGAAGTCGAACCACTCGAGGCCGTTGCCCAATACCGTCGCGATGATCGCGCGGCGGCGCTGCTGCGCGGTCGTCGCGACGGCGTCATGCGCGACGCGAGGAGAAAGCGTTCCTTGCATGGTCTCTTCCTTGTCAGATTAATCGTAGCTGCGCGCCAACCACTACGCGCCCGGAGCCCCCACATGCTCCCCATGCTAATGACAGCCCGATTAATTTCTGAAACGAAAGATTCGCATGCATGCATGCGCTGGGCGCATGTGAGGCGCCGGAACCATCACGCTCCTGTCTGCGCCTCCGCCTGCTCGAACAGCCAGCGCGTGAACAAGCGCGCCGCCTGGTTCTGCGCGCGATCGTTGGGCGAGATCACGTAATAGCCCCCACCGTGGCTCGCCGAACTCTCGCCCACGCGCACGAGCAAACCGTCATCAATGCACGCGTCGATCATGTAGCGCCAGCCGAGCGCCACGCCCTGGCCGAGAATGGCCAGTTGCACGAGTTGCGGATAGTGGTTGATCGTGATGCCCTGTGGCGTCTTCGGCATCGTCACGCCGTTCAGGTCGAACCATTCGGGCCACGACATCCATTGGCGCTGACCGTCTTCGAGGAGCAGCAGCGTTTCGTTCGCGAGGTCGGCTGGCGCGAGCGCCCGGCCCGCGAGATAGCCCGGCGAGCAAACGGGAAACACCTCTTCGTTGAAAAGGCGGCGCGCGGTGAAATGCGCGGGCGCCTGCTGGCGCACGTAGTAGACGCCAACGTCGAACTCCGCGGGCGACATCGAGGCGAGCCCGTCGCGCACGATCAGGCGCAGCTTGATGTTGGGATACGCCTTGCGGAACGCCGGCAGGCGCGGCGTGAGCCACAGCACCGCGACGCCCGACGAGCAGGCAATCGTCAGTTCGAGGTCGCCATAGTGCTTCATCACGTCGAAGGTGGCTTCGGCGCATTGCGTGAGGAGCCGTTGCACCTGCGCCGCATATTGCTCGCCCGCTATCGTGAGGCGCAGCGAACGGTGCTCGCGCACGAACAGCGAGCGGCCGAGAAATTCTTCGAGCTGCTGGATCTGGCGGCTGATCGCGCTTTGCGTGAGGTGCAGTTCGGCGGCCGCGCGCGTGAAGCTGGCGTGCCGCACGGCGGCTTCGAACGCGACGAGGCAGGGCAGCGGAGGCAAAGGCGTGATGCGCATGGAATGACTCGGGCGGGTCGTGGCAGGGAGATGTTGCCATACATCCCGCAGCGGCTGCCCCAAGCGGAAGCTGCACGGACCAGCTTGCGCGTGCCCGCTGCGAAAAAAACTTACTATTGCGTTGATTCTCTGTGCAACCAGGGGGCGAAGATGAGTTCTGCCGAAAGTGCGGCAACAGGCGCAACCGCGGCGCAGTGGCACGCCATGCCTGCCGACGAAATCGAGCGCCAGTTGAGCGTGAATCCGTCGCAAGGGCTCGATGTGGCGGACGCCGCACAGCGCCTCGCCACCCATGGGCCAAACGTGCTGCCCCAGGGGAAGAAAAGCGGCCCCCTCGTGCGGCTCCTTGCCCAGTTCAACAATGTGCTCATCTACGTGCTGCTCGCGGCCGGCTTCATCAAGCTGATGCTGAGCCTGTGGCTCGACGCCTCGATCATCTTCGCAGTGGTCATCCTCAACTCGTTGCTGGGTTTCCTGCAGGAAGGGCGCGCCGAGAAAGCACTCGACTCGATTCGCAACATGCTTTCCGCGGAAGCGCGCGTGCTGCGCGCCGGCGAGGTGCGCTTGATCCCCGCCGACGAGGTCGTGCCCGGCGACATCGTGCTGCTGGAGTCGGGCGACAAGATCCCCGCGGACATCCGCCTCGTCGAAGCGAGGAACCTGCGCACGGAAGAGGCCGCGCTCACGGGCGAGTCGGTGCCTGCGGAGAAGAACACCGGCGCGGTGCCGGCGCAAGCCACCGTCGGCGACCGCGAAAACATGGCGTTTTCCGGCACGATGGTCCTCTCGGGCCGCGCAACCGGCATCGTCGTCGCAACGGGCAGCCAGACGGAGCTTGGCCGCATCAACCAGATGCTCGCCGAGGTCAGCGCGCTGGAAACGCCGCTCCTTCGCCAGATCAAGAAGTTTGGATACGTCATTACGATTGCGATCGGCATCCTCAGCGTGCTGCTCTTCGCGTGGGGCCACTGGCTCGGCCACATGACCTTCATCCAGTTGTTCCAGGCGGTGGTCGGCATTGCGGTGTCGGTGATCCCCGAGGGCCTGCCCGCGCTCATCACCATCACGCTCGCGATTGGCGTGCAACGCATGGCGAAGCGCAACGCCATCATCCGCCGTCTGCCCGCCGTGGAAACGCTCGGTTCCGTCTCGCGCATCTGCTCGGATAAAACCGGCACGCTCACCCTCATGGAAATGATGGTGACCTCGGTCGTGACGGCGGACGCGCCCTATGAAGTGACCGGCGACGGCTATGCCCCCGAAGGCGAAGTCCGCGCGGGCGGCACGGCGCTCGGCGCCGCGCCGCCGGAAGTGCTCACGCTCATGGGCCGCGTATCGATCCTGTGCAACGACGCCGGGCTCTTTGAAGAAGACGGCAAATGGAAGGTGGAAGGCGACCCGACTGAGGGCGCGCTCTATCCGTTCGCCGGCAAGCTCGGCATGGACCGTGGAGCGGAAGCTGCTGCGGCGCCCCGCATCGACGGCATTCCCTTCGAGTCCGAGCACAAGTTCATGGCCACGCTGAACCGTTCGGAGCAAGGCGAGATGCTGCTCGTGAAGGGCGCGCCGGAAGTGATCATCGAGAACTGCGACCGCCAGCAGACGGCAACCGGCCCCGTACCACTGGATCGCGAGCGCTTCGCACGCGAAGGCGAACGGCTCGCCTCGCAGGGTGAACGCGTCCTCGCGTTGGCGTGGCTGCCCAACCCCGGCCTCGAAGTGGGCAACCTCGGCCCGCAGGACCTGCCGAAGACGCTCGTGTTGCTCGGCCTCGTCGGCCTCATGGACCCGCCTCGCAAAGAGGCGATCGACGCCGTGCGCGAATGCCACGGCGGCGGCATCCGTGTGACGATGATCACGGGCGACCACAAGGTCACGGCCGCCGCGATAGCGGGCATGCTCGGCATCGGCGACGGCAAGACGGCCGTGGCCGGCACCGAGATCGAGGCGATGAACGACGCCGCGCTGCAGGAATGCGTGCGCGAGGTGGATGTGTTCGCGCGCGCGAGCCCCGAGCACAAGCTGCGGCTCGTAAAGGCGATCCAGGCCAACCGCCAGGTGGTCGCCATGACGGGCGACGGCGTGAACGACGCGCCCGCGCTCAAGAAGGCCGATATCGGCGTGGCGATGGGCATCAAGGGCACGGAAGTGACGAAGGAAGCGGCAGGCATGATCCTCGCCGATGACAATTTCGCCTCGATCTCTGCGGCTGTGAAGGAAGGGCGCACGGTCTACAACAACATCGAAAAGGCCATGCTCTTCATGCTGCCGACGAATATCGCTCAAGGCGCCGTGATTGCCATTGCGATCCTGTTCGGCTTCACACTGCCGATCACCGCGCCGCAGGTGCTGTGGGTGAACATGGTCACCTCAGTCGCGCTCGGTCTCGTCATTTCCTTCGAGCCGCACGAGGACGACGTGATGCAGCGCCCGCCGCGTTCGATCGACCGGCCTATCGTCACGCCGTTCGGCGTGTGGCGCATTCTCTTTGTCGGCGCGGCGCTCGTGCTCTATACGCTCGCGGCGTTCTTCTGGATGAAGTCGCAGGGCGTGCCGGACTCGATGGCGCGCACAGCCGCCGTCAACGCCATCACGCTGGGACAGGTCTTCTATCTGCTCAACAGCCGCTCGCTGATCAATTCGGCGCTATCGGTGCGCGTGCACATGGGCAACCCGTATCTCTGGTACGGCATCGGCGCGGTCATCGTGCTGCAGATCCTGTTCACCTATACGCTGCCCTTTCATGCCGTATTCGAAACCGAGTCCCTGCCGCCCCAAGCCTGGCTGTGGCTCGTGGCCGGCGCGATCCTGTTCTTCCTCGTGGTGGAGACCGAGAAGCTCGTCATTCGCTCGATACCGGCGCTCAAGCGTTCTGTGAGCCCGCAGCCGCGCGGTGCGGCCACAAGGCAGTACCATGACGCGTAGAATCGTTTCGTCCCGACTCGAGAGCGAGGGCCCATCGCCATGCTGCCTGGTGCGCATCTGAATCTGGTCGAGGTGACTGGTCTGCTGGTTGGCGGTCTTGCCCTGTTCCTGTTCGGGCTGGACCTCTTGACGGGCGCGCTCAAGACAATTGCCGGTTCGCGCCTGCAATCGCTGCTGGGTTCGCTAACCGCCAACCGCTTTCGCGGCGTGCTTGCGGGCGCGGGCATCACGGCGCTGCTCAATTCGTCGACCATCACCACGGTGCTGCTGGTAGGTTTCGTTTCCGCGCGCCTCATGACGCTGCGGCAGTCCGTTCCGATGATCATGGGCGCCAACATCGGCTCGACGCTCACCGCGCAGATCATCGCGTTCAACATCTCGGCACTCGTGCCATTCATGCTCGCCGGCGGCTTCCTGCTCTACGGTTTCGCGAAACGCGAAACGCTGCGCGAGCTGGGCGGCGCGCTGCTCGGCCTCGGCCTGCTGTTCCTCGGCATCGAGATGATGGGCGACGCCACGCGGCCCCTGCGCGACTACCAGCCGTTCATCGACGCGATGCAGGACATGCGCAATCCGCTCATCGGCATCGTGATCGGCGCGGTATTCACGGCCATCGTGCAAAGCTCGGCGGCCACGCTCGCCATCGTCATCGCGCTCGGCAGCCAGGGGTTGATTCCGCTCGAATCGGGCATTGCGCTGATACTCGGCGCCAATGTGGGCACCTGTGGGACGGCGCTGCTCGCCTCGATCGGCAAGTCGGCGGAGGCGGCGCAGGTCGGTATCGTTCACCTGCTCTTCAACGTGCTTGGCGTGCTGTTCTTTGCGTTTGCGATTCCACAGTTCGCCGATTTCGTACGCATGATCTCGCCTTCCGCGCCCGAGCTGAGCGGCGCTGCGCGCCTCGCGGCGGAAACCCCGCGTCAGGCCGCCAACGCGCACACGGTGTTCAGCGTGTTCAGCACCTTCGTGCTGATCTGGTTCACCGGGCCCATTGCGAAGCTCGCCGAACGCCTGGCCCCGGCGCGCCGCGAAGCGTGGCAAGACCCAGGCGTGCCGCGCTACCTCGATGAAACGCTGGTCGAAATGCCGGCGCTCGCCATTGCCCGCGTGCAACTCGAACTGGCTTCACTCGGCGGGCTCGTGCAGCATCTGGTCGAGCATAGCGCCGAGCTCCTGGTAGAAAGCTCCTCGCACGCGCTTTCCACTGTGGCAAACGAGGACAAGGCGGCAGACTCGCTTGCCACCGCCATTCTCACCTATATCGGCAAGCTCTCCGACGCCGTGCACAGCGACGACGAAGGCCGGCAACTGGTGGATCTCGCGCGTATCGCGACGTGCCTCGACGCCATCCGCGAAGTGGCCACGACGAGCATGCTCGCGCTGAGCCAGAGGCGTGCCGCGCAAAGCGCAGACGTGAGCGTGTTGGCGAGCAACGCCGAGTTGCTGCAATTCGGCCGGTCCGTGATCGAGCATTTCACGCTTGCCGTGCAGATGATCGCGCACCCCGAGGCGGACGTCGTGACGCGCATCGTCAACGCCAAGCCGGATATCGAAGCGCTGTCCGACTCGGCGCGGCAACGCATCATGTCCGCGCTGCAGTTGCGCAACGAGGGCGCGGCGTTCGTTTTCCGCTTCGCCAATGACGTGATCGAGCAGCTCAACGAAGTGGCGCGACTCTCCCGCGCCATCGCCAAGGCCACGCGGTGGCTGCACGACGTGAAAGTGGTGGAACCTCAGGGCGCCGAGGTTGTGGCCGAAGTTGAGGCGCAGGCCCAGGCGTGAAGACGGCGCGCGCGCACGCGGTGCGTGGGCTTCAATGCGCAGCACCCGAGGTCAGAGCATCTGGATCGTTCGTGGGCACCGCTTCGAGAAAACCGCGCCCCATTTCCGCTTCGAAACGCGAAGCGCTCCCCTCCCAGATGATGCGCGCATGCTCCAGCACATAAACGCGGTCCGCGTGCGGCAAGGCGAAGCGAACGTTCTGCTCGCCTAGCAGCACGGTAATGGGCGTGGACTGCTGCAGCGCATCCAGCGCCTTCGATAACTGTTCGAGGATCACGGGCGCGAGCCCGAGCGTCGGCTCGTCGAGAATCAGAAGCTTGGGCTGGGGCATGAGCGCACGCGCAATGGCCAGCATTTGCTGCTCGCCGCCCGAAAGCGTGCGTGCGGTTTGGCCTTGCCGCGACTTGAGAATGGGAAAGAGGTCGAAGAGCCAGGTGAGCTGCTTTTTGCGCACTTCGTCCGAAAGATGATAGCCGCCGAGTTCGAGATTCTCGCGCACCGTCATGTCGCCAAACAGCTCGCGCGTTTCCGGGCATTGCACAAGGCCCGCGCGCGAAACGGCCGCTCCGCTCATGCCCTGCAAGTCGCGCCCGTCGAAGCGGATCGTCCCCTTGTATGGAAGGAGGCCCGAGAGCGCGTTGAAGAGCGTTGTCTTACCTGCGCCGTTGAGGCCGACCACCGAAACGAACTCGCCCTCGCGAACGTGGAGGCTCACGCCGTCGAGCGCGCAAGCCTTGCCGTACAGCACGCGCACGTCCGAGACCTCGAGGATGTCGCGCTTCGCCTCGCCCGCGACGCTCGAGCGCTGGCGCAATTCCAGCTTGCCACCCAGATACACGCGGCGCACCGTTTCGTCTTGCATCACTTCTTCGGCCGTGCCTTCGGCGACGTGCTCACCAAGGTACATGGCGAGCACGCGGTCGGCGAGCGCGGAAAGGCTCTTGACGTTGTGATCGACCAGCAGCACCGCGCGGCCCTCCGCGCGAAATCCGCGTATCAGCTCGGAGAATGCCTCCGATTCCGCAACCGTTAGTCCTGCGAAAGGCTCATCGACGAGCACAACCTTCGGATCGCGCGCAATCGCTTTGGCCATTTCCATGCGGCGCAGGTCGGCGAAAGGCAGCGTCGCGGGATGCCGATGCATGACGGCGGCAAGCCCCACGCGCGCGGCAATTTCTTGCGCGCGCTGATGCACGTGGGGTTCCGCCGCGAGCTTGACGAGCGAGTCCGGAAGCAGCGCGAGCTTGATGTGCTCCAGCACCGTTTGCCGATGCAGCGGCCGTGAATGCTGGAACACGATGCCCACGCCCGCACGCGCGATGCGGTGCGGCGCCCAGCCGGCCATCTCCACGCCGTTCACCTTGACCGAGCCCGCGTTGGGCCGCTCGATGCCCATGATGAGCTTCATCACGGTCGACTTGCCGGACCCGTTGGGACCGATCAGGCCCAGTATCTCGCCGGGCCGGATGTCGAAGCCAATGTCCTTCACCGCGACGAGACCGCCAAAGCGCTTGGTCAACCCGCGTACTGAGAGCAGCGGCGTGTCGTTCATTAGCGTTCCCTCGCACGCAGCAGGTTGCCGAGCAAGCCGTCCGGAAAGAACAGCAGCGCCGCGAGCGCGACGCCCGCGACGACGAACGTGTTGAGCTGGCCGAGCGGCCGCAGGAATTCGCCGGCCACGATCAGGAAAATCGAGCCGAGCACCGCGCCGAGTATCGTGCGCCGGCCGCCGAGCACGGCCGCGATGATGATCTGCACGCCTACGCTCAAATCCACCACCGTGCTCACGGAAGCCGTGCCTTGATAGAACACCAGCATCGCACCGGCCACCCCCGAAAAGACCGCGCTGATGCAAAAGGCCACTAGCTTGTGCCGCGTCACGTTGAAGCCCAGCGCCTGCGCGCCCGTGGCGTCCTGACCGCTGGCCTGCAGGATGAGGCCGATTGCCGAGCGGGAGAGGCCGAACAGCAGGATCGCGCATACCACCAGAAACGCCAGCGCGATCCAGTAGTTGTGGCTGGCGTCGACGGACATCACGTCGGGCACCATCATGCCGATCTCGCCGCCCGTCACGCCCGCGAAGATCACAATGGCGTTCTGCAGCAGCAGCACCGCCACGAGCGTGACGAGACCGAAGTACGGACCGCGCAGCCGCAGCGCGGGCACCGCGAGCAACAGCCCGCCCACCAGCGCGACGAGGCCGCCCGCGATCACGCAAACGGGTATTGGCAGCCCCCAATGGGCATCGATGATCGCTGCGGAGTAGGCACCGAGACCAATCAGGAACGTGGGGCCGAAATTGACCTCGCCGGCAAAGCCGAACAGCAAGTCCCACGACATTGCGAACACGCCGAAGTAATACGCGACGGTGAGCACGCCGAGGATGTAGCCCGACATCCACCACGGCAGCGTGGCCGCCGCGACGGCGAGCAACACGGCCACCCACACTCCACGCGAACGAAGAAGACCGGACATGTCGATGCTCCCTGCGTTCGGTTAGCGGCGGCCCAGGAAGCCCTGAGGCCGCACATACACGACGAGCACCAGCAGCAGCAGCGCGGGCAGTGGCCGCAGCGTCGGGGCAATGAGATACGCGGTGACGGTCTCCAGATAGCCAACGACATACGCGGCCATCAACGACCCGGAAACGCTGCCGAGGCCCCCCAGCACGACGATGGAGAAGGCGCTGGCCGTGAGCTGCCCGGCGTTGTTCGTGCTCACGCCGAGGAACGACGCGAGCAGCACGCCCGCAATGCCCGCCAGCACGCCGTAAATGGTCCACGCGAGCAGATAGATGCGCGAGAGTTCGAAGCCGAGCAGCGTGAGGCCGCGCGGATTCATCGAGGCCGCGAGCAGCGCCTTGCCCGCGCGCGTGCGGTTCACGAACAGCCACAACAGGCCGATCACCGCCCAGCAGACCACGGCGATCATGATCTCGTTGAACGGCACACGCACGCTGCCGATCATCGCCACGCCGCTGATGAGCGGGCGCATCGTCACCGGATTGTCGGTGAAGAGCCAGGCCATGCCCTGCTGGATCATGATGCCCCACAGCAGCGTGCCAGTGAGCACGAAAATCTCCTTCTCTTCGTTCGGAATGGCGGCGGAACGCTGGATAGGGCGCACCACCATCAGGTAGGTGACGTAGGCCGCGATAAGTCCCGCGACCACGCCGAGCAGCGTGCCGAGGTAGGTGCCGAGGCCGGCCTCGCCCGCAAGCATCCAGCCCATCAGCGCCGCGACGAGCATCACGCCGCCGTGCGCGAGATTCAATATGCCGGAGACGCCGAAAATCAGCGTAAAGCCGATGGCGCCGAGCGCGTAGAGCGAACTGATGGCAAAGCCGTCGATGAGAATCTGCAAGAGCAGCATGACCGGCCTTTCATTTGGGTGGGTCGCTGGATGCGCCATGCGGCCCGTCGTCAAACGAAGGGCCGCACGGCGCGACGCACTGCGAAGCTAGTTCGCGCTAGCCTGCTGGATCTTGATGAAGGTCGGGAACTTGACCTTGCCGTTCGCGACGGACTTCGGCCAGATCGCGATCTGTTTGCCGTCCTGCCACTGCAGGTTGATGCCGGTGATATAGCCCGGGCCGTACTTCAGCGCGTGCGTGAACTGATCGTTCTTGCCGTAGAACGCCCAGCGCCCGATCGTGCCTACGTAGTCGGTTTTCTCGAGCGCGGCGACCATCTGGTCCGGGTCGGTCGAGCCCTTGTTGCGCTTGATCGCGTCCGCAACGATGTAGACGAGGTCATACGTCGAGAAGCCGCAATACGCTGGCGACACACCGAACTTCTTCTGATACGCATCTGCGAAGGGCACCGTCTTCGGTGTGATCGCCACGCCAGGCGCGGCAGCCGACGCCGTAATCACCCCTTCGGTCGCACCGTTCGTGTCCTTCCAGAAACTCGTGGTCGTAGCCTGCGAGCTTTGACCCGACATCGGGATCGGCACCTGCTGGTCGTGCCATTGCACGGTTGGCTGCACGCCCACGTGGCTGATGCCCGTGGTGATCGTATCGGGGTGCCTGGCCTCGATCTGGTTGAAAATTGGTGTGAAGTCCGAAGTATCCGGATTGAAGCGGATATGATCGAGCACCTGGAGGCCGGCCTTGGGCAGGCATTCCATGAAGCGCTCGTCGAGCGGCTTGGTCCACGCCGCGTCCTCGCTCATCACGACCGTCGACTTCATCTTGAACTGGCCGACGAGAATATCGTGCGAGAAATCGCAAATCGACTGCGCGATGAACGCCGACGTCATCCAGCCGTGGAACGTGTACTTGTAGTGGTCGTAGTCGTCGTGGACGTGCTTCGAAATGTCGTTGCTCGCGGCGCCCGGAGTGATAAAGGGCATTTTCAGCCGCGCCGACCACGGCTCCATGGCGAGCGCCACTTCGCTGATATAGCTGCCGATCACGGCAACGACCTTGTCCTGGGTCGCCGCGCGCTGGAATGCGCGCACGCCGTCCGAGGCCGACGAGTGGTCGTCGTACGCGACGATCTCGATGGGACGGCCATCCACGCCGCCGCTCGCATTGATCTCGTCCGCGGCGAGTTGCGCCGCCTTGCTGATCGAGGCGCCTGCCACTGCGGACTCCTCACTGATCACGCCGATCTTGATCGGGTCGCTCGCGGCATGCGCGCCGGCCGCGAGGCCAAGCCCTGCTGCCACCATGCCCGTCGCCGCTACGCGATGAAGGTTTCGCCACACGCCGTCATTGGACATCATGCATCTCCGATTCGCCAGGATCGTTGAGGAACCTCTGCCCGCTACATTGCAGCTTTGAAGAATGCGCCCACAACAGTATCACCAGCCTTTGCGCGCTCAATCGGTACAAACGATGACAGGTAACGTCAAGCTTGCATGGTGCATAGCGGCAAGAAAATGCGCTTCCCCGCGCGGCTGCGGACGTTGCGCGCAGCACTTCGCCGTGCCGTCTATTCGACCTTCAGCCACACCAGCTCGGAAATGCATTCCTTGCCCGTCACCGGATTGCGGGCGGGCAGCGTCGTGATGTGCAGGTATTTGCCGTCGATTCTGAAACGGCGCAACTGAATCGTCCCCGTCCATGATTCATTCCACGAAGTGTCGACATGGTGACTCACCAGGTCGCCCTCGATGCTCCACGTCCCCGCGTAGGCGCACAAGCCGTTGAATAGCGCGATGCGCTCGGCGTCGGTTGGCACGAGGTCGGCTGGCGCGTTGCGGTTCTCCTCGAGCAGAATCGCGTACATACGCTTGTCGGCACCGTAGTTGAGATAGCCGACGGGGTGTGCGCCGAACAGATCGGTCTTTTCTCCAGTGGCCAGGTCTTCGGTCGTGAAAGATTGCAGCTTCCATGTGCCCAGCAGCGCAGCGCTGCCGGTTTGCCGTGCTCGTGCCATGGCCTTCCCCTTCAGCACAACCTGAGCGGTACGCTAGCGCTCCTTGCCCCAGCGCCAGCGAGGCGGCTCGCCCTTGAGCCAGCACACTGCGCAAAGCGCGAGCGTGGCGAGTATCACAAGCCCCGCAAACGCGAGCGCATGCCGATGCGGTTCAAAAAAAACAGCGATCAAACAGATCGACAGTACATACGCGGCTAGCGCTGCCCAACCCTGCCAGGTGAGCGGAAGGCCCCACCCCCAGCCATAGCGTTTGGCGCGAAACCAGTATTTTCCAGTGCCTGACATTTCCCCTTCTCCCACGAATCGCATTGCGGTCTCTTTGTGCATCATCCGCGTGCACGTGGGCGTTTGGCAACCGCATTGCGGCCCTGCCTTGCGCCGGGCCAATCCTGATCGAGAAGGAATACGAAATTTTTAAGGGGATGGATTTGCGCGTCCTGCACGTTAGGCAAGGTCAGGCGCGGATGCCGAATGGCACACCGCCTCGACGCGGTTGCCAGCAGGATCGACAAGAAAGGCGGCATAGTAGTCGGCGTGATAATGCGGCCGCAAGCCTGGATCGCCATCCGAGCGGCCGTCCGCAGCGCAGCCAGCCGCATGGAATGCATCGACCTGCTCGCGCGAAGCGGCCTTGAAGCACCAGTGCCGTTTGTTCGGCCCGATGGCGCTTTCATCCAGATAGACCGAGAAATACGACGATTGTGTTTCGGCGGCGTCGCAACGCTCACCGTAGCCAAGCGCGTTGGGGCGGTCGTAGACCTTGAGGGCGCCCAGCGCGTTCATGATCGCGTCGTAAAAGAGGCGCGCGGCATCGAGATCGGGAACGCCGATCGAAACGTGATCGAGAAGCTGCATGGTGTCCGAGGTCCGCAGTCGTCAATGCGCGACTATACCGGCGAATCACACCATGCGGCATGCGCGTTCGTGCGCGTTACCCCGCGCGCGTGGTGCGGAACACCGAAACCGCGGCATTGAGCCGGTGCGCTTCGTTTTCGAGCGACGAAGCCGCGGCCGTTGCCTGCTCGACGAGTGCCGCGTTCTGCTGAGTCACGAGGTCCATCTGTCCAACCGCGATGTTGACCTGATCGATGCCCGTGCTCTGCTCTGCAGCCGCCGATGCAATCTCATTCATGATCGCGCTCACGCGCGCGATCGCTTCGACGATCTCGGTCATCGTCGAGCCCGAACGCTCGACGAGGCCCGCGCCTGTCTCCACGCGCGACGTCGACGATTCGATCAGCTCTTTGATCTCCTTGGCCGCCGCGGCGCTGCGCTGCGCGAGCGAGCGCACTTCGCTCGCTACCACCGCGAAGCCACGCCCCTCCTCGCCCGCGCGCGCCGCCTCCACGGCCGCGTTGAGCGCGAGAATGTTGGTCTGGAACGCAATGGCCTCGATCACGCCGACGATCTCGCCCACGCGCCGCGAGTCGCCCACGATGTCCTGCATCGTGCCGACCACTTCGCGCGAGAGCGCACCGCCCTGCGCAGCGAGACCGGAAGCGCCCTCGGCGAGCGTGCTGGCCTGGCGGGCGTTTTCGGCGGTCTGCTTGACGGTGGAGGTCAACTCTTCGATGCTCGCAGCCGTTTGCTCGAGCGACGCGGCCTGCTCCTCGGTGCGCTGCGAAAGATCCGTGTTGCCCGCGGCAATCTCGCTTACGCCCTTGTCGATCGACAGCGCGCCTTCGCGCACGCTGCTGACCGTCTTGATGAGCGCATCCTGCATCTGCCGCAACGCGGCCTGCAGGCGGCCCATTTCGTTGTTGCTCGTCGTCTGAACCGTGCCGCTCAGATCTCCGGCGGCGATGTGCTGGAACTGCGCGATAGCCGCGTCGACGGGATGCACGATCGCTCGCATGAGCGCGGCGCGGCCAATCCATGCGAGCAGCAGCGAAAGCACCATGCCCACGGCCACCGCGATGCTCACCGCGTTGAAGCGGTCCTGCGCTTCCTGGTAGCGCTGCGCGCCGAGGTCGATCTGGCGCTTCTCCAGCACGAGCATCGCCTTTTCGTAGTTGCTGTAGAGCGCCGGCAGCTTGTGGCCCTGCAGTTCCTGGAACGCGGTCTTGTCGCCGGCCTTGAGTGCCGCTAGCGCCGGATCGACGCCGTCGTGCAGGAAGCTGTTGCGCTTGGCCTGCATGTCGGCGATGAGATCCTGCGCTTCGCCTTCGCCGCTCGCAATCGACAGATAGTGGTCCAGACGCTCGTTCGAGTTCTTCAGGTACTGGTCGAAGCGCTTGAGCACCGCGTCCGCGGCGTCGTGGTCGCCGAGTTCGGAAAGCGATGCGTTGGTGGCGAGCGCGAGGCGCAGTCGCAGCAACTGGCCGGCACTGCCTTCGAGGTCTGCGACGGCCGGCGTATCGACGGTGTACATCGTGCGCAGCGACTCGTTGCCCGCTCGCATCGACAGGAGTCCTGTGGCAGCCCCGCCAATCAGGACGATGCCGAAGAAGGCGATCATCACGGTCAGGCTTGCGCGTATTGACAGCTTGTGAAGCATTCCTGGTCTCTCTCCCTGGGAGGCCCGGCTCTGGAGGCCACGCGTGTCCCAGTCGTATTTCATCGAATGTTCCGGGGCGCTTACCCAGTGCAGCCCGGTCGTTCAGGCTGTTTAAGCGTCCAGTACATAACAACGGCAGGAGAGGTTGCGAACTTTATGGTTCGTCGCAAAGAAGCACGACCGTTAGCAACACTTCGTAATACGGACCGCGACGTGAGATGCGTGCGAGTCGATGCGCATCACGCGCCGGCTTCCTCCGCGCCCGGCGCGCCCTCGTCCATCGGCGCGAGATAGCGCAGCACGTCGCGCCAGCTCACGATGCCCACGGGACGGAATTCGGCATCGACGATGGGGATGCACGAAATCGTGTTGGCGAGAAAGAGGGCCGCAGCTTCGGAAAGGCTCGACTCGGGCCGCAGCGTAAGCGGCTTGCGGCTCATGATCTGATGCACGCGTTTGTTGAGCGTGCCGAGGTCGCGCGCGGATTCGACCACGCTGTCGATGAACGGGCTGATTGCGCGCAGCAGGTCGCGGTCGGAGACGACGCCTTGCAGCTTGCCCTCGTCGACCACGAGCAGATGGTGGAAGCTCGCTTGCGCGAAGATCTCGCGCACCGTTGCGAGCGTATCGTCGAAACCGACGGTGACGACGCGGCTCGTCATGAATTTCTCTACTTGCATACCTTCCAGACCTGAGTGGGTTCGACGTCCCGAGCCGCACCATGCATTGCAGATTCCGGCGGCGGCTCGGGGCTTCAGCCCGTTATATCGACCGCGAACACGGAAATCTTCAGTCTGGAAAGCGGCGTGGGGCGCACGCACGGCACGCCCCACACGTTTCATGCGTTTGTCACGCTTCGAGCGCGAGCGTCGCGAACGTGGCGAGCCAGTGCTCGCCCATATAGTCGCCAGCCACGTGGTCGAGCGCGCTGGCCAGATGCACTTGCGCGGCATCGTTGAGCACGGCCACGCGTGCGTCGCCGGCGGGCAGTGCGCGTGCGAGCGCGCGCTGGCACCACGCGCGGCTCAGGTTGAGCCCGTCCAGGTGGGCGATCTTGCCGTCGCTGCGGTCGGTCACGGTAGCCGGCGTAAAGAGCGTGGCGGGCTCGTTCGCCGCGAGGTTGGGCAAGAAGCGCGTGAACCACGGCTCGAAATCCGGCGCGCGCAATACGCGGCTCATCAGCAAGGCCACGCTCAGCGCGGGCGAAAGGAATTCGTCGCCGCCTGGTTCCCACGCCTGGCAGCCCGCGTCGTTTGCGTGCCAGCGCGAGGCGGTGTCTTCGATCAGCGTCGCGAGCGTTGGGCGCGACGTGGCTTTCGCGAAGTCGTACGCGAGCGTGAGTGCGAACGCCGTATTGAAGTGCGTGCCCACGCGCAGCGGATAAGTCGCCTTCGGCAGGAATTCCTCGAAGCGCTCGACGAACCACTCGGTCAGCGGCGCCAGCGCCGCCTTCCAGCGCGCGGCCTGCGGCAGCTTCAACGCGTCGACTTGCGCCGCGAGCGCAAGCAGCCACGCCCAGCCATAAGGCCGCTCGAAGCCGCGGTTGTGCGCGAGCGTGAGGTAGGCCATCTCGCCAGCCATCTTCTCCGGCGTGAAATGCTCGTCGACCACGGCGACGATCTGCGGCGCCTCGGGCAACTCGGGAAAACGCTCCAGCAGATGCAGCACGAGCCAGTAGCCGTGCACGCACGAATGCCAGTCGTAGCTGCCGTAAAAGACCGGGTGCAGCGCGCGCGGGCCCTGCACGTCCTGAGGGCCTTCGAGCGAGTGAGTCAGCTTGTTCGGATACTCGCGCGTGAGGTGGGCGAGCGCGAGCGCGGCGAACTTCGAGGCATGGGCGGCGGTGAGGTGTGTGGTCATCGTGAGCTCATCAGAACCGGAAAACGAAGGCGTACATCAGCAGCGTGTTGACGACGAGAAGCAGCACGGCGGTCGGCCATTGCGCCTTGATCACGCCGTTCTTGTCGCTCAATTCGAGCAGCGCTGCCGGGACGATGTTGAAGTTCGCGGCCATCGGCGTCATGAGCGTGCCACAGAAGCCCGAGAGCATGCCAATCGCGCCGAGAATAGCCGGGTTGCCGTGGAACTGATGCACGATCAACGGCAGGCCGATGCCCGCGGTCATCACCGGAAAGGCCGCAAACGCGTTGCCCATGATCATTGTGAAGAGGGCCATGCCGAAAGTGTAGGCGGCCACGACCGCGAACGCCGAATTTTGCGGAATCCAGTTCGTGACGAGTTCGGACACCACGTGGCCCACGCCCGCCGCCGCGAACAGCGCGCCGAGCGCCGCGAGCATCTGCGGCAGGATGGCGGCCCAGCCGACGGCGTCCATGGTGTGCCGCGCGCCCTTGAGCGCGTGCACGGGCGAATCGCGCAACATGACGAGCGCCGCACCGAACGCAACGAGCGTAGCGATCACGAGCGAGATCAGCGTGACATTCTTCGCCTCGACGAAGGGCGCGTACTTGAGCGTGAGCGTGCCGACGAGCGTGACCACGGGGATCAGCAGCGCCGGAATGAAGAGCCGGCTGCCGAAGCGCTTCGCGCCTTGCTCGCGACGCGCTTCGGCCGTGGCGTTGTCGTTGCCCGCGGGGCTGCGGCCCAGCTTGCCCGAGCCCGCGATCAACGCGAGCGCGATCGCGAGGCAGCCCATCACGAAATGCGGCAGCACGCCGCCGAACAGGAACGTCACGGCATAGACGCCCCAGAACACGAAGTTGACGACACGGCGCGGGTTCGCGCGGTCGAGCAGATTGAAGAGCGCGAACGATGCGAACATCAGGCCCGCGACGACATAGAGTGATTCGAGCTTGATCACGATTCGGCTCCCTGGCGGCTCGCGGCGCCCTGCCCGTTGGCGGCACCGAGGCGGCGCGAGAGATTGTGATCGAGCAGCTTCAGACGCACGCAGTGAATGAGGAGCGCCGCAAACGCGGTGGGAATCGCCCAGACCGAGACCTGCAGCGGCTGAACGATGATGCCGTTCTGCTCCAGGAAGCCCTTGATGAGCAGGATCGACTGGATCGCGATGAAGATGTCTTCACCGAAGAACACGGCGATGTTGTCCACCGCCGAGGCGTTGGCGCGGATCTGCTGGCGCACGGTGTCGGGTACGTCGCCGTAACGTTTCGTGGCGGCGGCTTCGGCCATGGGCGCGATGAGCGGACGCACCATCTGCGCGTGGCCGCCCAGCGACGTGAGACCAAGTGCGGCTGTGATCTGGCGGATCACGAAGTAGAGCATCAGCACGCGGCCGGTCGTGGCGGCGTGCACGCGCGAAATGAGGTTCTTGGCCTGCTCGCGCAGCCCGTTGCGCTCGAGCAGCGCGATCACCGGCAGCGTGAGCCAGACGAGCCCCATGTATCGGTTGTCGGCGAACGCCTTGCCGAAAGCGCTGACGATCTCGACCGTATGCAGGGCGCCGGCCAGCCCTGTTGCGATACCCGCCGCGGTCACGACGAGCAGCGCGTTCAGGCGCAATGCAAAACCGATCACCACGATCGGCACCCCAATTAGAACCAGCATCTCTCCTCCGCCTTATGTATTTGCGCCGGTCTCGTGGAGCCGGCCGCGCGGGCGCGCGCTTCCCCGTTACGCCCAATTCAGCCCGCGAATCTATCACGACAATTTATCGATAAATAGTCGATAAAGTCTTTTTTAGGGAAAGTCCCTGGGCCGGGCGCGACGGGTGCAGGCGAATTGATGCCGCCGCAACGCGGCGTAGGTCTGGGGTGGGCGGGTTAGGCGGTTAGTTGCATCTGCATGTGATGCATTTGCATGCCTGAGCGCGGCTGCGCGGGATGATTCAGGTATCCAGATCGAATGCGTGTTGATCGTTTGCCGCTCGCGGCGCGTCGTGGAACGACAACTCGACGCCGATGCGCTCGCCGCTGCGCACCCGGCTGATGGCATGCCGGAGGTTCACGCGGTAGCAACCGCTGCTGCCTTTGAATGGCCGCTGGGCCGTGGCGATGATCGCCGCGTCACCAAGGCCGAGCGGAACGACCGTCGGGCGCGACTGCATGCGCGGACGCTGCTCCGTCAGCACCAGTTCGCCGCCCGTGAAGTCTTGCCCTGGCGCCGCGAGCAAGGCGACCACTTGCAGCGGAAAGACATGCTCTCCTTCGCTACGCTGATGCAGCGCCAGATAGTCGTCGGTGCCTAGCCGGTTCAGATGCGACTGCGCCTGCGTTTGCCCGGCTCGCCGGTTGCACTCCAGAAAGGCGTTCAATTGCGCAGGGAATCGATAAGTCATGCCAAGCATCTCGTTCCAGCGATTCGCAAGAGGCGCCAACTGACGATAGAAGTCCGCACGCCATTGCGCCCAAGGCTGCGGCAGAGCGGCGTCGAAATACAGCAGATCGCCGCGGCCGAGATCGAGTGAATCCAGCGACACGCGCCGCGATGCGTCCCATGTGCCGGCCTCGCGCGCGAGCGCGTGGGCTTCGTCCGCGCCAAGAAGACCATGCAGCGTGGCATAACCCTCGCTATCCAGTTGCGCCGCGATCGCGCTCAAATCCAGCTTATCGAGCGTGTCGGCAGATAAAGTCATGGGCAAGGACATATTCATGTCAAAACCCCGGGAGCGTTGCCGTGCGCGGAACATCGCGCGTAGCGGGAATCGCCTTTTCGTGTTCGAGCAGCCAGCGCTTGCGATGCAAGCCCCATGCGTAGCCTTTCAGCTCGCCGTTGCTGGCAATCACGCGATGGCACGGCACGACGATAGCGATGGGATTCGCGCCATTCGCCGCGCCGATATCGATCGCCGCGCGCGGATCCTCGAATCCCAGCGCTTTCGCGAGCTTGCCGTAGCTCGTGGTCGTGCCCGCCGGAATGTGACGCAACGCGGCCCAGACCTTTTCTTCCAGGTCCGAACCCGCCATGACGACCGCCAGAGAATCGAGCGCGCGCAATTCGCCAGAGAAATAGCGCGCCATGGCGTCGGCAATCGAAGACGGCGCGGCGGCGTCGATCAATTCGGCGCTGCCGTAATGCTCGCGCAAACCACGATGCAGGCGCGAACGATGATCAGAGAATTCGAGCGCGTGCAGCCGATGCTGCGCATCGCTCACCAGCGCGAGGTCGCCAAGCGGTGACTCGATATGGCTGAGAAATAGTTGCATGATGCGGTCCTTCGCGTTTTGCGCGCGCTAACGTGAATCGTGAAAAATCAGGCCGACAGTGTGGCGCTTCCCGCTGCGCACCACGCTCACGCCGTGCCGCATGGCGACCTTGCGCGTACCGCCGCGCCGGTTCGCCGCCGGCCGCTGGTTGACGGTGAACAGCACCGCGTCGCCCTGCTCCAGTGGAATCACTTCGGCGCACTGACCGTTCGATGCGGTCTGCGTCATCACGAACTCGCCGCCCTCGAAGTCAACGCCGGGTTGCGAGAGCAGCATCGCGACCTGCAGCGGAAACACATGCTCGCCGTAGAGATCCTGGTGCAGGCAGTTGTAGTCGCCTCGCCCGTATTGGAGGATGAGCGGTGTCGGGCGCGTCTGTCCTGCGCGGTGGCATTGGTCGAGAAACGTGTCGAGGTCGGCCGGATACTGGGCGTCGATCCCCAGTTGCTCGTTCCATCGATTGGCGATAGGCGCGAGATACGGATAAAGCGCATGCCGTAGCCGTTGAAGCAGAGGCGGCAGTGGATACGCGAAATACTTGTATTCGCCGCGCCCGAAGTTGTGACGCGCCATGACGATGCGCGAACGGAAGCCATCGTCGCTCGTGTACAGCGCGGCGAGTTGCGCGCATTGCCCGGGCCTGAGCACACGAGGCAAAACGGCATAGCCGCGCGCATCGAGCGATCGCTCGATCTCGACCCAATCGTACGTTCCGGAATCGGGCTTTTCCGCCCTCATCGCTGCGGTTCTCATTGCGTCCTCTCCTCCTCTCGCGACGGCCATTCTCGCCGATATCGCATACGGACCAACGATACGCCAACGCGCCGCGCCGTCCGATCCGAATGTTGCGCTCTAATTCGGCGCGCCACCGGGTGAATACCATGCGAACGTCACGGCAAGAAACGGGTATCTGCGCGGCTCGCCGCTCGATATCGTGCATTTCAGGCGGAGCAATCCTGCTTCACCGTGAATCGAGATCAGCAAGGAGTCGAACATGCCGATGGAAGAGGACAACAAGGCGATCGTTGGCCGCTGGTTCACGAGTTTCTGGGGCGAAACCTGCGACCTGAGCATCGTCGACGAGCTTGCCGCGCCCGATATGCTGCTCAAGTATTCGCTGCACGAGCCGCGCCGCGGCCGCGAGGATATCAAGGCGTTCATGACCGGCTTTCGCGCGGCGTTCCCCGATCTGAACTTCTGGGGCGCCGCCGGTCTCATCGCCGAAGGCGAATTCGTGGTGGGTCAGTGGGAAGGCGGCGGCACGCATTCGGGACCGGCGTTCGGGGACTTTCTCGCAGGATCGTTGCCGGCGGCGAGCGGCCGCAAGATGCATTTCACCGGCACGACGGTGTTGCGCCTGAAGAACGGGAAGATCGTCGAAGAGATCGGACTCGACGACGGCGTAACGGCGCTCACGCAGCTTGGGCTCATCAAGCGGGTCTGACTGCGGCGCTAACCCGAGTGGCTCACGCGCACTGCGTCACGACGTTGGACTGCGCGTCGAGCCACACGGGAATTGCATCGAGCTTCGCGCCTTCGCACGGACCTTCGATGCACTGCCCGTCTTCGAAGCGAAACAACGCGCTGTGATGCGCGCACATGATCACCTGCGCGCGATACGTCGGCACACGGCCTGGCTCGTAGTCGAGCGGCACCGAGAAATGCGGGCAGCGGTTTGCGTACGCCCACACTTCACCGGCACGCCGCACGACGACGACCGGCCGCCCTGCCAGCGCCGCGTCGATCACACGCGCGCCGCCATCGGGCACATCGTCAAGGCAGCACAGGCTCACGGTCTGCATGACCTACACTCTTTGCTCAGGATTGCCAAGGTTCCAGTCCCACGGGCGGATCTCGACGCGTTCGAACAAGCCCGCCAGCGTATACGGATCGTCGCGCACGAAACGCATCACATCGTCGTATCCTTCCGCCTCGATCACGAGCAGCGTACCGTTGAGCGCGTCGCAATGCGGCGCGAGCGTCGACCCACCCAGCCTCACGAATACGCCGCGCTGCGCGGCGGAGCGCAGATACGTGCGATGGACCGCGCGCTCGCGCTCACGCACCTCGCGCATGCCGGGCTTGTCTGTGGCGAATACCGCGTAGTAGCGCGTATGCGGTCTCATGCGCGCTCCAGCACGAAGTCGTAGCGCGCCTCGCGAAAGCCGCCCTCGAAGCCGAATTGCTGCGCGGCCGCCTCACCCGCCGCGTGCTCGTGATAGTTCACGAGCAGCGAGGGCTTCACGCCGAACACGGCATCCGAGTCCAGATATGGGTCGTTCTGGTTGAACAGATGCGTCACGAGCGTGCTGTGATCCGGCGCCGTAATCATGAAGTGCAGATGGGCGGGCCGCCACGGATGCCGCCCCGTGGCGTTGAGCATGCGGCCCACCGGGCCGTCGGTCGGAATCGGGTAGCAGACCGGCACGATGGTGCGGATCGCGTAGCGGCCTTCGGCGTCGGTGCGATAACGGCCGCGCAGGTTGCCGTGCGGCTGCCCGGTGTCCTGCCCCGAGTACATGCCGTTTTCCGCCGTCTGCCACACGTCGAGCAGCGCGTTCGCCACGGGCTTGCCGCCGGTCGTCAGCACTCGGCCATGCACGAGGGCCGGCGTGCCCGGCGTGAACGCCATGTTCTCGCCGTAGGCCCGTTCAGGCATGCCGTCGACATAGAACGGACCGAACACGGTCGTATCGGTCGCGCCGCTAGCGTAGCGATGATTGATCGCATCGACGAGCATCGACACGCCGAGCGTGTCCGAAAGCAGGATGAATTCCTGGCGCACGACGTCGTCGCACATCTGGCCCGTCTCGGTCAGGAAGCGGATCGCGGCGAACCACTCCGCCTCCGTGGGCTCGACTTCGCGCACGTAGGCATGCAAATGCCGCACGAGGCTTTGCATCAGCGTGCGCAGGCGCGCATCGGGTGTGTTCGCGAAACGTCCCACGACCTGTTCCGTCAAGGCGCGTTCGGCCTCGGTGCCATGCATCGACATGGTTGTCTCCTTTCCTCTGTTTTGTGCGTCACGCGCGTGGCGCGGCTCGGCCCCGCTAGCGCGGCGCCACACCTTCCCACGCCCGTTGCAGCAGCGTGCGGATCGCCGAGCGCTCCAACGGCCGCGGATTGGGATAGGCATTCGTGCACGCGAGATCGGCCGCTTCGTCGAGGCCCGCTTCGGGCATGCCGATTTCCTTGAGCGACAGCGCAATGCCGAGCGACTCGTTCAACGCGTAGAGTCGCGGCCCGGCTTCGTCCGCATGCACGCCGCCGAGCGCACGCGCCACGCGCCCGAGCGCCTGCGGCGCAGCCGCGTGGTTGTAGTGCGCCGTATGCGGCAGCATGATCGCATGCGTTTGCGCGTGCGGAAGGTTGAAGGTGCCGCCGAGCGTGTGGCAGAGCTTGTGATGCAGCGCCATGCCCACAGCGCCGAGGCAACTGCCCGCGAGCCACGCGCCGTAGAGCGCGCGGCAGCGCATCGTCGCGTCGTCCGGGCGGCGCACGACGACCGGCAGCGCTTCGCCCAACGCGCGAATCGATTCTTCGGCCATCAAGCTGATGACAGGATTTGCATCCTCTGCGTAGAGCGCCTCCACCGCGTGCGCCATCGCGTTCACGCCTGAGGCCGCCGATATACCGGCGGGCAGCGAGACGGTGAGCGACGGGTCGTAGATCACCGTGCGCGGCAGCACGCGCTGGTCGCGTCCGGTTTTTTTCAAGCGCCCTTCAGTGAGGCCGTAGATGGGTGTCATCTCCGAGCCCGCATAGGTCGTGGGCACGGCGACAATCGGCAGCGCCGATTCAAGCGCGATCGCCTTGCCAAGGCCGATGGTCGAGCCGCCGCCCACGGCCACGCAGCACTGCGCGTCCAGCGCCGCCGCCTGCTCGCGCGCGGCCCGTGCGACCTCCACCGGCACGTGCATGACCGCTTGCGCGTGGATACCAGCGGCGCGCTCGCCGAGCAGGCGCGCGACTTCTTCGGCAAGCGCTCGCTGCTCGGGCGTCGAGAGGATCAACGCGCGGCGCGCGCCCAATCGGTCCACTTCCTCGGGCAACTGCGCGAGGGTGCCCCAGCCGAACACCACGCGCGACGGCAAGCCCTGATAGACGAAGCGATCCATACGTGCCTCAACGCTTGAAGTGCGGCGGCACTTGCGCGTCCACGTTGACCCACACCGAGCGTGCCTCCGTGTAGTCGTGCATCGCCTCGAAGCCCATTTCGCGGCCGTAGCCCGATTGACCGACGCCGCCGAACGGGCTGCCCGGATTCACGCGCTTGTAGCAGTTCACCCAGCACATGCCCGCGTGAATCTTCCCCGCGATGCTGTGCGCACGAGAGAGGTCGCGCGTCCACAGGCCGCTGCCGAGACCGTAGTCGGTCCCATTGGCGATGGCGAGCGCCTCTTCGTCGGACTTGAAACGCAGCACGGTCGCGAACGGGCCGAACACCTCTTCCTGCGCGATACGATCGTCCGGTGTCTTCGCCTCGATCACCGTGGGGCGCACGTAGTAGCCGTTGGCGAGCGCGGGGTCCTGCGGCGCGCTGCCGCCCGTGAGCACTCGGCCGCCCTGCTCGCGCGCCACGTCTACGAAGGCCTTCACGCGCTCCAGATGCTGCAGCGACGTGAGCGGCCCCATTTCTGTTTCGGAATCCAAAGGATTTCCGACACGAATCGACGAGGCGAGCGCGACGAAGCGCTCGAGAAATTCATCGGCGATGCGCTCGTGCAGCACCAGACGCGAACCAGCGATGCACGCCTGGCCCTGGTTGTGGAAGATCGCCCAGGCCGCGCCGTTGATGGCGGCGTCGAGATTGGCGTCGTCGAACACGATATTCGCGCCCTTGCCGCCGAGTTCGAGTTGCACGCGCTTCAGGTTCCCCTGCGAGGCTTCCACGATTCGCCGCCCCGTAGCCGTCGAGCCGGTGAAGGCGATCTTGCCCACGCCCTCGTGCTCCGCAAGGCGCTGCCCGGCCGTATTGCCATAGCCCGGCACGATATTGACGACACCTGCGGGAAAGCCCACTTCCGCCATCAACTCGACAATGCGCAGCGTAGAAAGCGGCGTGATTTCCGAGGGCTTCAACACGACCGTGTTGCCAGCCGCGAGCGCCGGGCCCATCTTCCAGCTCGTGAACATGAGCGGAAAATTCCACGGCACGATTTGCCCCACCACGCCAATGGGCGCGCGCTGCACGTAGTTGAGAAAGCCCGTTTCTACGGGGATGACCGAGCCCTGGAGCTTGTCGGCCATGCCGCCGAAATAGCGGAAGCACGCGGCCGTGCGCGGGACGTCGAGCGCGCGAGAATCGCGAATCGGGTGCCCCGTGTCGAGCGATTCCAGTTGCGCGAGTTCTTCGCCGTTCGCTTCGATGGCGTCAGCCAGACGCAGCAGCAGGCGGCCGCGCTCGGCGGCGGGCATCGCGGCCCACTGGGGGAAGGCGCGGGTCGCGGCGGCTACTGCCAGATCGATATCGGCGGCGGTGGCTGCGGCGATCTTCGTGATCAGCGAGCCGTCGTGCGGATTGAGCACGTCGATGGTGCCGCCCTCGACAGCGTCAACGAAGCGGCCGTCGATGAACAATTGCGTTTGCATGAGTAAATCCTCGATTGATGCTTAGGCATGCTGCATAACTGCGAAATTCGCTCAGAAGTCGACCGGGTACGGCTTCAGCTCGCCGCTCTCGTAGCGCTTGGGCAAGCCCGCGGTCGCGTTCTCCCACACGAGCAGCATCGAGCGCTTGGTCGAATAGCCCTGGTGGCGGATATCGGCGGGCATCGCACAGATGTCGCCCGCGCGCATCGTGATGCGTGCGCGCGGCGCACCGGTGTTCTTGTCGCCGATGTCCCAGACGATTTCATCCGAGAGCTGCAGGAACCATTCGACGCGGTCGTTGCCATGGAAAACTGGCAGGATGTATTCCTCCGTGGTCGGGCAGAACAGGCTCTGCCCGCACACCGAAGTGACCGAGGGGTTCCACGTCACGTCAGAGCGCGAGAGGTACTTGAAGAGGTTGAACGCGTGCAACTCGCCTTCGAAACCGGGCTCGGCGTGCACTTCGGGGTTGTCCTGAGGCACGTCGGCGAAGGCGCGGTTCACCGGCAGTTCATCGCGCAGCGGCGAATCGCCTTCGAGGCCCGGCATGCGGCGCGTGGCAATGCGCGTGCGTTCGATCGCTGCGTCGTTCTCGCCATGCTTGCGGCCGAATGCGGTGCCGGTTTCCTCGGGCGCGGCGAACGGGTCGAAGCCTTCGTTGGTCCAGTCGTGCAGGATCGCCTTGAAGGTCGCCATGATGGTCGGCGTTTCGAAGGTCTCGATATAGTCCACGCCAGCATCCTTCATGATGCCGTTGAACGAGCCCGCATAGACGTCCACCTTGCCGTAGTGATTGCGCGTGCCGAACACGTGGTCGAAATTCACCCAGCCGTAGAAGAAGCCCCACGCCACGTCGCGCATCATCGCGCGCAGGAAGGCATCGGCGGGGATAGCGTGCGTGCGTGTCTGCCCTTTCGCGGGCCACAGCACTTTCACGAAGTATTCGTCGCGCGTGAATTCGAAAGCGCCGAGCGTGTAGCGGCGATAGCCGGTCACGGCGTCGGGCTCGCTCGCGCGTACGGTGTCGGCGGCAAAACCTGCGGAGTGGTCGAGGGTTTCGAGGGTGGCCATTTGGTGTCTCCAGTCGTCTAGTGATTGGTTAGCGCGTGTTTTCAGTGCAGGCAGATATCTGCCCACTTCTGCACGGACAGTTCACCGACCATGGTCTGCACGAGCGCCACGCCAGCCTTCTGTGCGCCGAAGCGATACGCGCAGCCTGCCGGCAGCAGCGCCTGGTGCCCGCGGCGCAACACCACGTGGCCCATCTTGCGGCCTGCAGGTTGTTCGCCCGCGTCGACCGTGCCCGTAGCGCCCTTGAGCGGCGTATCGAGCTTGATGAAGTCGATACGCACTTCGCCATCCATCAGGATGACGAACTCGTCGTGTGCGCAGGCGAACCAGCGCGACTGCCCTTCCGTGCGCAGCACCTCGATCGCATATTCGAGGTTCTTGCCGACCACGACTTTCTCAAATGGCGCCGAGCGCGCGGCGACTTCGAATACGTTCGAGAAAACATAGTGGCGGGCGTCGCCGCTCGTGATTTCGATCTCGCCCTTGCGGTACTGCTCAAGCGAGCCGAAGACGGTGTGGAATGACGAATCGGTCATGGCTGTCTCCTGTTTTGGAAGGTGTCGTTGGAATCAACTTTAGGAGCGCTGCGCGGCGGCAACAACCGGCGGCCAGGCGATTACGGTATTCGCGTTTCGCAAATAATCGCGGCAGGCGAAGCGTCGCCCGGCGAAACGTCGCTCATGCGCTAGCGCACCCAGCCGCGCTCGATCAGCGGCACGTCCCAGGCGGGCTCGGGGCCGAGATACTCGGCGAGAAACTCCACGAGCGCCTTCACTTTCAGGGCCTGGCGCTGCGTGGAGGGATACACGGCGGCGAAGCTCAACGCCGAGAGGTGGTAGTCGGTGAGGATCGGCACGAGCGAGCCGTTCAGGAGCGCCTCGCTCGCCACGAGCGTAGGCAGGCACACCACGCCGCCGCCCGTGAGCGCGTAATCGCGCAGCAAATGCACCGAGTTCGAGCGGATCATGCCAGGCAATTCCATCTCCACGACTTCGTCGCCGCGTGTCATCGTCCAGCGGTTGCGCGAGGGATAGCCCGAATAGAGCGCCGTGGTGTGCTGCAGCAATTCGCGTGGATGCTGCGGCGCGCCATGCTCTTCCACATAAGCGGGCGTGGCGCAAAAGAGCCGCCGCACCGAAAAGAGCCGCCGCTCGATCAGCGAGTCGGAAATGGGCGGGAAGATCTGGAAGGCAACGTCGAAACCTTCTTCGATCGGATCAACCACGCGGTCGTTGACGATCACATCGAGCTGAATGCCAGGATAGCGGCGGTTGAACTCGGCAAGCGGCGCGCCGAAATGGCCCAGCGCGAAGCCCGGCAATATCTGGATGCGCAGTCTGCCCGTTGGCGTGGCGCGCAGTTCGCGCATCTGGTCGGTCAGCTCGTTCACGCGGCCCACTACCTCGGCGCATTCACGATAAAACGCCTCGCCGACTTCGGAGAGGCGCACGTGCCGCGTACTGCGATGAAAGAGCGGCGCGTTGACGAACTTCTCCAGTTGCTGGATGCGGTTCGTCACGACCGAACTGGTTACGCCGAGTTGCCGGGCCGCTTCCGCGAAACTGCTCGTTTCCGCCACGCGCACAAAGGCTTCGATGCTCAGGAATCGATCCATGCTCCTCTCTTCTTCATGGGTTCGCGCCCTCCAAGTATAGGGCCCGCTTCCCGTCGGCCACGCCACTGCGTCACACGCGACGTGGCAAGAGAGAGCGACGTTGACGACGCTCCAGCCCTAATCGGCCTGCCCAGCCGCAGGCAATGGCGCGGCAGGAATGACGGGCTCGCTGCGCCCCAGCTTTGCGGGCGCGGTTTCCTTGAGCAAGAGGCTCACCAGCACACCGAGCAAAACCGCGCCAATAGGCAGCCACAAAATGTTCTGGATGCCGAAATGGGCCGCCACGAATCCGGCGAGCGCGGGCGCCACGCCGCCGCCAAAGATTTCGCCCGCTCCCACCACGAGCCCGATCGAGGTCGAAACCATGCCGGCCGGCGCGGCTTCGGTGGCGACCGGTCCCGAGAGCAGCGAAACGAGGCCCAGCGTGAAGAACGAAGCCGCGAAGAGCACTGCGAAGAGTTCGAGCGGCTGCGCGCCGAGACCACGAAACACGATGAGCATGACGGCAGTGCCCACGAAGCCGAGAACGCTCGCCAGACGCCGGCCCAGCAGATCCGAAAGCCCCGGCAAGCCGAACTGTCCGACGAAACCGCCAAAGCCAATCGCCGAGGCCACCACGCCCATGCGCTGCGTGTCGAGCGAAAGATACTGCGTGAGGTAGAGCGGCAGCATGGCGCCGAGCACGAACACGCCTGTCATGGCGCAGAAGAGCGCGACCATCGCCACGGGAATGTTGCGGCTGCGGAGCACGTCGCGCCAGTGGCCGCGTTCGGCCTTTGCAGCGGGTGCACCGGCGTCACGGGTCGGCGCGCCTTGTGGTTCCCGGATCACGCGGTACATCAGCAAACCGAGTATGAGTCCCGGCACCGAGACGAGCGCGAACACCCAGCGCCAACTCATCACGCCCAGCAACTGCGTGGCGATGATCGGCGCGAGCGCGAGGCCGAACAGCGCGAAGCCGCTTTGCTGGAGCCCGAGATTGAAGCCGCGGCGCTTCGGGTGCGAGGCATCGGCCGTGGCGGCGAAGCTCGTCGGGCAAAACGAGCCTTCGGCCACGCCCATCAGCGCGCGCACGGCCAGCAGGCTCGCAAAGCCGCCTGCGAAGCCGGAAAAGCCCGAGAGCAGCGAGAACGCGATGATCGCCGGGATCAGCACCTTGCGCCGCCCGACTTTGTCGGACAAGCCACCCATGACCGCCGCGAAGACACCCCACGAAAGGCCGAGTATGCCGATGCAGTTGCCCACATCCTGCGCATTGAGGTTGAGGTCTTTCATGATGGACGGGAACAGCGGCGCGATCAGCCAGCGGTCGAGGCCGACGAGGCCAAAGCCCAGCGCCAACAGCGTCACGGCCTTCCATTCGTAGGCCGTATCCCATGTGTTCGGTTTCATCTCTGTCTCCTTGGGCCGGCCGGATGCCGCGCCACACGCTCATGTTCGAAAACGGTGTGCGACGCGAAGTGCACCGCTGCAGGCTCGCAGGACGCCATCGACATCGACGACGCCAGGATAGTCGCAAGCGCGGTGTAATCAGTACCGGATAACGCCCGAATACGTCATTTGCGAATCGCGAACAATCGGGTGGGAAAGGCCGGCAGGCACGGCTGCCGGGGCGCTGCGAGGGGTGCGCGCCACGCGTTGCGCCACTGCGCGGCCACCCCAGGACAATTACGGGTAGACGCTCGCTTGCGCGTCGGGCGGTATGGCGGCGCAGGCGCTTAATACATCGACGGCGTATCCGTGCTCGCGGCGCTCACGCTTTGCGCAAGTGCTCCGTATGCATGTCGCTCAAACGGCTCAGCAGGATGCCGTAGCCGGTCAAATGCCCGAGATAGACGCTCGTGAACACGCCCGTTGCAGGCAGCGCTTCGACAAGCGCATGCAGTTCCTCGCGCGTGAGCGGCGCCACGAGAAGGCCTGGGCGCTCCACCCGAAGATCGGCCTGCGAAGCCAGTTGCCGGTGGACGTCCACGAGGCGCGCGAGGCCGCGCCGGTATGCGTCTTTCCATTGCGCGTCCAGCGCCTCGTATTGCGCGTTGAACGTGTCGAGCGTTTCGAGGAAGCCGACGATCGAATCGAATAGCTCGTGGTAGCACGAGAACAGCGGCAGGCGATCACGGTTGCGCTTCAAATGCGCCGACACCCACGACTGCTCCAGGTCCGATTTGAGGAGATCGTGCGCCTGCTTCAGATTGCTGCTCGACACCCGCAGCGCGGCCGCCGCCGATTTCAGCTTCGCGCGGTCCAGCGTTTCCGTCGCGACTTCGCTTAGCAAGGCTTCGGCCTGCGCGTTGCCGTCGTTGACGAGCGTATTCGCCCAGAAGCCGTGATCGGGCGGAAACGCGATCTGCTGGATGACGAAACCGAGCAGCATGCCGAGCACCACGCCGATCAAACGTTGCTCCAGCAACGGTATGTGCTCGCCCGTGTAGAGCACGAGCGTCATGGGCACGGTAACGCTCGTCATCTGGAACACTGAAGGCCTGATGCGCACGATCGTGAATATCACGAGCGGCAGCAGGATCACCCCCAGCCACAAATGCGGCGCAGTCAGCCAGATCAGCAGCGTGCCAATCGGCATCGCAACGAGATTCGACATCACGCGCTTGTAGAAGTACCCGCGCGCCGCCGAGATGGAACTGCCGAGCGCGAGCGTGAGCATGGCCGAACCCGAGAGCGCCACCGCCGCTTCGGGAAAGCCGCACGCATACGGAATGCCGAAGCCGATCCACATGCCGAGCGTGAGCTTCGTGTATTTCGCGAGTTCGGAGAGGGAAAAGCGGGCGAGCGCACGGCGAAACGGCGTGAGCGGTTTGTGGGCGTAGGAGATGGAGGCCATGGATGCCATCGGTCGTTTCAGGCGGAGCACCCATGTTAACGCGATTGACGCGAGTGTTCCGGCACTCAGTTCACCGCCCGGTTGCCGATTATTTTGCCGCCCGGATTTTCTTTCCGATTCATCACATCAAAGATCGGCACTTTGTGCGGACGCCCGCCGCAACGGCCGCTGCGGGCCGCCGCGCGCAAGCCCTGTGCCTTGCAAATTATTTTCAATTTCTTTCGCGTTTTTTTCATTTACTGTCATGTCCAGCGGATGAAGTTCGCATTACGAACCTGCTTTGCGAAGGTCCCCGCATCCCTCAAGCACTGGGGTCTGCCCATGACGACAACAACGAAGGTCTCCATTTGCCTGCCGACGTACAACCGGCCTGAACTGCTCGTTCGCTGCATCGAATCGTGCCTCATGCAAACGCATGCGAACATCGAGATCGTGATCGGCGACGATTCTAGCGACGATCGCACGGCGCAACTGGTCGCATCGCGTTACGGCAACGACCCACGCATCGCCTACCGGCGCAACGTGCCCGCGCTCGGACAGGCGCCCAACGTGGCCAGCCTCTTCGAGCGGGCGAGCGGAGACAAGATCCTCCTGATCCACGACGACGACTACCTGCTCGTGCACTGCATCGAGAAGCTGCTTGCGCAGTGGGAGCGTTACCCGGATCTGGAAGTCGCGTTCGGCGATCAATACGAAACCGATCATGACGGGCGCATCATGCACGCGGCCAGCGAACGCATGAACCTCGCCTATCACCGCACGGCCAGCGCGGCGGGCCTGCAAAACCCGCCGGGCCGTGTGGGCATCGTGCAGATGTTCCCCAACAATGGCTGGCTCGCCAACGCGGCGCTCGTCAAGCGCATCGGTTACGACGATCACTACGGCACCTGCTGCGACTACGTGTTCGGCACGCGGCTTTGTCTCGCGGCGAAACGCGTGTGCTATGTGAACGAATACGTCTCGTGCTATCGGATCACCGATGTTTCGGTTTCCCAGGCAACACGCACGAGCATCAATGCCTCGTCGATCTCCGCGTGGCGCTTTCTCAACAGCCTCGCGTTGCCGCCCGAACTCGAACCGGCCCGCAAGCTCGCCATGCGCCGGCTCGTGCCGATCGTGGTCTCGCTGCTCGCGCGCAATCGCGAGGCGCGCGCCGGGCTGCAGCTCGCGCTCGGCAATCTCTACGCGTACCGGTTCGGCTTCAGCCCGCGCCTCTACTACCACCTGCTGATGATCTGGAAAGCCACGCGGCGGCCCGGCACAGAGTCCGTCGCACTATTGGCTATCAAGGACGAGCAAGGCGTGGATACTTCGCGAGCGCGCATGCCGTAGCGAGCGCTTCACGTCGTGAACAGCGGCCGCAGGTCGGCGATGTTCGCGACGTGCTCCAGGGCGTTGATCCGCTCGATCAGTTGCGCAGTCTTTTGCTGTCCGAGCACCGGCTCCATGAGATCGCGCGCCTTCTCGTTCACCTGCGCGACGCTCAGCGGGTTCTCTTTCGTGCCGGGTGGAAAGCGCGTGTAGTGGCTCACGGAGCGCCCGTCCGTCAACATCACTTCGACGATGCCGCCGCGCGGTGCGGCCGGGTCGCTCAGCTTCGGGTCCGCTACGACGCTCACTTTCGCGCGCTGCGCCTGAATCTGCGGATCGCGCATGAGCGCTACGTCGTGGCTGTCCGCGAACGACACAGCGCCCTTCACGAGCGCCAGCGCCACCATGTGCTGGCAGTTGACGTCGGGCATCGCGCTGTCGCCGACAATGCCGATGGCGTCGGGGGGCACCTTCACCACCACCGTACGCACCTTGTCCGGCGTGAGCTGATATTGCCGCCGCAGCGTGAGCAATGCATCGAGCGGGGATTGAATCGGATAGCCTACCGAATACGTCTTGATCGCCGTTTCCGTCACGAAGAAGCGGCTGCCGAGCTGGTCGATCAGCGCCTCGGGCTGCGGCTTCGTGGAAAGCGCGATGAAGAGATTGTGCGTGCCGTCGAGCACATCGGCCACGCCAGTCATGCCCGATTGCACCATGGTCGTCGCCATCACGCCATTGCGCGCGCCCATGCCCGCGAAATCGAACGCCTTTTCGATGTGGTCGCGGTCGTTCACCCAACTCCACAGTCCTGAAACCTGTTGCGCCGCGTATGAGATCGCATAACGCGTCTGGCGTTCATCGAGCCGCGCGAGTGCAGCGGCCGCGCCGAGCGCGCCGAACGTCGAGGCCGTGCCTTCCGCGCTGCGATGCGTTGCGCGCACGAGGTCCGGGCCGAGCGCCATGAGGAGCCGGCACGAGGCGTCGTAGCCCAGCGCGACGGCACGCACGAACGCCTCGCCCGATGTGCCCTGCGCCTCGCCCAGCGCGAGCGCGGCGGGCACCGTGGAGCACCCGGGGTGCGCTTTCGTGACGGGCTCGAAGTCGTCGGTTTCGTCGGAGTGCGCGCACATCGCGTTGGCGAGCGCGGCGTTCACCGTGCTCGTGCGCAGGTCGGAGCCCACGGCCGAAGACTGTGGCGCGCCGCCAAGCGAGCGCACGTATTGCGTCGCCAGCATGCCGGGACGCATGCGAGAACCCGACACCATCGCGCCGAAGGTATCGAGTATGTGGTTTTTGCACTCGATCAGCACGGCGTCGGGTAACGGCTTGTCGCGCGCGGCGACGATGTATCGCGCGAGTTGCGCGGTGATGCCGGTGTCGTCCGGCGATGACGTGGATGACGCGTCGGCCGCAAGTGTATGCCTTGCGCCAAGGACAGGCAGTATGCTGCACGCCGCGGCGCACTGAAGCATGCGGCGGCGCGAGAGCGAAGACGTTGTTGGCATCTTGATCCGTTCGGAATCCGTATTTAAATCGTTCTGCTAGCCGCGGCTCATGCGGTAATCGCTCCCGCATCGAAGCGATATGCCATCAACGCGGCTAACCCGCGCCGTCCGTCTATCGAAGCCGCTGCACTCGTGAAGCCGTGTTTCGCGAGCAGGGCTGCCTCGATGGCATCGGCGGCCGCCTTGCCGGTTTCCAGCGCGCCCATGGCTTCGCCCACGTTTCGAGCGAGCCCTGCGGCCTGCGTTGCGGCAATGCCGAGCGCGTGGCGCGTGTGCAGCGCGTCGAGCCCGAGAAGACGCGCTGCCGCGAGCGTCGCCCCCACGATCCCGAGCGAAGCGGCCACATTCCAGCGCGCGCGAAACGCTTCGTCGTCTACGGCGGCCCCCAGCCGCGCCGACGCGCGCGTGCCGACCGAGACTGCGGCGGCGATGTCCTCTTCGGCGGCCTCGAGAGCCTCGCCCAGCGAAAGCGCTGCCGCAATGACGGGCGTGGCGGTCGAACCGGCATCCAGCGTCGCAAGCGCAGCGCCGAGCTGCCATGCGCGCGAGCGCGCATCGGTGGCCTGCGCGAGCATTTCGCTCAGCGGGCTGGCATCGCGGGGCTGCGCAGCGCAGCGGCGCGCGCTCGCCACGGCGCTGCGCGCGGCTTCGAGTTCGCGCGCGCCAGGCTTCGCGGCGGCAAGCGCCACGAGTGCGTCGGAAACGGCGGAATGAGCGGCCGGGTTATGCATGAACCAGATCCTCGTTCGGTGTGCACAGGGCGAAGAACGCATCGAGACTCGTTGCGCGCTCCACGTTCGCGACGGCTGCGGCAATACGATCCGCCGCACCCGCGCCAAGCCGCGGGTCGATCAGCAGACGCACCTTGTCGAGCAGTTCGTCGTCGGTCAGGGGCCGCGCGAGACTGCCGCGCGCGTGTTCGACGTGATGCGCGACGACGCTGCCGTCGTGCAGCCGCGCCTCGATGTACGCCTCGTCGCGGTTCACGGCGGCATCGGGCGCGAGCGTTGTCTTCGCGCGCAGCGCCTTCACGTCGTCACGCGTCACGCGGCTGTCGTCGTACTGCGCGAGACCCACCTGACCGTCGCACAGCGCGGCGGCCACGCCATGGATCGCGCTGAAACGCGCCTGCAGGCCGTCATGAGGCTGCGGATTGCCCATCAGCTCGGGCACGAGCGGATGGCAGCGCAGCACGATCGCGTCGATCGAACCGGCATCCGCAATGCGCTGTGCAATCGCGAGACCGGCGTCGATGGCCGGATGCGCGACAATCCCGCACGGATACGGCTTGTAGGTGTTGAACAGCAGTTCCCAGCGCTCGCCGAACTCGCCGTTCATGCGCTCGAACTCCACCTTCGTCGAGAGCGATCGCGCGTAGCCTCGCGGCGCTTCGAAGATATCCACAGCCGCTTGCTGGCCGTGCCGCGCGAGCCGTGCTGCGTCGATGCCATTGGCAGCCGCTTTGCCGGGATGAAACGGCTTGGTCATGGTGCCGAAGGCCTCGCGCTGCCCGATGAACATCGAAGCCGCAATCGATACGGCCTCCTTAAGTCTCGCTTCGTCGAGGCCGAGCAGCAGCGCCGCCGTGACCGCACAGCCAATCACGCCGCACGTGCCCGTGATATGCCAGCCCCGGTCGTAGTGCTCGGGCGAGATCGCCACCCCCACGCGCAATTGCGCCTCGCAGCCGAGCGCGAACGCCGTGAGCGCCTGCGCGCCAGTGGGCCGCGTTTGCGGCGCGAGCCCGATGAGCACCGCGAGCGTCGCCGCCGCGGGATGGATCACGGTGGCGAGATGCGTATCGTCGAAATCGTCGAGGTGACCGGCAAAGCCGTTCGCCAGCGCGGCGAAATGCACGTCGGTGTGCTCGACGCGGCCCAGTACGCCCGCCTCGCTCCCAGCGCCGAGGTCGCGCGCAGCGGCCAATATCGCTTCCACGCCTGGATGTATACACGCGCCAATAGTTGTTCCCACAACGTTGATGAACGAACGCTTCGCTTCCTTCAAAACATCGGCGGGCAGCGGACGCTGTGCCAGCGCATACACGCCCTGCGCGAACGCCTCGGCGATGGAACCACTCATTGCGACAACTCCTCTAGACGTACACCGTTGGTTTTCGGACCCCACACGCCAACCGTCACGACGATCACGACCATGGCCGACGAAATCAGCAGGAACACGGCGGGCACGCCGTAGTGCTTGAGCAGGGCCGCCACCCAGAAGCCGACGAAGATCGAACTCACGCGGCTCCAGCTGAAGACGAAGCCCACGGCGCGCGCGCGAATGCGTGTGGGATACAGTTCGGCCTGATAGGTGTGGAAGATCCCGATGAGCCAGTTGTTCGCGATCGTCACCGCGCTGCCGAAAAGCAGGATCGGCACGGGGTCGCGCACCTGGCCGAACATCACGCCGGCCACGGCCACGACGATCGCGCAGCCCACCAGTTGCCACTTGCGCTGGAAACGCTCCGCGCACGCCATGGCGCCAATGGCGCCGAGCGGCGTCGTAATGGCGATCACCATGGTGTAGAGCAGCGAATGCGTGATCGTGATGCCCTTCGAGTACAGCAGCACCGGCACCCATGCGCCGAAGCCGTAGACGCCGAAGGTCTGGCAAAAGTTGAAGAGCGACAGCATCACCGTGCGCTTGAAGTAGCGGCCCTGCCACATCTCGATCCACGCGCCGCGCGCTTGCAGTTGGCTCGCGTCCGGGCCGTCGGGCGGCTCGGCGAGCGGCTTGCCGGTTTCGGCGACCACCTTGCGCTCGATCTCGTCGACGATCTCGCGCGCCTCGCTCACACGTCCCTTGCTCTCCAGCCAGCGCGGCGACTCCGGCAAGCCGTGACGAATAAACCAGATGCACACGGCGCCGGCCGCGCCGATGATCATCACCCAGCGCCAGCCTTCCATGCCGAGGAAGGTGCGTGGCACGAGCGCGTAGGAAATGACCGCGACCACGGGCACCGACGTGAGAATGACGAGGATGCTGAAGGCGGTGTAGCGCCCGCGCGCATCGCGAGGCGTGAGCTCGGAGATATAAGTGTCGACAGTGATGAGCTGCATGCCGATGCCCACGCCCGCCACGAAGCGCCAGGCGTCCATGCCCAGCGGCGAATGCTGGAAGGCGGCAATGAAGCTCGCCACGGAGTACGTCAGCATGGCGAAGGTGAACACCACACGCCGCCCAAAGCGGTCGGTGACACCGCCCAGCGCCACCGTGCCGACGAACATGCCCGCGAAGAACGAGCCGAGGAAGCTGGCGAAGCCGTTCACGTCGAAGAGACCGGCGGTGGTGGCGCGGTACAGCCCGCTGTGGATAAGGCCCAGCGAAATGTAGGCCGCCATGAACATCTCGTAGAACTCGAACCAGCCGCCCACTGCGATGCGGGCGACGAGCCCGCGAAAGTAACGCGTAGGCGGCAGCCGGTCCAGGCGCGCCGAGACGCTCGCCTCGACGTGCGTTGACCCGGCAATCTCAGTTCCCATGTACATGGCGTCTCCTTGCCTGACGGGTTGCCGACTGGATTTTGTTTTAGTGTCGACAGTGAGAACCAGTATATGGCGTTTTTTCGCCTTTTATTGAGATATTCTCGTCTTAGTGTATACACTTAAGCAACCAACCTGTAACTTCGAAAGCGAAGCCGACACGGGATTTGTTACAATCGGCGGCGCTGCGGCCGGTCGCGGCGCCTCGGGGGAAAGCGCATGGATGAAGATGTCGGCGTAATGGCCGCCCCGGAAACGGGCGAGCCGTCGAGCGTGGCCGAGATCGTCGACTGGGTGGCGCGCGGCATCATCGAAGGCCGGCTGCGTCCCGGCGACGATCTGAATTCGGTCGATCTCGCCAAACGCTTCGGCGTGAGCCGCACGCCGGTGCGCGAGGCGCTTTTCGCGCTCACGCGCGAGGGACTCGTCGACTGGTCGCCGCGCCGCCGCCCGCGCGTGGCCGCCATGCAACTGAAGGAAGTGCGCGAAATCTACGCGCTGCGCGCCCTGCTCTACGCTCAGGTGTCGCTCGCGATCGTCGAGCACGCCACGGACGAGGACATCGCGGCGCTCTGGCGTGCGCATGGCAAGCTGGCCGAAGTCGCGGCCAGGGGTGACGTAGACGGCTACTTCTGGGCCAACGTCGCGTTTCGCGACGAGGAACTGCGCGTGAGCCGCAATGGCATCTTCAAGGAGGTGCTGGACTCCATGCGCATGCGCACGAACCGCCTGCGCCACCTGAGCACCTCGCTGCCGGGGCGTTTGCAGCGTTCGTGCACCGACCACCAGCGGCTGTGCGAGGCTTACGCCGAGCGCGACGGCGTGCTGGCCGCCGCGCTGAACCGCTCGATCGTGATGGGCGCTCTGCATGCGATCGAGGCCGCCTGGGACAGCCTGCGCTGAGCATGCATCCTCGCTGCGCCCCTTTTTTATTTACGTGGATGCCGCGTCGAACGAGGCCTGCGCCCTTCCCCGCCAGGCTTGCCGAAAGGCCAGGGATACAACATACTTGACGATTCGACCGAATTCCCTTCGCATTCTCGTCCTACCGGGTTCTTTCTCATCATGAGCACAATTCTTGAAAGCCTTCCGACCGGCCAAAAGGTCGGTATCGCCTTCTCCGGCGGCCTCGACACCAGCGCCGCGCTGCACTGGATGAAGCTCAAGGGCGCCGTGCCTTACGCCTATACGGCGAACCTGGGCCAGCCCGACGAAGACGACTACGATTCGATCCCGCGCCGCGCGACCGAATACGGCGCCGCCGGTGCACGTCTGATCGACTGCCGCGCGCAGCTCGTGGCGGAAGGCATCGCCGCCCTGCAATGCGGCGCGTTCCACATCTCGACGGCCGGCGTCACGTACTTCAATACGACGCCGATTGGCCGCGCCGTGACGGGTACGATGCTCGTGGCCGCGATGAAGGAAGACGGCGTCAACATCTGGGGCGACGGTTCGACCTACAAAGGCAACGACATCGAGCGCTTCTACCGCTATGGCCTGCTCGTCAATCCGGACCTGAAGATCTACAAGCCGTGGCTCGACCAGCAGTTCATCGACGAACTGGGCGGCCGCTCGGAAATGTCCGAGTTCATGCGCCAGTCGGGCTTCGAGTACAAGATGTCGGCCGAAAAGGCCTATTCGACCGACTCGAACCTGCTCGGCGCAACGCACGAAGCGAAGGACCTCGAGAGCCTGGAAAGCGGCATCAAGATCGTGAACCCGATCATGGGCGTGGCGTTCTGGCGCGACGACGTCAAGATCGACCGCGAAGAAGTGACGATCCGCTTCGAAGAAGGCCAGCCGGTCGCGCTGAACGGCCAGACTTTCCCGAACGCCGTGGAACTGCTGCTCGAAGCGAACCGCATCGGTGGCCGTCATGGTCTGGGCATGAGCGACCAGATCGAGAACCGCATCATCGAGGCAAAGAGCCGCGGCATCTATGAAGCCCCGGGTCTGGCGCTGCTCTACATCGCGTATGAGCGTCTCGTGACGGGCATCCACAACGAAGACACCATCGAGCAGTACCGCGAGAACGGTCGCCGTCTGGGCCGCCTGCTGTATCAGGGCCGCTGGTTCGACCCGCAAGCCATCATGCTGCGTGAAACGGCCCAGCACTGGGTTGCGCGCGCCATCACTGGCGAAGTGAAGATCGAACTGCGCCGCGGCAACGACTACTCGATTCTCAGCACGAAGTCGGACAACCTCACGTATCAGCCGGAGCGTCTGTCGATGGAGAAGGTCGCCTCGACGTTCTCGCCGCGCGACCGTATTGGCCAGCTGACGATGCGCAACCTCGACATCACCGATACGCGTGAGAAGCTGCGTGTGTACTCGAAGGTGGGTCTGCTCACGCCGGGTGCGGCTTATACGCTGCCGCAGCTGAACGACGAGAAGAAGTAAGGCGTCGTCGCCTTATGAAGAAAGGGAAGGCACTGCGCCTTCCCTTTTTTTATGGCTTCGCGGGTTTCCGCCTGGCGCTCGAGTTACCCACAGATTATGTTCACAAGCTTGTGGAGAACCCCTGGGACTAATGCCTAACCCGTTGATCGACTGGATATTTTCCGCCGCGTGAACGCGGGAGGCAGTGACGGCCTGCGGGGCGAGGCCTCAATACACCCACCGGCATATCAGCCGTCGAGCGTATTCAAAACGCTCACTGCACGGCAAGCTGCTTCATCTTCCCGTAGACGAATTGCCCGAAGTACCACGACAAATCGGAGTGGTTGAGGATGTTCGCATCGGAGAGTGCCCCCGCCTCGAGCTTCAGGCGGCGCAGCATGAGCTTGCCGGCCTGCGAGGCGATGTAGAGCCGCACCAGTTCCTTGCGGGTCTTCTCGTCGGCCGCTTCGAAGTGCTCGCGGCCTTGCTTGACCTCCTCGTTGCGCTGCGACCTCGCCTCTTCGTCGCGCGCCGCGATGCTCTGCTTCACCGCCGTGGTCGCCACCGTCCTGGCGGTCTCCTGAGCGGTCGCCGCCACGGCCAGCTCGCCCTGGATCGCCACCATCTTGCGCTCGGCCTCAGACACCTGCCAGTTGTGGCTCAGTGCCTTCATCAGATAGCCCGCAGGGCTCTTGGTCACCTTGCCCTGGTTGAGCCGGAAACGCGTGTACTCGATGGCCTGCTGGATGCGCTCGTCGGTCCAGCTCATGCGATGTTCCGCAATCACGTCGAACTGCTTGTTGCTAAGGCCGAACTCTTCCTTGAGCGTGAGCAGCAGGTCGTGCGCGTCGGGCTGCCGGCTGAGCAACGCGGCGACCGTGTCCTTGCGCTTCATCCGGAAGCGGATCTTGTTGATTTTGCGCGAGGTTTCCGAGTCGGCCCGGGTTTCGTAGCTGAGGTCGATGTCGGATAGTTCGTTGATCTGACGCACCGCGGGATCGAGGTACTTGGGCCGGAAATGCTTGAACTCCGACGCGCTCGTACCGAGTTTGCCGGGCCAGCGCCGCATGACGTCGAGCTCGATCCAGTCGGTCAAGCCCGCCGCCACGAAGGGCAGCACGTAGTCGTAGATCGCGCGGGCGTAGGTCTGCGAAAACGACGCCGTGATGCACAGGTTCAGCCAGTGATGCTTGTCCGGCCCGGTGATGTGGCGCAGCATGAGCGGCGGAATGCGGAACTGGATGCGCCCCTTGCCGATCTTGACGCTCCCCATCAGCTGCTCGGAAATCCACTGGTCGTCTTCGTTGGGCGCGCGGTCGGGCGGCGTGTCAGTCACCTCGATCAGCACGCGCTGCGCTTCCTTGATGACGCTTTGCAAATGGCGTACGTTGCGGCTCTCGTAACGCATGAGCCACTTGAAGTAGTTCAGGTCGACGTCGTAGGTATCGCGCGGCGCGGGCTCCTGTGCGGCGATGAAATAGGCGGCGTCGATGAAACGGCGCGACGACAGCCCAAGCCCGTTGATGGCGACGAACACATTGTTGCGCTGAAAGCCGATCTCGCGCGTGCTCTCATTGATCGGCTGGCCGGACATCTCCTCGAAGAGACCCAGCGACATCTGCAGTGTTGTAGTCCTTCGCCCGCTCTCCTCCGGCATACGTACGCTCTCCCCGTCGACATTGGCGGGCACTCTATCACTACGCAAACACAAGTCAACACAATAAACGTTACCTCAAACAGGCATCCGATTCGGCTCGCGCACAATAACCGTACCTGATCGCACAAATATCTCTACAACGACAGCACATAAAACGGGACCTCGCTGCACATAAAACGGTGCAGCGAGCACAGATAACGGTGCTTTTGAAAGGCAAGCCTTTGAAATCAAAGAAATCGCATGCGTACGTTAGTTGGTTGGTGGGTTTTTATCTTTAAGTAAACAAACAAACCGCTCACAAAAATAGATGCTCTGCGTGAATTTCAACGTGCTGCGTCTCGCAATGCGGTCAAAGGATTTACAACAGATTGGCCTCGAAGCCCCATGTATCAGGGCTTTCTGCGCTAAAGAGGCTGGACTTGACCGTCCTTTGCCTCGGAGAAGCCCATAGAGGGGTAACGATTTCTGTGCAGATCGGGCGGTCTAAGGGAGTGTTTTATGTGCAGAACGCTTAGTGGCGGGCCGACATCGAGTTAAACCCAGTGGCAGTTGGCATGGGACGCTACTCAAAGTGACTTTTCGGCAGGAAAAGCAAAGGCAACGGATTTTGTGCAGGCGCGAGATCCCCTGAGATAGCACCGTTTTTTGTGCATGTCATGGATGGAGCTCCGGAAGGTAACGTTTCTTGTGCGTTCGGAGCGTGGCGGTTCACTCGTTCACCATTGGTAGAGGTAACGGAATTTGTGCAGCTATGGCGTGGCGACGCTTTCGGATGGAATTAAGCCGCCAGGAGACACAGAATTACGACCGTGCAGGGACGGGGAGTCCCAACGGGGGTAACGGTTTTTGTGCAACGCGAGAGTTTGGCCCGGCGGGAAGGCCTTCTCTGGCTACGTACGGTAACGGTTTTTGTGCAGTGCTGGCCGGTTAAGCGGGGCACCAGAAATCTGGAAGCACAAAAATCGTTACCCGGCGTCCACATCTGCGTGTGCCGAGAAAGGAGACGGGAGAACTGCACAAAAACCGTGACCGCCCAAGGTGCATGCGAGCGATGAAGTCATGGTGGATCGATCGGCAACTAGATTTGCACAAAAACCTCGACCGCCAACGCTGCGACGAATCGCTCCGGTTCCGGGGTATTGCACAAAAAATAGGCAGACCGGGAAGAACCGGTCTATACGGGCGCTGGAGGCCTTGCCGGTTTCACTGATGTTCTGCCCTTGGAAATGTCTCGCGAGGGCAATACAGGCCGTTTTGAAGGGTCATTTTTTTTCATATCGCCCTCAATTAGTGTGTTTTCATACACTTTTCCTGTATTCTACGCTTTATCCAAATTCTGATAAAAAGCGTATTAATGGCGAAGACTATCGAATTGCCGTCGATCAATCGACGTGTGGATCTTTCCGCGATCACTGAATTTGCCGAAGAGGCCGGTCGTCTATCTGAAGAGCTTCGGGAGATGATGCTGGCGCCGCGGCCGCGAAAGATGGCGCCCACATTTACGTCCGCTCAGGTCGCAGAGATGTGCGGCATTGATCGCATCAAACTGAACAACCTGCTTGCCACCCGCGAGGGTCTCCCGCAAGGCGTGGCACAAGGGTCCGGGCGAAGCCGGGTCTTCACCCTGCCGGAAGCGAGAACCTGGGTCCAGCAGGTTTCCGATATTTATCAGACACCGCTCCATACTGGCGTACGCGACGCTGACGGCAAGGTAATACTCGTTGCCAACTTCAAGGGCGGGTCGACGAAAACGACGACGACGATGTGTCTCGCCCAAGGCCTGACCTTGCGTGGCCGCAAGGTCTTGCTGATCGACCTGGATCCGCAAGCGTCGTTGACGGAACTCTGCGGCCTGTATGCCGAGAAGGAGGTGACCGAGGATAGCACGGTCCTGCCGTTCATCTACGACCCGCACATGGAAGGTGGCCTGCTGAATTTCGTGCAGGAAACCTACTGGGACGGGCTCGACGTCATTCCCGCGCATCCCACACTTTTTTCGGCGGAGTTCCATATTCCGGGTACCGTGATCAAGAACCCGGGGTTCAAGTTCTGGGACTTGCTGCGTCAAGGTGTGGAAGTGCTGCGCAAGCAATACGACTACATCATTCTGGATACGGCGCCGTCGCTGTCCTATCTCACAATCAATGCGCTTATGGCCGCCGATGCGATGGTCATGCCGCTTGTGCCAGAGAGCCTGGACTTCATCAGTTCGGTGTCGTTCTGGAGCCTGTTTTCCGACCTCGCGCACACGATCATGGAACGCGGTGACGAGAAGACGTACGACTTCGTCTCCGTTCTGCTTTCGAAGGTGGACTACGGCAAAACGTCGTCGGCTCCGGTCGTGCGTTCCTGGGTGCAGCGGACCTACAAGGACTGGGTGAACGCGCTCGAGGTGCCGGCCAGTTCCGCAATGAGCAACGGCGCACTGGCTATGGCTACCGTGTTCGACATCAGCAAGGGCGATCTCGCGGACAAGACAGTGGCGCGCGTGCGCCAGCCGCTGACTGATTACGTGCAGTGGATCGACGATCTTTACGTAGAACAATGGAGGGCCGGCAAGTGAGTTCATTCCGCGACAAGATGGCGGCAAAGACCGCTGAGCTTGGCTCGTCTTCGGAGCGTCCTGCCGCCGAACGGCCGGCTGCTGTTGCTCCGGTGGAACCGCGGCGCAGCAGTGCGTTCAAGACCGGACCTGGCATGCTCGGCGCGTTGGCGGTGGCACAGCAGCGCATCCAGGAACTGGAGAACACGAGCGACAAGCTCATGCTTCCGGTGAACGCGATTCAGCCGAACCCATGGCAGCCTCGCAAGATTTTCAGCGACGAGGGCCTTGCATCGCTCGCCGAATCGATCCGTGAAGTCGGGCTCGTCGAGCCGATCGTCGTTCGCCGTGCGGACAACGGCTATCAGCTCATTGCCGGCGAACGACGGCTGCGCGCACACGCCCTGATTCAGGCGCAGGACATTCGTGCCTCCGTGATCGAGTGCTCCGACCAGGACATGGCCGTGCTCGCGCTGGTCGAAAACGTCGGTCGCGAAGACCTCACTGATTATGAGATTGGGCAATCGCTACGCCGCGCCGAGCGGGAGTTTCCCACTCGCAAGCGCATGGCAGAGGCGCTGGGTATGTCGCGCAAAGGCTTGTACCGCTTTCTGGCCTTTGAGAATCTGCCGGATTTCATTCGACGCGATCTTGATTTGAATCCCCGACTGCTGGGCGGATCGGCTGCAGATGAGGTTGTCTCGGCGATCAAGAAGTTCGGCGCGGCAGGGCTTTCGGCGGCGCGTGAGTTGTGGCCGGCCGTAGTCGGCCGGACGCTGGATCAGGGCAAGCTGGCCGCGGCGATTGGTGCGCAAGCCGGCCGGGGTGAATCGACCGAAAGCGTGTCCGAACGCAGCATCGAGAAGATCTTTTCGGGCAAGAGCCACGCCGGAAGCATTACCAAAGATACGAATAGCTTTACGGTGAAGCTCAAGACGGGCGTGTTGTCGGATGCCCAGGAGACGCAAATCCGCGAGCTGATTAGCCAGTTGTTCAACGTAAAGCCAGGCTGATTGAGCTTTGAGATTGTTGATGTGAATGGAAGCCCGCTTCGGCGGGCTTTTTCTTTTTATGGCTTAGGTCGTGTGTCGAGTCGACACATGGGTAATGTCAGCGCGGCTGGAAGGCGTCGACTGTGAAAATGCACTGAGCGGCCGGATTGCATTTGTAGCTGACGCGTCGAGGATCCGTCGTGGAGACTGGCGCTGCCGTCATTGATACGCGGCGAACCGCATCGTGTGTCGATTCGACACACGATGGCGACGAGGGTCTTTGGCTCACATCGTGCCGCGATGAGTGAGCCTCGGAAACGCCTTCGCCTCTCCGTTGAGTGTTCGTGTGTCGATTCGACACACGACGACCAGGCTCGCCACGAGCGAAAGACTATGGCCGTGTCGACTAAGACTTGAGAAGGGGCCACGCTCACCGCTTGCAGTCGCTGTTCGGTGTGAGCGAAAGCCAGTGTCTGCGGTGGTCCTCGAATTCATTTGATTGGGGCACTGTGTCGAATCGACACACACGGCGCATGGCCACAAATTGGGAGTGTCGGGCGACACACGAAGACAAAACGCGAGGGGGTCTTCACCGCTTCGCTATCGTGTTGTGTGCAAGCGGCTGCTCCATATTTCGCGCATACCGACTTGCGGTTCGGCGCGGTGTGTCGAGTCGACACACCGCTACCGCATCCTCGCCGTGGAAGTCTGAGGAAATTGCGATCTGCGGCATGCAGCATGGGTGGGGGACGAAAACAAGGCTTGATGCCACCTCCCAGTTGCTCCATCGTGCCGCGCACGTGAGGATGACCCATACCGCGCCAACTGACTTGTTGGCCGAGGCAGTGTGTCGAGTCGACACAGTCGCTGCCACGGTGCCGTTGAGGCTACATGCGGTCGCGATCGAGACGTGCTGCTTTGGCGGCATAGATGGTTTATGTACGCGCCGCGCATCCGAGTTGTGCGGCGGTGCACAGGCGAGTCGCCGATCAGCGCTCGTCCATTGTGCCGACAGTCACGGTTGGAACCGGCGCAATCAGCGCGTATGTCGGATCGAGCGTGCTCATGTGTCGAGTCGACACACCAAAGGCGCATTGGCTCTCGCCCCCAAAAAAACTAGACGAGATCCATGTTCCGCACGCGTGGTCAGAGCAGGCGCTGCTGCCAATTCGCGCAGTTCCATCGCCTCGCGCCTCAACTTTGGGTTGCGTACTCCGGGAGCCGTACGCCCCCTGCCTTGTTATGGTCAACTTCCAGGTTGGCCTTCGAATCAGATCGTGGGGAGCCGTCCGCGTCGCGTGGTGGCATGACCTCCCCACCTCGCTGACGTTGACTTAAAGCATCCGCCTCCACGGCGACTAGCTGCATCGAATTCCATGCCTGGCGCTCGGGCCAACGAGCCTATCCAATCAGTGTGCGAGCGCTGACCGCTTCTTCGCCTGACGTCTCGCGGCGACATCCCTGCACCACGCAGTTACGCTCATCGCTTGTGCGTTGCGCGGAGATTCCCCGGTTGCCTCCGGCACAGCCCAAAGCACGGCTCTCAGTAACTCTCGATCAATACGTGTCTTGACTGAGGACTGGCAGGCCAGCCGGAGACAGTTTGGAGAGCCTGCGTGTCAGAGCGGCGCGAGGTACTCGCCGTATGTTTGAGCAGGGTAGTCCCGTCCGCCACGGTAGCGTGACACGACACCTGGTCTCCACGCTCCGTTCCGCGTTCGGCTATTCGTTGTTCTTCCGGCAAGCGGCGGCAGGACTGCCACCAATCAGTGAACAACTCGCTATCGCCCCGCCAATGGTAGTGATCATAAATGCAACTAACCGACAATTTAACTCAGCACCGCAAAGCACCTCAAACGCCAATGCACGATACGCGCCCGTGCCTCGGCAATCACAATCAAGCAATCAAGGCAGCGATCGGCGTGCCGATCGCCAAGACGTACAAAACGAGTGGAGCAACTCCGGTAAGCGACCGACCCGCGCATCGAACTTAATCGAAAACAACGGCTACCTAGCTGAAAACGAATCCACCCTTGCGCCGGCCTCCGCTCCAGAAAATGTCCAACCCAGCGTGAAACATTTCCCTCCAAATCGTAAAATCGGCGAAACCCTTGTTCTTTATGGCTTTCACGCCGAAAACAAACCAAATTCTAGTACATGTTTCACGATCATAACGGCTCTCCGACCCCGAAACACAGTCAGAATGGTCGTCACCGAGCTAAGTCGACCTGAACAGCCTCAGTCGTATATTTCAATACGTATTTTGTAGTTTTCGCCGATATGGCTGCGGTAGGCCTGCATGAGACGCGCTTCGGCACAGTACCGCTCACGCTGTTTGCCAGCATGAAGAACGAACCCGATTGCGTTCGCGAGCGACACTTGCCACGCCGCGGCGCCAATCATCGCTGCGGCACGTTCTGCAATTCATCCGACCACGACGCCTCCGCGCGCCACGCTAGCCAAAACAGACCCATGCGCGTCGATTAAAATTGGGCCGCATTGTCGAGCCACATTCCATGGCTTCAATCCGGGCTCATATTCGTGCTCACATCGCCAGCGCGCATGACGCACCGCTCGCGCCAAACAACAGCAATCGCCCATTCCCCATTCAGCGCCCGCAAACACAATAGAGGACACGTCGTGAAGTTCATTCATGCGGCAGACCTACACCTCGACAGCCCGCTACATGGTCTGAGCGCCTATCCCGACGCGCCAGCCGCTCAATTGCGCAGTGCCACGCGCGAGGCGTTGCGCTTGCTCGTCGATCGCGCCATTGAAGAAGAGGTCGCGTTCGTCGTCATTGCCGGCGATCTCTACGACGGCGACTGGAAGGACCACAACACCGGCATTTTCTTCGGCCAGCAGATGGGACGTCTGCGCAAGGCCGGCATCCGCGTCTTTGCCCTGTGGGGCAATCACGACGCGGAAAGCGAAATGACCAGGAAGCTCACATTGCCCGACAACGTGGTGGTGTTCAGTCATCGCAAGCCTGAAACCCATGTGCTCGACGACATCAAGGTCGCGCTGCACGGACAGAGCTTCAAGGACAAGGCCGTAGTCGAAAATCTCACCGTGGGCTACCCGGCGCCGGTTTCCGGTTACTACAACATCGGTGTGCTCCACACCGCGCTCGAAGGCTATACCGCGCATGCAACCTACGCGCCGTGCACGCGTTCCGAATTACACGCGAAGGGCTACGACTATTGGGCGCTTGGTCACGTCCACGAATTTCAGCAGTGGTCGGAACAATCGACGATCGTATTTCCGGGCAATCTCCAGGGGCGCCACATCCGCGAAACCGGCCGCCGCGGCGCAGTGCTCGTGAGTGTCGAAAGCGGCCGCACGGCGGTCGAGCGTCTCTACCTCGACGTGCTGCGCTGGGAATCGGTGCGTGTCGATGCGAGCGACTGCGAAAGCGTGGCGGATCTGTCGCGCAAGATTGGCGCTGCGCTCGAAACGCTGCTATCCGTCGACGCGCACGTGCCGCGCGCGGTGCGCGTGACGGTGACGGGAAAGTCGCCGGCGCATGGACTGTTTTTCGGGCGCGCCACGCAATTGCGTGCCGAAGTGCTCAATCAGATCGGCATTATCGGCAATGACAAGCTGTGGCTGGAAAAGGTCAAGCTCGAAACCGGCCCAGCCGATAAGGCCGCCGCACAGAACGAACAGATCGAAGCGCTCGCGGATCTCAAACAGATACTCGAAGCCGCGACGCAAGACCCCGAATTCCTTGCGCTGCTCGAACGCGATTTGCGCGCGTTCGTCGGCAAGGTGCGCAGCGAAGTGAAAGAAGACGCCCCGCTGCTCGAACTCGCCCGCGACGGCAAACTCGCGGCGCTGGTGGAGCAGGTCGGTCCCGCGCTGCTCGCGCGCCTTTCCACGGGAGAATGACCAGTGCGCCTCAAGCAACTCGATTTGATCAAATACGGCAAGTTCACCGAAACGACCTTGCCGTTTCCCCACGCGGCACACGATTTCCACGTCATTGTGGGGCCGAACGAAGCGGGCAAGTCCACGGTGCGGACCGCCGTGTCGGAGCTGTTGTTCGGCATGCGCTTGCAAACGCCGCTCGACTTCCTCCATGGCACGCCGGAATTGCGTATCGGCGGTGTGCTGGAAAACGGTGCGGCCGAGCAGCGCTTTCATCGCGCGCGCGGACGCAATTCGCTGCGCACCCCGCAGGACGACAAACTGCCCGACGATTTTCTCGCCGCGTTTCTCGACGGCGCGAGCAAGGAATTCTTCGAGCAGATGTTCGGCCTCGATCATGCGCGGCTCATTGAAGGCGGCCGCAGCATACTCGACGCATCGGACAAGCTCGGTCAGGTGTTGTTCGAATCCGCGGCGGGCGTGGGGAGCCTCGGGCCCGTGCGCGAGGAACTGGAGAATCGCGCGGCCGAACTCTGGGCGCCGCGACGCAGCGGCAGTGCGTATGCACAGGCGGAAACATCGTTCGCTGAGGCAACGAACGAGCTGAAGGCAGCGCAGGTGCGCACGCGCGATTGGGTCGAGAAAAAGGACGCGCTTGAAACGGTCGAACAGGCTATCGAGCGTTTGCGCGCCGAACAGCGCGGTCTCGAATCGCAGCGCTCGAAGCTCGAGCGCGTGCGCCGCCTCGCTCCCTATATAGAAGAGCTTTCGCTCAAGCAGAACGAGTTGGCCGCATTGGGCGAGGTCGTCGATTTACCGCCCACCGCCTATGCCGATCTGTTGAAGGCGCAGGCTGACATCGCGGCTGAACGCAAAGTGCAGGAAGCGCGTCAGGTTGATCTGGCCGACAAGCAAGCGTTGCATGACGCGATCGAGCCCGATCGCGCGGCACTGGCGCTGGCCGCCGAAATCGACGCGCTCGACGCGCTGCGCGGCGAATGCGTCAATCATCCGCGCGAATTGCTGGTGCGTGAAACCGAAATCCGGAATCATCTCGATGCCGCATTCTCCGCTGCGGCCCAGCTTGGCTGGCCGGGCGACGAAACCGCATTGCGCGCCGCGCTGCCCGGTGCACTTGTGTTGAAGACGGTGACGAACCTGCTGCGCGATCATGGTCTGCGCGAGCACGCGCTCACGACGTCGCGCGAGGTGCACGCCGAACAGACGCGCAAGCTCGCACAATTGCAGGAGCAGCTTGCGCGCATGCACGGCATCGACGTGCCGCATGCGTTGCGCGCCGCGCTCGACGACGCGCACGAATTCCGCAACAGCGTGACGAAGGAAAGCGCGCTCGAGCGCGAACTGGCGGACGCGCAACGCACGGTCGAAGAGAAACGCCAATTGCTGGGCCAATGGAGCAAGCCGGTGCAAGCGTTACGCGCCCTCGACCTGCCATCGGCCACACGCCTGGCTGCGCTGCAAAAGGAAGAAAGCGAGCGCGTGAGCGCGGTGGCCGTTGCGCGAGAAGCGGCAGCGGCCGCGCAAGAGGATATCGAGCGCTTCGAATTGCAGGAGAAGCATTTCACGCAGGGCAACAAGGTTGTCACGACTGCGGAAGTCCAGGCGGCGCGCACGCGCCGCGATAGCGCGTGGGACGAGGTCAAGGAGGCGCGCGTCAGTCTCGCGGATGGCGCTCCCGCCGTAGACGACGCGATGCGCCTGGCCGACGAACTCGTCGATGCGCAACTCGGCACGTCGCAGGCGGCGGCCACGTTGCAGAATCTGCGTCAGCAAGTTGAAACAGCGCGCGCAAATGCGCAGCGCAAGCTTGCGGTTTTAAGCGATCGCGAGCGCGAACTCGAAGCCTTTCGTAATACCTGGACGCAGATAGCAAATGACGCGCAAGTGCCTGGCATGCCGCTCGCGGATATGGGCGCGTGGCTTGCGAATCGCGAAGCGGCGCTAAATGCACAGAGCGAAAGCGACCGCCGCGCGAGCGAGCTTGAGGCGCGTCGGGCGGCGCGCATCGCGGCGCATGCCGCGCTACTCGAAACGTTGCGGCCGGTGGCGCAGGCAAACGAAGACGATGCGCTGACGACATTGATTGGCGTGGCTGAAACAGTCGTGCAGTCGGCGCAAAAGAGCGCCGTGCAGCGCGAGGGTCTGGAAGCGCAGATTCGCGATGTTGAACGCGCGAGCGAATCCGCGCAATCCAGATTGACGATTGAGCAGGACGCCTATACAAAGTGGCAGACGCAGTGGCACGAGGCGCTCACGCAAGCGAATCTCGGCACGCGCGCTGCGACGCTCGCGGCGGCGGAAGGCGCCGTCGAACTCGCGAATGCCATTTCGGCCGCTTTTTCGGATGCCGAAGCACCCCGCAACCGCATTCGCACGATCCGCGCACAACTAGAGACGCTGGAATCCGACGCGCGACGCCTCGCCCAGACGCTCGCACCCGAATGGCCTGCGTCGAACGATGGGATCGACGTGGCGCGCCAACTCGCGGCGCGACTCGCGACCGCGCGCGAAACCGCGAAATCCCTCGCCCAGGCCGATACCGACGTGCAAACCGCCCGCACCCGCGTAGCCGATGCCGCAGCGGCGGTGGCGGGCGCACAGGCGCGCATCGAGCCCATCCTGAAGCTCGCGGGCGTGAACGAAATCGACGCGGCGTTGCCGCTCGCCGCGCGCTCCGACGCGCGCCGCGCGTTGTCGAATGCGATCTCGGCGGCGCGGGATACGCTTGTGCGCGAAGGCGACGGACTTGCGCAGGAGGCCATCGCCGCGGAGATCGCGGAGCAGCCCATTACCGAGGTGCCAGCGCTGCTCGCGACGGTGAACCAGCAACGTGAAGCGGGCAACCGCGCATTGAGCGAGTGCCTACAGCAACAGGTGAGCGCCAGGCAGGCATTCGACGCGATCAACGGCCAGGCCAATGCCGCGCTCGCGGAGGCGAAGCGCCAGGAAGCCCTCAGCGCCATGGGCGAAGCCGCGGAGCAATATCTCGAAGCCGCGACCGCGAGCCGCCTGCTCAAATGGGCAACGGATCGTTATCGCGATCAGAAGCAAGGGCCGATGCTGCGTCGCGCGGGGGAAATATTCAGCGGACTCACGCTTGGTGAATTCGCGCGGCTCGTAGTCGATAACGAACGCAATCCGCCCGCGTTGCATGCGCGGCGAAGCACCGGCAAAACCGTGGAAGTGAGTGGAATGAGCGAAGGCACGCGCGACCAGCTTTTTCTCGCGCTGCGTATCGCGGCGCTCGAATTGCAGCTGGCGAGCAAGGCGGCGCTGCCCTTCGTTGCCGACGATCTGTTCATCAATTTCGACGACGAGCGCGCAAAGGCCGGTTTTGCGGCATTACGGAATCTCTCCGCGAAAACTCAGGTGTTGTTTCTCACGCACCACGATCACCTTTTACCGTTGATTCGCGAGATATTTGGCGCGCAGGTCAATGTTGTCGAATTGCAGCGCACGCCTGTCGTCGCGTAGCGGTGTGAATGTTGCGCAATGAAAATCTATGGGGACTTTGTTTGCGAAACAATCAATAGTCTGGTCAGGAAACATGTTTTTCACTACCAAACATTCGTTTAAAATTGCCAGCGTGCGTGATTTGACTTCATAATCACCCCTGTCTTTCGCGACGCCCCGGCCGACAAGATCGCTATTCGATCGGCCAGTGAAGGTTGAAGGGTGTCCGTAAAATCCGTGAATAAGGAGGAGTGAATGGTCACCCTGGACGCAATTCAATCGAAGATCGCAAAGCTGCAAAAGCAGGCCGAAACGATCGTGGAAAAACAAACGTCGCTCGGTCTCACGAAAATTCGCGATCTGATGGCCAGGCACGGCCTGAGTGTGGCCGACATCGAACGCTTCATCGGCAAGAAGCGTGGCCGCAAACCCGGCAAAGGTGCCAAAGCCGCAGGCGCGAAGCGCACCGTCGCGGCCAAATACGCCGATCCGAAAACGGGCGCAACGTGGACCGGCCGTGGCCGTGCGCCGGCGTGGATTCGCGACGTGAAAGACCGTTCGAAATTCCTGATCGATGGCAGCGCGGCAAAACCTGCTGCCAAAGCCGCGCGGAAACCGCGCGTCAATGCGGCGGCGGCGAAGAAGACCGTTGCAAAGCGCGCCAAGGCAGCAAACGCGAAGAAAGCTGCAAGGAAAACCGCATAAAGCGAGAATCGCTTTGCGAACCGGTGGCCGCTTGGGCGTTTCGACGCCCGCGGCCACTTTCACATGAGCGGCGCGAAACGACGCGCGCCCATTGCCTTTTTGGGTCACCGATGTCCGGCCTTTCTTTTTCCTCGGGCCTTCTCGCGCCCCATTTGCAGTCGCTCGACGCACTTCAATTGCTCGGCATTGCGGTTGCGCTTGTGCTGGGCGGTATGGTGAAGGGCGTGACGGGCATCGGCGTGCCGCTCGTGGCGATGCCCATCGTCACGTATTTTTTGCCGGTCAAGGAAGCGGTGCTGCTGCTCTCCATGCCGATCATTCTCGGCAATATTCCGCAGGCGCTGGAGGGGGGCGAAATGCTGCCTACCGTGCGCAATATCGCGGCGCCACTAATTGGCACCGTGATCGGCAATGTGATTGGGGTGTCGGTGCTGATCGCGCTCGAGCCGCATCACGCACAGGCGGCTTCGGGCGTGGCGTTGATCGTGGCGGCGGTGCTTCTGCTCGTCTCGCCGCGCTTCAAACTTGCGCCTGCGCTCGCGAGGCCAGTGGGTTTCGCGCTCGGTTTCGGGGCGGCGCTCATGGAGAGTATTGCTGCCGTGCCGGGGCCATTACTCGCCATGTATCTGATCGCGTCGGGCGCCACGGGCCGCGCTTTCACGAAGCAAATCGCAATTATTCTCGTCGTTTCAGTCATCACGCTCATCACGACGTTCAGCCACGGCGCGCACGCCAATCTCGTCGATCTCGCGATTTCGGCGGCGGCCAGCGTGCCCGCCATCGCGGGCATGCTGATTATTCGACCCTTGCGCGACAACTTGCATCCGCTGGCGTTTCGCGTTGTCGTGCTCGTATGCGTGCTGGCCGCGGCCGTGCAAATGATCGTCAAATCACACGTGCTGTTTTGACGATCGCACCAGTTAATGGCTGATCGCTTCGAGCGAGAGTCCGCGCGTAACCGGCCCGAGCAGAATCATCACGATACCCACGAGCATCGAAGCGCCGATGAACACCGCCACGCCAGGCACACCGTAATGATGGAGGAGGATGCCGATAGCGAGCCCCGCGAACGCGGCGGCAATGCGGCTCCACGAGTACACGAAGCCGACGGCGCGCGCGCGAATACGCGTAGGGTAAAGCTCGGCCTGATAGCCGTGATAGGCGTAGGACATCACGTTTGAAGCGAGCGTGAAGAAGACGCCCAGCACGATCAGGACCCACGGCTCGGTGGCTTGCGCGAATAGCGTGATGACGACGGCCATGATGAGCAGGCCGCCGACGATCTGCGTCTTGCGCTCCAGTTTGTCCGCGAACCACACGCCAATCAGCGGTCCGAACGGATTGGCGATGGCAATCACAAAGGCGTACGCAAGACTTTGCGTGATGTGAACGCCGCGCGCGATCAGCAGCGTCGGCACCCAGGCGGCGAAGCCGTAAAAGCCGATCACCTGCGCCATATTGAAAATCGACAGAATGACCGTGCGCCGCAAATACGGCGCACGCAGCACTTCGCCAAGCGAGCCGCGCCCCGCCTTTTCAAGCGCGATCGGACCGAGCGGCGGCAAAGCGGTGCCCGTTTCGGCGGTGACGCGACGCTCGATGTCGGCGACGATCCGTTCGGCTTCGTCCTCGCGGCCATTGCGCGCAAGCCAGCGCGGGCTTTCGGGAATGCTACGGCGCAGGAACCACACCACCACTGCGCCGACCGAGCCGATCAGGATCACCACTCGCCAGTAGTCGAGACCAATCGGATGGGAGTCCTTGAGGATATAGGCGAGAAACGCGACCACGGGCACCACGCTGAATGTGATGAACTGATTGACCGCATAGGCACGGCCGCGCTCGCCGCTCGGGATCAGCTCGGAAATATACGTGTCGATGGTCACGAGTTCGATGCCAATGCCGATGCCGGCAATGAAGCGCCAGATATTGAGTGCCTGGCCGCTCGTCTGGAACGCCATGATGGCCGTACAGACGATGTACCAGATCAGCGACCACGTGAAGATGATGCGTCGCCCGAAGCGGTCGGCCACCTGACCGAACGCCAGCGCACCGACCCACAGCCCGGCGAAAGTCGAGAACACGAAGGTGCCGAAGCCGGCCACCTTGAGCGGCCCGAGTGCGGAAAAGAATCCGAGCGATTCCGGCGTGAAAAGACCCGAATGCACCATGCCGGGCGCGACATAGCCTGTGAAGAATAGGTCGTAAAACTCGAATACGCCGCCAAGCGACAGCAGAATCACCATCGTCCAGACTGTGCGCGACGGCGGCAGCCGGTCGAAGCGGGCGGCAATTTCCGCCGATTTTTCAATGGACATCCCGATTCCTCATTACATTTTGAAAGCGTGTGGGGAGCAAAATGTGCATGCATCGATGGATTTGCATGGGTTGCGCGCGACGTATGCAAATGCCGATACAGGCCATAGCACGCACTTTATTGATGCCGCGACATGGAAGCACCTGGTTGAAACCCACATGCGTTGCGCTTATGGCAACCGTGTTTAAGGCAACGCCACCGACGCCAACGCACCACGTAACGCTTCAGCCGCGTCTTATGCGATGCTCGTGCCCGCGTGGCTCACTCGGTTGCGGCCGGCGTGTTTGGCGGCATAGAGCGCAGCATCGGCAGCTTCGATGAGCGCATTGGGGGACGACGCAACGATCGCGTCGCGCGTGGCGCAGCCTGCGCTCACCGTGACGAGGCCGCCTGCGGCGGGAGAGGGAATGCCAAGTTGCTCGACGGCGCCGCGGGCGCGTTCGGCAAGCGCCGCGGCTTCATCCGCGCCGGCATCGGGCAGGACCAGCGCGAATTCTTCGCCGCCATAGCGCGCGACGAAACCGCCCGGCTCGCGCAGTGTGCTCGCAAGCGTGCCTGCGAGCGCGCCCGCTACGGCGCCGAGGCAGGCGTCGCCGTGCAGATGGCCGAAGGCGTCGTTGTAGTGCTTGAAGTGATCGACGTCGAACATCACGAGCGAGAGCGGCTGGCCGCTGCGCGTGGCGCGTTCGAACGCCTGGCGGAACTGTTCGTCGAAATAGCTGCGGTTGTAGACGCGCGTGAGCGCATCGCGCGCCGAAGCACGGATCAGCGTGGCGTGTTCTTCGGCGAGCTGGCGATAGAGCGCCGTCACTTCCCACACCAGCACGCACACGAGCACGCCAGGCGCGAACATGCTGAACACGCGCGCGACATACCAGCCCACCGTGAAGCGCTCGATGCTGAGCGAATTGAGTGCGGCGTCGACGAGCGAGGCGAGCAGCGCGACCACGATCCACAAATCGAGTACGAGGCGCAGCCGGCCTTTGAGCAACACGATCGCAATGGCGATCAGGTTGAGCGCGCAGATCGCAAGGCCCGCGAGATTGTCCGCGATGGCCGACGCTCGCGCGGCGCTCTCAACGTCGTGAAACGGCGATGCGAGATCGACGTGCGTCACGAGCACGCCCAGCAGGGCGGCTAGCGCTGCAGGGGCCGCGATCAGCAGCCAGCCGCGGGCATCGAGACGTTCGCGGGCGAACGGCGGGGCGGGCAGGCGCTTGCGCACCAGTTCGGCCACGATGACGAACGCGGGAAAGCCGCCGTGCCAGAACACCCACATCCATGCGGCGCTGTACGGGAGCGCGCCGAGCAGGCCAGTTCGTGCAAACACGCCAGGAAACATCAGCAACTGCAACGCGACGGTAATGGCCGTGAACGCATAGGCACCGCCGAGCGCGGCGAGCATGGCCACGCGCGTAGCCGCGAAACGCGCACCGAGCAGGAAAGCCGCGATGCTCGACGTGGTGAACACCGTGAGCGCGCACATCGGCATGAACGGGGCGATACCGGGCAAGACGTCACGCGCACGTGGCGCCGCGAGCGCGAGCGTGAGGAGAATCGCAAATGCGCATACGCTGGCGAAGAGCGCCTGTCTGCGTGTTGCCGGTCCGATCAGCAAGCCGTCCATGTGATGACTTTTGGGTTGATGCGCCGCTCGAGAATTGTGATCGTGGCGTGACAGCGTGAGGCGCCGCTCGCGTTACGGAAAGCAGACAATTTTGACTGAAGGTATTGTGCGCCGAATCGGCTAAATAGTGGGGCACGGATGCGCGAGCCCAGTTATATTGAGTTTCGGTTTTGAGCGCGCTACATTGGGCGCGCGAAATTCAGCCTTGTGCGATCGGAGGTCGTATCGTGCCGGCTCGTTTCGTGTAATTCGGATGTAAGGATTGCTGATGATGCATCGCGTATCGCGCGACCACCGTGAAGGATATGGCTGGCTCGGCGGTCGTGCTGGCCAGACGAGGCTTGGCTGGTCCGCGTTGGGCCTGGCCGCCGTGTTCGCCGTGCTGGCTTTCGTTCCCGCTTTGCCGCTCGATGCGCGCATGTGCGCCGTAATGTCGAGCGCGTGCCTCAATCTCTTCATCGTCAGCTTCGGCGCGCGGCTGTTGGCGGCACGCGCGCCGTCCGGCGAGCCGGTCTCGAAGACCTCGCTGCGGCTCCTGCGCCTCGCGTTTCAGCGCAATTCGGAGGCCGCCGACATGCGCGGCCTGCTGCAGTCGCTTCCGTGGCAAGGGTGGGTCGCGCCGCTTGCCGCGCTCGTTTCGCTTGCGTTCGCCGTCGATGCGTGGACGTCTCCCGCGTTTGCGCCATCGGCTTCGCAGCGCGAATCCGCACCTTTTCTCGTAGCGGGTGCTGCCGCGCTCGTCATCGCTTTTGCTGCGCTCGTGGCCGAGCGCTTTCATGCGCAGCGCGGCGCGCAAGTGCGCGACTCCGCCGCGCTTGCGGGGCTGTTGCGTGTGGTGCTCGTCGCAGCGTTGAGCATGGCGGCTTCGGTCGCGGCGCTGGCTTATGCGGGCGATCCGCTCACGTGGCTCGTGCGTATCGTTGCGCTTCTTTCCGGCGCGATTGCCGTCGAACTCGGCCTGCGTGCGCTCTTCGCGGCGTTGGCGAAGCCCGACGAGGACCGCTTCCTGCATAGCACCATCGCGGGCGTGCTGAGCATGCGCGGACGTCCGCTCGCCGCATTCAATGCCCAAATGCGCATGCGCTACGGCATCGACCTGCGGCAGAACTGGGCGCTCAAAAGCTTCGTGCGCCTCCTGCCGGTTGCGCTCGCGGCCATGGTGATGGCGGGCTGGCTGCTAGGCGGCGTAACGATTCTCGGCCCCGATCAGCGCGCCGTGTACGAGCGCTTCGGCGCGCCTGTCGCCGTGTGGCAGCCCGGCCTGCATGCGGGCCTGCCCTGGCCCTTCGGCCGCGCGCGCGTGATCGACAACGGCGCGGTCCATCAACTGATCGTCTCGGGCAACGCGAATGACAACAGCCGCGCGGCGCCCGCCGTTCCCGCGGACGGCGACACGCCCGCGCAACTGAATCGCCTGTGGGACGTGACGCATCCCTGGGAGACGACCCAGGTGATAGCGGGCACGAGCGGCGCGCAGCAGGCGTTCCAGATCGTGAGCGCGGACGTGCGGCTCGACTATCGCGTCGGACTCACGGATGCGGCGGCGCGCGCCTCGCTCTATCGCGCAGTCGACATGGACGAGACGGTGCGCTCGATCGCGAACCGTGAGGTCGTGCGTTACCTCGCGTCGCGCACGCTGCCGTCGCTGCTCGACACGCCGCAAACGGCTATGGCCGGCGCGTTGCGCGGCGCCGTGCAGCATGAGCTGGACCGGCTCGCGAGCGGCATCGAGGTCGTCGCCGTGGTGATCGAGAGCGTGCATCCGCCCGCGGGCGCGGCCGCCGCGTATCACGGCGTGCAGGCCGCGCAAATTCGCGCGCAGGCCAGCGTGGTGCAGGCGCACGGCTTCGCGGCGGCGGCGCTCGGGCAAGCGCAGCAGCAGGCGATCGAGACCATCGCGCAGGGCAGCGCGAACGCGGCGGACACGCTTGCCGCCGCGCGCGCGCAGCAGATCGGCTTCGACGCCGACGTGATCGCACAGCAGCTCGGCGGCCCGGCATTCGGCTTCGAGTATTACCTGCACAGCCTGCAAAAAGGGCTCAAGAACGCGAGCGTGACGGTGATCGACGACCGGCTCGCGAGCGGCAGCCGCGCGACGATCGACCTGCGCACGTTTAGCCCGGCCACGGCGGCGGGCGTGAAAAAGGCGTGGTGACCCGTTACCCCATCTATTGAGCAAGGTGATTCGAACGTGAGCTTTTTGCATACGCACGGCGATGCGCATCCTCATCATCATGACCACGGCGCAGCTGGATCAGCGCCCGTGAAGCCCCGGCGTTTTGCGTTGCGCGTGGCGTTCGCGCTGTTCTGCGTGATCGTCGCGCTCATCGTAGCGAGCGTCGTGCAGGTGCGCGAGGGCGAAGCGACAGTCGTCACGCGCTTTGGCGACCCGGTCCGCGTGCTGCTGCGGCCCGGTCTCGCGTGGCGCTTGCCCGCGCCCATCGAAGCCGCGGTGCCGGTGGATCTGCGTCTGCACACGACGTCGAGCGGCTTGCAGGACGTCGGCACGCGCGACGGGTTGCGCATCATCGTGCAGGCCTACGTGGCCTGGCGCGTGCCCGCCAACGCCAGCGACATTGGCCGCTTCGTGCGCGCGGTGCGCAACGAACCCGACGAAGCCGCGCGGCAGATTCGTTCGCTGGTCGGCTCGGCATTGCAGACCACGTCCGCGGGCTTCGATCTGGCTTCGCTCGTGAATACCGATCCGTCGCAGGTGCGCATCGGTGCATTCGAAGAGGCGCTACGCCGCCAGGTCGACGCGCAGGTTTATGCGGCCTATGGCGTGCACGTCGTGCAGGTTGGGCTCGAGCGCCTCACGCTGCCCGCCGTGACGCTGGCGGCGACCGTCGATCGCATGCGCGCCGAGCGCGAGACCGTGGCCGCGCAGCGCACGGCCGAAGGCCTGCGCGAAGCGGCGCAGATCCGCTCGGACGCCGATCGCGATGCACGCGTGCTGATCGCCGACGCCAACGTGAAAGCCGCCGATATCGAGGCGCAATCGCGCAAGGACGCGGCGGCCATCTATGGCAAGAGCTACGCCGCCGATCCGCAGCTCTATACGATGCTGCGCTCGCTCGACACGCTCGGCACGGTCGTCAATAGCAACACGAACCTGATCCTGCGCACCGATGCCGCGCCATTCCGCGCGCTGGTGCAGGGGCCGCCTGGGCTCGGCGTGGCCACTGTGCCCTCAGGCGCAGTCGTTGCGCCAACAACCAATGCCCATACGCACGGGCGCACGCCATGAGCACGAGCGACAACTTCCCCGCGCTTGGGCCGGGCGCACAGGCGGTGCGCCTGTCGTTCTGGTTCATTGCGGTGCTTGCCATACTCGCCGCGCTTGCCTGGGCCACTTCGAACGTGCGCCGCATTCCGGCAGACAGCAGCGCCGTCGTGATGCGCTTTGGCGCCTACGTGCGCAGCCAGGGCGCGGGGCTGCTCGTCGCGTGGCCGCGGCCGTTCGAAACGGTGCTGCTCGTGCCAGGCAGCGAGCGTGTGCTCGAACGACGCATCGTCTCGCTCACGCGCGCTTCCGGCGCGCCCGCGCAACTGGGCGAAGCGAGCGATGCGCTCGCGGGTTCCGGCTACGTGCTCACGGGCGACAACGGCGTCGTGCAGGTGAGCGCGACACTGTTCTACCGCGTGAGTGACCCGTATGCGTATGCGTTGCAGCTCGAGCATCTCGACGCCGCGCTCGAACGCATCGTCTCGGCCGCAGTCGCGCAAACCGCCGCGCAGCGCGACCTCGATTCGATCCTCGTCGCGCGCCCGGAGATGGTGGCCGGCGATCAGCAGATGGCCGCGCGCCGCGAGCAATTGCGCGGCGATCTTGCGCGCGCGGTCCAGCGCCAGCTCGACGCACTGACTGCCGCGCATGCCGGGCTCGGCATCGACGTCTCGCGCATGGATCTGCAAGCGTCTTTTCCGGCTTCGGCCGTCGATGCGTTCAACGCGGTGCTGACTTCGCTGCAGAACGCCGAGCGCGATGTCGCGCAGGCGCGCACGCTCGCGGAAAAAACGCGCCAGCACGCGCAGCAAAGCGCCGACCGCATCGTGCAAGACGCGCAAGCCAGCGCAGCGGAGCGTGTGGCGACGGCGCAGTCGGAAACCTCGACGATCGCGCAGCTCGAAGCGGCGCTCGGCGCGAATCACGATCCGGGGCTGCTTGCGCGCGCGTATCGCGACCGCGTGCAGGCCGTGCTCGCTCACGCCGCGCGCGTGACGACGCTCGATCCCAACGACGCGTCGAGCCTCGTGCTGCCGGGGCGCGCGCCATGACCACGCCATTCGAGACGCCGACGAGTCATCGCGAACGCGGCATCGCGCACGAAGAGCAAGCCACGCACGCGCATGGCCACACTCACGGCCACGCGCACGGAGGGTATGGAGGGCAATCCGTCGCCTCGCTCGTCATGTCGGACGCCGAGCGCCGCGCCATCACGCGCCATACGCTGCTGGCGCTTATCGCGGGCGCGCTGTTGCTGCTCTCGCTCGCATGGCCGCATCTGGCCCCCGGCAATGTCACGCTTGCGCAAGTGATGGCTGCGGCGGCTTCGATCGTGGTCGCCCCGCCCGTGTTCGCGGGCGCGTGGCGCAGCCTCAAGACGCCGAGCCTGCATGGCGTGACCGACCGCCTCATCGCGCTCGCCATGCTGGGCGCGTGGGCCGTGGGCGACATGACGACGGCCGCACTTTTGCCGATCGTGATGACCTTCGGCCACGCGCTCGAAGAGCGCAGCGTGCTCGGCTCACAGGAGGCGATACGGGCGCTCGGCCGTCTCACTGCCGGCGATGTGCGGCGCGTGAACGCGGCGGGCGCTATCGAGACCGTGCCTTATGACGCCTTGCGCCCGGGCGACATCGTCGACGTGCTGCCCGGCTCGCGTGTTCCCGCGGACGGCATCGTGCGGCACGGGCGCTCAGCCATCGACAACGGCCCGATCACGGGCGAATCGCTGCCGCATGACGCGAGCGAGGGCGCGCGCGTATTCGGCGGCGCGATGAATCTGGACGGCCCGTTGCGCGTGGAGATCACGCACGTCGGCGAGGCCTCGACGCTGGGCAAGGTCGTCGAGTTGATGCAGCGCGCCGAGGCCGCGAAGCCGCCCATCACGCAGGCGCTCGAACGCTATATGGACGCCTACCTCGCGCTCGTGCTGCTGATCGCGGCGATCGTGTGGTTCGTGAGCGCGAACGCCTCCGCCATGCTGGCGGTGATCGTCGCCGCGTGCCCATGCGCGCTCGTGCTGGCGGCGCCTTCCACGGCCATCGCAGGGATTGCGGCGGGCGCGCGGCGCGGGATCTTGTTCAGGAATGCTGCATTTATCGACGCGCTCGCCGAGATCGATACGCTCGTGATCGACAAGACCGGCACGCTCACGCACGGCGAGTTGCGTGTGACGACGGTGGCGCTTGAGTCGGGGGTGGACGAAGCCAGCGCGCTGGCGCTGGCCGCGCAGCTTGCCCAGGTCAGCGCGCATCCTGTATGTCGCGCGCTCTTGCGCTACGGCGCGCCGGGAACGGCGCAAACCGGGCCGCTCCCGCACGCGCGCGAACTGCGCGGACTCGGTGTGCTCGCAACGATGCCCGAGGGCGAGGCCGTCCTGGGCCGCCATGATCTGCTCGAACAATACGTGAGCGTGTTGCCGCCCACGCCCGCGGAGCTGGACGGCCCATGCGTCGGCCTCGCGCTGAATGGCCGACTGCTCGCATGGTTCGGATTTGCCGATACGGTGCGCCCGGAAGCTCGCGAGGCGTTGGACGGGCTGCGCACGCTCGGCATCGAGCGCGCGACGCTGCTCACTGGCGACCGCGAGCGCGTGGCGCGCCGCGTGGCCGCCGAGGTGGGTATCGAGACCGTGGTGGCGCATGCGTTGCCGCACGACAAGCTCGACTACGTGCTGGGCGAGATCGGCGCGGGACATCGCCCGATGGTGGTCGGCGACGGCCTGAACGATGTGCTCGCCATCAAGGCTGGCGCGACGAGCGTGGCGATGGGCGAGCGCGGTATCGATATCGCCGTGGCCGCAGCCGATATCGTGCTGCTCGCCGACGACCTGCGCCGCGTGCCGGACAGCGTGCGCCTCGGGCGGCGCTGCCGGCGCATCGCGACGGCCAACGCGGCAATCGGCCTCGCGTGGACGGTTGCCGTCATCACGCTGGCGGCGCTAGGCGCGTTGAGCGCCGTGGCGAGCGCGGTACTGCACAACGTGGGTACGTTCGTGGTGATCGCCAATGCGGGGCGCTTGTTGCGCGACGAGTGACAAATGACGGTAGCGGTCGCTGCGTAGCTGCAATCTCCGTTCACGACGCAAATCAGACTCAGTGCGACGCAACGTACGTCGCATCGGCGAACGGCGCCGGAATGGCAAAGCTTGCGCGCATGCGCTTCGCTTCCGCCGCCGGCGTCAAACCAAAAAGCCGCTTGAACTCCCTGCTGAACTGCGACGGGCTCGTGTAGCCCACAGCGTGGCCCGCGGCCTCAGCAGTCAGGTCCTGGCGGACCATCAACAGGCGAGCCTGATGCAAGCGCGTAGATTTCACGTACTGCATGGGCGAGACCTGGGTGATCGACTTGAAGTGGCTGTGAAAACTCGGCACGCTCATGCCGGCTTCCTCGGCCAGTTGCATGACGTCCAGCACACGCGCATAGCCGGCATGGATGAGGCGCAAGGATTTGCCGATACGCCCGAACTGACCTTTCATCGCCAAAGCCTCGCGCATGGAGCTTCCCTGCGCGCCGGTGAGCACGCGGAAATACAGTTCGCGCAACAAGCCCTGGCCCAACACAGCGGCTTCGAGAGGCCGATGCATCGCCTCGAGCAAGCGCAACACGGACATCTGCATCGTGTCGTCCATCGGCGTCGACATCATGCTCTGCGGCGCTTGCACGTGTTCATTTGCGTCTTCGCGATCGATCTGTGCCGCCAGTTCGGCAGCGAGGGCGAAATCGAGGTGGAGGTACAGCGCAAGCAGCGGGCGCTCCACAGTTGCTTCGGTCTCCATACTGAACGGAACGGGCACCGAGACAGCGAGATAATGATGCTCGTCGTAAAGATAGAGCTGGTCGCCGAAATAGCCTCGCTTGCGACCCTGGCAAACGATCACGATGCCGGGGTCGTAGAGCACTGGCGTGCGTGAGAGCGGCCGGTTCGAGCGCAGAATGCGCACACTCGGCAGCGCCGTGAGGTTGTAGCCCTCCTCAGGCGCCAGCGCGTGAAGCAGCGCGATCATGCGCTTCCGGCTTCGTGGCGAGAGCCCCGAATGGGTGGCGGAGTCTCGCTTCGCGTTCATAGTTTTAGGCAAGAAAATTACCGGAATCTGGCTTATTCAGCCACGACATTCAGGCTAGTATGCACTCTGCAACCACCATTTGGGAGAACCTTCAATGGCATCCACCAGGATTTTGCTCATTACGGGCGTCAGCAGCGGCTTCGGCCGCGCGCTGGCACAAGAGGCGCTGGCGGCGGGTCACACAGTCGTCGGTACGGTGAGGAGCGAGCAGGCGAAGCGCGATTTCGAATCGCTGTCGGCGCCTCGCTCATTGGCGCGCGTGCTCGATGTGACGGACTTCGACGCCATCGATGGCGTCGTGGCGGAAATCGAGGCGAGCGTCGGCCCCGTGGACGTTCTGGTCAACAACGCCGGATACGGCCACGAAGGCATCATGGAGGAGTCGCCGTTGTCGGAGATGCGCAGGCAGTTCGATGTGAATGTGTTCGGCGCGGTTGCCATGATGAAAGCGGTTCTGCCTTTCATGCGCGAGCGCGGGCGCGGCCACGTTCTGAACATCACATCGATGGGCGGGCATATCACCATGCCAGGCATTAGCTACTACTGTGGAAGCAAATTCGCGCTGGAGGGGATTTCCGAAGCGCTCGGCAAAGAGGTCGAGTCACTCGGTATTGCGGTGACTGCCGTGGCTCCTGGCTCGTTTCGCACCGACTGGGCCGGACGCTCGATGAGGCGAACGCCGCGTTCGATCGCGGCTTACGACGCGATCTTCGACCCCGTCCGCCGCGCGCGCGAGGAAAAGAGCGGCAAGCAACTGGGCGATCCACAGAAAGCAGCGCGCGCGATGCTTGCCGTCATCGAAGCGGACCACCCGCCCAGGCATCTTTTGCTCGGCAGCGACGCCCTGGGGCTCGTGAGATCCAAACTGGTGGCGCTGGAAGACGAAATCCGCGCCTGGGAGAGCGTGACGGTTTCGACCGACAGTTAGAGGTTGAAGGGCGGGCCCGCCCGCAAGAGTCGGGCCCGCGTGAACGATCAGAGGCCGCTTACCGTCTTGACCGTCACCCACTGGCCGTTCTTCACCTGATACACAGTGGACGAACCGTTCTTGAGCGAGCCATTCGCGTTGAACTCGGTATGGCCGGTAATGCCGTCGAAATTGATGCTTTGCAGCTTCGCGCGATAGTCGTCCGGCTTCGTCGAATTGGCGGCCTGCATCGCCTTGATGGCGGCCCACGCCGCGTCGTAGCCGAACGGCGCGTACGAAAGCACGTCCACGCCATACTTCTGCTTGAAGCGGTCGGCGAATTTCGCGCCGACCGGCGTGCTGTCGAGCGGCCGGCCGTATTCCCACGCCATGGCGCCTTCGGACACGTCGCCCGCGAGCTTGACGAAGTCCACATCCTTCACGCCGCCGCCGCCCACGTACTGCGCCTTGATGCCAAGCTGGGCCATCTGCTTCATGATGCCGGCCGCCTGCGGATTGAGGGCGCCCACGAAAATCAGATCCGGGTTCTTGCTCTTGATGTTCGTGAGCTGCGTCTTGAAGTCCGTCGCCTGGTTCGTCGTGTACTCGCGGTCGATGATGTCGCCGCCGTGCGCTTTCACGGCCTTCACGAATTCGTCCGCTTCGCCCTGGCCGAAGGCCGTGCGGTCGTCGATCACGGCGATGCGCTTGGCCTTCGTCGTCGTGACCGCATAGGCGCCCGCGGTGCCGGCGTTTTGCGCGTCGCTCGAGATCACCATGAAGATGTTCTTGAAGCCGCGGCCGCTGATGATCGGGTTCGTGGCGGCCGGATCGATGACGGGCAGGCCCGCCTTTTCGTACAACTCGGAAGCGGGAATGGTCGTGCCCGAGTTGAAGTGGCCGACGACGACTGAAACGCCTTCGTCCACGAGTTTTTGCGCAACTTGCACGCCCACGCGCGGGTCGGCCTGATCGTCTTCGGCGACGAGTTCGAACGAGACGGGCTGGCCGTTGATTTTGACGCCTTGTGCCTTGGCGTCGTCGAGGGCCATTTTCACGCCGTTTTCCAGGTCTTTGCCGTAATTGGCGTTCGGTCCGGTGAGCGGTGCGGCAAAGCCGATTTTAACGACGGTATCCGCGCGCGAGGCGAGCGGTGCAACAGCGAGAAGTGCTCCAACGGCAACTGCGATAGGGGTAAGAGTCTTCGCAAAACGCATGTTGTTTCCTTTGTCGGCAAGCATGGGTTGACTGCTGTGGCGTGCATACCAGCCGGGCTTCCGCGCTTTTTCCGCGTTGCGTGGTCGGGGCGGCGGCCGGTTCACGACTCTCTTGTTCGCGTCGACTGCGTGTTGGGCTCCTCCAGATAGGCGTGGTATCGATCGAACGCTCCGCATGAAATGCGCCGGAGCGATGCGCTGAAAGCGACTATAGGAAGCCAATATCGCTTCGTCTTGACCATTCGCGACGGTTTCCATGCGCATTTCTGCACAGCCGGCCAAATCGGGGCAATCAGGACAAGTACGCCTGCCGGCGCGAAATAAGACGTAATAGAAATGTAATCGTCATGCGCGCCTGGTCCGGTAGAGTCCCGCCATCACGCGCAATGCAGCACAACAATGACATCACGCCTGTCACGACGAGAATTCATCAAACTGACGATCGCACTCGGCACGACCGTTGCGACGCTCGAAACGAGCGCCACCGCCTTCGCGAGCGCCCCACCTTGCCGGCTCACGCCCGAGCAGGAAGTCGGCCCCTATTGGATCGACGGAGATCTTGTGCGCAAAGACGTCCGTGAGGGCAGGCCGGGCGTGCCGTTGACGCTCGACATCGTGCTCACCGATGCAAGAACGTGCGCGCCGCTCGTGGGCGCCGCGGTCGACATCTGGCAATGCGACGCGACGGGCGCTTACTCGGGCTATACGAAGATGGCGCTCCCGCCTCCGCCCGATTTCGATCCGAAGGCACCTGGCCGCCCGCCCGCGGGCTGGCACGCCGGTGGACCACCCACGCCGCGGCCCACTGACCACCAGACGTTTCTGCGCGGCATTCAGCACACCGATCACGCGGGCATCGTCACGTTCGAGACCATCGTGCCGGGCAATTATCCGGGGCGCACCAACCACATTCATTTCAAGGTTCGCACGGCAAGCGCGCTGCAGCCGCAGCGTACTCAGGCTTCGCATGTTTCGCACGTCGGCCAGGTGTTCTTTCCCGAGCCGTTGATGGTGACGTTGATGCAACTCGATCCGTATCGCGAGCATGCGATCCAGCGCACCACGCAGAGCGAAGACCCGGTTTTCGTCGATCAGTCCGGCGCGACGATGATCGCAAGCGCGAGCCCGTTCGCCGCTGAGGGGCGCGTAAATGGGTTGCGAGCACGCGTGAGCGCGGTCGTCGATCCCGATGCGCAGCCTAAGCCGGTCGAACCGTTCCCCGGGCCTGCGCCGCGCTGATTCATCCTGCAACCACGGTTTCGAATTCCATGCGATACCGTCGTGCGAGCGCGGATGCGGTTTCGCGCAATGTTTCGCAATCGGTCGCCAGTGCATTGGCAACCGCATCGGCAAGATTGCCCAGATGAACGACGCCGGCGAGACCCGCTGCTTCCCATGTCCGCACATAAGCCGCATGCTTGCTACTCGCTGAAGAATGATCAGGATGACTGATATTGATGCGGGGAAGCGCATAAGCCATCGCAACGATACGACCGTGCAGGCTGCTGCCGCAATAAATCCGGCTGCCAGCGATCAATGCACAAATGTCCCAGAGGTTCAGCGAATCGAACACGCGAACGCGGGCCGCGCGCAGTCGAAGCGCGAGCCGCTCATACACTTCCAGGTCGTCGTGCCAGGGGGCGGCGCCCGCGCGAAACAGCACGATACCCAGGCCGTGCGCCTGCGTCACGCGTTCGAGTTGAGTGGCTAGCGCATCGAGCGTCGCATCGTCGCCGAAGTCGGCGCTGAATTGCGCAACTGCATAACCGTCGGGGAACGCTTGCCGGACTTCGCACAGTGCGAGGTTTGCGGCGTGCCGGCGTATCGTCGTACCGAACAAGACAGCCGTCATCGTGGCGGGGTCCGGTATCAGGCGGGATTCGATGCCCCGTTGCGCGAGCAGCGCCTGGGTTTGACTGTCGCGCACGCTCACCGTGTCCGCGGATTGCAGCGCGGCGAGCACGTCGGCGCCCAACTGCGCGTCGCGTGCGTCGAGATCGACGCCTCCTGCTGCGTTGAACGAGAGATGCTTCACGCGCACGCCGGGCAACGCGGACTTCGAAAGCGCATACGGCGCGAGCGACGCCACGCCAACATGCTCTTGCGCCCACACGCGCCCGTTGCGCAGCCATTCACCCTCCGCGGCAATGAGCGCCGGCACGCGTTGCGGCGGCGCGAGCATCACAGCGGCTTCCCATGCATTGCAGGTCAACAACTCGCCGCCTGCGTGAATCACGTTCACGGCGCGGCCGCGCGCAAATGCGACGATATGCGAGAGCGCGACGGTGCACGGCCCGCCATCGCCATGCGAATCTCGCGCGGCGAGCCCGGCGAACAGCCGTTCGCGGCGAGGCAGCATGCGTGCCACCACCTGCGCGATCAGCAGATCGCCGAAGTTGTGCCGGTCGAACGCGCCGAAGATCACCGTGGGCGTGGCAGCCATGTGGGCCTCAGTTCGTGCTTCTGTTCGATAATCTTTCAATCTTTACGGCGCCGCAGCACACAGCGAGGCCAAGGCAGGCCGCAAAGTGTCGCGCACCATACTGACATAAGGAAACCTTAAGCAATTCTCGATGAAACTGTCGGCCTTGCCGACGTGTTTCCCATCGTATGAGAACGGTCTACTCCGAACTGAAGAGCGCGCGCCTGCGCCCGACGTCCAGCCGCGTGGCCGTGCTGAAGGTATTTCATGATGCGCCGCACGAGCATCTGACCGCCGACCAGGTCTTTCGCCGCATTGCAAAAGACGTGGAGCAATGCAGCCTCGCGAGCGTGTATCGCGCGCTTGCCCAACTGATGGAATCGTCCCTGCTCGACAGCACATGGGTTGGCGAAACGCGCGTGGTGTACGAGCTTGGGCGTGGCGCCCCGCACGCGCATCTCGTGTGCGAGAGCTGCAAGACTGTGGTCGATATCGACGAGCCCATGCTGCAGGAGCAGCACGCCTCCATTGCGGCGGCGAGGCACTTTCGCTATACGCATTCGAGTCTCGTTGTTTTCGGCCTCTGCGCGCAATGTGCCGCGGCTTCAACGTGAGCTGATTCGCGCCATCGGCGCAAGGTTCAGAGCCTGACGGCGAACTTTCCGAACTGCTCGTTCGATTCCAGATAGCGGTGCGCCTCGACGATCTGCTCGAAGGAGAAAGTCCTGGCCATTACGGGCCGCAGTGCGTCCGCTTCCACGCCTTCCAGAATGAAAGCTTTGGCGCGCGCCAACCAATCAGGATTGCCAATTACATCATGTACAAGATGCGCGGGCGACACCGCTGCTTGCACGATGCCGCGCGCCGCCTGCTCGAACATCATCACGTCGAACGCGAGCGGCAGCACGCGGTAGCCTGCCGCTCGATTTTACTGCGCCGTTTGCGCGTGCTTTGCGCCCGCGCGAGCAGCTTGAGCGCAGCGCCGCGCCATACCGGCTACCATGACATTCCGCCTGCAGGCTCGCAGTGACTCGCAACGACCTGCGCGGCGAAATAACCGGAATACAGGAGCGTAACAAAATGCTTTTCCGCAAGACGATGTTGGCCGTAGCCGTATTCGGCGCCGTGGTGGCCAGTGCCAGCGCGAATGCCCAGATCGCGGGCGCGCAGCCCTTGAGCGTTTCGGTCGAGCAGTCGCAGGCGCTGCTCGAAGGCTGGAGCGTGAAGAAGAGCGTGCTCGGCAAGCCCGTCTATAACGACGACAACGTGAAAATCGGCACCGTGCGCGATCTGATCGTTGCGCCGGACGGGTCGGTATCCGCTGCCATCGTTTCGGCGGGCGGCTTCCTCGGCGTCGGGTCGCACGACGTGGCCGTGCCCATCGCATCGCTCGACGTGCGCGAGGGCAATCTCTATCTGGCTGGCGCAACCAAGGAAGCGCTGAAGGCCACGCCCGCGTTCCAGTACGCGAAGATCGAATCGCCGCCGAAGCCGAAGAAGGTCGAGAAGCAGCAGTAAGCCACAGTAAGCTTCAGCGGCTGTACACCGTCGGGCCATGCGAACACTTGGGTGGGCGCATGGCCCGACGGCATTTTGCGCGACGGTTTTCCTCACCGCTTCCAGTCGGGCTGTTGCAGCGCCATGCCGTGCAGGCCACGATATTCGGCGACAGGCGGCGAAGACCAGCCTTCCAGCAGCGCTGGCGCGAGACGATAGATCTCGATGCCGAGCGGCCGGCAGACCTCCAGCGGATCGCGGGCGTCGGGTCCCCACATCGGCAGCGAAAGGTCACCGCCGGGGCAGGTTGAAAGCGCGCACAACAGGTCGATCTCGGCGAAAAACTCGAGATAGTCGCCCTTCTTCGCCGGGCAGGCCTTCATGAAGTATTTGTCCTCCAGATTCAGGCCGGTGCACTGGAACACGTTGAGCACATCGTGTACGTCGTATTCGGTGAGCCCATAGGGCGCGATGGCGCGCGTGAGATTCGAGTGGCAATGGAAATGGAAGTCTTCGCCGGTCAGCATGCGGTTCACGTAGGGGTCGCAGCGCGTACCGAGCAGGTCGTGAACGCGCCCGCCATGCTCGTCCACACCGTAGCCCGCGAGGCTGTCGTCCGTGATGGTGACGAGCGGGCGCAGGAAGGGCAGCGTGGACCACAGGCGGTCGAAGGTGCTCACGTGCGCCTGCTGGAGCTGGCGCGTGCGCGAAGCCCACATGCGTTCACGCGGATCGTGCCGGTTCCACAGATTGAGGTCGGCCACCTGTGGACCTTCGATCGTCACGATGCGGAACACGTGTCCAGCGGGGACGCTCCAGGCGTGGCCGGAGCGTATCGGCACGACCATGGATTCGATCAGCTCGCGCTGACCTTGCTCTTCCGCGATACGGCGGTAAAAGGGCTTGTTCACGTCGAGCGCGGAGCCCGTGGTCGACTGGTAGGCGGCGGGATAGTTCAGCATTGCCTCGTACTCCTGTATGAACGACCTGCGGTTCCAACTGGGAGTATAGAACCGCAGCTCGTTTCGCTGAGCCGCGCATGAGGTCCGCGCGCCCCACGCTTGCGCCATGGGGGGCCGCGCCGCGTGCGGCGGCATCGTGTACAGTTCGCTTACTCCATGACCGCGGCGCCGGCTTCCGAGGCGAGCGCAGCCCAACGAGACGCGACGGTACATGATCAGACTGGAAGACCTCGTCATCTTTATCAGTGCGGCGGACAACGGGAGCCTCTCGGCCGCCGCGCGTCAACTCGATCTCACGCCCGCCGTGGCGAGCGCGGGCCTGAAGCGCCTCGAAGCCGAACTCGGCGCGCGCCTGCTTGCGCGCTCCACGCGCAGCTTGCGCCTCACGCCGGACGGCGAGCGCTACCTCGAATACGCGCGCGGCGTCATGGAACAAGTGGAGGCCGGCCAGAACGCCGTGGCGCACGGGCGCAAGATGATCGGCGGCACCGTTTCGCTGTCGATTCCTTCCGACCTCGGGCGCAACGTGCTCGCGCCCTGGCTCGACGACTTCCAGGCGCAGCATCCCGCGGTGTCGTTCCAGGTGCATATTGGCGACCACGTGACCGATATGTTCCGCTCGCCGGTGGCCGTGGCGGTTCGCTACGGCGTGCCCGAAGATTCCTCTCTCGTCGCGCTGCCGCTCGCGCCCGAAAACCGGCGCGTGCTGTGCGCCGCGCCCGGCTATTTCGCGCGTCACGGCAAACCCGCCACGCCCGCCGATCTCATGCGCCACAACTGTCTGCGCTTCGCGCTGAGCGACACGCTGCACGACCGCTGGACCTTCTTTCGTGGCGGCGATGCCAGCGTCGTCAACGTGCACGGCGACCGCAGCAGCAACGACGGCGAACTCGTGCGCCGCTGGGCCGTGGCGGGGCATGGCCTTGCGTACAAGTCGCGTCTGGACGTGCTGGCCGATATCAAAGCGGGCCGCCTCGAAACCGCGCTCGACGCGTTTGCCGGCGAAGAAGCGCCGCTGCATCTCGTCTGCGCCCACCGCTCGATGCTCTCGCCAACCGTCAACGCGCTGCGCGATGTGCTGCGCGAGCGCATTGCCGCGTATCTCGACTGATATTCGATTCCGCAGTTAGTACGCTCGCTGGCCCGATCACCAACGGGGCGGGCCAGAATGCGCGCTTTTCGCCGCCTGATCTAGCGCTCTATCCCGCCCGCGATCTTCAAAGCCGCTTTGAAGCTGAATTCGTCATTTGCCGCTATGCGCGCCAAGCGTGCTGGCCGATTATTCATACCAACACGGACGGCACGGAGGCCCGGATGATCGTAGCGATTGGCCGCTTTTACCTGAGAGCAGACAAGATTTCGGATTTCGAGGCGGCCTGGCTGCGCGTATGCCCGCTGCTCACGAACAAGCCGGGCTATCGCTGTCATCGCCTCGGTCCGCAGTGCGAAGACGAAGGCTGCTACGTGCTGGAAGTGGAATGGGACAGCCTCGACGCGCAGAGCGCGTTCATGACGCACCGCGATTTCCAGACCTTCCTGCACGCGTTGTGGCCATACTTCTCCGCGGACCCCGACCTTTATCACTTCGAGCCGCTCGCGCAGCCGAGCCGGCTTCCCGCAATTTGACTGTCTGGAGATATTCACGATGAAAGCGATTGGTTACTACCGCAATCTCCCCATTAGCGACCCCGAATCGTTGATCGATCTCGAACTGCCCGATCCGCAACCGGGCCCGCGCGATCTGCTCGTCGAAGTGCACGCGGTGTCGGTCAACCCGGTCGACGTGAAGGTGCGTGCGAACGTGGCGCCCGAAAACGGCGACGCGAAAGTGATTGGCTGGGACGCGAGCGGCATCGTGCGCGCCGTGGGCCGCGATGTGACGCTCTTCAAGCCGGGCGAGCGCGTGTGGTACGCGGGCACGCTGCTGCGCCCCGGGACCAATAGCGAACTGCACGTGGTGGACGAGCGCATTGTGGGCAGCATGCCGCGAACGCTGAACTTCGCCGAGGCGGCCGCGTTGCCGCTCACCTCGATCACGGCGTGGGAACTGCTGTTCGACCGCCTCAAGGTGCCCGAGGGCACGGCGCCGTCCGGCGACTCGCTGCTCGTGATCGGCGCAGCGGGGGGCGTGGGCTCGGTGCTCGTGCAACTGGCGCGCAAGCTCACGGACCTCACGGTGATCGGTACGGCGTCGCGGCCCGAAACGTCTAAGTGGGTAAGCGAACTGGGCGCGCATCACGTCATCGATCATACGAAGCCGCTTTCGCACGAGCTCAAACGCATCGGCATGGAAGGCGTGGACTATATTGCGAGCCTGAACCAGACCGATCGTCACTTCGACGAGATCGTCGCCTCGATCAATCCGCAGGGGAATATCGCGCTGATCGACGACCCGGAGCTGTTCGACTTCCGCAAGCTCAAGAGGAAGAGTGTGGCGCTCCATTGGGAATTCATGTACACGCGCTCGATGTTCGACACGAAAGACCAGATTCGTCAGCACGAGCTGCTCAACCGCATGGCAACGCTCATCGACGAAGGCGTGTTGCGCACGACGCTCAACGAGAGCTTTGGGACCATCAACGCGGCGAACCTGCGCCGCGCGCACGAACTCGTGGAAACCAATCGCTCGCGCGGCAAACTCGTGCTCGAAGGATTTTAAATAGCGGACTGCTAAAGGAATCCGAACGCACAATCTGCCGTGCTCACGAGCTTGACGAACGGACCGCTCAAGGTGCGGTTATGGTGCTCGATAATTGACGCGGCGCTCAGCGCGGGCGTATCCATGGTCGTGTGGGCGTCCGCGACGAGCAGCGCCTGAAAACCTAGGTCGCCCGCTGCGCGGCAGGTCGAGTCCACGCAGTACTCCGTCTGCATTCCCGCGATGACGAGTTCGCCGACATTGGCGTACGCGAGTTGTTGCGCGAGATCGGTGCCGGCAAAGCAACTGGGGCGACGCTTCTCGAACACACTGTCGATATCCGGGTCGATGGCGAGCGCCGGCAGCAATTGCGTGAGTGGGCTGCCCGGCTCGATGGGCGAGCCCGGTGGCCCGACGTGGCGCACCGCGAAGACCGGCGCGCGAGCCTTGTGGGCTCGCGCAATCAATTCGGTGATATTGGCAAGCACGCGCTGACCGTCAAACGGCGTATTGGGGCCGTTGAACAAGCCTTCCTGCATATCGATGACGAGAAGGGCGCGTCGGTCGCGAGCGAGGCTAGCCATGGTGGTTCTCCGGTAGTTGTGCCCGCAACGCACGGAGAAACGACAAGGCCCCGTCCATTGCTGGCGGGGCCTTGTGATCGATACGAAATCTAACGTGCGCGCACCGAACTCACGACCCGCCGGAAGCGGTCGTGGTAGTCGTCGAGGTGAGCATGTGCGCGTTCATGAGGACGATCATGCAGGAGGCGACCTGGGGCGTCAACTGTATTGCGCTCGTTGCCTGCACACCGATGCGCGTGCGTTGTGCCCGCACGCTTACGGGCCCACACGATTCGCATGACAACGACCTTTCGATTCGATGAGTGCGCCGCGCGAGTGTGTGGTAACGCACATTCGCGTCGACCTTCGCATCGGGAACAAGGGTCCGTCACCTACCATGCGGTGAGTCGCGAACGAGGGAGGTCGACAATGAATGACCGATATCTGGGTAACTGGTCGCGACGCAGAATACTGCGCGCCGGCGGATTCAGCGCGCTAGGGGTGCTGGCGGGAGCGATGTTCGGCGAATCGCGGGTCGCGTTTGCCGAACCGCTGAGCGGACCGGTGCCCGTTGTCGATCGCGTATCGGTGCGCGTGGTCACCGACTCGTCGTATTCCGCGCTGGAGAGCAGTCGCCGCATCGGCAACGTCGATGTGCAGCGCTTTGGCCTCGCGCTCGGGCAAGATCAGCCGCCACGCCTTGCCATCGAAAACGAATGGGGGCTCTCGATGCATGTCGAGTCCGCGCAGGCGGACCAGATCAGGCGCATCCTGATCGACTTCGGCTACACGCGCGAGACGTTGAATAATAACATCGCACTCCTGAAGATCGACCCGGCGCAACTCGATGCGCTGTTGCTGACACACGGCCACTACGACCACTTCGGCGGCATGGTCGGCTTTCTCCAGGCGAACCAGGGCAAGCTGAAAGCGAAGCTGCCCATTTATCTGGGAGGCGAGGAATGCTTCTGCACGCGCGAGATCGGCGTGCGTCAGTTCGGTTCGCTCGACCGGCAAGCCATGCGCGACGCCAATCTGAACATCGTCTTCGCAGAGCACCCGGCTGTCGTGGCGGGTCATGCGTTCACCACGGGCTGGATTCCCCAGACCACGTTCGAGAAGCCGCTCAATCCGAGCAACATGACCGTTGGCGTCCAAAACGGCGTGGGCTGCGCCGCGGACAAACTACCGGCTGCCAAGCAAAACGCCACGACAATTCCCGACGATTTCCAGCATGAGCAGGGCACCGCGTATATGGTGAAAGACAGAGGTCTCGTGGTGTTGACTTCGTGCGCGCACCGGGGCGTGCTCAATACCGTCAAGACGGCGATGAAGGTGTCGGGCGTCGACCACGTGCACGCGATCCTCGGCGGCTTCCATCTTGCGCCGCAACCGCCGGAGTATCAGCAGGCCACCGTGGACGTGCTCAAGGAAATCAATCCGGACTACATCGTTCCGATGCATTGTTCCGGAGAAGTGTTCTACTCGATGGTGACTCAGGCCATGCCGGGAAAGGTGCTGTGGTCATCCACGGGCACACGCTTTACCTTCGGCGCCTGATAAGGGAGGCTGCTCGACGGCGATCATCGCCGTCGAGCGCTCGCGCGTCAGCGCGAAGTTTCGGGGCGCTTCCAGTGCGTGTTGGCTTGCTTGTCCGTAATGCGGACCTTGGCCAGCAGCGGCTTGTAGCCACGCAGGACGATCTCGCTGATCGCGAGAAGCTCCGAGCGAAAGATGTTGTCGGCGAACTTGCTGCCGTCCGCGAATTCCAGGGCGTAGCCATCGATTGGCCCCCATTGGCCTCTCGGTAACGGTTCGATATACACGTCCATGATGCGTCTCCATTGAATAACAAGCGAATAAGAAGCGTCGTCAGTTTCAGTCTATCGCAGTGAAAGACGACTTCCCTGCCGCTTTGCTGTACTGCAATTTCCTTGCTGTTCAATGGCTTACGTGATGTCTTTCACGATAAGAGAAGGTGTCCTTCCATGTGCAATAGCTGGCCCGCATTCGGACATGCGGAATTTGCACACGCCGGGCGCGCATTGCACGATATGAAAGCGCGAGAGTGCAATCACTCCGGCTCGCGCTGCGACTGATCGTCCAGGTCAATCTCGTCCATGCCCTTGTTGAGTTGATTCAGGAAATGCACGAGCGAAACCTTGTCGTCGAAGCGAAAGCTAGCGAGCGCCTGGCGATAGAACTCGTAGATCTTCGGCTGCAGGCTTTCCCAGAACACTTTGCCTTGCTCGGTGAGCACGACCTTTTTCGCGCGCCGGTCCTCGGTGTCTGCTACGCGCAGCACGTGCTCATCGCGCTCCAGACGCTTGAGTACGCCGTCGAGACTCTGGCGGCTCACCACGAGATAGTCGGTCAACTCGGAAAACGACATGCCCTGCGCCACCTGCGGGCGCGAAAGCGCGCCCAACACCGACCACTGCACGGTCGTGATGCCGAGCGCCTTGGCCGTCTGCCGGTCAAGCGTGTTGCCTGCCTGGAACAGCCGGAAGAACAACCGGTTGTGAATGGACGAGACGGATTGGTCGTACGAAGGGTCGTTCTGGGTCATGGGCGCCTTTCGGTCCCCGCGCGAGTGCGCAGGCAATGAGACAAATACCTGATACGAAAATAGTGAAGGGAAGTGAGCGCGCGGTCCATTTGGGCAATACCCCTCCTCGAGCCTTCAATATATATCATGATGTTGACGTAATTAGGGGCCTCGCCTAGAGTGTGAAAACGACGCACGAGAATAGCAAGAGACAATCCCATGGCGACCTGTGACCGGCTTTTGACCCCGCTTCGCGTCGGCGCGACGCTGCTCCCCAACCGCATGGTGATGGGCGCAATGCACACGCGGCTCGAAACACTCGACCGTCCGCACGAGCGCCTCGCCGCGTTCTATGCGGCGCGCGCGGCGGGGGAGATCGGCCTCATTCTGAGCGGCGGGTTCGCGCCGAATCCCGAAAGCGTGATGGAGGCGGGCGGCCCGCTGTTCAATCGCGAGGAGCAGCTCGACGAGCATCGCGTCGTGACTCGCGCGGTTCATGAGGTCGGGGGAAAGATCGTGCTGCAGATTCTGCACGCGGGCCGTTATGCGAAAGTGCCCGAGTGTGTGGGGCCCACGGCCGCCAAGGCGAGAATCAACGCGTACGCGCCGCGCGCGCTCAGCACGCACGAGGTGCGCGCCACGATTGCCGATTTCGCCCGCACGGCGGCGCTGGCGGTTCAGGCCGGCTACGACGGCGTGGAGATCATGGGCTCGGAAGGCTATCTCATCAACGAGTTCACGGCCGCGCTCACCAACGCGCGCGACGACGAATTCGGCGGCAGCTTCGCAGGCCGCATCCGCTTTGCGCTCGATATCGTGCGCGCCGTGCGCGCGGAAATGGGCCGCGAGCCCATGCTGATCTACCGCATCTCTTCCATCGACCTCGTGGAAGGCGGCATGAGCGGCGCCGAAATCGCGGCGTTCGCTAAGGAGATCGAAGCGGCCGGCGCGGATCTCATCAACACGGGCGTGGGCTGGCACGAGTCGGCCGTGCCGACCATCGCGGCGTGCGTGCCGCGCGCGGCCTGGCGCGACGCGATTCGCAACGTCAAAGAGGCGGTATCGATTCCGGTGATGGCGTCGAACCGCATCAACATGCCCGAAGTCGCGGAAGAACTGATCGCCTCCGGCGTAGCCGATCTCGTTTCGATGGCGCGCCCGCTGCTCGCCGATCCGGACTTCGCAAAGAAGACCCGGCTCGGGATGGCCGACGAAATCAACACGTGCATCGGCTGCAATCAGGCGTGCCTCGACCGCATCTTCACGCAACGCACGGCTACGTGCCTCGTCAATCCGCGCGCCGGGCGCGAGATCGAATTCGCGGCAGGCAAGGCCCAGCAGCCCAAACGCATTGCGGTCGTGGGCGGCGGACCGGCGGGTATGGCGTTCGCGATCAACGCGGCTGAACGCGGCCATCAGGTGACGTTGTTCGAAGCCCATGCGCGGCTCGGCGGTCAGTTGAATCTTGCGAAGGTCGTGCCCGGCAAAGCCGAGTTTCACGAGATGCTGCGTTATTTCGAGGTCCGGTTAAAGCGCCTCGGCGTAGCAGTGCGGCTTGGACACGCGGCCACTGCGCAAGCGCTCGCAAGCGAAATGTTCGACGAAGTCGTCATCGCCACGGGCGTCACGCCGCGCGTGCCCGATATCGTCGGCGTCGATCATCCGAAGGCGGTGTCGTATATCGACGTGCTCACGGGCAAGGTCGAGGTGGGCGCGCGCGTAGCGATCATCGGCGCGGGCGGCATAGGCTTCGACGTGGCCGAGTATCTGTTGGGCGACGCGCAGGAGTCGCTGGACCGTGGCGTGTTTTTCCGCGCATGGGGCGTCGATCCCGCGAATGCGGATGCGGGCGGCCTTGCGCGGGTCGACGCGCATGGCGCGCCGCGTCGCAGCGTCCATATGTTCCAGCGTAAGGCACAGCCGCTAGGCAAGGGGCTCGGTAAATCGACGGGATGGATCCTGAAGGCGCGTTTGCGCAAGGCGAACGTGATGATGACGTCAAGCGTGACTTACGACGCGATCGACGACGAAGGCCTGCACTACCGCGTGGATGGCGAGCCGCATGTGCTCGCCGTGGATCATGTCGTATTGTGCGCAGGGCAGCATTCGAACCGCACGCTCTACGATGAGCTCGTCGCGCGCGGCGTAAAACCGAAGGTGATAGGCGGCGCGGATGTCGCGGCCGAACTGGACGCGCTGCGCGCCATCGACCAGGCCACGCGGCTCGCGATGACGCTGTGATGCCGCGCGACTTCGGCGCGTAAAATGCGAAGGATTCGTGCAATCCAAACGTATCGCGCATGTTCCACCGAATACTCGTTAGCGCTTGTCTGCTTGGCCGTCCGGTTCGTTACAACGGCTCGGCGAAAACCGTTGCGCATGCACTGATCGAGCAGTGGCAGCGTGAGGGGCGCCTCGTGCCGGTTTGCCCTGAAGTGGCGGGCGGGTTCGGCGTGCCACGGCCGCCTGCGGAGATCGCGGATGCCGCCTCAGGCGCCAACGTGCTGGCGGGGGCCGCGCGCGTGATCGACGTGCGCGGCGAGGACGTTACCGCGCAGTTTGTGAACGGCGCGCACGTGGCGCTCGAACTCGCGCTCGCGCACGCCTGCCGCTTCGCATTGCTCGTGGACGGCAGTCCTTCATGCGGCAGCCGTGCCATTTACGATGGCAGCTTTGCGGGCCGCAAACATGCGGGCGCGGGTGTGACGACTGCGTTGCTGCGCCAGCACGGCATCGAGGTTTTCGCGGAAACGGAAATCGATGCGCTTCACACGCGGCTCCTGCAAGCCAGCGCGTAACACGACATTCACGCGTTCTCGCCGCTACCGGCTTCCTTCAAGATCCACTGATTGAACGCGCGCATGGCGGGCGTCGGCGTCTTCCCCTTCTGCGACGTGAGCCAGTAGCTGCCCGCCTGCACCTCGATATCGAAGGGCCGCACGAGCCTGCCCGCCGCGAGATCGCGCTCGAACATCGAAACCGGCGCGAGCGCGATGCCCGCGCCCTGCATCGCCGCTTCCACCATGAGCCGCGACGAATCGAACACGGGCCCGCGCACCGGGCGCGGCGCGAGCCCTGCGGCTTCGAACCAGAGCGTCCAGTCGTCGGCGCGATACGAGCGCAGCAGCTTTTCGTTGGCGAGATCGGCGGGCCGGTGCAGGCGTTGCGCGATATCGGGCGCGCAGAGCGCGGCGAGCGGCGCGTCGAACAACTTCGTGGCGCGCGAACCTGGCCAGGTGCCGTCGCCGAACCGAATGGCGAAGTCGAGCCCTTCGCCCGCAAGATCGACGAGATTGTTGTTCGTCATGATGCGCAATTCGACGAACGGATGCGCGTCGTGAAACGACTTCAGGCGCGGCATCAACCATCCCACCGCGAAAGTGCCCACGGCGCCCACGGTCAGCACCTCGTGGAAGTGGCCGCCCTCGAACTGCCGCAACACGGCTTCGATGCGTTCGAATGCGTCGGTGAGCACGGGGCGTAGCGCAAGACCTTCGTCGGTGATCGCAAGACCGCGCGGCAGGCGCTTGAAGAGCGTTGCGCCAAGCCGCTCCTCGAGCATGCGGACCTGCTGGCTCACGGCCGCCTGGGTGACGTTCAGCTCGCTCGCCGCGCGCGTGAAACTTAAGTGCCGCGCCGACGATTCGAAGGCGCGCAAGGCATTGAGGGGCAGATGTTGTCGCATGATCCAGCCATAAGTTTTTCTGGGGCGTGGCGCAATTTATCATCGTTTGTCAGTTCACGGAGAACACGCGATAGTGGCGGCTCTTCAGGGAGAGGCCATGATCACACGACGCAGATTCACGATGACGGTATTAGGCGGTGCGATAGCTGGCGTTGCATCTCAAGCGTTCGGCGCGACGACTGCGAGCGCGGCGAAGCCGGCACAAGCGGGCACGCTGGAAAAGCAGCTCGCCGCCATCGAGGCGCAGGTGGGCGGCCGGCTCGGTGTGTCGATGCTCGATACAGCGAGCGGGCAGGTGCGCGGCTGGCGCCTGAACGAGCGCTTTCCGATGTGCAGCACGTTCAAGGTGTTGCTCACATCGGCCGTGCTGGCGCGCAAGGATCATGGCAAGGAAGACCTCGCGCGCAAGGTCGTGTATTCGCATGCGCAAGTCGTGTCGTATTCGCCGGTGAGCGGCCCGCGCGCGGGCGGCGAGGGCATGACGGTCGCCGAGCTGTGCGAAGCAGCGCTCACGCGCAGCGACAACACGGCGGCGAACCTGCTGCTGGAGAGCATCGGCGGTCCGCCCGCGATTACGGCCTTCGCGCGCAGCCTTGGCGACCCGGTAACGCGCCTCGACCGCAACGAGACCACGCTCAACGAAGCGATACCGGGCGACCCGCGCGATACGACCACGCCCGCCGCCATGGTCGCGAACCTGCGCGAACTGCTGCTGGGCGAGCGTCTTTCTGCGGCTTCGCGCGAGCAGCTCATTGCATGGCTCGTCGCCAACAAGACGGGCGACGCGCGTTTGCGCGCGGGCTTGCCGAAGGACTGGCGCGTGGGCGACAAGACCGGCACGGGCGACCGGGGCACGGCGAACGATGTGGCAATTATTTGGCCCACCGGGCGCGCGCCTATCCTTGTCACGACGTATCTCACGGGTGCGACGCGCGCGAGTTCGGCGCAGCGCGATGCGGCGATCGCACAGGTCGGAGTTTGCGTGGCGCATAGTTAAACCAATTGATACGGTATCCTAATCGTATGAGAAAAGACCGGTCGTTCACTCGTCACGTGCTTTCCTTACGCGTTGTTATATTTGCAACATCGGCTTAATTTTTTGGCGTCGTGGTCGTCAATACAAGTGATCTCTCACTACGGCGTCCCCATGTCATTCCTTACCAGAATCAAAATCGGCCCGCGTCTCGGCGCGGGCTTTGCCATTGTGTTGCTCCTGCTCGGCGCGGTGGGCGGGATCGGGCTTCTTCAGGCGTCGCGCATATTCGAGGGCACGCAGGAAATCGGCACGAACTGGCTGCCTAGTGTCGAGACGCTCGGCAATATGCGCAATCAAGCGCAAGACGTGCGTCGCACGTCGCTGCGCATGTTGATCGCCAGCGACGCGAGCGAAAAGGCCTCGCTGCGCGATCGCCACGCCCAGATGATCAGCCAGTTCGGCACGATGTTCGACGGCTATTCGAAGCTGGTCTCCTCCGCCGAAGAGCGCCGCGTGGCCGATTCGATCAGCACCGCGTGGTCGCAGTATCTGGACGACGACAAGAAGATCGAAGCCCTCGTCATGTCTGCCGACGGCGCATCGGCCGATGCCCGCGCTGCGGCTTCGACCGCATCGGCGAAGTCGTTTCAGACATTGATGGATCTCATCAACCAGGATGTGACCCTCAATCACAATGGCTCGACCGCCGAAGTTGCCATGGCGAAGGCGGCGTACCAAAGTGCGTTTGCCTGGACCATCGCGCTGATCGTGATCGCCATTGGTTTCGGTGCCACGATTGCGCTCTTCATCACGCGTTCGATTACGGGCCCGATCGCGCGGGCCGTGGATGTGGCCGAAACGGTGGCGCGTGGCGACCTGACCGCGCGCATCGAAGTGGACGGCAGCGACGAGGCGGCCCAGTTGCTCGGCGCGCTGCGTCACATGAACGAGCGGCTCGTCGACCTGGTGGGCCGTGTGCGCACCGGCAGCGAAGGCATTGCGACGGCTTCCGCGCAGATCGCGGCGGGCAACACCGACCTGAGCCAGCGCACCGAAGAGCAGGCCGCGTCGCTCGAAGAAACGGCGGCGAGCATGGAAGAGCTCACGGCGACGGTCAAGCAGAACGCCGACAACGCGACGCAGGGCAACACGCTGGCGGGCCAGGCCTCGCAAACGGCCACGCGCGGCGGCGAAGTGGTGGGCCGTGTGGTCGACACGATGCGCGATATCGCGAACAGCTCCGAACAGGTCGCGCAGATCATCTCGGTGATCGAAGGCATTGCGTTCCAGACCAACATCCTGGCGCTCAACGCGGCGGTGGAAGCGGCGCGAGCCGGCGAACAGGGCCGCGGCTTCGCGGTCGTGGCGGGCGAGGTGCGCACGCTCGCACAGCGCAGCGCGACGGCGGCGCGCGAAATCAAGGAACTCATTAGCGTGTCGGTCGAGCGCGTGAACAACGGCACGGCGCTCGTGGACGATGCGGGCCGCACGATGGGCGAGATCGTGCAATCGGTCAAGCGTGTTGCCGACCTGATGAATGAGATTTCGGCCGCATCGGGCGAGCAGCGCACCGGCATCGAGCAGGTCAACCAGGCTGTCACGCAGATGGACGAGGTCACGCAGCAGAATGCGGCGCTCGTCGAGGAAGCCTCGGCGGCGGCGCAGTCGATGTCCTCGCAGGCAGCGGCGTTGCGCGAACTGGTATCGGTGTTCAACATCGGCGCGGCGGGGCGTGCGGCAACGGCGAGCATCGCGCCGATGGCGAAGGTCGTTGCGAGCGCAACCGTCAAGCGTCCCCCATCTTCGAAGCCCGCGCCCGTGCGTGCCTCCGCTGCGAGCGCTCCGAAGGCGGATCGCCGCGAACCGGCAACGGCCACGTCCGACGACGACTGGCAGACCTTTTGATGTAGCGCGCTGAAGCGCAGTAGTTCAAACGCCCCGGTTTGCTGCGCGACCGGGGCGTTTGCATTTTTGCGCGGCTAACGGCGCATCAAAGGACACCGAGCGTGGACTTCGGCTCCAGAAACGCTTCGATCCCGAAGGTACCGTACTCGCGCCCGATTCCCGATTGCTTGAAGCCGCCGAACGGCGCGGCCGGTTCATGCGTAAGCGTGTTGACGAGCACGCGGCCGGCTTCGATCTGCGCGGCCACGCGGCGCGCGCGCTCGATATCGGGCGAAAGCACGTAGGCTTGCAGGCCATACGGCGTATCGTTGGCGATCTCGATGGCGTGTTCGGTGTCACGATACGCGATGATCGACAGCACCGGCCCGAAAATCTCTTCGCGCGCGATGGTCATGTCATTCGTCACGCCGCTGAACACGGTGGGGCGCACGAACCAGCCCGAGTCGATGCCGTCGGGACGCCCCGCGCCGCCCGCAATGAGGCGTGCGCCTTCGTCGATGCCGATGCCGATATACCGCTGCACGCGCTCCCATTGCTTCTGGCTCACCATCGGGCCAACGCTCGTGTGCGTGTCGCGCGGATCGCCCGACTGAATCTGCGCCACGGCTTTCTCTACACTGGCTTCGAACTCGACGAGCCGCGACTGCGGCACCAGAATGCGCGTGCCCGCAATGCACGCCTGCCCGCTGTTCATGAAGCCGGCCTGCAACGCGAGCGGCACGGCTTCGTCGAAATTCGCGTCGTCGAGCACGATGACGGGCGACTTGCCGCCCAGTTCGAGCGTCACGCGCTTGAGCGTTTCGGCTGCCGTGCGCAGGATCGTCTTGCCGACCGCAGTCGAGCCCGTGAACGAAATCTTGGCGACGTCGGGATGCTCGGCAATGCGCGCGCCCACGGTGTCGCCACGGCCCGTGACGATGTTGAAGAGGCCCGCAGGCAGGCCCGCCGAATGCAGCGCCTCGGTCACGATGCGCGTCTGGATCGCGCTCATCTCGCTCGGCTTGATGACGGCCGTGCAGCCCGCGGCGAGCGCGGCCGCGAGCTTGCCGCAGATGAAGCCCGCGTCGCTGTTCCAGGGCGTGATCAACCCAGCGACGCCCAGCGGCTGCATGGTGACCTCTGCCGTGCCCGCGCGCCGTGTGAACGCATAGTGTTCGAGCGTCTTCGCGGCGTCGCTCAGCACGCTGGAGGCGTGCTGAGCCATCCAGCGGCCGCGCGAGACCGGCGCGCCGTACTCTTTCACGATCGCGTCGAAGAGCGCGTCTTCGCGCGCGACGACGGCCTCGTGCAGCGCGATGAGCATCTCGATGCGCTGTGCCTTCGTAGTGCGCGAAAACGCCGGGAACGCGCGTTTCGCGGCGGCGATGGCCGCGTCCGCATCCGCCGCGTCGGCCAGACGCACGCGGCCAATCACGGCCTCGGTCGCGGGGTTGAAGAGGTCGAAGTACTCCTCGCCGTGCGGCGTGACGAATGCGCCGTCGATATAGATCTTGTCGATGATCTGCATGGCTGCTCCAGAAAACGTGGGTCGATGAGGGCAAGATAGACGCCTGGCATTGCGTTGACTAGCCGTACAATGGCGCATGACCTGTTGAGCGATTTGGGACAATGAAAACATCGGGCCTGGTGGAACTCGAAGCCGTGCTGGCCGTGGCGCGCCATCGCAGCTTTCGTGCGGCGGCAGACGACCTGAGCGTGTCGACCTCGGCGCTCAGCCACGCGGTGGCGGCGCTCGAAGCGCGCATCGGCGTGCGGCTGTTCAACCGCACCACGCGCAGCGTTGCGTTGACGGAGGCCGGCGCGCAGTTCGTGGGCAGCGTCGCGCCCGCGTTGTCCACGATCCGCGAGGCGCTCGATCAGGCGGGCAGCTTTCGCGACACGCCCTCGGGCACGTTGCGCATCAATGCTTCGGTTGGCGCGGCGAAGCAGGTCATGCCGGTTTTCATCGCCTATCTGAAGCGTTATCCGGAGATGAAGCTCGATCTCGTCACGGAAGGGCGCCTTATCGACATCGTGGTCGAAGGCTACGACGCCGGCTTTCGTCTCGCCGATGTCGTGCCACAGGACATGATTGCTGTGCCTTTTGGTGACCGTCAGCGTTTCGCTGTGGTTGGCAGTCCGGAATACTTTGCGAAGCATAAACCGCCGCGCACGCCCGCCGATCTCAAGTCGCACCGCTGCATACGCAGCCGCATGCCCAGCGGGCAAATCTACCAATGGGAGTTCGAGCGGCGCGGGCAGGCCGTGCGCGTGGACGTGGAGGGCGCGCTGACGCTCGACGAGCCGGGTCTCATGCTCGCGGCCGCGCGCGACGGACTCGGACTCACGTATTTGACCGAATGGAACGTGAACGCGGACCTCGAAGCGGGCACGCTCGTGCGCGTGCTGGAGGACTGGACGCCGCCGCTCGACGGACTCTGCCTTTACTACCCGGGGCGGCGGCACGCGCCTGCGGGATTACGCGCGCTGATCGAGACGATCCGTGAACACGCCGACACCGTACGCGAGCGCGCACCCGTGAAAAAGAACCGGCGCGGGCCTGCTGCCAGGCACTAATCGCGACGTACGCAAATCTCTGAGCAGGGGGTGACCGGCGCCGAGATACGCTTACGTCGTCCATACATCGCTGTTGCATTTCCCCGACAGACAATAAGTCCATCTCTTGAAATAAGAATAATTCGCATTATCATCTCGGCTCTTTCGCTGATCGGGGCCGGATGGCGACGTGGTCCTGAGAGCGCCGGTTGAACGCAAAGAAGAAGGGAAAGCATGGCTTCGGGGAAGCGCGCTTCGCGCACGCGCACGCAACAATGGCGCAGGATCTGCGCACACGCGATCATCAACTCCACGCTCACGGCGAGCATCGCCGGCATCGCACACGCGGCGCACGCAACCGACGCCGACACGCCGGACGCGACCGCAACGGCCGACGACGTCACCCAGCTCGCGCCCGTCAAGATCACGAGCAGCAAGACTCAGGGCTACGCGCCGCAAACCGTCGAGACCGGGCAATACCGCGGCATGGACGCGCTCGACGTGCCGGCCACCGTGAACGTCGTCACGCGCTCGGTCATGGACGCCCAGGGCGACACCGGCCTCTACGACGCGCTGCGTAACGTCGCAGGCGTGACGCGCCAGCAGCTCAACGGACTCGCGTACGACAACCTCTCGGTGCGCGGCATCCCGCTCGACAACCGCTCGAGCTTCTATCTCGACGGCCTGCTGCCCATCGACAACAACATCTGGATGCCGATGCAGAACAAGGAGCGCGTGGAAGTGCTCAAGGGGGCGTCTGCGCTGTACTACGGCTTTGGTGCGCCGGCGGGCATCGTCAACATGGTGATGAAGCGCGCGGGCAGTGACCCGGTTACGAGCATTTCGGTGCTCGGCGACTCGAACGGATCGATCGGCGCGGCCGCCGACATTGCGCGCCACTTCGGCCCGAGCGACCAGTTCGGCATACGCGTGAACGCGATGGACGAGCATGTCGAAACGCCCATTGATGGCGACCGCGGCTACCGCAAATTCGTGAGCGCCGCGCTCGACTGGCGCGTGAACGACAAGCTCAAGCTGCAATACGATCTGGAGCACATCGAAGCGCGCGTCGTCGAGCAGGCCGGCATCGCGCCGCTTGCCGCGGTGAACGGCAAGATCACGCTGCCCGCCATGCCCGACCCCTCGAAGCTCCTGGTGCCGAACGACCGGCCGACCACCGCGAGCGCGACGTCGCAACTCGTGCGCGCCGACTATGCGTTCAACGACCACTGGAGCGCGATGCTCTCGCTCGGCCAGTCGATCACGCGGCGCGACCGCTGGGCCTGGGTGTTCCAGAAGTACAACGTCGCGACCGGCGCGGGCACGCTGCAAGGCAGCCAGCAGTACGGGCAGATGTACGAGAACAAGAACGTGCGCCTTGAAGTAGTCGGTGACTTCAAGACCGGGCCTTTCACGCACACGGTCACGACGGGTGTCGTGCAGAACTGGCTGTTTCAGCCGGACTTCACGACGTACACGTACACGGCGGCGCAAAACCTCTACGATCCCATCGACATCACGACGCTCAAGCAAAGCGGCAGCGCGCGGCAGTTCTACGCGCAGCACGTGCGCAACAGCGGCATCTATTTGTTCGACCAGATCGACATCACGCCGCGTTTGCAGGTCGTGGCCGGCGTGCGCCGCTCCGAGTACATGACCTCGCAGGCCGGTACGCCGAACTCCGACATCAATCACACCTCGCCCTCGGGCAGCATTACCTACCGCATCACGCCGCAGACGAGCGTCTACGCGAGCTATGTCGAGGCGCTCGAATCGGCGGGCAGCGCGCCGGCCACGGCGGTCAACGCGAACCAGATCCTGCCCGCGGCGGTGAGCCGGCAGCAGGAAGTGGGCGTGCGAACGCGCCTCGCCGGCAACACGCTCGTATCGCTCGCGCTTTTCAACCTCAAGCAGGCCGGCGCAGAAACGAACGCCGACAACGTCTATGTGATGGACGGCAACGCGCGTTATCGCGGCGTGGAGTTTTCGGTGCAGGGAGATGTGACGAAGGACGTCTCGCTCACTGCATCGGCCATCTATCTCGACGCGAAGCAGATCGACTCTTCCGACCCGACGCTCGTTGGCAAGACGCCGGAGAATACGCCGCACGTCACGGCGAGCCTGTTCGCGGAATATCGCGTGACGGTGCTCGCGGGTCTTTCGGTGAACGGCGGCATCTATTACGTGGGGCCGCGCCAGGTGAACAACGCGAATCAGGCGCAGATCGGCGGCTACACGCTGTTGAGCGCGGGCGTGCGTTACGCGACGCGCGTGTACGGCAAACGCGTTTCGGTGCAGGCGAATCTGGAGAATGCGGCCAACCGGCGCTACTGGAGTGCTGCGGGGTCGAATCAGTTGGGCGTCGGACTTGGACGCACGCTCGAATTGACTTCAACGCTGGAGTTTTAAGCGTTGGCGCAGCGCTTTAAAAAATCTTCGCGAAGGGTCTTCAAAAACGCGCGGCGAGTCGATACAATGGCGACCCTTCGAGCCCAAGAGGCAAGAATGGACGGGACCTAATCGTCCCAGGCTGTAATGGAATGCCGACGTGGTGAAATTGGTAGACACGCTATCTTGAGGGGGTAGTGGCGAAAGCTGTGCGAGTTCGAGTCTCGCCGTCGGCACCAGGAATTGCATTCGCGTGATTGCGCCGCGACCAGGGCGAAAGAGCCGGCTGATAAGCCGGCTTTTTGCTTTGGCGTGTAAATGATAAGGACTCCAACGTAGTGGCCCGTCGCCCCTCGCATTGTGTTCCCAGGGGTGCTTGCGAGGTTGCACGGGCGGCGTATATAATCGCCGCTCTTCGAGCAGGTCCGTTAGCTGACATCGCTCGATTCTGCGTCATCCCGCTGGCGCAGAAGCCGTTCTGCATGGGGGTATAGCTCAGCTGGGAGAGCGCTTGCATGGCATGCAAGAGGTCAGCGGTTCGATCCCGCTTACCTCCACCAACAGAACGCGTGGCCTTCAGTCACGTTTCAGGCGCGTTGCTTCATCATCCTGTTTCAAATTCCCCGCGTTGTGTCGACATTCAGGCATCCTCTGCAAAGGATTGCATTCTCGCGTCTACCGTCACAGCGGCAACGCATGCGTCGACAGAATCTCCTTCAGCACCATGAAGCTGCGGACCTGCCGCACACCCGGCAAGTACAACAACTGCTCCGCGTGCAACTGGTTGAAGCTTTCATTATCGCGCGTGCGCACCAGCATGAAATAGTCGAATTCGCCGGTCACGACGTGGCATTCCACGCAGCCTGAAACCTTCTGCGCCGCTTTCTCGAACGCGGCGAACGCTTCGGGCGTCGAACGGTCGAGCACGAAGCCGATCACGACCAGCATGCCCGCGCCGAGCGCTTTCGGATCGAGCAACGCGACGATTCCGCGTATCAGCCCCAACTCCTTGAGCCGTTCCACACGCCGCAGGCACGCGGGCGCACTGAGCTTCACCTTGGCCGCGAGGCTGACGTTCGAAATCGATGCGTCCTGCTGCAAATGCCTGAGGATCGCGCGATCGATGCGATCCAGGGCCGGCGGCCCATTCGGCGTTGCGGAAGAGTGCCTGGTTAATTTCATTGCGTACGTTAGTCGTTTTGCAAATTAAAAGTGTTCGGTGGTCAGGAAGATCGCTTTAAACGTAGGTCATCGACATTTTTTTAGCAAGCTCATTTCGCGGCTGGACGCCTAACATTTCTCCATCGGATGGCGCACGCGATGGCGTGTTCCGACCGTTGACCACGTTGCCGCATGAGCCCACCTCCCGGAGCTATTCGATGAACCTCCAGCGCTTCCCTCGTTATCCACTGACGTTCGGACCCACACCCATCCAGCCGCTCAAGCGCCTGAGCCAGCATCTCGGCGGCAAGGTGGAGCTATACGCGAAGCGCGAGGACTGCAACAGCGGACTCGCCTTCGGCGGCAACAAGACGCGCAAACTCGAATACCTGATTCCCGACGCGCTCGCGCAAGGCTGCGACACGCTGGTCTCGATTGGCGGCATCCAGTCGAACCAGACGCGTCAGGTTGCAGCCGTCGCTGCGCATCTCGGCATGAAGTGCGTGCTGGTGCAGGAGAACTGGGTCAACTATTCCGACGCCGTCTATGACCGGGTAGGCAACATCCAGATGTCGCGCATGATGGGCGCGGACGTGCGGCTCGTGGCGGACGGCTTCGACATCGGTATTCGACCGAGTTGGGAGGAAGCGCTCGAGAGCGTGCGTTCGGCTGGCGGCAAGCCATATGCGATACCGGCGGGCTGCTCGGAGCATCCGCTCGGCGGCCTCGGTTTCGTGGGATTCGCCGAGGAAGTGCGGGCGCAGGAGGCGCAACTGGGCTTCAAGTTCGACTACATCGTCGTGTGTTCGGTGACCGGCAGCACGCAGGCGGGCATGGTGGTCGGCTTCGCAGCAGATGGCCGTGCGGATCGCGTGATTGGCATCGACGCATCGGCTACGCCGGAGAAGACCCACGCGCAAATCACACGCATTGCGCGGCACACCGCCGGGTTGGTCGACCTCAACCGCGATATCAGCGAAAAAGACGTGATTCTCGACACGCGTTACGCAGGTCCCGAATACGGTTTGCCCAACGATGGCACGCTGGAGGCGATTCGCTTGTGCGCGCGGCTCGAGGGCGTGCTCACCGACCCCGTGTACGAGGGCAAGTCGATGCACGGCATGATCGACAAGGTACGCCGCGGCGAATTCGAGCCGGGGTCGAAGGTGCTGTACGCGCATCTGGGCGGCGTGCCGGCTTTGAGCGCGTACAGCTTTATCTTCCGCGACGGTTGAGTGGAAGCGAGGGTTCGCTGGAGCGCGAGGCGGATGCCGCGGTCTTTGACTTTGATCACGGTGCGCCGGGCGAATCACAGCGACAATCGGCGTCCTACACGTCGTGGGAGTGCCGGGCCCTCTTGCCTCTCCTGCGAACTCCGCGCCGGGCTTTCCAGCCCGGCGTTTTTTTTGGGGTCATCGACGGCTACCTGCTTCGCGACGACAACGGTGGATGGTTTCAGCCGTTCTGCTCGGACACCTGTCCGGCATCAGCATCGGTTTCGCGCGCATCGTTGCGCGAACCTCCTGCGGTCCCGACCGCCTCCATCGTCGCGCCCGTTTCCATAGGCGCTGGCGGCCCACCTACGTCGTCACCGAGCAAGGGGCGCTCGGGGTGCACGAACAGCCATAGCAGCGCACCGCAAGCGGCCGCCGCGCCGATCACGATCATGCCGCTTCCCCAGCTATGCGTGACCTTGACGACCAGAGCCAGCGTCATGGGACCCGCGACGTTCGACAGGGCTCCCCACACGTTCGTCCAGCCCGACATGACACCGGCAAACGCGCGCCCGAGATCCTGCGTGGCAGACCACACGACCACCTGCACGAATCCCACCGCGGCAAAGGACAGGCACAGCAAGCCGATCACCGCGGCAATCGAATCCGCTCGCGAGGCCGCCGCCAACGCAAGCGCGCTCACGACAAATCCGCTCACCGCAACGGGGGTGCGCGCCCGATAGATCGAGCCGGTCTTTCTGAGCAGCCAGTCGCTGAATGCCCCCGCGACGAACACTGCCACGAACACCGCCACCCACGGCAACGATGCGTACAGACCCATCGCCTTGAGCGAAAGCCCGCGCGCGCGCATGAGGTACGTTGGCAGCCATGTCGTATAGAAGCTCTGGATCAGCACCAGCAGGAAGTACTGGATACCGAAGATCCAGAAGCGCCACTGCCGCAGACAGCGCGTGAGCGCCCCCCGCGCTGCGGTACGCTCAGGTGGCTGGCCGGCTGCGATGTACTCGACCTCCGCCTTCGTGATGAGCGGATGCGCCGCAGGCGTGTCGCGGTAGCCGAACCACCAGATCGCGCCGAGCAGCAGTCCCAGTGCGCCGAATCCATGGAAAACGGCGTGCCACCCGAACCGCGCGATGGTCCACGCGGTAAGCGGCGCCGAAACGATCGGGCCAAGATAGAGTCCTGCGAGCAGCAGTGCGTTGCCTTTCGCGCGCTCGCTGGCCGGAACCCAGCGCTTGAGTGCGACGACACTGCTCGACCAGTCCGCCGATTGCGCCCCGCCCAGCACGAGGCGGCACCCGAAGAGCCACGCGAACGAGGTGCCAAGGGGCGTGGCGAGCATCATGAGCGACCAGAGCGTACTCGTGCCGAACAGCACTTTGCGCGACCCGAAGCGTTCTGCCGCGCGCCCGGCCGGTATCTGCCCGATTGCATAGGCCCAGAAGTAGATCGTGAGAATCATCGACATCTCGACGATCGACAGGCCCAGTTCGTTCTGGATCGTCGGCGCTGCGACGGCCATGGCGGTGCGGTCGAGCGTCATCACGAACGTCAGTGGCGCAACGAGCAATGCCACGATCTTCCAGCGGAGATGGTTCACGTTGTGCAACATCGATCAACTCCCTGGTCGTACCGAAACCCGCCCGTAGCGATGCCGGCGGGCAGGCCTCGCGCACGTCATCGCGAGGATAGTTCGGGTACCTGAGGAATCACGCCTCGCGGCCGGCGTGATCGCGATCAGCCGCTTCAAAGCCCTGTGGATCGCGCTCGGCCCACTGTCGAGCCCAAGCCAGCAGCGGCTCCAATGCGGCCCTGAGTTTCCTGCCTTCTGCCGTCATCCGATAACCACCTTCGCCGTGCTCGACGAGACCAGACGCTCTCAATTCTGCGAGCCGCGTATTGAGCAGGCGGGCATTGGTGTCGCAGGCTTCCTGGAGCGAGCGGAACGTCAATGCCTCGCCGCGGAGTTCCCACAGTATCCGCAGTGCGGTGCGCCGCCCGAGCAAGTCCAGCACGACCATGATCGGCCGACCGGTTGTCGAGCCGCGAACGGGTTGTCCTGGCCGTGGAATTTTCATGCTTTACTTTTTAAAGCATCGAATTCAGGCTGTCAACCTGTGAGCGCGGGAACACGCGATGCGCCCCTCTCGCTACGCATGACGCGAAAAGCGATGCCCGAGTTCGCGCAACCACGCCAGAAAGGTGTTGATGGCAGGATCCTCGCGGCGCGCATCGCGCACATAGCTGCAGTAGCGCCATGCCGGCAGGGCGGGGCCGTCGAAGGGAAACACGAGACGGCCCTCTTTGACATCGAGCGCGACGAGCGCGGTGGGACCCATTGCAATACCTAGACCATCGATGGCGGCTTGCAGGGTCAAATAGAAGTGATCCAGTTGCTGGGAATGGCGAGGGGCAAGCCCCGGGTTGCCGCTCGTCGCAAGCCACTCCGCCCAAAGGCCGGGATAGGTCGCCGTGTGTAGCAGGGTGTGGTGCGCCAGGTCCGGCACATCGTGTATCGGGTGCGCTTCCAGCACCTTGGGCGAGCAAACCGGCAGCCGGACTTCCGACAAGAACTCCTCGACGGCATACCCCGCTGACTTCTGCTCGCTGCCGCGAATCGCCACATCGCATTCGTCGCCCAGCTTGTCGATCGGCTCATCCGAAGTCGTCAGCCGCACCTCCACCGCCGGATTGGTCAGCTGGAAGCTGGAAAGCTGCGGCAATAACCAGCGCAACGCGAAAGTCGTGGGCGCATTGACCCTCACGATCTGCGCCCGCGTGGCCCGAAGTTGCTCACTGGTCGCGAGCGCGATGCGATCCAGCGCCGCCGATACCTCGGCCAGATAAGCGCGCCCCGACGCTGTCAATACGACTCTTCGGCCGCGCCGCTCGAACAGGTCGAGGCCAAGCCAGTCCTCCAGTTGCCGCACTTGTCGGCTGACGGCCCCGTGCGTGACGCAAAGCTCCTCGGCTGCCGCTGAAAAACTTTCCGCGCGAGCGGCGGCTTCGAATACGCGCAGCGCGTTCAACGGTGGCAGACGACGAGACATAACCCCAATCCTATGTGATTTTTCCTGACAAGTTCGGTGAGTTTACATCGCTTTTCGTGGCGCCAGCGGAGCCCTATATTTGGCCCCTTGGCAGCAGTTCCGGTTCTGGATCTGTTCTATTTACTCACCAGGGGAAATATCTCATGTCGAACGTCGTCGTGGTCGGCGCGCAGTGGGGCGATGAGGGAAAGGGCCGGATCGTGGATTGGCTCGCGGAGAAGGCGGACATCGTCGTTCGTTACAACGGTGGGCACAACGCGGGGCACACGCTGGTGGTGGATGGCCGGACCTACAAGCTGGCGCTGCTCCCGAGCGGTGTGGTGCGCGGGAAGCTCGGCCTGATCGGCAACGGCGTCGCGCTCGACCCCGAGGCGCTGCTCGCGGAGATCGACCGTATGGCAGCGATGGGCATTCGCGTGACGCCTGAGGTGCTTCAGATCGCCGAGACGGCGACGCTGGTGCTGCCAGTTCATCGCGCGATCGACGCTGCCCAGGAACGGATGCGCGCGAAGCCGCTTGGCACCACTCTGCGCGGCATCGGTCCGGCATACGAAGACAAGGTTGGGCGTCGCGGACTGCGTGTGTGCGACCTTGCCGAACCGGAGCTGCTGGCCCAGAAACTCGACGTATTGCTCGAGCACCACAATGCGTGGCTTCGCGGTTCGGGCCAGGAGCCATTCCCGCGCGACCCGATGTTGAATGACCTGCTTGCCATGGCGCCACGCATCCTGCCGTTCGTGGGCCGTGTCTGGGAACAGCTCGATCACGCGCATTCGTCGGGCAAGCGCGTGGTATTCGAAGGCTCGCAAGCGGTCATGCTGGACGTGGATTGGGGCAGCTACCCCTACGTCACATCGTCGAGCACCATCGCCGCCGGCGCGGCCAGTGGCGCCGGCATCGCCCCGTCGCACCTGGGGCGCGTGCTTGGCGTCAGCAAGGTCTACGCAACGCGTGTTGGCGAAGGCCCGTTCACATCGGAACTGGATGGAGCGCTCGGCGACGAACTCAGGCAGCGTGGCGGCGAGTACGGCGTCAACACCGGGCGCCCGCGCCGCTGCGGTTGGCTGGATACGGTGCAACTGCGTCAGAGCTGCAAAGTCGCGGGCATCAACCAGCTGGCGCTGACCAAGCTCGATGTGCTCGATGGCTTCGAGTCGGTGCAGCTATGTGTGGGCTACATGCTCGATGGTGCGCGCATCGACTACATGCCTTCCACGAACGCCGAACAGCAGCGCCTTCAGCCGGTCCTCAGGCGCTTCGACGGTTGGGCGGGTTCGACCCGGGGCGTGCGCACATATGGCGACTTGCCACCGCAGGCAGCGGCGTTGATCGATGCGATTCAGAACGAAGTCGGCGTTCCCGTGGCGATGGTCACCACCGGCCCTGAACGCGATGATGCAATTGTCCTGCAACCCCCATTCGCGTAATCGAACGGCGCGGGTATTTGAGCGGCGAAACCTGGCAAGCAGCCATGCTTGCCAAAATGTTGGCCTAACCTTCGTTGGCCAGCCTTGAGCGGATCTCTGCAACCGGGAGGTCGCGCTGATGTGTGGCGATCTGCCAGGTGTTTCCCCACGGATCTCTGACCATCGCGCGCCTGTCGCCGTATGGCAGGTCGGCCGGAAGCTCGAGCGAGATCGCATTTGCGGCCATTGCTCGCTGGTAAGTCGAATCGGTGTCCTCGACGTAGACATAGAGGAATGCCGGCATCGGATCGCGAAGGCCGTCTGACCCGCTGACCATCACGACGGAATCGCCGATCCTGATTTCGGCTGGCAGCCCGTCACGGAATTCGCCCTGCGCCTGAAACACCGTCTTGATGAACGTGATCAGGTTTTGCGCGTCCCGCACGACGATGCGGGGCGTGACGGTATGCCATCCATCGGGCTGAAATCCGGTCATGTTGCGCTGCCTCGCAAGAGATTCGCCAGGGCATTGTGCGCCGGGCGCCGGGTTGGCGCTATGCGCGTTTGCGCAGCGGCTCGAGCAAGCCTTTCAGGCCGTTATGGTCCAACTCGTGCATCAGCGCGAGCAGCCGGCCGATCTCGCCCGGCGGGAACCCTTCGCGGGCGAACCAGTTGAGGTAATGCCCGGGCAGGTCGGCGATGAGCCGGCCTTTGTATTTGCCGAAGGGCATGGCGAGGGTGACGAGGCGTTCGAGGTCTGCGGCTTGCATCGGCATATTGTGCATGGTTTGGCGTTCCCGCGCGGATGAAGGCTATGCAGCGGACCGTGATGGGGAACGTCGAAGGGGTAGCCCGTTGCTCACGGCATCCCGTTGCCGCAATGCGCCGCAAACCCTGGACGTGCGGCAAGCCGTTCGAAATACGCGGAAACGGCGGGCAAACAGGGATGCTCGAACGGCGTGCCGAACCAGCGGTTCACCGACAACCCAACGGGAATATCCGCAAGCGAGAATTGCGAGCCGGCGACGAACGCGCCGGTTGCCTGCAGCCGCGCGTCGAGAATGCGCATATGCCGGGTCCAGTTCTCGATGGAAAGGGCAATTTCGCCCGTCACCTGGTGAGCGGGCGACGCTCTGACCAGACCGAGAAATGCATAGCTCCACGAACGGTTCAGGTCGCTCGCCTGCCAGTCCATCCATTGATCGACGCGCGCGCGCATCACTGCATCGGCCGAATAGAGATGCGCGCCACCGTAGCGCGACGCCAGATAGCGGATGATGGTGTTCGACTCCCACAGAACGAAATCGCCGTCCTTGATGACCGGCACGAGCGCATTGGGATTCAATGCGAGGAACTCCGGCGTATGTGTCGAGCGAAAGCCCGCGCCCCAATCCTCCTGCTCGAAGGGAAGGTTCAATTCGACACAGGTCCAGAGCACCTTGCGAACGTTGACGGACGATGCTTTTCCAAGGATGTTGAGCATATCGAAGGGAATAAGAAGGGAAACCGCGCGCACCGACGATACGTCACGCATCTGAGCGCCGCCATGTACAGTTGCCCGAACACGCGCCGCTGCAGTTCCCGGCAGCGCTTGCATTGCGTACGCAACCGGTGCATGGTTCAAAGACTTGCCCCCGGCTCGAACCAGGAGACTCAACGATGTCGCTCGCGCTTTATGGTCATCCGTTCTCGTCGTACACGCAGAAAGTGCTCGTCGCGCTGTACGAGAACAACACACCCTTCGAATTTCGCAGCATCGGCCCGGATACGCCCGAACATACCGCGCAGTGGCTCAGACGCTGGCCGCTACGCAAGTTTCCGGTGCTCGTGGACGGCGAGCGCAACGTTGCGGAAACAAGCATCATCATCGAATATCTGCAGCTTGAGCATCCCGGGCCGGTACGTCTGCTGCCCGCCGATCCCATGGCCGCGCTCGACGTGCGCTTTCTCGACCGCTTCTTCGACCTGCATGTCATGACGCCCGTGCAACGTGCCGTGGACGGCGCGTTGACCGGCGACCCGGCGAGGCGCGACGAAGGGCGGGCCTTCGCGGAGGAAAAGCTCGAACTCGCCTATGCATGGCTCGAAGGCCACCTCGCGGGCAAAACCTGGGCGGCGGGCGAGGACTACACGATGGCGGACTGCGCCGCGTCTTCGTCGCTGTTCTACGCGGACTGGACGCATCGCATCGCCCCGACGTATCCCGTGCTGCGCGCCTATCGCGAGCGCCTGCTCGCGCGGCCTTCGTACGCGCGCGCCGTGAACGAGGCGCGGCCATACCGTCCGCTCTTTCCGCTCGGCGCACCGGATCGCGATTGATGTGATTCGCTGACGCTATTCGATAAGGCATCCGAAGTAGTATGGGGCGCAAAAAACACAGAGAGGCTTGCGCTACGCATGCCTCTTTCGCGCTGTAGACAACGGAATCAACCCACCGAAGGTTCCCCTTCGCCGGACTGCTTGCCCGGGCGGTCGGCGGGCGACTGCTTGCGCGACTTGTCATCGCGCTCGGGCATGGCGCTGCGCTGGTCGTCGCTGTGCTCGGTGTGTTTCTTTTGTTGGCTTTCGTTGGCGTTGCCGGCGCCACTTTCTTGGGGCTTTGGGGTGCTGGCGTTCATCGTTCCTCTCCCATTTCGGTAGGTTCGCCAGGTCCCGCAAGGCTCGCGCCCGGGGCGCACGCCTGCCCACACCAGCGCCTCAGGCGCTTTCGCGCTCCTTGAGCCGTTTGCGGTGCGCGGCAACTTTCGCGCGATTCCCGCAGATCGCCATGCTGCACCAGCGGCGCGCGTGGCCGCGCGTGTGGTCGGCGAAGAGCAGCGTGCATTTCGGCCCTTCGCAGGCTTTCACGTGCGTGAAGTCTTGCTCACACACCAGTTTCGCCAGTGCTTCGGCAATCGGCATCAAGAGCGATTCCGGCGATTTCCAGCGCCGGTTCACGCGGTACTCGAATGCCGCCGCGCCTTCGCTGCCGGGCGCAACGACTTCGCCGTAGCGATCGTCGCGCGCGAGCAGGTCGTTGAGCGGCGCGAGTTCGCCCAAATCGGCGCTGGCGAGCGGCCGCCCCTTTCTTTCCCGCACGAAGCCCCGGAACCATTCGCGCAGGGCGCGCGCCTTGCCGGCAACCGTGTCGAACTCGGCCGCCGTGAACTGCGCGTGCATGGCGGCAAGCGCCGGCGCGGGGACCATGCCCGCCTGTTCGAGCCAGGACAGCAAACCTTCGCCGTCGGCGATCCAGTCGATGGGCACGTCCACCGGTGTCGCAACCGAGTTCAGGAAGTCGAGCCCCGGCGCGTCGGCTACGAATATCGCCGGTATTGGGCGGTAATCCATCTTCTTGTCGCAAAAGGTAATCAGGGTGCAGTCAGTGTAACCATTAAAAACGCGCTTGACAAGTTACGTCCACCGTTAGTAACCTCTAAAACGTGATTTGTACGGTTACCAAAGACGGTTGGTGCCAAGCGGCCGATGTCGCAACTAGCGCCACTTACTTTCAAGGAGCAGGGCATGTCTCACGGCAAAACGAGTGTGGTGATGGCGCACGGCGCATGGGCGGACGGGTCGAGCTGGAGCAAGGTGATCGAACGGCTGAACCGTCAGGGCATCGACGCCGTGGCGGCCCCGCTTCCCCTCACTTCACTGGGCGACGATGTGGCGGCGCTCGAGCGCACGCTCGAACGGGTCGACGGGCCGGTCGTGCTGGCGGGCCACGCGTACGCGGGCGCGGTGATCGGCGCCACGCGCGCTGCGAACGTCGCGGCGCTGGTGTACGTGGCCGCGCTCGCGCCTGACGAGGGCGAGACCGTTGCCGACGTGTTCTATCGCGGGAAGACGCACCCGCAGGCACCGCAACTTGCGCCCGATCGCCACGGCTGGATCTGGCTGCCACGGGAGGCGTTTGCGGATGCGTTCGCGCAGCACGCGACTGCGCAACAGGCGGCGGCGCTCGCCGCGATCCAGCGCCCCATTGCGGCGGCGTGCATTGGTCAAGCGGTGGCGCGGCCGCTATGGCGAGACCGGCCGGCCTGGTTTCTCGTTGCCGGCGAGGACCGCATGATCGATCCCGACACGCAACGCTTCATGGCGAGCCGGATGAACGCGCAGATCCGCGCCCATGAAGTCGATCACACGCCAAGCGTCACGGCGCCCGATGCCGTGGCGGAAGTCATCGCCGAAGCCATTCGGTCCGTCTCGTCGCGCTAGCCCGCGCGCTTTTCCGTTCATCTCTGGAGGAACCCATGACAGCAATTACCTACCGCCGCGCCGATGTCGACGGCTTCAACGTGTTCTACCGGGAAGCCGGGCGCATCGACGCGCCGAAGCTCCTGCTATTGCACGGCTTTCCGAGCGCTGGCCACATGTTCCGCGACCTCATGCCGAAGCTCGCCGACCGCTTTCATATCGTCGCACCAGACTTGCCGGGCTTCGGTCAATCGGACTTGCCGGATCGGGACCAATTCACGTACACGTTCGAGAACATTGCGAACGTGATCGCGCGATTTACCGAGCGCATCGGCTTCGACCGGTTCGCGGTGTACGTATTCGACTACGGCGCGCCCACGGGCTTTCGGCTCGCGCTCGCGCATCCTGAGCGCATCACGGCGATCATTTCGCAAAACGGCAACGCTTACGAGGAGGGCTTAAGCGAAGGCTGGAATCCGATTCGCGCTTACTGGCAGGACCCCTCGCCCACGAATCGCGACGCGCTTCGCGCGCTGCTCACGCGCGAAGCGACCATCTGGCAATACACGCACGGTGTGCCCGAGGCATCGGCGGTGTCGCCCGACGGCTATTCGCTCGACGACTACTATATGAGCCGCCCCGGCGCACACGAGATCCAGCTCGATCTGTTCCGCGACTATCGGAACAACGTCGCGCTTTACCCCGCCTTTCAGGAGTATTTCCGCACGCACCGGCCACCGTTTCTCGCCGTGTGGGGCAAAAACGATCCATTCTTCCTGCCCCCGGGCGCGGAAGCATTCAAGCGCGACTTGCCGCAAGCGGTGGTGCGCTTTTTCGACACTGGACACTTCGCGCTGGAAACGCACGCCGACGAGATCGCCACGGCGATTACGCAATTTCTCGAATGATGATTGGCAATACTGATCGAATGAGGAGTGTGAAGATGGTCAGCAAAGTCGCAATCGTAACGGGCGCAAGTCAGGGTATTGGCCGATCGACGGCCGTGAGACTGGCGCGTGACTTCGACGCTATCGCCGTGGTGGCGCGCAACCGCGAGCAACTCGAGCAGACCGCGGCGCAGGTGAGAGAGGCAGGCGCTGAGGCGCTCGTCATCGACATCGATCTTTCGCGTGCCGAAGCAGCACGACAAGTGGTGGAGCAAACGCTCGCGGCGTTCGGGCGCATCGACGCATTGCTCAACATTGCGGGCGCGGTGCCGCAGATCGATCTGTTCGAAATGACGGACGAGCAATGGGAGGGCGGCCTCGCGCTGAAACTGCACGGTGCGCGGCGGTTGACGATCGAAGCCTGGCCGGCACTGAAGGCTAGCTCGGGCGCGGTCGTGCTGATGTCGGGCAATTCAGCTGTATTTCCGAAGGCGCCCTATGCGGCGGTCGGCACGATCAATGCGGCGATCGTCGCGCTCGCGAAGGCGTTTTCGGACCGCGGTATCGCGGACGGCGTGCAGGTCAACAGCGTGCTGCCCGGCGCCGTGATGACGGGGCGCCGCCAGTCGTATCTGGAGCACTGGGCGCCGCTGCACGACATGAGCGTGGAGGAAGCCACGGCGAAGTTCCCCGCCGAAGCGGGCATTGCGCGCTACGGCGCGCCCGAGGAGATTGCCGAGTTGATGGCGTTCATCGTATCGCCCGGCGCGCACTGGATGACCGGCACGACGCTCAGAATGGACGGCGGCGAGGTCAAGTCGATCTGAGTCTCGCAGGCGCGCTCGATCGTGTCCTGGCGCGCCTCGTCGTACGAGATGGATGCGTGAACAACAGATGACGCAGGCGCTCGCCTGTCGCCGCCGGTATCGTATATGGACTCCTGATTGTTTGTACGCAGCGGATGTCGGCGCGGTAAGGGAATGGTTTCACGGCATTTGCAAACATGCCGGTTTCAATGCTTTATTTAAGCTGCGGTTACAGAGCGCAGGCCTTCGACCGCGCCGCATAGGGTGTCTTGCGCCGACAACGGAACCAATTTCACGCCAAGGTCGCGCCGAATCAAGCGACTAATATAGGAATACCGATTACCTGGTGCGTGAAGGAGTGCAAACATGAAAAAGCTTGCGCTTATGTTGCTTCCTGTTCCGCTTTCCATGCTGGCGCCGGTGGCTCAGGCGCAAAGCAGCGTCACCTTGTATGGCGTAATCGACGAAGCCTTTCAGTTCGTCCACAACGCCGACGCCGAGGGGAACAACCTGTATCGGATGCAAGGTGGGAACCTGCAAGGTTCCCGCTGGGGATTGAAGGGAACGGAAGACCTGGGCGGCGGGCTGAAAGCGATCTTCCAGCTGGAAAGCGGCTTCGACATCAATAGCGGCACTTCGCTACAGGACGGGCGCCTGTTCGGCCGCCAGGCGTTCGTGGGCTTGACGCATCAGCAGTACGGTACGGTGACTCTGGGCCGCCAGTACGACCCGGTCGTCGACATGGTCCAGCCGCTTACCGCAGACAATTACTGGGGCAGCACCTTCGCCACGCCGGGCGACGTCGACAACAACGACAACAGCTCTCGTACGAACAATGCGATCAAATATCTCTCGCCGCAATTCGCAGGCTTCCAGATCGAAGGTATGTATGCGTTTGGCGGCGTCGCGGGCACGACCGGTTCGCAGCAGACCTGGTCGGCGGCAGCGAGCTATGTGACTGGCCCGTTCAGCATCGCGGCGGGCTACGTCCGCATGTATAACGCAAACTCCACGATTCCTCGCATCAACTGGACCAGCAGTTCGGACGGCATGTTCGATGGCGGTTTTCAGAACCTCGCTTACGAAACCGCCAAGTGGGTTGGCATTGGCTCCGTTGCCCTGCAATACGTGGCCGGACCATTCACGTTCGGCGGCAGGTATAGCAACGCACAGTACAAGGCCGACGCGCAATCGCTCTTCCCATCCAACCAGCGCTACAACGTTGCCGCCGGTTTCGTGAACTATGCGCTCACCCCGGCGTCGCTCATCGGCGTGGGCTATACGTGGACACACAGCGCGGGCGATACTTCGGCGACCTATAACCAGCTCTCGCTGGGTGGCGACTACAACCTCTCCAAGCGTACCGACGTGTACCTCGTCGGCGCGTGGCAGCACGCCAATGGCACGCAACGCGTGCCGACCGCAACGGGCTCCATTCTGACCACCGCAGTGGCTTCCGTGGCGGACTATGGGCTCAACGGCAGTTCGAGTTCGCAGATCATGGTGAGCCTCGGCATACGCCACAAGTTCTGATCTGGCGCAGTATCTGTCTCCGTACCCCTTCTGCGCCCGCCGCACCGCATGGCCGCTCTGGCCATGCGCCGGCGGGCGTTTCATTGCACCTTCCCGCCGCGACGGGTGACGGTAGGACCATGGTCTGATTGTCTTCGCCTTACCGCTCCCACATCATTGAACAGACCACTGCGCCGCTCGCACGGCGCGGTGTTTGCCCTGAATTCGGGCGTCGTGCTGGCAGCACGACTTTCGCTTCCCAACCTCCCGCCGATAGCAGCAGGCGTGATCGGCGCGTCCTCGCTCGCGCCTCAGGAGTTGATATGGATACCTATATAAATCGCCGGACGGGCGCCCTGTGCGCAGCCGTGCTGCTTTTGGTGAGCGCCGCGCAGGCAGCGCCTGTTGCTTACCCCGCGAAGGGGCAGAGCGCCCAGCAACAGCATGCGGACGAGTCGGCGTGCTATTCGTGGGCGAAGAGCAATACGGGTATCGACCCGCAACAGGTTGCGGCGACGCCGCCGCCGCCTTCGGGCCCGGCCGTGGGCGGCGGCGAGCGTGTCCAGGGGGCGGCGCGCGGCGCGGCAGGCGGCGCGGTGATTGGCGCGATCACGGGTGATGCGGGCAAGGGCGCGGCAGTAGGCGCTGCGGCCGGAACGATGGTGGGTGGTTCGCGCGCGCGGCAGAACCGGCGTGCCCAGCAGGCCAACGCGCAGCAACAGCAGCAGGGTGCGATGGACACGTTCAACCGCGCCTTCGCCGCGTGCATGCAAGGGCGCGGCTATACGGTCCAGTAGCGTGTGTGGCGCCTCGGTGTGGCGTAAGACCAAGGTCCGATTTGTCGTGTGCGTCGCGTCTGAGACTATGTAACTGAACGATGAGCAACGCTTGGCAACGATGTGCGAGCAACGTCTCATTCTCGCGTGACGTTCGATCCGCATGCGTGAGTGCCGTATCCGGGCTGTCTAAACTCAATGGAGGACAACAATGAAGCGACGGATTTTTGTGCTTACGGCGGCGGCCGCGGCCGGTCTGGCCGTTGCGGGTTGCAGCACGACCACGAGCAGTGGGACGAGCGGCGCGACCGATACGGCAAAACGCCAGGAGATCGACGCGTCCGTGGACGGTGCGATGTCGCGGCTGTTCTCGACGGTGCCGGGCTCGCAGGAACTCGTTTCCAAGGCGCAAGGCGTGCTGGTGTTTCCTTCGGTCGGGAAGGCGGCGTTCATCATTGGCGGGGCATATGGGCAGGGCGCGCTGCGCGTAGCCGGAGCGACGGTCGGGTACTACAGTACGGCGGCCGCTTCGTTCGGTTTGCAGGCAGGGGTGCAGTCCACCGCTGTGATCTTCCTCTTCATGACCCAGGAATCGCTCGACAAGTTCCGCAACTCGAAGGGCTGGTCGGTTGGCGGCGACGTTGCCGTTTCGCTCGTGAAAGTCGGTGCAAATGGTCAGATCGACACGAGAACCGCAACGGCGCCAGTCCAGGCGATCGTGATGACCAATACGGGCATCATGGCCGATGCGTCGGTGGCCGGCACGAAGGTGACGAAGCTCGATCTGTAATTGGAGGTCACGATGCCGTACCTCAAGTGGGTTGTTTCAGCAGCCATCGTCGCCGCGGCGCAGCTCGCCGCGGCCCAGGGGCAGACAACGGCCAACGTGACGCACGAGCCGGGCAAGGCAACCGTCACCGGCATGCACAAGGTGACGGCGACCATCACGAAGATCGACGCCGACACGCGCACTGTCACGCTCAAGCGTCAGGATGGCAAGCTGGTCGAAGCGGAGTTGGGGCCGGAAGTCAGAAACTTCGATCAACTAAAGGTCGGCGATGTTGTGACGATGGCCTATAAGGAATCCCTCACGCTAAGCCTGAAGAAGGGAGGCGGTGGCGAAACCTCGATGCAGGAAACGCCACAGGTCGCGCGTGCGGCTGCCGGCGAGAAGCCCGGCGGCATGGTCGGGCGTGAGGTGAAGGTCACGGCGAATGTCGTAGCGGTCGACACGAAAACGCAAACGGTCACCTTGATGGGACCCGAAGGCGGGAAGATGGACCTGAAGGTCGAGGATCCCCAACAGCTTGCCAGCGTGCAGGTCGGCGATCAGGTCGAGGCAGTGTATACGGAAGCGTTCGCCGTATCCGTCAAGCCTGCCCATCACAAGTAGTCGCGCATGGGGCAGCCGCTTGCGCTCAGGATACCGGTCGGCGCACACGGCGGCGCCGGCCCGGCTGTCCCCATCGGTAACCGAACGCACAGTCATATGAACAACGTGACACGATCCGTGGCCGTCGTCGACGACGAGGAGTCGGTCGGCCGGGCTATCCAGCGCCTGTTGAGGTCGGTCGGCATCGACTCCGACGTGTACACCAGCGGCGAGGCATTTCTCGACGCGCTGGCGGCTGCGGCGCCTCACGCGCCGGCGTGCGTGGTTCTCGATATCCAGATGCCCGGCATCAACGGTATCGAGGTGCAGCGCCGGCTGGACGGCACCGGCATCCAGTGCATCGTCATTACGGCGCATGACGATGCGCGCGTGCGCGAGCAGGCGCAGGCAGCCGGCGCGGTTGCGTACCTGCGCAAGCCGTTCGACGACTCCGCGCTCATCGGCGCGGTCCATGCGGTGCTTGGCGTGCCGCCGTCAAACTGAAGCGCCGCGTGCCGAATCGGTACAGCGACGATGTAGCGACCACACCTTGACCCGATCCAGGGAGTCCCCACGATGCAGCGCGCCGAGCTTCTTGTTTGCCACGACTGCGATCTCATGCAGCGCGGCGCGCCTTGTCCGCCTCGCGGCACGCTGCGATGCATGCGCTGCAACGCCGAACTGGGGCGTGATCTTCCGGAAAGCCTCGGACGTGCGCTCGCGTTCGCGTTGGGCGCGCTCGTGCTGTTCGTCATTTCCAACCTGTATCCGATCGTCGGGCTCTCCGTGAACGGCAATCTCGTGCTCACGACGCTGTGGCATTCGGTCGAGATTCTCTATCTCGACGGCATGTGGCCCATCGCGGCGCTGGTGTTCGCCACGACGATCCTCATGCCGGCCATGCAGGTCGTGTGTCTGCTCGCGCTTCTCGTGCCGCTTGCGGTCAACCGCGCGCCCTGGCATGCGCCGCTCCTGTTCCGCGTGATGTACACCGCACGGCCTTGGGGCATGACCGAGGTGCTGATACTCGGCCTGCTGGTCGCGCTCGTGAAGCTGTCCCATATCGCAACGGTCGTGACGGGTGTTGCATTGTGGTCGTTCGGTGCATTAATGCTGGTGCTCGCGGGCGCGAGCGCGGCGTTCGACGCGCGCCAGTTCTGGTCGCGCGTGGCGCGCGCGGCTCGGCGGGCCAAAGCGCCCGATGTGGCCGATGTGACCGACACGCCCGACCTCACAACGAACTTCGCGTCTCGCGAGGAGGCCAGAGCACGAGGCGACCGCGCTGCAGGCCCGCTCACCGGCGCCGCGTGCGGGATCGCGCACTGCCATGCGTGCGGGATGCTCGCGCGCATGCCGGCGGCCGCGCATGCTGCGACTTGCCCGCGCTGCGGCTGCGCCCTGCATCTGCGCAAGGTCGCGAGTCTCTCGCGCACGTGGGCGCTTCTGGTCGCGGCGGTCGTGCTGTACGTGCCTGCGAACGTGCTACCCGTCATGGACACGAGTTCGCTGTTCGGCACGCAGAAGGACACGATCATGAGCGGTGTGGTGTATCTGTGGGTGTCGGGCTCGTGGCCGCTCGCGCTGCTCGTGTTCATTGCCAGCATTGCCGTGCCCATGCTGAAGATTCTCGGGCTTTCGTATCTGACGTGGTCCACGCAACGCCGCTGGACATGGCTGCCCGAGCAGCGCACGCGCATCTACCGGCTGATCGAGCTGGTCGGCCGCTGGTCGATGCTCGACATCTACGTCATCACGATGCTCGTTGCGCTGGTGCAGTTCAACGCGCTCGCCACGATCAGGGCGGGGCCCGCCGCGATCGCCTTCGGCGCGGTCGTGATCCTCACGATGTTCGCCGCGAACATGTTCGATCCGCGTCTCATCTGGGACGCGATGGAGTGCGAGAATGGCAGCACCCGGTAACGACAATTCCTTGCCGGATCTGCCCGAGGCGAAGCCGGTGCAGGGTTCGCGCTGGCGCATGCAGATCGTATGGCTCGTGCCGATCGTCGCGGTGCTCATTGGCGGCTGGCTTGCCGCCAAGGCGATCATCGAGGAAGGGCCGACCATCACGATCAGCTTCAAGACCGGCGACGGGCTCGAGGCCGGCAAAACGAAGATCAAATACAAGGACGTCGATATCGGCGTGGTGAAGGCGGTCACGCTCTCGCCCGATCACAAGCGCGTGATCGCGACGGGCGAGCTGGTGAAAGACGCAACGAGCATGCTCGTCGACAACACGCGCTTCTGGGTCGTGCGCCCGCGCATTTCGGGCGGCACCGTTTCGGGCCTGGGCACGCTGCTCTCGGGCTCGTTCGTCGGCATGGACGAAGGCAACTCCACCAGAACACGGCGCGACTTCGTGGGACTCGAAGTGCCGCCCGCGATCCCGAGCGACGTGCCGGGGCGCGAATTCGTGCTGCACAGCGTGAACATGGGCTCGCTCGATGTCGGCTCGCCGGTGTTCTTCCGCCGTCTTCAGGTCGGGCAGATTGCTTCCTATGAAATGGATCCGAACGGCAAGGGCGTGACGCTGCGCGTGTTCGTGAACGCGCCCTACGACAGGTTCGTGCGCAGCGACACGCGCTTCTGGCACGCGAGCGGACTCGACGTGTCGCTCAGCCCCGACGGCGTGCAGATCAACACGCAGTCGGTGGTGTCGCTGCTCATTGGCGGCGTGGCGTTCGAATCGCCTGAAGCCGACGCCGGCGGCGAATCGCCCGAGGCCAACCCCGACTCGAAATTCGAACTCTATGCCACGCACGCCGACTCGATGAAGGAGCACGACCAGATTGTCGACACCTACGTCGTGACTTTCTACGATTCGGTGCGCGGGCTGACCGTGGGCGCGCCAGTCGATTTCCGCGGCGTCGTGATCGGCGAGGTCACACGCATCTATACGCGCTTCGACCCGGTGAAGAAACAGTTCAGCATTCCTGTTGAAATCAACCTGTATCCACAGCGCTTTACGTCGCGCTTCCAGGATGGCAAGCCGACCGGACGACTCACTGCGGAACCGCGACAGCTTGCCGAGTTCCTGATTGCCAGCGGCTTCCGGTTCCAGCTGCGCTCGGGCAATCCGCTCACGGGACAGCTCTACGTCGCTTTCGATGTTTTCCCGGACGCGCCGAAGGCCAAGATCGACTGGTCGAGAACGCCGCCCGAACTGCCGACAGTGCCGCGCACGTTGCAGTCGTTACAGGATTCGCTTACGCGCTTGCTCGCGAAGCTCAACGGCATTCCGTTCGACGCGATCGGCGCAAGCGCGCAGCGCACGCTGCAAAGCGCGAACGACGTGATGGCGAAACTCGGCAACGACGTCGTACCGCAGGCGCACGACACGCTCTCGGCCGCGCAGTCCACGCTCAACTCGGCCACCGACGCCTTGCAGCCCGACTCGCAGCTTCAGCAGAACACGAGTGACGCCATGCGTGAACTGGCGCGCACCGCCGCTTCCGTGCGCATGCTCACGGACTATCTCGAGCGCCATCCCGAGGCCGTGGTGCAGGGCAAACCTGGAGGCAAGCAGTGAATCGCCGCAATGTGACCTTGCATACCGTTCTCGCCGCCGCGATGGTATGGCTCGCGGGATGCTCCTCGCCGTCGCCCACGTTCTATGCGCTGCGCGCCGACGACGCGAGCGCCGCGACGTCCACCGCAGCGAGCGCCGTGCCAACCGGCGCTGCTGCGCTCGATGTCGTCGTCGGTCCAGTGACCGTCCCCGACATGGTGGACCGGCCGCAAATCGTCACGCGCAATCCGGACAACACGATCGAGCTGAACGAGTTCGCGCGCTGGGCCTCGCCGCTCAAGCTGGACATCGGGCGCGTCGTTGCCGCGGACCTCGCGCAGCGGCTCGGTACGGCGCGCGTTTCGACGATCGATGTTGGCGGCACCACGCCGCCCGTCTGGCGCGTTCGCGTGGATATCACGCGCATTGACAGCGTGCTGGGGAATTCGGTGACGATCGAAGCGCAATGGGTCGTGAAGCCGCCTGATCACCAGGCGCTGATGCTCGGGCACACGGTGGCGCATGAGCAGGTGACGAGCCAGGATTACGGCGCGCTCGTCAACGCGCACGACCGCGCACTCGCCACCATCAGCGCCGACATAGCCACAGCGATTCGCGCGGGCCACGCAACAGTTGGCAGTGCGACGGATTGATCGCGCCACGCGGGATCTCATGAAGACGTTGTGTTGCGCGTTGCTGGCACTGAGTACGGCGCTGGCGTTGGTGGCACACGATGCGTCGGGCAGCGTGCCGCGCAACGAGGACGCGCCTGCGGGACTCTTCACCGTGCTCGATTTCGTTGTCGCGCCCGCTGAACAAATGTCCGCGCAGAGCGCGGTTGCCTTGAGCGAGACCGGCGTGGAGCAGGAGACGATCAAGGCGCGCATCGTCGAAGCCTGGTTCTACCGGTTGCGTGCGGACCCGGCCGTCGCGGTCGCCGTGCCCGGCGGCGTGGCGGGCCTCGAAGCGCGCTTGCGCGACGACGCGGCGCGCGAGCGCCTGATCCGCAGCGGCATTGCGCGCCTGACGCCGCCCGACCGGTTGGCGTACTTCACGCTGCTTGCGAAGTACATGGGACGCGTGGCGCGCGGCAATTGCCAGGGGATCGCCAGCGTGCAGGACATTGCCGACCGCATTTCGATCGGCAGCATGAGCGATGCCGACACGGCCGAATACTTCTCGTTGCTCTACCGCGTGGTGATCCGGTCCCTGCTGGCCGCGCCGCTCACACTACCCACGCCCGTGGCGTACGAGAGGGCATTGCGGCATCTGGACGATGCGGTCAACGCGGCGCTCGCGGGCGATCCGCTGGCCGTGGCGCGGCTCGCACGCGTCACGAACGGCGGGCCTGGCGCCACGATGGCCGACGTTTGCTGGGCGAGCGCGGTGCTCATGCGCTCGACGGCGGCGATGAGCGGGCCGGATCGCGACGCATTGCTGCTCTATATGCTCGGCGAAGGCGCACCGGCGCAGGCGCCTGCGCACGACTCCGCGAACGCGCCTTGATCGGGCCAATGCGACGTGTCAGGGCGAAGCCTTCGACCAGCCCGGGCCCGGATCGAAAGACGTCATCGCTTCGGCTTTCGCCGCGCCATCGGGGCCGAGATCGCGCTCGTAGACCTGGCCGTCGTGGCTCACCATGAACGTCTTGATGCCCGTGTCGCCGTAACGCACGGGCCATGCCACGACGCCGAAGCCGCCGAACAGCTTGTCGTGGACCATGTAGTTGTACGAGCCGCCCGGCGCGTGCGGACCCTGTGAGGTCAGCAGCTTGTAGTGGTAGCCGTAGTAACCCGCGTTTTCGGCGTTGCGCGTCCCGGCCGTGAGAAATGCGGCGCCTAGCGGACTCGGCGTCTGGTCGGGGCCGGTCGGCCAGTACAGGCCGTCCTGTTTGCCCGGCGAACTCGCGAGCTTGCTGGCGTAGACCAGCATGGTGTTGCCGTCGTGATACGTCTGCGCATATTCGCGCTGCGCGTCGTAGACCGCGAGCATCGTCTGCATCACGGCAAGTTCGTTGCGGCCGATGCGGCGCACGCGCATTTCCTCGACACCGGCGCGCGTGTCGAAGTGCCAGCCGTGAGCGGTTTTGACGAGCGGAACCGGAAAGGTCCACCCGTCGTCGCCCACGCCGATGACTGCATGATTTGCATCGGTATCCTGAATGGTGTGCGAGGTCTTCCATTCGCTCAGGAATTTGTCGCGGACTTCGGCGCCAACCGGAGGGATGAGTTGGCGGAAATCGGCGCCAAAAAGCGTGCGCAATTCCGCTTCGTCGTTGCCGGCCACGGCGTTGCCGAACGCGGTCATCGCGGCGTCGGGCGTAGCGAAGGTGCTTTGCCCGGCGGCCGCGCAAGGCCGTGGCGCGTACGCCAGGAGTGCGATGGCAATAGCTGCTGCGGCCGCTGCGGATGCCGCCGGACGGAGAAACTCATGTCTGTTCATGGCTGTTCTCCTTAGCGCCTGCCGCCGCCGCCGCGACCACCGCCGCCGCCGCTGCGCATACCGCCGCCGCCACTCGGGCGATTGAACCCCGAGGATTGCACGCTGGAGCGGCCGCGGCTCGCGTCGCGCTGGGTGGCGCCGCCGCTGCCTACCCCCTGGAAGGCGCCGTCACGTCCGCCGCCGCTGTAGCCCCTTCCACCACCGCCTGCGCCGGTGCTTACGCGATTGCTCGCACCTGCGTTGTTGCCCACGCCCGCGCGATTGCCGCCCGCATTGCCGCCGGGACCGTTATTGCCGACGTTCCCGCGATTGCCCGCCGCCCCGTTGTCGCCGAAATTCGCGCGATTGCCGACACTCGCGTTATTTCCGGGGCCGCCGCGATCGCCGAGATTGCCCTGATTCCCGCGGTTTCCATTACCGATGCCCTGATCCCCGCGGTTTCCATTGCCGATGCCCTGGTTCCCGCGATTTCCATTGCCGATGCCCTGGCCCGCGCCGGCACCGCCGCGGTTGCCCGCGCGATCGGCCACGTTGGCGCCGCCCTGGCCATTCTGGCCGTTGCGGCCGCGATAGTCGCGGCGTCCGTCGGCGCCCCCCACGTTGTTGCCGAATTTTTCGCGCGTGGCATTGTCACGGTACGCAACGCCCTGGCGATGGCTCGAATCGTGCTGCCACCTGCCTCCCTGAACCTTCGTGCTGTCGAAATTACGATTGACGTTCCTGGCCTTGTCCACGTTGATGTTGACGTCGCCGCCGCCCCAGTTGCAGTTGCTGAAGATCGCGCCTGCGGCGGCAAGGCCGACGCCCCAGGCGAAGCCGGTCATCAGCGCGCCGCCGGGATAGTAAGCGGGAGACGGCGGCCAGGCGTACGGCGGGTAAGCCGGGTAGCTCCATGCGCCGTATACGACCGTGGGGTTGTACGCGGGCACGTAGATTACCTCGGGGTTGGCAGGCTCGATCTTCACGATGGTCTGGCCGCCTTGCGCGGGCGGCTGTTCGACCACGACCTTTTGCTGCTCGTTGCTCTTCAGGTTGCCCGAATCCTGCGCGCGCGCACGCAGGCGCTGCACAGCGGCGAGCACATCCTTTTCCTGGGCGAGGAACGCGTCACCGAGTTTCTGGGTCCAGTCGAGCTTTTCGCTCATCGGTTCGAGCGCTTGCGGGAAGGCGACGAGCGATTTCACGCTCGTGTCCCACGTCTGGTCCTGTACGGCCTTCACAGCGTCGTCACCCTTCACATTCGGGTGCTCCTTGACCCAGCGCGCCGCGTGCACGATTTCCAGCGGGTAGGTGGAGGCCATCAGGACCTGTGCCAGCACCGAATCGGGGTAGAGCGCAATGGGCGCGACGAGCGCTTCCAGCTCCTCGGGTTTGTAGGGGGCGGGCTGCGGCGCATCTTGCGCATGCAGCGACTGAGCGCCTGCGAACAGCAACGCGAACACGAGCAGGCAGACCGTGTGCATGCGTTGTTTGATCCATGAGGTCATGGCCGATCCTTCCATTCGTTTGCTCAACCAGACTACGGGGCGGATAGCGACAACGAGAAGGGGTGAGCGCGTGCGCGCGCATTATCTTTCGAGTGTGGCGAGGCGGGGAGGCCCACGGGTATAGTCCGGTAAGCCGCCTTGTGCTGGCAATCGGACCAGAGTCCTATTGACAGCGGAATGACCGCGCAACGATGCTACTCAATCGTCAAGGCAGGCAGCGTGCATACCCGGAGGTCCAAAATGAAGATGCGTTTTGCTGCGCCGTGTGCGGCGGCGCTCCTGCTTTGCGCGCCCGCTTTCATGTCTGAGGTATATGCGCAAGCAGGAACGATGGGTTCGAAGCAGATGCGGGACGTGCAGCGCAAAGCGGAGCACAAGGCTCGCTCGAACCAGTCTCAGCAACATGCTCAGCAGAAGACGACGCAGCATCATGCGGCCAGCGCGGCGGCACCGGCTTCGGCGCCTTGATCGGCAATGGCACCACACGGGCAGTCACACGCTAAAAGTGTGACTGATCCTGCCAGCCATTCAGAGCGTTTCCAGTCTGCAATAATGGCGACGGTTATTTCATAAAAAACATAATAGATAATTCGCAATACAAAAAACGCGACCGCTATTCATATTGAATAAACCGCAATAGCGATTGCGCGAACAATTATCGAGAGCAAAGATAACGTTCGCAAATATATCCCGCAAATAGTCAGTGTATATAAAGCAAGCGCAAGCGCATTCAAGCCATCGGGCGCTTGAATGGCAACGTATGCGGAAAAAATTATCGAAAACGATTGCGCGCGGGAAGAATCTCCGGCAATTTCTTTCATATAATTAACGCGCGGTGAAAGCGTGCAGCCGCGCTGTTCCGCGACGATGATCCCATCTATTCTTTCTTCAATGGCTGACTCATTCTCCGGAACTGCCGGAGCGGTCTTCGAATATCGAAAGCAGGCGGCAGTCAGCAGTCAGCAGTCAGTATTGGGGCGCAACCTGCCCCGCAAACGGCCGGAATTCTGGTGCTCGTCAAATCCGCCCTGCCTGGCGCTGAAGCGTTTGAAACGTTTCTCACGCCACAGCGGGGCAGCGTAGTCGGAGGACACCGTGATCAGGGCAGACATGGGGAACGAAAAATTAAAACTGAACAGATCGAGAGCCGAGCATGCAGCGGCCAGCCTGCTGGGATGGCTCGACAGGATCAAACCACGTAGTCTCCCAAACGGAAAAGCATTGGCCGCGCCCCAAACCGGCCACGTATCGGCGCTGGCTACGCAAGCCATTGCGCAAAGCTTGCACAGCGTTCTCGAAGTCGTGCCCGCGGCGGCACTCGTGATCGACGACGCGGGCAGCGTTGCGTGGGCCAATGGCATGGCCACCCGCGTGCTCGGCTACGCTTTGGGCGAATTGACCGGCATGCGTATCGAGGCCGTGCTCGTGGCCTGGAGAAAGGACGAGCGTCCCGTATCGTTCGCCGCGTTGAAAAGCGAGCAAGGGCGGCCGCACAGCGTGACGCGCGTGGCCATCGCGCGAGCGAAGAACGGCGCCGATATCGACGTTCACGTGAGTGCTTCGGCGCCGCTCGCTGCTGGACCGGCGGCGCGCATGGTGGTCGTCATTGAACCGGAAGGTCATGACGCGACACTCGCGGAACCCGGCAGCGAACCACGCCGGCTGCGCCGGGAACGGGCATCCGAAGTGGGCGACATGGCCGCCGCGCTCGCGCACGAAGTCGACCAGCCGCTCACGGCCATTCTCAGCAACGCGCAGGCGGCGCAGCGGTTTCTCGCGCAGAACCCGCCGGCCGTGAGCGACCTGCGGGAACTGCTTGGCGAGGTCGTGTCCGATAGCACGCGTGCGCACGCGATCATCCGCAAGATGCGCCAGTCCGCGCGGTGCGAGCCGCCGGAGATGTGCCCGGTCGATGTCGGCAGCCTCGTGCGCGAGGTGATTCGCCTGCTGCGCCGCGAAACGGAAACCTGTGGCGCGGCAGTGGGCGCGCGAATCGACGACGGCCTGCCGCAGGTGCACGGCGATGCGGTTCAGCTCCAGCAGGTGCTCGTCAATCTGCTGTTGAACGCGCTCGACGCGGTGCACGACTGCGGCACCGAAGATCGCAGGGTGTGCATCGTCGTCACGGCCAGCGAGGATCGCGGCAAGGTGCGCCTCGCCATTCGCGATCATGGGCCTGGCGTCGACGCCGACCGGCTCGTCACGCTGTTCAAGCCGTTCATGACGTCCAAGCCGCAAGGGCTGGGTCTTGGCCTCTCGATCAGCCGCACCATCGTCATGGCGCACGGCGGCCAGCTATGGGCCGAGCGCAACGCTGACCGCGGCCTCACGTTCCATATCGAACTTCCTGCCCAGGGCGCGTACGTGCAGACGAATACGCGTTTTTCACCATGAACTCGCCAACTCCCATCGTGTTCGTCGTGGACGACGACGAACACGTTCGCAACGCGCTATGCCGCTTGCTGCGATCCGGCGGCTATACGGCTCAGGCCTACGGCAGCGCCAGCGCCTTCCTGCACGGCGCGGATCTGGTGAGCGCGCCGGCGTGCCTGCTGCTCGATCTCCAGTTGCCCGACTTGAGCGGCATTGAATTGCAGCAGCGGCTCGAGGGCAGGGTGCCGATCGTCTTTGTTTCGGCCCACGGCGACATGGGCACGGCGGTGCAGGCGATGAAGGCGGGCGCATCGGATTTCCTGACGAAGCCGATCGACGCGCAGGTGCTATTCGAAGCCACGTCGCGAGCGCTCGAACGCGGCTGCCATCTGTTCGAACAACGCGAGCAGCACGCCGAGATCCAGCGCCGCGTCGAAAAGCTGACGCCGCGCGAGCGCGAGGTCATGGCGCTCGTGGTGACCGGCCGGCCGAACAAGCTCGTGGCGGATGAACTAGGCGCGGCGGAGAAAACGATCAAGATTCACCGGGCCCGCGTCATGGAGAAGATGAAAGCGAACTCGCTCGCCGATCTGGTGCGGCTCATGACCACGTTCGATGCCGACGAGCCGCATCCGCTTCCGCTTCCGCATACGGGCTGAGGGACTAAAGGGCCAGGGCGCGGGGCACGCGCGCCATAGTCCGGTCACTTCAAATGGCTATTGCGCCAGTCGCGCGGCGTCATCCCAAAGCGCGCACTGAACCAGTTCGTGAACGAGCCCTGCTGCGCATAGCCGAGCAGGTCGGAAACCCGCCCTATCGGGTAGCGCGGGTTGCTCATGTAGCGCACGGCGAGTTCGCCCCGCACTTCCTCCACGAGCTGCGTGAAGCTCGTACTGGCAGCCCCGAGCTGGCGCTGCATGGTGCGCACGCTCAGGCGCAGATGCGCCGCCACCCCTTCGACGTTGGCCTGTTCGAGCGGCAGCAGCAGGTAGATCGCCTTGCGCACCTCGAGCGCGGCGGAATCGTCGCCTGTCACGTTGAGCGATTCGGCGAGGCTTTCCGCGTAGCGCACCAGCTCCGGGTCGGCGGCCGGGTTCGGGTAGTCGAGGTCGGCGGCCGTGCACACGATGCCGTTGAAGTCGCTGCCGAATTCCAGCGGACAGCCGAAAAAGCGCCGGTGATACGTGAGATTGGCCGGTGCCCGATGAACGAAATGCACGGCGCGCGGTTTCCAGTGCTCGCCCAGCAGCGCGCTGGAGTGGCGCGCGAGCACGCCCACCGCAAGCTCGATGGCCTGGTACGTCGGCGTGCCAGGATCGACGACCAGTTCCTCGCGGATCGTGACCGTCGCGCCCGTATCTTCGACATACACCGCGAGCGCTTCGTTGAGCAGATGCCGGTACTCGGCGGTGGCGAGCAGCACTTCGCGCAGCGTGCGCTTGTGCGCGAGCAGAATGTTGACCACGCCGCTGCCGAACTTGTGGCGCGTCTCGGCCATTTGCAGCGCGAACGTGGGGCACGCGGCCTTTTGCGCCGAACGCTCCAGCAACCGGCACGCGGCGGCGGCAGGAATGCGGTGGTCCGGGTTCGCGAGCGCCGCGGCGTCCACACCCGTTTCGTGCGCAAGCTCGACCGGGTTCAGTCCCACGCGCTTCGCCACGTCGAAATAGCCGCTCAGCGAGACCGAGCTCAGGGTCGTTTCCATTGTCGTGTCTCCTCGATGCCGCGCCCTTGCCGGGCCTTGTCAGCTCGACAAACATGCGCGCGCGCTGATATCGGTGTTAACGCCTGGTGGCGCGAAAAACTAAAACGATGGCGCGCGATCAGAAAAGTGTACCGCAGGATTGCCGTATCGTGCATCTGAACGGATCAACCAGGTTCCGAGCGGTATTTCAGGCGCCAGGCCACGTTGCCAAACGTTGAAATACCGTCCCCATATTGGAGAACACGATGCAATTCCTCGACGATTCGCTGCACCCTGAGAACCAGGACAAGGTTGTGATCACCACCGCGCCGTATGGCCCGGAATGGATGCCCGAAGATTTCCCGGAAGACATTCCGGTGACGATGGAAGAGCAGATCCAGAAGGCCGTGGACTGCTACAACGCGGGCGCAACGGTGCTGCACCTCCATGTGCGCGAACTCGACGGCAAGGGCTCCAAGCGTCTCTCGAAGTTCAACGAGCTGATCGCGGGCGTGCGCGCCGCGGTGCCGGACATGATCATCCAGGTGGGCGGCTCGATCTCGTTCGCGCCGGAAGACGACGGCCAGGCCGCCAAGTGGCTCTCGGACGACACGCGCCACATGCTGGCCGACCTCGAACCGAAGCCGGACCAGGTGACCGTGGCGATCAACACCACGCAGATGAACATCATGGAGCTGCTGTACCCGGAATACCTGGAGGGCACTTCCCTGGCGCACCCGGCACTGATGGCCGCGTATAGCGAAATGACGGTGCCGGCCGGCCCGGCATGGGTGGAGGAGCATCTGCGCCGCCTGCAGGCTTCGGGCATCCAGCCGCACTTCCAGCTCACGGGCATCCACGCGCTCGAAACGCTCGATCGCCTCGTGCGCAAGGGCGCGTACAAGGGCCCGCTGAACCTCACGTGGATCGGTATCGGCGGCGGCTTCGACGGCCCGAACCCGTTCAACTTCCTCAACTTCGTGCACCGCGCGCCCGATGGCTGCACGGTCACGGCGGAATCGCTGCTCAAGAACGTGCTGCCGTTCAACATGATGGCGATGGCCATGGGCCTGCATCCGCGCTGCGGCATCGAAGACACGATCATCGACCAGCACGGCAAGCGTTTCACGTCCGTGCAGCAGATCGAGCAGTGCGTGCGCGTGGCGCGCGAACTGGGCCGCGAAATTGCCACGGGCAAGGAAGCGCGCGAGATCTACCGCATTGGCGTGCAGTACGACACCGTCGACGAAACGCTCGCGGCCAACGGCATGGCGCCGAACCGCGTGGCCGGCGTGAAGAACCTGCCGCTGCGCGCGGCGTAATGAAAGTAGGGCCCGGCGCGCATGCGTGCCGGGCCTTGAAACGGGTGTTTGGCGCTGGCCTCCTGCCAGCCGGCAGACCTGAGAGAACAACGGAACCCGACGAAGAGCGGGCTACCTAGGAGACAACCCATGCTCACGCATGCCGAGCCCACTGCGGGCGAATTGACGACGACCGAGACGAGCGTGCCCGCTTATGCGTGGGTGGTGTTCGCCTTGACGGTCGGGCTGCTGCTTTCGGACTACATGTCGCGTCAGGTCCTGAATGCAGTGTTCCCGCTGCTCAAGACCTCATGGAGTCTCTCCGACACGCAGCTCGGCTCGCTGAGCAGCGTGGTCGCGCTGATGGTGGGCGTGCTCACGTTTCCGCTTTCGGTGCTCGCCGACCGCTGGGGCCGCGTGAAGAGCATCGTCCTGATGGCGGCGCTGTGGAGCATCGCCACGCTGGGCTGCGCACTCTCGACGAACTACGGAGAAATGCTGCTCGCGCGCGCCTTCGTGGGTATCGGCGAAGCGGCCTATGGCAGCGTGGGTATTGCAGTTGTCCTGAGTATTTTCCCGGTGCGGCTGCGCTCCACGATCACCGGCGCCTTCATGGCGGGCGGCGCGTTCGGTTCGGTGCTCGGTATGGCGCTGGGCGGCGCAGTCGCGGCGCAGCACGGCTGGCGCGCGGCGTTTGGCGCGATGGCGCTCATGGGGATCGTGCTGGTCGTGATCTATCGCATCGTCGTCACGGAAAAGCGGATTGCCACGCTGCAGCCGGCAAGCGCGAGCCGCGACGCGCATAGCCTTGGGATGCGCATGAGCCTGCGCGCGCTGCTCAAGGGCCTCTTTTCGACGCGCTCCGTGGTGTGCGCGTATGTGGGCAGCGGCGTGCATCTGCTCGTGCCCGCGGCCGTGTGGAGCTGGCTGCCGAGCTTTTTGAACCGCTATTACGGCATGGCGACCGGCAAAGCGGCTGCAACCGCCGCGCTGTTCGTGCTGGTGACAGGCGTTGGCATGGTGGTGTGCGGCAACCTCGCGGACCGCTTCAGCAAGGATAACGGCGGCCGGAAATGGACCATCGCCATCGCCTACTGTCTGATCTGTTTCGCGCTGCTCGCGGTCGGCTTGCGCATCCCGGCTGGCCCGGCGCAGCTCGTCCTGATCGGCGTGGCCATGTTCTTCTGCGCAGGCGCAGCGGGCCCCTCGGGCGCGATGGTGGCGAACCTCACGCCGCCTTCGATCCACGCTTCGGCGTTCGCCACGCTCACGCTGGCGAACAACCTGCTCGGTCTTGCGCCCGCCGCGGTGCTCACGGGCATCGCCGCGGATCACATCGGCTTGCTTGGCGCGCTGCAGCTCGTGCCGTTCGCGCCGCTCGTGGCAGCAGCTGTTTTCCTGATCGGCAAGCGCAATTACGCCGTCGATCTGGATCGTGTGAACACACTGCGCGAAGAAGCCGGTGGTCACGCACAACGATGAATTTGAATTTGCAGTTTGAGTCAGCTTGACTGAGTTTGAGTCAATGCGTTCGAGTAAAGGATAGGAGATTGAACATGGCGAAGGCAGTACGCTTTTATGAAACCGGTGGTCCCGAAGTCTTGCGCTACGAAAGCGTCGAAGTGGGCGACCCCGGCCCCGGGCAGGTCCGCCTGCGCCATGAGGCAGTCGGCCTGAATTTCGCCGATACCTACTTCCGCTCCGGCCTGTACCCCGTTCCGCTGCCTGCCGGCATGGGCGTGGAAGCCGCGGGCGTGGTCGAGGCCGTGGGCCCCGAGGTGACCAACGTCGCAGTGGGCGACCGCGTGACCTACACCGGTTTCATCAACACGCTCGGCGCGTACAGCACCGAACGCCTGATCCCGGCGGCGCCCCTCATCAAGCTGCCCGACGCGATTGCGTGCGAAACGGCGGCCGGCATGACCATGCGAGGCCTCACGTCGTCGTACCTCATGCGCCGCATCCACGACTTCAAGGCCGGCGACACGATCCTGCTGCATGCAGCCGCGGGCGGTGTCGGCCTGATCGTCTCGCAGTGGGCGAAGCTGCTGGGCCTCACGGTGATCGGCACGGTGTCGAACGAGGCGAAAGGCGAAGTGGCGCGCGCACATGGTTGCGACCACATCATTTACTACGGCCGCGAAGATGTCGCGAAGCGCGTGCGCGAACTGACGAACGGCGTGGGCGTGAACGTGGTGTTCGACAGCGTGGGCAAGGACACCTTCGAAGCGTCGCTCGACTCGCTCAAGCGCCGCGGCCTGATGGTTTGCGTCGGCACGGCTTCGGGCCCGATTCCGCCGTTCAATCCGCAGATCCTCGCGATGAAGGGCTCGCTCTATCTCACGCGCCCGGCGCTGGCGGACTATATCGCCGACCCCGCGGAAAAGAACGAGCTGGCTTCCGAGCTGTTCGGGCACGTTGCCGCGGGCCGCATCAAGATCGAACTGAACCAGCGTTACGCGCTGGAAGACGCGGTGCAGGCGCACCGCGACCTCGAAGCGCGCAAGACGACGGGGTCGTCGGTCTTCGTCATCTGAGGAGCGCAGCATGAAAGTCGAACAACTGACCTATGCCATCGGCGCGGAACTGACCGGCGTGAATCTCGCCGATGCCGTTCACGACGACGCGCTCTTCGCCGAGATTCGCGCGGCGCTGCTCAAGCACCGTGTGCTGTTCCTGCGCGACCAGAACATCACGCGCACCGAGCACGTGGCGTTCGCGCGCCGCTTCGGCGAGCTGGAGGATCATCCGGTGGCGGGCAGTGACCCGGAGCATCCGGGCCTCGTGCGCATCTACAAGAACCCGGAGCAGCCCAACGACCGTTACGAAAACGCGTGGCACGCGGACGCCACCTGGCGCGAGGCGCCGCAGTTCGGCGCGGTGCTGCGCTGCGTGGAGTGCCCGCCCGTGGGCGGCGACACGATGTGGGCGAACATGGTGCTCGCCTACGAGAAGCTGCCGGAACACGTGAAGGCGCAGATCGACGGCCTGTATGCGCGCCACAGCATCGAGGCGAGCTTTGGTGCGGCCATGCCGATCGAAAAGCGCCATGCCCTGCGGGCGCAGTTTCCTGACGCGGAACACCCGGTGGTGCGCACGCATCCGGAAACCGGCGAGAAGGTGCTGTTCGTGAGCGCGTTTGCGACGCACATCACGAACTATCACACGCCCGATCGTGTGCGCTACGGTCAGGACGCCAACCCGGGCGCGGGCGACCTGCTGCGCTATCTCGTGAGCCAGGCCTATATTCCGGAGTACCAGGTACGCTGGCGCTGGAAGCCGAACAGCATCGCGATCTGGGACAACCGCAGCACCCAGCACTATGCAGTGATGGACTATCCGCCGTGTCACCGCAAGATGGAACGCGCCGGCATTATCGGCGACAAGCCGTACTGAAGCGCGCAGGAGACCAAAACAAATGACGCTTGAAACCACACCGACCATTCTGATGGTCCCGGGGTTGCGCGACCACGTGGCGGAGCACTGGCAGACGCTGCTGGAAAGCCGGCTGCCCAAGGCGGCCTCGGTGCCGCCTCTCGAGCACGACAAACTGAGCTGCGCGGCGCGCGTGGCCGCGCTCGACGCGGCGCTCGCGAAGATCGACGGTCCCGTCATTCTCGTCGCGCACAGCGCGGGCGTGATGATCACGGTGCATTGGGCGCAGCAGCACAGCCGCAAGATTCATGGCGCGCTGCTAGCCGCGCCGGCGGACCTCGAAACGCCGCTGCCGGCGGGCTATCCCGCATTCGAAGCGTTGGCCGAAAACGGCTGGCACCCGATTCCGCGCAAGCCGCTGCCGTTCCCGAGCATCGTGGGCGCGAGCCGCAACGATCCGCTCGCGCAGTTCGAGCGCGTGGAGGCGATGGCGAAGGATTGGGGCAGCCGCCTTGTGGACCTGGGTGAAGTCGGTCACCTGAATCCCGCAGCGGGATTTGGCGAATGGCCGATGGCCGAGATGTTGATTCATGAACTTGTCTGATCAAAAGTGGGCGGCGCAGGCGAGTCGCGACGCGGGTGAACCGGCCGTATTGACGATCGAAGCCTTCTTCGATTTCATCTGCCCGTGGTGCCTGATCGGCAAGCGCAATCTGGATGCGGCGGTCGAACGTTTCGCGAGTGCGCGACCCGATGTGCGCGTGCGTGTGCAGTGGCGCTCGCACCAACTGCTGCCGTGGACGCCGCTCGAAGGCTTGCCGTATCAGGCTTTCTATCGCGACCGCCTGGGCAGCGCCGAAGCGGTGGCCACACGGCGCGCGCAGGTGCAGCGCGCGGGGCGCGACGCGGGTGTCGAGTTCGCGTTCGAGCGCATCGAGGTGCTGCCGAACACCGCCGCCGCGCACGACCTGGCCACGTTTGCCGCTAGCCGCGGCACGCGCGAACAGAGCGCGGCGCTGATCGAGCGCGTGCTCAAGGCCTACTTCATGGAAGGCCAGGACATCGGCGATTACGCGGTGCTCGAGCGCCTGGGTCTTGAATGCGGCCTCGAACGCGAGAGCCTGGAGGCGCACCTTGCTGCATCGAAACGCCTCGCAGACCCGACCGGACAGCGCGTGCCGTTCGCCGACCCGCAGGTGAATGGCGTGCCGTATTTCGTGTTCAACACGGGCTATTCGCTCTCGGGCGTGTACTCGCCAGTGGCGATGGCCGGCGCGATGTCGCTGGCGGTCGCACACTGAGGCGAGTCGAGGCGAACCGACGGAAGTTGAGGGGAAAGGGGATGACACGTGAAGTACCGGTCGGCACGGCCGACGAACTCGCGCCGGGCCAGCGCAAGCTGGTTTTCGTCGATGGCCGCAGCGTCGTGCTGTTCAACGTCGACGGACAGATGCACGCGGTCGACAATTCGTGCCCCCACAACGGCGCCTCGCTCGCGAGCGGCCCGCTCGAAGGATGCATGTTGCGCTGCCCGGCGCACGGACTGCGCTTCGACGTGCGCAGCGGCTGTATGCCGGGCGCGGGCGGACTGAAGCTCACGACGTTTCCTGTGCGGACCGTGGACGGAAAGCTGCTACTGAGTGTTGTGGAAACGCCGGCTTCCAGCCAGGCATAACCACGCAGCACTGCATACGAATATCGCATACGAACAAAAGTTACTTAGGATAGCAAACCATGCAAGGTCTGATGATGGGGCAACCGCTCCTGGTCGCTTCGCTGCTCAAGCATGCAGAACGCCATCACGGCGCGCGCGAAATCGTTTCGCGCCGCGTGGAAGGCGACATTCACCGCTACCGTTATCAGGATCTCGCGCAGCGCGCGCGCCGCATGGCAAATGCGCTCTCGAGCCTCATGATTGCGCAGGGCGAGCGCGTGGGGACGCTGGCCTGGAATGGCTACCGGCACATGGAGCTGTACTTCGCGGTTTCGGGTTCGGGTTCCGTGCTGCATACGCTGAATCCGCGCCTGCACGCAGATCAACTCGCGTATATCGTCGAGCATGCACAGGACCGCGTGATTTTCTTCGATCTCACGTTCTTGCCGCTCATCGAAAGCGTCGCGGCACGCGTCACGTGTCCGAGATTTTTCGTTGCCATGACCGATCGCGCGCATATGCCGCGCAACCATAGCCTTGGATCGAGACTTCTCTGCTATGAGGACCTGATCGACAATCACAAGGACGATTTCGAATGGCCGCTGCTCGACGAAAACAGCGCCTCGTCGCTCTGCTATACGTCGGGCACGACCGGCAATCCGAAAGGCGTGCTCTATAGCCACCGCTCGACGGTGCTGCACACCTACGCGGCGGCGCTGCCCGACGCGCTGAACTGCTCGGCGCGCGACGCGATCCTGCCGGTGGTGCCGATGTTCCACGTCAATGCATGGGGCCTGCCATACATCGCCTGCATGACCGGCGCGAAGCTAGTGTTTCCGGGCGCGTCGCTCGATGGCAAGTCGCTGTATCAGCTGATCGAGGAAGAGCAGGTCACGCTTTCGGCTGGCGTGCCGACTGTCTGGCAAGGCCTGCTTGCGCACGTCGAATCGGTAGCCGGTTCGTTCTCTTCCATGCGCCGCACGATCATCGGCGGCGCGCCGTGCCCGACCGCGATGACCCAGGCGTTCCAGAAGCGCCACCACGTGGACGTGCTGCATGCATGGGGCATGACGGAACTGAGCCCGGTCGGCACGGTTTGCAGTTTCAAGGCGCATCAGACGGAGCTGGCCGAAGATGAGCGCTATGCACTTCAGGCGAAGCAGGGGCGCTCGGTGTTCGGCATCGACATGAAGATCGTCGACGCCGCGGGCGAGGAACTGCCCTGGGACGGCAATGCCGCAGGCGACTTGCAGGTGCGCGGCCACTGGGTCGCGAGCGAATACTTTGGCGGCGAATACGCGTCGCCGCTGCAGGACGGCTGGTTCCCGACCGGCGACGTGGCGAAGATCGATGCCGATGGTTTCATGCAGATCGTGGATCGCAGCAAGGACGTCATCAAGTCGGGCGGCGAGTGGATCAGTTCTGCCGACATCGAAAACGTCGCGAGCCTGCACCCCGAAGTTGCGACAGCGGTGTGCATCGCGGCGCGCCACCCGAAGTGGGATGAGCGGCCGCTCTTGCTGATCGTGAAGAAGCCGGGCAGCGCGCTCGAAGCGGCCGACCTGCTCTCGTTCTTCGACGGCCGCGTGGCGAAATGGTGGAAGCCCGATGCCGTGCTCTTCGTCGACGCCGTGCCAATCGGCGCGACGGGCAAGGTGCTCAAGAACCAGTTGCGCGATCAGTACGGCGGTCACTATTTGCAAGCTGGTTAAGTCCCCTGGTCACAGAATTTCGTTCAGGTAATACCCTTCAGACAACAACAAAAGGCGCCGGGACCACCCGGCAGCCAAACACGGAGATAGGCAATGAAACTGAAGTTCGGCAGCCTGGCAGCGTTGGCCCTGTTCGCCAGCGCAGCGCATGCGCAATCGTCTGTCACGCTTTATGGCGTGGTTGATAGCGGCGTGCTGTACCAAAGCACCTCGGCCGCAAACTTTTCGGGGACCGCAAAAAATCTGGGAAGCGTCTGGCAGCTCAAGGACGGTGGGATCTATTCGAGCATCTGGGGCTTGAAGGGCACCGAGGACATTGGCGGCGGCTACAAGATCAACTTCAAGCTGCAAGGGTCGTTCACGTCGAATAACGGCAAAACGGGCCTGTCCGACACGCCGGGCGTGACTGCGGTCTTCAACCAGATCACGACCATCGGCGGATCGGGCTGGTTCGGTTCGATCGACGCGGGCCGGCAGATCATTCCGATGATCTACGCGATGTCGGACACCGACGTTCGCGGCGCGCAATACTTCGGCAGTATTCTCACCGCGTGGCTGGGCCTCAATCAGGCGGCCGGCTGGCCGGGCACCAGCACGAACGCGCCGATCGGCGCGCTCTATGACAGCAACGCGATCGTCTATAACTCGCCGAAATTCTATGGCGCTTCGCTCGCGCTGGAGTACGCGCCGGGCGGTGTGCCGGGTCAGTTCCAGGGCGGCACGCGCGAATCGGCCGTGCTCAAGTACTCGAACTACGGCCTGAACCTGGCTGGCGTTTACTACAGCGGGCACGACACCAATCCGTTCGCGGGCAACTATCCCACGACGCCGGCCGCACCGGCCACCGGCCGCAACAACAACAACTTCTACTACGTCGGCGCGATGTACACGATCAGCGGATTCTCGATATCCGGCTCGTTCAGCTCGTCCAACGCATCCAGCTTGTTCACCAAGGCGACGTATAACTTCGAAATGATCTCGGCCGGCCTGGGGTACCAGTTCAGCCCGGTCTTCAAAGTCACTTCGGGCTACTACTATTTGAAGGACCGCAATAACTCGGCGAATCACTCGAGCGAAGTCGCCGTGGGCGCCGAATACAACGTCTCGAAGGCGACCAAGGCTTATGCCCAGGTCGGCTACGTCAGCAACAAGGGGACCATGAACCAGACGATCATCTACGGCGCGCCGGTCGCGCCGGGCCAGTCGACGACGGCGGCGATGGTGGGTATTCGTCACGCGTTCTGATCTTCATAAACTCGAGAAAAAACGGAGCAATCTATGAACAAAACCACGGTAGCTGGGTTGGCGATTGCGACCTTCGTCGCGGCGGCTTCCATGAGTGCGTGGGCACAGCCCCAGGCTGCGGCCAGCGCGCCCGCTCAAGCGCAGACGGCGTCCGCGACGGCGGCTCCCGGCGCAGCGTCGCCCACGGCGATGCCCACGGACAGGCAGGCGAATCGCGCCATGCGCCGCAAGGTGTACGCGGCCATCGGGAAGGACAAGTCGATCAACGCGGGCAACATCAGCGTGGGCGCCAAGGGTGGTGCGATTACGCTCAACGGGACCGTTTCGGACCCGGCACAGATCGCCAGGGTCGAGGAAATCGCGAAGGGCGTTCCCGGTGTGACGTCGGTGACCAACAAGCTGACGGTCAAGAAGTCTTTCGGCGGCATGTGAGCTGCCATAGGAGGCGCGCAGTGCGGCGCGACCGGGTGTCCCCCCGGTCGCGCCGGGCTGCGCCCAGCAGCGCAGGGGTGACTCCAGTCCGCCTCTAGCTGTTACTCCGGACTGCTGATAACAGTCCGGAGCGTCGATCAGGCTCGTGTGCAGGCGCGAGTCTGGAGGCGTGAGTTCGACGTTAGAGTCGGAGCGTTTTATCGCCGTTTCGCGGGTGCGGAACGGCGATCTTTTTATGCAGCCATCGCCCGAAACACCATCACCAGCCCCACCGCAATCGCAGCCGCACCAATCCCCCGCGCGACTTTTCCGCCACCCGGCACCCATCTCTCCGCGGCAATAGCCGCAGCGACCAGAGCCATCGCAGGCCGATCCATCACACCGGCCGCAAGCAGTGCCGCCATCAAATTCCCGCAGCAGCACAGGCAGTGCCGCCCGAGCCTTAGGCCGTGACGCAGCGCGGCCTGCACATCGAGCTGAGCGTGGCCGCACGACGGCGAGTACCCGCAGCACGCAAGCCACCGCGCTTTCCACGCAGAGAACTGCAACATGCCCGCCATCACGACGACAACACCCGCCACGGCTGGCGCGGTATGCGCCAATGCAGGCGTCGCGACGGCTAGCGCAGTCAGTTGCGCCCCCGCCGCGAACACGAGCACTCCAACCACAAGCCAGACAAGGAAATAGCCAAACCCGGCCATCACAGTCATCCCACCCGCCTGGGCCGCGCGGCCATCCCCTAGCGCCTCGAAATACCGCCACAAGGCCGGCGCGACCGCTGGCAGCATCATCGCGACCGTCATCACATTCCACATGCCGGCAAACGATACGGCGGCGTCGAACCAGGTGCGGCCGCACATGGGTGCCCAGAGCGCGGACATCGTCCAGCCGCCGGGCATGGGCGTGCCGCCCATCGCCTCCATCGAAGCGCACCAGACGAACGTCACCGCCGCGCTCGCCGCAAAGACCAGCGACGAAACGCCGTAGAAAATCGCACGCGGCGCACCGCTGTGCCGCCGTACCGTCATGCCGACGTTATTCATGACGCGCCTCAGCTTTCCGTGTACTCATCGTGCCGGTGCCACCAGATGCCGGCCTCGTTACGTCCCCTCGGCGCGCGGTCGAGCCACTGGTACATGCCCCACACGCCATCCAGGCCACGCGCATAGGTCGAGTACGTGTGATAGACCACGCCGTCCTCCAGCACGAATGCGCTGAGGCCCGGGCGATCGCGCGTGTAGGTCGCCGCGTCCGTGCCGCAGCTCGCCGCGAACTCGGCGACGGGCGCGGGCGGCGGATTCATGTCCATCGCGTGGCCGCTGCGCGCGTAGTTGTATTCGATGTCGCCCGCGCGCTGTTGCGCCGTGGTGAACGACACGTTGAAATCGAAGTTGAAGTCATTGCCGCTCGATGAGGCCCACGGAAAATGCCATCCCATGCGCTTGCGATAGGCCAGCAGCTTTGCGAGCGGCGCGCGCGATACCGCCATGAGTCGAACGTCATGATTCGCGAGATGCACGGCGATGCCATCGAAGCCATCCGCAATCGACGAGCACGACGGACAGCCGGCCGCGTAATCCGGCCCGAACATGAAGTGATAAACGAGCAGTTGCGAGCGCCCCTTGAAGAGATCCGCGAGCGTGGTGCCGCCATCTTCGGTTTCGAAGCGATACGTCTTGTCGACACGCACCCACGGCAACGCCTGGCGCTGCTGCGCCAGTGCGTCCCCGCGCCGTGTGTGCTCCTTTTCGGCCGTGAGCAGTTCGATACGCGCCGCAAGCCAGTCTTCGCGTGTTCCTGTGGTATGGGTTGCCATTGCCTGGTCCTCCTATGGATTCACTGGGGTGGCGGCGTAGCACACCGCCGCGTCGTTCGATCGATGATTCGTTTGATCGCCGTGTTAGATTAGGCGCGGACCCAGGAGGCGGGGGAGTGACAAGTGTGGCGGGATTCGCATGACCATGGATTCACTGATTACGGCTGCGGCGCGCTCGCTCGCGGCCGGTGATCCGCTTGGCGCGCTGAACCGGGTCGCGTTGCGCGACGACGCGCCCGCGCTCGCGCTGCGCGGCATCGCCATGGCGCAGCTCGGCGACTTCGCGCGTGCCAAAGCGCTGCTGCGCAGCGCGGCGCGTGGCTTCGGCGCGCGCGAGGCCGTGGCGCGCGCGCGCTGCGTCGTCGCCGAGGCCGAGATCGCGCTCGCTGCGCGCGATCTCGGCTGGCCCACCGATACGCTCGCTGCGGCGCGGCAAACGCTCGAAACCCACGGCGACCGCCTCAATGCCGCGCACGCGCGCTACCTGGAAATTCGCCGTTTGCTGCTCATTGGCCGGCTCGACGAGGCCGCGGGCATGCTCGGGCAAGCCGATCCCGCGCCGCTGCCGCCCGCGTTGCGCGCGGCGCACGAGTTGATCGCCGCGGGCATCGCCATGCGGCGCATTCAAACGCAGGTGGCGCGGCGCTCGCTCGCCGAGGCTGCACGCGCCGCGCGCGAAGCGGGCATTCCGGCGCTGAGCGCCGAGATCCAGAGCGCGGCAATGCTGTTGACTTCGCCGGCGGCGCGCCTGATCGCGCGCGGCGAAGAGCGGGTGCTGCTGCTGGAGGATGTCGAGGCGTTGCTCGCTTCAAAGGCGCTCGTCGTGGACGCGTGCCGCTACGTCGCGCGCGAGGGCGCGACGATCGTCGAACTCGCAAGGCGCCCCGTGCTGTTCGTGCTCGCCCGCGCGCTCGCCGAGGCGTGGCCCGCCGATGTGCCACGCGACGCGCTCATCGCCCGCGCCTTTCGCACGAAGCACGCCGATGAAACGCACCGCGCGCGCCTGCGCGTGGAAATTGGCCGCTTGCGCACGCTGTTGCGCGACGTGGCGGATATCGGCGCGACCCAGCAGGGCTTTGCGCTCGCGCCGCGCACCGCGAGCGAAGTGGTGGTGCTGGCGCGGCCCGTGGAGGAAAAGCACGCAGCGGTGCTGGCTTTTCTCGCCGATGGCGAGTCGTGGTCGAGTTCGGCGCTGGCCCTCGCGCTCGGCGCGAGCCAGCGCACCGTGCAGCGCGCGCTCGATTCCCTCGCCGCGGCGGACAAGGTGCAGTCGTTCGGCTATGGCCGTGCGCGCCGCTGGACCACGCCGCCTGTTCCCGGATTCGCGACGACCTTGTTACTCCCCGCGCCGCTGCCGGGCGATTAGGATGAGTGCCTGTTCCTTCATTTCCCTGTGCCTATGGCAAGGAGAAAACCATGAAACGTTCGACCGCCGAAATCGTCCGCGAGTACGGCCCTTATCCCGGCATCGAGAAGGTTGGCGGCGTCACCTACGACGGCAAGCAGGTGTGGTTCGCCGTGGGCGAGCGCATCGCGTCGCTCGATCCCAAGAGCGGCCAGACACAGCGCTCGATCGACATCGCGGCGCACGCGGGCACGGCCTTCGACGGGCGGCACCTGTTTCAGATCTCAGAGGACCGCATCCACAAGATCGACCCCGAAACGGGCCGCGTGCTCGCCACGATTCCCGCGCCCGGAGGCGGTGGCGATTCAGGGCTCGCGTGGGCGGACGGCACGCTCTGGGTCGGGGTGTATCGCGAGCGCAAGATCCACCAGATCGATCCGCAGACGGGCGCGATTCTGCGCACGCTCGAATCGAGCCGCTTCGTCACGGGCGTGACGTGGGTGGACGGCGAGTTGTGGCACGGCACCTGGGAAGGCGACGAGAGCGACTTGCGGCGCATCGATCCGGGCACGGGCGAAGTGCTGGAACAGCTCGACATGCCGCCCGGAACCGCCGTTTCGGGGCTGGAGTCCGATGGCGGTGAGCAGTTCTTCTGCGGCGGCGGCAACAGCGGGAAGATTCGTGCGGTACGGCGGCCGAAGCGCGATAGCTAGGCGAGCGGGCGGCCAAAAAGCTCGAGCGTACCCGCTCGTCGGCAGCGCGTCAGAATGTATAGGTCACCTTGCCAAACGCCGTGCGCCCCAGCGTGTTGTACCCATAAGCGGTCACATACTGCCGGTTGAACACGTTCGCAAGTGTGGCCGAGAGCGCGAGATGCGCATTGACCTGGTATGAGGCGCGCAGGCTCACCGTCGTCCACGAAGGCAGGTAGATCGTGTTGAGCTGGTCGTCGAACGTCGAGCCGTTATACAGCAGCGAAACGCCGGTACTGAGCGCGTGGAGCTGGAACTCGTCCCACGTGTGATCCACGCTCAGGCTCACCGTCTGGCGCGGGCGGCGATTGAGCCACGTCTGGTCGGTCACGTCCTGCGGATTCAGAATCCCCACCGTGAGGCTCACCGGCGTGTATTTGCCGAGCGTGCCTTTATACGAGAGGTCGAGACCCTGAATGTGCGCGCGGCCCACGTTCACGGGCAGGAAGGTCTGCGAGTTGTACGAGATGAGGTCGTGCACGCGCGTGTCGTACACCGCTGCCGTGAACGTGCCGATCGATGTGGTCGCATCGAGCGCGGCCTCGACCGAGTCGCTGCGCTCGGGCAGGAGATTGGGGTTCGAGTAGCCCGGATAGTACAGATCGTTGAACGTGGGCAGGCGGAACGCATTGCCATACGACACGCGCGCCGTGTAGACCGGCGTGATCGCCCACGAGAGCGCGACGTTGCCCGTATTGACCGATTCCCCTTGCACGATCTCGTGCCGCCCCGCGAGGAATAGCGTGACGGGTCCGAGCGTGGTCGACTGATGCATCGACACGGCCGAATCGTTGCGCGCGGGCAGGCCGCCCGGCACATCGACAGGCAGGAACGCCAGTTCGCGCGTGTAGTCGTACGCGAGCTTGGTCTCGCCATCGAGCGGCATGCCGAAGAGCGTGTGGCCCCTTTCCTGATGCGTGATCGACGTGGAGGTGGAAAAGCGCGTCGAGTCGATCTCGTCGGTCGGGATCGTCGGGTCGTTCGAATAGAGGAACTGACGGTCCGTTGCGTATCCCACGGACTGGTCGAACTGCGTGGTCGGCGTGATGTCGAGGTGGAACGCGAGGCCGGTCGTGAGCTGGTTGTCGCGCTGGCGGTCGTTGCCTCCCGCGTTGTCGTAGGAGAGATCGGAGCGGTGGTAAAGCGCGAACGTCGAGATCGACCAGTTGTCGTGCGCGTAGCCAAGGCGCGCGTCCAGGTTCTGCGCGTGGTAAGGGTTGCGGCCGTCTTCGTGGCCGTAGGCCCCGGGCTGCGTCGCGTCAATACCGGCCGTGTTGTAGTCGTGCAGGCCCAGCGAATACGTGAGGCCGCTCAACGCCGCAAGCGGCCCGGTCGAGGGGATCGTGCCCGAGGTGCGCACCTGCGTGTCGAAGGTCTTGTTCGAGCCGCCGCCGAACGACACGGTGGTCTGGTTCGGCTGGTTCGACGCGTGGCGCGTGAAGAGTTGTACGACGCCGCCCATGGCGTCCGCGCCGAACGAGGCGGCCGCGGGGCCCGAGATCACCTCCACGCGGTCGAACGAGGCGGTCGCAAGATCGCCCCATTCGGCCACGCCGGTGGTCACGGAGCCCACGCGTATGCCGTCGATGAACACGGCCACCTGGTCAGCCGATGACCCGCGGATGCTCACTCCCGTGTACGACCCTGGCCCGCCAGTCTGCGAGACGGTGATGCCGGGCAGCGTGGCGAGCGCCTGCGCGATGCTGGGGTCGGCGGGGGAGACGCGCTCGAGGTCTGTGCGCGTGAGCACCTGGGTGCTCGCGTAGCGCTGGTCGAACGATTGCGGCAGATGCTGCGTGTCGCCCACGACGAGGATATTGGGCAGCGTGGTGTCGTCGCTCGTCTGTTGCTGCGCCTGGGCGGGCGATGCGTTTGCGGCGTCGGTGGCGCTATCGGTCGCGCCAGCGGCGGCATGCGCGGTTTGCCACGCACAGGCGAGCGCGGCGGAAGTCAAAACGAATTGGCGAAACTTCATGATGCAGTGGCTGGAAACAGCTCTTGTATAGGGCTGTCCGTGCAACGGGCGACCGCCGCGTGGGCGGTGCTTGCGCATTGGGGATCCCCGCCCGCTGCGGCTGCTGGACTCGGCTGATGGCAGGTCTCCTGGCTCGCGGGTCGACGTCCGTTGCCGGCCTTCCCGGTTTCCCAGTGGCCCTCTCTGGCATGGACTCGCCGCTGACAGTTGCGGGGGCAGCCGCAGTCTCGCACTGCGTTCCCTTTTGATCCCGTCGCCGGGAACCATCAGCGCGCAAGGGTAATGGCCGCGCATTCAGCGCGTCAACCTTTGCCGGGTGCGGTGTGGCGAAAACGCCCAGTTTGGCCTCACCGCTCCAGATCGATCGCCTCAATCGCCGATCTTGATCACGACTTTGCCGAACGGTCCGCGCGCCAGATGCTCGAACGCTTGCACGGCTTCGTCGAACGCGTAGACGCGGTCGATGACAGGCTGGATGCGGTGCTTGTCGAGGAACGGATTCATGCGCTCGAACGACGCCCGCGGCGCAACGGCGATGCCGCGGATCGTGGTTTGCCGAAAGATCAGCGGCATCAGGTCGAGCGCCGCAGTCTGGCCGGTGAGGAAGCCCACCTGCGCCACCACGCCCGCGACGCGCGTGGCCGCCACGGATTGATTCAGCCCGTTACCGCCGGCCACATCGATCGTAATGTCCACGCCCCGGCCTTCGGTGAGTTCGAGCACCTTGCTTGCCCAGTCGGGATGCGTGCGGTAGTTGATGCCCGCACTCGCGCCGAGCGCCTGCACTTTCGCGAGGTTCGCGTCGCTGCTCGACGTTGCGATCACGCGGGCTCCATGCGCGGCGGCGATCTGCGCGGCGAAGATCGCCACGCCGCCCGTGCCCTGCACGAGCACGCTCTGCCCCGCCTGCAAGTGGCCCACATCCATGAGCGAATACCAGGCGGTGAGCGCAGCGATCGGCAAGGTCGAGGCCTCGTCGTCGCTCATCATGGCCGGCGCACGCACGGCGCTTTCCTCGTGAATGATCATGTATTCGGCGAGACCGCCCGGCAGCGGCATGCCAAGGCAGTAGTCCGGCTCGTTGGGGCCGGGCGCGCCGTCCAGCCAGCGCGAATAGAGCGTGGAATTCACGCGCTCGCCAACGGCAAAGCGGCTCACATTCGGGCCCACCGCCACGACCGTGCCCACGGCGTCGGAAACGGGAATCAGTGGCTTGGGAACACGATGCGGCTCGTAAATGCCGTCGATGATCGCCTTGTCGCGGTAGTTCAGCGACACCGCGCCCACCTTGACCAGCAATTCGCCTTCCTTCGGCGTTGGCGTGGGCACGTCGCCGCGCACCAGGTTGTGCAGACCGAAATCCTTCAGGAGCCATGCTTTCATCGTCGTTTCCTCTGCGTTTGAAGTGGCATGGCAGGAGCGCCATGCGTTGGACGCAGTCTAATTCGGTCCGCGGGGTCGAGTTAGTGGCTAAAATTCCGGACATTCGATCCTCAGATTCCGGAATGAAGCCATGGAAGATCGCTTTGCGGGTATTCGTGAATTTGTCGCTGCCGTGGATGCCGGCAGCCTCACCGCCGCTGCGGACACGCTCGGCGTCACCGGTTCGGCCGTGGGCAAGAGCATTTCGCGCCTCGAAGCGCGCCTGGGCGTGCAATTGCTGCACCGGACCACGCGGCGGCTGGACCTGACCACGGAGGGCGAAGCCTGGCTGGCGAGCTGCCGCCGCGTTCTCGATGAGCTGGACGAAACCGAGGCGCTGCTCACCACGGGCCGCAGGCAGCCCATAGGCCGCTTGCGCGTCGACCTGCCTACGACCTTCGGGCGGCGGCACATCGTGCCCGCGTTGCTGAAGCTTGCGCAGCGTCACGCGCGTCTGGACCTCTCGATCACGTTGCGCGATCGCGCCGTCGACATGGTGAGCGAAGGCATCGACCTCGCCGTGCGCATTGGCATGCTGGAGGACTACTCCGATCTCATCGCGCGCAAGCTCGGCGAGCAGCGACTCGTGATGTGCGCGGCGCCGGCTTATCTGAAGCGGCGCGGCACGCCCGCGGCGCGTTCGGATCTCGCGAAGCACGATTGTTTGATCGGCTGGCAGCGCGGCAACCGGCCGGAGTGGCTCTTAAGGAACGAAGCTGGCGCGGCGCAATACTTCGAGATTTCCCCGCGCCACGCGTTGACCGATGGCGATGCGCTGCTGTGCGCGTGTCTTACAGGGTGCGGTCTCGCGCAGTTGCCGGGGTGGCTCGCGAGAGAGGCGCTTGGGAATGGCTCGCTGATCGAGGTGCTGCCCGGGTTCGCGACGACGATGCCCATCCACGCCATCTGGCAAAAGACACGGCATTTGCAGCCGAAGGTCAAGGTCGCGGTCGATGCGCTTGCGAGCCTCGCGAAATCGCAAGCGTCGGTGTTTAGTGCTTGAAAAGCGGCCCCGAACCATCGCGATTCGGGGCCGCATTTGATTTACGACCGCGGCTCGAGATACCCAACCCGTACAGGCGGCACGAACCACGCGAGACACAGCCCGGCGAGCGCAGCAACGGCAGCGACGACGAGGCCCATGTGGATCGATTCCACGAGCGCGCTGCGCGCCGAGTTCATCATCGCGTCGCCGGCGTGCCCGGCGCTCACGAGGCGACTGATCAGCACGGCCTGGTCGGCGCGGTCCACAAGCAGTTCGGGACTCGCGAACGACTTGAACCACTGAGTCGCCTGATACGAGTCCAGCGAGCGATTCACGCCCATGGTGTAAAGGTGCCCGAGCAGCGCGCCGGTCATCGCCGTGCCCAGCATGCCGCCGAAGGTGCGCAGCGATTGCAGCATCGCCGTGGCGGCGCCGAGATGGTCTCGCGAGACGATCTGCTGCGAGCAGACCGTGAGGCTCGTGCCCACGAGGCCCAGCCCCAGGCCGCTCGCGCCCATGCACGCCATCCACACGAGATGCGGCTCGTTGCCTCGCAGCACGACCACCGCGAGGCTCGCGAAAGCAGACAGTGCGAAGCCGACATAGAGGATGGCATTGGCGCGCCGGATGCGCGTGACCACGCGGTTGTTCACGAAACTGCCAACCGTCGTGCCGAGCAGGAGCGGCGTGATCAGCATGCCCGAGGAGCGCGGCGACATCGCATAGCCGCCCTGGAACAGCAGTGGCACGTAGAAAACGAGCGAGAACAAGGCGAACCCGCCGAGCACCGACATCGCAAAGAGCGGACCGAGCTTTCGATCGAGCAGCATGTCCACGGGGATGATCGGATAGCCCATGCGCTTTTCCCAGAAGAAAAGCGTCAGCGAAAAGACCAGCACGGTCACAGCCAGGATGATCGTCGTGGTCGTCCAACCCTGCCTCGGCAAGAGCTCGATCGCCAGTTGCAGCGCGCCGAACGTGACAGCGACGACGCAAGCGCCGAGCCAGTCGAGGCGCAGCCTCGCGCCTTCGCGGGGATGATGCAGATGCGGCAGGAAAGCGTGCACGAAGAAGAGCGCCACCAGACCCACCGGCACGTTGACGAAGAACACGAGCCGCCAGCTTCCGTGCTGGGTCAGCATGCCCCCGAGCGTGGGTCCGATCATGTTCGCCACGCCGAACGCCGAGGTGACGAACACCAGCCAGCGCAGGCGCAGCCTCGGATCGGGAAACAGGTCGGCGACGGTCGCGAAGACTGTCCCCATCATGATGCCGCCACCAATACCTTGCAGGCCGCGCGCGAGCACGAGAAAGAGCATGTTGGTCGCCATCCCGCAGAGCACCGATGCGAGGGTGAAGAGCAGAATGGCAGCGAGCATGAAGGGCTTGCGGCCGAACAGATCGCCCAGACGCCCGAAGATCGGAATGGTGATGACGGATGCCAGCATGTAGGCCGTCGCGACCCATGCATAGAGTTCAAAGCCCTTGAGCTCCGCAACGATGCGCGGCAACGCGGTGCCGACGATGGTCTGGTCGAGCGCGATCAGCATCGAAACCGACGCGACGCCGAGCATCGCCAATACCGACTCGCGAAACGGCAACAGCTGACGTGCTTGATCTTGAAGCTCGATGCCCGTGGCCATGGAGTACTCCCCGCCGCTGCGAAGCGGCTAATCTGCTATGCGGTGCCCGGCAAAAGGTGAATGGGTCGGGGCCGTGCGTGCGGCCTTCATGCGATGTTCATTGATGGTACGCCCGCAAACCGGAACTTGACGGTGCGAACGCGCGATCGAGGCAGTTATTCCACTGTGCCCGCCAGAGGCCCAGGAGCTGGCAAGCGTTTGACAACGTTTCGCGGCGCGTCAATTGGCAATACGAATTGTGTCTGCATGGAGTAAATCGGCGATTGCGCTGTTTGCCTTCACGTCGAATGTGATTCGACCAATACGGAGGGGACCTCATGAACGCTGCAATTCGACTCGTTTTGCGAGCAACGGCGTGCGGCGCGGCCGTGCTTTCTCTGGCTGGTCTATGCGCCACGCCGTCGAGTGACGCGGGATCTTCCCGCGATAGCGAAGAAGGCTTGTTTCTTTCGGAAAACGATGCGGCCATGACGAAGATGATGGCCGGGATGGCGGCCGGGCCCACGGGCGATATCGACCGCGATTTCGTCGCAACGATGATTCCGCACCACCAGGGCGCGATCGACATGGCCATGGCGGAACTGCGGCATGGCCACAACGAACAGTTACGCAGGATTGCTCAGGAGATTGTGGTCGAGCAACAGCAGGAGATCGTCGCCATGCGGCTCGCGGTGCATGACTCGATCACGACGCCGGCTCCGATGTCCCACTAATCCGCTCGCGTTTCGACGCAGGAGACAACGTCATGAAATACCACTCCATTCTCGGCGCGGGCATGATTGCCGCATCGCTTGCTGCCGCTACGCTCGCGCAAGCGGGGCAGGTCCCCGGAACGCTCGCGGCTGCCGATATTCCAGTCAGCCATCGGGACCGCGTCTATTCGTCTGATCAGTTTTCGAACACCGTTTCGGTCATCGATCCCGCCGCCAATCGTCTCATCGGTGTCATCCGGCTCGGGGAGCCGACCCCGGCCAACTTCAGCCCGCTCTATCACGGTCAGTTGCTCGTGCACGGAATGGGTTTTTCTCCCGATCACCGCACACTCGCCATTGTCTCTATCGGCTCGAATTCGGTGACGTTCATCGATACGCAAACCAATTCAATCAAGCATGTGACCTATGTGGGCCGCTCGCCTCACGAAGCTTTTTTCACGCCCGACGGCAACGAAGTGTGGGTAACCGTGCGCGGCGAGAATTACGTCGATGTGCTCGACGGTAAGACCTTCGAAGAGAAAACGCGCATTGTCGTGCCGGCCGGGCCAGGCATGCAGATCTTCTCGCCGGATGGAAAGTACGGATACATCTGTTCGTCCTTCAACCCGGAAACCGATGTCGTCTCGGTCGCCGATCACCAGATCGTGGCCAGGGTCACGCAGGCGAGCCCGTTCTGCCCGAACATAGCGGCCACGCCGGATGGCCGGCAGGTCTGGTTCACGCTCAAGGATGTGGGCAAGACACAGGTGTTCGACGCACGGCCACCGTTTGCGCTGCTGAAAACGCTCGATACCGGACCGATCACCAATCATGTGAACATCGTGCAGAATGCCCACGGCATGTTTGCGTACGTCACGGTGGGAGGCCTGAACCAGATCAAGGTGTTCCGTACCGACGACTTTTCGCAGGTGGCGACCATTGCTGTTGGCAGCTTGCCGCACGGCATCTGGCCGTCTGGCGACGGCACGCGTGTCTACGTGGGCCTCGAAAACGGCGATGCGATGACGGCGATCGACACGCTGACCAACAAGGTCATCGCCACCGTACCGGTCGGCCAGGCGCCACAAGCCGTGGCGTATGTGCCCGACGCCGTGCCGGACGGCGACGGCACGGCCAACACGCAGCCGCTCGGCGCGGCGGGCGAGGCGACGCACGTGACGCTGATTCCGGTGGGTGGCGCGGCAGCCGGGCATGGCAATGCGCCCACTTCGGTGGCGTTGTTCGATCAGGGCTTGCTGCAGGTCCTGCAGGCTGCGGTCACCGGGTTGCAGGCGGGTCAGCCGTATTTCCTCGGTCTTTCGGACCATGCCGACGGCAGTGGCCGCATTGACGTGCTCGCGAGTTTCAAGACTAATCCGGCCGGCTCGGCGATCGTCAACACGCTGGGCCAGATTCGACAGGTCGTCACGCCTGGCACGCCGGGCGCCGCCGATCACCGCCGATACCTCGTGATCGCGCCCAATGTGGGCGGTGCGCCCGGACCGGCAGTGCAGGTCCAAGCCTTGTGAGTGTCACGCCGGCATCCCGTTCGTCATTTCGAGTTCCTTAGTAAAAAGGTGGGGGCACTGTCTGTTTGCCCACGTAAAGCGCCTCCTGACGCTTGACGCCTGCTTTTGCGAGAAGCTAACTGACAGTGATCGACACCCGAAAAAAAGAGGTGAAGAAATGACAGCTTCCCGCAATCTGGCTAACAGCCAACTTGCAGTCCTTCTGCTGGTTCTTCTGGCGCATGGCGCAGCCAGCGCCGCTGGCGGTCGCGCGGCGCCACCCGCTTCGCTCAGCTTCGAGCCGAGCGAGCTTTCGACGGACTGCATCGACCGGGAATATCGTGGGAAAAACGCCAAACTGGGTCTCGACTACACCGACCTGATCAACAATTGCGGCGCGTCGGTCATCATCACGTGGCAGTCATTCAACAACGGCGCGCCGCAAACGGAAGGCGGCGGAATGGGGCAATCGCAATGCTTGCCGCCGGGCGGTTCCATCACCACGGCATCGCGCGAGAGGCTCGGTATGCCGAGCGAGAACTTGCCTGTTAGCGTCGTGACCTGCCAGTGATGGCGCGGTGGCGCACGCTCAGCCAGATATGGCCTTCACTCTTTGCGATGCCACTTGTATGTGTTGGCACTTCTTTCTTTCCAGCCATTGCAGTGACTTCTCTACGACGTCGGCTGGAACCTCGTCGAATGTCGTGTTGCGGATCAAGGTCTCGCTTGCGGCAATGTCGTTGAACTCCCCCAGCATCTTTTGCACGGACGTCAACTCCTTGAGGGTGCGTTCGTGCTCGCCCTTGATGACGGGCTGAAAAAACTCGAGCAGATAGCGCAGCTTCTTACCTGCCTTGCGCACGTCATGGAGATTTTCCTCGTGGCCGACCTCGCTTCGCACGGCGCGCCTGCTGCGCTTTCGAAGCGTGCGTTGTGCCATACGGACTCGCTTTTTCGCGAACGCGTTTATCGGAAGATCATTGCAGCACGATTGCAGCGTGGTTTGCGCACGAAGTACGGTGTCATTCAGAAATGCCTCGACGGCGTCGCTTTTGATCAGCGCCTGGCTATGCGCCACCGCCTGTGCGCGCTTCTCACGCGCGGCGGTCACGAGTAGTTCGATGGATGCGTCCGACTTCTGCGCGGTTCTCAGGAGATCGCCTGCGATGTCCCAGTCGCGCGTTCCGCCTGCGACGGTAGCCAGACGCTTGAATTCGTCGCTGGCTTGCGCGGTGGCTTCCTCGCCGAGCCAGGGGGAGTACGCCCAATACAATGCGCGAAGTTTTCTGAAAGCCACACGAAGCTGATGAAACGCTTCAGGGTCGGCTTCTGTCGATAGCGCTTTCGTTCTTTGCACCGCCTCGATGACGACTGGCATGGCCAATGACGAAAAGGTGCTGGCGATTGAGGTCTTTCTGGCGAGCGACGCATCGGAGCGTCGCCGATCGATACCGAAGAGAGTGCGCGGCCGTGGCAACGGCCAGTCACCGTCCATATCCATTGCAGCCTCGAGTCTGACAAAAAATATGATTGGCCCAAACCATACCATAAGGGCTGACGGCAATCTGAACTTTATGACGGTTTGATGAAATGTTGAAAATATGGCGAGTTGACCGCCAAGGCGCTCCAAGCAGGTTGAACTTCTGATTTTCTGTATTACGATGCTTACCTAAGTCAGGCGTTGCAATACGGATGCATCGAGATGCGCCCCCTTGGGAACGAAGTGGGAGTTCGAGTTGAAGAAACGGGCCACCGTGATTTGTCGCAGAGGTAAGCGAATTCTCCTGGTAGCACGCAGTCAGTCGAAGTGGGTACTACCGGGCGGCATGTTGAAACGCGGCGAGCAACTTACGGAAGCCGCGTTACGAGAACTCAGGGAGGAGACCCGGCTCGCCGGCAAGGCAGCCAGGTATCTGTTCGACATTCGCGGCAAGCAGAAGCACCATCACGTGTTCTCCTGCGAAATACCCAGGCAAGCCAAGGCACGGCCGAGTAGCGAGATATCGAGGTGTCGATGGGTCCACCTCGACGACATCCCGCGCCTGATCACCAGCGGCCCAACGAACGATATCCTGCGGATGATCAACCAGCGGCGCAGGAAGTAACACCACACCCTTCGTGGTGACGCATTGAACGCTCACGGCGTTCAATGCGGATGCATCTGCCTTCCACAGGCATCGCCCCAGTCCCTCGCCAGCACTTCGCGCGCATCACGCGTTTTCGTCGCCTTTGGCCGGGCGGCCCGTCTTCACGGTTTCAAGCGCTGCGATCGCAGCCAGTAGCCGCTTCTGTGGGGCCGATTCCAGCAATTGCAGGCCGGCGCGCAGAAGTTCGCTCTTTCTCACCGCAACGCCGGCTTCGAGGCACTTGCGCTTGAGGAGGGCGATGCGTTGATAGTCCGTCTTGGGCATGGTGAAACTGTCGCGCACGACTTTATCCTTCTTCACGCGCTTGGTCTTGACCTTCTCGGCAGTTGCAGGAGCCGGCGCCTCTGCTGCGACGCTCGCAGGCGTCGCCGCTTTGGATGCGGCCTTTTTGCGGCTGGACTTGGGCGTCTGCGCTGCCTCAGCCGGCTTGCCCGCTTCGCCCTGTTCTTCCTCGGTTGCGGGTGATTTCGGGAAGTGGAACGCCTTTTTTGTGGGCTTGCGTGTGGTCGCTACAGTCATGTCGATCTCCCTTCTGAAAACTGTATAAACAGTATATACGGTTTACGTCGATATTCCACGTATGCCTCCACACGCATGTCCTCTGAATGATCACGTCGCCATCCATAAGCCCACTTCGGCCATCGATTGCAGTGTCACCCGATCGTCACATTACGAACGTAACTTCCAGCGCATCAATAACGATTTTAAGGAGTACGGGATGAAAGTCAGTCTATTTGCGATTGTCATTCTCGCGCTGGGCACGGGCATCGCCCAGGCTGCGGATATCACCGGTGCGGGCAGCACCTTCGCGGCGCCGATCTACACGAAATGGGCGGACGCGTATCAGAAGTCGGGCGGCGGCAAGGTGAATTACCAAGGCATTGGTTCGTCGGGCGGCATCAAGCAGATTCAGGCCAAGACCGTCGACTTCGCGGGCTCGGACGCGCCGCTGAAGGATGACCAGCTGGCCAAGGACGGCCTGTTCCAGTTCCCGACGGTGGTCGGCGGTGTCGTCCCGGCGATCAACGTGCCGGGCGTCAAGGCCGGCGAAATCACGCTGTCGGGCCCGGTGCTCGGCGACATCTACCTCGGCAAGATCAAGAAGTGGAACGATCCGGCCATCGTCGCGCTGAACCCCAAGGTCAAGCTGCCTGACCTCGACATCGCCGTGGTGCGCCGCGCCGACGGGTCGGGCACCAGCTTCATCTGGACGAACTACCTCTCGAAGGTCAACCCCGAGTGGAAGAGCAAGGTCGGCGAAGGCACGACCGTGAACTGGCCGACGGGTACGGGCGGCAAGGGCAACGACGGAGTCGCAGCCTTCGTGCAGCGTCTGCCGGGCGCGATCGGTTACGTCGAGTGGGCGTACGCCAAGCAAAATCACATGGTCTATGCGTCCATGAAGAACGAAGCGGGTGCGGTCGTTCAGCCGAGTACCGAAACGTTCAAGGCAGCCGCCGCTGGCGCGGACTGGAAGAAGTCGTTCTACCAGATCCTGACGAACGAGCCGGGCAAGGACGCATGGCCGGTCGTCGGCGCGACCTTCGTGTTGCTGCACACCGCGCAGGAAAAGCCGGACCAGGGCAAGGAAACGCTCAAGTTCTTCGACTGGGCCTTCAAGAATGGCTCTTCGGCCGCCGATAGCCTCGACTACATTTCGCTGCCGGAATCCGTCGTCAGCGAAATCAAGTCGCAGTGGAAGGAGAAGGTCAAGGACGCGAGCGGCAAGCCGATCGCGCCGTAAACCAAAATGGCATGCAGGCGCGCGCGAAGTACCGCGCGCGCCTGCGTTCAGCCACGCTTTTGGTCTTGCGCAATTACCCACATCATTCGCCGGCAGGCGCGATCTCCAGGCGATAACCCACACCGTAGATCGATCGAATCATGTCCTGCTCGGGCCGGATCGACTGGATTTTGCGCCGCAGATTCTTGACGTGCGAATCGATCGTGCGGTCGGCGACCACACGGTGATCGTCGTATAGCGCGCGCAGCAGAAAGTCGCGCGCGTAAATGCGGCCCGGGCCCGAATGCAGTAGCGCAAGCAAACGAAATTCGATGGGCGTGAGGTGCAGATCTCGACCGTCCAGGCGCGCGGCGTGTTGCGCAACATCGATCGAAAACGGCGATGGCACGGCGCCTTCTGCTTCTTCGCGCGCCCGCGCAAGCAACTCGGCGCGACGCAGGATTGCCTTGACACGCGCCACGACTTCACGCGGACTGAACGGCTTGCACACGTAGTCGTCGGCGCCCAGTTCGAGCCCGAGCAAACGGTCGATTTCGTCCACGCGCGCCGTGATGATCATCACGGGAACGGCGGAGAACGTACGAAGTTCGCGGCACACGTCGAGGCCGCTGCGTCCGGGCAGCATCAGATCGAGCAGCACCATCGACGGCTGTTGTTCACGCACGTAGGGCACGACTTCCCGGCCGTCCGAAATGATCGTCGTGGCGAAATCCTCCTTTGCCAGGTAGTCGGCGAGCAGGGCCGCGAGTTTCGGCTCGTCTTCGACTATGAGTACAGATGGCCGCATGGTCGGATCAATCATGATGCGTGCGTAGGCGAGGAAGTTGAACCAGGATCCGCAGCCCGCCAAGCGGGGAGCGCGATGCCTCGATGGTGCCGCCGTGTTGCTCCACGATGTGCTTGCACAACGCGAGTCCGAGACCCGCGCCGCCGCTTTGACGGCTGCGCGATGGATCGACTCGGAAGAATCGATCGAACAGGTGGGGCAGCAGCGGCGCGGGGACCGGCGGGAACGAGTCTTGAACGTCGACGTATATGTCATTGTCGTTCGACGTGACCGAGAGCCGCACGCGGCCGCCTGCATTGGTGTAGCGCAGTGCGTTCTCCAGAAGGTTTTTCCAGAGCTGCGTGAGGCGATAGGGATCGCCCGAGAGCGTTGCGTGAGCGTCGCCGGGATCGAACTCCAGCGTGATTTGCCTCGCAGCGAGGCGCTCGCGAAAGACGTCACATGAGGCTTCCACGATCGGTACGACGTCGAGCGGCACTTTTTCGAACGAAAGCTGGCCGATGTCCGCTAGCGAAAGTTCGTAGAGGTCATCGATCAACTGGTTGAGCATCGCTACTTCGGACTGCAGAGAAGCGATGGTCGCCGCATCGGGCCGGCGCACGCCGTCTTCGATCGCCTCGAGTTCGCCACGTAGCACCGAAAGCGGCGTGCGCAGCTCGTGCGAAATATCGGCGATGAAATCGCGCCGGTCGCTTTCGGCTTTTTCGAGCGACGCCGCGAGCCGGTTGAAATCGCTCGCGAGCATTTGCAGTTCGTCGCTGCCTTTGGCTGGCACACGCGTGGCGTAGTCGCCGCCCGCGAGGCGATGCGTGGCCGTGACGATCCGCTTGATCGGCGTGAGCAGCGTGCGCGCGAGGATGATCGACACGGCAGCGGAGAGCAACGCGGTAAAGCCCACGATGATCCACGTCGCCTGCATCTGGCGGTCCTTGAAGCGCCGCTCCGCCTGATTGATGAGCGAGGTGGGTCCCGCCATCGCGATCCAGCCAACCGTTTGACCGTTGACGCGCAGTGGATGGCGTACGGCCTCGGGTGGTGGGGGCGGGCCCGCGCGCGTGACGAGCTTCATGTGCGCGTCGTAGAGCGTGTAGGGCGGGTGGAACGTTCGCGAGTGCTCAGCAAAACCGGGGGCGAAGGGTCCACCGTTGCCGCCATCGTCGTGGAAGCCGCCCGGCGCGTCGGGCGGGCGGCCGTCACCCGGCGGCTCGCCTGTCGGCGGTCCGACATCGAACGGCGGCCGGTCTTGCGTGTGCTCGCGAACGAAATCCCAATTGCCATGCTGGGCATACGCGGCTTCCAGTTCCTGCTGGCGCGCCGCCAGATCGCTCGCACCTTGCTCCTGCAGAAAATCCACGAAGCCATATTCAAAACTCGTCCGGATGGCGATGCCCATGGCCACGGCAGCGAGCACGCAGGCCGAAAGAATCGCGAGGAAGAGCTTGGAGGTGACGCTGACTTTCATGACGGGTTCAGCAGAAGGCAATCAACGAGAGTGCGGATATATTCGGCACTATTTTCGCCTGAAGCGTACCGCAAGGTGTGCGTGGCTCGGCCGAATCCACACTTTCTCCAGATTTCCCCTCTTTTTCCTGCACTGTTGTTCCGTATGATCCGCTGCAGATCGAAGCGCATCCATGCCGTTCGTGCGCGGGATCCGGATGGAATCACCTGCATGGCAGAGGAAGGGGCAGATCGATGGACATTCACGTGCTGCTTGTCGAACCCGATCAGGCGTATCGGGACGACCTGCGTACTTATTTGCAGCGTCAGCAAATTGCCGTATCGGTGCTGTATGGCGTCGAACGGCTGGAGCAGCGTCTCGCGCGAGAAACGCCTTCGCTCATCATCCTGCGGCACGATGCGCTCAAGATCGACGGCATTGCATCGCTACGCGCGCTGCGCGAACGCGGGTGGCTGACGCCCGCGATCATCGTGAGTCATTCCGCCGACGTGGCCGACAAGGTGCTCGCGTTCGAATTCGGCGCCAACGACTATATGGTCGATCCTTTCGATCCTCGCGAGTTACTCGCGCGCTTGCACCACGCGTTGCGCTGCAAGATCGATTTTCCCGCGTCACCACGCAGGGAAACGAAATACGTCTTCGACGGGTTCGAACTCGATGCAATCGACAATCAACTGTTCAGGGACGGCCGCAAGATTCCCGCACCACCTCTCGTCCTCGCCGTGCTCGCGGTGTTCGCCGCGAACCGCCTGCGGCCGCTCTCGCGCGAGCGCATTGTGAGCATGATCGATCGCAATTCGTCGCTCCACGCACGCAGCGTCGACGTGGTCGTTTTCCGTCTGCGCAAACTGCTTGGGCTGTCGCCTTGCGGCCGCCAATATATTCAAACGCGTTACCGGGATGGTTATGTTTTCTGCCCCGACGACGCGCTTCCCGATCTGGACCAGGCGGGGGCCCGTGGATGAAAAAAACCCGGCGTGTTCGCCGGGTATGCAAAGGGTTGGAGGTAAAGCACCGTTCATCCGCGATCGAGGCTTTCCGCGCGATGTCAGGTGAGACCAGCGTAGCAGGTAACGTTGTCTTCTTGAACTTCGGAAATATTGCTATTTCTTAACGTGTAATGGCTTCTGTCGCGACGCTGGATCTGAGCGCGGCGGTCATCAATCCGCGCTCACATTGACCGCCACATCCACCTGATGCGCGCCGCCGCCAAGAATAACCCCGCGCAGTAGCGACACGTCGGAGTAATCACGGCCGATGGCGAGCGTCACGTGGCCCTGATCGGCGAGCACGTCGTTGGTCGGATCGAGATCGATCCAGCCGGCGGACGATGCAGGCGGTGCAGAGGGTGCGGACGGTCCCGAGGGCACATAGAGCGACACCCACGCATGCGAGGCATCCGCGCCGATCATCGGTGCCGCACCTTCGGGCGGGTCGTTGCGCAGATAGCCGCTCACATAGCGCGCCGCGAGCCCGATCGAGCGCAGGCAGCCGATCATCACCTGGGCGAAGTCCTGGCACACGCCGTGGCGCAGTTCGAATGCGCGCGCGGCGGGCGTGTCGAACGCCGTTGCCGAGGGCAGGTACTCGAAGTCGGTATGGATGCGATGCATCAGGTCGATCGCGCCGGCCAGAACGGGGACGCCGGGTGTGAAGCTTTCCAGCGCGTAGGCGCGCAATTCGGGCTGCAAGGCGATATTCGGCGAAGCGAAGCAAAACTCCGACTCCGCATGAAACGCCCCGCCCGCCGTGTAGCGCAGCATGCGCTCGACGTCTTCCCAGGCCGGTGTCGCGGCGATATCGAGGCAAGCGTAGCGCGGCGTGAGCAGCACGCTCGTCTCGCTTGTCATTTGCAGATAGTCGTGCGGAGCGTCGAACGAGAAGTAGAGGACCTCGTTGCCGAAGGCATCGCGGCGGCTCGTCTGATACGACGGCGAGGGATCGATCCGTTCACGGTGTGCGAGCACGCGCTGCCACGGCAGGTCGAGCGGACGAATCGTCGCGAGATGCTGCGCGGTCTCGACGAGCGTCGAATATCGATAGGTCGTGCGGTGCGTGACCGCGAGGCGCGCGCCGTTCATGACCACACCTGCGCGGCGAGCGGCACGGCGTGGCTGAACCAGCGTGCGCTGATCTCGTTCGACATCACCGACATGCGCTCGGCGAGGCTGTCGCATAGTGCGGTGAGCGCTGGGTAGCGGCCGTCGTCGCCGGGCTCGCAAAGCGCTTCCAGCGTGGGCAGCGCCTCGATGGGCGCGAGTTGCGAGGCGAACGGCTCGCGCCTGGGACCGCGCGAGGCCTGGGCGATTTCGTCGAGCCGCGCGCGCAGCCGCGCATAGACGCCATAGAGGCCGCGCGGATTGGTCGGGTCGGTCACGATCACGTCGAGCAGGGCGGGTACTTCCAGGCGCCCCGGATAGAGCGAGCGATACGTGAGCGTGCTGTCGAACAGTTGCAGCAGTACGTCGAAGCCCGCGGGCGTGGCGAGCGTGCGTTCGTGCGCGGCGATACGCAGCATGGTGGCGAGCGTGGCCACGCGTTCGATATGACGTCCCGCGAACAGCAGGCGCCAGGCTTCGTCGCGGGTCATGCGGTCGCCCTGGCAGCCGCTGATGGCGCTCAGTTGCGTGGCGAGCGCATCGAGCGCGCCCATCAGCCCCATGCGGTCGTACGGCGTGGGACGCCTGAACTCGATGGTGGTGCCGTTGCGCGCAGCCGCTGGCACGAGCGAAAGCGCGCGGAGCGCGTCACGGAAGTCGTTGCGCGAGGCCAGCACGGTGCGCCAATGGTCGTTCGAAAGTCGGCCGCGAATCTCGCCGCATGCGTACGCCTGGCTCGCGAGCGTGCGGCCGATTCCCGTTGCGCCCGCATTTTCGTGCAGATTGGCGACGAGCGCGCGTTCGAAGTCGTCGAGGCTGCGGCGCGCTTCATCGCCCGTGGAGGCCACGAGCCCATTGGCGGCGGCCAGTTCGATGAAAGTGCCGAACAACTCTTCGGCGTCGCTGCCTTCGAGCGAGCCGAGAATCAGCCGGCACAGGCGTACACCGTTTTCGGCGCGCTCGCCGTAACGGCCCGCCCAGAACAGGTTTTCCGCCGCGCGGCTCGGCACGCGGCGGCGCTCGCGGCGTAGCTCACCGGGCTTGATCGGGCTCGGCAGGAGCGTGAAGGTCGAACCGGGCTGGCTCGACATCACCCAGGTATCCACGCTGCTGCCACCCATCTGCATCGATACGGATTCCTGATGTTCTGCAGCCAGGCGCGTAAAGCCGCCAGGCAGCACGCGCCAGCCGCATTCCTGGTCGGCAATTGCATAGACGCGCAGGACGGCCGGCCGCGCGCCGAGCATGCCGGCGCCATTCTCATAGCGCGGCGTATAGCTATAGCGCATCGGCTGCTGCACCGTGAAGGCGTCGGGCAACTGCTCGATGCGCTCGCGCCAGTCGGCGAGCGTTTGCATGCCGGCGGCGAGTCCTGGCGGCGCGGACGACGCGTCCTCAGCCACAGGCCATGTCGGCACGAGCAGTGCCTCGGGCACCTGTGCGAGCGCATCGCGCCAGGCCGCATCTTCGCCGCACCACCAGGTCGCGATGCCCGGCAGCGCGAGTTCCTCGCCGAGCAGCGCCTGCGCAATGCCGGGCATGAAGCCGTGCAGCGCGGGCGATTCGACGAAGCCGGCGCCCGGCACGTTCGAGACCATCACGTTGCCCGCACGCATGACCTGCAGCAGCCCCGGCACGCCGATCGTCGAGTCGGCGCGAAGCTCGACCGGGTCGCAAAAGGTGTCGTCGAGTCGGCGCAGCACCGCGTGCACGCGCTCCAGGCCGTCCAGCGTCTTGAGGTACAGCATATCGTCGCGTACCGTGAGGTCCTTGCCCTCGACGAGCGTGAGGCCGAGGTAACGCGCGAGAAACACGTGCTCGAAGTAGGTCTCGCTGAACGGCCCCGGCGTGAGCAGCACGATATGCGCGGACGCGCCGCTCACGCTGCGCTCTTCGGCGCTCATGATCGCGCGCGCAGCCGAGGCGAGTGTCGCGACGAGTTGCGAATAGGAGGGCGCGAGACGGTGCACCCGCATGGTGCGAAACGGCTCGGCGAAGAGGCTCGAGACGATGAGCCGGTTTTCGAGCAGATAGCCGAGGCCCGAGGGCGCTTCTGTGCGGTGCGAGACGACGGTCCACTGGCCTTCGGGCGAGCGCGCGAGGTCGAGGGCGACGATCTGCAGGTACTGACCTTCGGGCGGCACGAAGCCTTTCACGGCGCGCAGATAGCCGGGATGGCCGAATACCAGCGCGGGCGGCAGCAGGCCGCGCGCAAGCAGCGTTTGCGGCCCGTAGATATCGGCGACGATCTCGTTGAGCAGGCGCGCGCGCTGCGCGGCGCCGCGCTCGATCTGCGCCCATTCGGCTTCGTCGATGATGAACGGCAGCACGTCGAGCGCCCACGGCCGCGGACCGCCCGCGTCCGCGTAGACGTTATAGGTGATGTCGTTCTCGCGTACCTGGCGCGCGACCGTGGCCGCGGCGCTGTCGAATCCCGCCACGCCTGGCTTGCCGAGCAGGCCGAAAAACTGCCGCCACGGCTCGCGCAGCTCGCCTTCTGCGGTTTGCAGCTCGTCCCAGTGCCCGGCGCGCACCGGCAGCGTGCGCAGCGGCGCGCATGCGTCGTCGTCGCTGGCGGAGGAATCGAACGGCAGGGTGGATTGGGTCGGCAAGATCGTAGGTCGTGGCAGCGCGCCTCGTTCGCGAGGCGCGCTTTCGGTTAGGGCTCTTGACGGGTTATCGGCCGCAATCAGCCGCGGCGTAGATCCAGTGTGAACGGAAATTCGAGGCTGCGCTCGGGCGGCGCCACTTCCACCGTCCCCGGCGTGTGCCCGGTCGTGAAGAAGCGCGCGCGGCGGCGGCTTTCGGCCTCGTAGGCGTTGACTGGAAAAGTCTGATAACTGCGGCCGCCAGGATGCGCAACATGATACTGGCATCCGCCGATCGCGCGCGCGCTCCAGGTGTCGACGATATCGATCGTGAGCGGCGCATGCACGCCGATGGTCGGATGCAGCGCCGCCGACTGCTGCCACGCGCGAAAGCGCACGCCCGCCACGCTCTCGCTGACGCGCCCGGTGGGCTGAAGCGGCAATGCGCGGCCGTTCACGCTGACGGTATGGCGGCTTTCGTTGATGCCGAGCACGCGCACTTCGAGCCGCTCCACCGACGAGTCGACGTAACGCACCGTGGCGCCGGCCCCGCCTTCTTCGCCCATCACATGCCACGGTTCGAGCGCATGGCGCACCGAGAGCGCAATGCCACCCGTCTGCAACTCGCCCACGAGCGGGAAGCGGAATTCGAAGTGCGGCGCGAACCACGCGGCATCGAGCGCGAATCCCGCACTGGACGTTTCGGCGAGCACGTCGTCGAGGTCCATTTGCACGAAGGTCGACAGCATGAAGCGGTCGTGCAGCTCGGTGCCCCAGCGCGTGAGGCGCTGCGTGTACGGCGTTTTCCAGAAGCGCGCGACGAGCGCGCGCAGCAGCAGTTGTTGCGCGAGGCTCATGCGCGCGTGCGGCGGCATTTCGAAGCCGCGCAGTTCGAGCAGGCCGAGGCGCCCGGTCGGGCCGTCGGGCGAGTAGAGCTTGTCGATGCAGAACTCGGCGCGATGCGTGTTGCCCGTCACGTCGATGAGGATGTTGCGCAGCGTGCGGTCGATGAGCCAGGGCGGCACGCGCGGGCCTTCGTCGAAGGGGCTCCCGAAGCCGCGCAGCACATCGACCTGACGCTGGATCTCGGCGAACGCGACTTCCAGTTCGTAGACCTGATCATTGCGCGCTTCGTCCACGCGCGGCGCCTGGCTCGTCGCCCCGATGAAAAGGCCCGAAAACAAATACGAAAGCGACGGATGGTTGTGCCAGTAGGCCACGAGGCTCGCGAGCAGGTCGGGGCGGCGCAGGAAAGGGCTGTCGGCGGGCGTGGCGCCGCCGAGCACGAGATGATTGCCGCCGCCGGTGCCGGTGTGCCGGCCGTCGAGCATGAACTTCTCGGTGGAGAGCAGCGTTTCGTGCGCGGCCTGATAGAGGAATTCGGTGCGCTCGACCAGTTCATCCCAGTTCGACGACGGGTGGATGTTCACCTCGATCACACCGGGGTCGGGCGTGACCTGGAGCATTTTCAGGCGCGGGTCGCGCGGCGGCGGATAGCCTTCGATCACGACGGGCAGCGTGAGGTCGGCGGCGGTGGCTTCGACTGCGGCGAGCAGGGCGAGGTAATCGTCGAGTTCGGCGAGCGGCGGCATGAAGACGTGCAACTGGCCTTGCGCGCGGCCCAAGGATGCGGCTTCGGCTTTCGGCCCTGCGGCGCGCGCCGGGTCGCGCGCTTCGACGCACAGTGCGGTGCGGTGGATCCAGGCGGCGGATTCGCCGCGCTCGGGGTAGCGGTTTGCTTCGGCTGCGTTGGCGCTTCCCGCGATTTCCGCGCTTCCCCCGTGCCGCGATTGCGCGGCTGCGTCAAAGCCCGCCTCGTACTGCATGCGCAACTCGGCCGCGCTGCGCAGCGGCGCCGGTGCGGCGAACGGATCGCGCGTGTGCTGCCACGGGTAGTCGGCCGCCGCAACCCAGGGTAGCGCATCGAGCGGCAACCGGTAGCCCATCGGCGAGTCGCCGGGAATGAGGTACATGCGCTCGTCGCGGAAGAACCAGGGGCCGCTCACCCAGCGCGGGCCCCGCAAGGCGGGTTGAGCCGCAGCAGGCTCGCCGCGCTCGCACGCGAGCGGCAGCACGTATCCCGTCACGGTGTCGAGGCCCGAGTCGAATACGCGGCGCAGCCGCATGCGCTCCAGTTCGTCGTCGAGGCGCGAGTCGAACGGATCGACGTTCACGGGCAGGCGGCGCTCGCGCCACAGGTAATACCAGGTGTCCTCGTAGCCCGGCTGCACGTGCTGGGGATCGACCGCGAGCTTCGCCGCGAGGTGCGCAATGAAGCGCTGTGCGTCCTGCGCCGTATGGCGGGTGAGCGAGCGCTCGTCGGCGAAGAGCGCGGGATCGCGCCAGCAGGGCTCGCCGTCCGTGCGCCAGAAGAGCGAAAGCGCCCAGCGCGGCAACTGCTCGCCCGGATACCACTTGCCCTGGCCGATATGCAGAAAGCCGAGCGCGCCATAGTGGGCCCGCAACTTGTCCATCAGCGCGATGGCATAGCGGCGCTTGGTCGGGCCGAGCGCGTCGGTATTCCATTCGGGCGCGTCGCGGTCGCCCGCGGCCACGAAGGTCGGCTCGCCGCCCATCGTGAGGCGCACGTCCTGGCCGGCGAGCGCGGCGTCCACCTGCACACCCATCGCGTGCATGTCGGCCCATTGCGCTTCGGTGTAGGGCTTGGTCACGCGCGGCGTTTCGAGCACGCGCGAGATCGACATCGAATGCGAGAACTCGACTTCACATTCGTCGAGCGCGCCCGAGATCGGCGCGGCGCTGCCGGGTTCCGGCGTGCACGCCACCGGAATATGGCCTTCGCCCGCGAGCAGTCCCGAGGTCGGATCGAGCCCGATCCAGCCCGCGCCCGGCAGATAGACCTCGCACCACGCGTGCAGGTCGGTGAAGTCGGACTCTGCGCCGCGCGGGCCGTCGATCGCCTTGACATCGGGCGTGAGCTGCAGCAGGTAGCCCGAAACGAAGCGCGCAGCGAGCCCGAGCTGGCGCAGCGTCTGCACGAGCAGCCAGCCCGTGTCGCGGCACGAGCCGCAGCCCTTTTCCAGCGTTTCTTCGGGCGTCTGCACGCCGGGCTCCATACGGATCAGGTAGCCAATTTCGCGTTGCAGGCGCTGGTTCAGATCGACGAGAAAGTCGATGGTCACGCGCGGCGTGCGGTCGATCGACTCGACGAACGCGGCGAAGCGCGGCGTAGGCTCGCCGCGCGCGGCCCATGGCACGAGATACGGCGCGAGTTCGGCGGCCAGCTCGGGCGCGTAGGTAAACGGAAAGCGCTCGGCGCTCGGCTCGAGAAAGAAGTCGAACGGGTTGTACACCGCCATTTCCGCGACCAGATCGATCGTGACGCGGAACTCGCGCGTCGGCTCGGGAAACGCGAGCCGCGCCTGGTAGTTGGCGAACGGGTCCTGCTGCCAGTTGACGAAATGACCGGCGGGCTCCACGCGCATCGAATACGAGAGGATGGGCGTGCGGCAGTGCGGCGCGGGGCGCAGGCGCACCACGTGAGGCGCGAGGCTCACGAGCCGGTCATAGCGATACTGCGTGACATGGTTTAACGCGACACGGATGGACACACCCGACTCCTCGATCGACGTGGATGGAACGGCGCAAAAGCGGGGAAGCGGCGCACGGCGCAGCGTGCGTATGATGCAGACGGCGCGAGTGCGGGATGTGACAGCCGGGGCGACAACGGCGCCACGCGCGTGCGAGGCACGCCGCGTGCTGCGCGAGGTGCTGCGGCCCGCGCGGCCATCACAGGAGTGCGGCCATGAAGACCTTCCACTGCGACCACTGCAATCAGCTGGTGTTTTTCGAAAACGAGCGCTGCGAACGCTGCGAGGCGCGCCTCGGCTACGTGCCGCAGACGGGCGAGATGCACGCCTTCGGGGACGCCGGCGAGGGCCGCTGGCGCAGCCTGAATGCGCAGGAAGAAGGCGCGCTCTTTCGCCAGTGCCACAACTACGCGATCGAAAACGTCTGCAACGGCATGATTCCGGCCGATTCCGAGGACACGCTGTGCAGCGCGTGCCAGTTCACGCGCACGATCCCCAACCTCTCGCAGCCCGAAAACCGCCTTTACTGGTATCGCCTCGAATCGGCCAAGCGGCGCCTGCTCTACACACTGGGCGCGCTCGGCTTGCCGCTCGTCACGCGCACCGAAGACCCGGAACATGGTCTGCAATTCGAGTTTCTCGAAGCAACGGGCGATGGCCAGCAGATCATGACGGGCCACGATCACGGCCTCATCACGATGAATATCGCCGAGGCCGACGACGCGCATCGCGAGCGCACTCGCGTCTCCCTGCACGAGCCGTATCGCACCTTGCTGGGGCATTTCCGTCACGAGGTCGGCCATTACTATTTCGACCGTCTCATTGCGCAGGAGCCAACCGGGCGCTGGCTCGAACCGTTTCGCCGCTGCTTCGGCGACGAGCGTGCCGACTATGCCCAGGCGCTCGCCGCGCATTACGCCGAGGGCCCCGCGCCCGACTGGGCCGAGCGCCACGTGAGCGCGTATGCGTCGGTGCATCCGTGGGAGGACTGGGCCGAGACGTGGGCGCATTACCTGCATATCGTCGATACGCTCGACACGGCCACGGCCTGCGGCCTCGCGCTGCTGCCAGACAGCCCCGACGAGCCCACGCTGGTCGACCAGACTCCGGTGGACGAGGCGAGCTTCGACAGCCTCATGGCGCGCTGGTTTCCGCTCACCTACGCGCTCAACAGCCTGAACCGCAGCCTCGGTATGCCCGACGGCTATCCATTCGCGCTGCCAACGCCTGTCATCGACAAATTGCGCTTTGTTCATCGCGTGATCTCGGCTTCGTCTTCGCGGTCGTGAACGCCCACGCGCCGCTTGAGTTCGTTGATGCGCCGGCTCAGCGCTCGAGCACCCAGGTGTCCTTCGTGCCACCGCCCTGCGAGGAATTGACCACGAGCGAGCCTTCGCGCAGCGCGACCCGCGTGAGGCCGCCCGGCACCATGCGCACTTCCTTGCCGGAGAGCACGAACGGCCGCAGGTCGATATGGCGCGGCGCGATGCCCGTTTCGACCCAGGTTGGGCAGGTGGAGAGCGAGAGCGTAGGCTGCGCAATGTACTTGTCCGGGTGTGCGACGAGCGCCGCACGAAACGCCTCGATTTCGGCGCGCGTGGCAGCCGGACCGATCAGCATGCCGTAGCCGCCCGCGCCGTGCGCTTCCTTCACGACCAGTTCCGGCAAATGGTCGAGCACGTATTGCAGGTCGTCGGTCTTGCGGCACATCCACGTGGGCACGTTCTTGAGCAGCGGTTCCTCGCCCAGATAGAAGCGCACCATGTCGGGCACGTAGGGGTAGATCGACTTGTCGTCGGCCACGCCCGTGCCCACCGCGTTGCACAGCGTCACGTTGCCCTTGCGGTAGACGTTCATGAGGCCCGCCGCGCCGAGCGTGGAGTCGGAGCGGAAGACGTGCGGATCGAGAAAGTCGTCGTCCACACGCCGGTAGATCACGTCCACGCGCTGCGGGCCCTGCGTCGTACGCATATAAAGATGATCGTTCTCGACGAACAGGTCCTGGCCTTCCACGAGTTCGATGCCCATTTGCTGCGCAAGGAACGCGTGCTCGAAGTACGCCGAGTTGTACGTGCCCGGCGTGAGCACCACGACGGTCGGGTTGTCGGCGCCGGAAGGCGCGGCGGCGCGCAAGGTGTCGAGCAGCAGGTCGGGATAGTGCGCGACGGGCGCCACGCGATTGCGCACGAACAGATCGGGAAAGAGCCGCATCATCATCTTGCGGTTTTCCAGCATGTACGAAACGCCGGAGGGCACGCGCAGGTTGTCCTCCAGCACGTAGAACTCACCCTCGCCGGCGCGCACGATATCGATGCCCGCGATATGGGCATAGATGCCGTGCGCGACGTTCACGCCCTGCATCTCGGGGCGGTATTGCGCGTTGTGCAGGATCTGGTCGGCGGGCACGATGCCGCGCTTCACGATCTCCTGCTCGTGATAAATGTCGTGGATGAAGCGGTTGAGCGCATTCACGCGCTGGCGCAAACCGCGCTCGAGCGTGTTCCACTCCTGGCGCTGGAAGATGCGCGGGATCACGTCGAACGGAATCGTGCGCTCGGTGCCGGCGCCCGTTACGTCCTTTTCGCCGTACACGGCGAAGGTGATGCCCACGCGCCGGAAGATGGCATCGGCTTCGACGCGCTTCTTGAGCATCTGCTGCTCGCTCTGGCTGCGCATCCATGTGAAGAATTCGCGGTAGTGGGCGCGCGGCTCGCCGGCCTGCGCGAACGCCGAGGCGGCGAGGCCGCGAACGTCGAATTCCCCGTGCTCGAACATCTCGTTGAAGAATGTTTGCATCATGTGCGTTTTTCCGTCCGCTTCTCTTTTGCGCTGCTTTTTGCGCGCTTCTTCATACTGTTCGGTATTCGGGCTGCATGGGGGTGACGCAACTTCCATGCCGATGCCGGGGCATCGCGTCATGCTCGATCTTGGTGCGCAGTGACGCTCAGAACTCCATATCGAGTTCGTCGATGTCCTCGGTTTCCGACTGGGCCGCCGCGATCCATTCAGCGACGTAAGGCTGCTTGAGTATGCGCATGCAGTAGTCGCCGATGTCGGGGTCGATCGGCACGTCGTAAGTTAGCAGGCGTGTGACGACGGGTGCATACATCGCGTCCGCCGCGCCGATCTCGCCGAAAAGCCAGGGGCCGCCATACTTTTGCAGACATTCGCGCCAGATAGTCACGATACGCCCGATATCGTCCTGCGCGCGCGACCAGACGCGAAAGTTCGGAAAGTGGCCGCGCAGGTTCATCGGCAGCGCCGAGCGCAATGCGCTGAACCCCGAATGCATTTCCCCGCAGACCGAGCGGCAGTGCGCGCGCGCCGTGCGGTCCGCAGGCAACAGTTGCGCGTGCGGCTGGATTTCGTTGAGGTATTCGCAGATTGCGAGCGTGTCCCAGACCGTGATGCCGTCGTGGCGCAGGCAGGGAACGAGAATGGAAGGCGAGAGCAGCAGCAGCTCGGCACGCGCGGCCGCGTCGTCGAGCGGCACCGTTACCGTGTCGAATTCGAGTCCAGCGAGCTTGGCGAGCAGCCAGCCGCGCATGGACCACGACGAATAGTTCCGGCTGCTGATCGTCAGGGTCGTATTCGTCTGATCCATAGGGCGCTCCAGAACAGTAAGGACACAGTGGCCATGCGCGGGAAGCCGCGTGCACCGAATGCGCGCATCGCCCCGGTATGCACCGCTCGCGCCACTCGCCGCACTACATTGCGGCACGCGGCAAGGCGCAACCGGCGCTTTGCGCGAAGCACTCGCGCCCTGCCGCCATGGCGAGGCACGCAGGCCACGGCGCGCGTGCCCGCGCACGCATGCCGCGCCATGCCGAAAAGGTGCAAGCACTGTGCCAGTAAACGCTTCTGGCATACGTATTGCCTGCTTCAGCTTCGCGTTCACGACAAATGAGAGCCGTGCCCAATGAACCTGCTTGCCTATCTGGCCTATCAGACGTTCGCGGATGTGACGAGGTTCGGGCGCGCCAGCGCGTCGTTCTCCCGCGCGGCGATCGCGGCCTGGCCCGCGCTCGCGTGCGGATTCGACGCGCGCTATCTCGATGCATGGTGGGAGCAGATCGAGCTTGCCGGGCTCTCACACGCGCGGCCGCCGTTTGAAATCGATGTCGTGGAGGTGGATGGCGTGCGCACGCCGGTGACCGAGGCCATCGTCAAGCGCACGCCGTTCGCCTCGCTGCTCCACTTTCGCAAGGACGTCGCCGTGCCGCAGCCGCGCGTGCTGCTCGTAGCTCCAATGTCGGGGCACTTCGCGACCCTGCTGCGCGGCACCGTGCGCACCATGCTCGCCGACCACGACGTCTATATCACCGACTGGCACAACCCACGCGACGTGCCCTTGTCGGCGGGCCGCTTCGGTTTCGACGAATATGTCGAGCACGTCATGTCGTTCATTCGACGGATCGGCCCCGATGCGCATCTGGTGGCGATCTGCCAGCCGACGGTCGCGGCGCTCGCGGCCGTATCGCTGATGGCCGCCGACAACGATCCCGCGCAGCCCGCGAGCATGACGCTGATGGCAGGGCCGATCGATTGCCGGGTGAATCCCACCAAGGTCAACGAACTCGCCAACAGCAAGCCGATCACGTGGTTCGAGCGCAATCTCATCAGCGCGGTGCCAGGCGGCTTTCCCGGCGCGCAGCGTCGCGTGTATCCGGGCTTCGTGCAGCTCAGTGCGTTCATGTCGATGAACCTGGAGCGCCATCTCGCCTCGTTCGAGGAGATGCGCCACGAGCGGGCGAAGGGCGACCCCACGCGAGCCGATGCGCTCAATGTGTTCTATCGCGAGTACTTCGCCACGTCCGATCTCGCCGCGGAGTTCTATCTGGAAACGGTCAGTTCGGTGTTTCAGGAATACGAACTGCCGCTCGGCAAGCTCAAGGTGGGCGAGCGCCTCGTCGAGCCGCACGCGATCCGCCGCACCGCGCTGCTCACCATCGAAGGCGAGAAGGACGATATCTGCGCGGTGGGCCAGACCGTTGCCGCCCATGATCTGTGCCGGGGGCTGCGCCCTTACATGAAGACGCATCATGTGCAGACGGGCGTGGGCCACTACGGCGTATTCAACGGCCGCCGCTGGGACACGCAGATTTATCCGCTCGTGCGCTCGACCATTCACGACCACGAGCCGCGCGCGCGGCGCATCGCGGCTTCGGAGGCGCCTGGCGACGATCAGGTGACCCTGCGCGCGCTGCTCGACGCCGAGGCGCATGCCGCAACGGCGATCAGCCGCGCCGCCGAAACGCAGCCCAAATAGGGCGAGCGCGCTAGATCGCGGGGCTCGCTTGCCAGGACGCCGGCGCGGGCACGGCGCAAGGCGCTTCCACGTCGATCGATTTGAAGTCGGCGGGGCTCACGATTTCGAGGTACTCCATGTCGGGCGAGTAATCGAAGAGATAATGGGCGATGCCCGGCGCCTGATGCACGCAGTCTCCCGCTTCGACGAGGGTTTCCTTGTCGCCGTACATGAAGCGCGCCCAGCCCTTGAGCATGATGACGATATGAAAATCTGCCTCATGCCGGTGCCAGCCCGTGCCCAATTCCGGCGCAAGATTTGCCCTGACGAGTTGCGCGACCACCTTGCCGTGCGTCGCTTTGGCGATTCCCAGGTCTCGATAGACAAAGAAGTCGCGCAGCCCGCCGTCCGTGAATGACGTGTCCTGCGGCTTGACGTGCGAAAAGTCCGTGGCGAATGCGGTTTGCATGACAGGTCTCCCGTGCGCAAAGGTTGAAGGGGCAACGGGTTTGGCAAGCACGACGCGTTCCAGCGTGAAGCCCTGGACGTTCGCGGTGCTTCCGTCATGCGTTGAGGGTTATATCGATTCTGTTATCCATCGCATAATGAATCGAAATTTCGGCCTTAATTTTGGCTTACCACTATCTCCGCTGGCGCGACGTCAATCGGCGGAGAACCGCCGCGTCGCGTCCTTCCCAATCCCTGTTTCGGAGACCTCATGGCAACAAAACTCGCTTGCGCGGCGGCGCGCTCACTGCGCCTTGTAGCGACGGTATGCGCGGCGCTCGGCGCCTGTGTCGCGGTGAGCCCAGCGGCCACCGCGGCGGCCCCGATGGGCGTCGCGTTCGTCTATCTCGGCAACCCCGGCGATGCAGGCTGGACCTATGCGCACGAACAGGGCGTGAAGGCGATCGAAGCGAAGTTCGGTGACCAGATCAAGGTCACGCGCGTGGAGAACGTGCCCGAATCGGCCGATTCGGAGCGCGTGTTCCGCGATCTGGCGAGCAAGGGCAACAAGATTATTGTCGGCTCGAGTTTCGGTTTTCAGGACTTCGAACTGAAAACCGCAAAGGATTATCCCGACGTCGTATTCGAGCATGCGACGGGATACAAGAAGGCCACGAACTTCGCAACCTATGACGTGCGCACGTACCAGAGCGCGTATCTCGCCGGGCTAGTCGGCGGCTATACGACGAAGACGAATACGCTCGGTTTCGTCGCCTCGGTGCCGGTGCCGGAAGTGGTGCGCAACATCAACGCCTTCACGATGGGCGCGCGTTCAGTCAATCCGAATGCGAAGGTCAAGGTCATCTGGATCAATAGCTGGTTCGATCCGGGTAAGGAGAAACAGGCGGCCGAAACGCTGATCGGCCAGGGCGCGGACGTGCTGATCCAGAACACCGATTCGACGGCGACGATGCAGACCGCCGAGCAGAAGAAAGTGCACGCGTTCGGTTGGGACTCCGATATGAAGAAGTTCGGCCCGAACGCCCAATTGGGCGCATGCGTGAGCTACTGGGGCGTGTATTACTCTCACCTGATCGAACAGGTGCAAGCGGGCACGTGGACCAACGCGCCAACGTGGTGGGGTCTCAAGGAAAAAGCCATCGACCTCGCCGACATCAACACGACATCCGTGTCGCCTGCCGCGCAAAAGGCGCTCGCGCAAAAACGCGACGACATCATTGCAGGCAAGTTCGATCCGTTCGCGGGGCCGATCAAGGATCAGAGCGGCGTGATCAAGGTGGCCGCCGGCACGTCGCTGCCGGACGCCGAGTTGCTGCGGTTGAACTGGTTCGTACAGGGCGTGGACGGCGCGTTGCCGAAGTAACACCGACAACAAGGAGGAGACACACTTTGAGCCTGACCATTCCCCCGCAACAGGACACATCGGCGTTTCCCGAGCAAGGGCTCGCGCCAACGCGCGAACAGATCGTGCGCCATTTGCGTCACGCAAGCCGGATCGCGGAACGCGCGACACTGTTGGGCCATCACCCGTTTGGCGCCATTCTCGTCGGGCCCGATCAGGAGTCGGTTCTCATCGAACAGGGCAATGTCGATACCGTCAATCATGCGGAATCGGTGCTAGCACGCACCGCCGCGCTCAACTTTACGCCGCAATACCTGTGGGGCTGCACGCTCTATACGACGGTCGAGCCGTGTTGCATGTGCGCCGGCACGGCCTACTGGGCGAACATTGGGCGCGTCGTTTTCGGCATGACGGAAGAGCGGCTGCTGCAAGCCACGGGCGATCACGCGGAGAATCCGACGATGAGTGTGTCGTCGCGGTATGTCTTCGACCATTGCCAGAAGCGCGTTGACTTGATCGGGCCCGTGGCCGCGGTTGAGGAAGAAGTGATGCAGGTGCAACGCAGGTTTTGGGGGCATCGTTGAGCGCGAGTCTTTGGGGCGTAATCATATGAAATTGCGCTTTAAGTCACCTGACCTATGCTTAACGCACCGGCTTACGTTTGAACAGGAGAAAAGCAAATGAAAGCTCGACGCGTTTTTGCAGCCCTGTTGGCGGTATCACTTGTCTTTGCGCTTCCGGCGACCGCGAGTTACGCATGCGACGGGAGTGGTTATAACCAGCCAAACGGCACGGGTAAATGAAGCGGTCGTATAACTAGCCGCTGGCCAGGAAAACCGCCACCAAAAATCCTTTTTGCACCGCCGCATCGGGTATGCTGAGCCCATCCGTCTCATTGAGTTGACGAGAAATAGGGGAGCGAAGACATGCGGCGTGTGGTGTTCAATCAGAAGGGTGGTGTAGGCAAGTCAACGATTGTTTGTAATCTCGCGGCGATCAGCGCGCATGAGGGGCAGCGTACGCTCGTCATCGACCTCGACGCGCAGGCAAATTCGAGCCAGTACCTGCTCGGGGCCGCTTCCACCGATGCGAAGCCCAACGTCGCGGATTTCTTCGAAACCGCGCTGACCTTCAGCTTCAAGCCCATCGACGTCACGTCGTTCATCCATTCCACGCCCTTCGAGAATCTGGACGTGATGCCCGCGCATGCCGATCTCGACACGCTGCACGGCAAGCTCGAGTCGCGCTACAAGATCTACAAGCTGCGCGATGCGCTCAAAGAACTCGACATGTACGATGCGATCTACATCGACACGCCGCCTGCGCTGAACTTCTACACGCGCTCCGCGCTGATCGCGGTCGAGCGCTGCCTCATTCCATTCGACTGCGATGACTTCTCGCGCCGCGCACTCTACACGCTGCTCGAAAACGTGAAGGAGATTCAGCAGGATCACAATGCCGCGCTCACCGTTGAAGGCATCGTCATCAACCAGTTTCAGCCGCGCGCGAGCCTGCCGCAGAAACTTGTCGATGAGCTCGTCGAGGAAGGGTTGCCGGTGCTGTCGTCGCGGCTGTCGTCGTCGGTGAAGATTCGCGAATCGCATCAGCAGGCCAAGCCCGTCGTTCACCTCGATCCCGCGCACAAACTCACGCGCGAATTTGTCGCGCTCCATCAGGAATTGAGCGGGGCTTGAAGGGCAAGGGCGGACATCACCGGTTTACGCCCTCTGCGGAGTGTGCAAGTATCCCTCGCAGCGAGTAGCACCGATGCTCTTGCTCTCTAGCGAGGTGCAGAATGGACTGGAGGTTCTGGAAGACCGAGAAGCGCCAGGAGGAAGCGCGCAACTGGCCCACCGATACGCATGAATCGATACGCCAACTCCTGAGCATGTACCAGGGCGTTGGCACACAGCCGTTCGCGAACTGGGCCGCGCCCGGCATCGCGTTCATACCCGAGGTCGAAACCACCGCTCAAAATGGGGTCAAGGGCTATCAGCTTGCCCTTTGGTTCTGGCTGTTCGCCGAGAAGCACGGCAGCATCGCGGCGAGAATGGCGCGCGAATCGTTTTGCCTCCTTGCCGACGCCGCGCAGCCGTCGTCGGGAGACGCGATCGATGCGCTCCTCGACGAGGAAAATCGCCTGGCGCGTGCTGTCGAGACTCTTTCCGCCGATCAACGCATGTTCACACTGGAAGGTGTAAGCGTCGAGTTGCCGATGGAATTCTTTCTCGCCACCGGCACGCTGAGGCTTCGGCCCGAGTCGCCTTATGCGGGGGATGCGGGCGTCTCCCTGCAAGGCAACGACTACAAGCTGGCGGACTGCTTTCGCCACGCCACTGAAGAAGCGCTGGCTGTTTTCCGGCCGATGATCGAAGCGGTCGAATTCGACGCGAAATCGCTGCCCAACTGGAAATGGAGCGCCCGGCCCGGCGCGGCGGAGCGGCATCTGCAGCGGCGCTTCAGCAATCCGCTTTTCCCTCTGCACCGGCAAATGGTGACGGCCCACGACGTTCATGAAGCGCGGCTCGCGGACAACCAGGCGCTGCAGGATATTCGCAGCGAAGTCAATGAAGTGCGCCGCGCGTTTTTCGAAAAGCCGGAACTGCCGTTGAACTGGCTCGCGTACCTCGAAAGCTATCGGGACGAAGTCGACAGACTCGATGAACGCCGCCTGGTAGCAGGTGGGCAAAACGCTGCGCTCGGCGAAGCGATAGCGGCGCTGCGTGCCGACATTCTTGCGCCGTGGCGCGCCGAGATTCAGAAGAGCCGCCACAGCCTCGCCTCGCTCGAGCAGGACGAAGCGCGCAGGGCCGAACGGCGCGCACTGCTGTACGGATGCGACTGGACCGCGCAACTGCTGAGTCACGGCTCGCTGATCCCGCCGGAGGAAGTCGTTCCTGCACTGCTCAGCGAATCACCGCCTGAGCTGGAGCGGGCGGTGACCGGTCTGCAGTCTGAGCCGCGTTTGCATGAGACGCTGGCGCACTGCCGGGCCGTCGGGCATCGGCTCGTGAATGAGCTTCGCGCCGCAGGTCACAGCTTTCCCGAGATGACCGACAAGCTTCGCATTCTGGACGGCTCGTTCGACAGCCCGCCAAGCCGCCGCGAGGACGGGCCGCTCGACAGCACACCGGGGCAGGTGCCGGCCTGAAGTTCGAGGCGCTCAAGCCGGCTGATTCGCTAACGTCAGGTTTTCAGCCGGTAGCCCGTCTTGAAGATCCACGCGGTGATCGCGAGGAACACCGCGAGAAAGGCCGCTGTCATGCCGAGACTCACGCCAACGTCGACGTCCGCGAGCCCATAGAAGCTCCAGCGAAAACCGCTGATCAGATAGACGATCGGGTTGAACAGCGTGATCACCTTCCATGCGGTCGGCAGCATGTCGACTGAGTAGAATGCGCCGCCGAGGAACGTGAGCGGCGTGATGATCAGGAGCGGCACGATTTGCAGCTTCTCGAAGTTGTCCGCCCAGATGCCGATGATGAAGCCGAGCAAGCTGAATGTGACCGCCGTCAGCAGCAGGAACAGCGCCATCCACACGGGATGCTGGATCTGGATCGGCACGAAGAGCGCCGCTGTCGCGAGGATGATGAGCCCGAGCACGACCGACTTGGTCGCCGCCGCGCCGACATAGCTGACCACGATTTCGAGGTAGGACACGGGCGCGGAGAGCAGTTCGTAAATCGTGCCCGTGAAGCGCGGAAAGTAGATGCCGAACGACGCGTTCGAAATGCTCTGCGACAAAAGTGACAGCATGATGAGGCCCGGCACGATGAACGCGCCATAGCTGACACCGTTCACTTCCTTGATGCGCGAACCGATCGCGGAGCCGAATACGATGAAGTAGAGCGAGGTCGAAATAACCGGCGCGACAATGCTCTGCATCAGCGTGCGCCGTGTGCGCGCCATTTCGAACCGATAGATGGCGCGAATTGCGTAGTGGTTCATCGCGAGGTTACCTGTCCCTTTACTTGTCCTTTTACCTGTCCTTTGCCGTCTTCCGCGACCGCAGGTGCGGCGAATTGCGCAGCGGCTGGCGGGTCTTTATGGACAAGACTCACGAAGATGTCTTCCAGCGAACTCTGGCTCGTTTGCAGGTCAGTGAAGCCAATGCCGGCATCGTTCAGGTTCCTGAGCAGCGTGATGATGTCGTTGCGTTCGTTTTCGCTGTCGTAGGTATAGATGAGTTCGCTGCCGCCGTCGGCCAGTTCCAGCCCCCAGGCGGCGAGCCCTTCCGGAATGGCGCTCAACGGGGCGTCGAGCTGCAACGTCAGTTGCTTGCGGCCCAGCTTGCGCATGAGCACGTCCTTGTGCTCGACGAGCATGATTTTGCCCCCGTTGATGACGCCGATCCGGTCGGCCATCTCCTCTGCTTCGTCGATATAGTGGGTCGTCAGGATGATCGTCACGCCGTTCGCCTTGAGCCCGCGCACGAGTTCCCACATGTCGCGGCGCAGTTCGACGTCCACACCCGCAGTCGGTTCGTCGAGAAACAGGACCTGCGGCTCGTGCGCGAGCGCCTTCGCGATCAGCACGCGGCGCTTCATGCCGCCCGAGAGCGTCATGATCTTGTTGTTCCGCTTCTCCCACAGCGACAGGTCGCGCAGCACGCGCTCGACATACGCGGGGTTGGCCGGCTTGCCGAACAGGCCGCGGCTAAACGAGACGGTGGCCCAGACCGTTTCGAACGCGTCGGTGGTCAGCTCCTGCGGCACGAGGCCGATCAGCGAGCGCGCGGCGCGGTAGTCGGCGAGGATATCGTGACCGGCCACGCGCACGCTGCCTTCGCTCGCATTGACGATGCCGCAGATGATGCTGATGAGCGTCGTCTTGCCCGCGCCATTCGGCCCCAACAGCGCGAAGATTTCGCCCCGCTGGATGTCGAGGTTGACGTTCGTGAGCGCCCGGAGTCCCGATGCATAGACTTTCGAGAGATTCTCGATGGAGAGGATCGTTTGCATGTGCGTGACATTACCAGAAGCGGGTAAAACACACCGGGCGGACCCACGCGGGGCATCTCCAGGGAAAACCCTCTCACGTCATTCCCGGTCGATGGGATGATCTCTGGGAGTGACGCGCCACGGCCAAGGTGGACGCGTGTCCGGCAACTGAGGGCGCCCGCGCCGACTGGCTCGTGCTTGACGCGCAGCATCCGAACCTCGCGAAGCGGACACCGCAAACCTGGCTCTCCTCAGTAGTGCTCTGCGAGCAGTCAGCATTGCGCGCCGCTCAGCACGGGAAAGTACTCAGTTGCGTGGGCTACGATCGCGCTGCCGATCGTAGTATTCTCTAGCGACGCGGCCTCGGGGGGCGCTGATGTGCCATCGCGAAGCAGTCCAGACATCCACATAAAGAGGGGAAGTTGAATGAAGTTGACGAAGCTCCTGTTCACTAGCGCGCTTGCCGTATCGGCATTGGGATTTACCGCCGTTTCTGCCCATGCAGAAGATCTGCTGGATTCCGTGAAACAGGCCGGGGTGCTCAAGATCGGTCTGGAAGGCACCTATCCCCCGTTCGATTCCCGTGACAGCAAGGGCGAACTCGTCGGCTTCGACGTGGACGTCGCGAAGGCCGTGGCGGCCAAGCTCGGGGTCAAGCCCGAGTTCATTCCCACCGAATGGAGCGGCATTATCGCGGCGCTGCAGGCCGGCAAGTTCGACGTGATCGTCAATCAGGTGACCATCACGCCGCAACGCCAGCAGGCGCTCGACTTCAGCCAGCCGTACACGTACTCGGCGGCCCAGCTGATCCAGCGCGCCGACGACAAGCGCGAATTCAAGACGCTCGACGCGTTCAAGGGCGACAAAAAGCTCGGCGTGACGCTCGGCACCAACTATGACCAGATGGCGCGCGCCGTGCCGGGCATCAACGTGCAAACGTATCCGGGTGCGCCGGAGAAGCTGCGCGACCTGGCCACGAAGCGCATCGACGCGACGATGGACGACCGCCTGATGCTGCCGTACATCATCAAGACGTCGAATCTGCCGCTGCGTCCGGGCGCCGTGTTGCCGGGCGCCGATCAGGAAATGGCCATTCCGTTCCGCAAGGGCAATCCGAAGTTCGAGAAGGCGATCAACGACGCGCTCACCTCGCTCAAGCAGGACGGCACGCTCAAGAAGATCTCCATGCAGTGGTTCGGCCAGGACGTGACGCAACCGCTCGCTCACTAACGCTACAGGCGCTTTGCTACAAGCGCCTTGCGACAATCGCGCCGACCGCATTCACGGCCGGCGCGATCGCTTCAACATCCTTCCTAGCGTGCAGCCTGCGTCCTCGTGCGCATCTTCGCTACCTCTGCCGCACCCACCTCACCCGCCTTGTTGTTCCACCCCGCGCGAACGAACGTGAGCACGTCGGCGATCTGCTTGTCGCTTAGGACATCTGCATAAGCGGGCATGGGGTACGGCGCGGGCATGCCCTGGATCACGAGATCGCGGGTGCCGTTGAGCGTGACGTTGATGAGCGACGACGCGTCCTTCTCCAGCACGTTCGGATTGCCCGCGAGCGGCGCGAACATCGGCGCGAAGCCGCGCCCGTCGGCGCCGTGGCAATGCATGCAATACGCCGTGTAGACGCGCGCGCCCGCATCGTTCGCCGGGCGCGAGAGCGACACTTTCGTCGCTTGCGCGTCATACGCATAGGCCGGTCCGCCATCGCCGCCTTTCGCCGGCAGCGACTTCAGGTAGGCCGCGATCGCGTTGACGTCCGCGTCGTTCATGGCCTGGGTGCTCTTGTTGATCACATCGGTCATCGCGCCGAATGCCGAGGCGTGCTGGTTCGCGCCCGTCTTCAGGAACTGCGCGAGGTCCGCTTCGCTCCAGCGCCCGAGGCCCGTGTTGTGTTCTCCAGTCAGGTTCGAGGCGAACCAGCCGTCGAGCGCGGCGCCCGTGAGCCAGGCGTCGCCGCTTTCGTCGAGCGCCTTCTCGTTGAAACCGACGCCGCGCGGCGTGTGGCACGAGCCGCAGTGGCCCAGCCCCTGCACGAGGTACGCGCCGCGATTCCATGCTGCGTCCTTGCCCGCTTTGTCCTGGTAAGCGCCCTTCTCGAGAAAGACGGCGTTCCAGAGCTTGAGCGGCCAGCGCATGTTCATCGGCCACTTGATGTCGGCGTCGCGGTTGGTCTGCCTGACGGGTTGCACGCCCTGCATGAAGTACGCGTAGAGCGCGGCGACATCTTCGTTGCGCACCTTCGCGTACGAGGGATAAGGCATCGCCGGATAGAGGTTGTGGCCGTCTTTCGCGACGCCCTCGCGCATGGCGCGCGCGAAGTCCGCCTGAGTGTAGCTGCCTATGCCGGTGTCCGGGTCGGGCGTGATGTTGGTCGTGTAGATGCGGCCCATCGGCGTGTTCATCGGCAGGCCGCCTGCAAACGGCTTGCCGTGCGGCGCCGTGTGGCACGCGGCGCAGTCGCCCACGGCGGCGAGATACGCGCCGCGCTGGATCGTGGCGGCGTCCGCCGCGTCCGCCGCGAGGGCGGGGCGCGCGCTCACGCATGCGAGCGTCGCGGCGGCCGCGAGGGCAAGCGCGAGCTTTCCACCGCCGCCGGCAGCGCGGCGCAGGCTGCGAGCGCGTTGGGATGCTTCGATCGTTTTCGTCATGGTTCGCTCCCTCACGCCGATTGCGCGGACGCGCCCGCGTTCACGAGCTGGCGGCCCACGGGCAAATGTCGCAGACGCTTGCCGGTCGCCGCATAGATCGCATTCGCCACGGCCGGAATGACCGCCGAGGTGCCGGGTTCACCGATCCCGCCGGGCGCTTCGGTGCTCTTCACGAAATGCACTTCGATAACCGGCATCTGGTCGATGCGCAGCATGCGATAGTCGGTGAAGTTGGTTTGCGTGACGCGGCCGCGCTCGATCGTGATCTCGCCGTACAGCGCAGCCGTGATGCCGAACACGATGCCGCCCTGGATCTGCGCCTCGATGGTCTCGGGATTCACAGCCATGCCGCAATCCACGGCGCACACCACGCGGTCCACGCGCACCTCGCCGTCGTTCACGGTGACGTCCGCGACCATGCTGAGGAAGCTGCCGAACGCGTGCATCACCGAAACGCCGCGCCCCTGGCCCTTCGGCATGGGCGGCCCCCAGTTCGCTTCGCGTGTGGCCACGTCGAGCACGCCCAGCGCGCGCGGCGACTTGCCGAGCAGATTACGGCGGTAGGTGACCGGATCGGTTTTCGCCGCCACGGCCAGCTCGTCGACGAAGCTCTCCACCACGAACGTGCCGCGCGTCGGTCCGACGCCGCGCCAGAACGCGGTTGGCACCGCATGCGGCTCCTGGCGCACGTATTCGATCAACTGGTTCGGCAGGTCATAGGGCAGGTCGGCGGCGACTTCCACGGCGTCGGGGTCCACGCCGTGCTGGAAGGCGGGTGGCGCAAAGCGCGCCATGATCGAAGAACCCGAAATGCGGTGCTGCCAGGCCACGGGTTTGCCGTTCGCGTCGAGCCCGGCCGAGATGCGATCGTAGTAGTACGGCCGGTACATGTCGTGCTGAATATCCTCCTCGCGCGTGTAGAACACCTTCACCGGCACATTGAGCTGCTTGCCGATCTTGAGCGCCTGGGTGATCGCATCGACTTCGAGCCGCCGCCCAAAGCCGCCGCCGAGCAGGTGATTGTGCAGCGTGATCTGCTCGGGCTTAAGGCCGGTGACGGCCACGGCCGCATCCACGGCGCGCGTGGGCACCTGGGTGCCCACCCAGATCTCGCAGCCGTCGGGCTGCACGTGGACCGTGCAGTTGATCGGCTCCATCGTTGCGTGCGCAAGGAACGGCTGCTGATAAACGGCATCGATGCGCGTTTTCGCGTTGCCGAACCCCTGCTGCACGTCGCCATCCTTGCGCGCGACGGCGCCCTCGCGCTGCGAGGCGCTCGCGAGATCGGCGACGATCTGCTGCATCGACACGTTCGCGCCCGCGCCTTCGTTCCATTCGATGACGAGCGCCGCCGCGCCTCGCTTCGCGGCCCACGTGTGCGCGCCAACCACGGCCACGGCGTTGTCGATCTTCACGATCTGCGTGACGCCGGGTACCTGCTTCGCGCGCGTGTCGTCGACCTTCGCGAGCGTGCCGCCGAACACGGGGCAGTTCACGATGGCGGCGTAGACCATGCCGGGCAGGCGCACGTCGAGGCCGAAGAGCGCCGAGCCGTCCACCTTCTCCGGCGAGTCGAGGCGCTTCGTGGGCTTGCCGACCAGCGTGAAATCTTTCGGGTCCTTGAGCGCCACCTTCTGCGGTACGGGCAGCTGCGCGGCCGCATCGACGAGCTGGCCATAGGCGATGCGCCGGCCGCTCGCGTCGTGCAGCACCTCGCCGGCCTTTGCGTGGCAACTGGCCGGATCGACTTGCCACTGCTGCGCCGCTGCCTGAATCAGCACTGTGCGCGCGGCAGCGCCTGCTTCACGCATGGGCTGCCAGGCAAAGCGAATCGACGTCGAGCCGCCCGTGAGCTGGCCGCCCAGGAGCGGGTCGGTGAAGAGCTTCGCATTGGGCGGCGCGTGATCGACCGTCACGCTGTCGAGCGGCACTTCGAGTTCTTCCGCGATCAGCATGGGAATCGAGGTGTAGACGCCTTGCCCCATCTCCACCTTCGGGACGATGAGCGTGACCTTGCCCGAGCGGTCGATCTGCACGAACGCGTTCGGTTCGAACACGCCGTCTTGCGGGGCTTCGTTGCCATCGCCGCCGACGATAGATTTGCGCGTCTGGCTGTCGCCCTGTGCGCCGGCGGAAAAGCTGATGCCGAGCAGCAGCCCGCCGCCCGCTGCCGCGCCGAGCTTGAGGAAAGTGCGGCGCGAGAGCTGGGCGCTTGCGGCGTGTTGCGGCTTGCGTTGCGGCGCGCCGTTCTGCGCATCGAGGAGGCCCTGTGACATGTCAGGCCTCCTTCGCGGCTTGCTTGATGGCGGCGCGAATGCGCGCATAGGTGCCACAGCGGCAGATATTGCCCGCCATCGCGGCGTCGATATCCGCGTCGCTCGGGTTCGGATTCGCGGCGATGAGCGCCGCCGCCGACATCACCTGCCCCGATTGACAGTAGCCGCACTGCACGACGTCGATCTCGCGCCAGGCTTTCTGCACCTTTTGCCCCGCAGGCGTGGCGCCGATGGCCTCGATGGTCGTGATCTTGCGGCCCGCAACGGCCGCGACGGGCAGCACGCACGAGCGCGCCGCTTCGCCGTCGAGATGCACCGTGCATGCGCCGCACTGTGCAATGCCGCAGCCGAACTTCGTGCCGGTGAGGCCGACAATGTCGCGCAGGACCCAGAGCAGCGGCATGTCGGGCGGCGCGTCGACCGTATGGGTTTCTCCGTTGATTGTGAGCGTCGTCATGGAGCGGCTCTCCGAGAGTGGGGATTTGTCGTTCTCGATCGTGCAATCGAAACGTCCGCGCGCCGGCTGTTCCGCTTTGCCCGCCTAATGGGCGGGCCAAAGCGCAGGCCCGTGGGCACGGCCTTTCGACAACCGCCCGAGTGTAGCGCCGCCTTTAAATGCGTGCAGAAAACGAGCCACACCTGGTGGCTCGCAAACGAAACCTGTTCTGCATGCCTCGTCTAAGCTTCTGAAACTAAATGAATTGCAATTTTTACAGATGCACCCTAGTTGCAATGATTCTTGGCCCAAGGCGTGCTCGCTACATTTCTTGAGTAGCAATTGAAATTTATCCTCGCCCTGCAATCAAAGTTGTCTCACGTTTGTTGGCAAAGAAGGACCAACCTTCGGAAAGACACCTATCGCGCGTCTGTATTGAGAAACGAAAGATTGTGCCCATGGGGCGCAGGTATTCTGACTGGGGGCGTGGTCTTCAGCCTCATTTGACGGGCAACGGCAATGAGCGCGGCACGCACTGCCCGGCACAAAAAGCACGTGGGAGTCGGCGGCGCGAAGTGATCGAATCGGGCAGCGGCGCTAATGCAGTCGAGAGGCTGATATGGCCGCTTACTGATGCGGATTCAACCGGTCGATGCAACACAATCAAAGCTGCGTCAGCAGCGGGAGTGTTGCAGATGAAGTACAGAATCCGGATCTATTACAGCGAGAGCGAGAAGGCGTTGATGTGGGAGCGCTCGCCGGGAGCGTCCCCGGAAGGCCGCCGCGGGGGCTTCGCCCGCGAAATACCACGATCCGAAGACCGGCGCCACCGGGTCGGGCCGGGGACGGGCGCCCGCTTGGATCAAGGGCGCAAAGAACCGCGACGGGTTTCTCATCCCGTCCTGACGCGCCGCGTCGGGACGGCGCGGGCTTGGTGCTGGGGCTGTGTCTGTCCATCGCGCGACAGCTTGTGGCGGCGCACGGCGACGCGCTGCGGGTGACTTCGGATAACAATGGCACGACTTTCCTTGCCAGTCCGCCTTGTGATACGACAGGACTCCTTGAGTCAGAGGGGCGCGCGGCCGAGCGGCGCTACTGAAGCGCGGCGAAGGGTGGCCGACGGACCTTGAACTATCATTCGGCTTCCCGATTGGCGGCACGAACAATTATGCAATCCTAACAATTTAGAGGCGACGAAAAACGGTGGCTATGCGCAAACTGTTGCACAAAACCGCTCCACCGCGAAGCGAGTCATCCGCACGATTGGTGTCCTGGGCTAACCGCGCCGATCCGCTCCGAACCTGCGTTGCCATTTCAGCACCGCTTCCCGCCAAACTTGGCAATTGTCACCTGAAAATTGGTTTCCTAAAATCCGCCCAACTCCTGCACCATGCCGTTTTCAGGGACATGTCGTGTGGGCTGGGAGTCAAACAACGACAGGATTCTCATGCAATCAGCCACGATGGGTCGCGAGATCGCGAGCAGCAAGCACGAAGCATCCCGAAGCGCCGTGGTCGCGGCCGTGATCGGCAATGCGCTCGAGTTTTACGACTTTACGGTCTATGCGTTCTTTGCCGCGATTATCGGCAAGGCGTTTTTTCCCTCCGATAGCGCGTTGGGCGCGCTATTGCTTTCGGTCGCGGCATTTGGGGTGGGGTTTCTGGCCCGGCCGCTCGGGGGCATTGTCATTGGGCGCTATGCGGACCGTGCGGGCCGCAAACCGGCCATGCTCCTGACGCTCGCGCTAATGGCGCTCGGCATGGCGATTATCGCGCTGGCCCCGCCGTACGCATCGATCGGTGCGGCGGCGCCGGCCTTGATCGTGCTCGCACGGCTCATCCAGGGCTTTGCCTGGGGTGGCGAGGCCGGCCCCACTACCTCCTTCCTCGTCGAAACGGCTCCCGGAGGAAAACGGGCGCGTTACGCGAGCTGGCAGGTGGTCAGTCAAGGGCTCGCCGTGCTGGTTGCGGGCACGATCGGGGTGCTGGCTTCCGCAACGTTGTCCGCCGAACGCATGCAGGCCTGGGGCTGGAGAATTCCCTTCGCGCTTGGGCTCGCGGTGATTCCGGTCGGGCTCATCTTGCGCCGGAATATGCACGAAACAGCAGCGCCAGCCGACACCGCGCCGACTTTCGCGGCGGCAACGGCATCGATGCAAGGACGCTATCTGCGGTGCGTGACGCTTGCGACGTTAATCATCATTCCGAGCACCGTAACGGTCTATGTGAACAACTACATGACCAGCTATGCGTTGACGCTCCTGCACTATCCCATGACGATGTCGATTGCCGTCACGATGATGGTTGGCGCGTGCATGGTGGTCGCCGCGTTAACTGGCGGCATGCTGGCGGACAGGTTCGGCCGCAAGGTGGTCATGATCGTGCCGTGCACCTTGCTGCTGCTGATTGCTTATCCAGCCTTCGTTATCCTGAACAGTTGGCATTCGCTGGTCACGCTGTTTGCCGTGCCCGCCGTGCTCGCGTTGCTGACCGGCTCGCACGCTGCGGCTGTCATCACCATTATTCCCGAAACGTTTCCGAAGACGCTGCGAAGCACCGGTCTTTCGATTAGCTACGCGATCGCCGCAACGGTATTTGGCGGCAGTACGCAATTCGTCGTGACCTGGTTGCTGCGTGTGACGGGCAATCCGCTTTCACCGGCGTTCTACATCATCGGCGCCTGCGCGCTGGGGTTGCTCGGCATGACGCTGTTGAGCGAAACGCGCGACACGGCGCTCGACTAAACGAATCCGGCCCGAGGTATTGAGGAGTATTGATGCTGATCGACGCGCACCACCATCTCTGGCGTATCGCCCGGAATGATTACGGCTGGCTGACCCCCGACACCGGCTTTCTTTATCGCGACTACGAACCGGCCGATTTCAAGCCGCTGCTCGACGCGCATGGAATCGAGCGTGCGGTCGCGATCCAGGCCGCGCCGACTCTCGCAGAGACAGACTTTCTGTTGTCGCTTGCCCACGCGCACCCGTATCTCGGCGCCGTAGTCGGGTGGGTGGATTTCGCTGCGCGCGACACACCGGCGCAGCTCGACAGCTTGTCGAAGCATCCACGCTTTCGCGGCGTACGGCCGATGATCCAGGATATCCCGGACGACGACTGGATGTTGGGGCCGCAGTTGAATGAAACGTTCGTAGCGCTCGCGCAGCGTGACCTGAGTTTCGATGCGCTGATCCAGCCGCGCCATCTGCGAGCGTTGATCGAATTGGTGGAGCGACACCCGTCATTGCAGATCGCGATCAATCATTGCGGGAAACCGGAGGTCCGAGACTGGCAGGTGGCTGGCGCCAACTTCCGGGCGTGGCAGGCCGGCATGACTGAACTGGCGCGTCATCCGAATGTCTTTTGCAAACTCTCCGCGTTACCTACGCGTTCGGCCCCCAACTGGACGGCCGCGACCTTCGCGCCCTATGTCGATGTGTTGATGCAGGCGTTCGGCGAAACCAGGCTGATGTGGGCGAGCGACTGGCCCGTTCTCGAACGCAACGGTCGCTACGGCGACTGGTTTCGGGTTGCCCGCCAACTCGTGCCCGAATCGGCGCACGCGCGCATATTCGGTGGCACGGCGCAAGCGTTCTATCGCATCGTATAGCAACGCCCCACCAGCGCGCCGCGTTGCAGGATTGACTGGAGAAATTGAATGACCCGTGACACCGCAATCGAGTTTGTCGAACGCTATTTCGACGAGGGGCGTTTCCTCGATGATCTCGCGCGCCGCGTCGCCCGGCGCACGCAAAGCCAGCAGGCCGAAAGTGCAGCGGTTCTGCGGGCCTATCTGAGTGACGAAATGGAGGCCGCGTTAGGCAAGCTCGGCTTTATCAGTGCGCTTTACGACAACCCGGTTGCAAACGGGGCCCCGTTTCTCATCGCAAGGCGCATGGAGAATCCGGCATGGCCCGCGGTGCTGATATACGGGCACGGAGACGTGGTGCGCGGCCAGGACGAGCAGTGGACGCATGGGGCGGGCCCGTGGCAGGTTGCCATCGAGGAGGATTGTTGGTACGGGCGTGGAAGCGCGGACAACAAGGGCCAACACACGGTCAATCTCGGCGCGCTTGGAGCGGTGATCGAAGCGCGTGTCGAAGCGGGCCAGCCGCTCGGCTTTAACGTGACCGTTCTCATGGAAATGGGGGAGGAGGTCGGCTCTCCCGGACTCAACGATCTATGCGCGGCATTGAAGGAGGAGTTGCGCGCCGACGTGTTGATTGCGTCCGACGGTCCGCGTATCAGCGCGGCGCGGCCAACGGTATTTCTCGGCTCGCGCGGCGCGGCGAATTTCGAGTTGTCCGTGACGGCGCGCGCCAAGGCTTATCACTCCGGTAACTGGGGCGGTTTGCTGAGCAATCCGGCGGTTCGTCTGGCGCACGCGCTGGCGAGCCTCATCGACGAAAAAGGGCGGGTGCGAGTGGAGGGGTTGCGCGCCGCGCCGATCGACGCGCCAGTGGCCGTGGCCATTGCCGATCTCGAAGTGGGCACGGACCCGGGCGACCCGGACATCGATACCGAATGGGGAGAGCCCGGGCTGACGCCTGCCGAGCGTGTGTTCGGCAGCAATACGCTTGAGGTGCTGGCGATGGTGGCAGGCAATCCGGCGCAGCCAGTCGGCGCGATTCCGGCTGTTTCGCGCGCGTTCTGCCAGTTACGCTTCGTGGTGGGAACGGATATCGCGCGGCTCGAAGCCTGCCTTCGCACGCATCTCGATCAGCACGGCTTTCCCGATGTCGATGTTCGCGTGACGCTGGTCGCGCCCGCGACCCGCCTCGCACCCGATCATCCGTGGGTGAACTGGGCCGTGCGCTCCATCACGCAAACCACGGGAAAGAAAGTCGCGATCCTGCCCAACCTGGGCGGCACCATTCCGAACGACGCTTTCGCCGATGTGCTCGGTTTGCCGACCATCTGGATTCCCCATTCCTATCCGGGCTGTGCGCAACATGCGCCGAACGAACATATGCTCGGGTCAGTCGCGCGCGAAGCGCTGCGATTGATGGCAGGATTGTTTTGGGATCTCGGCGAAGTGAGCGCTGCGAAGCTGCCGGCGTGAGTCGCGTGTTATTGCCCGGAAAGCGCTCGTTAATCGCGGGCCCGACGCGACGTTCGCGTCTCGCGCGCTATGCCCGGCATGCGCTTGAGTTCGGCCACCAGAAAGTCGGCGAACTCCCGCACCGCGACGGGTAGGGTGCGCCCCGTCATCGTCTGGACTTCGACGCGGCGCGGCTGCACTTTGCCCGCCAGCGGTACGGCGACGAGCGCATCGCTTTGCGGCTTGCCTCGAACCGTTAGCGCGCCGGAAAAGGTGATGGTGCCCGACAACTGCGCGTAGCGGTAAAGCGCCTGGCTATTGTTGGTCACGAATATGGGCGTGAGCGCGATACCTTCCGCACCGGCCGCGACATCGATCAGCGTGCGGATCGTGGTTCCGGGCTCTGACAAGATGAGTGCGTGCTCGGCGATTTCCGCGAGTGAGAGTTGCCGCCGTTTTGCCAGCGGATGATCGCTGCGCATCAGCGCGAACACGGGGGCGCGGCAAGCATGGATGATGTTGACGCCGGTTTGTACCGTCAGACTGTAGGTGAGCGCTAGATCCGCGTCGCCAGTGCGCACGAGTCGGGTGGCGTCGGCGGGGCGAGTCACCGATAACTCGAAATGCACGCGCGGGTTGATCTGCCTGAAGCGGTGAATCAGCGAAGGCAGGAACTCGGTGGCGAAGCCCTCGGAGCACGCGAGTCTCACGACACTGGCCAGCGAATGCTGCGCACCGTCGATCTCGCGTACGATCTGTTCGGCTTCCAGCAGGCTTTTGCGTGCGTAACCCAGGAGCGCCTCGCCGGCACTACTCAATGTCATGCCGCGCGGCTGGCGATCGAACAACTGAGCGCGCACCTCGTATTCGAGCTTGGCAATCTGACGACTGATTGCCGAAGAGGCAACATGCAACCTTGCGGAGGCTTCGGCGATCGACCCGGTATTGGCCACTTCGACGAAGTAGCGCAACGCGGTTGAATGAAGGATGTGCATCATGGATAGAGCGGTCCGCCGGGAAGGTTCTGTCGCGACCAACGCACCATTGCGTCGCAAGCCGGCCGTTGCCGCTGCGCGAATCGAGCTTCGGATCGGCCGCAAGGGGATCGCGCGATGAGGCTAGCACGAACTTTTTCTCAACGCGCTCGCCGCTTCCCGGCCCGGGCGTCAAACGCCCGGCTGCTTTCACCTGGAGACAACTGTCTCCTGGATTTCCCATTTACCATGACGAACCTGATAGATGGTTGTGGCCGCAACCTTCAAGGCGCCGGTCTTGTCGAATTCGATAGGCCCCGAAACGCCCTGGAACTTTGCCATGCGCAGCTTGGGCAGGTAATCGGCGGGTTTCGACGAGTTGGCTTCCTGCATCGCCTTGATGACCACCCAGGTCGCGTCGTAACCCAGGGGAGCGTAGACCTGCATGTTCGAATTGAAGATCTTCCTGTACTTGCTCTCGAACTCCGGCCCGCGCGGCATTCTCGAAACAGGCAGCCCGTAGTCCAGACCTTCGACGCCCTCGGCACTCTCACCCGCGATTTGGATGAAATCCTCGGAAACCGTGCCGCCGCTACCCATCAACAGCGTTTTCATGCCGAGCAGCTTCATTTTCTTCGCAATGCCCGCGATCTGCGGACCCAGCCCGGAGAAGAACAGGAGATCGGCGTTGACACTCTTGATGTGCGTGAGCTGCGCGCTGAAGTCCATCGCTTTGTCGCTCGTGTACTGCTGGTCGACAATGGTTCCGTGCGCGGCCAGCACGGCTTTGCGAAACTCCTGCGCGGAACCCTGGCCAAAGGCGGTCTGATCGTCCATTATCGCGATCCGCTTGGCCTTGAGGGTGGTCACGGCGTAGGTGCCCGCACTGCCGGCGGTTTGCGCATCGGTCGGCACGACGCTGAACACCGTATCGAAACCTTGCTTCGTGATGATCGAATTCGAAGCTGCGGGCGTAATCATGGGAATGCCCGCGCTGGCATAGATCTTCGATGCCGGGATGGTCGTGCCAGAATTCACATGGCCAATGACGGCGCTCACGCCTTCGTCCACCAGCCGTTGCGCCACCTGCACGCCCGTGCGTGGGTCGCCCTGATCGTCCATGTATTCGGGTGCGAATTGCACAACTTTGCCACCGAGCGTGATCTTCTGCGCGTTGGCTTCATCGATGGCGATTTTCACGCCGTTTTCCATGTCCTTGCCGTAACTCGCGCCCGACCCGGTCAACGGGCCCACCACGCCGATTTTGACGCTAACCTGGGCATAGCCCGTCGTGCTCGCTGCCGCAAAGCACAGGGCTACCACGGCAGCCAATTGATTCCGTTTCACTGCGTCTCCTCCTTGAAGCCTGATTGATGGTATGCGGCCGATAGTCGGTACTGTTACGTCGCGCGCGGCCGTCGTGGCTCAGTTTGGCTCACGCGCACGCCTCACGTGCCTGCACGGGCGCAGTTCACGCCGTTCGTTCCCAGGCCATCAACCTCGTAGTGCCAGACTTCGCCTTCCAGCGGAAAGCGGGTACGCACCACGCTCCCGGTCATGACGATTTCGCCCGCACGCAGGTGCGATCCTCTGAACGCCAGTTCTTGCGCCAGCCACGCCACGGAAGCGAGCACATGCCGGTAATCGACCGCGCCAGTTTCTGCCTGCGGATTTTGCGGGTCTGGTGAAAATACGCGCCCTTGTCGAACGCCAAAATCGCTCGGTAGCGGTTGCCAGTCAGCCAGCACCACGCCGGCGTTCCATGAGTTGTCGGCGATCAGCGACGAGGCGTCGAGCGTGCTGTAGTCGGCATGGCGGTCGTCCACCAGTTCGAGTGCCGGGCAGATCGCCGCGGTGCATGCCGCGACATCTTCTGTCGACAGGGCCTTGCCGTTGGGCACGAGATCGCTGCTCAGCTTCACCGCGATTTCGAATTCGAGGCCAAGGTGGATGTATTGCTTCAGATCGACGCGCGCGCCGCTGCGATACACCTGGTCGCCCAGAATCCGGCCGAAGACGGGCTTGCCTATGCCGCACATGGTCTGCATGGCGGTGGAGGTGAGCCCGATCTTGTAGCCGACGACATTGGCCTTGCGTGCGTGACGCAGCATGGCCACGAATTCGTCCTGCACGTCGTATGCCGCTGCGGTATCGAGTGCCTTGCCTGCGGACCGAAGCGTGCTGAATGGCGCACGCGCCATATGTTGCTCGAAGAGCGTCTGTGCGAGTTGCTGGTTCGTCAAATTCATAGGGGTGTCGAAACCGTCGATTTGATTGAAGGCGATTCGGGCCCGACGCCTAGAACGTGCCGGGATACAGGCCGCCATCGAGCAGGATGTTCTGCGCGGTCATGTAGCCCGCGCTCCTGCTGCAAAGAAACGCACACACGTCACCGAATTCGGACGGACTGCCGAAGCGCTGCGCGGGAATGGTCAGGCGTTTTTGTTCGGATACAGGCACGTTTTCGCCAGCCTGGCTGTCCCAGCTCTCGAACATCGAGCGCAGCCGGTCAGTCAGGAAATAGCCCGGCAGGAGGTTGTTGATGGTGACGCCGCGTGCGATCACTTCGCGCGCCACGGTCGCCACATAGCCGGTCAGCCCGAGGCGCGCTGCCGTCGAAAGGCCCAGCAGGGCTTGTGGCTGCTTGACCGTGACTGAGGTGATATTGACGATGCGGCCGTGGCCCTGTTCGAGCATGGCCGGCAAAAACGCCTTGATCAGAAAAATGCCGCTGAGCATGTTGGCTTCGAGCGCCGCGATCCAGTCTTCGTGTGACCAGTCGGCATACTGGCCCGGAGGCGGGCCGCCTGCATTATTAATCAGGATGCCGATATTTTTCGCGTGGTTGACGATCAGTGCGCGGCCCGCTTCGGTCGAAACGTCCGCGGCGACCACATCCACCTGCGCGCCGCTGCTTTCGCGCAGCCGCGCGGCGGCGGCGACCAGTTCCGTCTCGTTGCGCGCCACCAGGGTGATCCGCGCGCCCTCGCGCGCGAGCGCTTCGGCGCAGGCGTAACCCAGTCCTTTACTCGCTCCGCAGACGACTGCGTGCTGATTTATCAAGCCAAGATCCATGCAATGCTCTCTTGAATAAGCCCTGATAGACGTACCGGGCCTCGCACCCGGCAGTCGTTTTGTCAGCAAACTATACGCGGCATGGATGGAAATTGTTTGGCGGAAATTGCCGCTGCGGGCGTTTTGATTAAAATGAACGTTTCGTTGCCAGCCGGATTTTGAAATGAACAATGCAGAACATGAGGTGGACCGAATCGACCTGCAGATTCTGAAAGCGCTGCAGCTCGACGCGCGGCTGTCGAGCGCGGAGCTAGCCGATCGCGTCGACTTGACGACCTCGCCGTGCTGGCGGCGGGTCAAGCGTCTCGAGCAGGAGGGGATCATCAGCGGCTATCACGCCGACGTGGATATGAAGAAGCTGGGCTTCCACGTGACGGCGTACGTGTACGTATCGCTCGACAAAAAGGACGAAAAGCACGTGAAGGCATTCGAAAACGCCGTCATCACAAGTCCGCAGATCATCGCCTGCAGTTGCATTTCGGGCCGCTATGACCACCAGCTCACGGTGGTCGCGCGTACGCTCGACGAATTCGGCGAATTTGCCCGGCACCAGATTGGCGCGTTGCCGAACGTGAAGGAGGTTTATTCCGCTTTTGTCCTGAAGGAAGTCAAGTCGCGCAAACAGACGCTCGTCGACCTGGCATAGGCAGGCGGCCCGAACGTGCCGCCGCGGGGCCATGCTCGCTACGTGCGCCGCAGGTACGCACCGCACGATTCACGCAGGATCAATTCGGCGACCTGTTCGTTTCGACGCCCGATCGTGCGCAGCGCGCGATTTTCAATCTGCGCGAGCAGCACCACCATCGCCGCCTTGCCGCGTCCGATCGGATCCGTTCGCATGGTGGTCAACGGCGGGCTCGCGTAAGCGGTGAGGGGAATGTCGTCATAGCCCACCAGCGTAACGCCGTGGGGCACTCGCAGGCCGGCGCTCGCGAGCGTGATAGCGCGCCTGGATGTGCCGCGCGCACAAGGACTGCCACACGGGCGCCATGACGGCTGGTACGAGACTGCGCTTGCGCTCATCAATCAACGTGTGACTCGCGAAGCGCTCCTGATGGCGTACAGCGACACGTTCCTGATCGCGGGTTCGGCCGTGCTGGCGTGTGTGGCGGGCGCCGTCGCCATCGCGATTCATAAGGGAATGGGAATTTCGGCCATCCTGCCTTTGATTTCCCGCAGCGAGAAATAAGTCTGCAAGCGGGCGAGACCCGGCAGCCGATGCAGCTTGTCGTGCAGCAAATCAGAGAATGCTTCCAGATCCTTCGTGAGCACGACCAGAATGAAGTCCTCCGATCCTGAGATCGAGTGGAACATCACCACCTCGGGGATCTTCACGACAGCGTCCTGAAACTCCTGCAAACGGTCCGCGGACTGGTAGTCAATCGAAATCATCACGAAAACCATCGCCCCCAGCCCCACTATCCGGCGGCTCACCTCGGCGTGGTAACCGCGTATCACCCCCTCCGACTCCAGCTTGTTGACGCGCCGCCAGCATGGCGATTGCGAGAGGTTCACGCGCTGCGCCAGCTCCGCGGTCGTGAGGCGTCCGTTGGCCTGCAATTCGTTCAAAATCGCGAGGTCGGTCGAATCCAGCTCTTCAGACATAAAAAAACCTATGAAATCTGATGTAGGGGTTGAAGTATGCAATTTTTGTAGAAAGAGGATATATATCATCCAGGAAGCGCGTTGTCGAATATAGAATCCATCTTCTTCAGCAGAACGACACCACAAAATGAGAGACGAGA